>NZ_CP029151.1:2214223-3623447 GCF_003095655.1 Dokdonia sp. Dokd-P16
TAAGTTATGTTATGTAATTGATTTTACGTAGTTTTGCCTGCTGTTTCAGACCCTTATGAAGAATATATTTTTCCTATTAGTTTCCGTAGTGTTATTGAGCTCTTGTTCAACATATCAAGATGTTCTCAAGAACGATGATATTAAAGCAAAATATGAATTTGCAGACTCCTTGTATAGTCAAGGGAAATACAAGAAAGCGTTAAGGCTCTGGGAGCAGATTGTTCCTTTGTATAGAGGAAGACCTCAAGCAGAACGTGTTACTTATTTACATGCAAATACGTTTTATGAACTAGGAGACTACTATAGTGCTGGTTATCAGTTTGAGCGTTTTGTGAAGTCATTTCCTCAGAGTACAAAAAGAGAGGAAGCTGCATTTAAGAGTGCAGAGAGTTATTATAGACGTTCGCCTAGGTTTAATTTAGACCAAGGAGACACTTATATAGCACTAGAAAAACTACAAGGGTTTATCAATGAGTATCCAGATTCTGAACAGGTGGACGATGCTAATGCTAAAGTACAAGAGTTAAACACTAAGCTAGAGCGTAAAGCTTATGAGATAGCAAAAGGGTATAATAAGATAGGAGCAAGTAGGGCAACGTTTCCAAATGCAATAAGTGCATTTGATAATTTCTTACTAGATTATCCAGGTTCTATATATAGAGAAGATGCGTTATACTGGAAATTTAACTCTGCTTACCAACTAGCAATGGGAAGTGTAAGACGTCGCCAAGTAGAGCGTCTTGAAGCTGCAAAAGCAGCTTATAACGCACTAGAAAAATATTATCCTCAGGGTAAATATGCTGATGAGGCAGCAAAGGAAATTGCAGAGATTAATGAAGCACTGCAGTCAAAAGATCTATTAAATTAAAGATGAATACTATGAATATCAAGGACATTGATGCACCTTTGAGTACCACGACTATTGATAAAAATCTTGTAGATGCACCTACAAATAATATCTATGAGGCGATATCTATCATCGCAAAACGTGCTACACAAATCAACACTGAAATCAAGAAGGAATTATCAGAAAAGTTGGATGAATTTGCAACATTTAATGATAGTCTTGAAGAGATCTTTGAGAACAAAGAACAAATAGAGGTTTCTAAATTTTACGAGCGTCTTCCTAAAGCACATGCACTTGCAGTGCAAGAGTGGTTAGAAGATCGTATCTACCATAGAGATACTACAGTTACTGAAGAAGGAAAAAGTAACGATTAGATAGATGTCAGTTTTAAGCGGTAAAAAAATACTTTTAGGAGTTACCGCTGGCATTGCAGCATACAAAAGCGCCAGTCTTGTGAGAGCATTCATAAAGGCTGGCGCTTCTGTGCAAGTAGTAATGACAGAGGCAGCAAAGGAATTTGTAACTCCACTTACATTGAGTACACTCTCACGTAATCCAGTACACTCTTCATTTACAATTGAAGGAGATGAGAATGCGGTATGGACTAATCATGTAGAGCTAGGCCTATGGGCAGATCTCATGGTGATAGCTCCTGCTACGGCAAATACACTCTCAAAAATGGCAAATGGCGCCTCAGATAATTTGCTTCTTGCAACCTATCTTAGTGCAAAATGTCCAGTGTATTTTGCTCCAGCAATGGATCTTGATATGTACATCCATCCTTCATCAGAAAACTCTTTTCAGAAATTACAATCCTATGGAAATGTGATGATAGAAGCCACTAGTGGCGAGCTAGCATCTGGTCTTGTGGGAAAAGGGAGAATGGCAGAGCCAGAGGATATCGTTTCCTTTATAGAGAAAGATGTCCTTAATAAACTTCCATTTAAAGGGAAGCGAGTCATGATTACGGCCGGACCTACTTATGAAGCTATAGATCCTGTACGTTTTATAGGTAATCATAGTAGCGGTAGAATGGGAGTAGAGCTAGCTCTTAGAGCTGCAAGCCTGGGTGCTCAAGTAGATTTAATTCTAGGGCCTAGTGCAATAAAAGTTACTAATAGTGCAATCACAGTGCATAATGTGGTGTCTGGAGAGCAAATGTATGATGCGGCACACGCTATTTTTAAAGATGTGGATGTAGCTATAGCATCTGCCGCTGTGGCAGATTATAAGCCAGCTACTGTTGCTACAGAAAAGATAAAAAAGAATGATAGCTCAATGAGTATCGACTTAGTAAAAACTAAGGATATTCTAGCTTCACTAGGTGAGATTAAAACGCATCAATATCTTCTTGGGTTTGCATTAGAAACTCAAAATGAGATTGAAAATGCACGAAAGAAACTAAAGAAAAAGAATCTTGACGGGATTGTTTTAAATTCGCTTAATGATAAAGGTGCTGGTTTTCAGACCAAAACTAATAAAATTACGTTTATTGATAAAGAAGGTACAGCAACGCCATATGAGTTAAAGTCTAAGGCTGCAGTATCTATTGATATATTTGATAAAATAGCATCCCAAGTACTATGAGAATCTTTACATTATTAATAGTCTTATTGTTTTCTTTCAATTCAATAGCTCAAGAGCTTAATGCTGTTGTTGTTATTAATGCAGAGCAAACTAACAAAGCAGATCTTCAGGTTTTTAAAACACTAGAGCGATCACTTACAGAGTTTGTTAATAATACAAAGTGGACAGATCGCAGATTCAAACAGCAAGAGCGCATTGATTGCTCTTTTAATATCATTATTACTCAACAAGACGGAAATAATTTTAGAGCTACTGTGCAGGTAGGGGCCTCAAGACCTGTATACGGATCTAATTATGATACAGCTACTTTTAATTTTAATGACAAGCAGTTTGATTTTGAATATACAGAGTTTCAACCTCTAATTTACAACCCTAATACGTTTGACTCTAACTTAGTGTCTGTGATGGCTTTCTATGCTTATACTATTATAGGTATGGATGCAAATACGTTTAAGCTCAATGATGGTGATAAGTATTTTCAAGAAGCAAAGCAGATTGTTACCACAGCACAACCTAATAATCAGACGGGATGGAATCCACAAGATGGTTCTCAATCTAGATACAGATTAAACGAAGATTTATTGTCTCCTAACTTTAGAGAGTTTGCTGGAATCATGTATAGCTACCACCGTACAGGTTTAGATTTTATGGTTGATGATAAAAAGCGCAGTAAGCAAACCATATCAACTACTTTATCTCAGTTTCAATCTTTATACAAGAAAAGGCCTAATAATTTTTTAACTCGTGTGTTCTTTGATACCAAGGCAGAAGAGATTGCATCTATATTCTCATCAGGACCTTCGGTTAATATAACATCACTTGTAGAAGTACTCAATCAAGTAGCACCAACTAAATCTAATTTTTGGAGGCAGATTAAGTTTTAAAATTATTTATCTAAAATAATCCATGTTTTAAATTCCCGTCTTGCGGGAATTTTTCATTAGCTTTAATCGACATTTGTAAACGTATAAAAGCATTAAGATTAATTAAATATTTACAACTATTGCTTACATCATTATCTATAAAAAATTATGCACTTATCCAGTCTGTTCAACTCAGATTTGATAAAGGTTTTACGGTGATTACTGGTGAGACTGGTGCTGGTAAGTCCATCCTTTTGGGAGCACTTGGTCTTATTACTGGTAAGCGTGCAGATATGTCAAGCGCTGGAGATGCAACACAGAAGTGCATTGTAGAAGGTGTTTTTCATATAGAAGGATATCAACTTCATCCTTTTTTTAAAAAGCATGATCTTGATTATGAAAATGCGACAATTGTAAGAAGGGAGATTCTTCCTTCTGGAAAAAGCCGGGCATTTATAAATGACACTCCTGTAACACTAGCACAGCTTACTATATTAGGATCAAAACTAGTAGACATACATAGCCAGAATAAAACTTTACAGGTAGTAGAAAATGATTTTCAATTTGAGATGATTGATACATTTTCAGACAATCTCAAATTACTTGGACAGTATAAAGAATCTTTTAAGGCTTGGAAACTCTCACAGAGCGAACTAAAAGAATTACTAGAAAGAAAAAAACAGGCACAGCTAGAATATGATTATCAGTCCTTTCTTTTTACAGAGCTAGATGAGGCTTCTTTGAAAGAAGGGGAGTATGAGTCTTTAGAAGAAGAGCTTAATACACTAAGTAATGCAGATGAGATTATGCAACAGCTTGCTACAGCTGTTCAAAACATTTCTCTAGATGAAAGTGGAGCTATAGATCAGCTCACGGCGGCTAGAGCATCATTATCTAGATTAAATAATTATGGTGCACAGTATACAGCAATCTACGAGCAGCTTAATAGTGCGCTTTTAGAACTAGAAGATATAGGGGCATCATTGAGTGAAATGTCTGATGCGGTAGATGCAGATCCTCTTACGCTAGAGCGACTTAATAACAGAATGCAATTGCTGCATTCTTTACTTAAGAAACACCAAGTAGCTACAGTAGAAGAACTTATTGATATTAGAAATAATCTTGATAATGATTTACAAGATATTGCAGGAGTTGATGATAAGATTCAAGCACTAGAAGATAAAATTAAAACGCAACATAATAAAGCAAGCACAGTAGCAGCAAAGCTTCATAATGAGCGTGCAACGGCAGCGCCACATTTAAAGTCGCTTGTTGAGAAATTACTGATAGAGTTAGGGATGCCTAATGCACAATTTCAAGTGTCTCTAGCTACGCAAGAAGATCTTCATGCTTCAGGTAATGATGTGTTGGAGTTTTTATTCTCGGCAAATAAAGGAAGTGAGCTCAAACCTTTAGGAAAAGGTGCTTCAGGAGGAGAACTTTCAAGAGTTATGCTCGCACTCAAGTCGGTACTAAGTAAGCACAAGCAATTGCCTACGCTTATTTTTGATGAAATTGATACTGGAGTGAGTGGTGATATTGCAGTAAAGATGGGTGGTATACTTAAAAAAATGGGTCGTACTATGCAGCTCATAAGTATCACACACTTACCGCAAATAGCGGGACAAGGAGCTTCTCATTTTAAAGTGTATAAGAAAGATACAGAGGAGCGCACGCAAACCTTTATCGAGCAGCTAGATGAGGATGCTCGTATTGTTGAGATAGCGGCAATGCTAGGAGGTAACCAGCAAAGTCAGGCAGCAATAGACCACGCAAAAAATTTACTTAATTAGGATAGTTTACATAGAAACCACGATATTTACACTCTTTTAGCAACAACAAGCTAGAGAGCAAAACAAAACACATCAAACCATTAATAATATTATGAGTTATAATTTACTTAAAGGAAAGCGCGGAATTATTTTTGGAGCATTGGATCCTAATTCAATTGCTTGGAAAACCGCTGAGCGTGTGCACGAAGAAGGAGGAACTTTTGTTCTTACAAATGCACCTATCGCTATGCGTATGGGACAGATTAATGACCTTGCCGAAAAGACAGGTTCAGAAATCATACCTGCAGACGCAACATCTTTAGAAGATCTTGAAAACCTTGTAACTAAGGCTCAAGAAATTCTAGGTGGTAAATTAGACTTCGTTTTACACTCTATTGGGATGTCTATAAACGTACGTAAAGGGCGTGCTTACACAGACCAAAAGTATGACTGGACGCAAAAGGGAACAGACGTTTCTGCAATGTCTTTCCATAAAGTGATGCAAACGCTTTATAAGCAAGACGCAATGAACGAGTGGGGAAGCATCGTTGCTCTTACCTATATGGCAGCACAGCGTGTTTTTCCAGATTATAACGATATGGCAGATAATAAGGCATACTTAGAGTCTATCGCACGTAGCTTTGGTTACTTCTACGGTAAAGAAAAGAACGTACGTGTAAATACAATCTCTCAATCTCCTACACCTACTACGGCTGGACAAGGAGTAAAAGGATTTGATGGATTTATAGCTTATGCAGAAAAAATGAGCCCGTTAGGTAATGCTACTGCTCAAGATTGTGCAGATTATACCATTACATTATTTTCAGACCTTACAAAGCGTGTAACTATGCAAAACCTTTATAATGATGGAGGTTTTAGTAATACAGGTGTAAGTAATGAGGTGATGGAATCGTTCATGAAAGCAGAAGGACACGAATAGATTTTTTTCTTTTACGCTTTCGCGAAAGCGTACTAAAAACACATTAAAACCATCGATACTTCCTCGGTGGTTTTTTGTTGCTTACCCATAGTGTAACCGTTAGCTTTGTCTTCTATGCAATTATCCTATTCTTTTATTGTACCCGTTTTTAATCGTCCTGATGAAATTGCCGAATTACTTGCGAGTTTTAACGCGCAAGAATCTACAATTCCTTTTGAGATAGTAATTATTGAAGACGGATCTACAATCTCTTGTGAGGGTGAAATTGCAGCATTTCCTAATCTGAATATTACCTATTTACCAAAACCGAATTCTGGACCAGGAAGTTCACGCAACTATGGAATGCAACGGGCAAGTAGTAATTACTTTATAATTTTAGATTCTGATTGCATATTGCCACCATCATATGTAGGCGTTATGAATGAGCAATTACATAAAAATTATGTAGACTGTTTTGGAGGTCCAGACGCTGCGCATCCTGATTTTTCTAATTTACAAAAGGCAATAAGTTACAGTATGACCTCTCTGTTTACCACAGGCGGAATAAGAGGTGGAGGAGAGGATACAGGTAAATTCCAGCCCAGAAGTTTCAATATGGGTCTCTCTAAAAAAGCATTTGAAGCAAGTGGTGGTTTTGGAAATATTCATCCAGGCGAAGATCCAGATTTGGTGTTGAGATTATGGGAGCTCAATTTTAAAACAGCACTTATCCCACAAGCATTTGTATATCATAAGCGCCGTATTTCTTGGAAGAAGTTTTATAACCAAGTAAATAAATTTGGCCTTGTGAGACCTATCTTAAATAAATGGCATCCTACGACAGCCAAAATAACATACTGGTTTCCTACACTCTTTATGTTAGGGCTCGTTGTGAGCTTAGGATTACTTTTTGCGGGTTATTATTTTGCAATAAGCTTTTACGCGCTTTATACTGCTATTATATTTTTACATGCTTCTATTATTAATAAAAGTGTCACTATCGGAGTGCTTAGTGTAATAGCCACATTCATACAGTTTTATGGGTATGGTAAAGGCTTTCTGGCCTCTGTGATACATATTAAATGGTTAGGTAAGGAGCCTCGTAAACATTATCCGCATCTTTTTTTTAGTACATTAGAGGGGTAAAACGATTTGTAATTTATGTTCAAGGGAATTAAGATTAATAGTGTAACTGCGCGAGAATTCTTTTTCTTTCTCCTGCTTACTACTATCGTTGCTACCCTTATAAAGCTTTCAAAAACGTATAGTACACAATATGAAGTAGCATTAAGTGTTACGGATGTTCCCATAAATAGAACTGTACAGACCATAGTGCCTGAGCTTGTGAAAATTCAAGCAGAGGGTTCTGGCTTCTCTTTACTTACTAATGCGCTAGATGCACCAGAAGTAGCTATTCCTTATGAGCAGTTACAACGTGTATCTAATAGAGAATTTACATTTAATATTAACGAAAACCAGCAGGTAATTAAAAGCGCTATTAATGGAGAGCTCTCTATCATTGCGATGACACCTTCTCAAATTACTGTAACAATAGATTCTGTAGCTTCAAAGAAGGTCCCTGTAATATCTAAGGCGAGCCTTCTGTATAAAAGTGGATATGGAGGTCGAAATAAAATGATTATAGTGCCCGATAGTGTTACCGTCGTAGGGCCTAGTTCTTTGTTATTAAATATAGAGGCCATACCTACAGAACAAAAGGAAATTACAAATATTAATACAGATCTTTCAGATAACGTATTGCTATCACTTGATGCGCTATCAGATGAGCTTAAGGTTTCTCATAAATCAATAACGCTACATCAAGAAATCGCCAAGTTTACGGAGGGCAAGATTACTGTGCCTGTAACGGTATTGAATGATCCAGAGAAGCGTGTAAAAATCTTACCTAAAACGGCCGAAATTATTTATCTAGTCGAGCTTGAAGATTTTGAAAGTATAACACCATCAGACTTTTTAGTTACTTGTGATTATGCCACAGCAAATAATGCCGATGCGTATTTAACGCTTACAATCGCTAGAGAACCTAAGGGAGTTAAGTCTGTAAGACTTATTAATAAGCAAGTTAAATTTATTGTAGTAAACTAAAAGTATGATTATTGTAGGTCTCACGGGTGGAATAGGAAGTGGTAAAACAACAATAGGTTCATTTTTTAATGAACTAGGTGTTCCTATTTATATTGCAGATGTGGAGGCTAAGAAACTCATGAATACAGATGAGGTTTTAATAAAGCAAATTTCATTTTTACTAGGCGATCAGTCTTATATAGACGGTAAGTTAAATAGAGCTTATATCGCAAATGAAGTCTTTAGTAGTCCTAAATTATTAAAAAGGCTTAATAGCATAGTTCATCCAGCGGTAAAAACTCATTTTTTGAAATGGGCATCAGATCAAAACGCCCCTTACGTTATTAAAGAAGTGGCTATACTTTTTGAAAACGGTGGTCACCTTGATTGTGATTATACTATTCTAGTTACTGCTCCAAAAAGCGATCGAATTAAGCGTGTAATGAAAAGGGATCGAGCTTCAGAAAAAGACGTAATTAAACGCATGAATTCGCAATGGACGGATAATCGTAAGACCGCTATGGCAGATGTGCTCATAGAAAACGAGTTTTTGGAGTTATCTAAAAACGCTGTAAGTCGCATTCACACTCATATTATGACACGTATAAGTAAGGGCTGGAAGTAGTAAAATAGCTGCTTGTTAACATTTGGTTAAACCGAATCGGCTTCAAATGTTAAAATCTTACTTTTGGATAGTGAATAAAAAACTGTTTTACTTATTAATCATTCTTATGAGTCTTTCACTCATAGGAATCATCTTTGTTCAAGGCTACTGGATAACAAGTAGTGTTGAGACAAAGCGAGAGCAATTTAGCTTTAATGCTAGACAGGCATTATCTGCTGTTGTCGATAAAATTGAAAACAGAGAGTTAGAAGATTACTACTACCCAGTACAAAATATGGTAGATAGTATTGGAGTGCCAGATGATCTTACGTTTGATGAGTATTTTTATCTAAATGAAGATCTAGTAAATAACGAGCTTATTCTTTATACAAGTGGTATACTTCAAGAAGATTTTAAAATTACAGCGCCTGGTTTTATAGGTGAAAAAGGTGACAGCATAGCCTTTAAGCGTTATGCAAACAGAAAGTCTACTCAAATTATAAGAAAGAATAATGTAGAAGGTGGAGAAGAAACCACTTCAAACAGAATACAAGAGTTCTCAAGGCTTATTGATTATGAGAAATTTAGATTTTCTGATATCGTAAGTGAGATAGCGACCAAGATTCCTATACATAAGAGACTTACTGCAGAAGAAATAGAAAGACTCTTAACTATAGAGCTTGCAGAAAGGGACCTAGAAACAGATTTTGATTTTGGAGTGTATAGTAATGATTTACTTACTAAAGTAAGGTCTGACAATTTTAAATTTAGAAAATCTGCCCCAGGATACAGCGAGCCAATATTTCTTTACAATCAAGATTTAAGTGATTACTCATTATATGTACAGTTTCCAGGAGAAAAGAAATTTGTGATTTCTTCTATTTTAGGGATGGCTGGCTTATCTATAATATTTACACTTATAATCGTTATAGCATATTCTAGTGCCTTACATCAACTTAATAAGCAGCGTCAAATCTCTCAAATAAAGACAGATTTTATAAATAACATGACGCATGAGTTTAAAACGCCTATAGCGACTATAAACCTAGCGCTAGATGCTTTAAAGAATTCAAAGATATCTACTAATCCTGAGAAGGTAAGTTATTACCAGGGACTCATAAGAGAAGAAAATAAAAGGATGCATGGTCAAGTAGAAAACGTGTTGCGTATTTCTAAACTTGAAAAGAACGAGCTAGATATTCAAAAGGAGCGTTTAGATATGCATGAGCTAGTAGAAGATGCTAGTAATCATGTTCTTTTATTAGTAGAAGATCGTGGAGGTTACATAGACCTTCATCTAGATGCAGAACGTACTCCGGTACTTGCAAATGAGTCACATTTTACTAACGTATTAGTAAATATTATGGATAATGCTGTAAAGTATACTCCAGAAGACAGAGCGCCAGAAGTTGATGTGTATACAGAAAATACAAAAGATTCAATTGTCATCAAGATTCAAGATAAAGGTGATGGTATGACTAAGGCAGTACAGAAGAAAGTATTTGACAAATTTTATCGTGAGCACACAGGAGACATACATAATGTAAAAGGCCACGGACTAGGACTTGCCTACGCAAAAAGAATCGTAGACGACCACCAAGGAGAAATCTCCGTTGAAAGTGAAAAAGGAATGGGAAGTACATTCATAATCAAAATACCACTAATATCATATTAATATGGAAACTGAAAACAAAAAGATTTTACTAGTAGAGGATGATCCGAACTTCGGAACAGTTCTTAAAGATTACCTTATGATGAATGATTACAATGTCACTCATGCAAAAAACGGTATGGAAGGATTTGAGAAATTCAAGAAAGACGATTATGATCTTTGTATTCTTGATGTAATGATGCCATATAAAGATGGTTTTACACTAGCCAAAGAAATAAGAGAGAAGAATGAAGATATTCCTATCATCTTTTTAACTGCCAAGGCTCTTAAAGAAGATGTACTTAAAGGTTATAAAGTAGGAGCAGACGACTATCTAAATAAGCCATTTGATAGTGAAGTGCTACTTATGAAAATAAAGGCAATCATACAGCGTAAGTCTGTGGATTCTGTTGCAGATTCTAAGCAGTTCGAATTTAACGTTGGTAACTTCCACTTAAATTCAAAACTACGTTTCTTAACCTATAAAGAAGAGGAGCCTATAAAATTATCTCCTAAAGAAAATGAGTTATTACGTATGCTTGCACTTCATGAAAATGATTTGATGCCACGTGAACTAGCTCTTACAAAAATCTGGAGAGATGATAATTACTTTACATCTAGAAGTATGGATGTATATATTGCAAAACTACGTAAGTACCTTAAAAAGGATGACCTTGTAGAGATTTTAAACATTCACGGAGAAGGATTCCGTCTGGTTGTAAAGAAAGACGACTAATAGCCAATATCGGTATAAACGATATTAGTGTACCTATTAAAACGTGCCACTCTATGAGTGGTGCGTTTTTTTATTTATAAACGATGCTATTTCTTCAAAAGGCGTCTGGTAGTCGAACCAATTGATAGTCTCATCACGGCGATACCAAGTCATTTGTCTTTTAGCAAAACGTCGCGTGTTAGTTTTTATATTTTCAATAGCTCGTTCTAGGGTAACTGTGCCTTCAAAATATTCAAAAAGCTCTCTGTAGCCTACAGTTATAAGGGCGTTGTTATGCTTTCGCGAAAGCAAACTTTCCACCTCTTCAATCAAACCATTTTCAATCATAAGATCTACACGTAAATTAATACGGTCGTACATGATTTTACGGTCTGCTTGTAATCCTATTTTGATGGTCTCAAAATTGCGCTTAGGTTTAGGTTTATTTCTATAAAATGAAAAAGGCTCACCTGCCGAAAGACATACTTCTAAAGCTCTTATAACACGTTGTGTATTTTGTATATCAACTTGCTTGTAATACGTTGGGTCTTTCTCTAGTAGGAGATCTTGTAGCGCTTCAATACCTTCCCTCTCGTGCAAATCTTTGAGCTTTGCTCGTACACCATCTTTTACTGCGGGAAACTCATCTAATCCATTAATAACGGCATCCACATACATCCCTGAGCCACCTACCATAACAAGGGTGTCGTATTTTTTATGTAGTGCGGTAATTTTCTCGATAGCGTCTTTTTCAAAGTGTCCCACACTGTAGTCTTGATTTACAGAGAGGTGTTGTATAAAATGATGCGGGGCTGCAGCGAGCTCCTCAGGTTCTGGAACAGCTGTACCTATATACATCTCTTTAAAGAATTGTCTTGAGTCTGCAGATAGAATTTCTGTCTTGAAATATTGTGCTACTTTAATGGAAAGTGCAGTTTTACCTATTGCAGTAGGTCCTACGATGGGGATGAGGTATTTACTCATGTGAGACGTTAAGCGTGTGTCCGCATTTATGACAAAATTCGGCATCATCACGATGTTTCTTTGCATTACAGTTTACGCAGGCTTGCGTGTTCATATGTACATAGTCTTCACCATCTATCGTGATTTTTTCTGAGCTCATGTCTTTTGCATATTCGGCGCTCACAATACCTGTAGGTACTGCAATGATTCCATATCCTAATATCATGATAATAGCTGCTATAAGTTGTCCAAGTGGAGTAACAGGTGCGATATCACCAAAGCCTACCGTAGTAAGCGTTACAATACACCAGTAAACACTTACAGGTATGCTAGAGAAGCCACTTTGCTCACCTTCTATCATATACATGATTGTGCCAGCGATAATGCAGAGAATAAGTACTGCAAATAAAAAGATACTAATCTTTGCTCTACTATCTTTAAGAGCTTTGGAGAGCTTATTAGACTCGCCTACGTATCTCGTGATTTTTAAAATCCTGAATACTCGTAACAAGCGAAGCGCTCTTACGGTAAGTAAAGCATTTGAGCCAATGAAGAAAAAAGCTAAGTATTGCGGTATTGTTGAGAAGAAGTCGATGAGACCATAAAAGCTGAAAATATATTTTGTAGGCTTTTTTATTGTTATAATTCTCGCAAAGTATTCTAACGTAAAAAAGATGGTGATGATCCATTCTCCTACTTCAAAAACATCGTGATATTTTGCATCTATACTTTTTACACTTTCGAGCATTACTAGTGCGATGCTGGCAAGTATAAGTATGAGTAATACTACATCAAAAAGTTTCCCCGCAGGCGTGTCTGCCTCGTAAATAATGTCGTGCAGTTTTCTGCGCCAAATTGATGTGCCCTCTTTTGTCAAAATATCTGGTTATTATACAGTAGCCTAAAAGTACTGTTTTCTGTGCTAGTTAGTAATCTGATCTAGCGGAATAATCTTAAGTCGTTTTCTGCTACGACAATAACTCTGGATAATATGTCTAGCATCTCTATTATCTTCCATAGGGGTTATAATAGATTTAAGCGTTTCAAGATCGTTGAGTTGGAAATCAGGTTTATAATAACCTATCCCTACAAAAACACCATCTTCTACAAGTACTACAGAGCGTTCAATTGAGCTGCGACCGCGCTCCACGATTACCATACTTTTGTTTTTATAGCTATGCTTGTCTAGAAAAGCTTGTACACGCTGGTTATATGATTCTGGTGATTCCTCTCCTATACAAGCGCCATTACATTTTTTAATAGTATAATTAAAGCAGTTGCCGCTCTTTTCATTGTACATCGTCATATTCTGGCATAAATCATAAGAGTCGATAATGCGCTCTAGATTAGCCTTTGCACTCATAGAGTTGCTATAAGTTGTAATAGACTCTTTGCGACCATCTGCTCTTTCGGTCTTGAGGTGTATATAACCTTCACTGTCTGTATAGTGAGTGAGTTGTACCTTAAATTTAGTTCTACGTAAGGCTCTATTAAACTTTGGCTTGTGACGTTTTATTTCTTCATTTTCCTTTAGAAGTGCAATGAGCTCAGTGCCTGTAGTCTGGTAGGTAACCGTTTCTACCTGATCTTGTATTTGCTTACTCTTACGATTATCATTAGTAAAATGTTGCGTAAGACGTTTTTTCATGTTTTTACTTTTGCCTATGTAAATGATGGTTCCATTTACATTATGCATAAAGTACACACCAGTCTCAGAAGGTACACTTCTTATAAGGTCCTTAAGTTTGGTGTCCATATGCTTTTTTGGGAAAGAGCGAATGGCTTTAGTTATAATTGTCTTTTCTGGGTCTTTCTCTAGGAGTAACTTGAAAAGTTTGACAGTTGCAATAGCATCACCATCTGCTCTATGTCTGTTAGACATCGCGATTCCTAATGCCTTCGTTAGTTTTCCTAAACTATAGCTATCATGTCCTGGTAGCAATTCTTGAGAAAGCTCTACAGAACATAAGGTGGTTCTTTCAAAAGGGTATCCAAGCCTGTCAAATTCTAGACTTAAAATACGATAGTCAAACTGGGCATTATGAGCCACAATTATACATCCCTCTGTAATTTCAATAATACGCTTTGCTATTTCATGAAACTTTGGAGCATCTGTTAACATCCCGTTATTAATGCCAGTAAGTCCTACTACAAATGCTTGTATGGGGCGTTCTGGGTTTACGAGGGTAATAAATTGATCTACAACTTGATGTCCGTCAAATTTATAAATGGCGATTTCTGTAATACCTTCTTCGTTGTACTTGCCGCCAGTGGTTTCTATGTCTAGTATTGCGTAAATATGCTATTTTTTAAAATTCCAGTTTTTAGGGAATTATGTTATTTTAAAAGAGAATCAAAATGGTTAAAGTTATCTAGCACCAAAAATACTGCTTCCTACTCTAATCATGGTACTTCCTTTGTCAATTGCGAGTTTATAATCACCACTCATTCCTGAGGATAGTATGGTGAGATTTGCGCTTTCGCGAAAGCGTAAAAATAATCCTTCCAGTAACTCAAACTCTGCCGCAACTTGATCTTGGTCGTCTGTAAAAGTTGCCATTCCCATCAGACCTACCACATTTACATGGGGATAGTTTTCTAATGTGTTTTCTTCAAAAAGCTTAACGGCATCTTGAACAGCCATACCAAATTTTGAATCTTCACGAGCAATTTTAATCTGAATAAGAATATCAATCACTCGGTCATTTGCTTCTGCCTGTTTATTTACTTCTTTTATGAGTTTTAAGCGATCTACAGCATGTATTAGGCTCACGTATGGAGCCATATATTTGACTTTGTTTGTTTGAACGTGACCTATCATGTGCCACTGGATATCCTTGGGCATTTCTTCCCACTTGTCTGTCATTTCTTGGATCTTGTTTTCTCCAAAAATGCGTTGCCCAGTTTCATAAGCCTCCATAAGGTCTGAAACAGGTTTAGTTTTTGAAACAGCTACAAGAGTAACGTGTGAAGGAATGTTTTCGCGAAAGCGTAAGATATTTTCTGCTATACTCATTAAAATTCGTAAATGGTTACGCCACTGCGTAGTTTAGGTTCAATATACGTACTTTTTGGTGGCATTTTTAATCCAGCGTCTGCTATTTCTTTTAACTCATTTATAGTGACTGGTAGCATGCCAAAACTCACTGCATATTCTTGATTATCTATACGGTCTGTTAAGCTTGTAATATCACGCCTGCCATCTACATAAACAATGCGGTCATCATTTCTCAAATCTATGATTCCTAAAATAGGTTTGAGCACCGTTTCATACAGTATGTGAGTGTCTAGTCTATCTAGTGGAGTGTTAAAGCTACGTAGGCTGTGTCTCAAGTAAAGGCTGTAATACTCACCATCCAGATACATGTTAAAGTGATGTTTCTTTGATGGTTTATAAGGAGTAGTGCCGCGATTCTCAATTCTAAACTTACTATCAAGAGCTATTAAAAAACCTTCTTTACTCAAGCCGTTAAGATCCTTTATAAGCCTATTGAACTCATAAATAAGTAACTCTGATTCAGGTATGAGAAAACTCATAAATGAACGATAGCTCTCTTGATTTTTTGAATGATTTTTAGAAAGTAGAGCAGAGGAGGAAGATCTATGGTGACCATCTGCAATATAGAGGCTATTCATGCTAGCAAAAGCATGTTGCAGCTTTTCTATAGTTGGTGTATCTGTTACTGGCCATAAATGATGTGTATCACGATAGGTGGTTGTAAACTCATACTCAGCGCGATCACTCATCACATTGTTGAGAATGCTTTTGATCTCATCAGAATTTTTATAGGTAAGTAATACAGCCTCTGCATTAAAGCCCACGGTATCTAGATATTCTGTAAAAAGAGTCTCGCGATCTTGGAGCGTGTCTTCGTGCTTTTTTATAACATCATTCTCATAGTCTTCTACAGAAGCGCTAGCGACAATACCACAAAAGGTGTTCTTTTCTCTATCTACAATTCTATATACATAGAATGCGGGTTGCTCTTCCTTAATAAAAACACCATCATCTTTAAATTCTTGATAGCGATTGCGTACAAGTTCAAAACGCTGTTTCCCAGTAATTTCTTTTTGAAATTTATATCCAGGATTGATAATGTGTAAAAATGAGAACGGATTTTGTGCCATTCTGTGGTCGCGTCCTACTTGATCATAAAATTGATAAGCGCGTGTAGCTACCAGTCCTACTTTATCTCTAGTAGGTCTTACCGCACGGAATGGGAGAATTTTTGCCATGTTATGTGTACTTAAGACGCACTATGGTGCGTCTTTATTAAGCTTTGTGTGGTGTTGGGATTATGAAGCAAACATTGCTGCGACTTTTTCTGCCTTGCGACTTTCTTTATAATCGTAAAAACCTTCACTAGACTTCACTCCTAATTTTCCAGCTCTTACCATATTCACTAAAAGCGGGCAAGGTGCATATTTTGGATTTTTAAAACCGTCGTGCATGACTTCAAGAATAGATAGACAAACATCTAGACCTATAAAATCTGCAAGTTGTAATGGACCCATAGGGTGCGCCATTCCAAGTTTCATAACCGTGTCAATTTCGTATACGCCAGCCACACCGTTGTATAGCGTTTCTATCGCTTCATTAATCATAGGCATAAGGATGCGATTTGCTACAAATCCAGGGTAATCATTAACCTCTACCGGTACTTTACCTAACTTTTCTGAAAGTTCCATGATGGTCTTTGTGGTTAGGTCACTAGTATTATAACCTCTTATGATTTCTACCAGTTTCATGATAGGCACAGGGTTCATAAAGTGCATTCCTATTACTTGGTCTGGACGTTCTGTAACAGCCGCAATCTGAGTAATTGAAATGGATGATGTGTTTGTAGCAAGTATACAAGAGTCACTTGTAGCAGCATCAAGAGATTCAAAAATCTTTAGTTTTAAATCTACGTTCTCTGTAGCCGCTTCTACTACAAGCTCAGCATTCTTAACACCTTCTGCAAGGTTTGTGTACGTAGTGATTTTATCAAGAGTTTGCTGCTTTTCTATAGCAGTAATACGCTCTTTGGCAACCATTCTATCTAGATTTTTTGAGATAGTACTAAACCCGCGGTCTAGTGAATCTTGAGAGATATCTACTAGTTGTACTTGGTAACCACTTTGAGCAAAAGTGTGGGCAATTCCGTTACCCATTGTTCCTGCTCCTATAACTGCTATATTTTTCATAAATGAAGTGCTTTGTGTGCTCCCTTGTAAAAGGGTTTGTGTGTTTGAATATGTGTTTTTTAAAAATCTGCAATAATCATCTTGGCTACTCGTAAAGCTTCGGTTCCAGCTTCAAGTGATACGATTGGGGTGGTATTTTCATTTATTGCTTTCGCGAAAGCGTCTAGCTCATCAAGTATCGCGTTATTGCTAGGTACATCTGGATTGTCAAAATAAATTTGCTTTTTGATTCCTTCTGCATTCTGAAGAATCATTGCAAAATCATCTGGAGATTCTGGTGCGTCTTTCATCTTTACAACCTCTACTTTTTTCTCAAGAAAATCTACCGAAATGTATGCGTCCTTCTGAAAGAAACGTGCTTTGCGCATGTTTTTCATAGAGATACGACTCGCGGTAAGGTTTGCAACACATCCGTTTTCGAACTCAATACGAGCATTTGCAATATCTGGAGTTTCTGATATGACAGATACGCCACTTGCATTCACACTTTTTACAGGACTATTTACCACGCTTAATATTGCGTCAATGTCATGTATCATAAGATCTAAAACTACAGGAACATCTGTCCCTCTAGGATTAAATTCTGCAAGTCTATGCGCCTCTATAAACATAGGACTCTTAATGGAATGACTCACAGACATGAATGCAGGATTGAAGCGCTCTACATGACCTACTTGACCTAGAACGTTGTGTTCTTTTGCAAGCGTGAGTAGTTTTTCTGCCTCCTCAACTGTGCTTGTTATTGGTTTCTCAATAAAGAGGTGCTTTCCAGCTTTGATTACCTTTTCTGCACTTGCATAGTGATAGGTGGTAGGAGTTACTACATCTACCATATCACAGGCGTTGATTAAATCTTCTTCGGTCTCAAAAGCAGTGTAACCAAATTCTTGAGAGATGGCATCTCTAACCTCTTTTGAAGTGTCGTAAAACCCTACAAGTTCGTAGTGTTCAGAAAGGTTAAGAAGTTTTAAGTGTATTTTCCCCAAGTGTCCAGCACCGAGTACGCCAGCTTTAAGCATAGTGTTTGATTTTTATACAAAAATAAGGTTTTAGATACTTTTTAATAGGATACAACTTTCTACAAAGAAGATTTTTTTAGAATGGTTGTAAAATCTTACAGATAGGTATATTGATTTTCCAACTTTTCTTCTAATTTAGTAATCCATGAAAGACACTACTCGCCACCAAGGAAAACGCCGCCAACTTGTTCAAATATTGAGAGATAAGGGAATCACAAATGATCTTGTTCTCAATGCTATTGGGAAGATTCCGCGTCATTTTTTTATGGATAGTAGTTTTGAGCATCACGCGTATCAAGACAAAGCGTTTCCTATTGCTGCAGATCAAACCATCTCTCAACCATACACAGTTGCTTTTCAAAGTGAATTAATGGAGATTAAGAAAGGACATCAAGTTCTCGAGATAGGAACTGGAAGCGGTTACCAAACTGCTGTGCTTTGTGAGTTAGGAGCCA
The DNA here is from genome assembly GCF_003095655.1 of Dokdonia sp. Dokd-P16. NCBI lineage: Bacteria > Pseudomonadati > Bacteroidota > Flavobacteriia > Flavobacteriales > Flavobacteriaceae > Dokdonia > Dokdonia sp. Dokd-P16. Next base: position 2,232,891 of record NZ_CP029151.1, read on the forward strand.
AAGTATATTCCATAGAGCGCCAGCAAGAATTGTATAAGAAGACAAAATTGTTTCTTACCAAGCTAGGCTATAGGCCTCGTTTTTTAAGTTTTGGTGATGGCTATAAAGGGTTACCATCTTATGCACCTTTTGACAGTATTATAGTGACAGCTGGAGCTCCGTTTGTGCCTAAACCACTACTGGCACAACTTAAAATAGGTGGAAGGCTTATTATACCTGTAGGTGATGACCCACAAATTATGCAACGCTACATACGAACCTCTGCGACTTCTTTTGAGAAAAAGGAATATGGAGAATTTAGATTTGTACCGTTACTGGAGGATAAGAATTAGTGCGTCTATAAGCTAAGTGGTTTTTTCATAACGACACTAAAGAGTTATCTTTACAACTATGGAATTCTCTTCAAAACTTCTTGAAAATGCAGTCTATGAAATGTCTCAACTCCCAGGAGTAGGGAAGCGTACTGCGTTACGATTAGTACTACACTTATTACGCCAGCCAGAGGTGCAAACCCACCACCTTACAGAAGCATTAAATACAATGCGTGATACTATTAAATTCTGTAAAAAGTGTCACAACATTTCAGATGTAGCCTTATGTGAGATATGCTCAAATCCCAATAGAGATGAAAGCATTGTTTGCGTGGTAGAAGACGTAAGGGATGTAATGGCGATAGAAAATACAAGTCAGTATCGTGGTTTGTACCATGTACTGGGAGGTAAAATTAGTCCGCTGGACGGTATAGGGCCTCAGGATTTAAATATCTTTTCACTTATAGATAGAGCAAAAAGCGGTGTCGTAAAAGAGGTGATTTTTGCACTAAGTTCTACTATGGAAGGAGATACTACAAACTTTTATATTTATAGACAGCTAGAAGCTTATGATATCGCAACTTCAACTATTGCTAGAGGTATTGCCGTGGGTGATGAGCTAGAGTATGCAGATGAGGTAACGCTAGGTAGAAGTATTTTACATCGCATCCCATTTGAGAATTCTTTAAAGAATTAAATTAATATATTGTGCTTTGTTAAAAATATAACGCAATAGGTAGTATATCTTATGTGCTACTATAAATAATAAATTTCTTTAAGCTTTTTGCAACTCTCCATAATAATTGTAAACTATAACGTAATGCGCTACCTAGAGTTATGTCTAGACAGTGTGCAAGATGCAATAGCTTCTATTGATGCAGAGATTATAGTGGTAGATAACGCTTCTTTAGATGGCAGTGTGCAAATGGTGAAGGATAAGTTTCCTGCCGTAAAGATTGTTGCCAATAAGAAAAACGCTGGTTTTTCGTCTGCAAATAATCAAGGGGTTGCTTTAGCAAAAGGAACTCATATCTGTATTCTCAATCCGGATACAGTGGTTCCATCGAGTGTATTTGAGAGTTTACTAAAAATAACTACCCAAGAACAATATACCGGAGCGCAAGGAGTACGTCTTGTAAATGGGAGAGGGTCTTATTTGCCAGAAAGTAAGCGCAATGTCCCTACACTGCGAGTAGCATTGAGTAAAATGCTGGGATATGGGTCTTCTTATTATGCTACACATATACCTAATGAAGCTACCGGAAAAGTAGATGTGTTAGTAGGTGCATTTATGTTTATGTCTCGCAATATTTATGAGGAAGTGGGAGGATTTGATGAGCGCTATTTTATGTTTGGAGAAGATATAGACTTATCATACACTATTACAAAGGCGGGTTACAGCAATCACTATATAGGTGATGAAACAATACTACATTTTAAAGGAGAGAGCACTGTGAGAGATGAGCACTATAGAAGGTGTTTTTATGGAGCGATGCAATTGTTTTATGAAAAGCACTTTCATGATAACGTGTTCAAAGGTTTTCTTGTGAATACTGGTGTGAGCTTGGCCAAGTTCAAAGCTGGATTTTATAAAAGGTATTTGCAGTCTAATCTTGTTGATGATCAGTTTGATGTAAAGGAGTATGTGTTGCTCACGGATAATACATTTTTGAGGGACGCTTTCGCGAAAGCGGTAACAAAACCTGTAAAAGTTATAAGTGATATGTGTGTTCCAAAGGAAGGGCAAGAGCTTGTTTTTGATGCTGCATATGTAGCGTATAGTGATATAATTAAGGAAATTATAACATATCGAGGTAGTGGTGCTACCTATAAAATCATTCCTAAAAATGGTACTTTTGCAATAGGCAGTAATAGTAGTCTAGGGAAGGGTGATGTAATTGAGTTTAATAGAGATTAATAATTTATTGTCACTATTTGATTGATTTAATTACTATTTTTGCAAAAACGAGTATTAAAAACAGCTACATTTTACGAATATGGCAAGATTTGAATTAAAGCTACCAAAAATGGGAGAAAGTGTTGCAGAAGCAACGCTTACAACTTGGTTAAAAGAAGTAGGAGATACTATAGAGGCAGATGAGCCTGTACTAGAAATCGCTACAGATAAGGTAGATAGTGAAGTTCCTAGTGAAGTAGACGGTATTTTAATAGAAAAACTGTTTGAGGTAGATGATGTTGTTGAGGTAGGGCAGACTATTGCTATCATAGAAACCGAAGGTGAAGGAAGCGGTGACGCTACGCCAGCGCCAGCTCAAAAAGAAACTAAAGAAGAAGAGGTTGCAGTTGCTGCAGTCGCTCAAACTGTAACTGCTGCAAAAGACGCAGTGGCTGCTCCTGTAAGTTCTGGAGACCGTTTTTACTCACCACTGGTGCGTAACATGGCAAAGGAAGAAGGTATTGATCAAGCAGAACTTGATTCAATTACAGGGACAGGTAAAGATGGTAGAGTGACTAAGGATGATATGGTGACATATCTTTCTACACGTGGCACAGCTCCGGCTAAGCCAGCTGCACAAAAACAAGCGCCTGCTGCTAAGGCTGCTCCTGCAGTAAAAGCTACGCCAGTAAGTGTAAATGGTGAAGATGAGATTATAGAGATGACACGTATGGGTAAACTCATATCGCATCACATGGTAGCATCTGTACAAACAAGTGCGCACGTGCAATCATTTATTGAGGCAGATGTAACAAACATCTGGAACTGGAGAAAGAAACACAAAGATAGCTTTAAGGCAAAAGAAGGTCAGAATTTAACCTTTACTCCTATATTTATGGAGGCTGTAGCAAAAGCTATACGTGACTTCCCTATGATTAATATCGCTGTAGATGGTGATAAAATCATAAAACGTAAAAACATAAACCTAGGTATGGCAGCAGCTTTACCAGATGGTAACCTTATAGTACCTGTAATAAAAAATGCAGACCAGCTTAATCTTGTAGGGATGGCAAAGTCTGTTAATGATCTTGCGGGACGTGCTAGAGATGGTAAATTAAAACCAGATGATACTGCTGGAGGAACGTATACGGTAACAAACGTAGGAACCTTTGGGTCTATCATGGGAACTCCTATTATCAATCAGCCGCAAGTTGCAATTCTTGCGCTAGGAGCAATACGCAAAGTACCTGCAGTGATAGAAACTCCAGACGGAGATTTTATCGGGATACGTATGAAAATGTACCTTTCACACTCTTATGACCACCGTGTGGTAAATGGAGCGCTGGGCGGACAGTTTGTAAAACGTGTTGCAGAGTACCTAGAAGGATTTGATGTAAATCGCGAAGTATAAGTAAAGCGATTAAAATTATATAAACCAAAGGCGCAACGTGAGTTGCGCCTTTCTTGTTTTATGGAGTTAATGACATCTGAGTTGTCAGGATTAGTTCTTTTTTAATCCTTTCCAGTCATACTCATGTATGAAGTTTTTAATATCTACAATGCTCCAGTGCTTTCTGCCTTCAAACATTACAACGGGTAAGTCTATAATCCCACCTTTGTAACTTGAAGTTTTAAGATGATCAAACATAAAGTCATTCACCTTGTTGTTAGTGCTTACATCTAGCACACGGTATTTGTAATGATTTTTATTTAAAAAATCTGTGAGCAGCTTGCATTTCTCACAATCTGGCTCTATAAATACGGTAAGCTCATCATCCTTAAGGGGTCTTATATTTACAAACTCTTCTCTGTCCGCTCCTTTTCTGGTGGAAATGTCTTGCAATTCGTTCTCATAAGTAAAAATCTTAGTGTAGGTGGGTTCTACTCCTTTGAGAGGGATAAGCGTAATCATGAGGACTTTTGAGTTAGGAGGAAGTTTTTTTATCACAGGCCTATCTGCGCTTCTTCTAAAGCCTTCACCTTGCACAATTAAAAAAGCTTCTTGCTCCTCGTCTGTATTGTTTTGAGCATAAAGTAACCATCTTTTGGGTTGTTTATCTTCTATCAATTCTACGGGAGGCGTGTTGTTTTGTTGCGCTTTCGCGAAAAATTGAAACCCTAACACCAAGGCTATAAAAAGTAACAGTTGTAATCTATTCATCTGTTTTAGGAAGTTTTAAATTCTTAGTTAGTGAGTAATCAGATTCGAAAAACTGAATGTACGTCGGCTGAATTTTAGGCGATTTACTTCGAGGTGACTTCTTGAAGAATCGTGCCTTCGTGTTATTTAAATCAATTGTGAATTGATGGTTTATATCATCTTCGGTAGTAGTAAATAAAACGATCTTGCCCTTAAGTTTCCAGTTACCGCGGGCCCACCAGTGCTCTTCCTTTTGACCTTTAAGTTGTCTGAAATTGTGATACTCAAACCTGCCATTTGGAGATAACGTAAGTGACCACGTAATGACTGAAGTTTTCGGGACAATATTTACGTTAATTGTCTTACCACCTTTTTTATAAACTCCAGATACATCATCTGTGGTAAATGCTGAGGTTTGTGCATTTCCCATTTTCGCGAAAGCGAAAATTAAAAAGGCCAACAGTAAAAATTTGTTTTTCATAACTATCTTAAAATCAAAAGACGTACCAAGATACAGAATCTACCATTTTTAATGAAAGAGGGAGTTAATTTTGTAGATTGAAACAAGTATTTTTGTGCCATGCAATTAAAAATTACAAGACCGATTTGCTTTTTTGACCTCGAGACTACTGGAATTAATGTAGCCAAAGATAGAATCGTAGAGATTTCTATTTTAAAGGTATTTCCAGATGGAAGGGAAGAAGAGTTTACAGAACGTATAAATCCTACAGTGCCTATTCCTGCGGTAACAACTGCGGTGCATGGGATAAGTGATGCAGATGTAGCAGACAAGCCTACATTTGCCGAGCGTGCAAAGGATGTTTATGACATTATAAAGGATGCAGATCTTGCGGGATTTAATTCTAATCGATTTGATATCCCATTACTAGTAGAAGAACTACTGCGCTCTGGGATTGATTTTGATATGAAAAACCGTAATGCCATTGATGTGCAAAATATTTTTCACAAGATGGAGCAACGCACACTTGTAGCGGCTTATAAATTTTATTGCGGTAAAGACCTTACTAATGCGCACAGCGCTTCTGCCGATACTTGGGCAACCTATGAGGTGTTAAAGTCTCAGCTTGACAGATATGATGAGCTAGAGAATGATATGAAGTTCTTAGGCGATTTTAGTACGCGTAAAAAACAAGCAGATTTTGCTGGTTTTATAGGCTACGATAAGGATGATGTAGAGATTTTTACCTTTGGAAAACATAAAGGTAAAAAAGTAGAAGAGGTGCTAGATAATGAGCCAGGATATTTTGGCTGGATTCAAAATGCAGATTTCCCTCTTTATACTAAGAAAGTGCTTACGGCTATAAAACTGCGTAAACTTAACACTAAAGCATAGCTTATGAAACTTATATGTATAGGTCGTAATTATGCAAAGCATATTGCAGAGCTTGAGAATGAGCGTCCAGAACATCCAGTGGTGTTTTTAAAGCCAGATTCTTCTATTTTATTAAGTAAACATCCGTTTGTGATACCGCCATTTTCTAATGATGTGCATCATGAGGTGGAAATTCTCGTAAAAATTAAGAAGATAGGGAAGTATATAGATCAGAAATATGCTAGTACCTATTATGATGAGATAGGTCTAGGTATTGACTTTACAGCTCGTGATTTACAAGCGCAACTTAAAGAGAAAGGGTTGCCATGGGAAAAAGCAAAAGGCTTTGACGGCGCTGCCGTAATAAGTTCAAAGTGGTTGCCTGTGTCAGACTTTGATACTGTAGATGATATTTCTTTTCATCTAGAGAATAATGATGTTACAGTTCAAGAAGGATCTACTAGTGAAATGCTATGGAAAATTGATGCTTTAATAAGTTATGTGTCTCAGTATTTTACACTTAAGATAGGAGATGTTATATTTACGGGAACACCTGCGGGAGTTGCACGCGTACAAGAGAATGATAAATTAAAAGGGTATATAGGAGAAACAGAGATGTTCTCTATAAACGTAAAATAAGACATGTTGAGACATTATAATCTAGAAAAAGTAAGAGAGATCGCTGGTGGTGATGAGGATTTTGTAGGCATTATCGTGGCAACATTTTTACAAGAAATTCCGCCAGATTTAGAGTCTATGCAAAGTGCTATTGAAAATAATAATCACAAGATGGCATATCAATTTGCACATAAAATGAAACCTAATCTCGATATGTTTGGTATTGATTTATTAGGTCAAATCAAAGCTATGGAGAAGTGGAGTGATAGTAACAAGCCTACATCTGCAATACAGTCTAAGCTTGATGATATAACGTCTACCTTAGGAACTGTGATTGCTGAGCTTCAAGAAGATTTTTAAATGAAAGCAGAAATTATAACGATAGGTGATGAGATTCTCATAGGCCAGATTGTAGATACTAACAGTGCTTACATCTCATCTGCTCTCAATAAAATAGGAGTTTCCATATACCAGATTACATCTATTCAAGATGATGAAAGTCATATACTAGAAGCTTTTGCAGCTGCACAATCTAGAGCAGATCTTGTGATTGTTACAGGCGGCCTAGGTCCTACTAAAGACGATATTACAAAGCATACCATATGTAAGTACTTTAATGATGAGCTTGTGTTCAATCAAGGAGTGCTAGATCATGTAGCGCATCTCTTTAAGGAATATATTAAAAAGCCAATGCTTGATGCAAATAAAACGCAAGCTATGGTGCCTAGTAAGGCAGAAGTACTAGTAAACGAATTTGGTACTGCTCCAGGGATGTGGATTGAGAATGATAACACTATCTTTGTCTCTATGCCGGGTGTTCCTTATGAGATGAAGGGGCTTATGGAAAATGAAGTGCTGCCGCGTTTACAAAAGCAGTTTAAACTTCCTTATATACTACACAAAACGTTTTTAACCTACGGAATGGGTGAAAGCGCCATCGCCGAAAGGATAGAGCGTTTTGAGAATGAACTTCCTGCCGAAATTAAGCTAGCTTACCTTCCTTCATTAGGCAGAGTGCGTTTGCGTTTATCTACTTCAGGTCTTTACAAAGAAGTTGTAGAGATTGCCATGCAAGAACAAGCAGATAAGCTTTTACCTTTTATAGACGACATTTTTGTTGGATATGAAAGCGATGGAGAATTTGAGCAAGTTGTAGCTGGCCTATTTGTAGAAAAAGGTAAAACCCTCGCGATAGCAGAGAGTTGTACTGGAGGGCAAATGGTAGAGCGATTTACGGCACACAGTGGTGCTTCGCAATATTTAAAGGGAAGTCTAGTGACTTATGCTACACAATCTAAGGTTGATATTTTAGGTGTTGATCCAGAAGTGATAAAAGAACATTCTGTTGTAAGTGCTCAAGTGGCAGAGCAAATGGCTGTAAATGCTAGAAAACTTTATAAATCTGATATAGGTATTTCTACTACCGGTAACGCAGGACCTTTAAAAGGAGATAGTGATGCAGAGGTGGGAACGGTTTATATAGGTATTGCTACAGAGAACGGTGTTATGGCGCATCATTTTATGATGGGTAATCACAGAGAGCGAGTAATAGGTAAGGCTGTAAATAAGGCCTTAGAGTTACTTAAAGAAGAATTACTCTCTAAGTAGATGTTATATTGAGAATACGCTTTCGCGAAAAAGTGCCATTTTAGTGCTTGCGCGAGACGAAATAAAGAGTAAAAGTAAAGAAAAGTGAAAATCACTTGAAGAAACAGGAAAAAAAACTACGAATAAGTTTTGTAGTGAGATATAAAATTACGTATTTTTGCAGCCTGTTTTGAAATAACTATTTAAAGTTTTAGGAATGTCTAGAGTTTGTGAGCTTACAGGTAAGAAAGCGATGGTCGGAAATAATGTTTCCCACGCGATGAATAAGACGAAGCGTAAATTTAACGTGAATCTTATGAAAAAACGTTTTTACCTTCCAGCAGAAGATAAGTGGATCACGTTGAAAGTATCAACGTCTGCGTTAAAGAATATCAATAAGAAAGGAATCGATGCGGTTGTTAAAGAGGCACGCGCAAACGGGTTCTTAACTAAATAATCCCATAAAGAAACACCGAGATGGCAAAGAAAGGGAATAGAGTACAGGTAATCTTAGAGTGCACTGAGCACAAAGCGACTGGTCAACCAGGTACGTCAAGATATATCACGACTAAAAACAAAAAGAACACACCGGACCGTATGGAGTTGAAGAAATTCAACAACGTATTGAAGAAGATGACTGTTCATAAAGAAATCAAATAAGTTATGGCAAAGAAATCAGTAGCATCTTTACAGACAGGATCAAAGCGTTTAACTAAAGCGATAAAAATGGTAAAGTCTCCAAAATCTGGAGCTTATACATTTGTGGAAGCAGTAATGGCTCCAGACCAAGTAAGCGATTTCTTAGCTAAGAAATAAGTTATACTATACAATATTTGAAAACCCGCTTCTTAATAGAAGCGGGTTTTTTGTTGTTTAAGATGTTTGATAAAGAAATATTCCTTGTCAAGAATACAAGGTTCCTGTGGTTACTTAACAGAAAAACTATGGTTGTTTTCGTAGCTTAACTACCCTGTCTGTTTTGTGAATGAACAGATTTGCTCAATAGTCTGTAAAAGCAAAAACCCTCTGTTTAGAGGGTTTTGTGTTAACTTAAGATACTGTGGACTATATTAAAGAAGCTTCCATTCTACGCGATCTCCTACCTCAATAACCCATTCTTCAGATAGGCCACCATTAATCTTTAAAACTAACTGAGAAGGTACTTGTGATGGTAAGAATGTCTTATCATCTAAAGGCGTTGTGTTTTCAGAAAAGCTTACAATCTCGTTACTAGCATTGATGTGTATAAGGTCTAGTGGAAACCTAATATCTGTCATATAATATCCTCTTAATTCTTCTTGTGGGTATAGAAAAAGAACTCCTTGGTGTGATTTGAGTCTATCTCTATTCTTGAGATCTACTTCCTGCTCGTATGCAGTGTCTGCTACCTCTATATCTATCGTACGTATTACTTGACCAGAAGCTTTTATGAGTGTAAGCTCTCCCTCTTTATTAAAAGCTGGTTTTTCGATAGATATAATACTATCAGTATTTGTGTTTTCTTTACAACTCACTCCAGCAATAAGAAGTGAGAAAAGTGAAATATAAGCAGCGTTACGAAGCTTCATAAGATGTTTTTTTAGTAAATGATGTTATTACAAAGTATAGGCCTATAATTATAAAAGGTATGCTCAATACCTGACCTGTGTTTAGATTAAAAATCCAATCTTCACGATTTTCTACTTGCTCACGTTTAAAGTTTTCTACTATAAAACGTACGCCCATTAGAAGTAACAAGAATAGACCGAATAAAAATCCTGACTTCTTGCGAGCATCTGTCTTCCAATACAGAATAAATAGGATTAGGAATACAAATACATAACCAAAAGCCTCCATAAGCTGTCCAGGATATCTAAAAGGAATGGTGCTTATAATATCTGCAAATTGAGGGTCGCTTGTAAGTGCTTGGTACGCTTGTGCTGGATTTGGGATATTAGTAAGCGATACCGCTCGGCGTTCAGAAATTTCGTCTTGAACAAATTGAATACCTAAGTTGCTGTCCGTAATTTTTCCTACCATTTCTGAGTTCAGAAAGTTACCTATACGCACAAACACAGCTCCAGATGCACAGGTAATTACTACGCGATCTAAGATCCATAAAACCGATTTATGCAAGACCTTTTTGTTATAAAGGTACAATCCAAAAATAGTAGCAATCGCAGCTCCGTGACTAGCAAGTCCTCTAAACCCGGTAAATTCAAATTCTGGGACAAACCTAAAAGGTAACAATACAGATAGCGGATCTTCCCAAAGTAATTCTGTTTGATAAAAGAATACGTGACCTAATCGTGCTCCTAAAAGAATAGAGACTACGGCATAAATAAATAGACTGTCTAATTTTTCAATAGCAACTCCTTCACGGATGAACATCTTCTTCATCAGGTAAAAACCTAATGAGAATGCAACTACAAACATTAAACTATAAAAATGGATAGTTATAAAGCCTAGGTCAAGTCCTGATATTGGATTCCATGTAAATTTTAATGCAAGCATATATTGGGATTGTTAGCTACTCGGATCATTAGTTAGTGTTTCCACAGTAGAACGAGTGTGTTGTTTATTTGAGTAAGCAATTTAAAACCTTAATAGCAGATACTGAAAGTCTTTATGTATTATTTAATTCTTCTTTTTCGGGAACTGGGTCATATCCTTGACCGCCCCATGGGTGGCAAGAAAATATTCTTTTGATAGATAACCAGCCTCCAGTGATAAGTCCGTGTCTTTCTAGTGCCGTTTTTGTGTAACTCGAGCAAGTAGGACTGTAGCGACATGAGCTTGGCGTCCATGAAGAGATGAATTTTTGATAAAACCAGATGATTCCTAAAAATGGAGCAATGGCTATTTTCTTGATAGAAACCATTAGTTTACCGAAAAGCTTGTACCTTCTCGACTATCCTTCAGTTGTATTCCTAGTTCAATAAGTTCATCGCGTATTTTGTCACTTAAGGCAAAATCTTTGTTTTCTCTAGCTTCTTTGCGCAGCTTTATTAATAATTCTACGGTTCCATTGAGTTTTGAGTCGTCCGCTTTCGCGAAAGCGTTATTATCCTCAAGTCCTAAAACATCAAAAACAAAAGCTTCAAGAGTTTCTAATAGAAGTTTTAAATCTTCGGCTGTGATTGTCGCCTTTCCATCTTTTATTAAGTGGATTTGCTTGACAGCTTCAAAAAGTTGTGCGATGAGAATAGGTGTGTTAAAATCATCATTCATGGCATTGTAGCAAGATTGCTTCCATGCTGTCACGTCAAAGCTACTTTCCTTAGAAACTGTAAGATTTTTTGCTACTTTGAGTGCTTCCATGAGTCTATGAAACCCTTTCTCACTAGCAAGTAAAGCGTCATTAGAAAAATCCATGATGCTACGATAGCTTGTTTGAAGTATAAAGAATCTCGCAACACTAGGAGCAAATCCTTTAGAAAGATGCTCGCTATCTCCAGAAAATATCTCACCAGGATTAATACTGTTCCCAGTACTTTTAGCCATTTTCTGTCCGTTAAGAGTGAGCATATTTGCGTGAAGCCAGTAACGCACAGGCTCAGTGCCTAACGCTGCCTCATTCTGTGCAATCTCACATTCATGGTGAGGGAACTTTAAATCCATACCTCCACCGTGTATGTCAAACTGGTCTCCTAAGTACTTTGTGCTCATAGCAGTACACTCCAAGTGCCATCCAGGGAAACCATCTCCCCAAGGACTAGGCCAGCGCATGATGTGCTGTGGTTCTGCTTTTTTCCAGAGTGCAAAGTCTTGAGGGTTCTCTTTTTCATCTTGTGCGTTGAGAGTTCTAGTATTTGCAATCATATCTTCTAGCTTGCGGCCAGAAAGTTTACCGTACTCATGGTCTTTATTAAACTTTACAACATCAAAATATACAGAGCCATTTTTTTCATAAGCATAACCATTATCTATGATTTTCTTAATGATTTCCATTTGCTCAATAATATGCCCTGTTGCTGTAGGTTCAATACTGGGAGGTAAGAAGTTGAATTTATTGAGAATATCATGAAAGTCTAAAGTGTATTTCTGCACAACTTCCATAGGCTCGATTTTTTCCAATCGAGCTTTCTTTGCAATTTTATCTTCTCCTTGATCTGCATCATCTGTAAGGTGACCAGCATCTGTGATGTTACGCACATATCGCACTTTATATCCAAGGTGCTTGAGATATCTAAAAATCATATCAAAGCTCATAAAAGTACGTACGTTACCTAAGTGTACATTGCTGTATACGGTAGGTCCACAAACGTACATACCTACATATCCTTCAAGAAGGGGTTTAAAAAGTTCCTTTTTTCCCGAAAGGGAATTGTAAACTGTAAGTTCTTGATCTTGGTATAATGGCATTTTATGTGCTATTTATGTGTGTGACGAAGGTAAATATCTTAATTGTAAAACTCAAAAAGCGGTAACTAAAAAGAAACCGCTTTGTTATAAGTATTTATAAGCAAGTTGTAGCCTCTTAAAAATCTGTATCTAACTTTATGTAGTCTAAAAATTCTCTACGAGTAGCAGCGTCTTTAAATTTGCCACCAAACTCGCTAGTAACTGTGCTGCTCTCGATGTCTCTTATTCCTCTACTATTTACGCAAAGGTGTTTTGCGTCTATAACGCAGGCTACATCTTCCGTGCCCATTGCGCGTTGTAATTCTTGTACAATTTGCATGGTAAGACGCTCTTGTACTTGAGGACGCTTTGCATAATAATCTACTATGCGGTTCATTTTACTAAGACCTACAACAGTTCCATTAGAAATGTAAGCCACGTGTGCACGGCCTACAATAGGTAGTAAGTGATGCTCACAGGTAGAGTACACTGTAATATTTTTCTCTACAAGCATCTCTCCATACTTATAGTTATTGTCAAAAACGGAAACCTTAGGTTTATTATCTGGATGTAAACCTGCGAAGATCTCGTTTACAAACATTTTTGCCACACGCTTAGGAGTGCCTTTAAGGCTATCATCAGTCATGTCAAGACCTAGTGTTTGCATAATATGTGCAACATCTTCTTGAATGCTCGCCATTTTATCTGCGTTACTCATCTCAAAGGCATCATCACGCAGTGGTGTTGTAGCACTTGTAGAAACGTGATTATCGCCTATTTCTTCATTGAGAAGATTAGCGTCGTCTACTTGTATTCCTCTATCTAAATCTGTTTTCATAGTAATCTGCAATCCTTTTAATGGAATTTATTACGCTTTCGCGAAAGTATAATAAAGCACTTTTTAAATCTTTGTCGTAATGATTTTTTAAGGCTTGCAAAGGTACATAATAAACTACATTATTTTATGCGGTTTAATGTGCTAAGTACATTGTCACGGTAGCCGCGGCTGATAGGAATTGCTTTATTATTTATATTAATATGCTCGTTTGTGAAACTTTCAATACTACTTATCGCAACCACATATGATCTATGTGTTCTTAAAAATAGGGTAGCAGGTACTTTTTCTAGAGTAGCAAGCAGTGTTTCTCTAGTGACGATAATGTTATTTGTGGTGTGTATTTTCAAGTAATCACCTATGCTTTCTATGTAAAGTATATTGCTGAAGTCTACTTTTATCATTTTACGATCAGAGCGAAAAAAGGTAAAGGTTTCTTGATTTGTACTCTCAACTTTTGGACTTACTTCCTTATAAAACTTCTGTAAAGCTTTCATTAAGCGCTCTAGGGATATAGGTTTAAGTAGGTAATCTACCGCTTGTAAGTCAAAGCCTTCTACGGCGTATTCTCGATAAGCAGTTGTGAAAATTATTTTTGTTGTTCCTTGGATTGCCTTGGCAAACATAAGTCCGGTAACCTCTGGCATATTTATATCTAGAAAGACGAGGTCAACATCATGCTTACTGAGAGCACTGAAGCCTTCGGCTGCGTTTTTGCAAACAGCAATTACAGTCATCTGAGTTATTTTAGAAAGGTGATTTTCTAAAATCTCACGAGCCATGGGTTCGTCATCTATGATAATTGCTTGATAAGTTTCCATTAGTTTATGTTGATGTTTAGCTCAAGGTAATACCATCCTTTTGAAGTGTGGTTGTTAAGGGTATAAGCATTTGGATATAAAGTATCCAGCCGCTTGGTGCTATTTTGCATTCCTAGTCCGTGATTTTCCTTTGGAGAGGAATCTTCTTTGATTGTATTTTTTATAGAAAAATGTAGCTGTTTATCATGGACTTCAAGCGATATTACGATGTGTAATATTGTATCATGCGGACTGCCATGTTTAAATGCATTTTCAATAAATGCAATAAATAACATTGGCGGCACTTGTATGTCGTTGTCTATTTTTTTTGAGAATGAAACTTTTAATGTGTCTCTAAAGCGCACTTGCTCTAGTCCTATATAAGAAGATATGTAGAGCACCTCTTCAGAGATTGCAACAGTTTTTTTCTCAATCTGATTAAGAGTATAATCGAGTAGATTGGACAATTTTAAAATCAAGTCAGGAGTGTCTTTAGACTCTGTTAGTGCAGCGCCATAAATAGTATTTAGTGTGTTGAATAGAAAATGAGGGTGGATTTGCTCTTTTAGGTAATAAAGTTCTTTCTCTTTGAGCGTAAGTTGACCTTCTAGAAGTTTCTTTTCTAACGCTGTATTTCGATTAATCGCTTTGTAGTTGTATCGCAGTACTTGAACAAGTGATACCAATCCAGCAATTATATAAACAAGTATGAATACAAATAGAAAATTACGAGTGAGTAATGGCATTTGCTTCATATCATAATTAGATAAAAATATGAAGTTGATAAAAGTGATAATGATAATAAGAAATAGCGAGCCAACTATGGTGTAGAGTAAGTAGGTGCTAAATAGTAGATAGCGCTTTTCAAGCAAGAACTTTGGAATTAAATAGTAGGCTATAATATAAGTTACTGTAATCGTTATTGGCAAGAGACTTGTTGCAAAGTATAGTACAAATTCTTCATTTGCTGCTGCATAGCTAAAAAAGTAAATGTAAAATAGCCATACGACTATCCAAAGTATAATATGTAATGGGATAATCGCAAGATTTTTAAGCTTGAATTCATACATCTTCCAAAGATGAGAAAAATATAAGAACGATTTGATTTTTTGAGGTGAACGACGAGATTCATCATGGGAATAACATTTTCATCAAGCTAGTAACCACTTAAAAGGCTTATTAAGTTATAATGTGTGTTATAATGGAAGTTGGTCGAGTTTATAAATGAGCGTTGTAATTCAGTTATATATTTACCTCAGAAACGTTTACTAATAAATTGCTCAGCATGTTATTTTCAATCATTTAATATCAAAAGAAATGTTTTTAACCTTTAATACTATCCAATATGTCACAATTAATTGATCGCATGAACGAGGGAGGACCATTATTTATGTATCCTATTCTAATAGTAATTATTGCAATTATCGCCCTACTTGTAATTTCTCTTATGGGGAAAAGAGCTAAGAGGCCAACCTCAGAAATTATAGGTCACCTTAGTCTTTTTGCAATGATGTGGGGCTTTCTCGGTTCTACCTTGGGCTTAATTACAGCTTTTGATGCTATAGAAGGAAGCGGCAATATATCGCAACCCATGATGGCAGGCGGACTTAAAGTAGCATTGCTTTGTACGCTATTTGGTCTTTTTACCTTCGTGATTGGCAGGTTATCTATGTTAGTGCTTACTATAAAAGCACAACAAGAAGAGCGAATTAAAGTATAATTTAGAAAGTACCTGAAATCCCGGCTCGACCTAGACCCACGTTAAAATTCCAAGTGATTTTATTCTTTTTAGTTCCGTCGGGATAGACGTTACTTTTATTCATGTAGTTGTCTATAGAATCTACAATGACAATACTCAATGCAGCACTAAGAGCAACATCTGTAAGCCAGTGCGCTCCTCCCCAAATTCTTTGTAAAGGTGCAATAGATCCTAAGGCATACACGCCCACTTTTACCCACGTATTGTCAAATTGCTTTGCGATTGCATGCGCCATCGTAACAGATAGTATAGTGTGTCCAGAAGGAAATGATCTAAAACCTGGCATACCACTATAAGGGTTAAATGCAAATTTGCCTTCACCGTTCTTTGGTCTGCTTCTGCCTACAGAGGCTTTGAGAAGAGTTTGTAAAAGCCCAGCCGTAACTGCCGATGATGTCATCAAAGCTCCTGCTCTGCGTACCTTCTGATTCTTAGTAAATAACCCAAATAAATAAGTTCCAGCCGTCAGTCCATAGATCACCTGCGGACTACCGCCTCGTTCTCCAGCCTCGTCTAGTACTCCTGGTAAGTCATCACTTCTTTTTGTAAAAAAATTATTTACATCATCATCTACAAAATAGAGTAGTGCGGTTCCTCCAGCAATAGTACCAGCTACAATCCAGTCATCTTTTTTCCATCGTAGTGGTCCCGTATAAGCGTGGCCTATACCTTTGAGCATCACCTTGGTGTCGTACACTGCAAGTTTTAAAATACTCAAAGTGTCTTGAGTTTGAGAAGGAATAGGAGTTTGTGCTTTGCAAAAAACAGAAAGGAAACAAACGAGTATGATGGTAATGGTCGTTTTCAAGAGGATGATAATTTAGTCTGTGAGATTGATTAGAAAACTCACGCTATGGTTGGTTTAATGGTAAATTAGGTAAATAGTTTTTTCTTGCGTAGCTCAAAGTTTTGACCTAGATATACTTTACGTACCATCTCATCTGCTGCAAGTTCTTCTGGTTCTCCATGTTTAAGGATACTTCCTTCAAACATTAAGTAAGTACGATCTGTAATGGCAAGTGTTTCTTGAACATTATGATCGGTAATAAGAATTCCTATGTTTTTATCTTTTAGCTGGGCTACGATGCGCTGTATATCTTCTACTGCAACAGGGTCTACACCGGCAAAAGGTTCATCTAGTAATATAAAAGATGGTGAGGTTGCTAGTGCTCTTGCAATTTCTGTACGGCGACGTTCACCTCCAGAAAGTAAATCACCACGGCTTTTACGTATATGACCTAAGCTAAACTCTTCTATGAGTTCCTCCATTTTATGAAGTTGCTCTTTCTTTGAGAGTTTTGTGAGTTGTAAAACACTTAATATGTTATCCTCAATGCTTAGTTTTCTAAAAACAGATGCCTCTTGCGCGAGATAACCTATTCCATTCTGAGCACGCTTGTACATGGGATACTTTGTAATATCTTGCTGTTCTAGGTAGATATTACCACCATTAGGCTTTACAAGACCTACTATCATGTAGAAGGAAGTAGTTTTTCCAGCTCCGTTAGGGCCTAGTAATCCTACAATCTCTCCTTGATTTACCTCTACAGAAATTCCTTTAACCACCTTTCGGCCTTTATAGGATTTCATTAAATTTTCAGCGCGTAGTTTCATAATAGGTAAATATACAAATTGTTTAATCCTCTGTTCTAGTCTTACTATAACGTGTAAAAGTAAAAGCCATTATAAGACCAAAAAATAAACCTTGAAATAAATTACCAAACCAGCTTATCTCTTGTTTACTAAAATATTCAAAAGCATTGAGTACAAGACTGTGTGTAATGAAGACGGTTATAAAATATTTTAAAAATCTCATCGTTACACACAGCTTACATTATTTACCTGCTTTTCTCTCGTCTAGTGCTTCCCAAAATTCATAAGCACGGCGCAGGTGAGGTATTACAATAGTACCACCCACTAGAGTTCCTATGCCTAATGTTTCCATTACTTCTTCTTTTGTTACGCCTTCATCGTGACAGCTTTCTAAGTGATATTTTATACAATCATCACATCTTAGAACGGTAGAGGCTACAAGACCTAAAAGCTCTTTAGTCTTTTTATTTAAAGCACCTTCAGAAAAGGCATTTGTGTCTAGATTGAAAATACGCTTGACGATTTTATTATTATCGGCAAGGATTTTATCGTTCATTGTAGAACGGTAACTATTAAAATCGTCTATAATATTATTGCTCATAATTGCGGGGAGTAGTGGTTTTACGCTTTCGCGAAAGCGTTAAAAAAATTAAATGTTAGTTAAGTGATATTATGCAAGTCCTTGTTTCTTGAGTCGGCGTTTTTCTCTTCTGATAACACCTCTAGAAATAAAAATACTTACTTCGTATAATATAATAATAGGTACGGCAACGATTACTTGCGTTGAAATATCTGGAGGCGTTATAATTGCCGCCAAAATTAATACAATAACTAATGCGTACTTGCGATTCTTTTTTAGGAATTCTGGAGTAACAAGACCTATTTTGGTAAGAAAATACATGATGATAGGTAATTCGAATATAAATCCAGAGGCTAACACAGATGCTCTTACAAGTCCTATAAAAGAATCGATATCAAATTCATTTTGAACCGCGTCAGATATCTTGAAAGTTGCCAAGAAATTAATAGATAGTGGTGCTACCACAAAGTATCCAAATGCTGCTCCTAGAAAGAATAGAAAAGAGGCAACTACAATAAAGCCTTTACTAGATCTACGCTCATTTTCATAGAGTCCTGGAGATATAAATTTCCAAAACTCATACAATATATATGGAAAACCTATTACAACTCCGGCCATGATAGAAGTCCATATAGCTGCGCTAAACTGGCCAGCTACTTTTCTACTCTGGATGATAAAATCCATATCACCATCTGCAATACATCCTTTTTCTGCTCCAAAAAATTGAGAGATTTTACAGAGTATGTCATAAGAAACGAAGTCTGGATTTTGAGGTCCAAAAATAATTTCAAAAAGAGTTCCTTTAAATATAAAAGCAACAGTACCTATAATAACCACAGCAAGTGTAGCTCTTATTAAGTGCCATCTTAATTCTTCCAAGTGATCAAGGAAGGACATCTCATCTGGATGTTTTTTTACTTTTTTTGCCATTATGCGATTCCTTCTTTTATAAGATCGTGTATGTGAACAACTCCAGCATAGTTTCCATCTTTTTCAACTAATAACTGGGTGATATTATGTGCTTCTAAAATTTCTTTTGCATCAATCGCCATAGCATCATGACGTACAGTTTTTGGTGTAGCACTCATGATTGCGGCAGCGGTGAGACCGTCAAGTGAATCATTTTTTGAGAGCATGCGACGCAAGTCGCCGTCGGTTATAATTCCTTGGATAACTCCGTTGAGCACAACAGCGGTTACACCAAGCATTTTATTAGTAATCTCAATGATCACCTCCTTGATACTTGCATCTGGCGTTACTTGTGGGTTTTCATGAGTAGCGCAAATATCATGAACAGTAAGATACAATCTCTTACCTAGCGCGCCACCTGGGTGGTATCTTGCAAAGTCACTTTCTGTAAATCCTCTCAAATCTAGCAAAGCAACAGCTACAGCATCACCTAGTACGAGCTGTACAGTGGTGCTTGTGGTAGGTGCGAGATTATTAGGGCATGCTTCTTCTTCTGTGTTAGCATGTAAAATATAGTCTGCTTCTTTACCTAAAAAGGAATCTCTGTTTGCAGTAATTGCAATGAGCGTATTTTCTGTCTTTTTAATAAGAGGTACAAGGACTTTTATCTCTGGGGTGTTTCCGCTTTTTGATATGCAGATTACAATATCATCTATTAATATGCTTCCTAAATCTCCATGAATAGCATCTGCTGCATGCATAAATAATGCAGGAGTTCCTGTACTATTTAAGGTAGCAACGATTTTTTGAGCAATAATTGCACTCTTACCTATGCCGGTAATGACCACTCTGCCCTTAGATTTATAGATGGCTTGTACTGCTTGAGCAAATTCTTCGTCTATTAATGAACTAAGATTTGCAATCGCAGTTTGCTCAATATGAATGGTTTTCTGTGCGCTAGCAATGATTTGCTGGAAGTTGTTCAAAACTGGGTTTTGTTAAGATTTGTTTAACGTGCGGAAATTACTATCTTTAGAAAACACAAAGGTATGTAAAAATGTATTTGAATACATATGGGGACAAGGCAAATAGACTTACACGAAGAACTTAAAAGATATTTTGGCTTTAGTCAGTTCAAGGGTCTGCAGGAAGAAGTTATAAGAAGCATCGTAGGTGGTAATCACAGTTTTGTGATTATGCCCACAGGAGGTGGAAAATCATTATGTTATCAGTTACCTGCACTTATTGCAGAGGGTACTGCTATTGTGGTATCGCCACTTATAGCATTAATGAAAAACCAAGTAGATGCACTTAGAGGTATCTCTCAAGAAGAGGGCATAGCTCATGTACTTAATAGCTCGCTTACTAAAGGAGAGATAAAAAAAGTAAAAGAAGATATTACTAATGGAGTAACAAAACTCTTGTACGTGGCTCCCGAGTCACTTACTAAAGAAGAAAACGTCGAGTTTTTAAGAGGAGTTACTGTTTCTTTTCTGGCTATAGATGAAGCACACTGTATCTCAGAGTGGGGACATGATTTTAGACCAGAATACCGTAACCTACGTAAGATTATAGGTAGAATAGGTGATAATATCCCAATTATAGCGGTAACCGCTACTGCTACTCCAAAAGTGCAAGAGGATATTCTTAAAAACTTAGGGATTACAGATGCAAATACTTTTAAGGCGTCATTTAACAGACCTAATCTATATTACGAGGTAAGACCTAAAACGGCACAAGTAGATGCAGATATTATTCGTTTTGTAAAACAAAACGAAGGTAAGAGTGGTATTATATATTGCCTCGCGCGTAAGCGTGTAGAAGAGTTAGCGCAAACATTACAAGTAAACGGACTTAAAGCTGTACCATATCACGCAGGACTCGATGCAAAAACACGAGTGAGGCATCAAGATATGTTCTTGATGGAAGATGTGGATGTGGTGGTTGCTACCATAGCTTTTGGGATGGGAATTGATAAGCCAGATGTGAGATTTGTTATACATCATGACATTCCTAAAAGTATAGAGAGTTACTATCAAGAAACTGGTAGAGCGGGAAGAGATGGAGGAGAAGGACATTGTCTTGCTTTTTATGCGTATAAGGACATAGAGAAGCTTGAGAAATTCATGAGTGGTAAGCCTGTTGCCGAACAAGAAATAGGTCATGCCTTGCTTCAAGAAGTAGTAGCTTTTGCAGAGACGAGTATGTCTAGGCGTAAATTTATACTTCACTATTTTGGAGAAGAGTTTGATAACGCCACTGGAGAAGGAGGAATGCTTGATGATAATATGCGTAATCCTAAAAAGCAACATGAGGCAAAAGAAGAGCTTGTAAAAGTATTATCTGTAATACGAGATACTAATGAAATTTATAAAAGTAAAGAGATTGTTCTTACGTTAAGAGGGAAGGAAAATGCTATTATCAGTTCGCATAAAACGCATGAGCAGCCATTTTTCGGTATAGGTCATGACCAGAAAAAAGAATACTGGTTTGCCCTTATACGCCAAGCTCTAGTTGCAGGATATATAAAGAAGGACATTGAGACTTATGGTGTTGTAAAAATGACATCACAAGGTCTAGATTATATAGAGAACCCTGTTTCATTTATGATGACAGATGATCATGTATTTGATGCAAATAGCGATAATGCGATCGTATCTGCTCAAAAAGCAGGAGCCGGAGCCGATAAGAAGCTCCTGGAAATGCTCAAAGACTTGCGTAAAAAAGTAGCCAAGAAACTTGATGTGCCGCCATTCGTGGTTTTTCAAGATCCTTCACTAGAGGATATGTCTATTAAATATCCTGTAAGTGTTGAAGAACTGGGTAATGTACATGGAGTAGGTGATGGTAAGGCAAAAAAATACGGAAAAGAATTTGTAGCGCTTATCGATAGGTATGTTTCTGATAATGAAATTTTAAGACCAGATGATCTCGTAGTAAAAAGTACAGGAGCAAATAGCGGATTGAAATTATACATTATCCAAAACGTAGATCGCAAATTACCACTGGATGACCTCGCCTCTGCAAAAGGTAAGGATATGGCAGACTTCATTAAAGAGATGGAGGCAATCGTTTTCAGCGGTACGCGTCTTAATATAGACTACTGGATTAACGATATACTGGACGAGGATCAACAAGAGGAGCTTCATGATTACTTTATGGAGGCAGAGACAGATAAAATCGAAGTTGCTATGGAAGAATTTGATGGTGATTATGAAGACGAGGAGCTTCGTTTGTATAGAATTAAATTCATGAGTGAGGTGGCAAATTAAATTGTAACTGTATGAGATATGTTTGGTTTTGAATACGCTTTCGCGAAAGCGTGATTAATTAAATATCATCCCTGAGATTATTTTGATTCGTTTATTACAATATGGTACATCCAGCATTTATTACCTTCAGAATATGTTGAAACTAGTTTACGATATAAGGCATTATTTTGAGAAACATGGGTTTTATGTTTCCTCTAGACTCGCAGACCGCCTAGGAATGCGAGCAAAAAATGTCAGACTATTTTTTATATATGTGTCATTTGCAACCCTAGGAGTAGGCTTTGCATTGTACCTTACAGTGGCGTTTTGGCTTAAGTTAAAAGATCTTATTTACACAAAGCGTACTTCTGTTTTTGACCTATGAATTTGTTTTCCTTCTTTAAGAATAAAATTTATCTAGCTCTAGTGCTCCTAGTAACGACGTTGCTTTTAGGAGTTTTTGGCTATCGTTTTATAGCAGACTACAATTGGGTAGATGCTGTATATATGACGGTAATTACTATAACTACCGTAGGTTTTGGAGAAGTGATACCACTCACACCCGAAGCAAAAATTTTTACAGTAATACTTATTCTATTAAGTGTTGTGATTGTGGGTTATGCTTTGACAGTAATCTCGGAGTATATAATAAGTAAGAGTTCTTATAAAGATTTAATACATAAAAAGGTGCAGCAAGAAATCGATAAAATGACAGATCACATCATTGTGTGTGGTTATGGACGTAATGGACAAGAAGCAGTGCAAAAACTCATGGCTTATAACAAGCAATTTGTGGTCATTGAGATGGATTTAGACGTCATAGAGCGCTATGAAATGGATAAGAATATTCATTTTGTTAATGGTAATGCAAATGAAGATGAGATACTAGAAAAAGCCGGAATTACAAGAGCCTCCGCACTCTTATGTGCGCTTCCTGAGGATGCAGATAATCTTTTTATTGTACTCAGTGCTCGCCAGCTTAATAGTAAACTCAAGATTATAAGTCGAGCAACTGCAGAGACTTCTCAAAAGAAACTAAAACTTGCAGGAGCAGATAATGTGATAATGCCTGATAAAATAGGTGGAGATCATATGGCGTCACTCGTCGTAGTTCCTGATCTTATCGAATTTTTAGACAATTTATCTGTAGTAGGAGAGGAGGATAGTATCAATGTAGAGGAAATAAGCTTTGATCAAATTTGTGCAGACGGAAAAGAAGCAAGTATTAAGGAAATTGATTTGCGTTATAAGACGGGTTGTACGATTATAGGTTATAGATCGCCATCTGGGAAGTATATTGTTAATCCAGAAGCAGATATGCGGCTTGAGAAGGAGTCAAAATTAATAGTGATAGGACGCCCTGAACAAATCAAAAGATTGCATGAGACTTTTGGTATTTAAATATTGTTAAGGATTTTAAGATAGTTTCCTTTGAATAAGGGGCATTTTTTTGGATATTGCTAGCTGAATTTACAATAACTTAATATATCCATACTAATGAAGAAATACCTTTTATTCATTCTTTCTGTTTTTATTCCGCTTCTTTCATTTGCACAAGAAACTCAAGAAGTAGGAATTGACCAGAAAATTGACCAAGCATTTCAACCTGTTTCAGATTTCTTTTCGGCAATTGTATTTTTTGAAGTTGCAGGAACACCTTTTGTTCTTATTTTATTAGTGGCGAGTGCCGCTTTTTTTACGATTTATTTTGGATTTCCAAACATTCGCTTTTTTTGGAGAGCAATCCAAACGGTACGTGGTAAATATGAAGATATTGAAAAGCATGGAGCTGCAGAGCTTTATGGTGAAGATGGTATTGCCCAAGGGCAAGACTTGTCAAAAGTCGATATCGAGGAGCATATAGAAAATCTAGAGGTAGATGATAATCTAGCAATAGATGGAGATATCGTAGACACTATTAGAGACGAAAGTTCTGCTGGTGAAGTTTCTCACTTCCAAGCACTAGCTACTGCAGTATCTGGTACGGTAGGTAATGGTAACATTGCTGGTGTTGCACTTGCTATCGCTTTAGGTGGTCCTGGAGCTACTTTCTGGATGATAGTTTGTGGTCTCTTAGGAATGTCTACAAAGTTTGTAGAGTGTACCTTAGGTGTTCAGTACAGAGATGTAGGTGAAGACGGGACTGTTTACGGAGGCCCTATGTATTATTTAACTAAAGGTTTAAAAGCAAAAGGATTTGCAACTTTAGGAAAGATTGCAGCTGTAGTATTTGCTGTTTTCTGTATTGGTGGTTCTTTTGGTGGTGGTAACGCAGCTCAATCTAATCAAGCAACGATCGTCCTTAAAGAAATGTTCAACATGACTAGTGCAGCCTCAGGATTTATTGTAGGTATTGTACTTGCTGTAATTGTAGGTATTATCATCATAGGTGGTATTAAGCGTATCGCTCAGGTAACCGAGAAAGTAGTGCCTTTTATGGCAATCATGTACGTTGTTGCATGTCTATATATTATACTAAGTAACTTTAGTCTTATTGATGATGCTGTTGCACTTATTGTAAAAGAAGCATTTAATCCTACCGCTATAGGAGTAGGAGGATTTATAGGGGTGTTACTAGTTGGTTTTAAAAGAGCAGCATTTTCAAATGAAGCTGGAGCAGGATCTGCATCTATTGCACACTCTGCAGTACGTACTAAATACTCAGCAAGTGAAGGTTTAGTAGCATTACTAGAGCCATTTATTGATACAGTACTTATCTGTACGATGACTGCACTTGTAATTATTATTTTCAACTTTGGAGGAGCATTCCAGTATGGAGGTGATGGACTAGGAGCGGTAATGATAGGGGGAGAATCTTTTGAAGGAGCTGGTATTACTGCCAAGGCTTTTGCAGAATATATTCCTTATTCTGATGTGTTCTTAACAATCGCTGTAGTACTATTTGCAGTATCAACTATGATATCTTGGTCTTATTACGGACTACAATCTTGGAAATTCCTTTTCGGGCGTGGTAAGGTTGCAGATTTAGTATACAAATTATTATTCCTAACGTTTGTAGTTGTAGGAGCATCTGCAAGTATGAACTCAATATGGGCATTCTCTGATGCAATGATTTTTGCAATGGTTTTCCCTAACATGGTAGGACTATTCTTCCTATTCCCTGTTGTTAAAAAGCAATTAACTAGATACCTTAACGCTATAAAGCTTAAGGAGCAGGCTATAGAGTAATACTTAATATTATGAAAAGTTTTAAATCCCATTTCATTTACGATAGGCGTAAAAGAAATGGGATTTTCTTATTTATAGCAATAATCATTGCGTGTACAACTGCAATCATTTTCTATACTCCAGAAACTGAAGTCCTAATATCTCAAGAGGAAGATTTAGAAGTTTTGGCATTTCAGAAAGAGATAGATTCTCTTAAGGTAATAGAGCTTGAAAAACGTAAGCCTAAGATTTTTCCTTTCAACCCTACATTGCTTACAGACTTTAACGGTTACAAACTTGGTATGACCACAGAGGAGATAGATAGAGTGTTACGCTTTCGCGAAAGCGGGAAATGGTTTGACTCCACCGCTCAGTTTCAAAAAGTGTCAGGTATCTCAGATTCCCTACTTGCAGTGATGGAGCCTTATTTTAAATGGCCGAAATGGATTGAAGAGCAAAAGAAATCTCCTAAAAAGAAATCTAGGTTTAAAAAGAAATGGAAAACTGAAGAAGAAAAAGGTGATCTCAACAGTGTTACTTTTGAAAAGTTACTTGCTATTGACGGTGTAGATGAAGACGTGGCGACCAAAATAATTAGGCATCGTGATAAAACTGGTGGTTATCTAGTAGATTTTCAGCTTTACAGTGTGTTTGGTGTTGATAAGATTTTAAAGCGTGCAATCCTTAATGAATACACGGTAAAGGAAAAGCCAGTGGTTACGTTAGTGAATGTAAATACGGCAACTGCATCAGATTTATCTACCGTTCCTTTACTTAATTTTGATCTTGCCAAAGAGATAGTAGATTATCGAATTCTCAGAGAAGGTGTCAAATCAATAGAAGAATTGAAAAATTTGGATGGTATGACGGACTTTAAATATGATATAATAAGTTTATATTTACATATTGATTGAAATTGCTATAAATAACCATCGCATTCTTAGTAATTATTCTTTTTTTAGAGAATTACTTACTAGAATGAAATTCCCAATTGTAAGAGTTGTAAAAGGCTTACAATTGGATTGAAAAAGAATTTTAAATATGACAGACATGTATTTTACGGAGGAGCATAATCTCTTTCGCGAAAGCTTAAGAGACTTTCTTAAGAAAGAAGTAGTGCCGCACATTGATAAGTGGGAGAAAACAGGACAGATAGAACGTTTTATCTGGAAGAAATTTGGTGACATGGGATTCTTTGGGATTAGTTATCCTGAGGCATATGGAGGAATGAATCTTGACTTCTTCTATACTGTTATCTTATTAGAGGAGCTACAGCGTATTAATAGTGGCGGATTTGCTGCTGCTATATGGGCGCACGCCTACCTTGCAATGACACACCTTAATGTAGAGGGAGATGAAAGAATAAAATCTGAATATCTCACAGCTAGTATTGCTGGAGATAAAATAGGTTGTCTATGTATTACAGAGCCTTTTGGCGGCAGTGATGTTGCAGGAATGAGAACTACGGCTGTTAAGGATGGCGATCATTATGTAATTAATGGTTCTAAGACCTTTATCACAAACGGTGTCTATTCAGATTATTTAATAGTTGCAGCTAAGACGGCTCCTGAACTAGGAGGAAAAGGGATGAGTATCTTCCTTTTAGATAGAGACATGCCAGGTATAAGTGCAACAAAGCTGGATAAGCTAGGATGGAGAGCATCAGATACTGGAGAGATTGCATTTGATAATGTGAAAGTTCCAGTAGCAAACCTTATGGGTGAAGAAAATGCAGGGTTTGGATACATCATGCAGCATTTTGCTTCAGAGCGTCTTATCATGGGTATAAATGCTCATGCGAGAGCAGAGTATGCTATTGAGTATGCGCTAGATTATATGAAAGAGAGAATGGCGTTTGGTGTTACTATTGATAAATTTCAAGCATTACGTCATAAACTCGCAGAGCGTCAGGCAGAGGTAGAGATGTCAAAGGCTTTTAATTATACAGTTGCATATCGCCTTAATAAGGGAGAGTATGTTGTAAAAGAAGCGACGATGTCAAAACTTACTGCAACAAAAATTGCAGATGAAGTAATTTATGACTGTTTACAGATGCTAGGTGGTTATGGTTATATGGAAGAGTATCCACTTGCACGTATGTTGCGTGACAGTAGGCTAGGACCTATAGGTGGTGGTACTTCAGAAATACTGCGTGAAATTATTGCAAAAATGGTGATCGATAAGAAGACTTATAAAGCAAAGTCAGAAGAAATTTCAAAAAAATAAAGGATAGGGTTGTAGGGTTACTTTTAAAGCGTATATTTGCAGCCTGAAAACCGAATAAGAACTTAAAGAAAGGAGGTCCCACTATGTTAATTATACCAGTAAAAGACGGAGAAAATATAGATAGAGCGCTTAAACGTTTTAAGCGTAAATTTGATCGCACAAAAACTATGCGTAATCTTAGAGAGCGCAAGCAGTTTACAAAGCCTTCTGTAGTAAGAAGACGTGAGATTCAAAAAGCATCGTACATCCAAGGGATGAGGGATGCAGAGAATATCTAGCATTTATTAATCCGTTGTCATGCAAAGCATGATCTGGATTAACAGGGAGATTAAACCTCTCTCAATCATATAAAACCGTTGTGTTGTAAAGTTTATCTTTACAGTGCAACGGTTTTTTATTTTAGACATATGTTGCAAAGGGTGTTTGTAGTAATTCTAATAATCTATCTTATTTATGTCATTGACCTCTTTTCTTGATTATCTCGGTCTTGAGAAAAATTATAGTAGGCATACAGTTGTAGCTTATGAGAAAGATGTGGTTGAATTTTTGGCTTTCGCCAAAATAACTTTTGATGAAAGTAATCTAGTAGATATTCATTACGCGCAAATCCGATCTTGGATTGTAAGTCTTGTAGATAACGACGTTTCTAACCGAACGGTCAATAGAAAGATATCTTCACTAAAGGCTTACTATAAATTCTTACTTAAAATAGGTGAGATAGAAGCTTCGCCACTTGCGAAGCATAAATCACTAAAAACTCCAAAACGACTACAAATTCCATTTTCTGAAGTAGAAGTAGGTGATGTGTTTTATCGACTAAAAGAAGCTGATGATTTTGCAGCGTTAAGAGACTTATTAATAGTGGAGCTTCTGTATGCAACTGGAATGAGACGTGCTGAGCTAGTGGATCTGACTGTGGGGAGTATTGATGTGGTTCAAAAAACTATAAAAATTATAGGTAAACGTAATAAGGAGCGCATCGTTCCTTTGCTTTCTAGTGTGGTTGTTACCTATGATAGGTATATAGCTGTTAGGTCTTCTGTAGCTAGTAGCGGTGAAGATGCTCTGTTGGTGACTAATAAAGGTGCTAAAATTTATAGCACCCTTGTATACAGGATAATTAATCGTTACTTTAGTGAGACGTCAGATAAGTTAAAAACGAGTCCGCATATATTGAGACACTCGTTTGCAACACATTTACTTAATCAGGGTGCAGATTTAAATATTGTAAAAGAGTTGTTGGGTCACGCAAGTCTTGCATCTACGCAAGTTTATACGCATAATAGTGTCCAGGCGCTCAAAGATGTTTATTCTAAGGCGCATCCTCGCAATAAAAAGTAATTATCTGAGTAATTAAAGGAAGCACCTATTGTAAGGTGTTTGAGTTTTGAACTAAAAATATATAATTTTATGAAAGTAACTGTAGAAGCGCCAAAATTTGATGCAGATGTAAAACTCATTGAATTCATTGAAAAAAAAGTAGGAAAGCTTGAGCATTTTTATGATAAGATAATTCACGCAGATGTGTTCTTAAAATTAGAGCCTAATGTGAAGCCGGATAATAAAATTGTGGAGCTATTAATCAGTGTTCCAGGGGATGAGTTTATCGTAAAGAAAATGGCAAAGTCTTTTGAAGAGGCTACAGACACGTGTGTACAGTCTATGGAGAGGATGCTTTTAAAGAGAAAGGATAAAATTAGATCTTAATTTTTTTGATTTTTTTTCAAAAAAAAATTGGATAAGTATAAAAATTAGTTATCTTCGCAGTCCGTTAGAAATAGCGGACTTTTTTATGCTCCTTTAGAGAAGTATATGTAAGTAAAAAGCCGATGTAGCTCAGCTGGCTAGAGCAGCTGATTTGTAATCAGCAGGTCGTGGGTTCGAGTCCCTCCATCGGCTCTTTTTTGACCAAAATAAAAAGGTTAAAAAGTTCTTTAAAATATTGTTTTATTATTCAAAATTAATACGTAGTTTTGCGCACTGAATTTTGATAATACAATGGGGAGATACTCAAGCGGCCAACGAGGACTGACTGTAACTCAGTTGTTTTTAACTTCGCAGGTTCGAATCCTGCTCTCCCCACACCTTTAATTTCATTACCACTTTTGTTAGTGAGGTTATAAACGCGGGAGTAGCTCAGTTGGTAGAGCGTCAGCCTTCCAAGCTGAATGTCGCCAGTTCGAACCTGGTCTCCCGCTCTAAATGCCTTTGAGGTGTTGAGCTTTCGCGAAAGCGTAAAAAAATCCGCCGACGTAGCTCAGGGGTAGAGCGTTTCCTTGGTAAGGAAGAGGCCACGGGTTCAATTCCCGTCGTTGGCTCAAAAAAAAGAAATAATAACAATGAGTGCTGGTCGCACTCACTTTTCGTGTTTAAATGAGAAGGTACTCGATCAATAGTAAACTAGTACACTAATAATAACTAAGATTAAATAATTACATTATGGCAAAGGAAACATACGATCGTTCGAAACCCCATTTAAATGTTGGAACTATCGGACACGTAGATCACGGTAAAACAACTTTAACAGCTGCGATTACAAAAGTATTGGCAGATGCGGGTTATTCAGAAGCTTCTGCTTTTGATCAAATTGATAATGCTCCTGAGGAAAAAGAAAGAGGTATAACAATAAACTCTTCACACGTTGAGTATGCTACGGAAAACCGTCACTACGCACACGTTGATTGTCCAGGTCACGCCGATTATGTAAAGAATATGGTAACTGGTGCTGCTCAAATGGACGGTGCTATACTTGTTGTTGCTGCTACAGATGGTCCAATGCCACAAACACGTGAGCACATCCTTCTTGGTCGTCAGGTAGGTATTCCTCGTATCGTTGTATTCATGAATAAAGTGGATATGGTTGATGATGAAGAATTACTTGAACTTGTAGAGATGGAGATCAGAGATCTTCTTTCTTTCTACGAGTATGATGGAGATAACGGTCCTGTAATTGCTGGTTCTGCTCTTGGAGCATTAAACGGTGAGCAAAAATGGGTTGATACAGTATTAGAGCTTATGGCTGCTGTTGATGCTTGGATTGAAGAGCCATTACGTGAGACTGAAAAGCCTTTCCTTATGCCTATAGAGGATGTATTCTCTATTACAGGTCGTGGAACTGTTGCTACAGGTCGTATCGAAACTGGTATTGCAAACACTGGAGATCCTGTTGAGATCATCGGTATGGGTGCAGAAAAACTTACATCTACTATTACTGGTATTGAGATGTTCCGTCAGATCCTTGATAGAGGTGAGGCTGGAGATAACGCTGGTATCCTTTTAAGAGGTATTGAGAAGTCAATGATTTCTAGAGGAATGGTAATTGTTAAGCCAGGATCAGTAACACCACACGCTAAGTTTAAAGCTGAGGTTTACATCCTTAAGAAAGAAGAAGGTGGACGTCACACTCCATTCCACAATAACTACCGTCCACAGTTTTACGTACGTACAACTGATGTAACAGGTAACATTATGCTTCCTGATGGAGTTGAGATGGTTATGCCTGGAGATAACTTAACTATTACTGTTGAGCTTATCCAGCCTATCGCACTTAGCTTAGGTCTTCGTTTTGCTGTCCGTGAAGGTGGTAGAACTGTAGGAGCTGGTCAGGTAACTGAGATATTAGATTAATTCTAGTCTATAAATAAAAAGTAAAGGTGTCTTGTTTTGCAAGACGCCTTGACTTTTGTTAAGAGGGGTTCTATTTAGCTTTCGCGAAAGTGTTGCTTGTTGAAATCCTAAGTTTATGAATAATAACGATAATTTCTTTTGAAATTTGAGATTCAAAACTTAAAGTATACGGGATTAGCTCAGTTGGTAGAGCACTGGTCTCCAAAACCAGGTGTCGTGAGTTCGAGTCTCTCATCCCGTGCAACTTAAATTAGCTTTAAGATTATTTTTTAGAGCTAATTTATATTTTGAAAACATTAGAGCATCCTGGCGCTTGCTAGGTGTTTGTTTAGAAAGAAATAACTATTATGGCTGGATTAATTAATTACGTTCAAGAATCATATAATGAGCTTAGAAACCACGTAACGTGGACGCCGCTTCCAGAAGCGCAACGTCTAATGGTAGTGGTTGCTGTGTTTTCTATAATTTTTTCATTAGCTATTTGGGGTGTTGATACCGTTTTTAGTAATGTGATTAAGTTATATTTTGATAAAGTAGTTGGAACAAATTAATTCAAGCAAGATGGCTAAGACAAGTAACACGAAACAGTGGTATGTGGTAAGGGCCGTTAGTGGTCAAGAGAATAAAGTAAAGGCGTATATCGAGCAAGAAATTTCTCGTTTAAATCTTGAGGATAGTATTGAGGAGGTGTTAGTGCCTACTGAAAAAGTTATTCAAATCCGTAATGGTAAAAAGGTTAACAAAGAGCGCGTTTATTTTCCGGGATACATAATGGTTAAAGCTAATCTTGGCGGAGAAATTCCTCACATTATTAAGTCTATTAATGGTGTAATTGGTTTTCTTGGTGAGGTTAAAGGTGGAGATCCTGTTCCATTACGCAAGTCTGAAGTTAATCGTATGTTAGGTAAGGTAGATGAGCTTGCTGTAAAGCAAGACAGTATATCTATACCATTTACTATAGGTGAGACAATCAAGGTGATTGATGGTCCATTTAATGGATTTAACGGTACGGTGGAGAAAGTGAATGAAGAAAAGCGTAAGCTTGAGGTGATGGTGAAGATATTCGGAAGAAAGACTCCGTTAGAGCTTAGCTATATGCAAGTGGAAAAAGTATAAGAGATTAATTGTTACATTAATATATTTTAGATTTTGTTCTATGCTTCCACATTATGAACAGGTCTGTTTAAATTTTTAGAAATGGCAAAAGAAGTAAGTAAGGTTGTTAAGTTACAAGTACGTGGAGGGGCTGCAAATCCTTCTCCACCAGTAGGACCTGCTTTAGGTGCAGCCGGTGTAAACATCATGGAGTTCTGTAAGCAGTTTAATGCTAGAACTCAAGATAAAGCTGGCAAAGTGCTTCCTGTTGCGATAACTGTTTATAAGGATAAGTCTTTTGATTTTGTAATCAAGACTCCTCCAGCGGCAGTTCAATTATTGGAAGCAGCTAAAGTTAAAAGTGGTTCTGGTGAGCCTAACCGTAAGAAGGTTGCAAAAGTTACTTGGGATCAAGTACGTGCAATTGCAGAGGACAAGATGCC
Source organism: Dokdonia sp. Dokd-P16 (assembly GCF_003095655.1). NCBI lineage: Bacteria > Pseudomonadati > Bacteroidota > Flavobacteriia > Flavobacteriales > Flavobacteriaceae > Dokdonia > Dokdonia sp. Dokd-P16. The sequence goes on from NZ_CP029151.1 coordinate 2,265,386, forward strand.
TGATTTAAATGCATTTACAGTTGATAGTGCAATGAAGATGGTGGCTGGTACAGCTCGTTCAATGGGAATAACGGTTAAAGGTGGAGATGCTCCAGCTTAACAGCTTAAAACAAAATTAAAATGGCAAAATTAACAAAAAAGCAAAAAGAAAATCAGACTAAGATTGAAGCGGGTCAAACCTACAATCTTGCTGATGCTTCTGCTTTAATTAAAGAAGTAAGTAACGTAAACTTTGATCCTTCTGTAGATATTGCTGTACGTCTTAATGTTGATCCTCGTAAAGCTAACCAGATGGTTCGTGGAGTGGTTACATTACCTCACGGTACTGGTAAGGATGTAAAAGTGCTTGCACTTGTTACTCCAGACAAGGCTGCAGAGGCTCAAGAGGCTGGTGCAGATTACGTAGGACTAGACGAGTACCTTGAGAAAATCAAAGGTGGTTGGACAGACGTAGATGTAATTATTACTATGCCTAGTGTAATGGGTAAATTAGGACCTTTAGGACGTGTCTTAGGACCACGTGGTTTAATGCCTAACCCTAAGACTGGTACAGTTACTATGGATATTGCAAAAGCAGTATCTGATGTAAAAGCAGGTAAGATTGACTTTAAGGTTGATAAAACTGGTATCATTCACGCTTCTGTAGGTAAAGCATCTTTTGATGCTGAGAAAATTGCAGGAAACGCAAGAGAATTAATAACAACATTAGTAAAGCTTAAACCTACTACGGCAAAAGGTGTTTACATAAAGAGTATTTTTATGTCAAGTACAATGAGCCCATCTGTAGAGGTAGATGCTAAGCGATTCGCTACTGACTAGTTCAAATTTTAAATTATGACAAGAGAAGAAAAATCAATAGTAATTAAAGATTTAACTGCGCAGTTAGGGGATAATGTACATATTTATCTTGCAGATATATCTGGTTTAGACGCAGGTACGACTTCTAATTTACGTCGTGCATGTTTTAAAGCAGGAGTTAGTCTAGCAGTAGTTAAAAACACATTGCTTTCAAAGGCAATGGAAGCATCAGACAAGGATTTTGCAGAACTTCCAAGTGTATTGAAAGGAAACACTGCAATCATGTTTGCTGAGACGGGTAATGCACCTGCTAAGGTAATTAAGGAATTTCGTAAGAAATCTGACAAGCCTTTATTAAAAGGAGCATTTATTGAAGAAGCTATTTATGTTGGAGATGACCAACTTGATAGTCTGGTAAATATCAAATCTAGAGAAGAACTTATTGGAGACATCGTTGGATTGCTTCAATCACCTGCTAAGAACGTTGTTAGCGCTCTTAAGTCAAGTGGAGGGAAACTTGCTGGTATTATCAAAACCCTTTCTGAAAAGGAAGGATAAGCAGTACGCACTATTATTTATTATATAACAATTACAATTTTCAAAAACGATAGAAAATGGCAGATTTAAAAGATTTCGCAGAACAATTAGTTAACCTTACAGTAAAAGAAGTAAACGAGTTAGCTACTATTTTAAAAGATGAATACGGTATCGAGCCTGCTGCTGCTGCAGTAGTAGCTGGACCAGCTGGAGCTGGAGCTGAAGCTGCTGAGGAAAAGTCAGAATTTGACGTAATCCTTAAAGCTGCTGGTGGTTCTAAACTTGCTGTAGTTAAACTTGTAAAAGAATTAACTGGAGCTGGACTTAAAGATGCAAAAGAGCTTGTAGATAATGCACCATCTCCTATCAAGGAAGGTGTTTCTAAAGACGAAGCTGAAGCACTTAAAGCTCAATTAGAAGAAGCTGGTGCAGAGGTTGAGCTTAAGTAAGCTTACCATAATAACTAGATAAAGGTTTAGGTTAATTGTACTTCTTCGGGAGTACGATTATACCTAAACCATTTGTCGTATAAGATGGTTACCTTTTTTGTAACTCGATATTTATTTGATTTTAATCGTACATAATAAATCATATTTAAACTTGCTAAGGGGCAAGTTTAGTTCTAATCAAATTCCGTTCGTTGATGATGCAAGATGCAAAACAAGGAGAAAGAATCAGTTTCTCATCGGTAAAGAATAGACCTGATTATCCAGACTTTTTGGATATTCAAGTAAAGTCTTTCCAAGATTTTTTCCAACTGGAAACAAAGTCTGATGAGAGAGGTGATGAGGGTCTTTATAATACTTTTCTCGAGAACTTCCCAATTACAGATACTCGTAACAACTTTGTACTCGAGTTTTTAGATTATTTCGTTGACCCACCAAGGTACTCTATTCAAGAGTGTATTGAACGTGGTCTTACATATAGTGTGCCTTTAAAAGCACGTCTAAAATTATACTGTACTGACGAAGAGCACGAGGATTTTGAAACTATTGTACAAGATGTATATCTGGGTACAATTCCATACATGACTCCTAGCGGAACATTTGTGATCAATGGCGCAGAGCGTGTTGTTGTTTCTCAACTACACCGTTCACCTGGAGTTTTCTTTGGACAATCGTTCCACGCAAATGGAACAAAATTATATTCTGCCCGAGTAATTCCTTTTAAAGGGTCTTGGATAGAATTTGCGACAGATATTAATAGCGTTATGTACGCATATATCGATCGTAAAAAGAAATTACCTGTTACTACACTTTTCCGTGCAATCGGTTTTGAAAGAGATAAGGATATCCTTGAGATCTTTGACCTTGCAGAAGAAGTAAAAGTTTCTAAAACAGGATTAAAAAAATATTTAGGTCGTAAGCTTGCTGCTCGTGTTCTTAACACATGGCATGAAGACTTCGTAGATGAAGATACTGGTGAAGTAGTTTCTATCGAGCGTAACGAGATTGTGCTTGACCGTGATACTGTATTAGAAAAAGAGCATGTAGAAGAAATTCTTGAAGCTGGAGCTAAGACTGTATTACTTCATAAAGAAGATAATCAGCAAGCAGATTATGCGATTATCCATAATACACTACAAAAGGATCCAACAAACTCAGAAAAAGAGGCTGTTGAACATATTTATAGACAACTACGTAATGCTGAGCCGCCAGATGAGGAAACAGCACGTGGTATTATTGACAAATTATTCTTCTCAGACCAACGTTACAACTTAGGTGAAGTAGGTCGTTATAGAATGAATAAAAAACTAGGTCTTGATATTGAGATGGATAAGCAAGTGCTTACTAAGCTTGATATTATTACCATTATTAAGTATTTAATTGAGTTGATCAATGCAAAAGCAGAGATTGATGATATTGATCACTTATCAAACCGTCGTGTACGTACCGTTGGTGAGCAATTATCTGCACAATTTGGTGTAGGTCTTGCACGTATGGCTCGTACTATTCGTGAGCGTATGAACGTTCGTGATAATGAAGTTTTTACTCCTATTGACTTGATTAATGCAAAGACATTGTCTTCTGTTATTAATTCTTTCTTTGGAACAAACCAGTTATCACAATTTATGGATCAAACCAACCCTCTTGCAGAGATAACGCACAAGCGTCGTCTTTCTGCTCTTGGACCTGGAGGTCTATCTCGTGAGCGTGCTGGATTTGAGGTACGTGATGTTCACTATACACACTACGGAAGACTATGTCCAATTGAAACACCAGAGGGACCAAACATTGGTCTTATCTCATCTCTTGCAGTATATGCAAAGGTGAATAACATGGGATTCATTGAGACTCCATATAGAAAAGTAGAAAACGGTAAAATCGATCTAAAATCTGAACCACTTTATTTAAGTGCAGAGGAGGAGGAAGGGATGTTAATTGCACAAGCAAACAACCCGATGGATGATAACGGGGCAATTACTGAAGAAAAAGTAATTGCACGTATGGAAGGAGATTTTCCTGTTGTAGATCCTGATACCGTACACTATGCAGATGTCTCTCCTAACCAGATTGCATCTATATCTGCATCTCTTATTCCATTCTTGGAGCATGATGATGCAAACCGTGCACTGATGGGATCAAACATGATGCGCCAGGCAGTACCACTTATTATGGCAGATGCGCCTATCGTGGGAACAGGTCTGGAACGTCAAGTAGCTACAGATTCTAGAGTACTTATTAACGCAGAAGGTGCGGGTACTGTTGAGTATGTAGATGCAAACATGATTACTATCAAGTATGATCGTACTGAAGATGAGCGTTTAGTTAGCTTTGACGAAGATTCTAAATCATATAACCTTATTAAGTTCCGTAAAACGAACCAAGGAACAAATATCAACTTGAAACCTATTGTAAAAGTAGGTGATAGAGTAGAAAAGGGTCAAGTATTATGTCAAGGGTATGCTACCGAGAAAGGGGAGCTTGCACTAGGACGTAACATGAAGGTTGCCTTCATGCCTTGGAAAGGATATAACTTTGAGGATGCAATCGTAATATCTGAAAAGGTAGTACGTGATGATATCTTTACTTCTATTCACATTGATGAGTATTCTCTTGATGTGCGTGATACTAAGTTAGGAAACGAAGAGCTTACTAATGATATCCCTAACGTTTCTGAGGAAGCTACTAAGGATCTTGATGAGCACGGGATGATCCGTATAGGAGCAGAAGTAAAACCTGGAGATATATTAATAGGTAAGATTACTCCAAAAGGAGAATCTGATCCTACTCCAGAAGAAAAACTTTTACGTGCAATCTTTGGAGACAAAGCTGGTGATGTAAAAGATGCTTCTCTTAAAGCTTCTCCTTCTTTACATGGTGTGGTTATCAATAAGAAATTGTTTGCAAGAGCAATAAAAGATAAGCGCAAGCGTGCAAAGGATAAAGAAGATATCGCTGTTCTTGAAAATGAGTATGACGATAAGTTTGACGATTTACAAGCTGTAGTAATTGAAAAATTATTTAAGCTAGTAAATGGTAAAACTGCACAAGGTGTTATGAATGATCTAGGTGAGGAAGTTCTTCCTAAAGGAAAGAAATTCACTCTTAAAATGCTTAACTCTGTAGAAGATTACACGCACCTTACACAAGGTACTTGGACTACAGATGACAAGACTAACACGCTTATAGCAGATTTATTACACAACTATAAGATTAAAGAAAACGATCTACAAGGAAACTTACGTCGTGAGAAATTTACAATTTCTGTAGGAGATGAATTACCAGCTGGTATCATCAAACTTGCAAAAGTGTACATTGCCAAAAAACGTAAGCTTAAAGTAGGTGATAAAATGGCAGGACGTCATGGTAACAAAGGTATTGTTGCTCGTATCGTTCGTCAAGAGGATATGCCATTCCTTGAGGATGGAACTCCAGTAGATATCGTTCTTAACCCACTTGGTGTACCATCTCGTATGAACATCGGGCAGATTTATGAAACGGTACTAGGATGGGCTGGTCAAAAATTAGGAAGAACGTATGCGACGCCTATTTTTGATGGAGCTACACTAGATCAGATTAATGCACTTACTGATGAGGCAGGTATTCCACGTTTTGGACATACTTATTTATATGATGGAGGTACGGGAGATCGTTTTGATCAACCAGCAACAGTAGGAGTTATCTACATGCTTAAACTAGGACACATGGTAGATGATAAGATGCACGCGCGTTCTATCGGACCATACTTTCTTATTACGCAACAACCTCTTGGAGGTAAGGCGCAGTTTGGAGGTCAACGTTTTGGTGAGATGGAGGTTTGGGCTCTTGAGGCATATGGAGCTTCGGCAACATTGCGTGAGATCTTAACTGTAAAATCTGATGACGTGATTGGTCGTGCTAAGACGTATGAAAGTATTGTAAAAGGAGAGCCTATGCCAGAGCCGGGACTTCCTGAATCTTTCAACGTATTAATGCATGAGCTTAAAGGACTGGGACTAGACATTCGTCTAGAGAATAAGTAAATGGTTTTTGGAAAGCGGAGTCTTTTGAGGTTCCGCTTTCGCGAAAGCGTAACAATAACCATTCACAACAATAATTAATTCGACATATACAGAATTATGGCAAGAAATAATGATAATGTACAACAGCCGAAGTTTAATGCTATCTCGATCGGTCTTGCGTCTCCAGAATCTATTCTAGGGGCATCAAGAGGAGAAGTTTTAAAGCCGGAAACAATAAACTACCGTACGCACAAGCCAGAGCGTGACGGGTTGTTCTGTGAGCGTATTTTTGGTCCTGTAAAGGACTATGAGTGTGCTTGTGGTAAATATAAAAGAATACGCTACAAGGGGATCGTATGTGATCGTTGTGGTGTTGAAGTAACAGAAAAGAAAGTACGTCGTGATCGCGTAGGGCACATTAATCTTGTGGTTCCTGTTGCACACATTTGGTACTTTAGATCGTTACCTAACAAAATAGGTTACTTACTTGGTCTTCCATCTAAGAAATTAGATATGATCATTTACTACGAGCGTTACGTGGTTATACAACCAGGTATTGCAAAGAGTGAAGAGGGTGAGGAGCTTAACAAGATGGATTTCTTAACAGAAGAGGAGTATTTAAACATACTTGATAGTCTTCCTCAAGAAAACCTATATCTTGATGACGAAGATCCAAACAAATTTATCGCCAAAATGGGTGCTGAATGTTTGATCGACCTTCTTAAAAGAATTGATCTTGATGAGCTTTCTTATGAGTTACGTCACAAGGCAAATAATGAGACGTCTAAACAACGTAAAACGGAAGCGCTTAAACGTCTTCAGGTTGTAGAAGCACTTCGTGATTCTAACAAGAATCGTGAGAATCAACCTGAGTGGATGATTATGAAGGTTGTACCTGTAATTCCACCAGAATTACGTCCACTAGTACCACTAGATGGAGGTCGCTTTGCAACATCAGATTTAAATGACCTTTACCGTCGTGTAATCATACGTAACAACCGTCTTAAGAGATTGATGGAAATCAAGGCTCCTGAGGTAATTTTACGTAACGAGAAGCGTATGCTACAGGAATCTGTAGATTCACTTTTTGATAACACTCGTAAGTCATCTGCAGTAAAAACAGATTCTAACAGACCATTAAAGTCTCTTTCTGATTCTTTAAAAGGTAAGCAAGGACGTTTCCGTCAAAACTTACTTGGTAAGCGTGTGGATTATTCAGCACGTTCTGTAATTGTTGTTGGACCTGAGCTTAAATTGTTTGAATGTGGTATTCCTAAAGGAATGGCTGCAGAGCTTTATAAGCCATTTGTAATCCGTAAGCTTATTGAGCGTGGGATTGTAAAGACAGTAAAATCTGCAAAGAAAATAATAGATAAAAAAGAGCCAGTGGTTTGGGATATTTTAGAGAATGTTCTTAAAGGACATCCTATCCTCCTTAACCGTGCTCCTACGCTTCACCGTCTAGGTATACAGGCATTCCAGCCTAAACTTATTGAAGGTAAAGCAATACAGTTACACCCATTAGTATGTACAGCATTTAACGCCGATTTTGACGGTGACCAGATGGCAGTACACTTACCATTGGGACCTGAAGCGATACTTGAGGCGCAGCTATTAATGCTTGCTTCTCATAATATCTTAAACCCTGCAAACGGTGCTCCAGTAGCAGTACCTTCTCAGGATATGGTATTAGGTCTTTACTATATGACAAAGGCCAGAAAATCGACTCCAGAATTTCACGTAAAAGGAGAAGGAATCACTTTCTACTCTGCAGAAGAGGTAAATATTGCCTACAATGAAAAGCGTGTAGATATTAATGCTATTATTAAGATCCGTGCTAAGGATTTTAATGAAAATAAAGAGCTTGTTTACAAGGTTATGGAGACGACGGTAGGTCGTGTTCTCTTTAACGAAGCTGTGCCAGAAGCTGCTGGATATATTAACGAAGTACTGACTAAAAAGTCTCTTCGTGATATTATTGGTGGTATTCTTAAAGTGACTAGTGTACCTGTAACAGCAGATTTCCTTGACCGTATCAAAACGATGGGTTATGGATTTGCATTCCGCGGTGGACTATCATTCTCTCTTGGAGATATTATTATCCCTGCAGAGAAGCATGCTATGATTGATGAAGCAAACGAGCAAGTTGAAGGTATTACTGGATCTTATAACATGGGTCTTATTACTAACACAGAGCGTTATAACCAAGTTATTGATGTTTGGACATCAACAAACGCGACTCTTACGGAGCTTTCTATGAAGCGTATCCGTGAGGATCAACAAGGGTTTAACTCGGTGTATATGATGCTTGACTCTGGAGCACGTGGATCTAAGGAGCAGATTCGTCAGCTTACTGGTATGCGTGGTCTTATGGCAAAACCTAAAAAATCTAACGATGGAGGTGGTGCTATTATTGAAAACCCTATTCTTTCTAACTTTAAGGAAGGTCTTTCAATTCTTGAGTACTTTATCTCTACGCACGGTGCACGTAAAGGTCTTGCAGATACCGCTCTTAAAACGGCAGATGCAGGTTACTTAACACGTCGTCTAGTAGATGTATCACAAGATGTTATTATTAATAGCACAGACTGTGGTACGTTACGAGGAGTAGAAGTAGGAGCTCTTAAGAAAAACGAAGAGGTTATTGAATCTCTAAGTGCACGTATAATAGGTCGTACATCTCTTAACGATGTTATCAACCCACTTACTAATGAAGTGATAGTTGAAGCTGGGGCAGAGATAGACGAAGATATAGCAGATCTTATAGGTGCTGCACCAATAGAAACTGTAGAGGTTCGTTCTGCGCTTACTTGTGAGGCTAAGAAAGGAATTTGTGTGAAATGTTACGGTCGTAACCTAGCAACCAATAAAACGGTGCAAATGGGTGAAGCTGTAGGAGTAGTAGCAGCACAATCTATTGGAGAACCAGGTACACAGCTTACACTTCGTACGTTCCACGTAGGAGGGGTAGCAGGAGGCGTGTCTGAGGATTCTAGTGTAACAGCTAAATTCCCTGGACTACTTGAAATCGAAGATCTTAAGACTGTAACTGGACAAGATAACGAAGGAAACGATGTTCAAATCGTAATCTCTCGTACATCTGAAGCAAAAGTATCTGATCCAAAGACGGGTATCACATTAAGTACAAATACAATTCCTTACGGTTCACAAATATTTGCCAGCTCTGGTGATAAAGTGAAAGCTGGAGATGTAATCTGTAAGTGGGATCCATTTAACGGTGTAGTTATCTCAGAATTTGCTGGAAAAATTAAGTTTGAGTCTATTGAGCAAGGTATTACATACCGTGTAGAAACAGATGAGCAAACAGGTTTCCAAGAAAAAGTAATATCTGAATCTAGAGATAAGAAGAAGATACCAACATTGATTATTGAGGATAGCAAAGGAAACGCGCTACGTTCTTACAACTTACCAGTAGGAGCTCACCTTATGATTGATGATGGAGACAAAATAAAAGAAGGTAAGATTCTTGTAAAAATACCTCGTAGGTCTGCAAAGGCTGGCGATATTACAGGGGGTCTTCCACGTGTAACTGAACTGTTTGAAGCACGTAACCCATCTAACCCGGCAGTAGTATCTGAGATAGACGGTGTGGTTTCATTCGGTAAAATCAAACGTGGTAACCGTGAGATAATCGTAGAGTCTAAGCTTGGAGAAATCAAGAAGTACTTAGTGAAGTTATCTAATCAGATTCTTGTTCAAGAAAATGATTATGTACGCGCAGGTATGCCACTTTCTGATGGATCTGTAACACCTAATGATATTCTTAATATCAAAGGGCCGTCTGCAGTACAGCAGTACCTAGTAAACGAAGTACAAGAAGTATATCGTCTACAAGGGGTGAAGATTAACGATAAGCACTTTGAAGTTGTTGTGCGCCAGATGATGCGTAAAGTACGTATACAAGATCCAGGAGATACTATCTTCCTAGAGAATCAATTGGTACACAAAGCAGACTTCATTGAAGAAAATGATGCAATGTACGGTATGAAAGTCGTAGAAGACGCAGGAGAATCTGAGAGCCTTAAACCAGGTCAACTCGTTTCACCACGTGAGCTTCGCGATGAAAACTCTTTACTTAGAAGAGAAGATAAGAATCAAGTTACAGCTCGTGATGTAAGTCCAGCTACAGCTTCTCCTATCCTTCAAGGTATTACAAGAGCATCGCTACAGACTAAGTCATTTATCTCTGCAGCATCATTCCAAGAGACAACAAAAGTATTAAACGAAGCTGCTGTAAGCGGTAAGATTGATCACTTAGAAGGTCTCAAGGAGAATGTAATTGTAGGTCATAAAATTCCAGCAGGAACGGGAATGCGTCGTTACGATAATATACTCGTAGGAAGCAAAGAAGATCTTGAGAATATGATGACTGAAAAGCAAGAAGTAAATTACAACTAGTATATAGTTTGAGTTTTTTAATCTTTTAAGAAACAAAAGCTTTAATAATGTTTAAAACCCGTTCAGCAACGCTGAGCGGGTTTTGTATTTTAATATGACTAATCATTGCTTAGATTAGGTTTGTTTTTTCGTGTCAGGAGAAATACGCATTAGATCATTTATGCTTTCGCGAAAGCATTTAAATTCTAACATTTTATAGTTGCATTAGAACGATTTCTATGATCTCATACATCGCAAATGGTGATTAGTATTTACCACTATTTCATGCAATGCTACTATCTTAATGTGAAAATCCTGTTACCAAATTACTTGCCGAAGAAGTAAGAAGATCTGAAAGAATTTCCAAGTGTAATGAGCAATATGAAGGACTTATATATTTCTCAATCTAGGCGTTACTAGACGTATCTAGTACTTGCAGTTACTAATTTGACTTTTAGCCTTTTCATTTATATAATTAGACTAGAACGTGCTGTATTGAACAAATATTAAACACTTTTAATCAAAAAATTAAGGATTTCTTTTGATTTTCATTTAACATAAACAAAATGTTAAAATTTAATCGTAAATTTATTAAACAAAACTTAATTTGAGATACTAAGCATACTTTCGATTACTTTTTTTAGTAATTTTTTTAGTTTTAAACCCCTACTTTTTTGAGAAACGCACAAAATAACAAGCATATTATTATAGCTGTAGGAGCCAGTGCTGGCGGCCTAGAGGCACTTAATGCTTTTTTTAATAATGTAGTAGAAAATTACGATTACAGTTATATAATTATACAGCACTTGTCTCCAGACCATAAAAGTCTCATGGCCGAATTGCTGTCTAAAAAAACAAATGTTCCTATTGTTGCGGTTACTAATGACTCTGAAATAAAGAGAAGTCATATCTATGTGATACCTCCTTCAATGAATCTTATTATTGAAAATGGGCACCTCATATTATTAGACAAACCAGTAGCCAAAACGCTCAATCTTCCTATAGATTTATTCATGAGTTCCCTTGCAGAAGCTTATGGAAAGGAAGCCGTAGGCGTTATATTGAGTGGTACAGGTAGTGATGGTACAAAAGGCGTGCAAGCTATCAAAGAACATGGAGGAGTCGTACTTGTACAACAACCAGATGAGGCTAGCTTTGATGGGATGCCTACAAGCGCTATAAATAGTGGTGATGTAGACTATATTGTGCCTGCTGGAGAAATGATAGATGAAATACATCGCTATTTTAATAATGAGGACGCGTTTAATTTTAAGGATGATATTTCTACAGAAGATAATGAACGTTTGCGTTCCATTTTAAATATCCTTCATACTAATACAAATATAAATTTCAATTACTATAAGCGTCCTACAATTCTGAGACGAACAGAAAGGCGTATGCAAAACCTTAAAATGGGTAGTTTTGATCAATATATAGCATATCTCAAAATTCATCCAGAAGAGGTTTCTGTGTTATATAAGGAGTTTTTAATAGGTGTTACAAAATTTTTTAGAGACACAAATGCGTGGAATTTACTAGAAGCGGAGACCATACCAGGTATTGTAAGAAATAAAAGGGATGGAGATACTATAAAAGTTTGGGATGTAGCTTGCTCTACGGGAGAAGAGGCATACTCAATGGCGATGCTTTTTCAAGAAGAAATAGATCGTCAGGAAAAGGATGTAAAGCTCAAAATATTTGCTACAGATATTTCTGAAGAGCACATAGCACTTGCATCTCAAGGAGTTTTTAGTAATACCATCGTTCAGAGTGTTTCTCCTAGTAAATTACAGAAGTACTTTGTTAAAGATGGGGAAGAGTATAAGGTTACTAAAGATCTTAGAAAGAAGATTATTTTCTCTAATCATGATATTTTAAAAGATCCTCCATTTAAGAATATGGATATGGTCTCATGTCGTAATCTTTTGATTTACTTAAAGCCAGAGGTGCAAACAGCCGTATTGCATACATTACACTACGCATTAAAGCTCAATGGATTTTTGTTTTTGGGTTCAAGTGAGTCTATAACTGCACTGCGTAACTCCTTTGAGACAATCAATGGGAAACTTAAGATCTTTAAGAATATACACCCATCAGAGAGATTGCATAGTGAGTTACTTACTTCGAATGCTGATAAGAGTAATTTTATGCTTTCGCGAAAGCATAAAAAAACTGTAACTCAAAAGAAAGAAACATTTACCAGTGATATTAAAATGAGTATAAGCAATGTGCTTTTGTCTCAATTTGATACTGCTAGCGTATATGTCGATGCAGATTTTAAGGTACTTGATGCCTTAGGTTCTTTTTCTAAGTATGCACAATTACCAGAAAGCGGTTTTTCTTTAGACTTACTAAAGATGCTTCCTGATAATTTAAAAACCGCAGTAAATTCGGCTGCGAGAAAAGCAAAGCGTTCTAAAAAAGACTTTATTTACAACGATGTGATTACCCCAAAGGCAGGTGCCGATACTGTTGTTAATGTATTGGTAAAGCCTGTTTTCCAAAACAACACGAGTGACTGTAACTACGTAGTCACCTTTATTGAAAAGGAATTAAATCCAGACTCAGCCGTAGCACGAGGTACAATGAATCTTGCAGTAGCTCCAGACGAGCGCATTAAAGACCTCATAGACGAGATAGAAGAAACAAGGGGAGAGCTTAAAAAAGCGCTAGAAGATGCAGAGACTAGTAATGAAGAACTACAAACGCTTAACGAAGAGTTGCTTGCCTCAAATGAAGAATTGCAGAGCACAAACGAGGAGTTGCAGAGTGTAAATGAAGAATTGCATACTGTAAATGTCGAGCATATTGAAAAAATGGACGATCTCGCATTGCTTAATGCAGATATGGACAACATCCTTAATAGTACTCAGATAGCCACGATCTTTCTAGATAGGCAACTTACAATTAGAAAATTCACACCTTCCATACAAGAACATTTCAAGTTGATGAAGCAAGATGTAGGGAGACCTATAGATCACTTCTTAACCCAGTTAGGGACAGGAAAAAAATCGTCACTTAGAAGTAAGATAGAGACAGTGATGAGTACAGGTGAGGTAAATGAAACGCAAATAAATAATAAAAACGGAAAATCTTACATAAGACGTATTTCTCCTTTCTATACAGGGACTAATAAAATAGAAGGATCTGTAATCACCTTTGTAGACATTACAAAAACCGTGGATTCACAAAAGAAATTAAAAGAAAGTCAGCAGAAGTTTAAGGATTTTTATGAAAATGATCCAGTGATGCACGTTAGTGTAGACCCTTCCACAGGTCGTATTGTAGAGTGTAATAAAATTTTTATTGACACTCTTGGCTTAAACTCTAGAAGTGAGGTTATAGGTAGGCGTATATTTGATTTCTACACAGATGCTTCTAAGGCTAAAGGCCTCGGGCTTCTAGATGAGATTCAAAAAACTGGAGTGATAGAAGGTGAGCAAATGATCCTTGTAGATACAGAAGGTAACGAGATTCCTATTATACTTAATTCTGAGCTGGTGATCCCAGAAGAAGGTAACTCGTACTCGCGTTCCACCTTAATAAACATATCAGATCTGCAGCGTGCACAGCAGTTAATGTATGATAAGAATGAAGAGTTACAACGCATTAATACAGACCTAGAACAGTTTGTATCTATATGTTCACATGATTTACAAGAACCTTTGGGCACGATACGTTTTAGTAGTGATGTTATTCTTAAGAAATTTGGAGATGATCTAGACCCTAAGGCTGCCGAATACTTGGGTTACATTTATGGTGCAGCAGGTAGAATGGCAAACCAAATCAAAGGACTTCTAGAACATAGCCGCATAGGGCAGGAACTAGAGCGTACTGAAGTAGATGTTCAAGAATTACTAGAAATCGTAAAATACGATCTCGGTAAAAGGCTGAGAGAGTGCGGAGGTAAAATACACCTTAGTAAAATGCCTACTATCCAAGCGTATAATACGGAGCTGAGATTATTGTTCCAGAACTTAATAGGTAACTCACTTAAATATTCAAAGCCAGATGTAAGTCCTGTAGTGCGTATTTCATCTTTTGAAGATGAGGGGTACTGGACTTTTGTGATCAATGACAATGGTATAGGTATAGCAGAAGAAGATCTTGATCAGGTTTTTAAAATTTTTGGTCGAGCATCAACCCAGCATAAATATGAAGGAACTGGTGTTGGTCTTGCACACTGTGAGAAGATTGTAAAACTTCACGATGGCTCAATATGGGTAGACTCTCAATTAAATGTAGGTAGTACATTTTATTTCAAAATTAAAAAATAAGTGAACTATGGGGAGCCCTTCTTCTTTATATCCAAAAAAGATAGATCTAACTAATTGTGATAAAGAGCCTATACATCTCATAGGTCGCATACAATCTCATGCGATGCTTTTTGTGATAGATAGCTCAACTTTCGAAATCTCACACATATCTGAAAATGTGATTTCTACGCTTTCGCGAAAGCGTGAAGAGTTTTTTTCTAAGCGTCTTGAAGATGTATTGGGACAAAATGGTACGCTTATAGAAACATATATAAAAAGTGAAAATAAGACTTCTTTAGAAGTAACTATTGATGATAAGCGTTATGTAGTAGTCACTCACCACAACAATCAATTAGTATATATAGAATTAGAACCTATACAACAGCAAGAAAGTGCTCAATACATGCAGCGCCAGTTATCTGAGATTATATCAGATTTAAGTCAAGCTGTTTCTGTCTCCGCAATGTGCGATAAAACGGCAAGACTCATTAAGAGTTTTACTGCTTATGATCGGGTAATGATCTACAAATTTGACGAAAACTGGAACGGTAAGATTATATCTGAGGCTCGTGAAGAGCACCTTGATAGCTGGATAGGCATGCATTACCCAGCGACAGATATACCGCAACAAGCACGTAAACTGTTTTTAAAACAAGGCGTGCGTATTATTGCAGATGTTGCATCACAAACGGTTCCCGTTTACGCAAAGCTCAGTACAGAAAATGAGCCATTAGACCTAGGTCTTTGCGAGTCTCGGGCTTCGTCTCCCATACACATAGAGTATTTACAGAATATGAAAGTGGGAGCAACGCTCACAGCAGCAATCGTGAGTGATGGAGAATTATGGGGTTTAATAGCGTGTCATCATTATAGTCCAAAGTTTGTAAACTATTACCAAAGACAAACAGTTAAGTTTTTAACCCAAGTATTTTCTACGCAGCTCACGTTAAGAGCTTCAAATGAAGTGCTCACTCGTATTAATGCAACCTCTGCTATACGAGCTACGCTTGTAGAGCAAATGAGTGATGGATGGGACGTGGCAAGTGGTTTAACACAGAAGTCTACATCAATGCTTACTATTACAGAAGCCTCGGGTGGAGCGGTTTTTTTAGAAAATAACGTGTCCACTGTAGGAGAGGCTCCCAGTAATGAAGAAATTATAGCGCTTATAGACTGGATATATGATACCCAGGTGGGTGATATATATACCACTCAAAATATTGCAGAAGAGTATGATAAGGGGTTGGCTTTTACCCAAATAGGCTCTGGAGTGCTTTGTGTTTTTATTGCAAAAGGTGAAAAGGATTGTCTTCTCTGGTTTAAACCAGAACTCAAACAGGTCATTGCTTGGGGAGGAAATCCAGAAAAAGCGATGGAAGAAAAGGCGCAAAAACTAAGCCCTAGAAAATCTTTTGAAAAATGGAATAAAGAGCAAGTAAATACATCGCTTCCTTGGAAAGATTATGAAATTGCTTCTGCTCAAGCACTCAAAACAAGTATTTCAAATATTATAATAAGTAGGTATCAAGAGGTGAAACTCCTTAACGATAAACTTAAAGAAGCTTATAAAGAGTTAGAATCTTTTAGCTACAGTGTTTCTCATGATTTAAGGTCTCCTTTGCGTGGTATAGATGGTTTTGCACAAATTATAAAAGAAGACTACTTTGATACGCTAGATGAATATGGTAAAAAAGCTGTCCAAACTATAATAGACTCTACAAGTAAAATGAACATGCTTATAGATGATATTCTTGCGTTTTCTGGAATAGGTAAAAACCAGATATCTATGGGAGTTTTTTCTATGAAAGATTTAGTAGAAGAGGTAGTTGCGTTTTTGCAAGTAGATGTGAAGTATAAAGATGCTCAATTTATTATTGATTCAGGTCTACCTGATGCCTTCGGAGATCGAGGGATGATTTTTCAATTGCTTAATAACCTTCTAGGTAATGCCCTTAAGTATTCTCAAATGGTAGAAAAGCCTATTATAGAAATAGGTTTTGATAGTAGTGAGTCTCCTTCGGTGTACTATGTAAAGGATAATGGGATAGGTTTTAACAATAAGTATAATGAAAAAATCTTTGGAGTTTTTAACAGACTTGTAAAGGACGAGTTTGAAGGTTCTGGGATAGGTCTTGCTATCTCTCAACGTGTGGTAGAGAAACATCAAGGTCGTATTTGGGCAGAGGGCAAGATAGATGATGGAGCCACATTTTATTTTCAATTACCCAATAGATAATGAAAGGACTTATTGTATCTGTAGAAGATAATGCCACAGATAGTGCATTAATGAGTCGTATTTTTGATAAAGAAATGCCACTTGTTGAAGTTCGCTTTATAGATGATTCCTTAGAAGCTCTATCATGGTTTAAAGCTTATGATGATGTGAGTCGCATACCTGATCTTATATTATTAGACATAAAAATGCCTAGATTAAATGGTTTAGACCTCTTAAAGGAAATAAGAAAAATAGAGTTATTTAAATATGCACCTATTGTTATGATGAGTTCGTCAGATCAAATAAGTGATAAGGATAAGGCTTATCTCAATGGAGCAAATAGCTACCTAGAAAAGCCAAAAAATTATGCTGAACTAAAGGAGCGAATCCCCGTTATCGCCAAATATTGGTTAACATTAAATAAATAATTATGTCAACAGAAGTACATATACTACTTGTAGAAGATACAGACTCAGATGCTGCACTTATCACAAGGCAAATTCACAAGTTAGATAATGCATATAAAGTGCAAGTTGTTGATAATCTTGCAGATTTTGAAGTGGCAATTAAGACTTTTAATCCGCAGCTTATAATTTCAGATTATAATTTGCCTACGTGTACTGGGATGGAAGTGCTAGATGTTGCTAGAAGTAAGTCTCCTACTGCTACCTTCTTATTTGTAACAGGTACTCTTCAAGATGAAGAACTCGCTGCCGAAACTATTTTAAATGGTGCAGACGGCTTTATTTTAAAAAGACACATTAGCGTACTTGCTTCTAAACTGGCTCCACATATAGATAAAATTAAAAATAGACCTGTCATTGTGCAAAACACGAGAAATCGTATTAAGCAAAGTACAGATCTTGTAAATGATATAAAGGAGTATATGGAGGACATTAATAGAGAAAATATCTCTCATCAAGAGCGGATAGCCAAAATAAGAGAGCATCTTGATAAGATTAAAAGCTCATTGTAATACTAAGAGAATATCCTCCTAAGAAGCAAAGAGGGTTCTTATAGGTCTGATGCATAAAAATTAAAACGTAAATTATTACTAGTATATCAACTTAGTTTTTTGATAAGAAACAAATTTCTAAAAAAGTTAAAAAACCCGTTCGGCAAAGTTGAATGGGTTTTTTAATACTTGAAAGTCAATTTTTTATAAAAATATTAAGTTTTAATTAACGAATCTCTAACACTGTGATGCGGATTTCCGCTTTCGCGAAAGCAAGGCAATTCTTACCTTTCCAGACTGCCTTATAAAGGTAGAATAAAGACTAAATCAATCGAATAGAGAGTACTACTCTCATTATAATACACGCCCACATGGCTGAAGATAAAAAAACTCAAAAAAACCAAAAACAAATAAATATAGAACTGGATGAGGCTGTTGCTCAAGGCACGTACTCAAACCTGGCAATAATAAATCATTCTGTTTCAGAATTTGTAGTAGACTTTGTAAATATTATGCCTGGTACGCCTAAAAGTAAGGTGAAGAGCCGCATCATATTAACACCGCAACATGCTAAAAGACTTGCTAAGGCACTTGCAGAAAACGTAAAACGTTTTGAGAATGCACATGGTGTTATAAAAGATTATGAGAGACAACCTGTTCCATTAAATTTTGGACCTACAGGTCAGGCTTAATTTTATTTAATTGGTATAGTTTATGATGAGTTAGTTAATTCTCTACTAACTAGGTTATAAGCGTAGTTAAATTTAATACATGAATAGTTTACTTATAAAAACATCCCTATGATTTTAGAAGCACTCAAGAATGGAACAGCATCAATTCACGATGCGATAGAAAAAAACAACTTAACTAATTTTATAATGGATGGTTCAATTGATCAAAATCAATATGAAACATTGTTACGTCATAATTTTAAAGTATATAAAGCTGTCGAAGATTTTATAAATGGTCGCTACGAAATGTTGCCACTAGGATTAAAGTCATTTGCAGGTTATGAAAAGACGAATGCGTTAGCTAAAGATATTACAGCGTTTTCAAGTATGCCGCTGCCCGAGCCTATGAGCATATCAGGAGCTAGAGATGAAGCAACCTTAGTGGGAAAACTTTACGTTATAGAAGGATCTATGATAGGAGGAATAATGATGAGTAAGAAGCTTCAATCTTGCAGTAATCTCTCTCACATAGAGAGACATCATTTTTTTAATGGAGACGTAAACGAAGGTTTGTTGAGGTGGAATGAATTTAAAGAAGCTGTTGATTCTTTAGACTTTAATTATGAAGAAATTAAAACTGCTGTAAAAAGTGCAAAAGCTACGTTTAAGCTGTTTAAGAAAGCCTACAAGAAGGAGCTCATCTAGCATTCACATATAATTATGCTTTCTGGTTAAAGCAGGGTTAAATGCAGTGTGTTTTATTTTTTATAAGAATATATTTCAGACCTTCATAATCATTAAATGGAGATATGAAATCATATAAGCTTAAAATAGAACAAGTAGACGACTTTGTACCAGAAATTGCAGATGCTTTTGGGGTCAATTACACAAACAACTTTGGGGAGTTTGCAATGCAAATCCCTACTCATTTAGGTAAAGGTTTCATAAAAGGCATTAATTTTCCTAACGGTATCGGTCTTCATATCATTAACGGTGATATGGTAGACGATACCGAACTTTATTTTGAGAATAACGGAATGAATTCCTTGCGCTTTATTTATTGCATGAAAGGGGAGGTGGGTCATAAATTTTCAGGAGATTCTGAAGAAATGGCTATTAGAAGAGCAGAGCATCTTATCGCAGCGCCTAGGTATAATGAGGATCAAGTCTACATTATCAAAAAGGAAAAGCCTGCAATTATTTGTTATTTAGAGCTCAATAAAGCAAAATTCCAAGAACAGCTTTCCTACGATTTATCAAAGGTAGATGAAGTCTATTATCCGCTCTTTGCAGATGTTAATGCACTGACCCAAGTGTGCTACAAAGGATATTACAGTTTACAAATTTCAGATATCATAGATGATATCTTGACCAATGATGATGAAGGTCTGGTAAGAACAAATTATCTTGGAGCAAAGGCATTAGAGTGCACCTCATTAATGCTTAAGTTATTCAAAGAAGACTCACTCGAAGGTAACAAGCGCACGACGCTTAGGTTATCAGATCTAGACAATATTGCAGCTGCTGTTCAATATATAGAAAATCATATATCTGAGCTTGTAACCATTCCAGAAATCGCCGAAGTGGTAGGCATCGAGACCTACCGATTACAAGATGGATTTAAGCGCAATTATGGTATGACCGTAAATGATTATATCAAGGAGTTTAGACTTAAGAGAGCTTTGACTATGCTCACCTCAGAAGATAAAAATGTATCTGAAGTAGTGTATGCACTTGGCTTGTCTAGTAGGAGTTATTTTTCAAAAATATTTAAAGAAAAATATGGAATTAGTCCTTCCTCTTTGAGACGAAATCCAGAGATTTAAAGTAGTTTTTCTAGAGATGAAGTAGTCCAAGCTTCAGGCTTTGCACTAAACTTAGTTTTCGTTTGTGCCCAGATACCTTTAAAAAGTTCTGAGTTACGATAATTCTGTAGCGCTTCGTCAGATATCCAGTGACTGTGAGTAAAGAAAATACAGGGATCATCTTCACCACGTAGTAGCTCTAAATATAAACATCCATTAGAGGCTCTAATTTTTTCTTTTACCTTCTCAAAATTAGCTAGAAAAGCTGGTATCTCGCTTTCGCGAAAGCGTAATTTTACAAGTCTTACAATCATTTATCTATAAAATTAATCATCACAGTATCTCTATAATTGAGGCCAAATAAGCTAGCAGCACTTCCTACAGTACTGGGATTGCTTTTATAAATGGCAAGTTCCACATATCCGCCAGAATTAAATACAGCTAGCTTTTTACCTTCTTCTTCACGTTTAGATTTGTCAATCGTAAAGTTAATGGCATCACTGTACTGATTATGAATTTTTGAAATGTCGGCACCTCTCGCTTGAAGTCTGTAATCTCGACCCTTACCTACCTCATCAAATAGCTTTTTTGTGATATTGCTTATCACATTTCCATAGTTGTCTATGTAAATGACATTTCCAGAAATTTGATTTCGTGAGGTATTTATTACTGGTGAGATTCCCGTAAGTTGTCTTATAGTTTCTATGTTTTTACCTATAACTCCTAAGGTTCCACCACGTGCAATATGACATGCAGTTTTTACAAATACATCAAGAACAGTAAAGTTAGTTTGTGTGCGGTCGTGAATGTTTATTTCTACCTTTTCTTCAGGTATAATATCCTTAGTGAGGAGAGAAATAATACCATTATTTGCACATATAAAATAATGACCGTCTAGCTTTACAGCGATATGATTTGTCTCAGGAGTGAGTTCACTATCTACTCCTATAACATGTATAGTTCCCTTTGGAAAATTTTGATAAGCATTCTGAATAATATAGGCTGCTTCCATAAGATGAAAGGGAGATACATTATGCGAGATGTCTACAATGCGCACTTCTTCTAACTCTGAATAAATAGCACCCTTTACAGCGCCTGCAAAAGGATCTTTCTCTCCAAAGTCTGTAGTAAGAGTGATTATTTTCATCGAGTTATGAGTGTGTGCTTACTAGAAAGTATATAAATCTAATATAGTTATAAACTAAAAATGTTCATTATTTCTTAACTTAGAAAAGCGTGTGTCTTGCAATTGATGGTTAAAAAAGACGTATTTTAGTAGTAAACAAAGCTAAAATATTTTACGGACGTATCTCACATAATCTCTCTGCCTTTTGAACGAATTAATCTTAGAACTCTCAGAAATCAATCCGCGCGAATTTTTCGGTCAGCGTAACTCAAATATCGAACTTTTAAAACAGTATTATCCAAAGCTTAAAATTGTTGCTAGAGGTAACAAAATCAAAGCTTATGGTGATGAGGATCTCCTCGAAGAGTTTGATAGGCGTATGACGATGCTTATGGAGCATTTTGGGAAATACAATAAGCTTGATGAGAATTCTATAGAGCGTGTACTCACTAGTGTAAGTAAAGCAGATTATGAAACCCCGGTAGAAAGTGGTGACACACTTGTACATGGTGTAAGTGGTAAACTTATAAAGCCGCAAACTGCAAACCAGCGTAAACTAGTAGAGCTCGCAAAGAAGAATGACTTAACATTTGCCATAGGCCCAGCGGGTACTGGAAAAACATATATAGGTGTTGCTCTAGCCGTACAAGCTCTCAAAGAAAAGAGAGTAAAAAAAATTATTCTCACACGTCCAGCGGTTGAAGCTGGTGAAAACCTAGGTTTTTTACCAGGTGATCTTAAGGAAAAGCTAGATCCATATATGCAGCCGCTATATGATGCGCTACGGGATATGATTCCTCATGAAAAACTAGAAACGTTTATTGAGAAAGGAGTCATACAGATTGCTCCTATGGCATTTATGCGTGGTCGTACTTTAGATAATGCCTTTGTAATACTTGACGAAGCGCAGAATACAACGCACGCTCAAATGAAAATGTTCCTTACTCGTATGGGACGTAATGCAAAATTTATGATTACTGGAGATCCAGGACAGATAGATTTACCTAGGAGAGTTACTAGTGGTCTTAAAGAAGCGCTACTTATTCTCAAAACCGTTGAAGGAGTTGGTATGGTTTACCTAGATGATAAAGATGTAGTACGCCATCCCCTAGTAAAGAAAATGATTGCAGCATATAGAGAGATAGAAAATAGAAATGACTAATATTTATTAGGCAGAGTGCTTTATTAAGCATTTAGAATTTTACTTTTGAAAAATAACTAATCGTGTTGTATGAATACCTCAAAAGGATTAATACAACCGTTCAAACCAACCTATAGTGAACACTATTACAGACACTAATTTTAACTTCCCTGGTCAGAAATCTATCTATAAGGGTAAAGTAAGAGAAGTCTACACACTCGAAGATGATTTATTACTTATGGTTGCAACAGATAGGTTAAGCGCCTTTGATGTTGTAATGCCTAAAGGAATTCCTTTTAAAGGACAAATCTTAAATCAGATTGCTACTAAAATGATGAAGGACACAGAAGACCTCGTGCCTAACTGGCTCGTGGCTACTCCAGATCCTAATGTGGCAATAGGGAAGCGATGTGAGCCTTTTAAGGTGGAGATGGTGATACGTGGTTATATGTCTGGGCACGCAGCTAGAGAGTATAAAGCGGGTAGGAGAATACTTTGTGGTGTTGCGATGCCAGAGGGAATGAAAGAAAATGATGCTTTTCCAGCTCCTATTATTACACCAGCCACTAAGGCAGAGATGGGTGATCACGATGAGGATATCTCAAGGGAAGATATTATTAAAAAGAACATCGTTTCAGAAGAGGATTACTTGGTGCTAGAAGATTACACACGCAAGCTTTTTCAAAGAGGAAGTGAGATAGCAGCATCTAGAGGGCTTATTCTTGTAGATACAAAGTATGAATTTGGAAAAACAGCAGATGGTGAGATTGTTCTCATAGATGAAATACATACACCAGATTCTTCTCGTTACTTCTATGCAGAAGGTTATGAGGAGCATCAAGCAGCTGGCGAAGCCCAAAAACAACTTTCAAAAGAGTTTGTGAGACAGTGGCTTATCTCAAATGACTTTCAAGGTTTAGAAGGACAGACGGTGCCTGAGATGACAGACGAGTACATTGAGACTGTATCAGAAAGATATATTGAGTTGTATGAGAATATTACGGGTGACGCTTTCGCGAAAGCGGATACCTCAAATATTCAAGAGCGTATCGAGAAGAACGTGCTCGCATACCTTGCAAAGTAATAGCATAGCATTCTAAAAACCTTAAAAGCCCTTTCGTTACGAAGGGGCTTTTTTTGTGTTACGCTTTCGCGAAAGCGAACTTATATCACTTACTAAAATCTAATTCAAACTTTGAAATCATTTGCAGTAATACCTCCTCAGTTTCTGTAAAAAATGATCTTGCCCCTTGATGAGCATCTACTTTTTTAAATTCAGCTACGATAGATCCAGACTCGTAGGCATCTACTATTTGAGGATGCACATAGTACTTTCGACATACATTGCGTGTGTTGCCTAGGGCCTCTGCCGCGGCATCAAAACCCTTGAGCACGTTAGATTTATTTTCTTTCTCATTATCTGTATATCCTAAATCATGCACCGTCTCAAAAAAGGTTTTTGTAGCTCCCCAAGTTCTAAAATCTTTTGCCGAAAATAAGGCGCCACTTAGCTCGTGTATGTAATCGTTTACCATTGTGCTATCTACGCGGTGCTTTTCACCATTTGCATCATAAAATTGAAATAACTCCCAGCCAGGTATTTCCTCACAACGGTTTACAAGCTTTGCTAGTTTCTTATTACGTAGCGTGATATCGTGCTTTTTGCCTTTTTTACCCACAAATTCAAAGCGGATTTTTTCCTTAGTAGTCGTCACGTGTCTGGTGCGTAAGGTAGAGAGACCATAGGTTTTATTGCGCTTTGCGTAATAGTCGTTACCTATGCGTATGTGAGTCTCTTCCATAAGTCTCAACACAAGTGCAAGTACTTTGCGCTTAGACATATCTGGAGCATCTAGGTCTTGATCTATGCGTTCTCGTAAATTAGGTAGTGCGTTTCCGAAATTGGCTAGTTTATAAAACTTAGTTTGGTTTCTAATTTTTGACCACAGATCGTGATAGCGGTATACTTTTCTGTTTTTAGCATCGCGCCCTACCACTTGTAAGTGCCCGTTAGGAGGATAGGCAATGCGCACTTTCTCCCAGTTAGGCGGTATCACAAGATTATTGATGCGCTCTAATTCTTTTTTGTCCTCAAGAGGCTTATCATTGAAATAATAATGAAAGTTTTTCTTCTTCTTCTTCCTTCTTATGTTGAGGTCTGCATCAGAGACATAAATAAGATTTGCTGCTGCTGCAGTTTCCTCAGGATTTCTCAGGATGTTCTCGATTTGGCTGGCGGTGAGTGTCATAAGAGTAAATTTAGTAACGAAAACAAATGACTGTTCAAAAATATATGTGAACGTTTTGGTAAACTGCTCTTAATTTTTGTTACTTCACCATATAAATAGACTTTGTATGCAATCACAACCATCATTTTACGATCAGGCTAATGAGCTTATAGCAGATTTTTCTAGCGCTATGTGGGGAATCCCGCTCGTATGCTTACTTATAGGTGGCGGTCTGTTTTTGCTCATCTACTCTCGGTTTTTACCGTTTAGATATCTAGGTCATGCCGTTGCAGTACTGCGAGGGAAATATGATGGAGAAAACGACGAAGGAGAGATCACACACTTTCAAGCACTCACTACAGCGCTTAGTGCAACTGTGGGTATGGGTAACATCGCCGGTGTAGCAGTAGCAATTGCTATAGGAGGTCCAGGTGCTGTATTCTGGATGTGGATGAGTGCAATAGTGGGGATGGGGACAAAATTTTTTACAGGTTCACTTGCTATTATGTACCGCGGTAAAGATAGCGAGGGTAAAACGCAAGGAGGGCCTATGTATTTTATCACAGAAGGAATGGGTAAGGCTTGGAAACCACTTGCCGTAATCTTTAGTATTGCGGGACTCGTGGGAGCATTGCCGGTTTTTAATGTAAACCAACTCACACAGGCGGTAAATGATATATTACTGGTTCCGCAGGGTGTTGAGGTGGGTTTCACCTCTAACTTGATTATCGGGCTCGTGCTTGTTGCTATTACGGCAGTTGTCATACTAGGCGGACTCGATCGTATTTCTAAAACTGCGTCAAGACTGGTACCGGCGATGGTACTTATTTACTTTGTAGCGGTAATGGCAATACTCTTTGTAAACATAGATGTAGTACCTAAGTATCTAGGTCTCATATTTACAGACGCCTTCTCTGCCGATTTTTATACGGGAGATAAACTGCTGGGTGGCGTGGTAGGTGGATTGATTCTATTAGGTATAAAACGTGGAGCGTTCTCAAACGAGGCAGGAGTAGGTACAGCACCTATGGCGCACGGCGCCGCAAAAACTGCAGAGCCTATCCGTGAAGGACTTGTGGCAATGCTCGGTCCAGCAATTGATACCATTGTGGTGTGTACACTTACGGCGCTTGCAATCTTAGTGACAGATGTATGGCAAACCAGTGATGCAAATGGTGTTACGCTTACGGCATCTGCTTTCGCGAAAGCGTTATCACCCGCAGGGAAATACGTATTATTGTTATGTATCGCCGTGTTTAGTATCTCATCGCTTTTCTCTTATAGTTATTATGGAACGAAGTGTTTGAGCTTCCTTTTTGGAGCGCATAACAAGAAGTATTATAACATCGCTTATATCGCAAGTATCTTGATAGGTGCTACCACATCACTTAGTATGATGATTAACTTGATAGACGGCTTTTTTGCCATCATGGCAATCCCTACAATGATTGCAACGCTTTATCTCGCGCCAAGAGTAATGAAGGAAGCGAGGAGATATTTTAAGGCTTTGAAAGAATAGAAATATTGATCGCTATTTTCTAAAGTTGGCCAACTGAAGAATTAATACTGTAAGACATAAAAAAAGCTAGATCATTTAACTTAATAAATGATCTAGCTTTTTATCTAATATCGTCTGTTCAATTATACTTGGATCACCCCAAGATTAAAAGGCTTCTCGATAGGAGCGTGGTCTGCAGCTTCGATACCCATGGAGATCCATTTACGGGTGTCTCGTGGATCTATGATGCCATCTGTCCAGATTCTTGATGCTGCGTAGTATGGTGATACTTGATCATCATAACGTGACTTAATACGGTCAAAAAGTTCTTTTTCTACCTCTGGTGTAATTTCTTTTCCTTGTTTTTTGAGCGAAGCAGTTTCTATCTGTAGTAATACTTTTGCAGCACTATTACCAGACATTACTGCAAGCTCTGCACTTGGCCAGGCTACTATGAGTCTTGGGTCATAAGCTTTACCGCACATTGCATAGTTTCCTGCTCCGTAAGAATTTCCTATAATAATCGTAAACTTAGGCACCACCGAGTTTGAGACAGCATTTACCATTTTTGCTCCGTCTTTAATAATACCACCGTGCTCACTTTTACTACCTACCATAAAGCCAGTAACATCTTGTAAGAATACAAGCGGTATTTTTTTCTGGTTACAGTTGGCTATAAAGCGTGTAGCCTTATCTGCACTGTCGGAGTAAATTACTCCGCCAAACTGCATTTCACCTTTTTTAGTTTTTACAAGCTTGCGCTGATTTGCGACAATACCCACTGCCCATCCATTAATGCGAGCATAGCCCGTAAGTATAGATTGTCCGTAGCCCTCCTTGTACTCATCAAACTCAGAGTTGTCTACCAGTCTGTCTATAATGTCTCGCATATCATATTGATCTGCTCGAGAAGCAGGCAGGATGCCAAAAATTTCTTCTGGATCTTTTGTAGGTTTTGCAGGTGCAATACGATTGTAACCTGCTTTTGTATAATCACCTATCTTACTCATTATTTTCTTAATGGTATCTAGGGCGTCTTTATCGTCTTTAGATTTGTAATCTGTAACGCCAGAGATCTCACAATGCGTAGTAGCTCCACCTAAGGTTTCATTATCAATACTTTCACCTATTGCAGCTTTTACAAGGTAACTTCCCGCGAGGAATATACTTCCAGTTTTATCTACTATAAGCGCTTCGTCGCTCATAATAGGTAAATATGCACCACCGGCAACACAACTTCCCATTACAGCAGAGATCTGTGTAATACCCATACTGCTCATTACCGCATTATTACGGAAAATGCGTCCAAAGTGTTCCTTATCTGGGAAAATCTCATCCTGCATTGGTAAATACACACCTGCACTATCTACTAGATAGATGATAGGTAGTTTATTTTCCATAGCAATTTCTTGCGCTCTTAGGTTTTTCTTTCCCGTGATAGGGAACCAGGCTCCGGCCTTAACCGTAGCATCGTTTGCAACAATGAGACACTGCTTTCCAGATACGTAACCTATTTTTACAACCACACCACCAGAAGGGCAACCGCCATGTTCTTCATACATACCATCACCTGCAAAGGCAGCAATCTCGATACATTTATCTGGATTATCTACAAGGTAATTAATGCGCTCGCGCGCCGTCATTTTACCTTTTGCTTTATGCTTATCTATTCTTTTCTGGCCGCCACCTAGTTTTACTTGCCCTAGGCGTGTGCGCATTTCTGAAAGAAGTAGCTTATTATGATCTTCGTTTTTATTGAATTTTAAATCCATAAAATGTGTGTGTGCTTGAATGTTTTTCTGTCTATAAAGGTAAGTATTGTAGCACAAGCTTGAAATGAGAATTGTAAAAATTACCAGCTACCCAAATTCCAATAAATAACCGATATTTGTAGCTTATCTTATTTAATAAGATTTTCCCTAAAAATTAAACTATGGGTATGAATAAAAATACCGTTCTGGCTTGGGCCACTTTTATAATGATTTTAGTAGGCTTAGGACTTATTGCTCTAGGCGTTTTTAGATATACTGATGTAGCCGGCTGGGGTTTTGCATCTGTGGGTATTGGCTTTTTTGCTATTGCTTGGGTATTTAATGCCCTTAAGGGTCGTGTATAATGTGTAAGGATGCTTGAGGATTTTAAGCACCATATCGCACAAGATTTACCATTTCTTCTTGATAGTAAGATACTCGTTACTGTAAGTGGCGGGCTTGATAGCATGCTCTTATTACAGCTATGTCGCCAGGCAGGGCTTACTATAAGTGTAGCACACTGTAATTTTAATTTAAGAGGAGTAGAGAGTGACGGTGATCAAGCTTTTGTTACAAGCTATTGTACGCTTCACAACATTCCTATTTATATAAAAGGGTTTGATACTTCTGCTTACGCGAAAACTTCCAAGACATCAACTCAGATCGCCGCAAGAGAACTTCGCTATCAGTGGTTTAAAGAACTTTCGGTTGCCGAAAGTTTAGATTTCATTTTAACTGCTCATCATCTCAACGATGATTTGGAGACATTTCTCATTAATTTAGGTCGTGGTACGGGTATAAAAGGACTCACAGGAATACCTGTGGTAAATGGAGAGATTGTGCGCCCTTTGCTCAAATTTTCGCGAAAGCAACTAAAAAATTATGCTTTAAAAGAAGATTTGCAATGGCGAGAAGATAGCAGTAATGCAACAGATAATTATGTGCGTAATCATATACGCCATCATGCAATACCTAATCTAGAGGAAGCTCAACCAAATATCCTCAAAGGGTTGCAGCATACGCAGGAGCACTTAAAACAAAGTGAACGTTTGCTGAAAGTTTATACAGGCCAATTACGACAACAATTTATAACCGAATCAAATGGTGAGGAAGTCGTAAATCTAGTAGCACTTAAACAGCATTCAGAGCCGGAAGCCGTGTTGTATCAATTATTATCACCTTATGGGTTTACTGCTTGGGATGACATTTATAAGTTGCCACAGGCGCAGTCTGGAAAAGAGGTTACGTCGAGTACGCATCGCTTATTAAAGGATAGAGATAAGTTAATTATTTCTGTAATTAAAGAGGAAGCAACACGTTCTTATCAATGGCAGCAAGGAGAGGAACGTATTGAAGGAGATTTTGGAATACTGTCTGTGGGAGAAGGAACTGTTTTAACTAGTTTGTCGAAGCAAGAGATAGTAGTAGATGCAGCGCATCTAGGGTACCCACTTACCATTAGAAAGTGGCAAGATGGTGATTACTTTTATCCTTATGGGATGAAGGGAAAGAAGAAGTTGAGTAAGTATTTCAAAGATGAAAAGTTATCTTTGATAGCAAAAGAAAAGGTCTGGCTTTTGTGCATTGATAATGCTGTAATATGGGTGATAGGTCACAGAGCAGACGACCGTTTTAAAGTAGTTGATACTACACAAAAAATAATAAAATTTACAATTATATGACGCGTAAAGCATTCATTATAGCAACTTCTCTACTATTATTTATAGTTAGCGGAGTAGCCGCACAAGGATTTGGCATCACTCAAGTAACACTTGATCCCGTAGCCTGGGAAGGATCTGTAGAGAAAGTGTCAGACACGGAGTATGTCTTGCATTACCAAGCTACCGTAGAGGATGGATGGTACATCTATGCTCAAGAAACTCCAGCTGGAATTCCTTTTAATTTTGAGTTTTTACAAAAGGATGCAGGTATCACTCGTGAGAAATTTGCACTAGAGAGCGAGACCAAAACCGCTTACGATGAGATTTTTGAAGAGGATGTGATTAAATATGCAGGACAACGTCCTAGGCTATCTATGCCTATTACGCTAACAGATAAAGATATTACCATTGTCAAGTCGGTTATAAACTATCAGGTATGTAAAGAAGTATGTATTCCTCAAGACTTTTATATTGCTCACAACCTCAAAACGGGTAAAGTTAAAGCCTTTACAGATTATAATGAGTTTGAAAAATATGGAGCAACGCCAGCACAAAAAGATAAAGGAGAAGAAGAGGAAGGTGTGATAGACGATAATGGACCTAGTAACAAAGGTTTGTGGGCTACATTTTTTCTATCTTTTCTAGGAGGTCTTGCAGCTCTTTTTACACCTTGTGTATTCCCTATGATCCCTATGACGGTGAGCTATTTTACAAAACAAAGTAAATCTCGAGCTGCCGGTATACGTAATGCTATCATTTATGGCATCTCTATCATTATTATATATGTAGTACTGGGACTCACAGTAACTGGTATTTTTGGAGCTACCGCAATTGTTGAGGTCTCTACTAGTGTTACTTTTAATCTAGTGTTCTTTATATTACTAGTAGTATTTGCCGTTTCATTTTTCGGAGCCTTTGAGATTATGCTTCCTCAAAAATGGGCAAATAAGATAGACAGCAAAGCAGATCGTGGAGGATTTGCAGGTATATTTTTTATGGCGCTTGCACTCGCTATCGTTTCCTTCAGCTGTACGGGTCCTATAGTAGGCGTTGCGCTAGTACAATCTATTACAGAAGGTGGTATTACCCCAGTAATAAGTATGCTTGGTTTTTCTACTGCTATAGCACTGCCATTTGCACTATTTGCAATGTTTCCAGGGTGGTTAAATAGTTTGCCAAAATCTGGCGGATGGCTCAATACGGTAAAAGTAGTTTTAGGATTTTTAGAGCTTGGACTAGCACTCAAGTTTTTATCAAATGCAGATTTGGTAATTGATGGTCATTATCTAGAGCGTGAGGTATTTTTAGTATTGCTTATTGCAATCATGGTTGGGCTAGCATTGTATTTATTTGGTAAAATTCAACTATCACATGACACAGAAGTAAAGAATATCTCTGTGGGCAGATTACTACTAGGGATAATTACTACTGCTTTCATTTTATACCTCATTCCTGGATTATGGGGTGCGCCACTCAAACTCATAAGTGGTTTCCCACCGCCTATGAATTATAGCGAGTCGCCTTATGGAATAGCAGGGCAGGCTACACTCTCTAATAGTACGGCAGAGTTTCCAGAAAATGCAGAGATAGGACCGCACGGGTTATTATCCTTTACAGATTATGAAGCAGGTATGGAGTATGCCCGTAAAGAGAGAAAACCTGTACTGCTAGATTTCACTGGAAAAGCTTGTGTAAACTGTCGTCGTATGGAAGAGTTAGTGTGGTCTAAACCGGGCGTGTTAAATATCTTAAAGAATGATGTTGTTTTGATATCTTTATACGGAGATTCTCAAGAAGAGCTTCCAGAAGCCGAGCAGGGAGTAAGTGCTTCAGGACGTCGCATTAAAACAGTAGGTAACAAGTGGAGTAACTTCCAGATAGAGCGTTATAATCTTGTTGCAGCGCCATATTATGTAATGCTGGATCATGATGAAAAACCATTAAACAAGCCTGTAGCTTATACTCCTGATGCAAAAAAGTATGAAAACTGGCTTAAAACTGCCATCACAACCTTTAACAATCAATAAATGAATTACACCTTTAAACTACTTTGTATAGTATGCTTTTTTGCTTTCGCGAAAGCGTCATCTGCACAATCACGAGAAACTATCTTAGATACCACCTATCAAGTTTCTGAGCATTATAACAAACAAGAAGTGCGCATCAAAATGAGAGATGGCGTGCATCTTCATACTACCATTTACTCGCCAAAGGATACCTCAAAATCGTATCCTATTTTAATGCAGCGCACGCCATACAGTTCAAAGCCATATGGCGAAGGGCAAATGCGTACGGCGATAGCTCCTAATGCTTATTTAATGCAGGAGGGTAATATTATCGTATATCAAGATGTGCGTGGTCGCTGGATGAGTGAAGGTAAATATGATAACATGCGGGCATTTATTCCTAATAAAACAGGAACCCAAATAGATGAAGCTAGTGATACCTATGATACGATAGAGTGGTTAGTAAATAACGTAGAGAATAATAACGGAAACGTAGGGACATGGGGAATTTCTTACCCTGGATTTTATGCAACTTATTCTTTGTTAAGTGGTCATCCAGCTTTAAAAGCGGCATCACCACAAGCATGTATAGGCGATTTCTTTTTTGATGATTTTCATCACAATGGAGCTTATTTGTTAAGCTACTGGAGAGCAACTGCAGTTTTTGGTTACCAGAAAGATGCTCCTACTACAGAGTCTTGGTATGATTTTCCAGATTTAGATAGTGATGACCAGTTTGACTTTTTCTTAAAAACAGGACCTTTATCGAACTTAGATAAGTATTACGATGAGACTAATGAGTTCTGGACGCAATTAAAAGAGCACCCTAACTATGATGAATTTTGGGAATCTAGAGGGATTATCCAGCACTTAGAAAATATAGAGCCTGCTGTAATGGTCGTAGGCGGACTTTATGATGCCGAAGATTTATATGGACCTTGGGAAACTTACAAGAATATAGAGAAGCGTAGTAATAACTATAATACTGTTGTTTTTGGACCATGGAGTCATGGAGACTGGGCTCGTAATAAGCCGAGACAAGCAGTGGGTAATGTTTATTTTGGCGATAATATTTCAGACTATTTTCAAAGAGATATTGAGACAAAATTCTTTAATCACTTTTTAAAAGGAGGTGATAAAGGGGAAGCAACAGGATTACCAGAAGCACACGTTTTTGACTCAGGAAGTAAAGAATGGAACTCTTTTGAGCAATGGCCACCTAAAAAATCGATGAAAGCTTCTTTCTTTTTAGGAAAAGACAATGCTCTTACGGGAAGTCCTTCTACAAAGTATGATGCAGAGAAGTTTGTAAGTGATCCAGCAAACCCAGTACCATATGCAGAGGGTAAAAAGATGGTATTTACACCACGTAAATATATGTCTGATGACCAACGTTTTGCTGCAGCGCGTGAGGATGTATTGGTATATGAAACACCGGTACTTGATGATGATTTGACGCTAGTAGGAGATATCATGGCAAAGCTTAATGTAGCCACTACAGGAACATCTGCAGATTGGATTGTAAAAATTATAGATGTATACCCAGATGATGTACCTAACACTCAAGAAACAGAAGAAGGTGTAGAGATGGCAGGATATCACCAGATGGTACGTAGTGAGGTAATGCGCGGTCGTTTTAGAAAGAGCTTTGAACGCCCTCAGCCATTTGTTGCGGGAGAGAAAGATGAGGTTTTTGTGAAGCTACAAGATGTGCTTCACACGTTTAAAAAGGGACATAAATTGCAAGTGCAAATACAAAGCACATGGTTTCCTCTTATAGATTTAAATCCGCAGACGTATGTGGATAATATCTTTGAAGCAAAGGAAGAAGATTTTACTAAGCAAACACATAGTGTATTCCACTCTTCAAAAATTGAATTTAATATTCTTACCAAGTAAGAGTACTAATCACAATAATCAAAAAAAGCCTGAGAAATTAATTTCTCAGGCTTTTTTGTATAAGTATTGTCCCGTCCTGAAATAGCGATACACTAAATTTTTAGCGTAATGAAAACTTCAGTAAAAGCTGGGTACGTTAAGCGTACTCAAAAAGATTATTCGATTTCTTTCAAGCTTCAAGTCGTTGAAGAAATTGAGTTAGGTCATTTAAGTAGAACAGAAGCCTGTCATAAGTATGGCATACAAGCAAAGTCTACAATTCGAGAATGGCTCAGAAAATATGGTAACTTTGATTGGGAACACCAATCTCAAACTACTGTGAACAAGACACCCGAACAAAAGATATTAGAGCTAGAGGCTAAAGTTAAACTACTGGAGAAACAGAAAGCAAGAGCAGAGCATCTTGCCGAACGAGCAGATAAGAAGGTTATTATCTTTGATATGCTTGTTGATATGGCTGAGAAGGAATATGATATCCAGATTAGAAAAAATTACAAACCCGAGTTATCGACCACTTTAAAGAAGAACACAAAGAAACGTTAGTTTCTACCTGTGATTTACTCGGGGTAAACAGACAGGTTTACTATAGATCTATTAAATCAAGAGTACATAAACAGTCAATAGCTCAAAAGGTTATTGTGCTAGTTCGTGACATACGAGTCTGTATGCCTGAGCTAGGCACTCGTAAACTGTACTATATTCTTAAAGAAAAGCTATCGGTATTAAATGTTGGCAGAGATAGACTCTTTAGAATATTACGCGCTAATCATATGCTTATAAAACCTAAGCGGAGCTATCATATTACAACAGACTCGCATCATCGTTTTAGAAAGCATAAGAATTTAGTAAGCACCATCGAGATTGAAAAACCAGAATCTGTTTGGGTAAGCGATATAACCTATGTTGGAACTAGAATCAATCCATCATATCTGGCACTTGTTACAGATGCGTATTCTAAGAAAATTGTTGGTTATAATGTGTCTAACAGCTTATCCCTAAACGGTTCGTTATTAGCCTTGGATATGGCTGTGAAAAGTAGAGAATATAAAGCGAGGCCTTTGATACATCATTCAGATAGAGGTCTACAGTATTGCGCTAATGAGTATCAAAAACTCTTAAAGAAAAATGATATAAAAGCTAGTACGACAGAAAAATATGATCCTTACGAAAACGCAATTGCAGAGAGAATCAATGGAATCTTAAAGCAAGAGTTCAATATAGCCAAGAATATAAAAGATCTAAGTCTAAAAAAAGAACTCATTAAAAATGCAATAACTATTTACAACAATAGAAGACCACATCTATCAAACCATATGCTAACTCCAATGCAAATGCACAAACAACAAATCCTAAAAAGAAAACGGATCATTCTCAAAAGTTGTGTGTGAATTGGATAATTTTTAGATTTTTGTAATAAAGCCTAGCCTTGGACAACTATCTAGAATTACTAAAACTCATTCTCCCAGAATTTCTCATTAACCACTTCGATCTGGTCAGAAACACCAAGAATGGTGAAGTAATGCATCTTTATTTTGAGGAGCGTAACGAGACTCCAAAAGAAGAATATATCCGCATACTTATTGCACACGGTTTTCACAAAGAGGTCACGATTCAAGATTTTCCTCTACGTGGCAATACTGTTTATCTCCACGTAAAGCGACGCAGGTGGATTGACAAGCAAACCAAAGAGATAGTTCAAAGAGACTGGAACCTAGTAGCACAGGGAACACGGATGACCGCCGAGTTTGCTGATTTTTTAAAAGAAATTAGTCAATACTAGAGCCTCGGACTGTCATACTATCGGGCGTTTTTATGGCGTTAATGGAAAGAAGCTACAGCGCCAGTACAAAGATTATCTAAGTGACTTTAAAAACTGGGATCAAAAGAAGCACGCAAAACAGTACCTGATTTTTCCAGAGAATATAGGACCTTACTTATCTATAGACGAGACCGCATTATCCAAAGGAGAACTCTATACGATTATTACCAATAAAAAAGCCAAAGGAAAGAAAGGCAGTATTGTTGCCATCTTCAAGGGAACAAAAGCAGAACCAATCATAGCACAACTGCTGAAAATATCTGCTAAGAAAAGAGCCAAGGTAATAGAGATAACCCTTGATATGGCTAACACTATGAAAACTATTTGTAAAAAATGTTTCCCGAAAGCTATACAGGTTACAGACCGATTCCATGTACAAAAACTAGCACTAGAGGCGCTACAAGACATTCGTGTCAAACATAGATGGGAAGCAATAGACCTAGAGAATGAAAACATAAAACTAGCACGAGTCAACAACACACCCCATCAACCTGAAATCTTTGAAAATGGTGATACCAGAAAGCAGCTTTTAGCAAGAAGTAGATATCTACTTTATAAAGCACCCAGCAAATGGACAAAAAATCAACACCACAGAAGTAAAGTTCTCTTCAAGGAATATCCAGATATAAAAACTGCATTTAATCTAGTACAAGGTCTAATAAATATCTTTAATACAGGAAGATCAATAGAAACAGCATATACCAAATTAGCACACTGGTACAGTGACGTCGAAAAAACAGGTTACAAAGCATTTAATTCAATCGTAAACACGATAAGCCTTAACTATAGATCAATATTAAACTACTTTATAAATAGAAGCACAAACGCGTCAGCAGAATCATTCAATGCGAAAATCAAGGCGTTTAGAGCTCAATTTAGAGGTGTGAAAAATGTAGAATTCTTTCTTTATAGATTAACAACAATATTTGCATAAACACAACAATTGGTCTTGATCCAAGAAAACAATACAAAACAAAAAAGCTGAACAATGATATCATTGTTCAGCTTTAAATAATTAATTTAATCCTTTAATAATCTGTATCGGTTATTTAGGACTAGACATATAGTTGTAAAAAGAAAAACACCCCTGCAAAGCAGGGATGCCTTTCACCCCTAAATTCATGATAGCTAAATGAATAGCTCACAGTCCCCTAATCTCTTAGGTGCGCCAAATATAACCTACATTTTCTAGTTAGCGATAACTTTTCTCGGTAAAAAGTTAATTTTTAATGATTTAAAAAGAAAAGCACCTTTGCGAGTGCAGAGATGCCTTTCACCCCTAAATAATGTCTACTATATTATGATATTCTTAATATGACTTGTTGTGTATAGTTTTTTTATAATGGATTAAGAATCCTATTATTTATTGTAAAAGTAGGGTGATTTTACAAGATGCTGTAGGGGTGTTTGCCCCTAATACAGCTTATTGAAAATGTAGGGTTTGATTACCAGAGTATTACCTATATTTATGCAAACAATTGATTAGATGCTAACTAAGGTTTATGGAAGTGCTGTTTTTGGGGTAGATGCTACTACAATTACAATAGAGGTAAATGTAGATAAGGGAGTAGGCTACCACTTAGTAGGGCTACCAGATAACGCAATCAAGGAAAGCAGCTATCGTATTGCAGCAGCATTACAGAATAATGGCTACAAAATACCAGGGAAGAAACTTATTCTTAATATGTCTCCAGCAGATTTACGTAAGGAAGGATCTGCATATGATTTACCGCTTGCTACAGGTATACTTATCGCCACCGAACAAATTAAAGGAGATGATGTAGAGAAGTATATCCTTATGGGAGAACTTTCTCTCGATGGAGGTTTACAGCCTATAAAGGGAGCTTTGCCTATTGCGATAAAAGCAAGAGAAGAAGGGTATAAAGGATTTATTTTACCCGCTCAAAATGCAAAAGAAGCAGCGATTGTAGATGGACTTGATGTATATGGTGTAAAAAACATAAGCGAAGTAATTGCCTTTTTTGATAAAGGAACACCTCTTGAAGCTACCGTTATAGATACTAGAGCGGAGTTTTATAAAAATCTTGAGCATCCAGAGTTTGACTTTGCAGATGTAAAAGGTCAAGAATCTATCAAACGCTGCATGGAAATTGCAGCTGCGGGAGGTCATAATATCATACTCATAGGGCCACCAGGATCTGGTAAAACTATGCTTAGTAAAAGACTGCCAAGTATTTTACCTCCCATGTCCCTTAGAGAAGCGCTGGAAACCACTAAGATTCATTCTGTGGTAGGACGAGTTAAAGAGCATCAAGGTCTCATGTCTGAGCGACCTTTTAGAAGTCCGCACCATACTATAAGTGATGTGGCTCTTGTGGGCGGTGGTGCTTACCCTCAACCTGGTGAGATATCTCTATCTCATAATGGTGTTTTATTTCTAGATGAACTACCAGAATTCAAGCGTTCGGTATTAGAAGTGATGAGACAGCCACTAGAAGATAGAGAGGTCACAATATCTAGAGCGCGATTTACGGTTACCTATCCTTCTAGTTTTATGCTCGTAGCGAGTATGAATCCTAGTCCTGGAGGTTATTTTAATGATCCTAACGCTCCAGTTACTAGCAGTCCAGCAGAGATGCAGCGCTATTTAAGTAAAATATCTGGACCGCTGCTTGATCGCATTGATATACATATAGAAGTAACGCCTGTTCCTTTTGAAAAGCTTAGTGATGAGACGAAGGCAGAGTCAAGTGTTGATATACGCAAACGTGTAACGGCAGCGAGAGAATTACAGGTAGAACGCTTTCGCGAAAGCATAAAAACCAATTATAACGCTCAGATGAATGTGAAGCAAATAAGAAAATATTGCGCACTTGACGATGCATCAAAAGAGTTATTAAAAACTGCGATGGAACGTTTAAATCTATCTGCTAGGGCTTATGATCGTATTTTAAAAGTTTCAAGAACGATAGCAGATCTCGAAGGTGCTGCTATTGTTACGGGAACTCATATATCTGAAGCAATACAATATAGAAGTTTAGATCGGGATGGCTGGTTAGGTTAAAATTTTCATAATATACGGTCTGTAATCTAGGTATTTACACACTTAATCGGCTAATAATGCGTTATATCGATAAAATTACGTAAATAATTAATTTCTCTTAATGGTAAGTGTATCCGTTTTTATTAAATAATATCTTTGCCCATTAGAGTAGCCCCTTTTACTATGATGTCAAAAAAAAATACCTTAAACGAGAGCTCTCAAGATGCAGTAAGTCTTGATAGTTTGAGCAAATTCTTAGATCAAGTAGAGGGCTTTTTCTTTAGAATTGAGTTTGATAAGCGTTCTAAGAAGTATACGTTTCCATTTATTACACAAAATGCAGAACCGCTATACGGCCTTACTCAAGAGTTTTTGCAAGATAATGAGGATGTAATTCCAGAATTAATACATGTAGATGATAGAAAAATTGTTCTAGACGCTATTTATCTATCTATGCAGACGTTTGAGCCGTGGATTCAAAAATTTAGATTTTTATTACCATCAGGAATACATGGATGGGTGAATATACATGCT
Source organism: Dokdonia sp. Dokd-P16 (assembly GCF_003095655.1). NCBI lineage: Bacteria > Pseudomonadati > Bacteroidota > Flavobacteriia > Flavobacteriales > Flavobacteriaceae > Dokdonia > Dokdonia sp. Dokd-P16. The sequence continues at coordinate 2,304,132 of NZ_CP029151.1, forward strand.
ACACCAGAAAATCTTTCTGATGATGTTGTAAGCTGGCACGGCTATGCTACAGATATAACCGAGATGAAAAATACTCAGTTAGAATTACTTAGTGTTAAAGAGCGTTTTGAGTTTGCTCTTGAAGGTTCGGAAATTGGTGTCTGGGATTGGGATATTCAAAATGATGAAGTGTACTATTCAGATAAGTCATTAGAATTTCTAGAGATTCCTAGAGATAGACTGTTGCTGAGTGATAGTACATGGACAGATAAAGTACATCCAGATGATAAGCAAATGTATTTTGATGATATGAATGCATACTTTGAGGGACGTACTAAATACTATTCAGGGCAACATCGTATTTTTTCTTCAAGCGGGACATATAAGTGGATTCAAGATAAGGGGAAGGCTGTAGAGTGGGATGAGAATGGAAAGCCATCTCGTATGATAGGAACTCATGTTGATATTACCGCGATGAAGGAGTTTGAAGAAGATATTCTTAGCAAGAATAAACTTATAGAAAGTCATAATGGACGCCTTAAAAACTTTGCTCTCATCGTATCACATAACCTAAGAACACATGCAGGAAATCTCAAAAGTATTCTACAGCTCATAGATGATGCGGAGAGTCCAGAAGAGAAGAAAGAGCTAGCTCCTTACCTCAATGATATCTCAGACGGTTTAAGTGGTACTATTAATAACCTTAATGATATAGCTTCTTCAAATAGGAACTTATCAGATACTCCAAAGCTTATTCTCTTGAGAGAATATATAGATAAAACAATCAATACACTTCAAGCTCAAATAACTGAGAAAGATGTTGTTGTAATCTGTGATATTCCTAATGATATCCAGATTACTTATAATGCTGCATATCTTGAGAGTATTTTGTTTAATCTAATATCAAATGCAGTTAAGTATAGTGATAATAATAGGCAGTCTATCGTAAAAATTAATGCGGAGATGATTTCCATAAATGACTTGTTATTATCTGTAGAGGATAATGGATTAGGCCTTGATCTCAATGCAAATGGAGGTAAGCTGTTTGGGCTTTATAAAACATTTCACCGCAATGAAGATGCAAAAGGTTTAGGCTTATTTATGACCAAAAACCAAATAGAAGACATGGGTGATGAGATAAGTGTTTCTAGTGTAAAAGGGGAGGGTTCTATCTTTAGTGTACTCTTTAAAAATAAATTACCGTAGGTTATTATATCAGGTGTTCTCCGTACTTTGTGGTTATCAAATAAATAATCATAGCATATTGAGTGCAATAGATGAATAATAAATTCAAATTATCAGGTCCTGGTGTATTAGTAGCTGCCGCCTTTATAGGTCCGGGAACAGTCACGGTTTGTACAATTACTGGAGCTACCTATGGATTTACACTCCTATGGGCTATGGTATTATCCATTATAGCTACCATAGTGTTGCAAGAAATGGCAGCTCGCATAGGTCTTGTATCTGGTAAAGGACTAGCTGGCGTTATAAGAGATTCATTATCTAATAAAATTACACAAACCTTTGCCGTTATCTTAATGCTTAGCGCTATAGCGATAGGCAATGCAGCATATGAGGCAGGTAATATAAGTGGAGGCGTTCTAGGTATAGAAGCACTCGGTTTTTCGAGCTCATTAAGCTTGGGTACTTTGGATATTAATAGTTGGTCATTAGTGCTAGGAATCCTCGCTAGCATCATCCTATTTATTGGAAATTATAAAGTGCTAGAGCGTATACTGGTTACACTTGTTATTATCATGAGTATAGCTTTTGTAACAACGGCATTTGTGACAAAGCCAGATATACTAGCTGTTTTAAAAGGTAGTTTTATTCCTTCTTTTCCAGATGGTAGCTTACTCACGATAGTTGCACTCGTAGGTACTACGGTAGTTCCTTATAATTTATTTTTACATGCCTCATTAGTTAGTGAGAAGTGGCGTAATGAATCAGATTTGCCAGCGGCACGTCGTGACACTTTTGTTGCAGTGATTTTAGGAGGTTTGGTCAGTATGGCAATCATCATTTGTGCAGCAGCCATACAAGGAAGTGAGATAAAAAATGCTGCAGACCTTGCTCAAAGCCTAGAGCCTCTATTCGGAGATTATGCGAGGTATTTTATTGGGTTAGGATTAGGAGCAGCCGGCTTAACCTCTGCTATTACAGCACCTCTTGCAGCGGCGTATGTTGTGCAAGGTTGTTTAGGGTGGAAACGAGATCTTAAATCAGCTAAGTTTAGAGCAGTCTGGCTTACAATTCTTATGCTAGGCATTGTTTTTTCATCTATAGGGTACAGCCCTGTAGAGATCATTCAGTTTGCACAGGTAGCAAATGGTGTGTTATTACCCATAATTGCAGGTTATTTAATCTGGATAGTAAATAAACGAGATGTACTAGGTAATTATGTAAACTCATCACTTCAAAATGGAATTTCAATCGTTATTTGGTTGATCGTTTTTGTACTAGGTGCGCGCACTATCTTGAAAGTATTTGGACTGTTATGATGCATATAGATCTCAATAGCGATGTAGGTGAAGGTGTGGGGAACGAGGCTCAGTTAATGCCGTACTTAAGTTCTTGTAATATTGCTTGCGGTGGTCACGCAGGGGATACCGCAACGATGCTGGAAGTTCTCGCTTTCGCGAAAATATCTAATGTAAAAATTGGTGCTCATCCCAGTTACCCAGATCGTAAGAATTTTGGTCGTGAGGCAATGACTATTTCTCATGAACTTTTAAAAGAGTCAATAACTTCTCAAATTAAGCTTCTTATTAAACTAGCTGCAAAAAATGGCCAACACTTACATCACATAAAACCTCATGGGGCATTATATAATCAAGCTGCCAAAAATGAAAAAATAGCCCATCTCATCATAGATACCATACTTGAGATAGATGACCGTCTTGTACTCTACGTACCTCATAATTCTGTAATCGCATCGCTAGCTGTTTCAAAGCTAGCTATAAGCATAGAAGGTTTTGCAGATAGAAATTATAATGATGATTACTCATTAGTATCTCGCAGTTTACCAGATGCAGTTTTGACATCTCATAATGCAATCTTACCTCACGTATTACGCATGGTAAAGGAGCGCCAACTCAAAACAGTACACAATCTTATACTTCCTTTTGATGTAGACACACTTTGCGTTCACGGCGATACAGAAAATGCATTACAGATTGTAAAAGAAATTCATAATGCTTTTGCTCAAGGGAATATTTTAATAAAGTGATGCGGCAGTATGATTTTCATATTAGTAGGTTAGGAGACTATTCATTGTTAATTCAAATAGATAGTAAACCTTCTAAGTATCTTTTGAATTGGTTGCTCATTAAAAAAGCTGATTTGTCAAAGCTGCTCAATGCTGAGGTAGTGCACACTTATAACGAGTTGCTAGTTAAAGATTGCATTTCTGTAAATACCAACCTTGAATCTTTAATTAATCAAGTCTCAGCAGCGCTCAATGTACCAGTGTCTAGCGATGATTATAATAGCGTCGTACATAAGATCCCTGTCTGTTATAGTAGTAAGTATGCTGCAGACCTAGAGGAATATGCATCCCAAATAAAATGCACAATACCTGAGATTATAGAGATTCATACGAGTATAGAGTACCCTATCTACTTTTTAGGATTTCTTCCGGGTTTTCCATATTTAGAAAATCTTGATGCTAGATTACATCTAGATAGAAAATCTGTTCCATCGCGATTAATACCAAAGGGAAGTGTTGCCATCGGAGGAACTCAAACTGGTATTTATCCTCAAGATAGTCCTGGTGGCTGGCATGTCATTGGCAGAACTCCTATTTCGTTATTTGACGCAACAAAGGCAACACCTAGTATGTTCAAGGCGGGTGATATGATTCAATTTTATGCCATTAGCGAGTCTGATTTTGAAGAGATTACAACGTCTAATAATTTATGAATTCTTCTATTTCCATACTGCACCCAGGATTTTATACAACTGTCCAAGATAATGGTAGAAAAAGCTACGCACACCTAGGAGTTCCACAAAGTGGTGCTATGGATAAACATGCTTTTATGATTGCAAATGCTATTCTCAATAATACACCTGGTGCAGCAATGCTGGAGTGTACTTTACTGGGGCCTACTATAGAATTCAATCATAATGTCAACTTTGTAATTACTGGTAGCAATGCAGGAGCTACGCTAGATGGGGCTCAGGTAATGGAAGGCGTTCCTGTTTTGGCGAAAGCCAAACAAGTATTAAAAATGTCTAATATAAGCGGAGGCTCTAGAAGCTATCTCGCATTTGCAGGAGGAATAGATTCTCAAACAATTCTGGGTAGTAAAGGCTGGTATTTACCACTCACACCAGAAGGAAAGCTCACCGTAGGGATGGAGCTATCTTTAGGTATCTCGAAATATGGCAAATCAAAAGGTGCACATCTCAAGATGCAATCACAATCTGGGGTAATACATTCATCTGTAGCTACGATTAATACTTATGAAGGTCCTGAGTTTTCAAAGCTCACTTATAACCAGCAACAACAATTAAGTGATCATGTATTTACGGTTTCAAACTTATGGAACAGGATGGCAATACAACTTGTTGAGACATTGCCAAATGCTCTAAAAAGTATATATACAAGTCCCGTTATACCAGGAACAGTACAGCTTACACCCTCTGGTAAATTAATTATTTTAATGAATGACTGTCAGACTACAGGAGGATATCCTAGAGTACTACAAGTAGTCGCTAGTGATTTTAATAAACTGGCACAAATGCAACAGGGTAGTCAGTTTTTATTGAACGTTACTTGATTTTCTATGCTCCATGACAATATCACTTAGTAATTGCACAACGTCTCCTGTTCCTAACATTTCGTCAAGCTTTAAAGCATCTTTTTTAATAGCATCGTGCTTCATCATTGTTGTCCACAGGTTGTTTACATAATCTGCGTAGTCTTGATCTTCATTCCAGTGAGTAAGTTCAAGGCGACGACTACGGGCGTAGATTTTTTGTAAATTCAGTTTGCAAAAAATTAGGGTTGATTGCATAATAATTGGTCTGGCTTCTTTTAAACGTTCGGTTTTTGTTGGTCTTCCCATAAGAATATTATTGTGGGGGGAAAATTGAACATACGTAAAAGTACTAGGGAAGTGATTATTCTAGTAGGGGTAAATGCCCTTATTTTATTGATGTATGTAAAATACTACAACCACTTCATGAACTTCTTCAAGACACTTATTTTACCTTTATAAGGAGCATAACGCATTGGGACATCCATCCATGTAGCGCGGCTTACAATTGCCTTTGCATGACTAAAGGTGTAAAACGACATTTTGCCGTGGTAGCTTCCTATTCCTGAGTGACCTACTCCGCCAAATGGTAATTTGTCATTTACAAAATGAACAAGCGTATCATTCATCGCACCTCCTCCAAAAGAAAAGCTATTATTAAACCATTTTTTAAAAGAGCGCTTTTCAGAAAACACATAAGCGCTCAGTGGTTTTTCCATGGAATTTATAATTTTGGAAATGTCCTCTTTGGTTTCATAAGTGAGTACCGGGAGAATCGGGCCAAAAATTTCATCCTGCATTGCTTTGTCTTTTATAGTAACACTGTCAAGCACCGTAGGAGCAATGTAAAGTGTATCCTTGTCTGTATTTCCACCTTTAAATATTGTGGCGTTTTCAAGCATGCTTGAAAGTCTATCAAAGTTTTTATCACTTATGATTCTTGCAAAATCTGGAGAGACTGCAGGATCTGCGCCATATGCTTTTGTGATCTCCACGTCGAGTGCGGTGAGCAACTTATCTTTTACAGAAGTATGCACGAGTATATAATCTGGAGCAATACATGTCTGACCCGCGTTAACAAATTTTCCCCATACAATTCGCTTTGCTGCTAGTTGTATTTTGGCAGATTGATCTACGATACACGGACTTTTTCCACCTAGCTCAAGAGTTACTGGCGTGAGATGCTCTGCAGCTGCTTTGTAAACTATTTTCCCCACGGGAACACTTCCTGTAAAGAAGATATAATCCCATCGTTGTGCAAGTAATTCTTGCGCAACCTCCTTAGCTCCTTGAATAACTGCTACGTGTCCATTATCAAAAACTTCGGCAATGATCTTAGCTAATAGTTCTGACGTTTTAGGAGTGAGTTCGCTAGGTTTTAACACAACCGTATTACCAGCTGCTATTGCGCCCACTAGCGGTCCTACGGCAAGCTGGAAAGGATAATTCCACGGTGAGATCACGAGTGTAGTGCCATAAGGTTCATACATAATTTTATCACTGGATGGAAAATTTAAAAGCGATGAAGAAACTTTTTTTGGCATTTGCCATTTCCATATTTCTTTAATGGCCTTATTAAGTTCCATCATGACAATACTGATTTCTGTAGCCACACTTTCAAAAGCTGGTTTTTTAAAATCGGCAGTGAGGGCATTGATAATCTCTTGCTCGTGGTTTTTTATGCTTTCGCGAAAGCGTACCAAACAATCTTTCCTAAAAGCAATACTCTTAGTTTGTCCGGTTGCAAAATAATTTCTTTGAGTCTCTAGTAGTTGAGGAATAGTCACGGCAGTGTGTTTTTACCAAAAATAGGGACTTATTAAGGGAGCCTTGGTGATTTTCTGAAAGATTTAATATAAAGTATTGCCTAAGGATGTTGTTATTAATTCAAAAGGTGAAGAATTGAGCTCTTTTTAGTTTGTTAAGTATGAATTATATAACGCTGTTTCTTTATTAAATAAGGCGGTATATTCTTATAGAAGTATGTTTTTAATTTAATCAAGTAATTGTTATTCAGTCATTTGAGTGTAAATGTGTTAAGTTGGTTATCGGCAGCTTTATTATTATAAACTGCCTAGTTGATATTAGAATAATAATTTTAACCATTCCAAACACACCATACATTTGAAAGAACTCAATAAATACAGTAAAGCGGTCACTCAAGACCCTACGCAGCCAGCAGCACAGGCCATGCTTCACGCAATAGGCCTCACAGATGATGATTTTAAAAAACCACTTGTTGGTATTGCTAGTACAGGTTACGAAGGTAATCCATGTAATATGCATTTAAATAAGCTCGCTGTCGATATTAAAAAGGGTGTACAGACATCTGATTTAGTAGGACTGATTTACAATACAATAGGTGTAAGTGATGGTATATCGATGGGAACTCCTGGTATGCGATACTCTCTACCTTCTCGTGACATCATAGCCGATTCTATGGAAACGGTAGTGCAAGCTATGTCTTATGATGCGCTTATTACGGTGGTGGGATGTGATAAAAATATGCCTGGCGCTTTAATGGCGCAACTACGCTTAGATAGACCTTCCATACTTGTTTATGGAGGAACTATAGCGCCTGGCTGTCATGAAGATAAGAAGCTAGATGTGGTATCTGCTTTTGAAGCATGGGGAGAGAAAGTTGCAGGAACCATAAGCGAGAAAGAATTTAAGACAGTAGTAAAAAAAGCATGTCCAGGAGCAGGAGCATGTGGTGGTATGTATACTGCAAATACAATGGCTTCTGCTATAGAAGCTTTAGGAATGAGCTTACCATATACAAGTTCAAACCCAGCAGTTTCTCCAAATAAAACAGCAGAGTGCGCTAGAGTAGGAGCTGCCCTGAGAAACTTGATTGAAAAAGATATTAAGCCTTCAGATATTGTGACGCGTAAGTCATTAGAAAACGCAGTAAAACTAGTAACCGTTTTAGGCGGATCTACAAATGCGGTATTGCATTTTCTTGCAATCGCAAAAGCAGCACAAATCGATTTTAAACTTGAAGATTTTCAGAAGATAAGTGATACAACGCCATTTCTAGCAGATTTAAAACCTTCTGGAAAATACTTAATGGAAGATCTTCACAACGTAGGTGGTGTTCCTGGAGTGTTAAAATATATGCTAGATCAAGGAATGCTTCATGGAGACTGCATGACGGTAACAGGTAAAACCATTGCGGAAAACCTTGCTGAGGTTGACCATCTAAAAGCACATCAAGATGTAATTCATACCGTAGAGAATCCTATAAAAGCTACAGGGCACATCCGTATACTTTATGGAAATATAGCAAGCGAAGGTTCGGTTGCAAAGATTACTGGGAAGGAAGGATTACATTTTCGCGGAAGCGCACGTGTATTTAATGGTGAGTATGAGGCAAACGCAGGTATAGGTGCAGGTAAGGTGAAGAAAGGAGATGTTGTAGTAATACGATATGAAGGGCCGCAAGGTGGTCCAGGAATGCCAGAAATGCTCAAGCCTACAGCAGCAATTATGGGTGCAGGATTTGGTAAAGACGTAGCACTTATTACAGATGGACGATTTTCTGGAGGAACACACGGTTTTGTAGTGGGGCATATTACTCCCGAAGCACAAACCGGTGGTGGTATTGCGCTCATACAAGATGGAGATATCATTGTGATTGATGCAGAAAATAACACCATAAATATGGAGATAAGCGAGGAAGAACTGGCAAGCCGTAAGACAAACTGGATTGCTCCACCACTTAAGGTACAAAGAGGATCGCTCTACAAATATGCAAGAATGGTTTCCTCTGCAAGCGAGGGCTGTGTTACCGATGAATTCTAAAAAAAATAAAGAATCACTTTTGAGTTTTTCCTTTTGTACAGCGCAAAAGGTACTGAAAGAGTTTACATCGTTAAGAAGATAATAAACAAGGGCACGTTTTAAAAAATGCCACATAAATACCTGTATATGGAGACAAAAACCATACATAATCCATCAAAGACAACTACCACTATGAGCGGTAGCGAGGCATTAATTCACTGTTTACTGGCAGAGGGAGCAGATTTAATTTATGGATATCCCGGAGGGGCGATTATGCCATTTTATGATCAGTTACATATACATCAAGATAAGATACATCACGTACTCACACGTCATGAGCAAGGAGCTACTCATGCTGCACAAGGATTTGCTAGAGCAACCGGGAAAGTAGGCGTTGCTATTGCGACTTCAGGACCAGGAGCCACAAACCTAATTACAGGTATTGCAGATGCTCAGATAGATAGTACGCCTATGGTTTGTATTACTGGGCAAGTAGGCTCACACCTATTAGGAAGTGATGCCTTTCAAGAAACCGATATTATAGGGATTTCTACACCCGTTACAAAGTGGAATCATCAAATTACAAGTGCTAAGGAAATCCCAGAAGTACTAGCAAAAGCTTTTTATATAGCGCGTTCTGGGCGTCCAGGGCCTGTATTAATTGATATCACAAAGGATGCACAGTTCGAAGAATTTGAATTTTCTTATGAAAAATGCGAACATATACGTAGTTATGTGCCAGTTCCAGAAGTAAAGGAAGAACAATTACAAGCAGCTGCAGAGGCTATTAATAATGCAAAACAACCCATGATTGTATGGGGGCAAGGTGTTATTCTTGGTGAGGCAGAAGAGGCTTTTAAGGCCTTTATTGAAAAATCTGGAATCCCAGCTGCGTGGACAATCCTTGGGGTATCTGCAATTCGTACAGATCATCCGCTTAATGTGGGTATGGTGGGAATGCATGGCAATTATGGGCCTAATGTACTTACTAATCAATGTGATGTATTGATTGCCATTGGGATGCGTTTTGATGATCGTGTTACAGGCAATCTTGAAAGCTATGCAAAGCAGGCTAAGGTGATTCATTTTGAAATAGATCCAGCCGAGATTAATAAAAATGTAACAGCAGATATACCAGTATTAGGTAATTCTAAAGACACGCTTGAACGCATATTACCGCTTATAGAAAAGAAAGAACATACCGCGTGGCATCAAAAATTTAAAGACCATTATGATATAGAATTTGATAAAGTCATAAAGAACGACATTCACCCCACAAAGGAAGGATTGACCATGGGGGAGGTCATAGAGCTTATCAATACTAAAACAAATGGCGACGCCATTATAGTAACAGATGTTGGTCAGCATCAGATGGTAGGTATACGCTATGCAAATTTTAAAAAATCTAAGAGTAATATTACTTCTGGAGGTTTAGGGACGATGGGCTTTGCTCTTCCTGCAGCAATAGGAGCTAAGATGGGAGCGCCAGATCGCGAAGTAGTAGCGATTATAGGTGATGGTGGTTACCAGATGACCATACAAGAGCTTGGCACTATTTTTCAAACTGGAGCTGCAGTAAAGATTGTTGTGCTCAATAATGAATTTTTAGGAATGGTGCGCCAGTGGCAACAATTGTTTTTTGACAAGCGCTATGCTAGTACAGAGATGAAGAATCCTAACTTCTGTAAGATAGCAGAGGCTTACGATATTGAAGCTCAGAAAGTCACCGACAGAAGCACACTAGAAGATGCTATTACTCGTATGATTGCTTCAAAAAATAGTTTCTTTCTAGAAGTAATGGTAGAAAAAGAGGACAATGTATTCCCTATGATTCCTACAGGAGCATCAGTATCAGATATACGCTTAGCATAGTAATATCATCGATTATATAGAACAGCCTAAACGGTTTTGCTACAATAAAATAATTAGTACTTAAACTCAACATCTATGAGTGAGCAAATAACAACATATACGGTAACAATTTATAGTGAGAATAACATTGGGTTACTTAATCGGATCTCTGCTATATTTCAACGTCGTAAGATTAATATTGAGAGTCTTTCTGCTTCAGAGAGTGAGATAGATGATGTCTTTAAGTTTACACTAGTAGTAAATATTACAGAACATCAAATGGAGAAAATCAAAGGTCAGATAGAACGTCAGGTTGAGGTTATCAAAGCTTTTTATCATACCGATGAGGAGACCATTTTTACAGAAAGCGCACTTTTTAAAATCAAATCTGAGTTGCTTTTTGAAGAGCCTCAAATTCAGAATATTATAAAAGATAGCCACGCGCGCATAGTCACTGTAAATAGAGATTTCTTTGTGCTAGAAAAGTCAGGTCGTAGGTCTGAGATTGATTTGGTGCATCGTGAGTTGAAACCTTTTGGTATCATGCAGTTTACTCGTTCGGGTAGAATTGCAGTAACTAAGACAGAGATGCCTATCTCTTCATTATTGCAACAAATAAGAAATGAGCAGGAGGCCGCTTTCGCGAAAGCGTAACCCCTCAAGTACATAGTCTAAAAAAAAAATAACTAATCACTATAAAGGCGTATTTCTAACCACCGTCTTTACCGAAAATTAATTAGAATGAACTACTTCAACACATTGCCACTTAGAGATCAACTGGCACAACTAGGGAAATGCCGCTTTATGGACGCAAGCGAATTTCAAGATGGAATCGCTGCTATAAAAGGCAAGAAGATTGTGATTGTAGGTTGCGGCGCGCAAGGTCTTAATCAGGGTCTTAATATGCGTGATAGCGGTTGTGATATTTCTTATGCATTACGTGAGGGAGCGATTACAGATAAACGTCCATCTTTTGTAAATGCGAGTTCTAATGGGTTTACAGTAGGAACGTATCAAGAGTTAATCCCAAGCGCAGATTTAGTGCTCAACTTAACACCAGATAAACAGCATACATCTGTTGTAAAAGCAGTGATGCCTTTAATGAAAAAAGGAGCTACACTAGCTTATTCTCACGGATTTAATATTGTGGAGGAAGGGATGCAGATTCGTGAGGATCTCACGGTAATCATGGTGGCACCTAAGTGTCCTGGCTCTGAGGTGAGAGAAGAATATAAAAGAGGTTTTGGAGTACCTACCTTAATTGCAGTACACCCTAATAATGATCCAGAAGAGAAGGGGCTAGCGCAAGCAAAAGCCTATGCAGCAGCGACAGGAGGACACAGAGCAGGTGTTCTAGAGTCTTCTTTTGTAGCAGAAGTGAAGTCTGATCTTATGGGTGAGCAAACCATTCTTTGTGGAGTGCTACAAACAGGGTCTATTCTATGTTTTGATAAAATGGTAGCAAAGGGAATTGACCCTGCATATGCTGGAAAACTAATTCAGTATGGATGGGAAACCATCACAGAAGCCTTGAAACACGGCGGAATCACAACCATGATGGATCGCCTTAATAATCCGTCTAAAATTAAAGCCTTTCAACTAGCAGAGGAATTAAAAGAAATTATGCGTCCACTATTTGAAAAGCATATGGATGATATTATCTCTGGTCACTTCTCAAAAACCATGATGGAAGACTGGGCTGCAGATGATAAGAATCTTCATAAATGGAGAGCTGCCACTGGAGAAACCGCTTTTGAAAAACAAGAAATCACCACCGCAGAGATTACGGAGCAAGAATATTTTGATCACGGAGTGCTTATGGTAGCGATGGTTAAGGCAGGAGTGGAGCTCGCTTTTGAAACCATGACCGCTGCCGGAATTATAGAGGAAAGTGCGTATTATGAATCGCTTCATGAAACGCCACTTATTGCAAATACCATCGCTAGAAAGAAACTTTTTGAGATGAATCGTATCATTTCTGACACAGCAGAGTATGGTTGCTATCTTTTTGATCATGCTTGTAAACCGTTATTAACCGACTTTATGAAGAAGGTGGATACTAATATTATAGGTTCCGCTTTCGCGAAAGAAAATGATGTTGATAATCAAGAATTAATTGCGGTAAATGACGCGATACGCAATCATCCTGTTGAGGAAATAGGAGCGACACTACGAAGAGCTATGGTCGCAATGAAGAAAGTGAAAACAGCTTAAACAGAAGAGATGCATTATTAATCTGCAAAAGGTTAGGGTGTAATAAATTTCAAAATAACAAGTATGGATACTATGTGTAAATGGCAGTAGCAACAACAATATTTATTCCCACGTTAAAGTCAATTACTGATGCAGCAAATAGAGTAAAGAAGGTTGCCATAAAAACACCATTCATGCGCAGCTTTACATACTCAACGAAGTTTGATGCAGAAGTTTTTTTAAAGCGTGAAGACCTACAGCAAGTGCGCAGTTATAAAATAAGAGGGGCTTATAATAAGATAAGCACGCTTACAGATAAACAAAAAGAAGTAGGCATTGTATGTGCTAGTGCTGGTAATCATGCGCAGGGCGTAGCTTTGTCATGCTCACGTTTAAGTATTCATGGCACCATCTTTATGCCTTCTACTACACCTAATCAAAAGGTGGAGCAAGTAGAAATGTTTGGTGGAGAGTGGATTAATGTTGTGCTAGAAGGTGATACTTTTGATGATGCTTTTGCTCGAGCCAGCCAAGTTTGTACCACAGAAGGGAAGACGTTTGTACATCCCTTTGATGACGAAAAAATAATAGAAGGTCAGGCGACTGTAGGCTTAGAGATGTTAACGCAGTCTGAGCAGCCGCTAGATTATGTTTTTGTTCCTGTAGGTGGGGGAGGATTGATAGCTGGATTGTCTAGCGTTTTTCATCACCTATCACCTAAAACGAAGATTATAGGAGTAGAACCTGCAGGAGCTCCTGCGATGCTCACTTCGCTCTCTCAAAAGGAAAATACTACGCTAGATGAGATTGATAAATTTGTTGATGGTGCAGCAGTACAACGGGTAGGCGATCGCAATTTTGCTATTGTACAACAGTTTGTAGATAGGGTAGTTACCGTTTCTGAAGGTAAGATATGCCAAACTATTCTCGATTTATATAATAGAGATGCTATTGTAGCAGAACCAGCGGGCGCAATGACGCTTGCTGTATTAGATCAATTTGCTGAAGAAATAAAAGGTAAAAATATCGCTTGCATCGTAAGTGGAAGCAATAATGACATCACCCGTACCGCCGAAATCAAGGAGCGCGCGCTATTGCATCAAGGCTTAAAGCATTATTTTATTGTGAAGTTTCCGCAGCGAGCGGGAGCTTTAAAAGAGTTTGTGGCTGAGGTGCTTGGCCCCACAGACGATATCACTTATTTTGAATATTCTAAAAAGACGAGTAGGGAACAGGGGCCAGCAATCGTAGGTCTAGAAATAAAATCTTCAAAAGATTTACAGCCGCTTCTCGATAGAATGCATGCGCGTAAATTCTATGGTGAGTACCTTAATGATAAACCAGAATTGTTTCAACTGCTTGTTTAAGGGTAATCATATTTTCGCGAAAGCGTAGCAAGCCGTTTGAAAACAAAAAGCTCAAATTCAGTTGATGAATTTGAGCTTTTCTTATTTATTATAGTCAATTATGCTGCTTGTGGTAAGCTACGTGTTAACCAGCCACTTTTACCTGCAGTTGCGATGGCATATGGAGTAATCCAGAATAATCCAAATGTGTAAAATAAACTGTATGAGTATGCATAAAAAGACTCTGCGATATTATATTTTTTGCCGTAAAATAGTGCAGGGAATGTAGATAAAACAAGGATGCTTACCAATGTAGATGTTATGAAAAGAACTGGATGAGTTGCTATAAAAAATAACATAAAAGCAAGGAAAGGGTACGTCATTATAATTTGAAGTGACTGACTTAAAAAGAGTAATCTTGTACCGGTTTTTGAGCCTTCTCTAAAGTCTGTAAATACATATTTTGCCATTGCGATGTTCTCACGTACGTTACTTCTTCCCCATCTAATGAACATTTTATAAAGTCCTTTATAGTTTTCTGGTACGTTAGTGTAAGCATATGCATTTTTCTGGAAAAGTACATGTTTACCTTGGCTAAGAATCATATTTGTCATCGCGCGATCTTCACCTATATCTGATGGTTTCCCCATGAACGTTTGATCAATCCATTCTTCTAGACAAGCAAAAACAGCATCTCTTCTATAAGCAGCTAGTGCGCCAGGAGTACATAATACAGAGTTAAGATTACTCTCTGCAGATCGTACAAACTCAAAACTAAGTACAAAACTCACGTCAAGCATTTTTGGTAATAATGCCTTCTCATTGTTCAATACTCTTATGTTACCTGCTACAGCACCACAATCTTCATTATCAATAAATGGACTAACTAAATTTCTAAGCGTGTCTGGAGTTACAATAGAATCACTGTCTACAGTGATGAAAACTTCGCCAGTTCCTTCATGAAAGCCACGATATAAGGCGTGACGTTTCCCCATGTTTTTAGGTTGCTGGCATATAGAAACACGATTACCTAGTTCTTTTTTGGCGACTTGCATCCAGTGCCATGTATCATCTTGGCTACCATCATCTATAGATAATAGTTGGATTTTTTCTACTGGATAATCACTAGCAGCAAGACTTTGGAGTGTTGCATATACTTGTTTGCCTTCGTTATAAGCAGGTACAATCACAGTTACTGTAGGCAACTCTTCGTCTGTAACAGATGCTACGGGTTTGTAACGGAAATAGTTGTAAAGTGTATATAAGAAGAAAGCACTTTTATAGGCAAGAAATATGGAGGCCACCGTCATAAATGCATAGCCAAAGACAGTACTTTTACGTTCAAAATCTAGTTGAGAAAAATCATAACGCAACATATATGCTATATAAGCAGATATGACTAGGAGTAAGAATGTTGTAATGAGTACAGTGGTTCCCCAAGGATTTACAGCTATTTTTTTTGCAATTGAATCTTTCTTGGTAGCAGTTGATGCTAATTCTTCTGGAAGGTTGTTTTTAATGTCCATATGTTTTGAATCAAGGTTCTATATCAAGTTGAGGTAGTTTTACGGACAAAAAGATGACTTGGATTTCAATAGGTATTGCTTTTAACAAGAAGTTAGGTTTCTTAACAGCTATTAAGGAGTTTTATGTTAAATAAAAAAAGCCAACACGCGATAGCGAGTTGGCTTTAACTTTTTATTTCGCTTTCGCGAAAACGTGTTTATTTATTCAATAATAGTTGCACCTTCAGGAATGTCGAAGTAGCTTTTTTCTATCTCTGGATTAAAACGGATGTTGTCTATTGTGATAGTAGTTATATGTTCTCCAGCTTCTTCATCTTCTGTTAACCAGTGTGTGTGGAAACCTGATGGTAGTTCAATGCCATTTACGATAGTTGTTCCTTGAACTTCCATAAGTTTTTCTGGAGCAGCGCCGCCGTTAGGGAAATATTTAGGATATGACACGATGTAACGTACAACAGCTACCTTATGATCTTCTTTACCTACATAAATAATGTAGTAATCATCTGGAGCGTCGCCAGTACCTTCACTAAAGGTAATTTTAACGACGTCGTAGTTATTATCCTTAAACGTTTTATCTTCTAGTTTTTCAAGGTTAACTCCTTCGCCATCTAAAATAAAAGGTGAGCCAGCGAGGTAATAAGGTGTCAGTGCCCAAAAACGCATGTCAAAAGGAAATGCTGTTGAGTCTGATACTTGCTTCCAAGCCTTTTCTCCATCCCATCCAAAACGTTGCGTGGTATCTTCTGGACTCCAGTGTACTGCTTTGTTATTCCACGTGTCTAGTGTCTCATCTGTATAGCGACGAGTACTTCCATCTAATGGGACATAATCAAAACGAAAAGAAAGTGGTCCGTTTTCAAAAAAGCGTTGCAATCCGCCATGAGCTTCCATAGATTGCCATACAATCTTTCCGGCTTCAGTACTATTTAGTCTTTTTTCAGTTTTGGCCACACGTTCGGTGATCCATGAAGTTTCAACTTTTGCAAGGTTTTTATTTACAGTAGCTACTTCTGGTGTAGGCGTAGCAGTTGTGTTTTCTTGTTTACAAGAAGTGATTGTAAGCAGTGCACTTGCTGCTATGGTAAGAAATGAATATTTCATAATGTGGTTAGGTTATTAAGTAAATGTTGTCTTGCAAAGCTTATTAAACTTACATGCAAGTATGTTAGTATTTTCTTAAAATTTAAAGTGTTGTAGTACGCTTTCGCGAAAGCGTATAAAAAACAAAAACCTCCAGAAAGAGGAGGTTTTGTCAACGTTGCGATTTGGGGCGATGTTAGTGAATAATTAATTTTTGAGTGTATGTAGTTTGTAATTTCTGGACTTTGATAATGTAAGCACCCGTACTTACGTCTTGTACTGGTAACTCTATTCTTGACGTTTCACTATCTGGTGTCCACTCTTTAATAAGCTGTCCTAGCATAGTGAATAGCTGTACTGACTTAACGTCATAATCTACTCTTTTATTAATTATAATATTATGAGACTGGCTGTTGAAGTAGATACTCAGGTTATCTGATTCCTCAGCTTCATCAATAGTCTCTGTATCTACCACTTCGATATCTTGCTCATCTTCTTCTTGTTCATCTGTGTCTTCTGTAGTATCCTCAGTCTCTTCTTCGGCTTCTGCAGTTTTTTCAAAGACGATATAGAACCTATCTAAGTAAGTCCCAGCTTCTAGCGTTAAAGTGAATTTCTCATCAGTCGTGATGTCTGTGTAGGTATCTTGTAAGGCATCAAATACATATACAGTTGTGTTTTCTGTATTTACATTTTCAAGTGCATCTACACCAATAGAGATTTCGCCATCCATAGGTAAACCAATACGTAAAGGGAACTTTCTATCATTCTCAATAGCCGGAACTCCTAGAATTATGGCTTTCTCATCATCTAGCATCCACATCATATCTTCTTGTGGGTGGTTATCTATAATCGCATCATAAGCTCTGTCATAACCAAAAGTCGTATTCTCATCGATAGTCATTAAAAGCTGTCTGTGATACGCACTAGGAGAGTCGAACCCTATTCTAAATTTTTCTCTTAGGTCCTCATGTTGTACAATATCATCCTCTGCGTTAAGCGCACTTTCTGATTGTGTTGTTTCACCATTAAAGAAAAATGAACCAGAAGATGCTTCTTTTGCAAACACACGTTGTGTATTATTAAAACTAGTAGTTCCGGTAGTTGCTGCTCTTACAAAGAATCCTTGACCTACGGCTATAAATTGAGTAGGAGTTTTAGTACCTACACCGCTTGTGTTTTGAGCAGGGTGACTTACTGCAGGAGTACCTCCACTGAGCGTATAGAGTGCATATCCAGCTTCATAGTCTGCTAAGAAGTGATTACCACCACCCCAGTGTTCCCAGAATGATAATGTACCCGTTAAGTGTGGATTATCATTAATAAATTTATTTGCATCAAGAGCAGAAGGGAAAGGATTACCCATCATGAAGTCATTACCTGCATTTATTAATTTATCAATTGATGCTGCATCTGTACCATTGTTAGGCTTACCAATAAAAACATAGTTTTGAGGATCTGTGATTCCGCCGCTACCTGGTCCTTTCATAGTGAATCCGTCACCTGTTTCTAACGATCCATAAGGACCTATTTGCTCATAAGCACTATAAGTATCAGCAGGGTCATTTCTATAGGTAAACAGCCAGTAAGCACTTACCGTTTTAGGTGAAGTATTTGCTCCATTATACCCTGTACTGAAGTTAAGTGATTGTGGATTATTTTCATCAGTTCCATCATTCATGATAGAGGCAACAGTGTGCACTTCGTTTATATCTGTTATATTTATAGGTCCTACAGGTGATGACCAGATATTATATGAATACGTGTCTGAAGTCCCTTGCTGATCTCTTTCTAGTCTTCCAGCGCTAGTAGCTGCCAGATCACTATTTTCTGTCTGTATCAATTGAGATTCACCTACGAGATCCATGACACCGTCTAATCTTAAATAGTGAGATACTTCCATCTTACTATCATTTCCTACGGTTAACTCGGCTGTGACTGTATTTACATCAAGTGCTAGAACCGTGTTATTTGAGGCTGTAGAAACGTTGTGTGCTATTTGAACAATATTCCAATCAATGGTTTGCGTTCCATCAACTAATGATGGTGCACCTGGTAGTGCCTGGGTAGCCCCATTAGTCCAAGTGTTAGTATTTGCCCAAACGCCATCTGCAGTTGAAACATAAGGTAGGGGAGCCGTTTGGAAATCTACAGTTTGTAGATTTTTTATAGCCGCTACATAATTATTGTCAGACTCGTCTTTCACGTTTGTAAAAGTGTATTTATTCATAGGTAAATACATTTCAAGATCTGCCCAAGGGATTGTGGCTACTTCATTTTTAGAAATATTTTGAGGTATGATTTTACCATTTACAGAGTCATCGGTAAATTTCTCAATTTCTTGATTCATGATGAATTGCAACTGCCCTTGCGATAGTGCTTGGTTCCATACTCTTACCTCATCTATAGTTCCATCAAAAAATCTTGTAGGGTTTTGATAGTTTGCAGCAGCAACCATAAAGTGTTGGCTTGAACTTACAGGGTTATTGCGTATTGCAGAAGTATCCTCTATACCATCAATATAAAATGTAGCTCTATTTCCATCATATATCACAGCAACATGGTGCCATTCATCTTGAGGTAGCGCAATAGAAGCATTTAGAGCTTCATTAGTTCCAGCGGCATTTTTCCATACGATGCGAGGTCTTGAGGCATTATTAAGTAAAAGCGCATATCCTTCTGAATAAGGACCGATATTTCTTTTCGAAATGATATCGCTGTTATTTGCATTTGCGCCACGTTTCACCCAAGTTGATATTGTAAAAGGCCCAGTAAGATCTGCAACATCATCTGCATCCATGTAATCTCTAGTACCATCAAAGGTGATTGATCGCTCGTATATATATTCTGGTGCATAACCGAATGTGATGTATTTTTCACCTGTAAAGTCATATGTAGTTTCTAGCTTTGTACCGTTAGATGTCATTATACGGTAGTCTGACGTTGGGTCAAACGTAGGAGAGTCTGAAATAAACATAAAGAAATTTCCTGGAGGGGTAATTGTTGCTGACAATAGGGATTCTTCTAAAGATACTTTTACAGTACTTAAATTACCAGTTTCTACAACTTTCCAAGTACGATTTATAGAGATAAAATTCACATTTGTGGATAATCCTGGAATGTTTAAACTCATATCAACGGCGATAGGTGAGGCTGCAGAAAGAGAAGCATTGTTGTTACCCCAGATTAAAAAGTTTTTGTCATCTATAGTCGCTGAAGCAGAATTAATGTGATCGCTATTTGTATCGTAAATAGTTTCGATTCCCATTGTAATCGCTCCATCAATATGGCTCGAGATTGATTGCTTTTGATTTAAACCACTTGCATCATCTCTTCCTATACCTGCAATATCATGTGTAAAACCACTATTATTTACTGTGTTCCAAATAATATTTCCAGCGCTATCTACGTAATTTTCATTACCAGGATTTGCATCATCGTTAGTAGGGTCACTTGTAACAGAGTGAAGTGTAATACCATTTTTAATGGCTAAGTATGATTGGATTCGCTTTTGGTCGAATAGCGAATTTGGTAATCTATAACTAATAAATTCTGTGATTTGCCCTTCAAAAAATGATTGGAAAGCATGACCTACTAGCGTGATTCTTCCTACTCCTAAATTGAACTGGCTATTTGTTACTTCTGAGTATGGCATGTCGTTACCACTTACAGAATATGTTCCAGTATAATTGTCAATACGAACACCGTTTTTGTAAATTTCACTGGTAAGTCCGTCACTACTTGCTTTCACATTTAGTATGATAAGTTCGCTATTCATTTCATCTGCAGTACTTACATAAGCTCTTCCATAATTACTACCATCTGCGGCAGATGTATTTTGAGGAGTTGCTCCTATCATATGACTTACGAGGTTATCTTGATTGTTGAATCTTTCAGAACCTGGATTAACCCATAAACCAGTTCCATCATTTGCAAATGCACCTCTTTCTATACGTCCAGATAGTACGCCCTCTATTACACCAGATTCATTAAGTTGGGGTGTTCGTAACACCACCCAATAATCTGATGTGTCAAATCCACCTTTACCTTTTAAAACTTGATTAGCGGTTGTTTCAAACTCAACTAGAGGGTTGTAATTAGCATTTATTGCTGCACTGTTATGATATGTTGGTGGTGCGAGTTCTGCAGTATAAGCGTCATTATCACGAGCTCTGTCTTGCCATACGTTAAGTAAGTCACCACTTGACACTGCGTCGATGTCGTTTGCTTTAAGCCATAAACTCATATTAGGAGTAACAGCTCCTGGTGCAATTACTGGATCTGGATCTGGATTATTTTGAGTACCAATTAAAAATACATTGTCAAAATTTGCCCCATCATCTGTAGTTCCAGCGTCTGATGCAAAGTAGATACGAAACTCAATGGATTGTCCAATTGTGTTACTAGGTAGATCTACAAATTGTTGCGTGAAATCTGATCTACCATCAACCGGATCTGATGCATTGTCACCTGACCAGCCATTTTGATTTATTCCTATAGCACGAACCTCGGCATCATTATACCAGTTTGATGTATCTGTATTATCACCTAATGTACTCCAGGCGCCTGCTCCGTTGAGACGATATTGTACCTGCATACCATCATCTTGATCATCATTAGTATTAATTCTCATATCTAATAAAAAGCGAACATTTGAATATCCATTTAGTGATATAGGAGGACTTGTTACGTAGGTTCTTGTATTGTTTGCGTAGTTATCATAATTATCTGTATACCAATAGTCACCTTCGGCACCTAATTCTACACTGTTTGATCCGTATCTCCAGATTGATCCTGAAGTTGAACTAGCCGTCCAATTGCCATCATCCGTATCAAAATTTTCATAGTAGATGGTGTAATCAAGATTATTATTTACTATACCAGCTCCTTGAATATTGAATAAATATAGCCCTTCATCTGTGTCATTGTTTTGAATCCTAACAGTTGCAAGGTGTGTGATTAGAGCATCTGGAGTATATTTAATTTGAAATGTGACAAAATTTCCACCAGCTATCGTATTGTTTGGAATAAGAGATACCTGAAACCTAGAAGCACCAGCTCCCACAATATCTATGTATGGGCTGCCTCCAGTGAGTAGTAAATCGTTAATTCCTTCATTTTCAATTACAAATGTTTTTGTTACAGAATAACCAAGCTCAACACTTCCAAAATTGGTGTTATCTGTTAAGGATGGAGTAATATCATTATTACTTATTTCTATTCCATCACCTGACAGAACAATCTCAGGTTCTACATCCAATGTAGTGCCAGATATCACAAAATTAAAAGGGTTCTCGTCTGGATCATTAGAAGCAATTAATATTTCTGCATTATGTATTCCTGTAAGTAACGGGTTATAGGTGATTTCAAAAGTAGTATTACCTCCTGGAATTATTGTTGTTGCAGGTGACTGTGTTATAGTGAAGTAATTAAATCCAGGAGTGCCAGCAGCGACTATTGTTGGTGTTCCCGCTAAAATTAAATCCGCAACTCCTGTATTTGAAATTCTAAATATCTTAGAGATAGGTGCTCCTACAGTTGTTGTTCCGAAATTTGTGTTGTCTGCCAGCGTTGGAATAGTATCACCATCTGATATAATTACTGAATTACCCGATAGACTAATGTCTGGTGTAGGACCGTTAATCCCAGTGATTGATATTGCATCTATCGCCGTGTCCGATCTGTTGTTACTTCCAGTACCGTCTGTGGCAGAGAAGCGAAAGTAAACTACGGAGCCCAAGTAGGCATTAAGGCTAATTGTTTCTGTTAACCAAGGAGATGTTTCATCCGACTGCTGTTCTCCATTTCTAGAAAATAAATTTGACCAAGAACCTCCTCCATTTGTACTTATATCTAAATTAAGTGATCCATTATTACCATGCATATGATAGTCAAATTCAAAAAGGGCAGAGGTGTAATTAGTAAGGTCAATACAATCTGAAATTAATCGGGCTACTGAACCCGTACTTGAATTACTAGCTTCTATATAAGCATATTGATTGCCGTCTGATGCGGTAGATGGACCGGTATTATTCGTTGGAGTATTCCCAGAACCTATAGACCAGTCAAAATTATCTGCGGCAGTTTGTGACCATCTACCAAAACCAGTTTCAAAGCTTTCCGTATATAACGTTGCATCAATGCAATTAGTTGCAGGTAACCCCCTGATGATTACATTGTCAATAGCAGCCCCATTATTATCAGTCAAAACATCACCAATATTATCACTTCCAAAAACTACTCGAATTTGAATATTTGCTGCGTTATTAAAATTAGTGTCAAATGCGCTAAGATTTAGCGTAGGAGCATTAGTGAAGGCATCACCACCTGTAGGTGTGTTATCGCCAGACCATCCATCGGTATTATCTGCTATGCCATCTACATCTGTATCATTATAAAAGCCACTAGCTGCAGTTCCTAGGACAGACCAAGTGCCTCCATTTATGCGATACTGTAATTGAATTCCATCTCTAAAACGTTCAGTTTTATAAAAGTGATTTAAGTCGAGAGTTAAATTTACATAACCAGTTAAGTCAATTACAGGACTTTCTAACGCAAAAAGAGCATTGTTTGCATATGAAGGATATTGATCATTGATAGCAAAACCTCCTATATTAAACGAGCCATTAGTATTGATGCTCTGGGTCCACGCATTGTCACCAGTTGTATTTGAGAAGTCTGCGTTAAATAAAACGGTTTGCGCGCTAATGGATGATACAGATTGTGTAATAACCAAAATTACGGAGGCGAGAAGTAGTACTCGACCAATTGAGGGGTTTTTCATTTTGTCAGATTTGTCGCTATAAAACCGTTGGGGTGGGTTTTATAGTGAGTTGGGACGGCTAAATTATGAAAAAAACTAGATTTTCAATAGTAAAAGTGCTAAAAATGTGTAATTGGGCTGCTATTTGTGTATTTCATCGATGTTTTTTGAAGAAAAAGTGAGTGTGGTACTTGTATTTTTTCACAACACTGTGTATTTCGTCGATGATTTTTGTCTTTTTGTTGAATGCTAATTATTGAATTGTCAATTATTTGACTAGTAGTATTTGTGGAGTGAAGTCATTTATTTAGGTGTTTTTACTTCTCATTGTGCTTTAAATTTTCGCGAAAGCGTAACCACTAAAAACAAAAAGAGCATCCAAAATTAGGATGCTCTTTAAGCCTTGAATTAACACTAAATAATTATTTTTCTGACTGCGCTCGTTTTTTTAAACCTAGATATGCCCCTGCAGCGAGGCCTATTACTATAAATCCATCTATAGGTGCAGCGGGAGCTTCGTCGTTTACATCATTTGCAAAGCTGATCTGGGCTTGGACTCCTGCGCTCATAAATAAGAGAAGGAGTGTTGTCAATATGTATTTTTTATATGTAGTCATATGAATTTTATTAGTTTATTGGATAACAATTTTATGAGATACCTTGATATTTTCACCATTAATAGATAGTATATACATGCCACTACTTAGTTGGTTAAGATCATGAATTACCGCCTTATTACCGTTGAATAAAGCTGGCTTACTCATTACTGTTTGTCCTAGTAAATTTGTGATTACCACATCTACATCACTTCCTGAAAATGCTGTAGATGTAATGGTTAATCTTCCATTTGTGATAGGATTAGGATACATAGTAAAATCAATCACTTCTTCATTTGTAGTTGATAATACTTCGCGCTGGTAGACAATTTCAAAACGATTTGTATCTACACTTGTCTCAATGTTGTTATCAACAGTAAAAGCGATAGTGTTTAATCCTTCTTCTAGTAAAGTAGTCTCACCTGTGTGGTTGTCCTTAAGATATGTTTCTACCTCATTTAATCCATAGACGTCAAGATCTAATGTGTAATTACTAGTGCGATACAGTGCATTGTAAAGTTGTATCTGATCATCTTCTGTAGGCATAGCTACTTTATCAATGCTTAGGAGTCCGCCATCTTTTAAAACACCCATGTTCTCATCAATATTAAAGAACTTTGAAACATCTTCTGATGTTACGTCGTTACTGTAGCTATCACCATAAAGGATGACAAAGTTATCTTGTAAGCCTATTTCTTCACCATAGTGTTCACTTCTATACAATCTACCTATAAGGTGTGGTGATGTGGCAATAGCGTTTGATGAATTACTATAGAGCGGTACTTCATTACCAGGAACTTTATCTGTCTCGTTAAAGACAATCTCAGTACTACTATCTGTAACAGTAGCATCTGTTGCTGTAAAAATAGCTTGACCAGGTTGTATGAAATGGTAGTCTTTAGAATTTGCTCCATTACTAGAACCACTTCCGTCTAGAAGAACAGTTACATATTGTCCTCTCGAACCTAGAGTAGCATCCCATACCCAAATCTCTCCAGTTCTCACATTTGTAGAAGCTGAAAGTACGGTGTTTATGTTTAAAGAAGCCTGATATGGATTTCCTATAAAGTTAAAAGCTCCCGCATTGTGGTTAAGTGTACTGCCAGTAACACTTACCGGAGACGTAGCGACAGTTCCTGTCGCTCTTAATGTGGTAGCAGTAGGAGTGGCCGCATTACTTGTGACATTGACACTACGATCACCTCTTACTAGAAGTCTAAAAGGTTCACCAGCACTCAAGGTAGTTACATCTGTGTTTGTAACATTTTCCCATGACTGTGAGGCGTTATCTAATTTAAAGATAGAACCATTTCCAGAAGCAGTAGCATCAAAACCATTTTCACCCGTTAAGGAACCTGAGATATGAGTACCATAACCTGGGTTAGGATTCACATTGTCGGTAGGGAAAGAGGTGCCTGTGTTATTGACCCCTTCTTGCCAGTTTGTATTGATACTTGTAGTTGTGGTTACAGGACTAGAAAGTAATCTAAAAGCCCTTCTTGCAGGAATGTATCGTTCAGTCGTTACATTACCAGAGATAGTCCCACCCGTAATTATATCAATCATTGCGGTTCTTGTAGCATTACTCAATAATGTAAGTGTATTTCCTGTATTAAGCGTACCATCAGTTAGCGTTAACAATTTATTTACAGAAACTGCCGTGCTTAAGGTAACACCTTGAGTGGTGTCACTATTATCAATTACTAAGTTTGCAATTTCAATTGCATTACCAGAAATTTCCTGAGGAGAACTTCCTGACATTAATAGCATCCCACTTGCTCCAGAGATGTCACCAGAATTAGTGAGGTCACCGTTTATATCCAGCGTAGTAGCTGCTAGATTTAATGTTGCGCCAGCAAGTATTGTTACATTATTTACTACTGTATTTGCCGATAGGGTAGGAGCTCCAGAACGTACTTCGATATTGTCATTACTTGTAGCAATACCACTTGGATCTTGTGGTGTCCACGCTCCTGTGTCGTAGATGTAGGTTGTGTTTGAAGCGGTAAAGCGTAAATTATCTATAGCTATATCTCCTTGAAAACTTCCTACTCCTGTAGTACCTACAAACCTAAGTTTGATATTTTTTCCTGAAAATGATGATAAGTCAATAGTCTCTTCTCTCCAGCCTGTTCCATCAACACCTTCTAATTGAGTAACTGCCGCACTAAAGGTTTCTCCTCCATCTTCACTTACAAAAATGTCCAATATTGGTCTTTGAGAGAAAGTACCTGCTGTTCTCATATGATAGTTAAAAACTAAACTTGCGATAGTATAATCTGTGAGGTCTAAACACTGTGATTGTAATATGGCAGTATTACCTTGATTAATACCTCCAACTGTTGTAGCGGGTGCAGATGCCTCTACATACAGATAATCATCACCATCTATTAGTAAATTACCTGCTCCTGTTCCTGGTCCAGTATCTCCTGTTGGAGTTACATCATTATTTCTCAACCAATCACCATCATCACCATCTATTTGTTCAAAAATCCCAAAGTCTGCTGTAAAATTTTCGGTGTAAGGGACTGTTGTAATTGCATCGCACAATGGTTTTGTAGTAAATTCTACAACGCTACTA
Organism: Dokdonia sp. Dokd-P16; assembly: GCF_003095655.1. NCBI lineage: Bacteria > Pseudomonadati > Bacteroidota > Flavobacteriia > Flavobacteriales > Flavobacteriaceae > Dokdonia > Dokdonia sp. Dokd-P16. Next base: position 2,330,590 of record NZ_CP029151.1, read on the forward strand.
TATGGTGAATTTGCTGCGCCAGAACATACTGCGCTAACTTGGATTTCATAAGTAGTTTCAGGTTCTAGATTTGCTAGTTCAAATGTGTTTGTAGAAACAGCTTGCGTCGTATAGGCTGTAGTTCCGCTTTCGCGAAAGCGTAAACTATAATCTCCACTTGCTGCGGCATTCCAACTTACGCTTGCAGTAGTGATTTCTATATTTGAAATAGCCAAATCATCTGGAGCGGTTGTATATGGTTCAATAGTTACGGTTGCCGTACAAGTATCTGTATTATTTCCAGTATCTGTCACAGTAAGTGTAACTGTATTTACCCCAACATTTGAACAATCAAACGTATCAATATCTAAAGTCAAACTAGCAATAGTACCATCATCTGTGGATCCATTATCTATTTGAGATGCGAGTATAGTAACAGTGCCATCTGCCCCTAAAGATGCTGTGATGTTTTGACACATAGCTGTAGGAGGTACCGAGTCCGGATCCTCTATCGTTGCTAGCAGTTCTATATTATCAATAGCCATATCACTACTAAAGCCGTTACCAGTAGTTCCTACAAATCTTATTTTAATAGTTTTATTTAAGTAAGCTGTCAAATCTGCACTCTCTGAACTCCATTGGTTTTGTGCACTTCCAGTACTTCCGTTTTGAGTAAATAAAGGATTCCATGTGAAGTTTTCATCATCGAGCACTTCCACAATTAAATTTCCCATCGTATCACCAAACATGTGATAATCAAAATTAAAAGTAGCGCTAGAAGCATTAAATAAGTCAAAGCAAGGACTTGTAAGTATTGCGGTTGCGCTATTACCTAGGTTTTCTCCAGCAGCATCAGGATCTTCAGTAGCTTCAGTGTATAGATAAAAAGTTCCATTATTCGCTCCGTTTGGACCCGTAGTTCCAGAAGGAGTACCACCAGAATTTCTAGACCACTCACCATCATCACCTTGATCTTGCGACCATACGCCTAGTCCAGATTCAAAACTTTCGTTGTAAGGGAAACTTGAGATAGCGGTATTCCTACATAGCTCAGGAGCATATGCGTCTAAAGATAAAATTTTGAAATCATCAAAAATGAAACCTACGAAATCTGTGTTATATCCATCACGTATATTACTCACATCACTATCAAATCTAAAGCGGAGTTGCACTCCCGTCTGACCTAATAATGTCGTGTTATTTTCAAAATCAATAAATATTTCTTCTCGTATCCACTTGTTTACACCATTAACAATCTGATCACCATCATACACGTAAGTTCCATTTGATTCTTGATGATTACTAGGATTTCCTGGTCCTCCTTTAGTATTGTTGAAATGATTATTTACAGATGTAGGTGCAGCAGGCTTATTGTACTTACCACATAATGCTATCCAGTTAGTTCCGTCTGTAGATGCTTCTAGTTGTACTAAATCAAAGTTGCGTTCTATATCCCAAAAAGCATTAAATTGTATTATGTAGCCTTCTGAGTTATCAAAATTTTGTGCCGTGTTTAGGGTGGTTGTACGAACTTGGTTATTACCATAAGATCCGCTAGGTACTATAGAAATAGCATTAGTACTACCATTATATCCATTAGTATAATTTACCCAGTTACCAGTCCAGTTCGAGATACCGTCTGCGTCAATAAGAATATTTGGGCTGTAATATTTACGAAACACGGCTTTGTATATGTCATAATTACTATTACTTAGTGTAACTTCATATTCAATCAGTTCGTTAGGTTGAATACCATTATTTAGCGTAATAGGTAAGCTTACTTCTCTTTGTTCTAGCTTACTCATGTTGCTCAATGCATTAAGCGGTAAAGGAGTTATGCTACTAATATTTGAGCTAATTGGCGTAACTGTGAGCGTAAGATTATCAAGTGTCTGTCCTATATATTCAACGGCAAAGTCTAATGTAGAATTAGAGCTATTTATGTCTGTATTAGTAAGGTCGTGTAACTGAGCATAACTACCAGCCGATAAACTTGTAATTAAATTCATGCGCAAAGCTCTTTTTGCTACAGGTACAATATGTGTAGGGTCTGGAGAAAACTCATCCCCGTTTTCTGGTGTAAATGCAATAATGTTCTTTCCAGAGCCTGAATTGGTATATATAATTCCATCTGGAGTTCCATTGCCATTTTGATCTGGATTAGTAGAGACCGGAGGACCACCAAGCATCCAGTCATTAAAATCTCCATTTGCTTCGTATAGGGTATTAGGAGCAGAGCCATGAATGTAGCGATTATAATGTGTCACATTTTGCATAAGTTCTTGGAACTCATCCTCACGACCTGATGGTGCTGCAGATGTACTACCATTATATGACGAAGTTACAATTGAATTTAGTCCAGAGTGGTGATTAATAGCTACTTTTAAATCCTTAGACTGTACAAAATCTGCTATAATTTGTGTCTCTGGTTCAGAGCCTGGAGTTGGTCCTCTATATGTGTTAGATGTTGTCGTAGGGGACGATCCCGCATTATCTATACCCCAATAGTATGGAGAATTTCTGTTAAGGTCAACCCCTTGAGTGTATAGTCCATTACCAGTACCTGGTCTAAGATTCTTTCTTTGGTTTCCTCCACCGTTAGGAGCTTGAATACCATTATAGATATAACCGTCAGGATTTATAACAGGTATAAAATAAAGCTCCTGATTATTAATCATATTCGTGATAAGCGGGTCGACATTATAGTTTTCTAAAATATACCACATGTAGTAGATGATGTTCATCACACTACTTACTTCTCTTGCGTGAGCTGCTCCCGTAATTAATGATTGAGGTTCACCAGCTTCATCTGTGTCAGGATTATCAGATATTTTTACATACCACATAGTTTGTGGAGCTATATCTGGGTTTGTTCCGGTATATCCATGTGTCTTTTGGTTAGTTGGAGAAGCATCTTTAACCACTGAAATAATATCAGGATACATTTGCTGCATTAAAGCCAATTGATCTAAAATCTCTTGGTAGTTGTAAGCCCCTCCCATAGAACCTAGCGTAAAGTTTTGTGGGGTCCAGTCAACTTCGCTACAGTCATCATATTGAATGGCGCTAGGAACACTTTCTGAGCTTTGACTAAAGGATCTCGTATTCTGATCTAAATCTGTAATTGGGCTAGGGGACTTTCCTAAACTTATACTCTTAAGTCTTTGTAATTCTGTTTTAGCTTGAGGTAGGTTGCGATCATTTCGTTCGCTTATGTACTCTGTTAAATTATCAATTGTAATATGATAAGGAATATTCAATTCATTTAGAATATGAATTTCATTGTCATTTAAATCTAACTGTATTCCTGTAGTAACACCTTTACTACCACAAGTAAAGTCAAAACCTTTCGTATACAATAGTTTTAACGTCTCTGGATTTTTTGTTTTTATGATAACACGCTTCACGATACCATCAGAATTGAAAGAAGTGTGGTTGTGATTTGCAGCTTGTGATAGGTTTACTTGCCCACGCGAGGTAGTAATAACACCAAATACAAATACAAAAATGAGGATAACAACCTTTAAGTAGGTTTGCTTCATAACAATAGTAGGTTTAAGTCAATTAAGGAATTTGGGATGCCTTAATTCGTTAGGGGTTTATTTTTAGAAGCTGCTAAACTAGAAAAAAACCAAGGATAAATGTTAATAAAAATGTTAAATTGTGTATTTTGTAGATGATAAGTGTATTTCGTCGACGTTTTGGTTAGATTTAAATTTTAGTACTTGTATATTTACTTGCTGGGATAATTTGTTGACATTTAGATTTTTAAGGCTTTTTTTATTGTGCTTAGAATATTTAATATTGATAAATGAAATCCGACTATCATTTGAAGAAACAAAAATTTATTTCTAGCCTATTAATAGTATTTTGCAGCTAAGTTGTTCGTTATTAGCTATGCACTGCACCACTTAAGTAATTCATTATGAGAATCCCACAAATTAATTCTTTACTACTAGGACTCCTTGTTGTCTTCTTACTTCAATCTTGTCAAGATGATGTAGATGATGTGAGTCTCAATCAAAATGTAGTAGTATCTGATATTATTGATACTTCAATAATAGTTACAGACCCAACCACACAGCTCATTACCGACTGGAATACGCTTTGGTTAGAAATAGATCAATATGCCTATGGTATGAGACCTGTTGCCACAGCAAGATCTTTGGCTTATATACACTTAGCAGCATATGAGGTAGCAGTTGCAGATGTAGATGGAAACCAGTCTAACGTAAATAATCTTGATGGATTAGCTATCAATCTAAGCGAGCGTCCAAATAATCTAGACATCAATGTAGCTTTAAATGCTTGTTATGCAACAGTTTTTGATCACTTCATGTATAATGTGGAATCTGATATAGATGTGAAAATTGGCCAACATAAAAATGCTCAAGAAACTAGACTTCAAGAAGGTTTAAGTGTAGAAGTAATTACAAATTCTATAGACTGGGGAACCTACATTGCAGAGCAAGTAATTGCATATAGCCAAACCGATACCGCAGCAGAATCTCAGATATCAGACCCTCAGCCGTATGCTTATGAACCTCCGGCAGGTGAAGGCTACTGGACGTACAGTGCAGATGAAGAGAGAGCTTGGTTTCCATATTGGGCTAGTGCAAGAACATTTGTAATATCATCAGAAGAGACATCAAGTGTGCCGCCTACAATCAATTATAGTACAAGCGTAGAAAGTGACTTTTATAATGAAATGATGGAAGTGTATACCATCAACAACGCAGCTAGAGAAGAAGATAATGATGATTTGTGGGTAGCAGAGTTCTGGTCTGACGATGTAGAAGGTCTTATGATGAGTCCTCCTGGTCGTCAAATTTCTATTGCAAATCAATTAATAGATCAACTAGATGTGAGTCACGAGCAATCACTTATGATGCTTTTAAAGTTAGGTTTTTCTTTAAACGATGCTGCTGTTTCCACTTGGGCAGATAAGTATGAGTATATGGTCATGCGACCTAGTGTTTATATCCAAGCGCATATAGATCCAACTTATCAAACCAATTTATATAGGTTTATTAATTGGCCTAACCCGTCATTCCCAGGGTATCCATCAGGGCATTCTGCATTTTCTTCGGCGGCAGCTGGGGTCTTTATCAATGAGTTTGGAAACACTATTGACTTTACAGACAAAACCCACGAAGGTAGGACCGAGTTTAGAGGAGCGCCTAGACAGTATAATTCGCTTTCAGAAATGGCTCAAGAAAGTGCTTTTTCTAGACTTCCACTAGGAGTACATGTAAGAATGGATTGTACAGAAGGATTACGATTAGGTTATGAAATATCTGATGCTGTAAATGCTTATGACCTTAGTGAGTAGTTGTTACGCTTTCGCGAAAGCGTGAATTTAAACCTCTTAATTGAGTGAAAGTAATGAGAGCAGTAGGATTTTTATAAAACCTAGTTGTACTAATGTGAAATTTATATGTTAGAACTAGAATTAAAATAATCTTCAAACTTTAAAAAAGTAGTAAACATATCGGTGTAAGGTCTTTTATTTTCATTATTCTTTTCAATTAGAAAAGTTTTATATTCTTCATATAAATTTTTATACTCAGAAGACTTAGTCTTCTTAAAAATTATCAATTTTCTTAGCGCCATCGAGTTATTAGTAAGAACCAAAAGATTAGAATGATTTTGAATTTCATTTTCTTTTAACCAATAACTTACATTTTCCATTGATTTAAATTTTTCAAAAAAGTCTATCACATCATTATTGTAAAAAAACTGTACAACCTCTGAAAATAGTTTCACTTGCTTTTCGCTCTTAATATAAAATCCGTTGGATAGAACAACTCCATTTGCAATTGAATCAAAATCTTTAGATATTTCACCTTTAAAAAGTTTATGAATGGTATAATGGGATTCACCAGTTCTATCTGTTATAACTTTTTCTATATTATCGAAACCTTTTAAAGCTAAGATTCCTTCGATTTTAATAACGTGAAATTCAGCCCAAAAGAACTTAATTGAAAAAGTTTCATCATTAATACTTTTTTCAAAAGAAATATTTTTACCTAAACGCCTATATTTATAACCCAATTCTATTAACCAATTGAAGTGATACTGGACGTATTTTGAAAATTCAACTCTATTCATATTTTTATTTAAGTGATATTACATCAAGTATAGAGATCCCATGTACATAACTATAAGACTTAACAAAATAATTAATTCGTCGGATACAAAGATTCGTTAAGAAGGGTGACTATCTGGTTTTTGGTTATCATATTATTAATTTCTTCAGGCAAAATATTTACTCGAGATGAAATACGACAGTTTCATATCTAATTATTTAAACCTTCGTAAAATCACCATTAAATATCTCTGCGAGGTATTTGTCCGCTAGGTACACTATATTTTTTATACTAATGGTTATAGCCAATTCACGATTCAAAAAATCCGAAGGGGCAATATTTTCTTTTTCGCTTATGTTTTTACTAAATATGAGGTATCCGTAGTTATAAATCATACCGGTTTCTAGATTGATTATTGATCTATTAATAGATTCTGTATAGCGGTCTTGATGAAACTGGAATTCCAAATATTTGTTTTTTAGCTTACAAATACCATAGTCATTATCTTGAAATTCTTTAGTAAGATTGTATTTAGGATTGATTAATTCAAAGTAATTAAACGCAGCCATAAAAATCTCCTTTCTTTCTTTGATCCAATAGGAATCTGAAGGATCTAGAGCATTATTAAATTTCTTTAAATCACTAAATATAATATTCGTAGCATCTAAGTTGGATATCTGATTAGTTAATTCATTTTGAAGCATTGCAAAATTAACTTCACACTCTTTTATTGAGAAATCACTAGTTTTTGAATGTTCAATTGAAGAGAACTTAAAAGTTAAATTTTTAAAAGAAGAACGACTCAAATCACAATTCTCAAAGTGCGTATTGATAAATATCCCATCAATAAATGAACTATCTACGATATTACATTCTATAAAAACACAATTTTGAAATGTAGTGTTCTTTGCTTGTAACTTACTCAAATCACACTTAGTGAAAACACAACCTTCAAAAGCAGCATTATCTAATCTATGTTCTGAAAGATAAGTTTGTTGAAAATGGAACTTTACGACTATTTTTTGGCTAAAAAATGTCTCTGAAATCAAATCATAATTAGGACTCCCGTCAACATATGAAATGCTAGGTCTAAGTTTTTTTAGTAATTGATTGTTGTCTATTTGTGTCATTGGAGTTGCTCTTACTAAAATATAATCCTAACTATTGGCAATAGTATTGTTGTTTAAACGTTCATAAACTTTTTCAAAAATATTAGGTATGTTCTTAAAGTGTTCATAACCTTTTTGATTTGATATTTCCTCATACTGTTTAAAGCCAAGGCGCTGAAAATTGCAGATTTGCTCAAATAAAGGATTGTTATTTAACTTTGCCAATATTATTCTGCGATAAATAAATCCATTTTTACTTATTAAATAACTGTCTAATTTTTTTAATTCTATTTGCGAATTAACATTTTTATCAAGTTCAGCAATTGAAATTGGATATGATAGCTGTGGGATAAGTAATTCTTGAATTATATGTGTAATAACTTTTTCAAAGTTGGCAATTCCTTCTTTAGTAATTTTAAAATACAACCATCCTGTATCTCTCACATTATTAGGAAACATTTCTTTTAGTTCCTCTTTTTTGTAATCTACATTATAAGTAAAAGGAACTACCTCTTTTAGTTGATTGGTAAACTCTGATTCAGGTCGGGTTAAATAATATAAGTCTTGCCAAACATTTTCTATTTCAAGAATAGTACAATTCCCTCCAATTGAATATTCAAATTGATTGTCATAAATACCTTGAGTTCTTAACTGAGCAGAAGTAATAGAAAAAATATGTTTGTCAGTTATCTTTTTAAACCCTCCAATTCCATTGATTCTAAAAAAACCGAATGAGTTACATATTTTTTTAAAGACATCTTCCGTTGCAATTTCTAATTCTTTCCTATTCATAGTTATTATAATTTCATCTCTAAAGTTGTTTTGTCAACTGTAAATTTCTTCACTTCATTAATAATAAAATCTGAACCTTCAGAAACAACTTCGACACCATTTATATCTCTTATTGCTAAACTATTTTTTTCAATAACTGTAGCGGGTAAATTATTTGTGTTGACGATCTTGAATCAGCTGTAGCATCACTACTTATTTTTTACCATAATTCTTATTAAAAAAAAATAGTTGTGACTCTTAAGTAAGGAAAGTCTAATGTTTTCAATAATTCTATAATAAACGTACAACAATGATCCACTAAAGATACTTTAACTCGTTATGGAAATAACGTAAGCTCTCTTGTGAATGGAGTAGCTATTAATTTCCTAAGTAGTTATTAAGCTTTCGCGAAAGCGTGAAAATATAGTTTTAGACCTCTTTATTGAGAGGAAGTAACGAGAACAGTAAGATTTCCCCTTTTTAGTTAAGAAAAGCTACAAGCATAGGCAAAGGTCACAGCGCATAGTACGAATGCGAGAAGGATGAATATATAGTTTTTGGTTTTCATAAAGCTTGGTTATAATGATGGTATATTTTCTTTTTCGAAAATGTGTAGAGTACCTCCCAAATCTAATGCTCCTAGATATAATTCATTCCCTTTAATTTTTTGAATAATAGGGGTTTCTCCTAAAGCAGTTTCATCAAAATTATATATCCAGTCTACTTTAAAAGTTGTTCTATTTAATCCTCCTAATTTGCCATTTCTACTTGAAAAAAAGATGTGATTTTTTGATAACACAAAATGATTTAGATCGTTTCTAATATTAAGCTCCTTAAAATAACTGGTTAAATCTAAAAATGTAATTTTTCCAGTAATAGCATCAATCTCCCAATAAAATTCCCATGCAAAACCTATTAAAATATTATTTTTTGTGTCGAGGATTGTAGGCTCTGGTAATGGAATTGATGATGGGAGCCAATCTGACTTGAAAACATAAGGAATTCCACTTGCGCTTGGTAGTTTTTTAAAATTTTTAATAATCATTTATCTACTTATTCTATAGGTAAAAACAGCGGATGAAATATTAATTTTTCATTGATTGCTCATCCATAAAACCATGCGTGTCTATTAAACAGAGTTCTTTGTGTGATCTCATTTTTTTACAATCAAAATTCGTTGTCGTCGCTCTTTACTCTCCAAAAATCTTCAGTCAAATTTCTGTAAAACTTACTAGCAGGAATTCCATTGATTAAATCTTGATGAACCATTTTAATATCATTGACAAAATCAATTATATTAGAAGCTTTCGGAGTAAATCTTTGTTTTGCAAATCTATCTTCTAATACTATTGAGTCTTTATTATGTTGACCTATACCAAGTAATATAAATTGATCAGTTGCACACTCTGCAATGGGTATATAATTTAATTTATGAATTTCATCGTCCTTATCAAAAACCATCTTTAAAACGCTTTGTCCCTCATTTAATGAAAGAAAATTGTAAATGAGAAGCCTACCCTCATCAGGAGTATAAAGTTGTTCCAACATCTCAGTCTTTATATTCATCCTTGGGTCTAGATATTCAAATTTTCTCAATGTTGACCTAGAAATCAGAAAGTTTTCATAAAAACTCTTGTATATAGGAGGTAGATCAATATTTCCAGTGAAATTATCGACTGTATTTCTGATTTGAAATAGTTGTAAGCCTTCAAACATTTTTTAATTATACAAAAATAGTTTAATTACAAGGTTAAAATATTTTATGATAGTAGCACTTGCCTTATGAGACCAACGATCTTTTGAAAAATTAGAAATCGTTCTTAAGCCTGCCTCAATAAATGAATAAAACCCTTCTCTTTAAAAGTAAGCAATCAGTTTAGAGTGACACACCAATTTAAACCCAGAAATTTGATATCTTGTAGTACGCATTTATTATAGTACCTACACCATAAATATATCTTGAGCCTATTATGAAATATTTACTTCCTATTATTCTAGTTTATCTACTAGTTCTTTCTTGTGAGGAGCCAAAGCCACTTAGTTCTGTAGATCCAGTAAATTGGGAGAAGAGAACAGTCAAGAGTACGCTGAGTGATTCGCTCGAGACAGGAAGTACTTTTCTTTCTATTTATTCTCAAATATACCTACGTACAGAAAATGATCAAGCAGACTTAACGGCGACTATTAGTTTGCATAATCCTAATCGAGAAGCGCAGGTGTATGTTGACAAGGCAGTGTATTATAACACTTATGGCGAGCCAATACGTGTGTATTTTGATAAGACCATTTTTATCAAGCCTATGGAGACCGTTCAGATTGTTATAGATGGCGTGGATAAAGAAGGAGGAACGGGTGCAAACTTTATCTTCGACTGGAAAATAGAGCCTCATACAAATGAGCCTATCATCGAAGCGATTATGATAAGTACCTACGGCCAGCAAGGAATTTCTTTTGTTACTACAGGTAAAAAGCTATTGCGTTCTTAGAGATAGTAGCTACTTGTAAATAAATGAAATCCATTGAGTATGGCAACTACAGAAGACGAACTTAAAGAAAGGATTAAAGAGCTTACTTGCCTTTATGAAGTGTCTTCTATTATCGTACATGCAGATGTAGATCAAATGCAAGAAACGCTCAATGCTATTGCATTTAGCTTAAAGAAAGGCTTTCAATATCCTAGCAATACAGAGATTTCTATTGAGACCTCATTATGGTCCACCATTACAGAGTGTGCCAATGAAGCCATATGTCTAGAAGCACCCATCCAAGTATTTAATAAGCCTAATGGGATGATTACTGCCTACTTGATAGGTAAGAGCTCTTTTTTAAGGGAAGAAAAACAATTACTAGATAGTGTCGCTCAGAAAATAGGAAATCTACTGGAGCGTATAGAAATACAGCAAAATGAAACCTCGCTCAAGAGGCAGATGGAGCGTGCAGATCGTCTGGGTATTCTAGGTGAGATAACTGCAGGGATTGCACATGAACTTAACACGCCATTAGCAAATATTTTAGGATTTGCAGAGCTTTTAAAAGAAGATATAGCGAGTAATGAAAGCGCAACAGAAGATCTAGATAAGATTATAAAGAATGCTATTTTCTCCCGTGAGGTCGTAAAAAAGTTAATGTTTTTTGCCTGTGAGATGCCGCAAGAAATGCAAGCGCTTAATATGGTGCCTAGTATTAAAAGTGCCGTAGCATTACTAGAAGCTTCGTTCAAAAAAGCGAAGGTTAATTATCTGATAGACATTGATGATCACGAACTATGGCTTAAGGCAGATACGATTCAAATCACACAGATTATTTTTAATCTAATCATAAATGCTATTTATTTTTCGCCAGAAAACGGACTTGTTACCATCACGGCATCACAATCTGATCGATCTATTATATTAAGAATAAAAGACGAAGGCGTTGGGTTATCTAGTGAGGTGCTAGATAAAGTGTTTCAGCCTTTTTTCACCACAAAACCTACGGGTGATGGTTCTGGGTTAGGACTTAGTGTGGTACATGGTATTGTTGCGAGCCACAAAGGAACTATTACAGCTAGAAATAATAAAGACAAAGGCGCTACATTTACCGTAACGCTACCAAGATCTTAAGACGCTATGCAACTCAATAAAGAGAACATATTAATAGTAGATGATGACATCAATATCTTAGAGCTGTTGCAGCGTCACTTGCAATCATGGAACTATCATACCTATAAGGCAGTGTCTGTAAAGGAGGCAGTTCAAATACTACGCGATACACATATAGATTTACTTATTACAGATCTTAAAATGCCAGAAATAGATGGCACAGAACTCATTAATTTTGTGTCTGAGCATTATCCACAATTACCTAAACTTATAGTAACTGGCTATCCTTCTGTGCAAGATTCCCTCGCTGCAATAAAGTCTGGAGTTGTAGACTATCTGACCAAGCCTTTTACTAAAATCGAATTAAAAGCGGCTATTAATAAGTCATTCGTAAATGATGACGGAAGTGTAGCTACTAACCGGAAAGAACAAACTACTACAAGTAAGACACAGCACAAACCCTATGGTGAGATTATAGGAAACTCTGATAAGATTAATAGTGTTATCCAGATTATAGAGCGTGTAAAGGATAATAAAGCAACCATATTTATAAAAGGTGAGAGTGGTACAGGTAAAGAGCTTGTAGCAAGAGCTATTCATTATCAAGGTAAATTTTCGCGAGCACCGTTTATTGCCGTAAACTGTGGCGGTATACCAGAAAACCTATTAGAGTCAGAGTTGTTTGGGTACTCAAAAGGAGCCTTTACAGGCGCCGATAAAAATCGGGATGGCTTTTTTCAAGCGGCAAATGGTGGGACTATTTTCCTCGATGAGATAGGTAACGCATCTACAGCCGTACAATCACGATTACTGCGCGTACTTCAAGAAAAGGAAGTGGTAAAAGTAGGCGCTCAAAAACCTGAGAAAATTGACGTGCGCGTTATCGCAGCAACCAATAGTGATCTCAAGGAGATGATAAAAAAAGGAACTTTTAGAGAAGACCTTTTTTACCGTCTTACCGTGGTTGAGGTTGATGTCGCTCCGTTGCGAGAACGCAAGGAGGATATTCCGTTGCTTATTGAAAAGTTTCTCTTCAAATATGGCGTAGAGTTCAAAGATCGTTTTATAAAAATCACACCAGAAGCAACAGCCATTTTACAACGTTATGACTGGCCTGGAAACATACGCGAACTCGAAAATATCATACAAAGAGCTGTCATTATGTGTGATAAAGTCGTGGAGGTAGCGCACTTGCCAGAAGCACTTAAATATGCTATTGATTTTCCTGAAGATGGCTTGCTTTCTCTCAAGGAAATGGAGAAAATTCATATAAGGAAAGTGCTCAGTGCTATGGAAAATAATAAAACCAAAGCAGCCCAAATTCTAGGTATAGATCGCAAGACTTTGCGAAGTAAGTTGGAAGATTAACAGGCTCTTTCAAAAATGTATTCATACCCATGCTACCGTATCAGCATGTTATCCATTTTTTTCATAAAATAATAGTAAGTACCGATTCATTTTTCCTCAGCTGGGTAATTATTACTCGGATGCAGTTTCTTGTTACGCTTTCGCGAAAGCGTGAAAACCCTTGTAAACATTGCATTCTTCTATTTGTGCATCTTTCTGGCACACGTGCTGGCATATAGATTGCCATTATCACAGCAAAGTAAAAGGAACTTATATCATCTGTAGAGATGGCTATTGCTCCTAACCTTTGTGAAACAACAATAATTAAGAAACAATTTAAAGAGTAGTACGATGAATTTCAATTCAATGTTAAGCGCTATAGCTCCAAAAAAAGCGGGTAGCAAAAAACCAAAAAGTAAATATATCACAGAGAGATACAAGGAAAGAAGTATTTCAAATCGTCTTTTTAAATAATATATAAATAGCCACTAGTGGCTTTGATTATGGAAGTAGCAACTATAGATAAGAAGAGTACAAAAGTACCTGTAAGAGGTATGATGGATAATGTGATGGAGCAGTTTAATTGTGCTGCAGATCATATTGAACTTCACCCTAGCATTAGAAAAATCTTGAGTATCACAAACAATGAGATTGTGGTTCATTTTCCTGTAAAAATGGATAATGGAGATGTTGAGATTTTTACAGGATATAGAGTGCAGCACAATAATGCCTTAGGACCTTATAAAGGTGGTTTACGCTATCACCCTACGGTAGATATTGATGCAGCAAGAGCTCTTGCTATGTGGATGACCTGGAAAACATCACTTGCAGGTCTTCCTTATGGTGGTGGTAAAGGTGGAATCCAGCTAGATCCTTCAAAATATTCGCAAACAGAATTAGAGCGTATTACGCGCAGATTTACGTTTGCTCTTGCAGATAATATAGGTCCAGAGCATGATATCCCTGCACCAGATGTAAATACAAATAGCCAGACCATGGCATGGATGGCAGATACGTATATGAGTACGCGCCCTCCTGCAGAGCGCACCGCAAACCAGCATGTAGTTACGGGAAAGCCAGATGGTAGTGGAGGTCTAGAAGGCCGTGATCGTGCAACGGGTTACGGTGTATATCTCACAATAAAGTACTGGGCAGAGCGCAACGAGGAGTCATTAGACAACAAGAAGTTTATTGTACAAGGTTTTGGTAACGTAGGTTACTGGGCTGCACATTTTCTAGAGCAAGAAGGCGCAAAGCTAGTAGCGGTTCAAGATGCTTTTGGCACGATTGAAAATAAAGAAGGGATTAACGTAGAGGATCTCTTTAATTATAGCAAGGTAAATAATGGAAGCATTGTGGACTTTCCTGAGTCTACTATGTTATCACAAGATGATTTTTATGCAACAGATTGTGATATCTGTATTCCTGCAGCTTTAGGAAATCAAATTACTAAAGAAAATGCGCCTACTATAAAAGCAAGACTCATTGCCGAAGGTGCAAACGGACCTACTAACGGTGACGGTGAGCGTATACTTTTAGATAGAGGTGTAACTATTATCCCTGATATTCTATGTAATTCTGGAGGAGTTATAGGAAGTTATTTTGAGTGGTTACAAAACCGTAATGGAGAGTTATGGCAACTGGATGAGGTGATGGTTAAGCTAGAGAAAAAAATGAGAGAATCATTTAATAAAGTTCACGCCTATGCTCAAAGTGAGTCTATGGATATGAGAACGGCAGCTTATTGTATTGCCATCAAGAGAATAGAAAAGGCTTACATACAACGAGGGATTTTTCCTTGATATTAAGTGTACCTAATCACTATAATATGGAATGTAATGGTCTAATATTAGAAAAGAGAGAGTACGTGTTTTTAAAACGCGTACTCAATATCTCGGGATATGTAGATGATTTTGAAACGCAAAAGTCATTACAGCGGTTAAGTAATGAGCTTAAAAGTGCTCATATAGTAGATGACTGTGATATGCCTTTAAACGTAATACGCTTTAATAGCAAGGTAACAGTGTCCTCAGATCGAGGTTGGGAGAAAACGTTACAAGTAGTAGCACCTGCAGATAAGGATGTGGCATTAAGTAAGGTATCTGTGCTCACACCTATGGGGTCGGCAATATTTGGGAATAAGGAAGGTGCTATTATAAACTGGATGTTTCCTACTGGAATGCAAGAGCTCACCATAACAAAGGTCATACAAGATTCACTAGAACACAATATGGAAGTTGTTCTTTAAAAAATATACTATGAAGGAATTAAATATAGAAATATATGCTCATGACAGTGAAGTAGATGTTGCCCATAAAATTAACACGATGGAGCTTCATAACTGGATAAACCATCTTACTTACATACGTAAAGAGCTTAGTAATCTTATACATTTTTATAATGCACAGCCAGCTCAAAAAAGATTAGAACAAGAATCTACCTCTCAGCGGTTTGAAATGAAGCAAGTAGATAATGATGTGATCTTAGTAGAACTCCAAAAATTTAAGGTTTCTAGAGATACTATTCCAGAGTGTGAGGATGTGCATTGTGATATGACGTTTATACAAGAACATGAAAAATGTAGGAGGATGTATTTATATCACATAGATAAGTACCGCAAACTTAAAGACACTTTTTTTAAAGAGCTTCAAGGAAAAATTTCTCAAGTAGCTCAACCAGCATAATGCCTAAAAATAATACTACTTGGACGACATATTATCACATAAACTCGACGCTTATAGAAGGTTGTTTATAGAAAAAGATCTCATTGAATTGAGCCAATGGATTGATGCTATAGAAGGTATTAATCTTGAAATTAATCACCTGCAATTAATAGAAAAGCGACTTGTTAAAAATAGCACCCTTTCTGCAATGTTGCAGGGTTTTAGAAGAAAAAACACCCTCGTTATGGCATCATTGTGCAAATATGAGCAGGAATTAAAACGAGAATATGAATACAGTGCAAGAGCATATGACACAGTAAGAGCAAAGGAACACGAGGGAAGAAGAGTTTTGTATAGCAATCTTATGATTGAATTTAAACAACTAAAAAAGGTTATTTACATAGCGCTCTCTAAATATAAACGTAGCTAACAATAGACGTATGAAAAAGATATTAATACCTATTCATTTAAATCATCATAACTGTGATGCTATAGATTATGCTGTCAAGTTCTTTAAACGAGAAGTGTGTGAATTCTATTTTCTCAATACCTACAATTACAACGTCCAAGGTCTCAATGCAATCTTACTACTACAAGCCGATGAGGATTGGTTTGAACGTCCTAAACAAGAATCGCAAGAACACCTAAGTCGTTTGATAAAAAAGTATTCTTATAATAATAAAAATAAGAATCACGGCTTTAATGCAATCTCAGAGTGCACCGGACTTATCTCTGGCATGAAAAAAAACATCACTGCGCTAGCAATTGATATTGTGGTAGTTTCTTGTAAGGACAAATTAAATAGCGATGTTAATATGTACTGTAAAAACACCAGTCTTATCATCGATGAAATAAGAGAATGTCCTATTCTTATAATGCCGACGGCTACCAAACAAAAAAGAAATCCAGTTTTTGCATTAGTATCAGATTTTAAATCTGAAATATCTGAAGAAGAAATAGAGAGCTGGTATGAAATCGTAAAACTTTCAAATGGTACTCTCAAGATTGTTGTGAGCAACAGTATGAACGAGATGACTAATCAACAGATAAGTAACCAGACGAAGGTGTGTTATTATTTGAGAACACTTACTAATAGTTCAGTAGTAGTTGAATATCTAAACACAACATCAGACATCAAAGAATTTGCAAATACGCATAGGAACCATATCATTAGCTTGATTGATAAAAAGCCAGATTTTCTCCGCAAATATGGATTAGGTCATTCAACCATAACAAATTTAGGGCCCTTATCTTCAAGTCCTTTGATTGCATTACACCAATAATTACTGAGATGAGCAATCGTAAATTTTATATCATTATAATTATTCTTGGAGCGCTAGTAATACTACTTCTAAGTAGTATTGTATCTGCACCTATATTTGAGTAAAACTTCTTTATAAGTAGCTATTTTTATCTGCTCTTATTTTCTAACATTCAGCTAGGAATACCTTCGAGTGTGGAAATAAGTGATTACTTCCTTGTTTAATTATAATTCAACAAATAATTGTGTAAATAATTGTGAGTATCGTAATTATCTATATATTTGAGATTGTAAATTGGTAAACCAGTTTGGATAACCAATTTACGTTAAGCTCAAATTTAAAATTATTTTCCGCTCAAACAGTGATGTTGCAGATGAGTAATTTTAGATAATTCTAACATAAGTGTATTGCTTTTTTGCTTTCGCGAAAGCGTACTCTTAGTACACACAACCTGTTTATGACTCGATATCTTCTTCTTTTTTGTAGCCTTATCATCTTTGTTTCATGCAAAGAACCTATGCCTATAATACCACAGACAGTTAGTTCTCCAAATGAATTAAAAGAGGCAATTAAGGAAGCAACACCAGGAGATGTAATTAATCTTAAAGATGGAGTGTGGAAAGATCTAGCTATTAAATTTTACGGAGAAGGAACCGAAGAAAATCCTATTACTCTTAAGGCAGAAAATGCAGGGAAAGTAATCTTAGAGGGAAACTCTTCACTTAAGCTAGGAGGGGAGCACCTTGTAGTAGAAGGTCTTTATTTTAAAAATGGTTATACCACAGAGAATGCTATTATACGTTTTAAGATAGATGATGAGAAGATTGCATATCACTCACGTGTATCAGATTGTGTGATAGAAGATTTTACAAACCCAGATCGTGATAGTAAAAATCACTGGATAGAATTATGGGGGCAGCACAATACATTTGATCATAATTATATTACAGGCAAAACAAATCAAGGCCCTACGCTTCGTGTATTCTTAAAAGGAAATGAAAATGTAAATACGTATCACCAGATTAAAGATAATCACTTTGGACCACGTCCTAGAAAAGGTGGGCCTCGTGCAGAGACTATGCAGCTAGGAGACAGCTATACGTCTATGACACCGGGTTATGTAAATGTAGAACACAATTATTTTGAAAAGTGTAATGGAGAAGTAGAGATTATCTCAAGTAAGTCTAATTACAATACGTTTAAAAATAATGTCTTTTTTGAGTCAGAAGGTTCGCTAGTGCTTCGTCACGGTAATTATGCGACCATAGATGGTAATGTATTTATAGGTAATGATGCCTCAGAATTTATAGGAGGGATACGAGTAATTAATACGGGTCATTTTATTGTAAATAACTACTTCTATAATTTAAAAGGAAATGAATTTCGCGCTCCTCTGGCAGTAATGAATGGTATTCCTAAGTCACCACTCAATCGTTATAATCAGGTTACAGATGTGGTAGTCGCTCACAATTCATTTATAAACACAAAGACGCCTTGGCATTTTGGAGTAGGAGCAAACCTAAGTCAGGCAGAAGTCCTTCCGGCTTCAGAAATACGCTCTGCCCGCGCAGAACGTATGATTGTGGCAAATAACTTAGTGTACGGAGATATTGAAACTACAGAAATTATCAAAAATTATGATAGCATCACTGGCGTTACTTTTAAAAATAACATCCTTAATGTAGAAAATAAAAGTGCTTATCAAACGGATGGTTTGTTAACCAAAGAAGTAACATTATCATCACCTACAGAAATCTTTCAGTCGCCAGAGTCACTAGAGACTGAGATGTACAACGGCTTTGGTTTTGATAAGATTAATGAAGATATTTTTGGTAATAAAAGGGCGTCTAGCAATAGTGTAGGTGCCATCTCAGGAGCCACTACAGATGCATCGGCGTTGCTCGACGTAACTAATTACGGGACGTCATGGTTCAACCCACATCCAGAAAAGCAAGCAGGAAAAACGGTAAAAGTTTCAACTACAGCAGAGCTTACAGAGGCTGTTGTGACAAGTAATGATGGAGATACTATCGAGCTTAGTGCTGGTAATTATGAGATTAATGAAAAGTACGCTTTCGCGAAAGCGGTAACTCTTCAATCCTCATCTTCAGAAAAACCGGTACTTACATTTAGTAACACTGCCAAAGGTTTTGAGCTACAACCAAGAGCAAAACTCAAGCTTAAAAACATTTCACTTAAAGGAACGTCAACTACTGATGCTTTTGCAACCCTTGACAAAAACATGGGGCAGTCTTATGAACTGTGGCTTGATAATGTAGAAATAGACGGATTTAAAAGTGTGCTAGAAACGAGTAAAGCATCTTTTGCAGATACCATCATGATTAAAAATAGTGTGATTAAAAACACACAACGTGGTATCCAACTCAATAAAGAAGTTAATGATAAAGGAGATTATAATGCAGCTTTTGTATTTATAGAAGATTCTCAGTTTGAAAATGTAGCTAGTGATGTGCTGGATTATTACCGCGGAGGTTATGATGAGTCTACCATAGGTGGAAGCCTTGTAATTACTGGAAATACATTTACAAAATGTGGTGCTAGTGATAGTGCTAATATCTTACTGCAGACTCGAGGTATCGTAAATGTTACCCTAGCAAATAACACGTTTACAAATAATCGTGTGAAGTATGTCGCGGTTCTTTGGGGAGAAAAAGGTCAAGAACCAGTAAATAATACAGTGTCTAACTCAGGTGAAATAAAAGTAGTTCAAAACCTGAAACTTAAACTGGTTTACTAATGCATAAGCCACAACAGTTCCCTTTATTGAAGTGGTGTTTTTGTTTATTTTCACTTGCGCTTTGTTCTCAGCAATTACCATCAGATAAGGTGATTGCTGTAGAAGACCTTGGTACTTATCTAAAAAAAGAGATTAAAGATGAACTTGGTGATGACACAGTAGAGAAGCTTGCTGCTCATTTTAGATCTGTTTTTCAAGAACGTTACTTTTACGACTGGACAGAGAATGATACTCGTTTTGAGGAGTATAAATCCTTGTATTCTGCGATGGAGGTTTCTCATACTGCTCGTGCTCAAGATCACCTTGATAAATTTGACGCCAGTACGCACTGGAAGTTACCTTTTAATTATAAAAATGATACTCCTATCAATGCATACGGTCTTAGGCACCTAGCGAGACAGCATAAAATGGTGGATATTGCCTTTCTATATCGCTACAAGGATAAAGATGCGCAATATATAGATTACTTCACTGGCCAATTACAGTCACTTAATGATGCTTTAATCGCAGGTGAATATGAAACCATTCCCGATGGAAATGGAGTCTACGAAGCTTTTAGATCTGGTTACAGAGTTCTCAATTGGCTGCAAATTCATAATGGATTTCTTGGAGAAAAAGCATATTCAGATAAAGAGCAGCTTACTACGGTAGCAACATTGTTGCAACACGCTTCACATCTTTATGAGAATAATGCCGAGTTTAAATCTGGTAATCACCAAACGAGAGGGTTGAGTGCGCTGGCTATGCTTGCCATTATTTTCAGTGATTTTCAAGATGCAAATTTATGGTATGAAAGGGCTATGAGTATTCTCGAGCAGCACTTGCAGCGCGAGATCAATGAAGATGGTTTCCAGTTTGAACGTACCATTCACTATCATCAAAGCGATATTGATAACTACTTTTATATCTATCAACTTGCTCAAAAAAGTAATAAGAAAGTAAGCGCGATCTGGGAAGAACGTTTGAAATCTCTTTTTACTACACTTACTAAAATCGCATTTCCAGACGGATCTGCGCCAGTATTATCTGATGATACAGATGCACCTTGGGCAGAGAAAAACGACATTTCTGGAACACTTACTTTGGGGTATCTTTTATTTGATGATCCTGAGATGGGATACTTTGCAAAGAGCACGGTAAAACCTAAGTATTTATGGAATTTAAGTAAGGAACAACTAGGTGCCTTAAAAGATATTAAAGCTACGACACCTCAAGTAGGCTCTTATGCTTTTGAAGATACAGGTTACTACATCATGAGGGAAGGGTGGAATGACCAAGATAATATGCTTGTTATAGCTGCCGGACTTGATGCAGATAAGCCTGACCATCAGCATGGAGATATGCTGGGTATTCAAGCAATGGCAAATGGAAAGGTGGTATTACCTAACTATCAAGTACGTTACTCGCTAGAGGACCTGGAGCTCTTCAAAAATAGTATGGTAAAGAATGTTGCGCTTGTTGATGAGGAGTTACAAGGCAAGCAATACACGTCAAATAAAGGAGGAAGCGGCTTTGGGAAATTTAAAGAACTTCCTACGCCAAAAGTTTTAGGATGGAATGCAAATGCTACAGCAGATGTGTTTATAGGTTCGCACGACGGATTTGAAAATATAGGTGTCAGTTATACTAGACAAGTGATTAACGTTGAGAATGAATTCTGGATTGTAAAAGATAATTTTGAATCAAAAGCTCTTCATACTTACAAGCAAGTATGGCAAGGTCATTATAGTAGTGAGCATAGCCCAGCGCTTCTTAGAGCAACTTTTGATAATGGAAGTGGTCTAGATATTTTACAACTAGAAGCCATAGATACGGTAGTTACAGACGATAAACGTGGTAAAGAGTGGTCTGTGGTGCAAAAAGCGGCTACAGATAACTTCAGTTTTGTTACGGTGCTTTATCCATTTGCCACCTACGATAAGAGAATAGATGAACAGAGCATGGCTAGCAAATTTGCTGGGTGGTCAATTAGCACTACTAGTGAAACTCAAAATAATAGTACCACCTTATCTAAGGATGATACTAAAATATCATTTGCTACTTCGCAATTAACAATAGGCGAAGTAATTATTGATTTTTCACAAGAGGGCGATGTGATGACGCAAGTAGAAAACGACCGTTTATTTATTACGTTATTAAGTGATAAGCCGACTACTGTTACGATTACCCAAGGAAAACAAAACATATCTCAGCCGCTAGCTCCCGCGGCTCGGCTTGAATATAAAATTAAGTAAGACTTTATGAAATTAATTAGCAGAAATACGGCTCTTGTAGTTGGTATCACACTTTCGACCTTATTCATTTCTTGTGATGACGAGGTAACTAATCAAGACACATCTGTTGCTACAGCGAGTGGCGCAAACCCAAATGTGGTACTTACCGCAACTGAGGTTAATGATATTAGAGCTAAGTTAGGAAGTGTTCCTTTGTTTGATAGTTCGCTAGCTGCGGCAAAACAAGAAGTAGATGCAGCTATGGAAAAAGGGATACAAGTGCCTATCCCAAAGGATATGGCTGGAGGTTATACCCACACACAGCATAAATTAAATTATACCATACTTCATAAGGCAGGAGTGATTTTCCAGCTCACTGGAGAAGAGAAATATGCGCAATATACGAGAGATGTATTAATGAAATATGCAGAGATGTATCCTTCCTTACCGCGTCACCCACAAGAGCGATCTTATTCACGTGGGAAGATATTCTGGCAATGTCTTAATGATGCAAACTGGCTAGTGCATATGAGCCAAGCGTATGATGCAATAAGAGGATGGATACCAGAAGAAGATCGTGAAATCCTCGATACAAAGTTATTTCGTCCATTTGCAGATTTTCTGTCTGTAGAAACTCCTCAATTTTTTAACCGTATTCACAATCATAGTACTTGGGGTACTGTCGCTGTAGGTATGATAGGTTTAGTGATGGATGATGATGAGCTTGTAGACCGCGCGTTGTACGGCATTAAAAACGATAGTATTTCTGCGACCGCGATGGATAATGATGGCGGCCTCATAAAGGCGGAAGGTCAAAAAACAGGTTTTCTTGCAAATCTTGATGAACCTTTTTCACCAGATGGCTATTATACAGAAGGACCGTACTATCAGCGATATGCGATGTATCCTTTTTTAGCTTTCGCGAAAGCGTTAGAAACCAAAAAACCAGCGCTTAAAATATTTGAATATAACGGTGGAGTCTTAATAAAAGCAGTAGATGCATTACTCAACCTCACCGATGAAGATGGTGAATTTTTCCCTCTTAATGATGGTCAAAAAGGAATGTCTTACAACACTTCTTCCTTAGTATCTGCAGTGGATATTGCTTATTACTATGGAAATCAAGACGCACGTTTACTTTCGGTAGCGCAGCAGCAGGGACAAGTAGAACTTGATATTACCGGTCTTGCAGTAGCTCAGGCAATTGAGGCTGGTAAAGCAATCCCATTCACAAAGGAGTCTGTTTTACTACATGACGGTCCAAAGGGCAATCAAGGTGGTGTTGCCATTTTAAGAGCAAACTATGAGTCTGGCACGACAGCACTCGTAATGAAGAACGCGAGTCACGGGCTTAGTCATGGGCATTTTGATAAACTCTCTTATTCTCTTTACGAGGATGGGGAGGAGATATTACAGGATTATGGTCTGGCACGTTATGTAAACGTCGAGCAAAAGAATGGAGGCGGTTACTTAAAAGAAAATACGACCTGGGCAAAACAATCTATTGCTCACAATACCGTAGTAATTGATGAGACATCACATTTTAAAGGTAGTTTCAAGGAAAGCTCAAAACATCATCCTGAGATTATCATTTTTGATACAAATGATAAAAACCTACAAGTAGTAAGCGCTACAGAAAATAACGCATATCCTGGAACGAAGATCACACGTACTATGATGATGGTAACACCAGAAGGTGGTAACAAGCCATATATAATAGACATTAATCAAATAAAGAGCAATCGAGCACATCAGATAGACTTACCAATCTATTATCATGGGCAGGTTATCTCAACTAGTTTTGATTTACAGCAGGAAGGAACACTACGCCCATTAGGGACAGCAAACGGTTATCAACATATATGGAAAGAAGCAACAGCTAGTCCTAAGGCTAGTAGTAGCCAGTTTACGTGGCTCAATAATAATAGATTCTATAGTGTTACTTCACTTTCAGGGACTAAGGATACTTTCATATTAGGTCGTGTGGGTGCAAACGATCCACTGTTTAATCTACGTAGGGATCCTATGTTGATACATCGTAAAGCGGGTGTGAAAAATGAAGTGTACGTTCAGGTAATAGAATCCCATGGCACCTATAATGCGGTTACAGAAAAAGCTCAGGATGCATATGCCTCAATAGCTTCACTGACGCAGGTAGATGCTCCAGAAGGATACTTAACTATTAAAATCACTATGCAATCTGGAGAAGAGCAACTTGTGGTGGTGGTAGATAACGCTTTCGCGAAAGCGGAACATTCAATAACCCTATCAAATCAAACATACACCTGGAAAGGTAACTACACTTTAAAACAAATTAAAAACTAAGAATATGAAATCATTTGGAGCAAGTAAAGAATTTATTGAAGGCAACGACATTGAGTGGGAAGTTGTAGGAGAAGGAGTAAAGCGAAAAATAATGGGCTATGATGACAAGATCATGCTTGTAAAAGTTCACTTTGAAAAAGGCGGAATAGGACCTATGCATGAGCATTATCACTCACAAGTAACATATGTAGAAAGTGGATCTTTTGATGTGACTATAAACGGTAAGACTAAAACATTAACTGGAGGTGATTCTTTTTACATACCACCACATGAGTTACATGGAGCAATTTGTACTGAAGCAGGGGTGTTAATTGACGTATTCTCGCCAATAAGAGAAGATTTTATGGAATAGTTAATATTTTAACACATTAATTTTTGTATTAACAGAATATTATACCCATATTTGGTAAACCAATTTGGTTGACCAGTTTGGTAAACCAAAAAAAAGGACAGCTTCGACACCGTCCTCTTTACTATTACTTCTGGTACGAAGTATAAATAAGCTCAGCAAGCTTATCTGTTGTAAATGTATGAAATAGCATACAGAGTTTAGAGCAGTTAATATGTTTCTGAGGATTATTTAATAAAACAAATTAATTTAATCTAAATCATTAATTATGAATGTAAAAACTAAGTTTTCCTTAGTCCTTTTTCTTTTATGCGGTGTTTTACTGTATGGGCAGGAAAGTTACTTATTAAAGGGAACTGTTGTGTCTGAGGAAGGGAATTCTCCTATCCCAGGTGTGAATGTATCAGTGCTTAATTCTCAAACGGGAGTTTCTACTGATTTTGATGGTAACTACGAGATTTCTGTTACCGCAAACGATATAGTGCAGTTTACATATGTAGGTTTTACGCCACAAGTAGTAACGATAACTGGACAGACTAGAGCAGATATAGTCTTGAAAATTGATGCAGGAACACTAGATGAGGTTGTTGTAATAGGATATGGGTCTCAATCTAGAACAAAAATTACAGGTGCTGTAGGAAAAGTAAAAAATGAAGATCTTGATCAAATAGCTGTAGGAACTGCAAATGAAGCCTTAGTAGGGCAAGTAGCAGGTCTTAATATACAAGCTACAGAAGGAGAAGCAGGATCAAATTCAACTATCAATATTAGAGGTATTGGTTCTATAGCAGGAGCTAGTGGACCTCTTCTTGTAGTAGATGGTGTTGTGCTAGATGCCGAATTTTTAAACACAGTAGATGTAAATGATATTGAATCTGTAGAGGTTCTTAAAGATGCGGCTTCAGCGGCAATTTATGGTTCGCGAGCTTCTGGTGGTGTAATTATCATTTCTACAAAACAAGGTAAGGAAGGTAAAACTCGTTTTAGCTACAATACTTTTACTGGTTTTAAAGAAGCTAGACAGAGTGATGATTATGACATAAGTGTAGCAAAGTCACATGCAGAAGAGCTAGCACAAACTGGCGAACTTTCTTTACGTTCTCAGTATAGAGAGCTTTTAGGTATAGATCAGTCTTGGCAAGATCGCATTTTTGACGGTGGTATTATTGAGAGCCATTCTTTAAGTGCTAGGGGAGGTAGTGAGAAAACAAAATTTAATACATCACTTTCTTATTTACATGATGAAGGGGTACTTCTTACAGATGATTTCAAAAAATATAATTTTAGATTAAAAGTTGACACAGAAGTAAATGATAAATTTTCTTTTGGAGCAAATATTGCTCCGTCTTATACAAACCGAAGACGTTTTGATGGTTCTACACATGATATTTTAAGACAACAACCTTGGTTGCCTACATATCACGATGAAAATTCAATTCAGTATGTGGACAGAGAAAATTTTCCTAATGTACAAATAGGGGATTATGCTAAGGAGCGTCACTTTGATAACTATGATCTTTTTGGAGACGGAAGCGAGTTAGTAGATATAAGTACTACAAGCAATCAAAATCCGGCAGCAAAAGTATTAGAAAGACATAGAACAGATGAGCAGTTTAGAATGTACGGTAACTTCTATGGGAAATATAAACTAGCTAAAGGTCTTAGCTTCAAAGCTACTTTAGGTGGGGATTACCAAAACAGAAAGCAAAGACGCTGGCAAGGTGTTGAAGCTAGTCGTAACGGATCTTCTGCAGCGCAGTTAGATCTTGATACGTTTGATCAAATTCACATCTTAACGGAGGGATTATTATCTTATGATACTTCTTTTGGATCGCATAATATAAGTGCTATTCTTGGAGCATCGGCAGAGAAGTGGGATCGCGAGTATAGCGCTATTGGTGTAAATGGATTTGAAAACGATTTAATACAAACCCTAGGTGGAGGTACATCTGTAATAGAAAATATTTCATATAATACAGAGGAGCGTTTAGTTTCTTTCTTTGGACGTGTTAATTATTCTTTTGAAGATAAATATTTAGCTTCTGCAAGTTTAAGAACAGATGGACATTCATCTTTTGGTGTAAACAATAAATATGGTTATTTTCCAGCAGTGTCTGTTGGTTGGAACCTTGCTAGAGAAGATTTCTTAAGCGAGAGTGATGTAATAAGCGATTTAAAGCTAAGAGCAAGTTATGGTTTTACAGGAAATAAAGACATTAGTCTAGGTAGCGGTGTGATTTCAGATAATATTGAGTTGTACCCTTCTTTACAATTATACGGACCTAATTCTGCAATTTTTGGAAACGAAGTTTCTAGTGGTTTAGCTCCAATAAATGTTGCAAATCCAGATTTGCAGTGGGAACGTTCAAGTGAAGCAAATGTCGCGGTAGACTTTGGCTTTTTCAACGGTAGGATATCTGGATCAATAGATGCATATAATAAAGTCTCTGATCAATTATTGTTGAGCGTGCCTATCTCTACTACAACAGGTTTTAGAGAAGGACTTGCAAATCGTGGAGAGGTTGTTAATAGAGGTATCGAAGTAGAGTTACGAACTCGTAATATCACTAATGAGAAATTCACATGGAGAACTACAATACTAGCATCTACAAATGAAAATGAATTAACTGACTTTGCAGGAGCAAGCGGACTTATCACAAATGTAGATGATAAAAGAGCAGCAGAGTGGATTACACTAGAAGGACAGCCTATATCTTCTTTTTACGGTTTTGTAGTAGATAGAGAAGTACCTGTAGAATTTGTAACAGATCCTTACGCAGTTGTAGGAGGAGAAGCTCAGGATGTATACGTTAGAGATTTAAATGGAGATGGATTAATTGATAATGATGATAAAACAATTATAGGAGATCCTTTTCCAGATCTTGTATGGAGTATAGCAAATGATTTCCAAATAGGAGATGTTGATTTTAGCTTCACCTTTCAAGGAAGCTGGGGAGCAGAAGTGCGTAACATAGCAGATCAATATATATTTAATCACTTTAGTAGTCGTGAGGGTACAAACCTTGACGTAGCTACAGATCAGAATTTCTTACAACAAAAGATTTTTACAGATGCTATCATCTCAGATGCGTCATACGTAGCGCTACGTACGTTAAATCTAGGTTACACATTAGACACAGACCTTATAAGTCAAGTAGGTCTTAGTAAAGCTAGGGTGTATGTTTCAGGGCAAAACCTCTTATACTTCACAGCAGATGGTTATACTGGATGGAATCCAGAATCATATCAAAATGAAGGTGCATTAAATGTAGGATACCAGCGTGGAGGAAATCCTATAGCTCGTACTATTTCATTAGGATTAAACTTAGAATTTTAAAATTAAAAGACAGAACTATGAAAACATATAAATTTTTAATGATGTTATTAGTTGTTGTGAGCTTTGCTTCTTGCGGTGACGATTTTTTAGAGCCTGTACCAACAGCTGTGTTGGTAGGTGATACTTTTCCAACAAATGAGAGTGATCTTGAATCTGTTCTTACTACGGTTTACGATGCGCTACAAGGAGTTAATAGTCTTGAGATTACAGACAATAATCTTAATCATGGACAGCAAATAGAGTTTTACGTAACAGAAATGTTAAGTGATAACACAAGGTCAAAAAGTGGAGAAGGAGAAGCAGGTCAGTTTGATAGCTTTACTGTACAACCTACAAACGGTTTTGTGTTTGATTACTACCGTAGTATGTATAGTGTCATTACAAGAGCAAATCTAGTTCTTGAAAATATTGACCTAGCCATTACAGATGGTGATCGTATCGAAGGAGAAGCTCGTTTTATGAGAGCACTAGCATATTTTAATCTTGTGCGTTCTTTTGGAGATGTACCATTAATTGATGGACCTATCTTGATAGAAGATGTAGAGACTCAATTTACACGTGTGCCTTCTAGCGAGGTCTATAGCTTTATTGTAGCAGATTTACAATCTGCGGTGTCTAAGTTGGGAAGTACGACTACTGCAAACAGAGCTTCAAAAGCTGCTGCCCAAGGAATCTTAGCCAAGGTTTATTTAACGCAAAGAAGTAACTATGGAGAAGCTCAGAGTTTACTAGAGGAAATTATAGCAAGTCAAGAATATGCTCTTGAATCTGATTTTAGAGATGTGTTTTATAATGAAGCAAATGGTGAAAACATTTTTACTGTTGGTTATGTAGCGAGTTCTTCTTTAGATAGTCAAAACTTTTCGGCAGAGATGCTTAACGGTGTAGGACGTACTAGTGGAGTAAATTATGTGACAGATGAGGCTATTGCAGCTTTAGATGAATTTGGAGGTGAGAGAGCACAATATTCAAAGCGCGTTGATCCTGGTCAAACTACACAAACGCAAGTTGTAAAATATTTACCTAATGGTGATGCAAACTTAGGAATTGAGCCTACAAGCTCAGATCCTACAAGTGCAGGTAATGATTGGATTATACTAAGATACTCTGATGTATTACTTATGCACGTCGAGGCTATTTTAGCTGGAGGCGCGGTAACACAATCATCAAACGCTTTAGAATCTTTTCAAGAAGTAAGAGATAGAGCAGGCTTAACTGATATTGTAGAAGAAGTTACATCAGAGCAATTACTAATAGAACGTCGTGTTGAATTAGCTTTTGAAAATCATAGAATCCATGATTTAAAAAGATTTGGAGCAGCACAACAAGTACTAACTGATTTTTCTAATGCCAACGGACATAGCTTTAGCGCTACAGACCTCTTATTACCACTTCCTCAATTTGAGGTTAACTTGAGTAATGGTCAATTGACGCAAAATCCAGGCTACTAATAATAAAAATAATACTATGAGATATTTTATAACACCAAGAAAATTTGTTTTTCTTTTAATAGGTATGGTTATTTCAGTTTCTTGTGAGAATGAATTAGATCTTCCAGAGGCCGGAAGTCGTGCAGATACAATGCCTCCAGAAGCTAACTTTTCTGCTACAAGAGATGTAAATAACTTTGATATTTATACGTTTTCAAACCTTTCTACAAGCGCAACAACCTATGCTTGGGATTACGGAGATGGTAATACGTCATCGACAATTGATGGTCAAAATCAATATGCTGCAGAAGGAGTATATACGATTACATTAACAGCATCAGATGCTTTAGGTGTGACTAGTACATTTTCGTCAGATATCGAGGTAATTGAGCCAGAGGAGCCAGATGCGATTATTCCAGTAATACTAGAAGCTAGTTTTGAAGATAACTCTTTACCAGATGGTACTGGAGACGGACGTGACTCTTGGAGAAATTCTGACTTAGGAGGCGTTATCCAGATCAATACAAGCTCTTCTGTTCCTGATGGAGGTCAAGCAGCAAAATTTCCAAGCGATGGAAGCAGAATTGCCTACCAAGAAATAGAAGTAACTCCTAATACAGATTATACTATTACCTACTCTTATAGATTAGAAGGAGCAGGAGGAGAAGCAACTGTTGCTATTTTACCAGGTGGAGGTTATACAGATCTTACAGTAGCACAAGGAGCTGCAATTATAGAGTTTACAGGATCTGCAGAAGACTACACTCTTACTACGCTTAATTTTAATTCTGGGGTAAGCAGCACAGTAAGCATTCTTATATATAACGCAAATGTAGAAGCAAGAGTAGATAATTTTACTGCAGCAGTACAATAGAACAATTATGTTGAAGACTTTCATATTATTAAGCACACTATTACTTTCTGTAAGTTTGTCCTTTGGGCAAACTTCAGAAAATAGTGGTACATCATCTCTTGAACAAGATGAAGTTAGTGCTAGTAAAATATCAAAAAGAAAGAAAAAGCGTAAAAAATATAAGTTACCAAAGGTAGATCTATCTCACTGGAAAGTAACAATTCCAGTAGGTGAGCCTAAGATTATTGAAGTGGATCCTCCAGAGATTTTGGATTATGCCACAAATGAAGTTTTAAAACCCTACATGTACAATGACTCTACAAAAGGAGCTCTTGTTTTTCATGCAGTACCTGCACAGACCACTACAAATACAAAATATTCTAGGTCAGAGCTCAGAGAGCAGATGGTGCCAGGTAATAATTCTGTAAACTGGACTTTTGTACAAGGCGGTAAACTTAAAGTGAAAATGGCCATGGATAAAATTTCTCGTGATGAGAATGGTAAGTATCACAAAACAATTATCACGCAGATACACGGTAGACTTACTAACAAGCAGCGTGATAAGATTGGACAGAAAGATAATAATGCGCCTCCTATTTTAAAGATTTATTGGCAGAATGGTAAAATAAGAGTAAAAACAAAGAAGTTAAGAACGCTTGACATTGGGCCTGTAGAAATTCTAAAAAAAGAATCGTGGGTTGATGATGAAGGGTTTAATTTTGAACAAAAGGTAGGTTTTAAAAAATTTACAATAGAGGTAGAAGTAGAAGAAGGTAAAATGGTGATTTCTCTTAATGGTCAAGAGTATAAAACCTATGAAGATGTACACATGCAACGATGGGGTGTTTTTGAAAACTACTTTAAGGTTGGAAACTATCTTCAAACAAGAGACGAGAATGCATTTGCAGATGTTAGAGTCTACAATATAGAGGTTGAGCATTAATTAAAATGATAAATCACATTGTTATCTATTATAAATCAATAACTTTCTATAGATTTTAAGTTACTGTTTTAAGAATTAAGAAGAATTATTTTAGGAATTAAATTGTTACGATATGAAACTGGAGACACGTACAAAGACGACAGAAAATAAGGATACAGGTTTAGAGATTATTGGACAAATTAGAGATATAATAAATCTCAAAAATTTGGAACCTGGTGATAAGTTACCTTCTGAGCGTATGCTCTCTGATCGTTTTGAAGTGACTCGCAGTAGTGTGAGAGAAGCTATTCAAAAATTAGAATTTTATGGTATTCTTAAATCGATTCCTCAGAGTGGAACTTTTGTGGCAAACATAGGTGTGATTGCTCTTAATGGGATGATAGATGATATTCTTAAACTTGAAGATCCAGACTTCAAATCGTTAGTCGAAACACGTATTCTATTAGAACTTAAAACTGCCAGACTGGCTGCAATAAGGCGTACAGATAGTGATCTTAAAAAAATGCGACAAGCGCTAGACGCTTACACAGAAAAAGTAATTAATGGTGAAGATGCGGTTCAAGAAGATTTACTCTTTCACCTTGCCATTGCAAAGGCATCTGGTAATAGTACAATGAACAATTTCATGCTGATTATCACTCCAGAAATTATTACAAATTTTGAAAAATATCATGTTTGTGATTCCGGAATGTCACAATCGGCTATAGAAGAGCATGAGAAAATCTACCTCGCAATTGAGCAACAAAAACCTCAAGAAGCAAAAGCAATGATGAAAAAACACTTCAAAGCTCTGTATCAATATTGCTATAATATTTAAGTGATAAAATACGCTTTCGCGAAAGCGTAAAACTCAAGAAAAGACTGAAAAAATTGAACGTCATCTACGCATGGCTAGGGTGATTTTTTGCCTTATTTAAAAGAATTAATTAGATATAAAATTATAGTTTATGAAACTTAAAGGACTAAGATGGTGGGTTGTAGGGCTTATAGCGCTGGCAACTGTTATTAATTATATAGACCGTCAAGCTTTAGTTGTTTTATGGCCTAGTATCGCAGAAGATTTATATCCAGATAAGACTACAACAGAGAGAAAAGAAATCTACGCTTTGATATCGGTAGTTTTTATGTTTTCATATGCTTTTGGACAATCCATTTTTGGGAAAATCTTTGATAAAGTAGGGACCCGATTTGGTTTTGTATTATCAATTGGATTTTGGTCTATCGCTACAGCACTACATGCGCTAGCAAATGGAGTATTGAGTTTCTCAATCTTCAGATCAATATTAGGAGTTTCTGAAGCCGGAAACTGGCCTGGAGCAGCCAAAGGAAATGCCGAATGGTTTCCAGCCACAGAGAGAGCGTTTGCACAAGGATTATTTAATTCTGGAGCGGCTATAGGCGGTATTGTTGCAATTCCCACGATTGCTTTTTTGACTGTTTATTTCAGTTGGCAAATGATATTTGTAATCATAGGACTTATAGGATTGTTATGGTTAATTCCTTGGTTAATATTAGTCAAAGCCCCACCTAAGAGTCACCCGTGGTTAACAGAATTAGAAAAGCAACATATTTTAAAGGGGCAAAAGATAAAAGAAGAGACAGAGGAGGATGAAAAACTAAGGGAGTATAACCCTCCTGTAGGAGAGTTGCTATCTAAAAAGCAAAGTTGGGGAGTTATTATTGCCTCTGCGGCGATAGATCCAATATGGTGGCTATTTGTTTTTTGGATCCCTATATACCTTTCAGAAGTGTATGGTATGGATGTAAAAGCGATAGGTATCTATGGTTGGGTTCCTTATGTAGGAGCGATGTTTGGAGCTTGGTTTGGTGGTTTATTGGCGCAAAATAGATTAAAATCAGGGTGGAATATTAACAAGACTCGTAAGATGGTAATAACACTAGGTTGTGTCATTATGCTTCCTGCGCTTCTTGCCTTATCAAATCCAGGATCACCTATAGCAGCTGTTTTAATAATGGCAGTAGTGCTATTTGGATTTCAAACAGCAATAGGAAATGTACAAACACTACCAAGTGATTTGTACGGTAAAAAGACAGTAGGTACACTTTCAGGCTTTGCAGGAACAGCGGCAAAACTTACAGGAGCAGGACTCGTTGCGCTAGTACCTAAATTAACAGTAGGTGGTAATTATACACCAGCCTTTGTAATAGGCGCAGCATTAGCATTTATAGTAATAGCAAGTGTATGGATATTGATTCCTAAAATTGAACTTCTTAAATCAAATAGATAATAATAAAAAGTAAAAATTAATATTATGAGTAATAAAGGAAAAGTAGCTATCATAACTGGAGCCACAGGAGGAATAGGATTTGCAGTAGCAAAACGATTAGGCCACGATGGATATACCGTTGTAATTAACGGAATTCAAGATGAAGATGGTGCAAAAAGACTTGAGGAGCTTAAGGCAGAAGGTATTACTGCCGAGTATTATGGCTTTGACGTTACTAATGATGAAGCGGTAACAGAAAATATCAAGAAAATAGGGGAGAAGTACGGTAAGATAGATGTACTTGTGAACAACGCTGGAGGACTAGGTGGTCGTTCAAGATTTGAAGAGATGACTACAGAGTTTTACAGATTTGTAATGGCGCTTAACTTAGACTCAGTATTCTTTGCTTCTAGAGCAGCAATACCATTCCTTAAGAAAGGAGATCACCCTACAATCATTAACTATACTTCTAACGCTGGGTGGAATGCTGGCGGACCAGGAGCTGGGATTTATGGTACTTCAAAAGCTGGTGTTCATACAATCACGAGAGCACTAGCAAAGGATCTAGCTGAGTATGGTATCCGTGTGAATGCAGTATCACCAGGAACTATTGATACACCTTTCCACAAGCAAATTAAAGAGACTAAACCAGAAGTGTTTGCTTCATGGGCAAATAACATTATGTTAGGTCGTCTTGGTCAGCCAGATGATGTAGCGGGTGTAGTATCATTCCTTGCGAGTAAAGATGCAGCCTTCTTAACTGCCGAAACAATTCAAGTAGGTGGTGGTCAAGCATTAGGTATTTAATAAAATATATTCTTAGAATATGAGTAAAGTAGTCACTTTTGGTGAGATTATGTTACGGCTCTCTACAGAGCGATTCTTGAGATTTTCTCAAGCCAAAACATTTGGGGTAACCTATGGTGGAGGCGAGTTTAATGTAGCAGTCTCACTTAATAATCTAGGCGTCTCTGCAGATTTTGTTACTAGGCTTCCTAGTAACGAGATAGGCGATACAGCTCTTCAAGAAATTAAGAAAATTGGAGTAGGCGATAAGTATATTAAAAGAGGAGGTGATAGACTAGGGATTTACTTTCTAGAAACAGGAGCCGGAACAAGAGCTAGCAACGTGGTATATGATCGCGCTGGTAGCTCTATGGCTACTATTACAAAAGGATGTTTTGACTGGGAAAAAATATTTGATGGTGCAACTTGGTTTCACTGGAGTGGTATTACTCCAGCAATATCAGAAGCAGCTGCGCTAGAGTGTCTAGAGGCTGTAAAAGTCGCAAGTAAGATGGGACTCACTATATCTACAGATTTAAATTACCGTTCAAAACTTTGGAAATGGGGTAAGGAGCCTAAGGAGGTAATGCCAGAACTTCTTAAGTATAGTAATTTAATACTAGGAGATATAGACACTGCTTTTTTTATGCTAGGTGAGGACAAAGTAGGACCTAACTACCAAGATGAAAAATCACTTCCCGTTTTATATGACAAGCTTTTTAAATTATGTCCTAACCTCAAGCAAGTTGCGACCACATTAAGATACTCCGTAAGTGCATCTCACCAGCGCATAGGAGGATTATTATATGACGGAGAGCAAGTATATAGAGCACATATTCAAGAGGTAACTCCGGTTGTAGACCGTGTAGGGAGTGGAGATGCCTTTATGGGCGGTCTAGCTTTTGGACTCATAGATGACCCTATAAACAAGCAGCGTGCAGTAGATATTGCTGTAGCGTCTTGTTGTTTAAAACACACTATTTATGGTGATTACAACTTGGTCTCTTTACAAGACATAGAACGATTTATGGATGGAGATCAATCAGGAAAAGTTTCAAGATAATTATGGCAAGATTTACAAGATTAGAAGTAGCACAAGCAATGAAAGACACGGGAATTGTTCCTTTGTTTTATAATGAATCTGTTGAGGTAGGCAAGCAATTATTACAAGCTTGTTACAGCGGTGGTGCTCGAGTAATAGAGTTTACCAGCCGTGGTGATAATGCACATAAGGTGTTTGATGAGCTGTGCGCTTTCGCGAAAGCGGAATTACCTGAGTTAATACTTGGCGTAGGTAGTGTTACAGACGCAGCAGCAGCATCTCTTTATTTGCAGTTAGGAGCAAACTTTGTAGTAACTCCTGTATTGCGTGAAGATATCGCCTTGGTCTGTAATAGAAGAAAAGTGCTATGGTCACCAGGCTGCGGATCACTAACAGAAATTGCTCGCGCCGAAGAACTAGGATGTGAGATTGTAAAACTATTTCCAGGAGGTATTTATGGAGCCCAGTTTGTAAAAGCTATAAAAGGACCATGTCCTTGGACGTCAGTGATGCCTACAGGCGGTGTTTCTCCTACTAAAGAAAGCCTAGAAGAATGGTTTAATGCAGGAGTAACCTGCGTAGGCCTAGGTTCAAAACTCATTGCTCTAGATGAGAATGGAGCATGGGATTATAAAAAAATAGAAGAAAAGACAGCGCTGGCTATCGATTTAATAAAAGTTATAAGAAGCAAATAAGAGCATCATAAGGCTCACAATTATTTGAATTAGTTTGTTTATTTACATTTAGTTTGTATTTCAAAGGGTATCGAGAGATACCCTTTGTTTTTTGTGACTTATTTAAATCTTGTAATAAATTGTTGAAATGTGATTATCTGTTTGTTGAAATATAGTTGGAGACACATAGAATAATGATGTTTTGAGTTATTTACTCATCATATTTTCTTCTAACAAAAATTCATATATTCATCATGCTTTAAAAACAATTTTTAAATATACATCTTTGTTGTGATGAAATATTACGGGAAATCGTAATCTATATTAGAACCAGACATAACCCCACCATTTATGGATAACTTAATTACGTTTGCAGTTACTGTATTTACAGGCTTTTTTGCTATAACAAATCCTATCTCAAACATGACTATCTTTTTGTCACTCACAGAGGGAGCAGATAAAAAGACAAAGCAAAATATCAATAAAAGAGCGAATATAGTTGCGTTTATTATTGTTGCTGGTTTTGTGCTGTTAGGTAAGTTTATCTTTGAGTTATTCCAAATAACAATACCTGCTTTTAAGATATTTGGTGGTATTCTAGTGTTTCTTATTGGTTTTGATATGTTACAGTCTAAAAAAGTTAATGTAAAGCACTTAAAAGAAGTAGACATAGATGAAAATATTGCAATCTCGCCCTTAGCTATCCCAATTATTGCAGGTCCAGGTACAATTGTAACTGCAATGAACTCCGTATCAGATGCAACTTACATGGAGATAGGGGTAGTGATTTTGATTTTTGCCATCATGTGTATGTTGATGTACATAACATTCAGCGCCAGCAATCTTATTGTTAAGGTTTTAGGTAACAATGTAATCTCTGTAATAGGTAAAATTATGGGTTTAATAATAGGTATTATAGGTACAGGGATGATTATAGAAGGAGTGAAAA
This sequence comes from Dokdonia sp. Dokd-P16, assembly GCF_003095655.1. Lineage (NCBI taxonomy): Bacteria > Pseudomonadati > Bacteroidota > Flavobacteriia > Flavobacteriales > Flavobacteriaceae > Dokdonia > Dokdonia sp. Dokd-P16. The sequence continues at coordinate 2,367,278 of NZ_CP029151.1, forward strand.
TTTCCTTTGATTTGATGCCATAAGTTGTAAAGGCAGTGTCAAGGAACGATATATAAATGCTTTGACTATAAATTTATGGTGAGTATATCATACTTCTTTTAAGAGTGTATTGTTTTAATTACCAAGAGTTTTTTTAATTAAAATCAACTTCTACAATAGTCGCTTCATCTTTTCTAGCTTCATTAGAGATAAAAAGCCTCCCGTCAGGACTAAAAGTAATTCCCTCTGGCTGAGCAAAGTTGTCTTTATCTAGTTTGTATACTTTTTTAATTGTACCATCGCTATCTAGTATCGCTATCTTTGGGTTTTTACCCTCAAGCACATAATAATCGCCAGTTGCAGGGTGTATTGCCACGTCAGACGGGTTAAAAGTATGATACACTTTCTTCTTTTGATAATCTTTAAAAGCCTTATCATCCATGTTTATGCGTATAGCGGGTTTTGCATCCATAGTCTTAGAATCTAGCGGAATGTAATACAGCCCTTTAAAGCCATCCTTACGATCACGATCTTTTGGCGTTATAACGAGGCTATTTCTTTTAGCATCTAGTGTGAGTGTTTCTATGTTATTACTAGCGGTAAATGCTGTTTGAAAAGTAGTTGTTTTAGGTTCGCTTTCGCGAAAGCGTAATATTTCATAAATCAATCCATCACTTCGCATTACATAAGCATCATTACCGTTAACAGTAACGCCTTCATAGTCTCCACTTCCAGCAAACGTTATTTCTTGAATGACTTTTTCTTTTTTAAGATCATATATAAAAATAATGCCATCCTCATCTTCTACACAAGCTATGGTGTTCTCAGAAATCCACGAGATACCACTTACCTCATTTAGAATTTTTGGCATTTTCCAGGTTTTAACAATTGTATAATCCTCCTCAGATTTTTTTTGAATCGTGGTTTTGTCTTTTTCATCGCTCTGATTGTTATAACTATTTGCACAACTTATAGTGAGAATGATTGCGAGAGTGACAATAAATAGGTGAGGTATATATTTTCTAGAGTTCATTAGATTTCTTTTTAAAGATACTGTGAGTGTGTTTCTTTTTAAGCTTTCGCGAAAGCTTAAAACATATATTTAAGTAGCTGGGTCACGTTTAAAAATCTGAATTAAATCAAAAACAATCACACAAAATACTACCCAGACAAAGCCTGCAATAAAGCCACCTGCAATATCTGAGGGGTAATGCACGCCTAAGTATATACGACTGAGACCGATACTTAAAATCAAGATTAAGCATATAGTGATAAATAGGATTTTATAAAACCTCTTAATTGGAAACTTGCTAATTAAGAATAATAGTGTCCCGTAAAATGCCATGGCCATCATGGCGTGCCCGCTTGGGTAACTCAGAGTTTCTACCGTAACGAGGTGCTCTACATCTGGTCGGGCTCTATTGATTATTTGTTTTAAGAGGAGATTAGAGCTTAATGCAAGCACCATCACAAATGCTAGCTGAGCTACATATCTCCATTTTTTAAACGTAAAGTAAAATATAATCGTACATAATATGAATGTAATTACATAGCCTAGTGCGTCACCTAAATCTGTCACAAAAACAAAATAGCTTGTAAGATAAGGCGTCCTGAAGCTAGCTACATAATTAGAGATTGCCGTATCAGAATCAGCCAGATAGGTGCTTTTTAAAGTTTCTGTAAGTGATATAAATAATTTGATACCGCCTATAAACAGTGCTAAGGCTATAGTTGTTGTGATAATATAAGCCCACCTACCATCATATTTTTGAAATACCTTGATTAATAAACTTTTAATCCAATAAATAAGTGATGCTAGTTTTTGTTTCATGCTTTACAATTACCATTCTCTACAAATTTAAGTATCAAATATTAGTAAAGTCTAAAGAAGAATATAATGTTATGTGCAAAGTTTCATTTCAAAATATATTATTTGAGACAGAAAATACTGCTATAAAGCACTTAGATTTTTTAAACGATACCAAAAGCATATATACACTTTGATGAGTAAACAGAGCCAGCCTCTAAAATACTAGATGGAAAATCAGCTCTATTGGGGCTATCTGGAAAGTGCTGAGTCTCAAGACAAAAACCACCTCTGTCAATGTAGGTTTCATTATATTTTCCAACAGGAGTAGAGGATATGTGATTACCACTATAAAACTGCAATCCAGGCTCATCTGTAGTAACTGTCATCGTAATCCCTGAGGATGGACTGCTCACTTCTGCAACAACTCTCATTTCTTCCCCATCAAGAATAAAATTGTGATCATAGCCACCAGCTAGTGCCACTTGTAGATGTGTAGCATTAATGTCTTGTCCTATTTTTTTAAAATTTCTAAAGTCGAACGGAGTATTAGAAACCGCTTCTATATGGTCTGTAGGGATACATTCTTTGTCTATAGGGAGGTATGACCTTCCGTGTATTTGGAGCAAGTGATTGTCTATAGGCTCAGTTTTATCTAAGTTAAGATTAAAGTAAGAGTGATGAGTGAGGTTAACGTGGGTTGTGGCATCTGTCATTGCCTTATAAGATATATCTAAAGCATTATCCTCTGTGATTTTAAATATAACAGAAACAGTTAGATTTCCTGGGAATCCACCTTCAAGATGTGGTGATAGGTATGATAGCGTTAGTGTGTTTGTAGTATGTGCAACAAGATCCCATATTACAGCATGAAATGCATCACTTCCAGCATGTAGATTATGATGGCCATCATTTTTTTCTAATTTAAAAACCTTATTGTCAATGGTGAATTGACTATTTGAGATGCGATTTCCATAACGACCAATAGTTCTTCCAAAATACGGATTTGTCATTTTACGATAATCAGATAATCGCTCATATCCTAAAACCACATCGTTTTCTTTGCCCAAAGCATTCTTTACCCACAAACTAACGAGTGTTGCTCCATAATTTGTAATCTGGGCGGTCATCCCGTTTGAGTTCTGTATCGTAAATAAGCTTGACTTTTTTGACCCAAATGATTCTTCAAAATTTGTAGCTGAAAATAACTGCATAGTTGTCTTTAAAATTTTAATAAACATAAGAAATCCTGCGGTCTATTGTGGCTATAAATACACAGATACAACATTTGTAATAGGATATGTTTTTTTTAAAGCAGTATCAAAATAGACAATTACATGATTTGTGGTTAGGATATAGCATTTCTTACTATAATCAATATAAATAATTTATCATCTTAGACTCTAGTTTAAAGTTTACTTTTCAATAAGAAATCTCATTATGATTTATCTAAGTCACTCATTGTTGTAACAATTTTGATGGTCGTAAAGTGCTAGTTCATTACAATATGGTAAGGGGTTACTAGAAATCAAAATATCTTAATTAAGGCTTGATTATAGAGCTGTGAATTGTTGTTTTTACTGCTATTCGCATCATTTGTTCTATAAGATGCTCGATTTGTTCTAAGCTCAATTTAGGTCTAAGACTATTTTTAGCTTCTTGTTAAACATACATTATCCATGCATTTCTTATTGTAGCAAAAATGCAATTGAGTATGACCACATTTAGCATTTTAGAATACATAAAAAGTAGCTACAACTCTTCTTTAATATGATGAGGTAACTGGTGAGTTTGAGTATGCATTCATAAAAAATCGTGCGTATGATATCCTTACTGATGATAGGACATAGATAAAATTTATTAAAATTTAAAATAACATATATTGTATACTATAGGATATGACATCGGGAGTTCGTCGGTAAAAGTTGCCATAGTTGAGGCTGTGACGGGCAAAAAACTGGCTTCATTGCATGAGCCACCAGGCGAAATGGAAATTATCGCCATACAAAGAGATTGGGCAGAACAAGATCCAGAACAATGGTGGGATTATATTTGTAAAGCGACAAAACGTATTCTTCAGGAAGCAAATATAGATGCCACTAAAATTACTGCCATCGGTATTTCATACCAGATGCACGGTTTAGTACTAGTAGATAAAGAGGGTAATAGCCTTCGCAATTCTATCATATGGTGTGATAGTAGAGCTGTAGCAATAGGAGACAAGGCATATCAAGATTTAGGTCATGAGTTTTGCGCCACAGAGTTACTTAATGCACCGGGAAATTTTACTGCATCTAAGTTAAAATGGGTTAAAGATAACCAGCCACATATTTATGAACAGATTCATAAATATATGTTGCCAGGAGACTACATAGCCTATAAACTAACAGGAGAACTAGTAACCACAAAAAATGGTTTAGCCGAAGGTACTCTATGGAATTATAAAACAAATAAAGTCGCTACAGAGCTTCTAGATTATTACGGTATTGATCACAGTCTTACTCCAGATGTTGTAGATAATTTTACAGATCAAGGTAAAGTGCACACTGCTGCGGCTAAGGCTACAGGTTTACCTAAGGGAATCTCTGTGACCTACAGATCTGGTGACCAACCTAACAATGCATTGTCACTTAACATTTTTAGACCTGGAGAAGTTGCCGCTACCGGCGGAACTTCAGGGGTGATTTATGCAGTAACAGATCAAAGTGATTTTAAAGAAATACGTAAAGTAAATCATTTTGCTCACGTAAATTATACAAAAGAGCATCCCACTGTAGGGAGATTACTCAATATTAATGGTGCGGGTATCCAGTATCGCTGGTTACGCAATAATAGTGTTGAGAATTCATACGAGAACATGAATCGTAAGGCTTCAAAATTACCTATAGGGTCAGATGGAGTTCTTGTGATCCCTTTTGGTAACGGTGCAGAACGTATGCTGGATAATAAAAATGTGGGTACGCACTTTTGTAATCTCAATCTGAACCAGCATAGCAATGCTCATTTATATAGGGCTGCACTGGAGGGTATTGCTTTCTCGTTTGTTTATGGGATGGATATACTTAAGAAAGATCAAACCGAAATCAACGTTATAAGAGCAGGAAATGATAACCTATTCCGTTCTGAAATATTTGCAAATACGGTAGCAACTCTAATAGGTCAAGAAATAGAGATTTATAATACTACGGGTGCCGTAGGTGCAGCAAGAGCCGCCGGACTTACAGATGGTGATTTTGATCGTTTTGGAGAAAGTATTACAAAGAATGATCACGTGATGACCTATATCCCTATTAAAAATAAAGAGCCCTACAAAGCGGCATATAATAACTGGAAAACAGAATTAGAATTCACAGTACAAAAACATAACTAATGGGAACAAAAACTTATTTTAACAACATAGAAAAAATCAAATTTGAAGGCAAAGATTCAGATAATCCGCTTGCGTTTAAATATTACAACCCAGATCAAGTAGTGGCAGGTAAAACTATGCGTGAGCATTTTAGATTTTCAATTGCTTACTGGCATACCTTCTGTGGGCAAGGCGCAGATCCTTTTGGTCCTGGAACACAAAACTTCCCTTGGGATGCACCAAAAGATCCTATGGATGCCGCTTTCGCGAAAGCGGATGCAGCATTTGAATTTATTACAAAAATGGGATTTGACTATTTCTGTTTTCATGATTTTGATCTTGTAGCAGAGGGAGCAACCTTTGCCGAAAGTGAAAAAAGAATTCACGGTATTACAGACTATATCAAACAGAAGCAAGCAGATACTGGTATCAAATTATTATGGGGAACGGCAAACTGCTTTTCTAACCCTAGATATATGAATGGCGCTGTGAGTAATCCAGATTTTAATGTCCTTGCAAGAGCAGGTGGACAGATAAAACTAGCACTAGATGCTACCATGAAATTAGACGGAGAGAACTATGTGTTCTGGGGTGGTCGTGAAGGATATATGTCCTTGCTCAACACAGATTTAAAACGTGAGCAAGATCATCTAGGTCGTTTCTTTGGAATGGCTAGAGATTATGCACGTAGCCAAGGTTTTAAAGGAAATTTCTTTATCGAGCCAAAGCCTATGGAACCTATGAAGCATCAGTATGACTTTGACGCTGCTACTGCAATAGGCTTTTTACATGAGTACGGTCTTGAGAAAGATTTTAAAATGAATATAGAGGTGAACCACGCTACACTTGCGCAACACACCTTCCAGCACGAGCTTGCGGTATCTGCAAAAGCGGGAATGCTAGGTAGTATTGATGCAAACCGTGGTGATTATCAAAATGGATGGGATACAGACCAGTTTCCTAATAATATTCAAGAAACTACAGAAGCGATGCTTGTATTCTTACAATCTGGCGGAATGCAAGGCGGTGGTGTAAACTTTGATGCAAAAGTGCGCAGAAACTCTACAGATATGGAAGATGTTTTTCACGCACACATAGGTGGTGCAGATACGTTTGCCCGTGCTTTAATCACAGCAGATAAAATTCTTACGTCTTCACCTTATAAAAAGATGGTTGCAGACAGATATAGCTCATTTGATGGAGGTAAAGGGAAGGATTTTGAAAACGGAAAGCTAGACCTTACTGATTTATACAAAATAGCTCAAGAAAACGGAGAGTTACCATTAATTAGTGGTAAGCAAGAGCTTTTTGAGAACATCATTAATCAATACATATAACCTTAATTAGATGTCAAACGATCAAAAATCAGGCTATTTACTCAGACTTACTGTAGTTGCAACGCTAGGAGGACTCCTTTTTGGGTATGATACAGGTGTTATTTCTGGAACCGTAGGTTCTCTAGATAGCTTCTTTGTAATACCTAAAGGGCTTAGTGAGACAGCGGCAAGTGCCTTCAAAGGATTTATAGTGTCCAGTGCCCTTATAGGCTGTATTATAGGTGGAGTCTTGAGTGGTTTTGTAAGCCGCTGGCTAGGAAGAAGGAATGGATTAATTCTTGCCGCTATACTTTTCTTGATATCTGCCATAGGCTCGGCGATGCCAGAGTTGTTTTTTGAGAGTATAGGTCAAGGTGATCATACATTTAGTACTGTTTTTATTGTTTACAGAATTATTGGTGGTATGGGAGTTGGACTTGCGTCTATGATGTCACCATTATACATTGCAGAGATTGCGCCTGCAAATATTAGAGGGAAGCTTGTTTCTTACAATCAGCTGGCTATTGTTGCTGGATTTATGGTAGTTTATTTTGTAAACTACTTTATCTCAAAAACTGGAGGGTCTGACGAGTGGCTTAATACGGTAGGATGGCGTTATATGTTTGCTAGTGAAATTATACCTGCAGGGCTCTTTTTTATATTTTTATTAGGAGTTCCAGATACACCACGCTCATTAATGCTACGTAACAAGCCCCAAGAGGCACTTAACGTACTTGAAAAAGTGAATGGGAAAGTGGCTGGGCAGCATATTTTAGATCAGATCAAAGGGTCGCTCACGCAGCACTCAGGTAAATTACTTTCCTTTGGATGGCTAGTGATTATCGTGGGGGTCTTACTTTCCATATTCCAGCAATTTGTAGGGATTAATGTGGTTTTATATTATGCTCCCGAAATATTTAAAAAGATAGATCCTAATACAGACGGTGCGCTCTTACTCACGATTATCGTAGGTATTGTAAACTTCTTATTTACCATCGTTGCCGTAAAAACGGTAGATAAATATGGGCGTAAACCTTTAATGATAATTGGTGCGTTAGGAATGGCTGTTGCTATGTTCTCATTAGGTTTTGTCTTTTTTACCGGCGCTACTGGCTATCTCGCACTTGCATGTATGATGGTTTATGTAGCGAGTTTTGCCGTGAGTTGGGGTCCTGTTACATGGGTGTTGCTCTCAGAAATTTTTCCTAATAAAATTAGAGGTCGTGCAATGTCTATCGCTGTAGCGGCACAATGGATAGCAAACTACCTAGTATCGCTTACCTTTCCTATGATGGATGATAACACCTACCTCACAGAACAGTTTAATCATGGTTTTGCGTATTGGGTTTACGGAGGTATGAGCATACTAGCTATGCTTTTTGTTTGGAAATTTATACCAGAGACCAAAGGAAAAACGCTCGAAGAGATGGAAGACGTTTGGATTAAGAAGTAATTGAGATAGGTTACGCTTTCGCGAAAGCAATACACACATAAATATTAAAGAAAATAGAAAATGAAATTTTTTATAGATACTGCAAACCTTGATCAGATAAAAGAAGCTCAAGCACTGGGTGTGCTTGATGGGGTAACTACAAATCCGTCACTTATGGCTAAGGAAAACATACGTGGAAAGGAGAATATACTACAACATTACAGAGATATTTGTGAGCTAGTAGATGGTGACGTAAGTGCCGAAGTTATTGCGACAGATTTTGAAAATATGGTAAAGGAGGGAGAGGAACTCGCTGCGTTACATCCTCAGATAGTTGTAAAATTACCCATGATAGCAAGCGGTGTAAAGGCTTGTAAATATTTTAGTGATAAGGGAATTAGAACTAATGTAACCTTGGTGTTTTCGGCAGGGCAGGCATTACTTGCCGCAAAGGCAGGCGCTACTTATGTATCACCATTTATAGGACGTTTGGATGACATTGCTACAGATGGACTCAATTTGATTTCAGAAATCAAATTGATTTACGATAATTATGGGTTTGAGACAGAAATTCTAGCCGCATCAGTAAGACATACAATGCACGTTATTAATTGTGCAAAACTAGGTGCAGATGTGATGACAGGACCTTTAAGTGCCATTGAAGGATTGCTTAATCACCCACTTACTACATCTGGACTCGAGAAATTTCTTGCAGATTACAACAAGGGGAATTAATTCTTGTAAGCCAGATTAAGTGAACTAACATTGATAGAATTAGACAGGAAATGGCACAAAGAATTACACTAAAAATGATTGCTGAAAATCTGGTGTATCCATAAGTACTGTTTCTAAAGCTTTAAATAATAGCGTAGAGATAAGTAAGGACACAAAAATTGAGATTCAAAAGTATGCGAGTTTTGTAAGTATAAGCCAAATAGTATTGCGAGAAGTTTAAGGAACAGTCAGACCAAAACAATAGGTGTGGTTGTCCCTATTATTCAAAATAATTTTTTTTCTAAAGCTTTTGCGGGTATTGAGGAAGTGTGTAGTGCAAACGACTACACACTTATTTCTTGTATATCTGACGATTCTTATGAAAAAGAAGTGAAGACTATTGAGTTGCTTAAAAATGGAGCTTTAGATGGTATTATCTTGTAAATAGCAGAGGAGACAGAAGTTAGAAAGGACTATAGGCATTTAAAAAATGTTGCAGACGAGGAGATACCGCTCGTATTATTTGATCGAGTGGTAGATAATGTGTCTTGTGATAAAATAAATTGTAGATGACTTTGATGCAGCTTATAATGCCACTAGAAAACTAATACAACCTGGATGTAAACATGTTGCCGTAGTATCAAAACTAGATGCGTTATCTGTAGGTAAATTGAGGGCGGCTGGATATAAAAGTACTATTAAAGATTATAATCCGGATCAACCCGAAATGATTTTTAGTATCGGTAAAAGTGAAGACATTACAGAATGCCTTATAGAGGTGCTTAGTACGCATCGTATCGATGCGCTTTTATGCTTAGAAGAAACAGCAACTCTCAATGCAGTACAGCTTTTAAAAACATTAGGAAAAAGAATTCCTGAAGATGTTCCTGTCATAAGCTTTACAAATAATGACTTGCAGAAATTTCTAACACCTGCGGTCACAACAGTGAGTCAGCATGCAAAAAAAATAGGAATGAGAGCAGCGACGATGCTTATAAAAAGACTAGAAAAGAAACACTTTGGAAATCACCAAACAAAAGTGATTTGCACCTCCCTCATTGAGAGAGATTCTACGCGTGCTTTTAAGTCGTTTTAAAATAGAAAACCTATGAACCTGAGTTATATTTTTTTCTGTTTATTTCTGGGAGTACGCTTGTAGTAGTTCTTTTATAAGAACATATTACTGCTGCAATCACATCAAATTACCCATAACGCGCATCTAGGATGATCAAGTTTTTAGATAAGAAAAACTGGAAATCATAATCACCCTTCTTCACTGCGACAGGTAGAGGTGCTTGAGATTAATTTATTCTTAGAAAAGACAGTACCTTTAGGACACAATAATTTTTAATTATTTATGATTTTCAGAAAATTACTTTCACTGATTACGATATTTTTTTGTCTTCAGTCATTGTTGCCTCAAGCACAGAATGGTACAAAATCTTTAAATTTTGTAAGTATAAAGGATGGAATATCTAAAGTAGGAATCTCGTCTATTATACAAGACGATTACGGTTTTATCTGGATAGGAACTAGCGGCAGCGGATTATATAAATTTGATGGTGTAACATATACTTCATATAAATATGAAGTGAATGCCCCAGCCTCTTTATCTAGTAATCTTATTTATAGCATGTATCTAGATACTGCAAATATATTATGGGTAGGTACAGAAGATGGTCTTAATCGCTATAATAGATCTTTAGATAGATTTGAGAAAGTCTCTCTAGGTAGTGAAGTGCTAGAGAGTATATCTATATTGAGTATAGGAAACTCTAAAGACAATGAGCTGTTGTTAGGAACAGAGGCGGGGCTGGTAGTACTCAAAACAAAAACTTTAGAAAGCAAATATATAAATGGTTATAATGGCAGTAATACTATTATACAATCTAGTCTTAAACCACAAAGTGAATCACATCACACATTTTTAGGAACCTTAAAAGGATTACGTGTTTATAATGAACATACTAATCAAGTGTTATTGCCTTCTAGTGAATTAGAAAATACTGAGGTTTTTCAAAGTCAAATTCAGACGCTTGTCTTTGACAATGAAGATAATTTATGGTTAGGGACTATATCTAAAGGAATTTATAAACTTACGTTGAAAAATGGAACGACAGTAAGTAAGGTGGAGCATTTCCCGCTTTCGCGAAAGCGTATACTTTCTGCAATCACTTTACCAGACAATTCTTTATTGTTTGGTACTGAGAACGATGGTTTATTTCATTTGAGAAGTGACGGAACGCTCATTAAACATTATCTATCTGATCGTATGGATGATAATAGTATTTTATCAAACTCCATATGGTCACTTTTTCTGGATGATAATGATAGAGTATGGATGGGATATTACAATAATGGCGTAGCTGTAAGTGATAGCTTATATGATAAGTTTGATAATATTGAGAGCCTGTCTAATAATAACAATTCGCTTACTGTAGGCTCTGTCACTGGTATTGCAAAAGGTGTTCAAGGTAATATCTGGGTAGTTATGGATGGCGGTGGTCTTGATATCTATGATCCCAGTTCGAATAAAGTTACGCACGTAAACGGACAAAACACAAATCTGTATGCAGGATTAGATAGTGACTATCTCCAAACAATTTTTATAGATAGCAAAGAGAATGTGTGGATAGGGAGCTGGGATAATGGTATCTACTTCTTAAAGAAAGGTTCTCAAATATTTGAAAATTTTAATAGAGTAACTACGGATGGAGCCCTTATCTCTGATGCTATTTTGAGCTTTGCCGAAGATAAAAATGGAACAATCTTTATAGGTACTTTTTATGGAGGGTTGCATACTCTTGATCCAGTCACTAAGACAATTGTACATCAAGATGATGAAGCTTTTAAAAGTTTGGGCATTGAGATTAGTGATGTGCGTAAGGTGCTAGTAGACCGTGATTCTGCGATATGGTTGGGATCTACAGATGGGCTCTTTAAAATTGACCAAACTGTAAACGAAGAGTGGCGTGCGATTTCATTAGTAGACCGAATGGAAAAGCTAGGCGAAAATAGAAAGAGTGCGCGCCATATATTATCCCTATATCAAAGCTCAAATGGTGATATGTGGATAGGAACTAGAGGTGCTGGGGTGTGTCATTATAGCATAAGTGATGATTCTTTTAGATGGCTAAACACTAACAGCGGATTGAGTAATGATAACGTAGTAAGTATTATTGAGGGTGATGACGGCAGTATGTGGTTTGCAGGTAATTCTGGAATTACAAAATATAATGTATTAAAAAACACGTTTATAGAGTACACCAGTAGTGATGGTTTACTCTCTGACGATTTTAATTTTAATGCAGTCTTAAAGGATGGTGATGGTACATTATATTTTGGTAATTATAGGGGAGTTGACTTTTTTAACCCAGCCGAAATTGTAATAAATAACAACGTTCCTTCTTTATATTTTACAGGATTAAAAATCTATAATGAAGAGGTAGATCCTTCACAAGAAGATGCCCCTATTAAAAAATCAATCGCCGAGACTAGTGAAATTATATTTAATCACAAGCAATCTGTATTTACTATTGAGTATGCTGGAGTAAGTTTTACACGTCCTGAAAAAAATCAATATGCCTATTATCTTGAGGGGCTAGAAACAACTTGGAATTATGTAGGAAATGCAAGAAGTGCTACTTATACCAATCTAGATAATGGCGATTATACTTTTAAAGTAAAGGTTGCTAACAATGACGGTGTTTGGAATGAAAATATTCTAGAGTTAAAAATTAAAATTCTTCCTCCCTGGTGGAAGACTAATCTAGCGATTGTATGTTATGTCTTGTTATTCTTACTAGGCCTTTACATTATAAGTAAGATTTCAAAGCAACGCTTACGCGAAAAAGAGGCAATCTCAAACGAGCGTGCTCAACGTGAACAAGAAGACATATTACACGAGAAAAAGCTACAGTTTTTTACAAACATCTCACATGAGTTTAGAACTCCACTTACTTTAATGATTAGTCCGCTGAAGGATATTCTCAATGACACAACACTCAATTTACCACAACGTATAAAGGAAAAGCATCATATCATTTATAAAAATACCGATCGATTATTTAGGCTTATTAATGAATTAATGGACCTGCGTAAGCTCGAATTGAACAAATTACGAATACGAGCAAAGAAGATTAATGCACTTAGTTTTACCCAAGATATTATCTCATATTTTAAAGAGGAAGCATTTAATCGTAATATATATCTTTCGGTGGACGCCGCAATCCCAGATGTGAAGTTATATGCAGATGAAGGCATGCTCGAAAAAGTTATTTTCAATATCATGTCAAATGCTATAAAAGTAACCCCAGACGGCGGAGCAATAAATGTAGAGGTAAAATTAAACGAGGCTGGTGAGATAATGCCGTTAATTAATCCCGATAAAAAAAGTGCAGTAGTCGAAATCATCATTAGCGATACTGGACCAGGACTTAAAAAGAAACAACTCAAACGTATATTTAATCGTTTTTACCAAGTAGAAAATCTTAATAAAACTTATTATGGTGGGACAGGTATAGGTCTCGAGGTTGTAAAGGACTTGGTGCAGCTCCATCGAGGTGAAATTAGGGTAGATAGTAAGTATGGGGAAGGAACAACTTTTAGAATATTATTGCCCTCTGGTAAAAAGCATTTTAAAAAGAAAGAATTAATATCAATAGAAACAGATCTCGAGATACAAAAAGAAAAAACTCCACAAACATTCATAACAAATATCCCAGAAGAAATTGATGTTGTACCTACACATAGATCGCACACCCTATTGATAGTGGAGGACAACGCAGAGCTTAGGAAATACTTGCGTAGCGAACTTAAAGGAACATATAAGATTTTACAGGCGGCTAACGGGGTTGAAGGACTTAATGTTGCAAAAGAAGCGAATCCAGATATTATTATTACTGATGTGATAATGCCAGAAATGGATGGTTTTGAATTCTGTAAGCAAATTAAAAATGACATACGCACAAGCCACATTCCCTTGTTAATGCTCACTGCCAAAGCTCGCATAGACGATCGTATAGAGGGAATAGGGTATGGCGCAGATGCTTATATGGTAAAGCCTTTTGATTTTAGACTACTCAAATTACGTTTAGAGCAGCTTATAAAGAGTAGACAATTGATATTTGATAAATATTTTGGAGCCATAAGTGGATCAGATGAGAATGCTAGTGCAACATCTATTGATAAAGTTTTTATACAGAAGGTGCTAACTTATGTAAATAATAACATGAGTGATTCTAATTTAAGTGTCGAGTCATTAGCATCAGAACTTAGCCTTAGCCGGAGTCAGCTCTACCGTAAGGTTAAATCACTCACGGGGCAAACAGTTAATGAATTTGTGCGTAAGCTTAGATTAGAGCGAGCTAAACAGATATTGCTAACTGAAAATGCAAACGTAAGTGAAGTCTGTTATAAAGTTGGCTTTTCCTCACCTTCATACTTTACGAAGTGTTTTAAAGCGCATTTTGGAATTTTACCTACGGAGGCTCAGCCTAGAGATTGATTAACATATAATCTTCTACTTGCATTAAGAAATACTTTATAATAGCATTTGTTAAAATATTCTTTACAATCAAATCTCTTCGCTAGATACATTTCTCCCTTAACAATTGGCTAGTTTCGGTCATGTAAGAGAAATGAAGCAAGATATAGTTCAAATGTTGCATTTGAGGCATATAAGTACTTAATCGCAACATAAATGGCATGTACTGCTTTATGTCTTCTAACCAGTGTGCTGATAAAGAGATTAAATTTGGGAGTGTTGAGAATAAAATTCTTGCATTAATAAATAGTTTAATTTTTACAGTAGCCGAATGAATAGAATACTTACTATATCAATTTTAGCAATATGTATTGCATTGCTCTCGAGTTGTGAAGAAAAGGCAATCTCTTATGAGTTTGCATTTCAAAACCAGAAACTTCCACGAGAAGATCGTGTCAAAGATTTGATTAGTCAAATGACTTTAGAAGAGAAAGTTTCTCAAATGCGTTATGATGCTCCGGCTATCGAGAGACTAGGAGTGCCTGAATATAACTGGTGGAATGAATGCTTGCACGGTGTTGCGAGAGCTGGACTAGCAACAGTATTTCCACAAGGAATTGGAATGGGTGCTACTTGGGATTCGGACTTAATTCACGACATGGGTGTTGCTGTATCTGATGAAGCTCGAGCAAAACACCATCAGTTTGTAAATGAAGGTAAAAGAGGTATTTATCAAGGATTAACTTTCTGGACTCCTAACATTAATATATTTAGAGATCCTCGATGGGGGCGTGGTCAAGAAACTTATGGAGAAGATCCTTATTTAACTAGTCGTATGGGTGTAAATTATATTACGGGACTACAAGGTGATGATCCAGATTACTTAAAAGTGGTTGCCACAGCAAAGCATTTTGCGGTACATAGTGGTCCAGAGAAATCTAGGCATGAGGATAATTATCACACTTCAGATAAGGATTTATACGAAACTTATTTACCTGCCTTTGAGGCAGCAGTTAAAGAAGCAAAGGTTCACTCAGTGATGTGTGCTTATAATAGGTATCGAGATGAAGCTTGTTGCGGTAGTAATTTACTACTTAATAGAATTTTACGAGACGATTGGGGATTTAAAGGATATGTCGTTTCAGATTGTTGGGCAATCAATGATTTCTGGGAACCTGGCAAACACGGTCTGGCAGAAACTCCAGCCGCCGCAGGAGCACTAGCAGTAGATAGAGGTACAGATCTAAATTGTGGGAGCGTATATGATCCTTCTCTTACGGAGGCTGTTCTCAAAAAGATGATAGATGAATCTAAGTTAGATGTTGCACTAACAAGATTGTTTTCTGCGCGTTTTAAATTGGGAATGTTTGATGATAATGTTAAGTGGGCAGATATACCTTACGACGTAGTGGCAAGTGAAGCTCATTATGAATTGTCTAAAAAGGTTGCCAGAGAGTCAATGGTTTTACTCAAAAATGAAAACAACCTCTTGCCACTGAGTAAGGATATAAAATCTATTGCCGTTATAGGTCCTAACGCAAATTCAAAGCAAGCATTACTTGGTAATTACCACGGTACACCTGCAAACTATTATACACCGCTAAAATCTATACAAGAAAAGCTCCCAAATGCTCAAATAAATTACTCACTAGGAAGCGATGTAGCAGAGGGATGGCCTATTCTTGATATAATTCCAGCTTCTGCATTATCACATTCTGGTAAACCTGGTTTAAAGGGAGAATATTTTGCTAATCGTTCATGGAAAGGTGAACCTACATTTACTAGAGTAGACAAAAATGTCAATTTCATTTGGATGCCAGAAAAGCCAATTGATAGTTTAGGTACTGATACCTTTTCGGTACGCTGGTCTGGTGAGCTTACAGCTCCAGAGAGTGGTAACTATAGAATTGGAGTAAAAGCGAGTAGCGCTGCCAAATTATATGTAAATGACTCTCTACAGTTTGAGTTTATGGATGACCACGAGCCTAAAACTAAATATTTTGATGTAGCACTTGATAAAGGAGAAGTAAGCAAAGTACGTATTGAATATTTCAATTATCATGCAGATCCTCAAGCTCATTTTGTATGGGCAAAAATGAATCAGGATCTAATTACTCCAGCCTTAGAGGCAGCAAGAAAGTCTGAAGTTGTTATTCTATGTTTAGGTCTCTCACCAGATATTGAGGGAGAAGAGATGCCGGTATTACTAGAAGGATTCGATAAGGGTGACCGTTCAGAAATTACACTCCCTAAAACACAAATAGAACTTATGAAAAAAGTTCAAGCACTTGGTAAACCAACCGTTGTTGTTTTGATGAATGGAAGTGCTCTTGCAGTTAATTGGGCTGCAGATAAAGTGCCTGCTATACTTGAAGCTTGGTATCCAGGTGAGTTTGGTGGCCAAGCCATTGCAGATGTTTTATTTGGGGATTATAACCCTGGAGGTAAATTACCTGTTACTTTTTATAAGAGTGTTAATGATTTGCCAGATTTTAAGTCTTATGACATGGAGGGGAGAACTTATAAGTATTTTAAAGGAGAGCCACTATTCCCTTTTGGTCACGGACTAAGCTACACAACTTTCAAATATGACAACTTTACTCTAAATGAACAAATAGGAGTAAAAGCACCATTCAAATTTTCTGTTGATGTTCATAATACAGGAGATTTAGATGGAGATGAAGTTGTTCAAGTATATGTTAAACACCTAGGAGTGGAAGGGATGAATCCTAATCGTAGTCTTGTTGCTTTTAAGCGTATTTCATTAGCAGCAGGATCGTCTAAAACGGTTTCATTTGAAGTCGCTCCTGAGACCTATGCACGAATAAACGATGATGGCCAGAAAGTTTTTGAGCCACAAGATATAGTTGTTGAGGTAGGTGGAAAGCAACCGGGATTTGAGGGAAATGCAAATGCGCCTACCACAGAGGTTTTGGTGAAGAATATATCGATTAAGTAATATTTGATTGCTTTAAATTTTTATAAAAAAGCATTTTTAGATATCATACATATGCAGTAGGCTCTTTAAGTGTACGTTAGTTTCACTCTAAGTAAAGCTCAAATTAATGTTGCCAAGATGTTATATTCTTACTGACGCATAGTCATAGTGCACGTAACCACCTAGAACGATTTTAATCTTTCAAGATTTTAAAAATTGTATTAGGTGGTTACGTGTATTATAAAAATTAGCTTGATGTAATAAGTTAGCTCTACCTCAATTAGCGGTAATTGCGTCCCGGCTTTTGGTTCTTATTTATTATTACTTTTCAAGCATCCAATAGACTATAGATAATACGATATATAGAAAAGCGCAACTGAAACTGAAAGTATAATTTTTAGTAAAATTAGGTAAAAACGTTACCAAGAACTCGATTAGAGATAAACTATTAATTAAAAGTCATTGAACTTCATTTTTATTTACACAGAAATATAATGTGAGTTTTTGAGTCTTAACAGTGACGATTGCTAATGGTAGAAGTACTAATTCAGCTCATAAGTTATTTACAGCGTTAATCTACTTAGAATAGAGTGGTGAGCCTTATGTCAAGCTGTTTTTTCTGTTGGGTTTGTATTGCTGTATTTTAGAAACAAATAAAAAAAAGGCTTTACATTTCTGTAAAGCCTTTATAATTATGTAGCGAGAGGGGGGCACGATCCCCCGACCTCCGAGTTATGAATCCGACGCTCTAACCAGCTGAGCTACCTCGCCATAATTTAAAATTGCTATTAATGATAAAAGCAATTCTGTATGCCCGCATAAGCAATGTGCCTAAGCGGGTGCAAATATAAAATATATTTGTGGTTGTGCAAACCTCTTTCTTAAATAAAATCAATTTAATTACTTTGTTCTACTAATTACTTTCAATATATTGTCGTTCTATTAATACCTTTCTATGAGCGATAAAATAAAATATGAGATTGAGTTTGTTGTAAGAGCTTCTCCTTCTTTATTATACCAATATATAGCTACTCCATCAGGAATGAGTGAGTGGTTTGCAGATAATGTAAATTTAAGAGGTGACCACTATACTTTTATTTGGGACGGAAGTGAGGAAAAAGCAAAGCTTCTTACTAAAAAGAACGGTGACCGTATAAAATTCCAGTGGGAGGCAGACGAGGGAGAGGAGTATTATTTTGAATTACGCCTTCAAGTAGACGAGATCACAAAAGATGTATCTATCATGGTAACAGATTTTGCAGAGGAAGATGAGATTGATGAGGGTAAAATGTTTTGGGAAAACCAAATTTCAGAGTTGAAACAAGTAATAGGCTCATCATAACTAAAGCCTAATTAATATCTTTGCACCGCCTCCCTAAGAGGCGGTTTTTTTATGGTAAATCACAACGGAACATTATTCTCACCAGAGGATGCGCAACTCAATCCATTTAATAGAGGTCTGCTTTATGGCGATGGACTTTTCGAAACAATTAAAGCAGTAAATGGGAAGCTCCTTTTCTGGGAAGACCACTACTTTAGACTTATGGCTTCTATGCGTATACTTCGCATGGAAATCCCAATGGAGTTTACACCAGAATTTCTTGAGGAAGAACTCTTAAAGACATTGACGGCGTCAGGTTTAATTGATCAAACAGCTCGTATTCGTATTACAGTGTATAGATCTGGCGGTGGCACCTACTTGCCAGAGGAGCGCGGTGTGGGTTATTACGCTTTCGCGAAAGCGCACCCTAATCCTTTTTATCTCCTCAACGAAGAACCTTACGAGGTGGAGTTGTATAAAGATCATTATATAAATGCAGATTTAATATCTACACTTAAAACAACTAATAAGATTGTGCACGTTACAGGAAGTATCTATGCTCAAGAGAATGGATATGATAATTGTCTGCTTGTCAATAATGAGAAAAATATAGCCGAAGCATTGCAAGGTAATTTATTCCTTGTAAAAGGAACTCACATAAAAACGCCACCACTGGCTGATGGTTGCTTGCGTGGAGTTATAAGAAAACAACTCATTAGTATTATAGGGTTGATGGATGAATATACTTTTGAGGAAGCTTCTATATCACCGTTTGAGTTGCAAAAGGCAGATGAGCTTTTTATCACAAACACCATTATGGGAATACAGCCTATAACAAAATATAGAAAAAAGGAATTTACAATAGAGACTGCCGCAGCATTACTTAAAAAGCTTAATGTAAAAGTACGTCTAGGTTAATTATATTGAGGATTTTCTGGAGCATTAGACCATAAGGCATAATCACCGCCTATCTCAATAATTTTATCTCTCCATAGGGCTGTGTGATTATCTTTGAGTAGCTCGTCGTGTTGATCATTTTCAAGAATAACCCAGCTGTTTTGAATAATCTCTTGGTTGAGCTGGTTGCTCTCCCAGCCGCTATAGCCTAGAAAAAATTTAATTTTCTCACAGCATATCTCTTTATTCATGATTAGGTCTAGCGCTCTCTCAAAATTACCACCCCAGTAAATACCTGATGCTATCTCTAGGCTGCCTTCTATGAGGTCTGGAGCAGTGTGTATGAAATAGAGATTCTCTTGTTCTACAGGACCGCCATTATATATAGGCATCTCACATTCTTCTATTCCTTCAATTAAATCTGATAGTGTGACATCCAGCGGTTTATTGAGAATAAACCCTACAGAGCCTTCATCATTATGATCTGCAAGAAGTATTACAGACCTAGTGAATGATGTATCACCTAGAATAGATGGTTCGGCTACTAATAAATGTCCCTTTGTAGGATATGCAATCATAATAGTGACGTTTATATATATAAAATTAGGTTTTTTTTATATCACAAAAAATAAATTTCGAATATTTTTCACTAGTAAAAATTTAACTTAAGTATCTGTAAATAAGAGGCTTATTAATTTTGTGGTTTAGCATCTATGTAAAAAAACATAGATGTAAGGCAATAAATAGAGGATGAAGCGCTTACTTTTTGAGGAAAATACGGGAAACTTGAGATCTTTAGAATATCTTTCTGTTAGTAAAGTATGCATATGATTAAGTACTTTTACGAGACTAATACAATCCTATTGAAAGCACATTATAAAAAACATATATTAGAGTTTAAGAGGCCTAGTGGTACTTCTAGAGGTGTCTTGCGCACTAAAGAGACATGGTATATCATTATTCAAGATGCTGGTAAAACGGGCATAGGTGAATGTGGTATTCTTAGGGGACTTAGTTATGATGATGTGCCAGACTATGAGCAAAAATTGCAGTGGGTATGCGCTCACATTTCAAAAGGGCTTCAGGTGCTTTGGGATGAGCTAATGGAATATCCAAGTATACAGGCAGGTGTCGAGATGGCATTTTTATCGCTTGCATCTAGCGATCCCTTTGTTCTATTTCCATCTTCTTTTACAAAAGGAACATCTGCTATAGATATTAACGGACTGGTGTGGATGGGTGATGAGGAATTTATGAGAACCCAAGTAGCCGAGAAACTTGAGCAAGGTTTTGATTGTATAAAAATGAAAATAGGTGCTATTGACTTTAAAGACGAAATGGCGATTCTTTCCTCTATAAGAAAGAATTACAACAAAGAGCAACTCACCTTGCGGGTAGATGCAAATGGTGGTTTTGCTTTCGCGAAAGCTAAAGAAGTCCTAGCTCAACTAGCCGAACTAGATATTCACTCGATAGAACAACCCATTGCTACAAAACAGTGGGAGGAAATGGCATCATTATGTGCCAGTACACCTACACCAATTGCGCTAGATGAAGAACTTATAGGATTGACGGATCTCGCTTCAAAACGTGAGCTACTAGAAACTATAAAACCGCAATATATTATTTTAAAGCCTAGTTTTATAGGAGGTTTTAAAGGAAGCCAAGAGTGGATTGACGTAGCAGATTCATTAGGAATCGCATGGTGGGTTACCTCTGCATTAGAAAGTAATGTTGGTCTTAATGCTATCGCACAATGGACGTATAAAATAGAAGCAAAAGGACCTCAAGGACTAGGTACGGGGAGCCTTTTTACAAATAACATACCTTCGCCACTAGAAGTAGTGAATGGAACTTTAAGAACGGATAATAATAAGCACTGGGATTTTAAATTATAACATATGTATATAGAGCAGGCGTACAAGAGTTTACATGAAGGATGGAGATATATAATAGGTTTCTTGATTATATTTATTTTAGGCTGGCAAATTTTAGGACTAATTCCCTTAATGGTAGGCTCATGGATGAGGGCTGGTGATATAAATATTTTTCTAGAAGCAGGAGAAGCAAATTTCTTTCCGCTTTTTGAGGGAGAAAGTAATCTCTATTTAATACTTGCACTTTGTACTTTTTTAGGAGGTTTACTTGGTCTCGTTGTTGTGGTGAAATATATCCACAAACAGCTATTTACGAAGTTAGTAACCGCTAGAAAAAAAATAGATTGGTCTCGTTTTTTCTTTGCCTTTGCTATTTGGGGTGTTTTTTCTGTAGTATCCACACTAGTAGCATACTATTTTGCTCCAGAAGACCTTGTGTGGAATTTTAATCTCATGCCTTTTCTCGGGCTTCTAGCCATCACATTAATTTTATTGCCCTTACAAACTTCTTTTGAGGAATTTCTTTTTAGAGGATATTTAATGCAGGGAATAGGAGTCGCTGCTGGTAATAAGCTTGTACCTCTTATTATTACATCACTCATTTTTGGACTCATGCACGCGCTTAATCCTGAAATAGAGAAGCTAGGATATAGCATACTATCGGTCTATATAGGTTTAGGTTTCTTTCTAGGGATTATAACGCTTATGGATGATGGAATGGAACTTGCTCTAGGGTTTCATGCGGCAAATAATATGTTTATTGCACTGCTCGTAACTTCAGACTGGAGTGCTTTACAAACTAATTCTATCTTTAGAGATGTTGCAGAGCCATCGGCTATAGGACAGATTGTTCCTATCTTTATAATACTGCCTATTCTCATGTTTATTTTTGCTAGAAAATATAAATGGTCCAATTGGAAAGAGAAACTCACAGGAAGTGTAAAGCCCCCTGCTGCCGCTTAAATAGTCGAACAGACTTACATTTTACATTTGCTTAATATTAATCTTACAAGGAACCCGTATATTTAAATGATATGACGGAGCTTGCTGAAAAATATACGCGCTTACACCCTAAATTTAAACTTAACGGTGCTTCATTTACCATTGCTTCATTAAAGGAGCAAGCGCATACCTTTATTAAAGAAGGAGAACCTTATGAGGAATCTGTAGGTGAGTTTATTATAGAGTGGCTAGATGCTAAGAAGTATGTGACGGTACGTACCTCTGGATCTACGGGAACACCTAAGCTTATTAAGATAAAGAAGGAACATATGATCAATAGTGCAAAAGCAACTGCAAAGCACTTTGATGTATTTGAAAAAACAACAGCATTGCTTTGTCTTCCTGCGCATTACATTGCTGGGAAAATGATGCTTGTAAGAGCCATGACATTGGGATGGCGTATTGATATGGCGCAGCCAAAATCCAATCCGCTGGATGCTGTTTACAGAACGTATGACTTTTGTGCAATGACGCCTTTTCAGCTTGATAATTCGTTATCGCGATTACACTTACTTTCTAAACTCATTGTAGGAGGAGGAGCAATATCACCAGCACTTTCATTAAGATTACAAGGACTTAAAACTAAGGTTTATGAAACCTATGGAATGACAGAAACTGTCACTCACATTGCAGCGAGAAGAGTAAACCCTAAAAAAAACAAAGTAGGAATTATCCCTTTTAAAGTACTGGATAAAGTTACAGTGGATACAGATAGCAGGGACTGTCTTGTAATAAAAGCTCCTAAGGTGAGCACGGATCCCGTGATTACAAATGATCTTGTAGAGCTCATAACATATAAGAAATTCATCTGGCTAGGTCGCATTGATAATGTAATAAATAGTGGTGGAGTAAAGTTATTTCCAGAACAGATAGAGGCAAAGTTGGCGCCATTTATTCATGTTCCATATTTTGTAGCCGGAGTTCCAGATGAACTGCTTGGCGAGCAATTAACGTTATTTGTAGAGCAAGAAGAACCTCTTTTTATAAAGGAACATATTACAGATATATCAGCTTTTGGGTCTTTTGAGCTACCTAAACTTGCGGTATCATTAACTTCCTTTCAGCGTACAGCGACAGGTAAAATACAGCGAGGACAAACCTTAAAAGAGTATTTAAATAGTTTATAGAGTTAAGGTTACGCTTTCGCGAAAGCGTAATAAATACATTATGTTACTTCACTCATTGGTACTAGGCTTTTGCTCATTCTAACTGGAAATGAAATCATATAGGCTATAAGTTTACAACTCATTGAAAACGTATGACCTATGAAAAGTATCTTCACACTAGTCCTATTATTTATTGCATTCCAACTATCTAGTCAAAATGAAAGTGAGACCAAATCTGCAGTAATAAAAGCAGAACATCTCATCACCTATGCTGCCGAAAACTTCCCAAGCGAAGATGCCCAGCAACTTTATATACTTGTAGAGACGGGAAAGGCAGGAATCTCTCCCGAAGATAAGTTTTACATAGAGCAAGGAATAAAGCTACTCATCAAACGGCTAGATGATAATGATATGATAGCGATAGGAACCTATGGAGCGATAAGTGCAAATATTCTTCCCTTTACAGAAGTAAGTAAAGCGGCAGTATTGCAAGAGTCGGTAGAGAGTTTGTTTAAGGGTGAGTTTGTGGCGATGACTTCCTCAGGAATTTCTATAGCGTATGATATGATGGAAGCACATTATGATGAGGAAAGAGTGAGTAGTGTGATTATGATAAGAGGTGTGGGAATTGATGTTATTGAAGATGCGCAAGAGCTAATGGCCAGCGCCAACGATGTTAAAAGTGAAGCTAGTAGCACGTCATTATATCAGGGAACAGAAGTTTCTAGTCGTGATAAAAGAAAGCAAGAAAGAGAACAGCGCAAACAATCAAGAGCTGCAGATCATAAAAATCTAGGCGGAGCTATTGCTTTAACGGCTCTCACTTTATTGCCAGAAATACTTGATGTAATTAAGGATTAAAGATTTGGGCATCATTATTGAATGTGAGTATTCACAAAATAATTATGCATATTTGCAAAAATAGAAAGTCTAGTTTATGAGATATTTTATAGTGATAGTAATGATGTTGTCTTTAGTGAGTGTAGAAGCTCAGGGATATGGTAACCCTTATGGGAACTCAGGAAGAAGAAGGAGCTCAGTGCCTGCACCTCCGCAAACAAATCAAGGAAGCCCAGAAAAGCCAGACCCTAATATATTGAGTTTAGAGCGATCAAGCGTATATCAAGAAATGTTTGAACTAGACGTTTTTGGTAAAGAGGTACTTAGAAGTTATTTAAAAGATTACTATACTGTCTTATTGGTAATCCAAGATGATAAGGATATGGTTATTGATGATAAGCGTAAAAAAGCCGAACTAGAAAAAAAGAAATTTGAATCTCAGTTAAGAGATATCCTTACCGAAGAGCAAGTAGTAAAAATTATAGCAGAGGAGGAGTCGGGAAGAACTGGTAAAAAGGTTGCTAAAGAAAAGAAAAAAGAACGCAAGAAAAAGCGTAGAAATAAAGGTGACTAATTAAATAGTCTTACATCAATTAATAGTATAAGAAAAGAGTATTCACATGAATACTCTTTTTTGTTTTTAGTATTTTTAAGGACTAGCAACTTAACTATGAAAACATTACTATTACTTTTACTACTTCCGTTTGCATGCATTAACGGTCAGATCTTAACAGAACGCGATAGAGCAGACGTAATCGATGAGGTCTTGGCAGATAGATTTAATAATTTACTACCTACATTAATGGATCGCACAGATATAGATATGTGGGTTGTGATATCTAGAGAGTACAACGAAGACCCAGTTATAAAAACCATGCTTCCTTCTACGTGGCTTAATGCGAGAAGGAGAACTATATTAGTTTTTTATAGGAATAAAGAAGAAAATACGATTGAAAAGCTAGCAGTTGCTAGATATAACGTAGGAAAGAATATCATCTCTGCGTGGGATAAAGAAAAACAACCAGATCAATGGGCACGTCTTTTAGAGATTATAGAGGAGCGAAATCCTGCGAAAATTGGTCTTAATTATTCTGATGATTTTGGACTTGCAGATGGGATTGTAAAAACAGATTATGAGGCTTTTATATCAAAACTATCACCTGCTCAACAAGCAAAAGTAGTCTCAGCACAAGATCTTGCAGTGGGATGGCTAGAAACACGCACGGCACTTGAAATGAAATATTTTGAACAGCTAGTAGATGTAACGCATGATATTATTAAGGATGCCTTTAGCTATAAAGTGATTGTCCCGGGTGTTACAACTACAGATGATGTGGTGTGGTATTTACGCCAGCTAGTTACAGATATGGGATTAGAAACATGGTTTCACCCTACGGTTGATATTCAACGATCTGAAGAAAAGCTAGAAAGTCATATTGTTTCATTTTCAAACAGGCCAGAAGGTAAAGTAATTCAAAAGGGGGACTTATTACACTGTGATTTTGGAATTACTTACTTACGTCTCAATACAGATTGCCAGCAACACGCATATGTTTTAAAGGATGGCGAGAAAGAACTGCCAGCATTCTTGAGTAAAGCATTTGCAGATGGTAATCGCGTGCAAGATGTGCTTGCTTCAAATTTTAAGACAGGTAAAACAGGAAATGAAATTCTTTTAAAATCATTAAAAGAGGCTAAGGCAGAAGGTCTTGTGCCTTCTATCTATACGCACCCACTTGGTTTATACGGTCATGCCGCTGGCCCTACGATTGGGATGTGGGATTCTCAAGGTGGTGTGCCAGGAACAGGAGACTACAAGCTTTATGAGAACACAGCATACGCTATCGAACTCAATACTACCGTAACCATTCCAGAGTGGAATAAGGACATTAGAATTATGCTTGAGGAAGCAGGATTTTGGGGTGAAGATGGCTTTAGATATGTTTCAGGAAGGCAAGAAGAAATACTTATTGTTAAGTAATATAAATACGCTTTCGCGAAAAATTGAAACAAAATCCTAAGAGTCCTTTCTAGGGTGATATTGCTCCATCACGCGAGCGAGATCACTGCGATCTACGTGCATATAGATTTCGGTAGTTGTAATGCTCTCGTGGCCTAGCATTTGCTGGATACTTCTCAAATCGGCGCCATTTTGTAAAAGGTGTGTGGCAAAGCTGTGACGAAACGTATGCGGACTAATACTTTTCTTAATTCCAGCTTTTACAGCGAGATCTTTTATGATTGTAAAAATCATCGCGCGTGTGAGTTGGCGACCTCTTCTATTTAAAAATAAAATATCTACATACTCTGGTTTGACGTCTATATGCGTTCGTATTTCATTGCGGTAAATGTCGATGTACTTCTGAGTATGCTCACTTATAGGGACAAAGCGCTGTTTGTCTCCCTTACCTATCACATTTATAAATCCCTCTTCAAAATATAAGTCAGAAAGTTTTAGGCTTATTAATTCTGTTACACGCAGACCGCAAGAATAGAGTGTCTCTAGCATAGCGCGATTGCGTTCTCCCTGAGGAGTAGAGAGGTCAATGGCAGTGATAAGAGCGTCTATTTCCTCTTCAGCTAGTGTGTCTGGAAGTTTACGACCTAATCTAGGAGATTCTATAAGATCTAATGGATTATCTTTTCTATAATCTTCAAATATCAGATAATTAAAAAAGCCTTTAAGCCCAGAGATAATACGAGCCTGTGATCTGGCTTGTACTTCCTTTGCTATGGTATATATAAAATCTTGAATGTCATCTTTAGATATAGTAATAGGGTCTGGGGCACTATCTAATTGCTCCAGATGACGCGTTAGTTTTTTTAAGTCGCGAGCATAGTTGTCTATAGTGTTCTCAGAGAGACCACGTTCTATACGTAAGTAACTTTTGTAGTTTGATATGCCTGTTTCCCATTTCACGAAAGTGAAAATACAATTATTAAAGGATTCTCAATTAACAAGAGTTTAGAAAGTGCCTAACATGCATTTAACACGATGATGGATAGCTTTGAATATCATTTAAAACAAACACAAACATGAAAAAAATAGTAGTAGTAGCAATCGCAGCTTTATTTGGAACTGTAGCAGTTCAAGCACAAGATGAGGTGTCTTTTGGAGCAAAAGGAGGAGTTAACTTTGCAACCGTAGGAGGAGACGATTTTGATGATCCAGATGCGAGAACAAGCTTCCATTTTGGAGGATTTGTAGAAGTGCCTATCACAGAGAAATTCTCAATACAGCCAGAGGTTTATTATTCGGGGCAAGGGTATGACATTCAGAGTGTTAATAACGGAGATGATGTCGAGTTTCAGCTAGATTATATTAACGTGCCAGTACTTGCAAAATATTACTTTGTAGATGGGTTTTATGGAGAAGTAGGGCCGCAAATAGGATTTAATGTAAATAGCGAGATTGATTCTAATCCTGATGGAAATTCTGGAGATATCAATTTTAATAACGACGCTATAAACACGATAGACTTTGCTGTTGTAGGTGGACTAGGATATAAACTTAACAATGGTTTATTCTTTAACGCGCGTTATAACTTAGGACTTTCTGACGTTTTTAGTAGTGAAGACCTGGGAGGTTTTGACCTTGATGCTCGTAATAGAGTATTTATGTTAGGAGCTGGATTTGCATTTTAATAGTTAATTAATAAGAATTGTGAAGAGCGCCTTGTTATAGGCGCTTTTTTTACGCCTTGTAAATCTGTATTTTTATGCTTTCGCGAAAGCGTACTCAACAACTATAACCTATGAAATTACTTATAATAAATGGCCCGAATTTAAATATGCTAGGTAAGCGTGAACCAGAAATTTACGGGACTGAAACATTTGAGGATTACTTTACAAAACTTCAGTTTGCATATAAAGATACAGAGCTTAGCTATTTTCAAAGTAATATAGAAGGAGAGCTCATTTCAAAATTGCACGAAGCAAACGATACCTTTGACGGAGTGATTTTAAACGGAGCAGCTTATTCACATACCTCTGTAGGACTAGGAGACGCTGTAGCTTCCATCAGTACGCCAGTTATAGAAGTCCATATTTCCAATACATTTGCGAGAGAAGAGTTTAGACATCATTCGTACCTTTCTAAATATGTAAAAGGTGTAATAGTAGGCTTTGGTTTAAAAAGTTATAATCTTGCTATTGAGAATTTCTTGATGAAGGATTAAAAGAGATTTTAAGCCTCTTCTTTAAGAGGTTATTCTTGTAGCATGCCTTTTAAGTATGATAATTTACCATCTACGTTAGTCGGCACAGGTAGCCCTAGAATTTCACATATCATAGGGTAGACGTGAATGTTTTTTACAGAAGGTAAACTTCCTCCCACATTAATTGCAGGGCCTTTTGCATAAAGAATGCCGTGCATATCTTTTAAAGCGGGAGTAAATCCATGTACACCAAATACTTCCTGATTTCCAGCCTTTCTTCTTTCGATACTCTTATTTGAGCTAAAGTAATACCCGTCATCAGGGATTACTTGTATGGGTCCCCAGTTCTTATTTTTGGAACATATTCAAAATGTGGTGCGTCTTTGGTTTTATAAACCGTGAATTTGTTTTCTAGTTTCTTTAATTGGTTGAAAATGTTGTTAGTCTCCTCACTATTATGAGGATGTATATTGAGAATGACACCATTGTCGATCAGGTTGTAAAGAGCATCATTTACTAATGTATCTGTGGTAATAAGTTTTTCAATAGATTGCTCTGCCATACCATGGTCTGATACAATGACAATATTTACAGGTAAACCTGTGCTGTCAACGCGGTCAAATAAATCTCCTAACGTGCTATCTAGTTTTAATAGTGCCTCTTTAATTTTCTCTTTATTGTTAGGGCCGTAACGACGTCCAGTATCATCCATATCAGAAAAATATAGAGTAATGAGATGTGGTCTTGTCTCTTCGGGCATATCTAGCCATTTTATAGCTTGATCTACGCGTTCTTGATTGGTTACTTTTCCATCGTAATTATAATAGTAAGTAGGGTGTACACCTTGAATATCTGCTTCTGTGCCAACAAAAAAGTAACTAGCTGTTACCATCCCTGTACTATTTGCGTTTACCCATAAGGGAGTGCCTTTGTAGAAGGATCCGTCTGTTACAGTCTCACGATTACCTATACTGTACGTTTTTTTCTTTTTATAATCGTAATATGAGTTTGCAAGCAGACCATGATGATCAGGATACATTCCTGTTGCAATCGTGTAATGGTTAGGGAATGTTTTTGTGGGGAAAGACGGTATTAATGAAGCGGCTTGAGATCCTTCGTTAATAAATGAACTTAGATGAGGGGGATTGTAGGTACGTACATAATCGTGTCTAAAACCATCGAGAGATATTAATATAACATATGGTTTCTCTATAGACTCAGCAGTGTTTACTGTGGTAAGTGGTGCAAAACGATTTGCATTTAAAGCAGGCCCGCACGACACTAATATGAAGGAAATTACAAGGAGATATAATAATTTAAAGAGACCAAGATGTTTCATCATACAGCTATTAATTACTAATAGTAAAGCTAACTATTTTGAGAGGTTATAAAATAGAAAATCCTGCCAAAGGCAGGATTTTCTAAAAACTTTATATGTATAAAGTGTAGCTCTTATAAGTGAATTACTTCTCCATAAGCATCTGCCACTGCTTCCATTACAGCCTCACTCATTGTAGGGTGTGGGTGGATGGTTTTTAATACTTCGTGACCTGTAGTTTCTAGTTTACGTCCTAGAACTGCTTCTGCAATCATATCTGTAACTCCTGCACCTATCATGTGACAACCTAGCCACTCACCGTATTTTGCATCAAAGATTACTTTTACAAAACCATCTTTTGCTCCAGAAGCACTTGCTTTACCAGATGCAGAAAAAGGGAATTTACCCACTTTTAATTCATATCCAGCTTCTTTTGCTTGCTTTTCTGTCATTCCTACAGATGCAATCTCTGGAGTTGCATAGGTACATCCAGGGATGTTGCCGTAGTCTATTTTTTCTACGTTCATACCCGCAATTTTCTCTACACAAGTAATTCCTTCTGCAGATGCTACGTGAGCAAGTGCAGGACCAGGAGTTACATCTCCTATTGCATAGTAACCTGGCATGTTAGTTTGGTAAAAATCATTAACGATAATTTTATCTTTATCTGTAACGATACCTACATCCTCAAGGCCTATGTTTTCAATATTAGTTTTGATTCCTACTGCACTTAGTACGATATCTGCTTCAAGGATTTCTTCTCCTTTTTTAGTTTTTACCGTAGCTTTTACACCAGTTTTTGTTTTTTCTACCTTTTCTACAGAAGAGTTTGTCATTACCTTAATTCCAGCCTTCTTCATAGAACGCTCAAATTGCTTTGATACATCTTCATCCTCTACAGGGACAACGTTTGGTAAGTACTCTACAATAGTTACATCTGTACCCATTGTGTTATAAAAACTAGCAAACTCAACACCTATTGCTCCAGATCCTACTACAATCATAGATTTAGGTTGCTTTTCAAGTGTCATCGCTTTACGGTATCCTATTACTGTCTCACCGTCTTGCTTAAGATTAGGTAGCTCACGTGAGCGAGCACCCGTTGCAATAATAATATGGTTTGCGCTATATTCTTTACCGTCTACCTCTACCTTTTTACCAGGCTTGATTTTTCCGTAGCCGTTTATAACGTCTATTTTATTTTTCTTCATTAGGAATTGAACACCTTTGCTCATTCCTTCAGCAACACCACGGCTACGCTTTACAACTGCAGTAAAGTCTTTTTCTACTCCTGTTGCTTTAAGACCATAGTCTTCTGCGTGATTTAAGTATTCAAATACTTGAGCACTTTTAAGAAGGGCTTTTGTAGGGATACAACCCCAGTTCAAACACACACCTCCTAGGCTTTCTTTTTCAATAACCGCAGTTTTTAAGCCTAACTGGCTTGCGCGTATTGCTGTTACATATCCGCCTGGACCACTTCCTAAAACGATTACATCATATTTGCTCATATCTAGATTTTTTTAAGTCTAATTATTGTAGTTCAAAAATACGGATTATCCCGTCATATATAAAACAGAAAAACCGAAGTGTTTGCTTCGGTTTTTATTGGTGTTTTTACGCTTTCGCGAAAGCGTGATTCTTATTTTTCAAAGTCTATACTGAGCGAATTTACACAGTATCGTTGTCCGCTTGCGGTAGGGCCATCGTCAAAAACATGTCCTAAGTGTGATCCACAATTAGAACAAAGAATTTCTGTTCTTATCATCCCTAGCGTTTTGTCACGTACATACTCCACCGTTCCCGGTATGGACTTGTCAAAACTAGGCCACCCACAACCACTGTCAAATTTTGACGCGCTTTCAAAAAGCTTTTGATCACAAGCGCCGCAATGGTAAGCGCCTTCTTCATTGTGTAGATTATAGGTTCCAGTAAATGGACGTTCTGTTCCTTTTTCTCTAAGTATGCGGTAACGATCTGGGCCTAGCTCCTTGAGCCACTCAGCCTCCGTTTTTTCTATTGGGTAGCTCATATTATTTTGAATCTGGCACAAATACAAGTGCGTCTCCGTTAATACAATGTCTCTTTCCAGTAGTTTTTTTAGGGCCGTCGTTAAAAACGTGTCCTAGATGTCCACCACAAGTAGCACAGTGCTCTTCGGTTCTAGTATAACCAAGTTTACGATCAGAGCTATAGGCTATATTGCCTTCTATACCTTTGTCAAAACTAGGCCATCCAGTACCACTGTCAAATTTATCTTTTGTCTTAAAAAGTGGCGTATCACAAGCAGCACAGTGAAAAGTTCCTGCTTCTTTTACATTATTGAGCGGGCTAGAATTAGGTCGCTCTGTACCTTCTAAACGCAACACATAATATTGCTCTTCTGTGAGTTGAGCTTTCCACTCGGCATCTGTTTTTGTAATCTCAAAACTTTCTTTTTTGCTCTCTTGAGCAGACCCTTTGCAACTAGCAAAAATGCTCAATAAAGCAACTACTCCTATTATTCTTCTCATAACTATTTCCTTTTTAAGTAAAGTTAATTCATTACTGTAGACTTGGTCGTTAAAGCATTGTGAAAATGACATATCATATGCAATTATCAGTTTGCATTTATTGGGATAAAATAGACTTCTGTTCATCATGTATTGTTATGGTATTATTAAAAAATTATGATATCACTTGATTTTGTATCTTATAAATGTGAATAAATCATGCTTAGTTATTTATGATTTAACCTATATTTAATAGCTCATAAAGAGTCGTACTCTTAATAACCGTTACATTTAAGATATTATCTAATTACCTGAAACTATGAATATTCTTCATGTAAGTGCCGAGTGTTATCCTGTCGCAAAAGTGGGCGGGCTAGCAGATGTGGTAGGTGCTCTTCCTAAATATCAAAATCGCATAGGTCATACAGCGGCAGTTATTATGCCATATTATAAGAATAGCTGGGTGGAGCGTGCAACTGGTTCTATCGTGTTTTTTTATAACCTAGTAATAGAGGGTAAAACTTATTTTAGCGAAGTTATAGATGTAGATAATGAGCTTGGTTTTCCATTGTTTGTAGTAAGAATTACAGAACTCACAGATAGGAAAAACGTGTATGGATATGATGATGATCCTTTGCGCTTTGTCGCTTTTCAGCGAGTAGTGTTGCAATGGGTGCTCAGTTTAAAGAGAAAACTAGATATTATACATTGCCATGACCATCATACTGGATTTATACCCTTTATGATGCAGCATTGCCTAGAATTTGATAGCCTTATGAAAGTGCCTACGTTGCTTTCTATTCACAATGCACAGTATCAAGGTAATTTTTCTCATGAAATGGTAGGGATGTTACCACGCTTTCGCGAAAGCGATCTAGGACTACTAGATTGGTATGGAGAGATAAACCCACTTGCTGCTGCTATAAAATGCGCATGGCGCGTGAATACAGTGTCTCCATCATATATGGTAGAATTACAAGAAAAAGCAAACGGACTAGAAGGTTTACTTCGAGATGAGAAATCAAAGTGCGTAGGGATTCTAAATGGTATTGATGCCGAAACATGGAATCCTGCTACAGATGATTACCTAATTAAAAATTTTACAACAAGAACGAGAGCTAAAGGCCGCGAGGCTAATAAAAAGGCTATTTGTGAAGAATTTGGACTAGACGCTTCAAAACCACTCTTCGGGTTTATAGGAAGACTTGTTTGGGAGAAAGGAGCAGATTTACTACCAGAGATTATCGATACTGCTTTAAAAAAGCACGATATCAATATTATTTTATTAGGAAGCGGCTCGCCAGAAGTGGAGCGCCAACTAGAAGAACTTAAAACCAACTTTAAAGGACGATATAATGCTCATATAGGTTACGAAGAAAGAATGTCACACCAAGTATATGCTGGAGCAGATTTTCTTTTAATGCCTAGTAGAGTGGAGCCTTGTGGTTTAAATCAATTGTATAGCTTGAGATATGGTTGTATGCCAATTGTACGCCGTACGGGAGGTTTAAAAGATACAGTAGTAGACATAGGTGATGGCGGTAATGGTATTTGTCATGATCAAACTTCTGTATGGGACGTTGTATACAGTATAGAGCGCGCTTCTCTTTTTTATAAGGATAAGAAAGCCTTTAGTGCAAATCAAAAACAAATGATGGAGATAGACCATAGCTGGGAAAATGCAGCCGGTACTTACGCCTCATTATACAAAGAAATGATACCAAAAAAAGTGAATATCAAAAAATAAAATTACCAAACTCTAAAAGCAATAAATAATGAATAAGGAAGTACTAGCGATTATATTAGGAGGAGGTCAAGGCTCAAGATTATATCCACTCACAGCACAACGATCAAAACCCGCTGTTCCTATTGCAGGTAAATATAGACTGGTAGATATTCCTATTTCAAATTGTTTGAATTCAAATAT
This sequence comes from Dokdonia sp. Dokd-P16, assembly GCF_003095655.1. Lineage (NCBI taxonomy): Bacteria > Pseudomonadati > Bacteroidota > Flavobacteriia > Flavobacteriales > Flavobacteriaceae > Dokdonia > Dokdonia sp. Dokd-P16. The sequence continues at coordinate 2,401,235 of NZ_CP029151.1, forward strand.
TAAAAGGATGTTCGTGTTAACTCAGTTTAACTCGGCTTCACTTAACAAGCATATTAAGCATACCTACCAATTTTCATATTTTTCTGACGCTTTTGTAGATATTCTTGCTGCAGAGCAAACTCCAGAAAATAAAGGTTGGTTTCAAGGTACTGCAGATGCTGTAAGACAGTGCTTACACCACTTTAAAGGTTATGAGTCTGATTATATTATGATACTCTCTGGAGATCAATTGTATCAGATGGATTTTAATGAAATGCTAGATGCTCACAAAGCTTCGGGAGCAGAGATAAGTATTGCATCACTGCCTGTAAATGCAAAAGATGCTACGTCTTTTGGTATACTTAAAACAAAAGAGGATAATATGATTGACTCTTTTATAGAAAAACCAGCCGCCGAACTTCTTCCAGAATGGGAATCTGAAGTTTCACCAGCGATGAAGAGCGAGGGTAAACATTACCTAGCATCTATGGGGATTTATATTTTTAATAAAGATTTATTGATTAATCTCCTAGAGGGGACGGATACCATGGATTTTGGAAAAGAAATTATTCCGCAATCTATTGAGAATCATAAAGTACTTAGTTATGCCTATGAAGGGTACTGGACAGACATAGGAAATATTGATTCATTTTTTGAGGCAAATATTGACCTGACGTCAGATATGCCTAAGTTTAATTTATTTAATAAAGGGCAAACTATACTTACAAGACCACGTGTATTGCCACCTACAAAGATTTCAGGAACAACACTTGAGAAATCTATAGTAGCAGAAGGGAGTATCATACACGGTAGTCGTATTGCAAATTCTGTGATAGGAATACGATCACGTATAGGTAAAGGAACGGTTATAGAAAACTGCTATGTAATGGGGAGCAATCGCTTCTTAGATCTTGAAGAGATTAATGCGGCTCGTGATAAAGGCATCCCACACGTAGGTATAGGAGATCGCTGTTTTATAACCAACTGTATTATAGATAAAAATGCAAAAATAGGAGACGATGTTCGTATTACTGGAGGAAAGCATCTAGACGATGTAGAAACAGATACTTATGTAGTGCGAGATGGCATCGTGGTTGTAAAGAATGGAGCTACTATAGTGTCAGGAACTACTATTTAATGGCAGAAGTAATAGCACATAGCTTATTTACAGCATTTGACATTGACCTTTTTAAGGGAGGAAAACACTATCGTCTTCATGATAAAATGGGTAGTCACCCCATAACTGTAGATGGTGTAGATGGAACTTATTTCTCTGTATGGGCACCAAGTGCAAAACGAGTATCTGTAATAGGTGATTTCAACTACTGGAATGACCAAGAGCATATTCTCAACGTACGATGGGATGGAAGCGGAATTTGGGAAGGTTTTATCCCGAATGTAACTCATGGCGAGGTATACAAATATAAAATTCATTCCAATCACAACGACGTTGTCACAGAAAAGGCAGATCCGTACGCGAGACGAGCAGAGCATCCACCTCAAACAGCTTCTGTAGTATATAAAACAAATCACAAGTGGAAGGATGCAGCATGGATGAAAAAACGCCACAAGCACAACAGTCTTAATGCGCCGTATTCTGTGTATGAAATGCATCTTGCGAGCTGGAGAAGAAAGCAAGATGAAGGAAACCGCAGCCTTAGCTATACAGAACTAGCCAGCGAACTCGTGGCTTATGTTAAGGAATTAAACTTTACACATGTGGAGTTTATGCCGGTAATGGAGCATCCTTATGATCCAAGTTGGGGATATCAAATCACAGGATATTTTGCGCCTACCTCTCGTTTTGGATATCCTGAGGAGTTAATGACTTTGATAGACGCGTTACATCAAAATGATATTGGCGTGATTTTAGACTGGGTACCTTCACATTTTCCAGAAGATGCGCACGGTCTTGGTAACTTTGATGGAACAGCATGCTATGAACATCCAGACAGAAAAAAAGGATGGCATCCCGACTGGAAATCACTTATTTTTAATTACGAACGTAATGAAGTGAGAAGCTTCTTGATTAGTAATGCGTTATTCTGGTTAGAGCAATATCATGTAGATGGCTTGAGAGTAGATGCGGTTGCTTCTATGCTATATCTCGATTATAGTAGGGAAGAAGGCGAGTGGGAACCTAATGATCAAGGAGGAAGAGAAAACCTCGCCGTAATTTCGTTTCTAAAGGAACTTAATGCAGAGGTGTATGCTAGTTTTCCAGACGTTCAAGCCATTGCAGAGGAGTCTACTAATTTTCCAGCAGTGAGTAGGCCAGTATTTTCTGGTGGTCTAGGTTTTGGTCAAAAGTGGATGATGGGATGGATGCATGATACACTTGCTTATTTCAAGAGAGATACTATCTATAGAAATCATCACCACAATGAGATAAGCTTCTCAATGACCTATGGTTTTACAGAAAACTTTATGCTGCCATTATCTCATGATGAGGTGGTCTATGGTAAAAAATCTATTATAGGTAGAATGCCTGGAGATGAGTGGCAACGCTTTGCAAATCTCAGGCTTTTGTATACGTATATGTATACGCATCCTGGAAGTAAGTTACTCTTTATGGGAAGCGAATTTGGTCAAGGTACAGAGTGGAATTTTCAAGATCAGCTAGATTGGTACGTGCTTGAATATGATATTCACAAAGCAGCACTAAGTGCTTTTAAAGATATTAATGGCCTGTATACATCGACACCTGCTTTGTACGAGAAGCAGTTTGAACCAGAAGGATTTGAATGGATTGCACATGATGATAATACAAATGCCATACTAAGTTACATTAGAAGAGGAAAAGATGCGAGTAGCGTAGTAGTATGTGTATTTAATATGACACCTACACCGCAGTCTCAATATCGCATAGGGTTACCTTTTAAAGGAAGCTTACGCGAAATATATAACAGCGACGCAAGCAAGTATGCTGGAACAGGTGATTATCACAACAAAAAACTCGATGTTACCGAAACCTCTTGGAATGGGAAAGACCATTCGGCAGAGGTGAAAATAGGGCCTTTGGCGGGAGTGATTTTTGAGCTGAAAAAGTAGTGGGCATACTACATTTCAATTCGGGAAACTGATAGAATAATTAGGCTTATATAAGTGCACACTTGCGGGACTCTATAACCCCGATTGCAATGAAAATCCCGCAAGAGTAGACAAAGTCGCGATGAGGAATTGTAATGGAAAGCGGGATGAACATCTGGCAAAAAAAAACATGATTGTGCGTTCCAAATGCTCTAAAGGTGATATTAATACCTTTTCTGAGCTTACGAAAACGTTAGCGTTAATAACTAATTACGAATTAACTTCATTTTTACACGATATAGTGTTTATTTGAAAGGAAATAACAATTACTATGATTGTAAATACAGAATTAGAGCAAAAAGGGAATCAATTTCCTAAAAACGTGGTGGATGTCAAGCAAGAGACAGACATATTATATTTTACTACTTCAAACGAGGTAATTTTAGAACTTACTGTATTGCGAGATAGTGTGATACGTTTTCGCTTTGCAACAGGTGGGGTTTTTGAGCCAGACTTTTCTTATGCGATAGATGAAGATGCACCTCGTGGCTACAATCATCTGGAACTTACAGATGATGATAAATATTACCATGTCAATACCGCAAAGCTCCATATACGTATTGAGAAAGAGAGTTTACAGACCAGTATTTATGATACAGAAGGTAATCTCATTAATGAAGACGAATTAGGTTTTCATTACGAGGAGAGCTTCCAGTATGGAGGGAATATTGTAAAAATGAGTAAAAAAGCACAGCATGCCGAGTCTTATTATGGGCTAGGTGATAAGCCTATGCATTCTAACTTACGAGGTAAGCGAGTGCATAACTGGGCTACAGATCAATATGCATTTGCAAAGGATCAAGATCCGATATATAAAGCAGTTCCTTTTTACATAGGGCTACATCAAAAGAAGGCGTACGGTGTGTTTTTTGACAATACGTTTAAAACGTATTTTGATTTTGCTCATGAGCGTATGGGAGTTACAAGCTTCTGGGCACAAGGAGGTGAGATGAATTACTACTTTATCTATGGTCCAGATATGTCTGAGGTTGTAGCAAGTTATACGAATCTTACAGGTGTTCCTGAGCTTCCGCCATTATGGGCGCTGGGATATCACCAGTGTAAATGGAGTTACTTTCCAGAAAGTAATGTAAAGGAGATTGCAAGTAAATTTCGCGAACTCAAAATACCTTGTGATGGGATTTATCTAGACATTGATTACATGGATGGCTGGAGATGTTTTACTTGGAATAAAGATCATTTTCCTGATCCTAAACGAATGGTAAAGGAACTGGCAGATGATGGTTTTAAAACCATTGTTATTATAGATCCAGGGATTAAAATTGATAAGGATTATTGGGTTTATAATGAAGGAGTAGAAAATGACTACTTCTGTAAGCGCGCAGATGGTCCTGCTATGAAAGGTAAAGTGTGGCCGGGAGAATGTAATTTTCCAGATTATACAAACCCTAAAGTGCGTGACTGGTGGGCAGGATTATTTAAAGAGCTTATACAAGATGTAGGTGTAAAAGGAGTGTGGAATGATATGAATGAGCCTGCAGTAATGGAGGTCCCAGGAAAAACATTTCCTCCAGATGTGCGTCATAATTATGATGGGCATCCTTGTAGTCACTTAAAAGCACATAATATTTATGGTACTCAAATGGCTCGCGCAACCTATGAAGGTGTAAAGAAATTTGCATATCCTAAGCGACCGTTTGTTATCACAAGGTCTGCATATTCTGGTGCGCAGCGTTACACAAGTTCATGGACGGGTGATAACGTAGCTAGCTGGGAGCATTTATGGGTAGCAAATATCCAAGTGCAACGTATGTGTATTTCTGGGATGAGTTTTACGGGTACAGATATTGGTGGGTTTGCAGAGCAACCTACGGGAGAACTTTATGCAAGATGGATACAGCTAGGAGTATTTCACCCTTTCTGCCGTACGCACTCTTCTGGTCACCATGGAGATCAAGAGCCGTGGACTTTTGACGAAGGTGTGACAGATATTGCTCGTAAGTTTATCAACTTGCGTTATAGATTATTACCTTATTTATATACTATGTTTTATGAGTATATCAAGAAGGGTACGCCATTATTAAAGCCGCTTGTTTATTTTGATCAAGATGATGCGCAAACGCATTACCGTACAGATGAGTTTATCTTTGGACATCATATTCTAGTATGTCCAGTACTTGAACCTAATGCTAAAGGACGTCGCATGTACGTTCCTAGAGGACAATGGTACAACTACTGGACTAAGCAAATTGTACAAGGAGGTAAAGAGCAATGGGTAGATGCAGATATCGATGAGATGCCATTGTTTGTAAAAGAGGGAACCATCCTTCCTAAATATCCATTACAGCAGTATGTAGGCGAACTTACCATTGAGCAGGTAGAGCTTGAAGTGTATTATGGTTTAGGTAAAAATGCTTCCAAATTGTATGAAGATGCTCAAGATGGATATGATTACAAGAAAGATCGTTATAGTTACCGTACTTTTAAGATGGTAGGTCGTGAGAAAGACTGGATTATACAACAACATAAACGCGGTGATTTTATTACTACGTACGATACATTCAGAATTCACTTGATTGGACTTCCTTTTGAAATTAAGGATATAGAATTAGACAATCAGAAAGTAACTCTAGAAGATGTGCAGTTTGACCCGATAACATGTGCTTTAATCATTAACAAAGATTTCACGGAGCTTCATCTGAGCGGTATTTAACATTTGCGTATTTTTATATTCTGATTTAAAACCATCATTATGAAACTTAAAAATACATTTGTTCTTATCATGACCGTACTTTTGGTATGTGCATGTAAGACGAGCCCATTTACAGGGAAAAAGACTCTTAACTTTGTAAGTAACGATCAGTTATTTCCAATGGCATTCCAACAGTATGACGCATTCCTATCGGAAAATAATGTGATTAGTGGAACGGCAGATGCTAATATGGTAAAGCGCGTAGGTGAAAAAATAGCCGTGGCAGCAGAGCGTTACCTTACAGCACTAGGAGAGCCTGGATACTTACAAGATTACCGCTGGGAGTACAATCTAGTTAAAGATGAAGCAGTAAACGCTTGGTGTATGCCAGGAGGGAAGATTGTAGTGTACACTGGAATTTTACCAATTACTCAATCTGAAACTGGACTTGCCATGGTAATGGGGCATGAGCTTGCTCACGCACTTGCAGATCACGGAGCACAACGTATGAGTGCTGCGCAATTACAACAATATGGTGGCGTTGCCACTGCTATTGCAGTAGGAGGTCAAGATCAAGCAAAGCAACAACAAATTATGCAACTCTATGGTATAGGTACACAAGTAGGAGGAATGCTCCCTTTCTCACGTAGCCATGAGACACAAGCAGACGAAATAGGAATCGTAATTGCAGCAATAGCAGGATACAATCCAGACGAAGCTGCAGAGTTATGGAAACGCATGAAAGCTGCAAGCGGAGGTCAAGCACCACCACAAATCTTAAGTACGCACCCATCTTCAGATAGTCGTATTGCAAATCTTACTGCCAAAGCGCCAATGGCAAGAGCAGAAGCTGCAAAATTTGGAGTGACTTCTTTTAAATAGAACTTTACACGAAATATATAGTAAGAAAAGCTGTGCAATCGCACAGCTTTTCTATTTTAGTACTATGAAAGAACAACTCAAAAAAGGTGACAAAAAATTATTAAATGCATGGGCGTTTTATGATTGGGCAAACTCCACTTACAGTCTTGTCATTGCATCTGCTATTTTTCCATTGTTTTACGGTGCTCTTTTTAGAGGAGCCGGCATAGAAGAGATTGAAGTTTTTGGGATGATGTTACGTCGCAGTCCGCTTATATTTTACACTACTGCTGTGGCTTTTTTAGTCGTTGCCATTATTTCCCCCATTCTATCTGGAGTGGCAGATTATCTAGGTAATAAAAAATACTTTCTTAAGTTTTTCTGTTACATGGGAGCGCTGGCGACCATAGGACTTTACTGGTTTAGCTTAGAGCATATTTATTTGAGTTTACTACTTTATGCTTTAGGACTTATAGGTTTCTGGGGGAGTTTAGTTTTTTACAATTCATATTTGCCAGACATTGCCTTCCCGGAGCAGCATGATGCCATAAGTGCCAAAGGATATTCTTGGGGATATATAGGGAGTGTAATACTATTGGGTTGGTGTTTATTTATGATTCTGGGGTATGAGATTTTTGGCTTTGAAGATGAAGGTTTTCCTACGAGGCTTTCTTTTGTGCTCACTGGAGTATGGTGGATAGGTTTTAGCCAGTACACGTATAGGTATCTTCCTAAGGGTAATAAGGCAGATGGTAAACTTACTGGAGCTGTGCTCTTAAATGGTTTTAATGAGTTGAGAGCTATCTGGAGATCCATGCAGTCACAGCTACGACTCAAGAAATATCTTATAGCATTCTTTGTATATAGTATGGCAGTGCAAACGGTAATGCTTGCAGCAGCATACTTTGGAGAGCAAGAACTAGAATGGGGAAGCGACAGCGAGCGCACCACAGGACTTATAGGTAGTATTTTATTAATTCAACTAGTCGCAGTTGCTGGAGCTTACTTGACCTCAAAACTATCGGCGAGAATAGGGAATCTTAAGGCGCTTATTATAATAAATATTGTGTGGATTTTTATCTGTGCTTGGGCTTATTTCGTTTATACTCCTGGTCAATTTTACATTACTGCAGCATTTGTAGGTTTAGTAATGGGAGGAATTCAGTCGCTATCACGATCTACATATGCTAAGTTTTTACCAGAAACAGAGGACACTACTTCATACTTCAGCTTTTATGATGTAGCTGAGAAAATAGGAATCATCATCGGTATGTTTTTATATGGTTTCATAGAGGAGCTTACGGGTAGCATGCGCTACTCGATTGTATTTTTAATTTTATTTTTTGCAGCTGGTGTCGTGTTATTACTTCGTGTGCCTAAAGACAGAACGGTAATCACGTAGGTTACGCTTTCGCGAAAGCGTAAATACCCCAATTCCCAACCTTATCATAAGAGAGGGCTTTCTAAAGTTTATTATTCAATAATTAAGTTGCTACGGCATATAAGAGATAGTTATGGCTGGATTTATTCAAGAATTTAAAAATTTTGCGATCAAAGGTAATATGATCGACATGGCAGTAGGTATTATTATAGGTACTGCTTTTAATAATGTGGTAAATACTATTGTAAAAAAAGTCGTGATGCCACCGTTATCACTACTCACAGATGGTATTAATCTTGCAGATAGAAAGTACCTTTTGCGCGCCGCCGAAGGTGAAGAAAAGGAAATAGCAATAGGTTATGGAGAACTTATTGAAGTTTCAATAGACTTCCTAGTGATTGCAATTACCATTTTTGTTGTTATTAAAGGGATTAATAGATTTAAGGATAAAGCAGAAGATCCTAAAAATACAGAAGAAAAAACTCCAAAAAATATTGAGCTCCTTGCAAACATTGAGCATCTTATGCAAGAGCAGAACAACCTGTTAAAGGCTCGCAAGGACTCATAGTCTAAGAGCAAAACAGTGCAATAAATTGATTATGTTTGTGTTTCAGATTTAGAAATTCCTACTACAATGAAAAAACTACACGTTTTATTTTTATTTATAATGATGGTTGCAGTGACGGTTGTCTCTTGTGATGATGAACCACTCGAAGGCGTCTTTAGCGTAACAGGTGACGGTTCTGATCCAAGTGAGCCAGATCCAGATAGTGAAACTTGCCAATTAGCTTTTGATACTTTCGTAGCAGCACAGGCAGCTTTTAGTAGTGCAACGGAGGCAAATTACTCACAAGCTTGTGGTGCATATGCAACTGCAATTCAAGCAACAATTCAACTTTGTGGTGATGCATCTGGAACATTACAAGCTACTCTTACAAGCCTAGGAGACTGCTCTACGCCAGATCCTTGTTTTCAAGCGGAGATTAATGCAAATGCAGCCTTGGGAGCTTTAAATAATGCTTCTAGTGATAACGAAGAACAATTATGCCTTGCTTATAGCGCCGCTTTAGAAGCTCAAATAGAAGCTTGTGGTGATGCAAGCGGAAATATACAGGCTACCATTGACGCATTGAATTGTGGTGGTGATTGTGCTGCAGCACAGGTAGCTACATCAGAAGCTAGAGAAATATTTAATGCTGTAGACCCTCTTGATGAAGATGCATATACTGCGGCTTGTGCAGACTACTCAATGGCTTTACAGACGCAAATAGCTGCTTGTGGAGATGCAGACGGAAGTCTTAATGCTATCGTACTAGATCTAGGAGATTGCTCTCCACCAGAGCAAGATGGACCGGTGCAAGTAACCATAGGAGATGTATTTACAAACTTTAATACAGCTACTGTTTCCATAAGCGGATCTTTACTGAGCGTGATTGCAACTGATATAGATACAGGGGATACGTTTACCTTTGATATCGTATTACAACAAACAGGAGATAATGTGATGCAAAATACGACTCTAACAGTAGGAGGTGTTGTGCACACAGCATCTATAGAAGCAACGACCCCATTTGTAAATAATATTACTGCAAACGATGATACTACAATCGTAGGAACTTTTTCTGGAACATTTACAAATCCAGATAACGAAGAAGTACTAACAGCAGGCGGAGTGATTAATATTGTCTATTAATATCCATAAACGACATATTTTAAAAGAGCATCTGTAACCAGATGCTTTTTTTATGCCAATTATAAAAGGATGGCTCATTTATTGTACATTTAATTCTATGAAAAAACTATATATGAAAAGTATAGCTATTGCTGTGCTTATGTTTGTGACTACGGCTGTAAGCGCTCAAAGAGAGCGAGTAAAAGGGAGTAGAAATGTGAAAGATGTATCGGAGGTATTACGTCCATTTACAGATATAAAAGTAACCGATGGTCTAGAAGTAACACTTATTGCAGATTCTCAACCAAGTTATGATCTTGAGATGGATGATAACCTTATTGAATTGATAAGCTTTGATGTGCGTGATAGTGTATTGCTAGTTTCTGCGAGAAAAGATATCAGAAGTGCAAAACGTCTTAATATTACGGTGCGTTTTGTTACGCTCAATTCTGTGAGCTTAGATGCAAAGAGTAAGGTAAAAGCACAATCTGTTCTCAAATCAGAATTCTTTAGAGGAAGTTTTCTAGATGACAGTCAGTTTGAAGGAGAGGTAAAAGCAACACAAGCTACCATAACTGCAAATTCAAATTCAAAAATTGAGATGGATTATATGGGAGATGATTTGACCATGAATGTTACAGATAACGCTTTCGCGAAAGCGGATATCAATACAAAAAAATTCACGCTCTCTGCATCTGAAAGATCAGACCTAGAATTAATAGGAAATGCTCAGACCGTAACGCTGGATTTAAAAGACAATGCTGAGTGCAAAGCTCAAACATTTAATGCAGATGTGATCAACGTAGTTGGAGCAGGAAATTCGACAACTATTGTAACTGCAGATCAGGAGATTGTTGTAGATCTTGCAGATAAAGCGCAACTTCATGTGTATGGCGAACCTAAACTAACGATAGAACGTTTTACAGGAACTTCAAAAATCTTAAAGAAGGAGTAAAAATCACAAGGTGTAAGTCAATAATAAAAAATGCCCTCACATGAGGGCATTTTTTATGGTTATAAAGAAGAGTTTTTGAGGATTATCCTCTAGTAATATCTCCAGAACCAGACACCTTAGTATCTTGTTTTGTTGGGTTTCCCACATATTCTATATCACCAGAACCAGTTACACGGGCTTTAATGCTTCTTTCACAAGCTACGCGTATGTCACCAGAACCTGTAACTTGAGCATCTACCGTTTCTGCTTTAAAACGTCCCGCTTCTATATCACCAGAGCCAGTAACCTTAACAGTGTGGTCTTTTGTATAACCTTTAAGAATAAGATCACCAGATCCTGTAACTCTGCTCTCGGTACGATTTGCTTCTACAATAAGCGCAACATCACCAGAACCAGAGACAGAAACCTCAAAAGTATTTGCTTTTATCACATCATCACTCATGATCTCTCCAGAGCCTGATAATGACACTCGATCTAAGTCTCTAAAAGGAATTTTGATTTTAATATCCTTTCCATAGCTCGTCTTTAGATTTTGCTTGTTTTGAACTTTGATGGTGAGTCTATCGCCGCTTACTTCCGTTTCAACATAATCTAGTAGGTTGCTTTCTCCTTGTAATGTGATTTCTCCTTCCTCTCCGGCCACTAGCGTTACGTCAAAGAATCCAGCGATGCTAATCTCATCATATTCTCCTACGTTGCGTGTTTCTGTTTCTACTTGACCATTACCTTTTACTCCTTTTCCCCACCATTGCGCATGGATTTGTGTACTTGCTAAAAGAATAATACTGAGTGTGATTAATTTTTTCATGATTGTTGTTTTTTGATGATTGTTAGTTTTTAAATAAAGTGACACCACCGTATTCTGAGTTGATGTTCACATGATTATTAGTATTAGAGTTTCCTCTATATCCTTCGTAGTATTTGTCTGAAGATTCTATGCGCTCCTTATTAAAAGTAAGATCCTCTTTACCGCTTAATCCAGCATATTCCAACTTTATAGCAAACGTAAAGTTGTATTGAGGATTATAACCCACTTTAATACCGGTGTAGTCACTTTGTATAGATACGTCTCCAGCATCGCTCGCTAGCTCCTCTATACGTATGCTTCCATAATCTGCATTGATGTTAAGATCACCGTGAACCACACCAATCTTGGTAGAGATGTAATCTCCTCGACCTATAATGTCTTTAGTGTCTCCCGTGACTACAGATCCGTAGTCACAGTTATAGTTTAGATTATCTATACGTCCAAATTCAGACTTACTATAATCTGCATTAAGCTCAATATCACCTCCTCTTTCTAAGAAAAAGCTTGAATAATCAGCGTTAATACGTCCGCTCTTCATATAGCCGATGGTGCTATTCTTAGTGTAGTCAAAGTTGAGGTAGTTATTTTCTGCTAGCAGTTCGCCTATCGTGATTTTCCCATAGTCACAATTTATTTTTGCATTACCCTCTAAGCGGTCTATGTTAATACCTCCATAATCATTGCTTACATCTATCATACTAGTTGCTGGAAGTTTAATAGTATAGTTGATTTCCATATTTACATTACTGTTTTTCCAGCTGTTCCACCATGATCTACTGCTGCTTTTTTCGAAGTTTGTTTTTGCGCTCACATAGCTACTTGACCCTTCAAAATTGACATCTATTTCGTTTAGTTTTTCTTTTACACGCTCCTCGTCGTTACCATTAGTTTTTACTAGAACTTCAATGACGATTCTGTTTTCATTCCAGCTCACCATATTGACATTTCCGTAGCTATTGTCAATCACCAGTTTTACATCAGGATTTACAGTATATTCATTTTTGATTCTCTTTTCCTTAGTGTATTTTCCCTGAGGGTCTACAGTTGCGGCCATCACCATAGAAGGGATTATGAGCGCTATAAGTAAGAGTTGCGTTATTTTCTTTTTCATAAGATTATTATTTAGGTAACTAGAGCGTTACGGCTTTTTCAATAGCGTTTAATTCTTTGATGGCATCCATTTGTTCTACTACGTGCTTTAGGAGGTCAATTCTATTCTGGAAGTTGTCTATCATTGCGTAGATCACACGCTTATCTTCTCCACTTTCAGAAAGGTCTTTCTTTAAACTGTCATAATCTTTCTCTAAGATTTCAAGTTGTTTTATGGCATCCATTACCATGGCTTGGTTCTCAGGATTCATGTTCTCTTTAATATCAAAGAGTTCACGTTCTATGGTTTTTGTAAAGAAATCTTGCGTGTTTTCCATCTCTGGAGAAACATCTGCAAGTTCTTTAGCACTGGGCGTATTGATAAACTGTGTGAGCATTAATCCTGCAATAAGAATAACACTCGCTGCAATAAACAGTGGTCGCATCCACTGTATGGTTTTAGTTTCTTTTTTAGCTACTTCTGGAGTAGCTTGCGCCTGTAGTTTTGCTAGAAAATTAGCTTTGTGATCTGCACTAGGTGCAGCTGTATCGAGACGTCCTTCCAGACGTTTAAATACTTGATCTATAGGTTCCTTTTTCATTGTTATTTAATAGTTTTCGTAAGCTATCTTTTGCTCTTGACACCATCGTTCTACAGTTTGCATAGCTTACATTCATAATCTCACTCATTTCCTCGTAGTCGTAGCCTTCTATAAGATGTAATGACAATGATTGTCTATAATTATCTTTAAGCATACTCATAGCTTTTACTACTTCTTGTGCTCTCACACTAGTGAGGTCTACCTCACTCACACCTTCTGCATCATCTTCTATCTTATATAAATGATTTTCTAGTGGTGTTTCATCTAGTTTCTTTCCTTTGTTATAAGCATTAAGGCTATTATTTACCACAATACGTTTTAACCAACTCCCAAAAGATGCCTCACCCTTATAACTATCCAGCTTTGTAAAAGCACTTAAGAAGGACTCTTGCATAATATCTTCTGCCTCTGCTTCGTGTTTCACAATGCGTAACGAAGTATTGTACATCGCTTTATAGTAGCGGTTATACACCTCCATTTGAGCACCCTGATTACCTTGCTGGCACAGTGTTATTAATTCGGTTATTTGATGGTTGGTAAAATTCACTTTTGGTTCATTCTATAGTAAAGATGCGTGTTTTATTTCTTTGTTACACTTTCGTGAAAATTTGACAACATTATTTTGAATCTGTTGATGGTAAGGAGGTATTTACTTCATAGATAAAGAACGCGTATTTGTGTTGGTTCTTCAAATTTTCGCGAAAGCAAAATACTCCCTTGGCACAACAATTGAATTAAAGCGTACAGAGAGGGTATCCATTATCTTATGATAGGCTAAACTCACTAGATTTAAAGAGAATACTAATAGTTACACATCCACAAGGCGGGTAGCAGTACACGACATTGTGGCACACATTATATATGGCAAAACCAAAATTTACAACATTAGACAGATTGTCACTGCAAGAGATAGATGGAGATGCAGAATTAATCCCCTTAATGACTCCAGAAGACGAGGAGGCAATTAATAACGAGGAGCTTCCAGAGAGCTTGCCTATTTTACCTTTGCGCAACACCGTGCTTTTTCCAGGAGTAGTCATTCCTATTTCGGCAGGAAGAGATACTTCTATAAAGCTTATAGATGAGGCAAATAAAGGTGGGAAAGTAGTAGGAGTAGTTGCTCAAAAAGATGAAGAGGTAGAAAACCCAGGTGAAGATGACATTCATAAAGTAGGTGTAGTAGCACGTATTTTACGTGTTCTTAAAATGCCAGATGGTAACGTAACGGTTATCATTCAAGGTAAAAAACGCTTTGAGGTAGATCAAGTAACACAGGTAGAGCCTTACATGAAGGCTACGATTAAGGAGTATGTAGAAGTACGTCCAGAGGTGGGTGATCAAGGTTTTAAAGCAGTAATCGATTCTATAAAGGAATTATCGCTTAAGATTATTCAAGACTCGCCAAATATCCCTTCGGAGGCTTCATTTGCAATTAAGAATATCCAGAGCGACTCTTTCCTAATCAACTTTGTGAGTTCAAACATGAACCTCTCTGTTGCAGAGAAGCAAGAGCTACTCAATATAGATGACTTACATAAACGCGCGCTAGAAACGCTCAAGTTTATGGATATGGAGCGCCAGAAGTTGGAGCTCAAAAATGATATTCAGAACAAGGTTCAAAATGACATGAGCCAGCAGCAGCGTGAGTATTTCTTACACCAGCAGATGAAGACTATCCAAGAAGAACTGGGTGGAGCTAGCTCTGAGGATGATCTAGAAGAAATGCGTGTACGTGCAAAGAAAAAGAAGTGGGATGCAAAAGTAGAGAAGCACTTTAATAAGGAGCTTTCAAAAATGCAACGCATGAATCCTCAGGTAGCTGAGTATAGCATACAGCGCAATTACCTTGATTTGTTTTTAGACCTTCCTTGGAATGAGTTTTCTAAAGATAAATTTGATTTAAAACGTGCCATGAAGATTCTAGACCGCGATCATTACGGTCTTGATGATGTGAAGAAGCGTATTATAGAATACCTAGCGGTATTGAAATTACGTAACGACATGAAGTCGCCTATTCTATGTTTATACGGACCTCCAGGAGTTGGAAAAACTTCACTAGGTAAATCTGTAGCAGAAGCGTTAGGTCGTGAGTATGTACGAGTAAGTCTAGGCGGAATGCGTGACGAATCTGAGATACGCGGGCATAGAAAAACATACATAGGAGCAATGCCTGGACGTATTATCCAGAGCTTGCGCAAGGCAGGAACTAGTAATCCAGTTTTTGTACTTGATGAGATAGATAAATTAAGTACAGGAAGTCAGGGAGACCCGTCTTCTGCATTATTAGAAGTGCTAGATCCAGAGCAGAATAGTGAGTTTCACGATAACTTCCTTGAGATGGGTTACGACCTTTCTAAAGTAATGTTTATCGCAACTTCAAATAGTTTAAATACCATACAGCCAGCGCTGCTAGATCGTATGGAGATTATAAACGTTACTGGATACACGATAGAGGAGAAGACAGAGATTGCAAAGCGTCACTTATTACCAAAGCAGCTTAAAGAGCATGGTATGACAGATGACCAGCTTAAAATAGCAAAGCCACAACTAGAAAAAATTGTAGAAGGGTATACAAGAGAATCTGGAGTGCGTGGACTAGAAAAACAAGTTGCAAAAATGGTGCGTTACGGGGCAAAAAACCTCGCGATGGAAGAGGAGTATAATGTAAAAATATCTAATGAAGATGTTATCGAGATACTAGGCTCTCCAAAGATGGAACGTAACAAGTATGAGAATAACGACGTTGCCGGAGTTGTTACGGGTCTTGCATGGACACGAGTAGGAGGAGATATCTTATTTATAGAATCTGCTTTATCAAAAGGTAAAGGAACACTATCTATCACAGGGAACCTAGGTAAAGTGATGAAGGAGAGTGCTACCATAGCCATGGAGTACATTAAAGCAAATGCAGAAATATTAGGTCTTGACCCAACTATATTTGATAAGTATAATGTACACATACACGTACCAGAAGGAGCAACTCCTAAAGATGGTCCTAGTGCAGGTATTACCATGCTTACATCTCTAGTTTCTTTATTTACACAACGTAAAGTGAAGAAAAATCTAGCGATGACGGGTGAGATTACCCTAAGAGGAAAGGTACTACCAGTAGGAGGAATTAAAGAAAAGATTCTTGCTGCCAAGCGTGCTAAAATTAAGGAAATACTCTTATGTGAGCAAAACCGTCGCGACATAGAAGAGATCAAGCAAGACTACTTAAAAGGCTTAACATTCCACTATGTGAGTGACATGAGCGAAGTGCTAGAACTAGCACTTACTAAGCAAAAAGTAAAAAATGCTAAAACACTAGCTTAAGGTTAGTTTATCAAATTTTGGCGAAAGCGTAAAATTATACAAGGGAAACTCAACAAGAGTTTCCCTTTTTCTTTATCCTATAGTTCTAATTATTTCCCATCCCTCTCAAAATATACTATCATTGCAATCGTTAAGTATCATGATGCAGTACTGATTAATGAAAAAGAGTCTCTTTTTATTCTTGTTTGCGTGTTCACTAACGGCCTTTGGTCAGTTAGGGGGACGTGCTACCTATCAGTTTCTCAACTTAATGTCATCACCTAGGCAAGCTGCTTTAGGAGGTAAAATCATTACAAACTACGACTACGACCCAGACTCTGCGCTCTATAATCCAGCCAATATTAACTATAGGATGGATAATCAACTTTCTATAAATTATGTAAACTACCTGGCAGATATCAATTATGGGACGGCGTCTTATGCCTATTTATGGGATAGACGCACACAGGTCTTGCATGCGGGAATCACTTATGTAAATTACGGAACCTTTGATGGAAGAGATGAGAATGGGAACTCGACTGGAGAATTTGGCGGTAGTGAGGCGTCGCTTTCACTAGGCTATGCACTTAATATTCCGTACACAGATTTTCACGTGGGGGCAAATGTAAAATTAATCACCTCTACACTAGCCGAGTATTCATCGGCGGGAGGAGCGATAGATCTTGGGCTTACTTATAATTATGAAGATTGGGATCTCAACGCAGCATTAGTGGTACGTAATATAGGAACCCAATTTACACCTTATGTAGATACTTTTGAGAAGCTTCCGCTAGAGATAGACGCTGGTATTTCTCAGATTTTGCCTAATGTCCCTATACGCTGGCACGTGACGCTAGAAAACCTTCAATTATGGAATATCGCCTTTGAGAATGAAGCTAGAGGTACTACAGATCTTGACGGAAATACCACCACAGAAAAAATAGGAATTCTCGATAACGTAATACGTCACGCGATTGTGGGTGTAGAGTTGTTTCCTAAAGGTGGATTTAACGTGCGACTGGGCTATAACTTCCGTAGGAGTGAGGAGCTGCGTATAATCAATCAGCGTAGTTTTGCAGGTATCAGTGCAGGCTTTGGGATTAAGATTAACAAGATGCGTTTCAATTATGCATATGCTCGATATAACAGCGCTGCGGCAAGCAGTTTCTTTGGTCTAGGTATCGATTTACAATAATTCTTTTCAGTTTTAGGAGCAGCACATTTTAGGTGTATTTGCAAGGTGGTTTCCCGCTTTTCATTACAATTCCTCGTTGCGCTATCGCTACACTGCGGGATTTTCATTGCAATCGGGGCTAGGGAGTCAAGAAGCTGTCTTTTTGCAATTGATGGAAGTAGTATGCTCATTTTAATAAGGAGATATTCTTTAAATCTATTTAGTAGGCACTATCATAGGTTTTCCTATTTTTGTGTAAAACACATACCCTTGAAAATTACCATTGCTATAGACGGATATTCATCCACAGGAAAAAGTACCGTAGCCAAACAACTTGCAGACTGGCTAGAATACATTTATGTAGATACGGGTGCGATGTATCGCGCAGTCACCTTATATGCAATGGAAAATAGCCTTATCTCTGATGGTTTTTTTGATAAAGAAACGTTAGTAAAAAGGCTTGATGATATCGAGATTTCATTTACAAGAGAAACCGCTTCTGGAAAAGCAGAGGTTTGTCTTAACGGGAAGAATGTTGAGAAGTACATAAGAACCCTAGAAGTTTCTTCCTTTGTGAGTCCTATAGCTACCATCTCAGAAGTGCGCGCCAAACTCGTAGAGCAGCAGCAACGCATGGGGGAAGAAAAAGGAATAGTGATGGATGGCCGTGATATAGGTACCGTAGTATTTCCTAAAGCCGAGCTTAAAATATTTATGACCGCTAGTGCAGAAGAACGTGCAAAGCGTCGTTACAATGAGCTTGTAGAAAGAGGTGATAAAGTGAGTTATGAAGCTGTACTCTCTAACGTAGTAGAGCGAGATCACATAGATACTACTCGTGAAGATTCTCCACTCGTAAAAGCAGCCGATGCTATTGAGATAGACAATACAGAAACTAATATTGAAGATCAGTTTCATACTATCTTACAACTGGCAAAAGATCGTATTGCAAAACGTCTCGTTTAATCGATAATGTCTAGGCTTCCTAAAAATTTACAACTAGCGCTATCTGCATGTATTGTGATAGCCATGTCATTTGTTTATGGAGCGCATCCCAGTGTTATACTCCCTTATATTTTTGGCTTCGAAGTTCAAAACTTAGAGCTCAAGAATATCTTTAGAGCAATCATGGGGATCTACATCGCCTTTGGCGGTTATTGGATATATGGTGTTATTAAGGAAAATCACTGGAAATCTGCAACCATAGTAAACGTACTATTTATGGGTGGTCTCGCAGGAGGTAGGTTAGTCAGCGCCATTCTAGACGGCTGGTCACCACAATACGGTGCAGGAATGATAGCCGAAGCTGTCATGATGTGGTGGGGTTTATGGAATCTTAGGTTTTATGATGAAAATTTTTAAAGAATTTAGAAGTGTAATTGTTGTTTCTGTTTTAATGTATTTTACAACTAGTTGCGGTAATAATAAGAGCAAAATCCCATTAAAGAAAGAACAACAAAATTTTCTTACAATTAGAAATCTGGCGAATGGATTTATTGAGTATGATATCGACACATTAGCGAACTTTAGGGAAATAACTAAAATTTTAGAAGAGATTGATTGCGAAAAAAATTATGCGCTTTTTAAGCTAGAAACTAATAGTAAAATCTTCAAAATACAACCACTACAATCTTGCGGTGATATATTTCATTATAAAATGAAAGAAGTAGTTTATATTAATACAGATAGTATTACTGTAAATAATGATCTAGACTATCCAATAGATAGTCTTAACTCGGTATTGCGTAATCACTTGCTAAATTTTAATGGTGATAATAATTATCCTTCAGCTGCAGAAAGAAAATGGATAAGTATCAACGTTGATGATTCAAAAAAAATTGACGACACAAAAATTTTACTACTTAAAATAATTGATGAAATTAATAGTATTGAAAGTAATGTGGATTTTGGGTTTATGTTTGAAAATTCTGGATTAATTGAAGTTGTTGAAGAATAATAGTAGCCAAATTATAAACAGCAATTAAGAGACAATCCGAATTATCAATACTATGATTGTTTAAATGATTGATAAGTTGCTGCTTGTTTGTAAACTTCAAAATAATAAAAACGTCTACCGTGATAAGAATGAATCACAATAGACGTTTGTTTTTACAGTTAAATTTATTCCTTAAAAATCACTCAATCCCAAGCCAGCTTTTCCATTAGGTCTTAAGATTCCTTTCTCTAGGCTAAAGAGCCCTTTAAAAGGATCATTCTCAAAATCTAGATGTCCATCAAGGTCTGCATATACGGTATTAGGACGAGAAAGCGCAAAGTGTAATCCTGAGGAGATGCCAAGTCTGCACTCATCTATACAGCCTATCATAGCCTCTAATCCTGCAGCTCTTGCTACAGAGTTGATATGCATCGCTTCCATAATACCACCTACCTTTTGAATCTTGATATTGACCATATTCATACGGCTGTTTTGAGCAAGTCTAAAAGCGTCTTTCAGTGACTTTAAACTCTCGTCTGCCATTACTGGAATGTGAACTTTTCTCGTTACTTCTCCTAGTTTTTCTTCGTCTGCGACTAGGGTTGGTTGTTCTAGTATTTCTATGCGTGCTGTTCTGGTTTTTTCAACAAATTGTACAGCTTGTGCTACGGTGTAACCTTGGTTGCCATCAAAGCGTAGCGTGAGGTTTGGATGATTTTCGCGCAAGCGGTGTATTTTTTCTACATCCTCCTCCAGCGATAATCCTCCTTTGAGCTTAATAATTGTAAATCCTTGGTATACATATTCTTGAGCTTGCTTCAAAGTCTCTTCTATACTTAAAATACCTATGGTAATACTCGTTGCAATACTATCACGATAACCGCCCAAAAATTGATAAAGCGGCACATCCATCTTTTTTGAAGCAATGTCTAGTAACGCCATATCCACCATCGCTAGCGCAGAGGAGATAACACTGAGCAGTGGCTTTAACTCATCAAGAATGCGCGCATAGTTGAGTGCATTTTTATCTTTAAGATATGGAATAATGACAAGGTCTAGCGCTCTAGCTACATCATCACCAGTTTCCTTAGTAACCTCAAGATCTGGAGCAGCGCAACCTAAGCCTATGATGTTACTATCTGTTTCTATCTTGAGAATAAAATTAGTTGCCTGCGATACAGTCTCATAAGCAATCGTATAGGGTGCAGTGAGTGTAAGTTCTAGTCGCTCGTAACTAACGTTTGTGATTTTCATTGATTATTTAATGTGTTTTTCAAGAACCTTTATTAAGCCTTCTGCGCCATGAGCAAGTACATCAAAAGCAGGAAGGCCTGTTTCTTCTGTAATCGCTTTACAAGCTGGTTCAATTTGTTCTAGTGTCATATTCTCGTGATTTACCGTAACTGCAATAACTTTTTTTCCAGAGATTACCTCGATGGCCTTAATTTGTTCTTGTAATGAGTGCAATTTATAGCCAGGGAATCCATCATATTCTAGACGTGTAGGAGCGTGTTGTAAGATTACATAGTCTGGTCTTCCAGCTGCAAGGATTTCAAAACCTCCAGGGTATGCTGGGTTCATAAGACTTCCTTGACCTTCTATTACGATTACATCAGGTTGTTCATTATGGTATGCACTTACTACTGCGTGCTCTATCTCTCCAGACACAAAGTCGTTAATGCAGCTATCCATCACCATGCTGTATTTTGCTCCTTGCATCCATGCAGTTTGACCTGTACCAATCATCTCCGCTTTTTTACCGCTATTGCGCAGTCCGTGCACAATTAACCATGAGGTCGTGCGCTTACCAATAGCGCTATCTGTACCTAAAACAGCAATCTTAAGACAATTCACTTTTTCTATTTCGCCAGAGAAAAAATGAAGGGTGTCGCGATCTGGAGTTTTACGCACGTCACGTATTTGGATATTGTGCTCTTTACTAAGCGCTACAAGATGCTGATCATTAGTAAGGAAATCATGCAAACCACTATCGATATTCCAGCTTTGTTTAATCGCTGTTGCAATAGTTGCTCTTGCTTCCTCAGGAAGACGCCCACCATCTGGCGCAAGACCGATCACAAGTGATTTTGGAAATTTTTTTCCGCCTTGTAATGATGAAATAGCAGTCTCGATGTTTTCAAAAATTAGTATTCCATTAGGTTTCCCGTCCAGCACTTCGCCAGCATCTTTGCCAGTATACGTACTATCTATAATTCCCACGACATTATAACGTTCTGTAAAGCGCACTAGGCCGTGAGCTGTTTTTCCGTTTGGAGTGTTAAAAGCGCCTTGACAGTATACAAGAGCATTTCCGTCTATTGATTTTTTCATATAAGTGTCCTGAGTAAACAGGTATGTGTTAATATTATATCCAGCGACTGCTGGTGGTAGTTAATTTTTTGCAGTAAGTACTGCTACAAAACGATCTGGAGCGAGGTTCTCCTTCTCATCAAGTTCTAGGAGAGCGATAAGTCCAGCAGTTGATGCAGGAAGAATGCGTAATCCCTCTTTTTTGAGTAGGAGCGTACTCATCTCTCTCATTTTTTTATCACTAATGTTAAATGCTTTACCATCAGATTGCTGGATAGCATACAGAGCTTCCTCTCCATCAAAGCTGTGCCAGTTTATGAGTGGCTCATTGTACTTAGTTTCTTTAATCTTATCTGGATCAAGATCACGACAGTGGTCTAGTCCTTCTTTATGAGATTGAATAATAGGATTCTTACCTGTAGAAGAAGCTGCAATCATTTTAGGAATGCGAGAGGTTTTACCTCGTTTGTATAAACTCACAAAGCCTCTATAAATCCCAGCAAATAAAGTTCCATTAGATACTGGAGCAGCACAATACTGTGGCGCATCACCGAGCTCATCTACAATCTCTACAGCAATTTGCGAGTATGCAGATATCTGTAACGGTGTGTTTGCACCTCCAGGGTTTGCGTCATACCATTCATATTCTTGTGCTAGTTTGCTGCTCGCAGTAACTACCTCCTCATAACTACCTTGTAGCCTAAAAATCGTTGCTCCTAGACGTTCCATCTCTATGATACGGTCTGTGTGATAGGACTCTGGGATGTAAATGTTACAAGCAATTCCGCCTAACTTTGCAGCAAGTGCAACTGCGACACCGTAATTACCGCAAGTGGCGAGTGACATGGTATGAAAATTTCTACGCAGCGCATCATATACTTGTGCAAAGGCAATTCTATCCTTTTGTGTTCCCGTAGGGTTATCACCTTCGTATTTGATGTATAACTGTCTAATATCAAACTCACGTTCAAGAGATTTTGCTCTTGTAAGACCTGTGTCACCTACTTCTAGGTTAATAATGTCTTCGTAAGATTCTAAACGGTCTGTAAGTGATTTTGTGGTGTCTTTTACAAACAGACTAAGTGCCATCGCTTCTGAGGATACTTTATTATCTGATGATTTTACACCGTCTTTAAGATTCATAATTTTAAAACTTAAAATTGTGGAGTGCAACTTGTTGTGGAGGGAATACCGCTTTCGCGAAAGCGTACATTAAATCCATAAAAATAGGGCAGAAGGTATTACCAACTGCCCTATGGTTATAAAGTTATTGAGCTTATTTAATTAACTCAAGAGCAGTAATAGAAAGTACATCATACTCCTCATCATCCTCATTGATCTCTGAAGTTGTAGTGTACGTTACTTTAAATATTTGTCCTTGAAACGCCTCAGTAGTAAGGTCAAATTGCTTTGCAGCAGCATCACTCATGGCGTCAAAAGAATGTGTAAGCTCATCTGCATCTTCAAAATAGAAAGTACCTTCTGCATAGCCAGTAAAAGTAGCGGTAACGCTATCTGTAGTTTGTACATTAAGAGCTAGTGTAACCACTGTAAAAAGGGCAATAAACATTGTTTTCATAATAGTGTAAATTAAAAAGTGTTGTTAATTTAAAATTGCCGCGTGTGCGACCACTATCAAATAGATTTCCCAATCTAGGATTTTACCCTATACCTTATACGTAGTGGGAGATAAGAATGTTACAAAAGGTGTTACAATTTTTTAAAATAATTGCAATTATTTTTAATCCTCTCGTTCTTCTTGATCTTCGTCCTCTATATCGAGATCTAGATCGTCATCATCTGTATCATCATCGTCATACTCATCTTGGTCAAAGTCCTCCATTGCCACAACAAGGCGCTTACTTACTTTAACAAGGTATAAGGTGTCTTCTGTAGTTACTTCTACACAATCTACCATCTCACCTTGAGCATTTTTAAAAGAGATAATATGATGAGACTCATACCCATCTGGATACTTTGCAACTAGTAAATTTAATATATCATCATTGAGTTTTGCATAGTCTACAATGACGCGTCTTAGGTTACTCGGTTTTTTCATTATGCGTTTATTATTAAAGATGTGTTGAGACACCTTATTTACATATCTAGTAGGTAAGCAAAGATTAATGGCGCTACAATAGTAGCATCACTCTCTATGATAAACTTAGGAGTATCCATATCTAGTTTTCCCCAAGTGATTTTTTCATTAGGTACCGCTCCAGAGTAAGATCCATAACTAGTAGTTGAGTCACTTATCTGGCAGAAATAGCTCCAGAAAGGAGTTTCTGTACGTTCCATATCTTGGTAAAGCATAGGCACTACACAAATAGGGAAATCTCCTGCGATACCTCCACCTATCTGGAAGAAACCTATTCCTTTTTCTGAGTTTGCTGTATACCAGTCTGCAAGGAATGTCATGTACTCAATTCCAGACTTCATAGTCGTAGCTTTAAGTTCGCCTTTCATCACGTAGCTCGCAAAGATGTTACCCATAGTACTATCTTCCCAACCTGGGCAAATGATAGGTAGGTTTGCCTCTGCAGCTGCATACATCCAGCTATCCTTAATATCTATCTCGTAGTACTGCTCTAATACTCCAGAAAGTAACAGTTTGTACATGTACTCATGCGGTAAATAACGCTCACCAGCAGCCTCTGCATCTTGCCATATTTTTACAATATGTTCTTGAATACGACGAAAAGCTTCTTCTTCTGGAATACACGTATCTGTAACACGGTTAAGTCCTTTTTCTAGTAAATCCCACTCATCTTGAGGAGTAAGATCTCTATAGTTAGGCACACGCTTGTAATGGCTGTGAGCTACAAGATTCATGATATCTTCTTCAAGGTTTGCACCTGTACAAGAAATGATATGCACTTTTTTCTGGCGTATCATCTCTGCAAAGATTTTTCCTATCTCTGCGGTACTCATTGCTCCAGCAAGAGAAACAAGCATTTTTGATCCCTTTTCTAGTTGTGCTTCATACCCTTTGGCAGCATCTACGAGAGCAGCTGAGTTAAAGTGTAAGTAGTACTTCTCAATAAATTGTGATATTGCTCCTTTATTAGTCATTATAATCGTCTTCTTCTTGATTAACTTTTTTGCTTTTTTCTTGTAATCCGCTTACTTCATAGTCTTCTCCAGCATCTTCTTGCTCAAACTTATAGCTAAGCATTTTGTAGTATAATTTTGCCGCTGCAAACTCAGAAGGCTTGCTATTTCCATTAGGGCAAAGCTCTACAATATCAAAACCTACAACATTCTTCTCTGCAAACACGCGACGTAAGAAGTCTAGCGTTTCATACCAGAATAAACCTCCAGGTTCTGGAGTTCCTGTAGCTGATAGTACTGATGGATCAAAGGCGTCAAGATCAAATGTAATATATACATTATCTGTCATTGCCTCAATCGCATTGTCCATCCAGTAATCGTCTGTTGCCATCTCGTGAGCAAAGAAAACATTCTCTTCATTCATCACTGTTTTTTCTATGGCATCCATACTACGTATTCCTACTTGCACAAGATTTGTAGTTTGGTTTGCTTCATACACAGCGCATGCGTGATTACAAGTAGAACCTTCATAAGACTCACGTAAATCTGCATGTGCATCTAGTTGTAATACCGTAAGATTATCAAATGTTTCATTAAATGCGCGAATGGCACCTATAGATACAGAATGCTCTCCACCAAACATGGTAACAAACTTGCTACGTTTAATGTTTTTCTTTACAATCTTGTGTACAGCTTCCACCATTGCTTCTGGTGATGAATTTTCTGTAATAGGATCTGCAAGGTGTATCCCTTGTTTGTAAACTTCGCTTCCTGTTTCAATGTCGTAAAGCTCCATATTTTCAGAAGCATGTAAAAATGCTTCAGGTCCCTTGTCGGCTCCTTTGCCCCAAGTACTAGTTCCGTCATAAGGAACTGGAAGTAAAACAATTTTAGCTTTTTCAGCTCCTGCATATTCTTGTGGTATGCCTGCGTACGTTTTCATGGTGATACTAGATGTTAGATGTAAAGTGAGAATGTTGTTTTCTCGGTGTTGTTACTGTTAGTGGTTATATAATTGATTTAATATTTTTTGTTTTGCTTTCGCGAAAGCGTATTTAATACCCTAAGATACCTAATAATTGCTCACTCGTTTGCTGCTCTGCAAATACTTCTGTGGTAATCTCTCCATCTTCATTGCGGTCAATAAGGATGTGTTTAGGAGAAGGCACAAGGCAGTGTTGTAGTCCGCCAAAACCTCCTATAGACTCTTGATATGCTCCTGTATTGAAGAAACCTATATAGAGCGGTTTATCTTTTTTATACTTAGGCATATAAATCGCGTTCATGTGCTGCTCGCTGTTATAGTAGTCATCACTATCGCAAGTAAGACCACCCAATAACACACGCTCATATTCTTCATTCCAGCGGTTTACGGCTAGCATGATAAAACGTTTGTTTATAGCCCAGGTATCTGGTAATGTTGTGATAAATGAAGAGTTAATCATGTTCCACTTTTCACGGTCGTTTTGCTGCTTTTGGTAAAGGACTTCATAAATAGCTCCACCGCTTTCGCCAACAGTAAAGCTGCCAAACTCAGTAAAAATATTAGGCACCTTTACATCTGCATCATCACAAGCTTGTTTGATTTGTGCGATGATCTCATTAATCATGTATGCATAATCATACTCAAAGGCAAGCGAGTTTTTTATAGGGAAACCTCCACCTATGTTTAAGCTATCAAGTGACGGACAAATCTTTTTGAGATTAATGTACACTTTGATACACTTCATGAGCTCGTTCCAGTAATAAGCCGTGTCGCGTATACCAGTGTTTATAAAGAAGTGAAGCATTTTAAGCTCAACCTTCTCGTTATTTTTGATCTGGTTATTAAAAAATGGTACAATATTCTTGTAACCTATTCCAAGTCTTGAAGTATAGAATTCAAACTTAGGCTCCTCCTCAGATGCGATACGAATTCCTACTTTAAACTTGCCATTAATCTGGTTGCTTAGAAGGTCAATCTCTTCGTAGTTGTCAATTACCGGAATTGCATTTTTGTGCCCATTATTAATAAGACGAGCAATGTTTTCTACATACCTCTCACGTTTAAACCCATTGCTTATTACGTATGTATCGTCTGTGATTTTTCCCGCAGCTTTTAAACTCTCTACAATATCTATATCAAATGCAGACGAAGTCTCGATATGTATATCATTAGAAAGTGCTTCGTTAAGCACGTGCTTAAAGTGTGAGCTTTTTGTACAGTAGCAATAGTTATAACTTCCTTCATAACCATTTGCCTCGATAGCATCTGCAAACCATTTTTTAGCTCGCTGTATGTTATCAGAGATTTTAGGTAAATAAGTAAATTTAAGTGGTGCTCCGTATTGCTCTACAAGTTTCATAAGGTCTATGCCATGAAACTCTAAGTGGTTTTTATTAAGGTTAAATTCCTCTTGTGGGAAATAATACGTCTGCTCGATGAGATCAATGTACTTGGTCTTCATTAATTAGTTTTAAAAGTGTAAGGTATAAAAGGTACAGAAATAGGGGAGATATCCCCTTTAAGAAAATGTTAAGTCTATAAACCTCAGATGCGGAAAATAAATACAGTAAAAGGAGAGAATGCAAATTCCTCTAGGCGCTTTATAGCGATATTGATGGTACAAGCCGGCCATAACATTCGGTTCCCAAATCTTTGGGCAGCTGTTGGATTAGACTTTGTAATCATCCTAAGCCCGAATATGAAATTGTTTTTCATTAAGAGTAGGCAATAAGCTCGATTGAACAAACTTATTTTGCGCGGCAAACATAAACTCAAATTTTAATTGGTGAAATAGCTTGTCAAGTAATTAACAAATATTTAACTTTTTAAAATTTGGACGTTATTTATTCAGATTTAAAATCGGCATGTAATTTTTTGATTATGAGCGAGTCATTTTCACAAAATTACTGTTAATAAATAAATTTTACGCTCGTTAAATGACAGCCAAATAGGTGTGCCAATCGTTAAACTGTGTTAATCTCAATTTTTTAGGAAACCACTCAAACCTTTTTGAACGTACATATTCAAAACAATAATCAATTTAACTTTTAAAATTACGTTTATGAAATCAATAAAAATTTGTGGATTACTTTTAGGAGCAGCATTTGTAGCTGCAAGCTGTTCATCTGATGATGAAGGAGGGGCAACTGTTGTAACTGCAGATTCACGTGCAGAACTTTATGCATCAAGTAATAGTGATGGTGATGTAACAGTATATGACGTGAGAGACACATCAAATATTACAGCTGCTAGCTTTGGAACAGTTTCTACAGATGCAGAAGGTATCTATTATGATGGTTCTAGTGATGAGGTAACTCAGGCATCTAGATCAGGATTACAATTAAACGCTTACGGAAACGTACTTCTTTCTACTGCAGGTATTAATCTTACTGCAACTTTGAGTAGTAATGCAGTATTAGTAAGTCCACGTGACCTAGCTGTAAATGGTGATCTTTATGTAGTTGCAGATAACGCAGACGTAGATGGAAACCCAGACACTGCAGACGGTAGAATATTTATTTTCCAGAAAACAAATGGCGAATTTACTCTAAGAAATACAGTAACTACTGATTTTGCATTATGGGGAATCGAGTTTGTAGGAGATAATCTTTATGCTGTAGTAGATAAAACATCTGACGTAGCAGTATTTGCAAACTTTACAGCTACAAATACAGCAGATGCAGCAATCACACCAACTAAGAGAATTACTATAGAAGGTATTGTAAGAACACACGGTATTGCAGAGAGCAATGGTACAATGATTCTTACAGATGTAGGAGATGCAGCATCAGATACTGACGGTGGTTTCCACGTGATTTCAAACTTTGAGTCTAAATTTGCAGCAGTAGCAAACGGAGAAACTCTTGCAGTAGCAGGAAATCAAGTACGTGTAGCTGGAGCAGCTACCTTCTTAGGTAACCCGGTAGCAGCAGAGTATGATGCAGTAAACGATATCGTTTATATTGCAGAGAGAGCTAATGCAGGCGGTAGAGTACTTGCTTATGCAAATGTACAGGCAGGTGGAGATCTTGCCCCAACAGTAAACAACGAATTAGAAGGAGCTTCATCTTTGTATTTATACCAAGAGTAGTAGTCACATAATTCCATAAAAAAACCCTCAAGAGAAATCTTGAGGGTTTTTTTATGCGTTGTAATTTTATTCTTCTTCCTCTGCATTAGCTTGCATAGTAGAGAATACATTCTGTACGTCATCATCTTCATCAAGCTTATCAATAAGCTTGTTTACATCTGCCTCTTCCTCTGGAGTAAGTTGCTTAGTTACTTGTGGTATGCGGTCAAAACCAGATTCTAAGATCTCAATCCCTTTTTCTTCAAGGGCGCTTTGTATCGCTCCGTAGCTTTCAAAAGGCGCATAGATATGTATCCCGTCTTCGTCTTCAAATACTTCTTCGGCACCAAAGTCTATAAACTCAAGTTCTATCTCTTCTACATCTTGTCCCTCTGCATTCACGCGGAAGGTACAAGTGTGGTCAAACATAAAAACTACAGACCCAGACGTACCTAGATTACCGTCACATTTATTAAAAGCAGCTCTCACATTTGCCACCGTACGTGTGTTATTATCTGTAGCGGTTTCTACAAGTATGGCGATACCATGCTGTGCATAACCTTCAAAGATTACCTCTTTATAATCGCCTTGGCTCTTATCTGATGCTCTTTTAATAGCACGTTCTACGTTATCCTTAGGCATGTTTACCGCCTTAGCATTCTGTATTACCGCACGCAGTCTTGAGTTTGAGTCAGGATCTGGACCACCTTCTTTAACGGCCATTACAATATCCTTTCCTATACGTGTAAACGCTTTAGACATTGCGCTCCAGCGCTTCATTTTACGTGCTTTTCTAAACTCAAATGCTCTTCCCATGTATATAAAGTAATAGATATTTTCGCGTAAGCAAAAATCTCCTTTTTAATAATAGTGTAATTAAAAACGCGATCAATACAAATAGTATTGACCGCGGTAAAAATATGAAATCGGTTGATTTCTTTAAAATTTATAGTCCTTTATGCGCCTAAAATATCATCTATAGCAGCTGCAAGGTCAAAATCCTTTTCTGTAACACCATCTGCATCGTGTGTGTTAAGAGAGATTTCTAGCTCATTATACGTGTTTGTCCAGGTAGGGTGGTGATCCATTTTCTCACACTCAAAGGCAATACGCGTCATGGTTGCAAACACCTCGCGGAAGTTCTCAAACTCAATCGTGGTGTGTATTGCGTTATCGTCATACTCCCAGTCTGGAAAATCTTCTAGTCTATTGTTGATTTGATCGTCTGTAAGTTTCATATGCTTGTTTTTAAAGTGCTAGATAAAGATAGATAATTACGCTTTCGCGAAAATGGGATTTCGATTAAATATTTGTTAAGGCATTTATCTAGTTATAGCAGTCTAAACTTTATTCTATCCATTAATCGCCAGTTGTCTTTTATTTTGATAGATTTTCTTAAAATCACTTCAAAATCAACGTCATTACTGTTGCATACTAGAATTATATCTGCCATCTCAACAGGAATCTTGTTATCTCCTTGAGGTTCATGGTGTACCGTCTGTAACTGGATGTCTTGCCATTGCACGTTAAAGGCAGTTCCCTTTCTTAAAACTTCTTGAAAATCTTTTGCTGCTTCTGTTTTAAAGTTGGCTATTATAGTTGCTACCTCAGGGATGTTTTCACTGGAATTTGCTTGTACTATTGGGATGAGGTATAAGAGCTCCTCTTTAGTAGCCAGACTTTCAATGACCTTTGTTTCATCTTGGCTTTTCAGCGCAGAGAAGATGTTCTTGACAAGCGTTGTTTTTTCAAAATTTTCTTGTGCAGTGGCAGTATGAAATGCAAATAAGGTTATTACAAGAAGAACTGTTTGTAGGGAATTTTTCATTGATGAGATGAGGTGATTTGTTGTGTGTGATAATTAGTTACGCTTTCGCGAAAATAGGGAATTGGGGTTGATTGGGGTGAGAAAGAAATATTTGTAATTAAAAATGCAAAGGAACTTTATAGAATCATTAAAGACTAGCTAACTTTTTTCAAAATCACCATCTAAGGTTGTTGTTCTAAAAATCTCTGTATTTCTAATTCAAAATTAGGGTTGCTTGGTCTCAAGTTAGAATTGCTTAGAATTTCTCCTTTGGCAGATATAATCACATATTTAGGAAGCGCTATTAAAATCATTTTGCTTCCATCTATTTTATGTTTTGAGTACAGATAAGAAAAAAATGGTTCATCTTCTTGCATTCCAAACCAGTAATTATTCCCGCTCCATTTTTTTTCAATCACATACTTTTTCCACTCATCAAAACTATCGTCTACAGAAATAGAAATAAATGTCGCATTTGTGTTTTTATATTTTTGAGCGATCTCTTTAAAAATTGGAGCTTCGGTTAAGCAGGGAGCACACCAAGTTGCCCAAAAATCTATAGCTAGAAGTTTTCCTTTAAAAGAATTAATATCAATACTAGTATTGTTTATGTTTTGTATCGTTCCGTTCGGGCTTTGTTTTCCTTCTAATACAGAATCTATTTTTTCTGCCTTTGTAAGCGAAGTAACTATAGTTTGATCCTGACTTACTTCCACAGGGGTTGCTTTATTGTTACAACTAAAACAAAGTATTAAAAATGATAAAACTAAAAGTCTCATAAGGTTTGCTTTTGAACTATTTGCGCTTTCGCGAAAGCGTAAAACAAAACAGTTGTAATGATATCTAATGTATTGTTTAATAGCTTCTCAAAACGAAACTACAAAGTCTTTTTAATAAATCACTACGGATTTCCGCATGGTGATGTCTAAAGTGTAAAAAAAAATGTCAAATTGAATATTTAGAATCCTGTAAATAGGGTGCACAAAAAAGCCGTAGCCAAAACATTTGTTTCTTATCCTAAACTTATAGATAAGGAGCATGTCTCGACTACGGCTTTTGCTTAATCTTTTATCTAAGTGTCTTCATAAATTCCCTCACCTTTTTAATGATTGCTTCTCCTTCTTCTTCAAGAGCAAAGTGTCCTGTGTCGTAAATGTTGTAATCAATATTTTTTACATCTTTTTTAAATGCTGCAGCACCACTTTCTGGAAAGAAGGCATCATTTTTACCCCACACCACTAACAATGGTGGCTGGTGATCTCTCAAGTACTGCTGCCACTGTGGATATAACTTCACATTGTTTTGATAGTCATAAAACAAATCAAGATTTACTTGATGAGCATTAGGCCTTGATAACCTCAAGTAATCTAGATGGTAACTATCTGGATCTACAGTTGCTATATCTCTCACACCATGTGTGTATTGCCATTTAAGACCTTCTAGAGTAAATGCTGGTCGCAAAGCTTGTTCTGTTTGTGCATTTCTATCTTTCCAAAGTGCTTTGATATCTTTCCAAGCATCTCCTAGACCTTCTTCATAGGCATTTCCATTTTGGGTGATGATTGCTGTAATTCTTTCAGGATGTGCGGTTGCAAGTCTAAAACCTATAGGCGCTCCATAATCTTGAACCATGATTGCATAGGAATTAATATTTTTCTTCTCTAAAAAAGCATTTATAGTTTTTGAGATATTATCAAAACTATACGTGTATTCTTTTGGGCTAGGGAAGTCACTATTCCCAAAACCTGGATAGTCTGGAGCGATGAGATAAAACTCATCAGATAATTCTTTGAGTACTTTTCTATATTGAAAAGAGGAAGCAGGAAAACCGTGTAGTAACACAATAGCTGGATTTAAAGAGTCGCCAGCCTCACGGTATGCGATGTTTACACCATCTATTTCTAATGATTTATACTTGACGGCTGTGCGATTATCAAGTTTATTATAGTTTGTTGTTTCTTGTTTTGCTGTGGCGGTTGTCGGACTTTCTTGACAAGAAAGCGTCAGAAAAAAAATGCTGACAAGTAGTATAAGATTTTTCATAATTATAATGTAATAGAAAAGCCATAGCCCATACAATACGAGCTATGGCTTTGTGTGAATATGTATGGTTAATTAATTTCTTCCAGCCATTACACCGCCATCTGTATCCCATATTGCACCTGTTACCCAGGCAGCTTTATCAGAAAGTAAGAACGTTATACTATTTGCGATGTCTTGTGCTTCACCAAAACGGCCTATCGGGTGAAAAGCATTAAAGCCTACAAGGGCTTTTTGAGCTTCTTCTTCACCTCCAAAAACGCTATCGTACACAGGAGTATTTACAAGAGCAGGCGATACTGCATTTACACGTATGTTATCTTCGGCAAGTTCCATTGCTAGGTGTTGCGTGAGGGAGTGTAATCCTGCTTTTTGCATAGAATATGCAGAAGATGGAGTTGCCTTTACTGCTTGCTTAGCCCACATAGATCCTACATTTACGATAGAACCACCTTGAGTAGCTTTCATTTTCTTTGCAGCACTCTGTGTGATAAAAAAGAAACCTCTATTAAGATCTTGGTATGAGTTGTAATCTTCCATCGTGTGATCTAAGAATGGCTTAGGACCAAAGATTCCAGAAGCATTTACAAGATAATCTAAGTTTTCTAGCTCGCTTATTTTAGCAACTAAACCATCTACCTCTTGTGTGTTTGAGATATTCACGGTGTGCTTGATAAGGTTAGGAGCATCACTTATTTTATCAGTGTTTCTACCTACTACGTGTACTGTTGCACCACCTTCTAATAAAGTGTTTGTAGTAGCATTACCGATACCGCTTGTTCCACCTATTACTAAGGCTACTTTGTTTTCAAATTCTTTCATAGTTCAATTATTTAATTATTAATTACAGACAGACAAGTCTGTCTTTTGTTTGATAAATTTTTTTAAGTGATGAGTCGCTCACAAATATTTTTTGACTCTAATATAGGCCAGTCTTGTTGGTGTAGGTGGCTTTCACCTACAGCGCTTTCATAAAGTAAATAGATTTGTCTAGCGAGAGAGGCTGTTTGTGCTCTATCTATTCCTTCGACATTAACCGCTACAAGCTTTGTAATAAAAGCAATGAAGGAGTTTTTCTGCAACTGGATTTCATCTCTTATTAACTTATTGTCTTTTGGTATTTCTGCTACTGTTTTGATACACCAGCATCCATTAAAATCCTTCTGTTGATAGAATAATGTCAAGAAGTCAAAAATAGCAAGTAGTTGATCTTTCCCTTGTGTTTTTGAAGTAGTGAACGCTTCAAAATCTTCAAGAAAGCTTATGTTTTTATGTTTAAGATATGCTAAGCAAATCTCTTCCTTAGACTTAAAATGATTGTAGAGAGTGGCCTTTGCAATCCCAGCTTCAGAAATAATCTGATTGATGCCAGTAGTATTATAACCGTTCTTATAAAATAAATAAGAGGCGGTTTCAATAATTCTACTTTTTACTTCGGCGTGTTTCATACGGCAAATATATAGTAAAATATTCAAAACAGACAGGTCTGTCTATTTTTTGTTTTAAATCACGCTTTCGCGAAAGCGTAATAAGTCCTAGTGCTCAAATTCAAGGCTATAATTATGAGATGACATTCTAATAATCTTTCAAAGGTTACATCATAAGTTTATATTTGTTAAGCACATGATTGTTTTTGGAAATTATAGCAATCTTATTTATTCAAAACCATTATTTCTTTGCACTACTACACGAAATCAATATCCAGATTTTTATTTATGATAATAACTATTCAAACGCTGAAAAGATGGAGTTTTAGTATTTGCTTACTGCTACTGTTTTCTGCTTGTACAAAGGAAGATTCGATTCGTCCAAGTATTGAAAATAAGCTTACTATTATGGATAGTCTCGTGCAAATACAACCCGAGAAAGCGATTGTGGAGCTGGATAGTTTACTTCAGAATACTGACAATTTGAGTTTGCGAGAGCGAGCTATGTTATTATTTCAAAAAGGCGAATCTCACTATGTGAATTATAGTTATGAAGAGGCATTTAATACTCAGCTAGAAAGTTACGAGCTTTTTACAGGGTTAAATGACAGTTATAATGAAGGTCGTGCTTTAATCACGCTAAGTGGAGCTGCATTACATATGGGTGATATAGAGGAGTCTCAAGCATATGCTCTAAAGGCGTTGCATTTATCTCAACTTATCGATAACACTCGCATAGAAGGAAAGGCGTACAATCAATTATTTAAATTGCATTACCAGTTAAAAGATTATGAGAAGGCGTTGTCTTACATAGAAGCAACAGATAGTTTGTACTCCAAGCAAGCAGACACGCTTTCTATAATAGCTATTAAGAATAATAAAGCTAGTATATATCTAGAGTTAAAAGAATATAACAAGGCGCTAAATAGCTACTCCGAAGCTATGAATCTGAGCCAGTCTAAAGGTGATCCCAAGATATTAGTAAGTGTGCTCAATAATATAGGATACACGTACATAGAGGCGGGAAAATATGAGAATGCAGAACGATTTTTAAGAGGAGCTATCAGGTTGAATAAGAATATTAATGTCATAAATGCCGCACCATATAAGGGGCTGGGTAATTTGTTTTTATTGACTTCAGAAATTGATTCTGCTCGCGTTAATTATGATAAGGCGCTTCGCATTTATCAATCTAATAAGGATGCGAAGGAAGAGATTAATGTGCGAGACAGGCTAGTCGCTGTTTCGTTGTTTTATGGAGATTATGCGCAAGCTTTAAATAATCAAATAATAAGGGATAGTCTCCAGCTAGACGTAAGTAGGTTAGAGCAGGACAATCTTTTAGAGTTTGCAAATGTAAATTATGAAGTAAAGAAAAAGGAAACAGAAATTGAACACCAGCAAGAGATTAATGCTAGAAACAAATGGCTATTAATAAGTATCGTTTTGTTATTTCTTGCACTCTTAGTTGCTATAGGTTTTTATGTGTATAGTGCAAAATTGAGAGCAGCAAATAAAGCCACGACACTAGAGCAAAGCTTATTGCGAGCACAGATGAATCCGCATTTTATCTTTAATACACTAGCGGCAATTCAAAATATCACACTGGAGGGGAATGCTATAAAATCGTCAAATTACATTGCAAAATTCTCCAAGCTCATCAGGCAAAATTTTGATTACGTAAGAAAGGAGTCCATCACGTTAGATAAGGAGATAGCGATGATTTCAAATTATATAGAAACCCAGCAACTTCGTTTTAATAATGAGTTTACCTATGTAATCTATAATGATCCAGTTATCAACCCCAAAGAGGTTAAAGTACCACCTATGATGTTACAGCCTTTTGTTGAAAATGCGATAGAGTACGGCCTTAAAGAAAGAAAAGAAGGAGGAGCGCTAGAGATTAAGATAGAAAAAGAGGCAAAGCAACTACACTTTGTTATTATAGACAATGGAGTAGGAAGGTCTGCAAAAGCAAAGCAAGAGAAAGTGACCGAAGAATTACACGCAACCGCTATTTTTAAGGAACGTTTGAAAATGAGAAAAATGGGGGAGGAGAAATCATTTATAATTGAAGACCTCTTTGATGAACAGCACAACCCTGCAGGTACAAAGGTGTCATTTAAATTAAAGCAGTAATGATCAATGCAGTTATAGTAGAAGACGAGTTTAATGCCTTAAATACATTAGATAAGCTCATTCGGTACACGCAAAAGGATATTGAAGTTATTGCCAAAATTGATAATGTCCCAGAAGCAATATCTTTTTTAAAGGCAGAAAGTCCTGATCTTGTTTTTCTAGATATAGAATTAATAGGAGGAAATGCTTTTCAAATACTAGAAGCTCTTGATAGTATCGATTTTAAAATAATCTTTACAAC
Source organism: Dokdonia sp. Dokd-P16 (assembly GCF_003095655.1). NCBI lineage: Bacteria > Pseudomonadati > Bacteroidota > Flavobacteriia > Flavobacteriales > Flavobacteriaceae > Dokdonia > Dokdonia sp. Dokd-P16. The sequence goes on from NZ_CP029151.1 coordinate 2,437,799, forward strand.
AGCTTATGATGAGTTTGCGATAAAAGCTATAAAATTTGATACTATAGATTACTTGCTTAAACCTATTGACTCAGAGGAGCTATCAGACTGTATAGATAGATTTAGAGTTGCTTATAAAAAAGAGCAAGTTTATAAAAATGCCGTAGATAAAGTATCTGAGATTAATCAAAAAGAAATTGAAAAAACTCTTTTGATTAAAACAGCAGAAGCACAATATTTCCTTCAAACTAAGGATATCGTGCGATGCCAGTCTGATGGAGCATATACGGTCTTCCATACTGTAGATAGAACAATAATGAGCGCTCGTAATCTTAAATACTATGAGAATATACTAAGTGAACACACCTTTGTACGTGTGCATCAATCACATTTAGTAAACATAAAATACATTAAGACAATTAATGTTAACAATACAGTACGTCTTACAAACGATGAGGAAATACCAGTGGCTACACGCAAAAAGTCGTATTTAAAACAAGTGCTAGATACGCTTTAAACGCACTTATAAAACCAAAAATAGCGAATGTAAAACGGTTGCGAGAATACCCTTATCCCTGTCTTAGTTTTGAAGTAGATAACAACTTTAAAAACAAAATATCATGGGATTAAAAGAAAAAAGATTTACTAAAACATTTCAAGAAGAGCAGTTTCCGCAACTACAAAAGGCAATCATTGAAGCAGCAGGTTTTGATGTTACTTTTAACATAGCGTGGGACACATTATTTGAAGATCGCTTCTTACATCTTTACAGCGATTCTTACCCAAAAATTTACTTTCTACCAATTATTGAAGCATTCAAAGCTATCACAGCAGATGAGATGGGTAAGGAAGCCCTAGCCGAGAGCTTAAAAGAAATACATATTACTAATACTAAAGACCACCACAATCCAGCAAACGGATTTTCATTTTCTAATGGCGTGTTAACCTTGGATCATAGTCCAATAATGAACGCAGATGATGTAGAGAGTAGAGTTAAAGTGCTCACTACGGTATTAGAAAACAATTTGTAATCATAGGTGTCATTTAAGTAGAACTAGTAAGAGGTATTGATATGTATAGATTTATTGTTTCATTAATTTTTATAGCAGTATTACTGCTCTTAGGAAGTTGCGGAGTTTCTAATGCTAACGCAAAAAAAGGATTTGACACGTATTTAAATACACGTCATCCTAATAAATATGATATCCTAACTTTTAAAAGGAACTTTAATACGGCTACGATGAACCCTAATCTATACTGGGTAGAATTGAGCCTTAAAGAAAATCCAGAGATTGTGATCAATTTCAGATGGGATGCAGAAAACAATGATGTCTATGTTCCAGATTTTTATGAAGAAGACAGAGGTATCGAGGCATTAACACACTATCAACAGCAAGAAATTGTGTTAAGAGAGGAAATACACCAAGTCTTAGAAGATGAGGTAGTAGCCATGGAGGTAAATGTTTTTAATCACACTATTAGCATCACACTAGATAAGGATCCTACATTTGATGATTTTCAGTTTTTCTCACGTAAAATTTGTAGTGTCGTGGATAAGTATCCAGATACCTGGACGAGTGAAGCGCGTGTTGATTTCAGATTGAAAGGCGAGCGAAAAGGTTTTTATGAACTTATTGTAAAACCTAATAATTATGATGATAGTAGAGAATCGTATAGATATCATCCTAACGCAATTATCATCAATAATTACGGATCAACAAAAGCCGACGCTATTGATCATGTAGTACAAGGGAAATTTTCAAAACCTAATGCTCCAGTTTATTTAAATCGAATATGGGTACATCAAGCAGATTTAAGTTCGATGTACTTAGCTATCGAGAAGCATAAACCTCGTCAAGATCCTTACAACAAGAAAATGCTGACTGAAGGTGCGGGTATGTACTTAGTAAAAATGGATTATAATAATCTTGATATGAAAATCATGTCTTACTACGATTATAAAACCATCTCCCGTGATAACATATTTCTTGATCTCATGGAGCAACTTCCAGAAGACTATAAATACCTCATAGAGGACTCTTAAAACACCTTACATCATGAATACATCACCATACTATAAAGCGTTTGTAGCACAAACGTTAGAGGGAGTCTTACAATCTATTTTTAAAAAAGAAGAAGACGTTTTAATAGCGATTTCATTAACAAACGGGTTTTATCTAGAAGGTTTACTCATTGATTTAAAAACAGAAGGAAACCACACTACGGCTATCTGTATACGCACTCAGAACGAAGAAATATCCTATGTGCATTTGCATAGTGTTGCTATGGTAACTGTAAAACAACCTAAAAAGATGGTTGTAGAGTTATCAAAAGGAGTCATAAGTAGACCGCTATCATCCACTACAAATGCGTTGACAGTATTACAACTCAAAATCTGGTTAAAAAATGAAAAATCACAGTTAGGTAGCCAGATTCAGCATGTTAATGTAGAAGCACTAGATCTCAAAGAGGAGAATAATAGACTCAATGTTCAAGATCTATTTGTAGCATTTAAAAATAGCATAGACTCCATCACACAAGATAGTTTAGGGCAGGAAGCTTGGCTAGGTGTTGACAGCATCGTCATACAACAAGCAGAAAATTTACAGCTTACTATTGAGGCAAGCACACTAACCATATCAATCGCAATACATAAAGCCTTGCCTCAAAATCTTTCTTCACTACTAGAAGAAAAATTACTTCAATTATTATAAAAACAATTTAATCTATTATAACAACAACATATTATGGGACTTAAAGAAAAAAGAATCATTCAAGCATTTCAAAAAGAAGTATTTCCACAATTAGAAACAGAAATCAATAGAGCGGCTGGTTACACAGTTCCTTTACAAATAGAATGGAATACATTAATGGAAGATCGTTTCTCTCATTTATATAACGATACATTTCCTAAAATTTACTTTTTACCATTAATAGAAGCTTTTAAGGTGATTTGTGAGGATGCTATGGGAGTAGAGCTTTTAAAGGGAGGTCTCAAAAGTGTAGTGATTGTAAATGAAAATGACGAGCATAATCTAGAACGCGCTATCACCTTTGAAGAAGGCATTTTAAAAATAAATCACGGCCCAGTGGTTAACGCAGATAAAGTAGAAGAAAGAACTGAGCGTATTACATCACTACTAGAAGAAAAACTTGAAGAGTTTGCAGAGGGAACTACAGATACAGCCACCACAAGTACATCAAACACAGCTGACGCCGCTGCAACAAATGGTCAAGAAAATACTAGTGAGTCTACAGTGACTATACAAGAATTATATAACCAGTCTATTGCATTATCACTAGAAAAGCAAGAAATCTTTGATGAGCTTGTAAAGGATCTAGGGTGGAGTTTTGACATGCTAGAAGGGAAGGTAACCTTTGGTAATGACAAGGTATTTGACATTCAAGTATTGGGAACTTACTCAGAAAATGAGAAAAGCTGGTTATGGGCTTGGGCAAATAATCAAAGCGGTATCCCAGAAAAGTTTTTACAAACATCGCAAGCCGTACAAGCATTAGGAAAAGCGTGTAATATTGATGATTTTATAGCGCCAAAATTTGAGATAGATTCAGATCCCGGTATTTATTTTGCGACCATAGCCTCAGTAATGTCAAATGAGAGCTGTTACCTCGCGCTTCCTTTTAAAGGTATCACAGTATATGTGACTATTACCTCAGAAGAGGTAGAGAGTAAGGTGAGAATAGCACCAGCATTACTTTGTTCTCACTTTACATTTATTGCGGCAAATTATTCCTTCCCTCATAAATACAGTCTGTATTTCTACCTTAAAAAGAAAGGTTATGAGGTAGAGCTGCCAGGTAATAACATCATCGCTCAAAAAGGCGAAGATCAAATTCTAGGAATCTTTGACCTCAAAGGAAGACTTATGAAACTATCTAATTCAAAAATAACCGTTCAAGCTTAACAATATGTCATACACATCAGAAACACTTTCAGCACTAGAACAAGAACACCAAGTAGCACTAGCTACTGCACAAGAAAAAATGTTGAGCGAACTAAGCGATGCACAAGCATCTGGAGATCATGCAAAACTGCAAGAAGCCAGTGTAGATTTTCAAAATGTAACCTCAGAGCTAGCGGTAGCATATGCAAAACGTATAGAAGAAATCAATGCACTTAACCACAAAGCCACTGTAGAGCAAGAACCAGAGATTTATACAAACCATAGAGCAGATGTAGATTTAAATCTACTCGTTTATGATGGAGATAGAGATTACGTTATTGCTTTTCAAAAAGACGAGCTGATTCAAAAGACGTTGGAAAAAGTTAATGAAGGTAATAGCAAGTTCAAGTCTAGAAAACACCTATTAAAATCTAGTTTGAGACTCACAAAGACACTTGCACCTATGCTTCACGAGATAGGAGAACACTGCAAGCAAACCTTGAAGCTTAAAGCAGATATTGAGTTTTTTGTATATCAAAGTGACATGTTTAATGCCTCATGCTATCCACCAGATGATAATAAACTGTACATCATTCTATCATCAGGAATACTAGAGCGATTCTCAAAAGATGAGCTCACCTTTGTGGTAGGGCATGAGATAGGGCATGTGTTATTTGAACACTTTGACTACCCAGTGAGACAGATACTTGATCACGGTGAGAATGATCTCGCACCCATACACGCCATGAAGTTATTTGCATGGAACAGAAATGCAGAGATAAGCGCAGATAGAGCAGGATTGCTATGTTGTCAAGATTTTGAAGCCGTAGGTCGCACCTTTTTCAAGCTTTCTTCTGGAGTAACTACAGATTCTCTAGACTTCCAGCTTAATGCATACATAGAGCAGTTTAGTGATCTTGAGGAAGTCTTAAATGACTCAAATCATGACCCTTCAGACTGGTATAGCACGCATCCTTTTAGTCCGCTTAGGATTAAGGCACTCGAGCTTTTTAATAAGAGTGAGACCTATGCAGCTTTTAATAATACTATCAAAGGTGAGATTACAGAAGAGGCGATGGAGCTAGAAATCAAGCGCATCATGTCATTAATGGAGCCAGAAAACCTAGAAGACGAGAGCGAGCATTCAGAAAAAATACAGCGTTTAATGTTCTTAGGAGGGTACCTCATATCAAATGCAGATGGCGTGGTAGACGACTCAGAGATCCAAGCATTGAGCAGTATTGTAGCGCCTAAGGTATTTGCAAACTGTATGATGACTATCAAAGGACTCACAGAAGATGAGATGATAAGCGAGGTACAGGAGCTCACGCGTGATTTACACATAGTGCTCTCGGTCATGCAAAAGCTCAATTTACTACGAGACCTATCTATAATCTCCTATGCAGATGGCGAGATAGATGACAGTGAGATTATCGTATTATACAACCTAGCAAGATTGCTACATATCAATACAGATTTTATAGACCGTGTCATAAGCGACGCCCAAGGAGTAGACTAATGGCGGTTTAAAGATTTCTACGCTTTCGCGAAAGCAAGGCTAGAATGGGGTTTAGGGGGCTCCAAAGAAGGAAAGGCAGCAATACTATATTGCTGCCTTTTTATTGTTATAAGAATTTGATGCGCTACGATATGTGGTAAAAACAATAAGTACGCTTTCGCGAAAATGTGAAGTGATTAAAACTTTAGTAAATTAAAAGGAAGATTGAACTTGCGGAAATAAAGCAGAATGAATTTTGTTTTTATAGTTCTAATTCCTTTTTTGCCACATTACTCTTTATTAATTAGGTTGATGACGCTGTATCAGAATCCTGATTATGTAGTACGCCGTGCAACTGTGGAGTCTATAAATATTAATGGCATTTCTTATAAGTTAGCTTTAATTAAGGATGCAAGTTCATTATCACTTGGTCTTGCTGCATTATCATCAATGATTTTTCCAAATTTATCAAAAAGCAGATACCGTGGTATTGTCTTTATATTGTAATTATTATATAGTTTTGACTTCTTCCAGTTTGCAATTATATAATTATTCTCTTCAGTTGATAGATTTTCTAATTTACTTGCTCGAAGCCAAGCTGCGTATTCATTGTCAATTGAAATTTGAATAATTTCAAATTCTGTTTTATCAAATCTTGTTTTTAAATCTTCTAAAAATGGCATTTCTTTTCTACAAGGTGCACACCAACTTGCCCAAAAATCAACTAGCACTATTTTTCCTTTTTCTCTTAAAAGAATCTCCTCAAATGTCAATTGGTTGTCATTTACCAAATTGGATAAAACCCCAATAGTACGATCATTTATATCTAATTTCTCAATGTTTTCTCGTTGATTTTCTACAATTGTCATCCATTTGTCTTTCAACTCATTGCTACTATTTAAAGTATAAAATTTTTCTAGATAATTGTCAAATTTTGATTTTTCTAAAAAATAGATACTCTTTAGATAAGCACTTAGTAACACTTCTTTTGACGACTGATTAAATAGTGTTGTGTCTTTGCTAACAACATCAAATTGTACAGAGTTTGAAACTCTTTTATCCTTTTCAAAATATTTATATAAAACCAAAGCTTTTAAAAAACTTAAGTATTCATTGCGTTCAAATAATTCTTCATTATTTATTATAATATCCAAAGTATCTATGTCCAATTGTAAATGCCGCTTTCTAGCTTCTCTTACTTTCGATGTTGCGTACTTAAGTTGCTGGTCAAGCTTTGTACTTCTGTAGAACTCATCTGAGATACTATTAATAGCTTTTAGACTATCCAATAACAAGTTTGAGTTTTCATGTATTTGTTTTATTGAAAACTTATTGTTTTGAAATTTATCTTCGTCGATTACGATTGCCTCACTATTTAGATTTTGCTTAAACAGAAGGTAATCAAAGTTAGTTTCGCTCCATGATTTATCACTATTTAAGTGAGTGAAGACTGGATATTGTATTTGCTTAGATAAGTTGATTTTTAAGTTTGCCACGTTAATTAAAATGCTATCACCTTGCTCAATTTCAAGTTTGTAAAACATTGAAATGAATGGGTCTCCACCTATTATATAAACTGTACTGTCTGTAGGGATTGTTATAGAGGACTTGCTTTCCTTATTACCTAGGTACAACATGTCAGGAATACCCTGCATCTCATCCAGCGTTAAATTTGTAAAGAAAGAATCTACAGTGTCATTTACTTTTATAAATACCTCGTTTCTCTTTTCAATTGTTTCCTTATTGGAGACTAGAGGCTCAAAACTAGTATTTATCTTTTTTTCCGAACAACTGAGAAGTGCAAGAAGTAAAAGTATTGTGTATATATTTTTCATTTGTGAGCGGATAAAAAGCAATCTTTTAAAGCAACCAGAGTTCAAATCATAGAAGGCTCCTTGAAAATTTTGATATCACTGAAAAGATATGTAATTAGTTGTTTTTTTAATTGATTGTATAAATGTACACTTACTTTTAAATCTATCGCAGCGTATATCGCTACTAGAAATAATGATTGTAAGAATATTTTAGCGTGCACAATGAATAAACTTATCTTAGTGATTTGTTGCACTCACTTATGATTATTCAATCCGTTCAAGAATACTATTGCAGTCTTCTACACAGCCATTTGGATTTTGTTTGTGCATTAGAAATAAAAGATTGTTTCTAGTTAAATCTTCTGCGAAGCTTTCAGTCAAGCTTCTGACTAAATTTCCATGAAAATTAATCTCACAGTTAAAATCAAATGTTATGCTAGAAAGCTCATCATTGTAAAAATAGGTTCCCGTAGAGCAGCCTTCAAATTTTGTATAAATAAAAGATTTGTCATCATTTAATTGTAACGTAAATCCGTTGTCAACTTCTTCCCAAACGTAAACTGCAGGTGTCATAGAATCATCCTCTAAATTGAATGATCTCACCTGCTGCCATTTCCCAATAATTTTTTTTGAATAACTGTTATTACCATCATTCACATTGTCAGTTTCACAAGAAAATGCAATAAATGAGATTATTACTAAAAAGCATATTTTCCCTATAAATTTCAACATGATTTTATAATTATTTTTTAAAATTACTGTCTAGCTTACTGTATATCGCTATTAAAGCTGATTGTAATTAGTTGTTTTTTAATTGATTGCATAAATATACACTTATTTTTAAATCTATCGCAGCGTGTATCGCTACTAGAAATAGTGATTGTGAGCATATTTTTGCGAAAGCGTAGTTCAAAATTTTTTTATCATAAAACTAGCAAGTCTCTATGATATAATAAGCTTGACTACAAGCATTAAGAATTAATTATTATAGAAGTCATTATGATAATAAAAGCTGCTATTTTTTGATAGTAATTGATCGATAATATACCTGTAATTAAAAGTAAGTCGTTTGTAGTAGTTGACTTTATATATCCATCGCTTAAGCCTGATTTTTTGAACTCAATCAATTTTTTATTGTGCTCTTGTATGCTCCATTTGTTATTCCAAAAACTATCTGACTTCCATTCAAACTTTTGATTGTCCAACAATATTTGTGACTTAGTATTCCAAGAATTAAATGTTATCCTACCGATTATATTTTTGGATTTCAAATCTATTATTTCCATTCCAGAGTCAAACAGTCCTTTCTTCATGAATTTATAATGAGATTCGTTTATGTTTCCATAGACAGTGGTGCTAAATGCCTCTTTTTTAAGTTCTCCTATCTTTTTCTCACTCGAATATAATTCAGATGTTGATGAGAAAAATCCTTTAGTCCATTTGTAGTTTATCATGTTTTGTATTGCTTCCCACAGGCACGGCATAAAGAAAGCAACGCATCTTGATAATTATTACGATTGCTGGACGGCCTGCAGTTGATTGTTTTTTAATTGATTGTCTAAATATACACTTATTTGTAAATCTAGCATACGGTCTAGTGTTACTAGAAATAATGATTGTGAGAACATTTTCGCGAAAGCGTAGCTCCACTCATTGTAATCAGAATATGCTGTAGGATGCTAACTTGATAAAGGTGTTATGAACGCCATTTGTAATCATTAAGCGTCGTAAAACTCGGTGGTTTTAATAGTAAATCCTAGTGTTTCAAGTTTGGTTTTGAGTTCAGATAACGGGACACTATTAGGACTGTCTCTATATGTTAAGTTGTTTACCGTGATCTCTGTTGCTCCGGCTCCTTTTGCTGGTAGTATATTAGTAAAGACGAGTTCGCTACCATAGTCAAAGACCGTGAAGTCGTGCATAGTCGCTAGTGCATACTGCTGCGTAGTGTCTAAAGATAAAAGGAGTAGCTGGTTAGGTTGCATTTGTTGTGCAAGGTCTTTTGGAGTTCTATAAACGTTAGCGTGATATAAAGCGAGCTGTGCTGCGTGAATTTCATCTTCCTTATCTGCCAGCAAATCACTAGGTAACTCATAAGATCTACGGAGTGTTTTTAATTGACCGTAGCTAAGTGTAAAGGTTTCTATTACAGTGAGCTCCTTGCTTATACGAGCTTCCCTGTCATAATACTCATTGATGTATGGCTTAGCCATTGCTATCTCATTATACCAACCTATATAAAGGAGTGCCGCTGTTTCTCCTAATGATTCATTCCTGATTCCTCCGTACGCAGAGAGGCCAATCCTAATATCGCCAAACCACCAGTGTGCAGCATAAATCACACTGCCGCTGCTATAGCCCTTGTTATACTTTTTATCATCTGGCAGCGGATTCTCATGAACGTTATGAGGTTCGCCAAGAATGGATATGAGCTGTATCATATAAGGCGAGTGGTGCTGTTGAAACCATCCCTTTTTATTAGGTTTTAATCCAAATGAAATAGAGGAAACAGGCTTATCATAAGAAGGCCCGTAGAATTCACAGGAAACAGCATCTAAGCCTAAAAAACCGTCTGAAGGTACCTTGTGAAGCTTCCAGGAACTAGTATTCTTGTTGAGGTTTTCACGCCCAAAGATTTCAAAAACATCATTAAATGTTTGTCCCCATTTAAATGGTTTGTTGTCTATCTCAAAGCTGCTCCAGTCCATGTTGTTTTAGTGTCAATCATAGCTTGCGCGTAGCACAAATATGTGTAATTACGATTGCTAGCTTATTTGTAATTAATTGTTGAGTTAATCAGCTGCATTGTTGACTTGGTTTCTGCTGTAAAATCTCCATCTTTTGTTGTAAGCTTCTCAAAACTTATAAACAATGTTTTTTTGGCTGACTTTTTCACCTCTAGAATTAGTACCTCTTTACTATTGTTAATAGTTGCTTTCATTGCAGGCAGTGTTTTATTACCTAATTGAAAATCTATACTTTCAATCTTTGGAGTAGATATATTCATATTATTAATCATTGCTCTTGCAAAATCTTCAAGTTTTAATTCTTGATCCATTTCATAAATCACGATAGTTGTGCTATCACCCTTTAGCGTGTTTACTTTTACAGTCTCGTGTGCTTCATAAGAGGTAGTGAATGATGTGGGGTAAGAGAAAGAAAGATAATCATTTGTAAAACTGCCAGTATTCAAGTTTTCAATTACTGCAGTGGTGTTCTTACTGCTCTTATGGTTTTGTATTTGTTTACTAGAATCGCAGCTAGAAAAGGATAGTACAAGGATGAGTATGTAGATTGTTCTAAGCAAAGATTAAATTCTAAAATAGATTGTAGCCGCTGGGCTTCCTAATGTTATATAGTATAAATATACAATGATTAAGTAGGAAGTTATGATTGATTAAGATAAAAGCATCTTTACGATAGTCTTGACTCCCGTGAAAACATACTGTACGTTAAGTAAGACTAGTTAATCCAGTCAAATGCTTTTATAGAAACACCTGTAAAACAATCATCTGCACAATTATTAGGTGTAAAACCGCATAATGTAAGTAAGCCATTTACTTCAGTCTGTAAGTATATCGTATTATTCTCTTGGTCTACTACGAGGTAATCACTAGCGCAAGAATCATATAACTCGTCTATTGTGAGCGGTGTAGTGCCTTCAGGGTTAGTTTCTAAAGCAGCTTCGTCTTCAGAATAGGTGCTTGTAATTGTTCTTTCTCCGGTCTCACCGTTTATAGTAAAGGATTGGTAAACTCTTGAGACCACACTGTTATTTATCACTTTGATTTCTGTAGTGCTTCGATTACCTGTAAAGGAGATAATGTCTGTTTAGTAGACGTAAGATCTTCCATTATCAGTTTTTAAGTCTGCCCACTTGCTCAAACTTTCTTCATAAGATAAACCAGTCTCACCATTCAAGTATGTAAGAGTTGATAGGTTATCGATACTCGTAGTTTCATCATCACTATCACAAGAGGTAAGTAGGAGTGTAGAAGCTAAAAGTAGGTTTGAAAAAAAGTTTCATAATTATGTTTTTTGAATATTTTCTTAACTGGGTATCACAATTAAGTTTTTGATCAGCCAAGTAATACTACTAGGTAATATGAATAAAAATTAACGACTTACGGTTAGAGTATTTGTTGTTTTTTTGAATAATTGATCATTTATATTATAGGTAATATTGACAAATTGCCCATCTTCCTTTTGAGCTCTTACATTACAAATTTCATGATTTTCACCTTCTTTTAAAAAGAAGAAATATTTTCCTTCAAGAAGCTTCTCTGAAACTACATCTTTATTTGAACAATCCCATTTAAACTCTAACTGAGTGTAACCTTGATAAGGAAACTCTCCAGCAAAAAATGTAAAGCAATCATCTATATCTTGAGATTTTATACTTCCTTTATTACTGGAACGTACAATGCAGTTACTTTTATTAAATAATGAAGATCTTTCCTTTCCTTGCAGGTGGTTAATGGAGAGGATTTTATTTTTATCGGTGATTCCAAAATATAGTTCATTTGTGCCTTTTATCTTGTAGAACACTCCGTTATAGTATGAATGAATTTCCTTTGAACTTATGATTTCAACTTCATTTTTAGACTTTTCAATAGTTGAGTTCTTTAAATGATATTTATAGAAAAGATTTTGTAAATCTTTTTGTGATTGTTTCTCATTATCCGCACAACTTACGTTTGAAAGTAATAATAAACACAGAATAGATTTGATTATGTAAAAGTTTTTCATTGTTTAATTAAGTTTATTTAAAGTGCTGTCCTAGATTATCGTCTTATTGCAATTTCTCACTATGTTAATATTTCGTTGGCTTTCTAAATATGTGGGTAGATTATTATAGAAATGGGCTTTCGCGAAAGCGTTAAAATTCTAATAATCAATACTTTTTGGTATTTAGATGAAAATGGACTTAGCTAATCTACAAATAGATTTTCACACTTGTTTACGGATTTCCTTTAGGCTTGTTGTTTTTATGTAAAATTTACGTTATTATGTTGTATGTAATAAGCTTAGGTACATGGCTTTTGTTCTTGTAAGTAGAGGGCTTAATAGCCTTAGAACAGTAAGTTAGTTATTCCAAGAATGGAGGATAATTATGGATGCGCTATTTTATCTTAGAACCCCTTTGTAAATCAAGATAAAGGATGTATTTTTGCACTCCTTTTTGGCCACCTTTAGAAAGCTGCCAGTGAGGTATTTAAAAAACAAAACAAACCCTTTTACGGTTTCTAGGTTTATTAAGCTTTCGCAGAAACGTAAAATACAAAACCCATCTATCTACAAAGCACTTGTTTTGAGATAGATGCAAATTTTAGCAAATGGCTGAAGAAACAAAAAATCCTGAAGTTCAGGAAGACGCTGCAGTAGTAGCACCAAAAGTTGAGCTATCTCCAGCTCAAGAGAACCCAAAGAAATTTCTTGAAGATTTTAACTGGGAAAAGTACGAAGAAGGAATCGACACTGTAGATGACAAGCAACTTGAAGAGTTTGAAGCACTAGTAGCTCAAAACTTTGTAGATACACTTGATGACGATGTAGTAGAAGGAACAGTAATTACAATTACTGATCGTGATGCAATCATTGACATTAACGCTAAGTCTGAAGGAGTAATCTCTCTTAATGAGTTTCGTTACAATCCAGATCTTAAAGTAGGTGATAAAGTAGAAGTACTTATTGACGTACGTGAAGATGCAACTGGTCAATTGATATTATCACACCGTAAGGCACGTGTTATCAAGGCTTGGGATCGCGTTAACGCAGCACACGATGAGGGAACTATCGTAAACGGATTTGTAAAAGCACGTACTAAAGGAGGTATGATCGTAGATGTATTCGGTATTGAAGCATTCTTACCAGGATCACAAATTGATGTGAAGCCTATACGTGATTACGATCAGTATGTAAATAAAACAATGGAATTCAAGGTTGTAAAAATCAACCACGAGTTTAAAAACGTTGTAGTATCTCACAAAGCGCTTATCGAAGCAGATATCGAAGAGCAGAAGAAGGAGATCATCGGGCAGCTTGAGAAAGGACAAGTACTTGAAGGTGTTGTTAAAAACATTACTTCTTACGGTGTATTTGTTGATCTTGGAGGTGTTGATGGATTGGTACACATTACAGACCTTTCTTGGTCACGTATCAACCACCCGAATGAAATCGTTGAGCTTGATCAGAAACTGAATGTTGTAATCCTTGACTTTGATGAGGATAAAACACGTATCCAGTTAGGTCTTAAGCAACTTTCTAAGCACCCATGGGAGGCTTTAGGAGAAGAGCTTAAAGTTGGTGATAACGTAAAAGGTAAAGTAGTTGTAATCGCAGATTACGGTGCATTTATCGAAGTAGAAGAAGGAGTAGAAGGTCTTATCCACGTATCAGAAATGTCATGGTCTACGCACTTACGTAGCGCTCAAGACTTTGTAAAAGTAGGAGACGTAGTAGATGCTCAAATCCTTACTTTAGATCGTGAAGATCGTAAGATGAGCCTTGGTATCAAGCAATTAACGCAAGACCCATGGACAGATATTACTTCAAAATACCCTGTAGGTTCACGTCACGAAGGTATCGTACGTAACTTTACAAACTTCGGTGTGTTCTTAGAACTAGAAGAAGGTATTGATGGATTAATTTACATCTCAGATCTTTCTTGGACTAAGAAAGTGAAGCACCCATCAGAATTCTGTGAGGTAGGAGATAAACTAGAAGTAGTGGTTCTTGAGCTTGACGTAGATGGACGTAAATTATCTTTAGGTCACAAACAAATCGAAGCAAATCCTTGGGATAAGTACGAGGATGAGTTCAAAATGGGTACTACTCACAAAGCTGCAATCACAGAGATTGTAGACAAAGGAGCTACTATCGATTTTAACGAGGATATTACTGCATTTGTTCCTACTCGTCACCTTGAAAAAGAGGACGGTACTAAACTAGGAAAAGGAGAAGAAGCAGAATTCCAAATTATCGAATTCAACAAAGACTTCAAGCGTGTAGTTGCTTCACATATGGTTATCCATAAAGAAGAAGAAGCTAAAATCGTTAAGCAACAAGCTAAGAAAGCTAAAACTCAATCTGATGAGTCTAAGCCTACTTTAGGTGATGCAAACGATGCTCTTGCAGCTCTTAAAAAGAAAATGGAAGGAGGAGAGTAATTCTCACCATCTAATTTTTTATAATAAAAGCCTCTCAGGAAACTGAGAGGCTTTTTGTTGTTTACACGTGTAGTAAATAGGTGGTAAATATGTTTCGTTAAAAGTGGTGGGTGAGTAGTAACGCTTTAGCGAAAGCGTACATTAAAAATCTTATAAGTAAACCTATGACTTTACTGCTAACTGCTCATGACACTATTGCGCACGAGTTCACTTTGCCCTTATTAACAGGCTTACTACTATTTAAATCTGCTTAAGTGTGTTGTTTAGATTTACTTTTGATCTAAAGAATCGATAATAGTATCGTGTTGAAATACTGGGCCGTGATATTGTAATCGCTTGCGCATTTTGTATTTTCTTATCAAGTTATAAGGCTTCTTTTTTAAGTGAGATTTATTACTGTGTAAAAATGTGATAGTGGCATCTATAACTCTGCGGCTAGATTGTCCGTCATGATATGGGTGAGAAAATGCAGCAAACTCTTCTATATGCTTAATTAACTCAGGAGGATTAGTTAGTGCGCGAGTAATTTCTTTCTCAATATCGCTTACTTCTGTAACATCTACAAGATATGGTCCAGGCATATTATTCCTAAAAGTAACGACAGGTTTGTGTTGTAATAAAAACTCTATAATAGCAGAAGTAGTATCTGCAAAAAGGATATTCGCTTTCTTAAATAGCGGTATCAAATCTGTGGTGTCATGATACACAAAATTCTCATTTTGTAATGCTTTGATTTTTGCGTGTACAGCCGGGTCTAACTTAGGGTGAAGTACAATATTAAACTTCCATTTATCTAGCTTAGATAGACGTACAAGTTCTTCCATTACCTCGTCTTTTAAGGCAATACTGTAATCTTTTGTAAACGTAGAGGCAATTAATATAGTAGGCTTTTCTGTCTCATTATTTTCAATAGGAAACAGTGGGTCAACCTTTGACCAGCCTGTTTCTACTACCTCAAAATGAGGATATTTTTTTTGCTGCTTTTTAAAAGGGACTGTGCTTGAGGGTCCTTGCGTACAGTATAAATCAAAGAAACCTCGTATTCTAAACTGATCTGTTCCTTTACGTTTATTAGCAGGAAAACCATGAAAAATCTGCACTTTAATGCCTGATAGAAAATGAGCGACACTATCTGTGGCAGTGAGTACAATATGCGGCCTGTATGCAACTGCTTCATCTATAGTATGGAGTGCGCCTTGCTCAGAAAGCAGTTTTTCTTTTCCCTCATCTTGATCTGCAAACCAGCGTACGCTGTGTCCTAGTCTCAGTAGTTCCTGTTCTAGTGGTTTACCTATAGGAATAGAGTAGCTGTAAGAGATGTAAATGAGAAATTTATAATCCATGTTAAGATGTTAGTCTGGCAGATATCCAGTCTTTAATATATATAAGTAAAGCAGGATCTGCTTTTTCTAAACTCTGAAATGTGACAAATATCTTAGATGGATCATCAATAAATTGAGCCAACTTCTTTTTTACACTCGAGGGTTTCTTGTAAGATCGAAAATAAGTTAATTGTGTGTCTTTTGAGTAGTGAAAGGTTCCTTTTTTAATTTCGAGATGCTCAGATAATGAAGAAAGTAAAAACTGACTCTTATCCCGAAATCGATAGGAAATATTCTTTTTGAGCAAGTCCTCATGCTCATTAAAATAATTTACTAGCGTAGATTTTCTTACACTCATAGGAGTGTGATATCTTCTCACATATTTTTTTGTACCAGCAAGCATAGCGCTTTGCTGCTGTAGCCTTTTAAAGCTTGGTCTATTTGGGTCAGGTTCCTTTCCTATAAGCTTGAGCAGCTTTTGATAGTATACTTTAAGTGTTCTATCTTCATTAAACTTCTCCCATGAGCCACGCAATACGGGCATGCCATTGATAAAGAAATCTTCAGGAGCCGTAGCTCTCATTAAGAAGAAGTCATCATTAAAAACCACAAAATGCTCAGATAGATTTGGGATTCTATAGAGCATTATCTCTATAGAAATAGAGTTGAAACTAGGTAAAGCTTCTTCATAATCTTTAAAAATCACTGTGTGATCTATAATTTTTAGGTTGACACCTTGTTTTTGAGCCTTTATAGATAAGTCTTCAAAATCTTGTGGTACCTGATTGTCGGTAACGACATATATGTTTTTAATAAACGGAGCAAACTTGATAATGGATGCAATTGCAATCTGCACTTCGCCTATGGCGTTGTAGCGAGTACTCTCTGCTTTTTTAGAGAAATCAATCTTAGTATCTAGATACGAATTGATTTTATATTGCCATGTTAAGTCATCACCATTTACCCACGTGATAACCGCATCTATGTTCATATCATTAGTTTGCTCCGTTGTCATATTATACTGCTACGTCGTACTCTCTTAAGGCATCATTGAGAGATGTCTTTTTATTAGTGCTCTCTTTACGTTTGCCTATAATTAGTGCACAAGGAACTTGGTACTCTCCCGCAGCAAATTTCTTAGTATAACTTCCAGGTATTACTACAGACCTCGCAGGTACGCGCCCCTTCATTTCTACAGGTTCATCACCAGTAACATCAATAATTTTTGTGCTCATTGTAAGTACTACGTTTGCGCCTAAAACAGCTTCTTTCTCAACGTGTACACCTTCTACTACGATACATCTAGATCCTATAAAAGCACCATCTTCTATAATTACAGGAGATGCTTGTAGTGGTTCAAGAACACCACCTATACCTACACCACCACTTAGGTGTACGTTTTTACCTATTTGTGCACAGCTTCCTACAGTTGCCCATGTATCTACCATAGTTCCCTCATCTACATAAGCTCCTATGTTTACATAACTAGGCATTAAGATTACTCCCTTAGAGATATAAGCTCCGTGACGTGCAACAGCATTAGGCACTACACGAATACCGCGATTTGCAAAGTCTCTCTTTAAAGGAATTTTATCGTGATATTCAAAGATTCCAGCTTCCAGAGTTTCCATCTTTTGGATAGGGAAATAAAGTACAACCGCCTTTTTTACCCACTCATTTACTTGCCATCCGTCTTCTGTAGGTTCTGCAACACGTAGCGTACCACGGTCTAGCATGTCTACTACCTCACGTATAGCATTAATAGTTACTGGATTTGTAAGGAGCGAGCGATCTTCCCAAGCTTCTTCGATGATGTTTCTAAGTTGTGTCATTTGATATTTTTAAGCGCTGAGTAAGGTATGTTAACTCTTCTCAGTAATCGTTAATGGATGTTCAAAGATAAAGTTTCAAATGCTTTTTGATGGTTTCTAGTGGGGCAAAACTCAAACAAGTTAAGGCTTTCTTGTTATATATAAAACAAGTGGTACACTCTCGTAATGTGGATTGAGAAGCTATGAAGTTACTTAGCTGGTAAAAGATAGACTGCTCTGTAAGTAGCTACTTTTTTGTAATTGCAAGACCTTGCTATTATGAAAGCTATTGCGATGCACAACCTTATAGCTTGTTTTTCCTTATTTTTGCACAAATTTTATAGATGGCACGCATCATTGCAATAGATTACGGAACAAAGCGCACTGGTATCGCAGTGACAGACGAGTTGCAGATGATCGCTTCAGGTCTTACAACGGTTGAAACAAAAGATATTTTCATCTTTTTGAAGAAATATCTTTCAGAAGAGAAGGTGGAGGCTATGGTGATAGGTGAGCCTAAGCGCATGAATAATGAGGCGAGTGATGTGGAGGTAGACATTGTACGCTTTCGCGAAAGCGTAGAAAAAAAACATCCAGAGTTAACCATCATTAGACAAGATGAAAGGTTTACCTCAAAGATGGCTTTCCAGACCATGTTAGACAGTGGTATCGGTAAAAAGAAAAGACAAAATAAAGCACTTGTAGATCAAATAAGTGCAACGATTATCCTTCAGGATTACCTGTATAATAAGTAGATATGATTATACCAATTGTGGCGTACGGAGATCCCGTACTTAAGAAAAAAGCAAAAGATATTACTCCGGAGTATCCTAAATTTAGCGAGCTCATAGAGAATATGTATGATACGATGTATGAAGCTCACGGTGTTGGGCTTGCAGCACCTCAAATAGGTTTACCTATACGTGTGTTTCTAGTAGATACAACACCGTTTGCAGAAGATGAAAGCTATACTCCAGAAGAGCAGGAACAGCTTGCAAATTTCAAGAAAACCTTTGTAAATGCAGAGATTCTTGAAGAAGAAGGAGAGGAGTGGGCATTTTCTGAAGGCTGCTTGAGCATACCTGGTATTAATGAAGATGTTTTTAGAAAACCTAAGGTGACTATCAGGTATCAAGATGAGAACTTTAAAGAGTACACAGAGACTTATGATGGACTTATTGCTCGAGTAATCCAGCATGAGTATGATCATATAGAAGGGGTCCTTTTTACAGATAAACTCTCAAGTCTTAAAAAGCGTTTAATAAAAGGAAAGCTTGTAAATATCTCAAAAGGTAAGTGTAATGCAGAGTATCGCATGCGTTTTCCAGCAGCGTCAAAAAAGCGCTAGTATTCTTAAAGTCTCGTGTAAAGATTAACGAATCCTTGCAAACAAAATTTGTAAATATGTATCGCAAAGTGCATCTTTGCCACCCAATTTGAATAACATATGAGTTTAGATAAAGTAATTGCAATCGCTGGAAAGCCTGGAATATATGAGTTAAAGCAACAAACACGCAGTGGTTTTGTGGCAGAATCTCTAGTAGATGGTAAGAGAATTACCGTAGGTATTCGTCATAACGTAAGTGTACTTTCTGAAATTGCTATCTACACCTTAAGTGAGGAGAAGCCACTTAGAGAGGTGTTACAAGCCATAAAAGACAAGGAAAATGGAGCGCCTACTATTAATCATAAGGTCTCAAAAGATGAACTTGAAGAGTTTTTCTTCAATGTGATTCCAGATTATGATGAGGATCGTGTATATGCTAGTGACATTAAGAAAGTAGTACAGTGGTACAACATTTTACAAGCAAAAGATATGCTTAACTTTGACGCGCCAGCAGCTCCCGCAGCAGCAAGCGAAGAAGAGGAATAGTGCATAACTTTTTATAATATTAAAAAGCCTTTACAGTTTATTTGTAAAGGCTTTTTTAGTTTTAAAGATGAGTACGCTTTCGCGAAAATGTGACAAGCACCCACACCATAAATAACATTAAATTCAGGTAATAGTAAATTATTGCTGCAATTACCACCCTGACTATGAATACAAGAGAGACGCAATTAAAAGCCTTTGATAGATTACTAACCATAATGGACGAACTACGCGTAGGTTGTCCTTGGGATAAAAAGCAAACCATGGAAAGCTTGCGTCACCTCACCATTGAGGAAACCTATGAGCTAGGCGATGCTATTCTTGATAATGATCTAGAAGAGGTGAAAAAGGAGCTTGGTGATCTTTTGTTACACATTGTGTTCTATGCCAAAATAGGAAGCGAGACTAAGGATTTTGATATCGCAGATGTAGCAAATAGTATTTCTGATAAACTAGTTTCTCGCCATCCACACATTTATGGAGATGTTGATGTGGCAGATGCAAAAGAAGTAGAGCGCAACTGGGAAAAACTTAAGCTTAAAGAGGGTAAGAAGTCTGTACTAGAAGGAGTTCCAAAGGGATTGCCAGCACTAGTAAAAGCCAGTCGAATTCAAGATAAAGTTGCTGGCGTAGGTTTTGACTGGGAAGAACCACAGCAGGTATTTGAAAAGGTGCAAGAAGAACTTGAGGAGCTACAACACGAAGTAAATGAGAATAATCAAGAAAAGATTGAAGCCGAATTTGGTGATGTGCTGTTCTCAATGATTAACTACGCACGGTTCTTAAAAGTAGATCCGGAAAGCGCACTAGAACGCACCAATAAGAAATTTATAAAACGCTTTCAATATTTAGAAGGTAAAGCAAAGGAACTTGGAAAAGACTTTTCAGACATGACACTGGCAGAAATGGATGCTTTCTGGGAAGAGGCTAAGAAATTGTAATCGATTTATAACAATGTATTTAAAGTTCTTTTAGAGTCTGATATATTTTATTTCTAGATGGAAAGTGCTTTGAATTTTAATTAAACTTCAACTTCAACTTCAACTTCAACTTCAACTTCAACTTGAGGGCTACTTCCCTCACTCAAACATCCTGTTCCCTCAATCTAGGTTTTTAAAAGGTGATCTCTACTATAATTTCACCTCACAATTAAAAACCAAAGGATATGAAAACACTTACCACATTCATAACGCTACTCCTCTTAACTATAGGAGTACAAGCTCAAGAAATAACAATTTCAGGAAACGTATCAAATGATAGCGAACCTCTTCCAGGAGCTAATGTTCTTATAAAAAACAGTAAGATAGGCGTTGTGTCCGACTTTGATGGAAACTACGAGATTAAAGCTGCTGCTACAGATACATTAGTCTTTACCTACGTTGGCTATAATTCAAAAGAGGTTCCTGTGAATTCTCAGACTACTATAAATGTCATTTTAGAATACAGTAGTGAGCTAGATGAAGTAGTGGTTACAGCTATGGGTGTAAGAAGGGAGAAGAAAGTTTTAGGATATGCTGTTTCTACCGTTTCTTCAAAACTCGAAGGGAAAGTTGCTGGAATACATATTACAGATGGAAAACCTTCACCTGGAATTTCTCAGAATGATCCTGCGTATGGCCAACTAACAGCGGGTGAACTAAATGACGTAGAGAAATACGCTGAGTTTGTAAAAATTTACAACTCTGGTGAAGCAAAGGAAATCGCAAAGAAATGGGAATTTAATCACAAAGGTAGAACTGATATTCAAGTAACGGATATCAGCGGACTGCCAGTAGCAAACGTAGGTGTTGCTATTTATAAAAATAATAACCTCTTGATGAAAGGATTAACAGATGCATCAGGAATGAGTATGCTATTTAAAGGGAAGAATAATCCAACAGATACTTATTTAGTGCAACTATATTATAGTGGAAATATAGAAGGAAAGAAAATCTCTAGAAATCAGAAACAAGTCTCTTTTGTAATTAATGAACATCAAGCCAGTAATGCGATCGACATATTATTTGCAGTAGATGCTACAGGTTCCATGGGTGATGAGATTGCATATCTTAAGTCAGAACTCAAAAATATAATGAGCAGGATAGACGCAAGTGTTGAGCAAAAGAGAGTAGCGCTTACGGTGTACAGAGACCATGGTGATGATTATGTAACCCGTGCAATAGATTTTAGTAGCGATGTAAATGAAGTAAAAGACTTCCTTTCGGCGCAGCATGCAGCTGGTGGTGGAGATTATGAAGAAGCGGTTGAGGAGGCGCTTAAGGTATCATTATCACAATCATGGAACAAAAAGGCAAAAGCGAGAATACTCTTTTTAATGCTAGATGCTCCGCCTCATTTTAATCAAGAAAATGTTGCCATGATTAAAAGCCAAATTGCAAAAGCAAGAGAGCAGGGTATAAAAATTATTCCAGTAGTTGCCAGTGGAGCAAATAAGGAAGTAGAGTTTTTAATGAGATCCTTTAGTGTGTCAACTAGTGGAACATTTGTGTTCTTAACTGACGATAGTGGTATAGGAAATGATCACATAGAAGCCACTACTGAAAGTTACAAAGTAGAAAAGCTTAATGATTTAATGGTACGATTGATAGAGCAGTATGCAGGTGTGCAAACTGCTGTTTAAGAGTAGTGTTTTTTTTGTGGATGATTAATAGCGCACTGTGTGAAGCAGTGCGCTATTTCTTTATATAGACTGCAAGTATAAGTACTCTACTTTCTCTCGTGCCCATGGAGTTCTTCTCAGAAACTTTAAGCTAGACTTGATGGAAGGATCTTTCTTAAAACAATTAATATCTACCTGCAAACTCATTTCTTTCCAGCCATATTTTTCAACTAGAAATTCAAGTATATCTGCAAGCTTTACACCGTGCAGCGGATTGTTAGGTTGTGCTTTTTTCTCTTCCATAGGCAGCAAAGATAAAAGAAACTATTGTCTAAAGAGATTTACCGTTACCGTAGCGGCTTCTGTGTTTGGAAACTTAGCACTTAAGGTTTCATCTCTCTTCATTCCAATAGCGGCAAGGGTATCATGAAAGACTGGCACTTCTACAATATATTGATCAGAATATCCGTGTGTAGCATCATATGCCGTAACTGCTGTGCGTCCTATATTACGAGCGGCTACTGCTGGAGGAATACTGTGTAGTTCTATAAGTAATAACCCATGTTTCCCTACGTAAGGTGACCACTTACTAAAGTGAGCGGCAAGAGATGCTTCCACAACATTGTTAGATAGTCGTTTTCCTTCATATGAAAATGCTCCCGTTGAGGTGCTTGCATGCTCTAGCTTTTTCTCAGGGGCTTTCCAAACACGATTGTGGTCTAAGAAGGAGCGTACATTTAATAAATCGCCCAGCGTGATATTATACTCCTCTTGTAAATCTGACGCTAGTCTTTCTGGATCGCCTATATCTCCCCACATTACTTTTGCCCAGATTTCAGATTGTATTACATTTTGCTTAGTAATGTCTATGGCGGCTTGGTTGTAGTCTGCTCCTACTAGAATGAGTGGGTATTCATCTAGATGTTTACCACGTAATGTATGACGCTCGATGAGGTTGTAAAGGTGAATTAAAAACGCACCATTACCACAGCCCATATCGAGAATACCCTTAGGTTGTTCATCTAGAGGTTTATTAAAAATATCTAAGATGATGGTATCAACCACTTTAAAATAAGTAGCATGTGCACCACCACTTCCCCAGACGTTCATAGCTCTATCTACATGGCCTTCTTGATCACCATTATCATGATTTTTTGCACTAAGTGCATCGCCAAAAATAAGATTGTCAAGTTTGCGCAATGTTGGTATATACGATACAGTCACTCCATAAGAGCTTGCTCTCTTTGCAAAGAATAGTCCTTTGTCTGTAAATTGATACGTCTGTCCTTTTTTTGTAAAAAGCTCAAAATACGATAGGATGTCTAGAAGCTTTTTAAAATTCTCGCCATCTGCATGAAACTCCTCTGGCTTAAAGCTGGCTTGCATAAAGTATTTATGAAAGGCACCATTCATTGATAGGTGTACTAGCGTAGGGCCTAGAATATTTCCTTCTATATGCGCAAGTATTTGTTCTTGCACTTCGCGCTCCTTCGTAGTGGAAGATAAGGTAAGACCATAGGCTTCTTTGTATTTCTCAAAAATATCTTGGAGTTTTTTAAATGGAGCAGCCTCAAATTTTCTAAAATGATAATTCTCAGAAAGCTGTTGTAATGCTGTCACATCCTCATAAAGAGGAAATAGTGCAAATGCAATAGGCGATAATTCGTTTACCTTATAAACCACTTCGTTATCCTCATTATTCACAGTTTGCTCAATCCATCCCTGTGATGCAAGTACACGTAATGCTACGTTCAAGTAGCCTTCGTTTACGGTAAATGTGTTACTCAATGCAGTTAGGTTCACTTCTTTTTCTTGTAAAATAAAATCGGTTACTCCATTTTTATATAGTGAAAACGCAGATGGCGCTGTCACAATACCGTCTAGATGTCTAAAAAGGCGTTCTCTATAAGTGGTTTGTAGTGTTTTTGACACCATAATATCAGTATGTTAGTCGTTAGATTTTTATAAGTCTACTTAGTCGGTAGGATTATGTGCAAATTACTTAATAATTGTTTTTTAACATCAATTTAATTGCGACAGATTCTTATGTATTTTTACAGTAATGAATCGTACTTCAAAAATTATTTCTATTAGTAATATAACAGTGCTTAAAGAGCAATTGTTATCGTGGTCTCAACAATTTGAAGAGGTCGTTTGGCTTGATAGTAATAGCTATGAACGTCAGAATTATCCCGAGTATGAAGCAATTCTTGCAGTAGATGCTTTTACAAGTTTAAAGACTGATTATCAAGGTGCTTTTGATCAGCTGGAGGAGTATCAAAGTACGATAAAGGATTGGATATTTGGCTATTTAAGTTATGACCTTAAGAATGACACAGAACGCTTAACCTCAAAAAATGATGATAAGCTAGATTTTGCAGACCTTCATTTTTTTCAACCTAAAAAGTTATTCTTACTTAAAGGAAACACACTCGAGATATTATATCTAGGGATGGTAGATGATGAGATAGATGAAGATTTTGAGGAAATAACCGCCACCAAACCTCCTGAAACCAAATCCCAAGCGCAGCCATTATCTATAAAACTTAAGATACACAAAGAGGCATACAAGGAAAAAGTGCGCAGCATGTTAGAACATATTTATAGGGGAGATATTTATGAGGCAAACTTATGTCAAGAGTTTTATGCAGCGGGAACTATTAATCCACTAGCTATTTATAAACGCCTTACTGCGATTAGTTCGCCACCATTTGGCACTTATCTCAAGCTTGAGGATCAGTTTTTACTTTCGGCTTCTCCAGAGCGATATATTAAGAAAATAGGGAGTAAGATTGTTACACAGCCCATAAAAGGAACTGCAAAACGAGGAGTGGATGAAAAGGAGGATACCGCTTTCGCGAAAGCGTTACAAGAAAACTCAAAAGAGCGCTCCGAAAATATCATGATTGTAGATTTGGTAAGAAATGACCTATCAAAAACTGCCCAAAAAGGATCTGTAATTGTAGAAGAGCTATGCGAAGTTTATCCTTTTAAGCAAGTGCACCAAATGATCTCTACGGTAACCTCGACGCTTAGTCTTGGTATTTCTCCGGTAGATGCGATTAGAAGTACCTTTCCAATGGGAAGTATGACCGGAGCACCAAAGTTGCGAGCGATGCAAATTATTGAGTCACTAGAAGAGTCAAAACGTGGCTTGTATAGTGGTGCTGTAGGTTATTTTACGCCAGATGGAGATTTTGATTTTAATGTAGTCATACGTAGTATTCTATACAATGCAGAAAATGAATATATCTCATACTCCGTAGGTGGAGCTATCACCGCAGGATCAGATCCAGATAGTGAGTATGAAGAATGCTTGCTTAAAGCAAAAGCGATGCGTGCAGTTTTAGAAGGAGATTTGTAAATTAGTGCTTTAAACGACTTATGGCAAATACATTAGAAAATATAAAACTCAAAGAAGAAAGCATATCCATTAACGATAAGCACATGGATAAATTATTGCTCTTTAGCAATCTATCTACTTCGCTGTTTCTTTTATTATATACTTACAAAAGCTTCAATATTACTGATGTTGATATGCTCACTATTATCACAGGATTGTTAGGTGGCCTACTTTTAGTGCTTAGTCTTTTAAGTATTTTTCGCAATTCATGGCAGAAAGAGATTGACCTTTCAGAGATTGACTATGTTCAAGATAAAACAGCTTTTACGGGACATAGATCTCTGATTTTAAGATTGAAGAATAAGAAAATAAAGAACTTGTACTTAGAGCCTGCTGATATCCCAGAAATGCTCAGACAATTAACACAACATAATATTCCAATTAATGCTAAGGGATAATTAAGTAACTAATTACCTTTGCATAATAGCGTGTTATTATAATAATGAAGAATATGATAAGCAATCCGTTTTCGCGAAAGCGTAATCATATTCAAAAACAACTAGCCTAAAGCCAAATTATGAGCGACGATAAAAAAATAATATTTACAATGTCTGGGGTTACAAAAACCTTTCCAGGCGCACAAACACCAGTACTTAAGAAAATCTATTTAAGCTTTTTTTACGGAGCAAAAATTGGAATCTTAGGTCTTAACGGTTCTGGTAAATCTACCTTGATGAAAATCATCGCAGGATTAGATACTAATTTTCAAGGAGACGTAACTTCAGACAAAGAATTTTCTGTAGGATACCTTGAGCAAGAGCCTCAACTTGATCCAGAAAAAACTGTACTTGAGATTGTAAAAGAAGGAGCTGCCGAAACGGTTGCTATTCTTGATGAGTACAATAAGATTAACGACTCTTTTGGACTAGAAGAAGTATACTCTGACGCCGATAAGATGGATAAACTCATGGCACGCCAGGCTGTCTTACAAGATGAGATAGATGCACGTGGAGCATGGGAACTAGATACAAAACTTGAGATAGCAATGGATGCACTACGTACGCCTCCTGCAGATCAAAAAGTGGGTGTACTTTCTGGTGGAGAAAAACGTCGCGTTGCTTTATGTAGATTATTATTACAAGAGCCAGATGTATTATTACTAGATGAGCCTACTAACCACCTTGATGCAGAGTCTGTACACTGGTTAGAGCACCACCTAGCACAATACAAAGGAACGGTGATTGCAGTAACGCACGACCGTTATTTCCTTGATAACGTAGCAGGATGGATTCTTGAGCTAGATAGGGGAGAAGGGATTCCTTGGAAAGGAAATTATTCTTCTTGGTTAGATCAGAAGTCTAAGCGTATGGCACAAGAAAGTAAAACAGCTTCAAAACGTCAAAAAACTTTAGAGCGTGAGCTTGACTGGGTACGTCAAGGAGCAAAAGGTCGCCAGACTAAACAAAAAGCTCGTCTACAGAACTATGATAAGATGATGAGTCAAGACCAGAAGCAAGTAGATGAGAAAGTAGAAATCTATATACCTAATGGGCCGCGTCTTGGTACAAATGTGATTGAAGCATCGGGAGTGAGTAAAGCTTTTGGTGATAAATTACTGTATGAAGACTTAAACTTCAACTTACCACAAGCTGGTATTGTAGGAGTGATAGGACCTAACGGAGCTGGTAAGACTACTATCTTTAAAATGATCATGGGGGAGGAAGCTCCAGATAAAGGAAACTTTACGGTAGGAGAGACTGCTCAAATCGCATATGTAGATCAGAGTCACAGTAACATAGATCCAGATAAAACCATCTGGCAAAACTTCTCAGACGAGCAAGAGCTTGTAATGATGGGAGGGAAGGAAGTAAATTCTAGAGCATATTTAAGTAGATTTAACTTCTCAGGAAGTGAGCAAAATAAGAAAGTAGCAACACTATCTGGAGGTGAGCGTAACCGCTTACACCTTGCAATGACACTAAGAGAAGAAGGAAACGTACTGCTACTGGATGAGCCTACAAACGACCTTGATGTAAATACATTGAGAGCGCTAGAAGAAGGACTAGAAAACTTTGCAGGCTGTGCCGTAGTAATTAGTCACGACCGTTGGTTCTTAGACCGTATCTGTACACACATTCTTGCTTTTGAAGGAGATAGCCAAGTGTATTTCTTTGAAGGAGGATTCTCTGAGTATGAGGAGAATAAGAAAAAGAGATTAGGTGGAGATCTCATGCCTAAGCGTATCAAGTATAAAAAACTAGTGAGATCATAAGTACTCGCAGTTAGCAACAAAAAAGCCCAATACTCGAAGGAGTATTGGGCTTTTTTATTTTAATTAGGTAGTTATTTTAGGTTCTTATAGAAAGAAGAAAAATAACGCACATAATGAGAGAACAATCACTGAAACAATAAGGATAGGTTTGTTTTTTATTTCTACTTGCATCTTGAAATAATGTTAGTTATAAAATATAGATGCAAAACTATATAAAAGGTTGCGTGTGAGAATATTAATTTTCTGTAAGAGTAATCTTAACTTAACGTTTCTTGTAGTGTCTTATTGTGATTTTTAACATCCCGCTTTCGCGAAAGCATAAAAAACACATCTCATTAATAAGAGTTACGCTAGCAATTAATCAATGAGACTCCCGAAGAAGATTGCGTTTAAGAATAGCTTATTGGTTCCATACCAGCTTCCTCTAAAGTTAGGATTATCTGCAAACATTACAACACGTCCTCGTCCTTTAGGAGAGACCACAATAGATGCGCTCTTTTTCATAAAGTCATTGAGGTTTTTATCAGAAATGTAACCATCAATATGAGGCGTAGCCGAATATTGTGCAACGGTGTTATACTCGTTCTTGCTAGGTTGTAACCAGACATTGTTATTTTTATATACAGGTAGTTGCTTGTAGCGATAACCAAATGCTAGCGGATGAGTAAGATCTAGGTCTACTTCAAAAATAGCTCCACCTAGACGCTCCTTTCCACGATTAGGTCTTTGATTAACGTAAGGCTCTCTTTTAATAGTTTTTGTAGAATCTTTCTTGACTTCATTAGTTAGCGTTCCTGATGCTATTTTTGACTTGATAGCCCAGCTGCTAGCGGTTCCAGAAGTAATCAACGTATTTCCTTGTGTAACCCATGAAGTAAGATTTTCTTGAAATCGCTTTGATAAATCCCCGTAGCTTCCAGATACTATTACTAATGTGTTGTACTTGCTCAAATCTACTCTGTTAAGGTTATTACTCATCACTTTTGTAATAGGCATATGGACACGTGTGTCAAGTAAATGCCATATCTCACCAGCTTCATATGAGCTTGTACCATCTCCTATAATCATAAGCGCTTTAGGAGTATCTACTTTTTGAAAATTCTGACTACCTAAGTCGATTCCTTTAATACTAAAGCCAGTGTTTGCCGCATAGATAGGTACTTGAAATTGCTGTTGTCCAGCTGTTACGATGCGATATACCTCGTCTGCAGATTTTTCTTGACGGCTTACAGGCAGCATAAGCGTTCCGTAGTTGAAGTCATGATTACCGCTTGTTGTTTTTGCTGTAAAAGGTTTGAACGCAGTCGCCACTGTTAGACCTTCACGCTGCAAGTAGGCAAGCAGAGCAGGCGCATTATAATCATCATAATCGATGAGGTATGCGTAATTTGTTTGTGTCACCGCTTTAACTTGAGTGAGATTATCTGTTGAGGTTACTTCTTTACCTAAAGACGGCGTGCTATTCAATCCCTTGTAACGCATATTATAGAAGTTACCCACAGACCATGCACTTGCGTCATAATAGACACTATCTCTATAAGTTTTATAGGTTTCAAAGAAGGACTGCACCATTCTTTTTTGTGCTTGTTGTGTAGGTACTACATAACGTCCATCGCCTTTGTCATATAACTTAATACGATGCTTAAGGAGTTTGTCTATAAAAGCCTTCGTTCTGTTTGCATCATAAGGATCTCCAAACTCATAAGCGGCTGCTTGATCTGTTTTTGCTTTCGCGAAAGCGGACTTGAAAAAATCTTGCTGGTACTTACGTAAAGTACCTTTATTCTCTACAGCAGCCTTTACAGTTGCCATTCCAGAGGTATACTGATTTCTTATAGTGAAGGGAAAACTTATGGTGCCAAAATCTGTGTCCTGCAAATGCCCGCGACTGCTCGCTTGTTCAAAAAGTAGCGCCAGTGCTCCTTGTAAATCTGGATATGATGATCCATAACCAGGATAGGTGCCGTCAAAAGATTCCTTTGTAAAATAAAAACTACCTATCTCATCAAGCGCACTTGAAAAGTAAGGAGCAAAAAGGTTATTGAGGTCTTCATAGTTTTCCTTTGGCATAATAGGATCCATACTCCCAATAGGCAGCATAGGCTCAAAAAAGTGACTGCTGTTTGTGCCCATCTCGTGAAAATCTGTAACTACATTTGGGTACCACTCGTGATACCAATCTAGTTTGCCACGGCTTTCCGGATTTATAGCAAGTAGCCAGTCACGGTTTAGGTCAAACCAATAATGATTAGTTCTTCCTCGTGGCCACATTTCTGTATGCTCTGCGTCTATATTATCAGAAACTAGTGGTGAGCCTTTATAACTATTTGCCCACTGTGTGTGGCGATCACGACCATCTGGGTTTATGGTAGGGTCTATAAATATGATGCTGTTATTTCTATATTTTTCGATTTCTGGATGCTGTGAGGCAACGAGCGTGTATGCAGTAAGTAACGCCGCTTCAGAGCTGGATGGCTCATTACCATGTACATTATAACCTAGCTGTATAAACACGGGTACGTCATTATAGTTTGACACTTTCTGATTAGTATCTACAAATGCGAGGTGTTGTTTTTTTAGGGTAGGTAAGTTCTCTTGATTATTTACGTTTGAGATGGTAAGTATCACAAGTTTTCTGTTCTCGTGTGTTCTTCCGTACTCACTTATCGTTGCTCTAGGCGATAACTCGGCTAGTTTTTCAAAATAGGAGACTATCTGATCGTGGCGTGTGTGTTGCTCACCTATTTCATAACCAAGATATTGTGCCGGAGACGGTATTGCAGCGTCAAAAGGTGCGTACTTTCCTGTAAAGTACTCTTGAGCGTGTAGTTGAGGTGATAACGCTTTCGCGAAAGCGAATACTAAAACACTTACAATTAGAATTTTATATTTCATTTGGCTTGAATTTTCTTTTCTAAAAATACAGAAATAAATTTTGCATAATCGGTACCTGAAAAATATTGTTTTTGTGCTACCTTTATTTGTGCACGGTTTTTGATACCTGCTAGACTCATCAAAAAAACGCTATGCGGTACTTTTACATATTCTTGTTTATTTCATCACTTGCAGTTGCCCAATCTGAACCTATAAAAGGAGTGGTTATCCCACAGGTGACTTTTGATAATGCCACAAATGATTATTCATTGTTTTTACCAGCAAATTATAAGGAAACAGCTACCTATCCTGTAGTTGTGATTTATGATGAACTAGGGCGAGGAGCTAGTGCGGTACAGCAGTTTTCTATAGGTGCAGGATTAACAGAGAGTATTGTAGCTAGTCCTAACTACAGGTTAAATGATACCCTTTCTGTAGCTATTGATCAAAGTAAAGAATTTATAGAAAAGCTCTCTCAAACGTATGCTGTAAATAAGGATAAAATTATCTTATCTGGATACGGGAGGGATGGTCTTATTGTTACAGCACAAGCACAAGCGGATACATCGATTTATGGCGTCATCGCAATAGGAAATGCATTTATAGATAAAAAAAGCTTGCGTAGTAATGAGAATCTTAAAATAGCATTGCTCTCTCCAGATGAAGGTAGTCAGTATTACAAGTTGAGGTCTTACAGCCGTAATTATGGACTGAGAAAGAATCTTGTAAGTTATCACACTTATGATGGTGTAGACTGGCCTAGTGCAGGCTACATTGCAGAAGCACTGACTGCTATTTTAATAGATGAAACTACGAGTGATGAGAAACTTCAATCTTATTACAACAGTGATCTTGCCTTCGGTAAAACAATGTACCGAAAGCAAGAAGGTCTGGATGCTTTTGATTTTGTATCCACACTTAAAGACAAATATAAAAAGCGACTTGACATCGACGAGCAAAAAGAGCTTTTAAGTAACATCAAGCGACTTAAGAATTATAGATCAGATCGCGATATATATGCTATGTTCAGCTATGGAGAAGACCTAATGGCAGAGGAGTTTCAATATAATATCCGAGAGGATATGAATAATAGTTACTTTAATAACTTAGGGTGGTGGAGTTACCAGATGGACGAACTTGATATCCAAATTGACAGTACAGATAATGCAATGATAAAACGTAAGTCGGCTATGCGTTTAAAGAGATTTGTACAATCTGAGGTTGAATTACAGTATAAAATTTTACAGCGTAAGGATACTAAAATCGAGCAATTGCTATTTGCAAACGTATTGAGATCACTTGTAAATCCAAATAATCAGGATGCATTTATTCAATCAATATCCTTAAGTGCAAGAGAAGGTGACGTAAACGCTACGTTGTTTTATCTCGAAGAACTTCTTAAAACTGGATATACAGATTATGAGGCATTGTATAGCATTCCATACACGACCGCAGCTCGCATAAGCAATGAATGGAATGAAATTATAAAAGCATACTTAGGGAAGTCTAAGTATTACTAGCGTTTTGAGCTTCTCTTAGAGCCGTTATTATAGATGAAGCATTGCTAGTGCTTATAAAAAACTCATTCATTTTATTTTTAGTTTTAATATGAAGATTACCTCCGGTATGAGTGTTATATAAAGTTCCTTCAGGGGTAAACCTTATGCCTATACCCCAGTACCAAGGTATCTTTACACCTCTCGCAGTAGTAATATCTAGCTCATTAATGGCAATCTTTTTATAAAGTAGCCCTATTCCAAAACTAGCGATGGCATACTGATTTGTAATGATGATTTCTAGCTTGTAAAATAATATGAGAATAACAATAAAAAGAAGGCAGCAAGCAATTAGCGTATAGGGAATGGTATCATTATTAATCAATTGCTTGATAATAAAATAGGTCATAAGTGCAATTGAGATTGCACATATAATCACAATTAGATGAAATGGCTGGGTCTCTTTGTAGCATATTTTTTTCATGATTGATAATGCTTGTTATTTGTAATATTCAAAATTACTGATTTTAAAACATTAACCATAATATGGGTAGCTAGTAGTAGTATTTTATATTAATAATTGATTTACAGCGTTGTGACATGCATTTTGTCACATGTTGTATTTGGCTCGATTTTTGGCTGTTCATTATTATGTTGACAACTAAGTTTTAGTTTTAAAGCAGTACTCTTAAGTATTATTACATTTATATAAAGTGTAATTCAAAAATGTCGTTTATGGATTTTGGACAAGAAGGAAATAGTATATCGCTTACGCGCTTTGAGTCTATGTTAAAGACTAATGACGTGATTTTCTTTGATGCTGAGGAATTTGAGGATATTGCAAATCATTATATTGAAAGTGGTAAGATTGCGCTTGCGCGAAAAGCTGTCAAGTTAGGTCTAGACCAGCATCCTACATCTTCAAATTTGAGACTCTTTAAAGCCGAACTCTTCATTTTTGAAAATAAATTTGACAAAGCAGATGCTATCCTTACAGAGCTTCACTTGCTAGATCCTCATAACGAAGAAGTTTATATTCAAAAAGCAAATATTTACAGTAAGCAGGATGACCATGAAAAGGCAATCAACCTTCTTGAACAAGCAATAGATCTTACAGACGACCCTGCAGATGTATATTCTCTTATAGGGATGGAATATTTATTTCTAGAAGACTTTCAGAATGCAAAGCTTAACTTCATGAAGTGCCTTGAGGTAGATGATCAAGATTATAGCGCGTTATATAATGTGATTTACTGTTTTGATTTTCTAGAGGAACACGAAGGAGCGATAGATTATTTAAATATGTTTTTAGATAATAATCCGTATTGTGAAGTAGCTTGGCATCAAATAGGGAAGCAATACTTTGGACTTAAAAATTACGAGAAGGCATTATCATCTTATGAGTTTGCAATCATTAGTGATGATCGATTTGTAGGTGCTTATCTTGAAAAAGGAAAAGTGCTAGAAAAGCTAGGTCGTTACAATGAAGCGCTCGAAAATTATCAAATTACTTTAGAGCTAGAAGATCCTACCTCATTTGCGTTACTACGTATGGGTAAATGCTATGATAAGCTAGGAAGCGATGAGCTTGCAATTAAGCATTTTGAACGTTGTGTACATGAAGATCCATTACTAGATAATGGGTGGATGGCAATTACAGATTTTTATCAAAAGAGACTAGATTATCAAAAGGCTTTGTTTTTTATAAATAAAGCAATAAATATTGATAGTGATAATGTGTTATACTGGAAACGCTATGCTACCATAAATCATAAGCTTAAATTTCTAGAAGCAGCAGAGGAAGGATATCGTCGCACCTTAGAACTTGGTAATTATGAGCTTGAAACTTGGTTACAGAGAAGTGATATTCTTGTGCAATTAGGAGAGCCAGACGCCTCTATTACAAATCTCACGCAGGCAATGGAATTCTATCCTGAAAGTGCAGAGATTGCTTTTAGACTCGCAGGACTTAACTATAGCAATGGTAATGATATCCAAGGACGTTATTTTTTAATTAACGGTTTAAAGATAGAACCGGAATTCTCAATTATTTTAGGCGAACTATTCCCATATGCTGCAAGTAAAAAAGAAGTGCTTGAACTAGTACAGCAATACTTAGGTTAATACTATTCTAAAATCTTGATTAAATGTAGGTGCTTATTGTGAAAGCTAGTATTTTAGCTTGACGCGAAAAATAAAAACCTATGCCTAAACCATCAGCTTCCTATTTACTTGTAATTTTAAAAGGTATGGCCATGGGAGCGGCAGATGTTGTTCCAGGAGTATCTGGAGGAACCATCGCATTTATATCTGGAATCTATCAAGAGCTTATTGAAACGATTGATAAGTTAGATTTTGGTGTTCTTAAAGTGTGGAAGAAGGAAGGAGTCAAGGCGGCTATCGAGCAGTATAATCTTAAATTCCTAGGAAGCCTTTTTCTTGGGGTTGCCATCAGTATCTTATCTCTAGCACGTGTTTTTAAATATTTATTAGAAGTGTATCCTATAATGGTATGGTCATTCTTTTTTGGCTTAGTACTCGCTAGTATTTTATACATAGGTAAACAAATCACTAAGTGGAATCCCACAGTAATTATAGCACTAATTTTAGGTGTAGCTGTAGCTTATTTTATTACCATTGCCGCACCATCTGAAGCGCCAAATGTATGGTGGTTTTATTTCCTTTCTGGTTGTATAGCAATTATAGCAATGATACTTCCTGGAGTTTCTGGTTCATTTATATTAGTGCTGTTAGGTTCGTATGGAATGGTTTTAGGAACTATTACAGATGCTCAAGATGCATTGTTAGCAAAAGATTGGGCATTACTGCGCGCTGCGATATTTAAAATATTTCTTTTTGGGATGGGCTGTATTGTTGGACTCAAGTTATTTTCAAAAGTTCTCAAATGGATGTTTGAACACAAAAAGCAAATCACGCTAGCCGTACTCACTGGCTTCATGATTGGTTCGCTCAATAAAATCTGGCCTTGGAAGGAAGTGCTATCTACTCGAATAGATAGGCATGGAGAAGAAGTTCCTGTAGAGGCTGTAAGTATTTTACCATCTTCTTTTGATGGTGATCCTCAAGTGTTATACGCGGTGGTGTTTGCCGTAATTGGATTTGCACTAATCTTATTACTAGAAAGAGCTGCGGTTAAAAAAAATGTATATGCAGACTGAGACTAGATCACTTTCTGATAAAGTCTGGCTAGTTCTCAAAGGGCTGGCTATGGGTGCCGCAAATAAGGTACCTGGAGTTTCTGGAGGTGTAGTCGCATATGTAGCAGGTTTCTATGAAGAGTTTATTTACTCACTTCAAAAAGTTAATGGAAAAGCATTGAAATTGCTTTTTAGTGGTAGGTTCAATAGTTTTTGGAGGTATATAAATGGAAAGTTTTTAGGGCTACTTATACTTGGTATGCTTATCAGCTATTTTAGCGTGTCGCTACTATTAGATATTGCCATTCGTAATTATCCTTTACTCGTTTGGAGTGCTTTTTTTGGGATGATTATAGGTTCCATTTACTATATCGCAAAGGATTTTGAAGAGTGGACTAGGCGGAACATCGTGATGCTTATCTCGGGGATTATATTTGGTGTTGCTATAAGCCTCATGGAACCAGCCCAAGAAAATGACAACCTATTTTTTGTATTTATATGTGGTATTATTGGAGTTTCTGGGATGACATTGCCAGGGCTTTCAGGCTCGTTTATCCTTATACTTCTAGGTAATTATGTGCTGCTCCTTGTAGATGCTGTAAATGCATTATTCGTGACGATGACTAGCGTTTTTGGTGGTGATTTCACTTTTATAGATGATCCAGAACACATGAGATTACTTACGGTGCTTGTTGTGTTTTCATTAGGCTCACTTACAGGTCTCGTGACTTTATCTCACTTTTTAAGTTTCTTACTCAAGAAATTTAGATGGGCAACTAATGCAGCGATTTTAGGCTTTATTATAGGCTCTCTTGGCGTAGTCTGGCCGTGGAAGCTTGAAGTGTTTAAAAGGGACTCCTTAGGGGAGATAGCGATAGACAGAAACGGCAGCCCCATATTAGATAATTATGATCGCTACATGCCTACAGATATTAATATAGAAAATGTGCTCGCGGTATTTTTTATCCTCACCGGTATTTTTATGGTCGTGGCATTAGGAAAATATGGAACAAGAACAAAAGCTCGTGGATAAATACGGACTCATAGGAAAAGATATAGGATACTCGTTTTCTAGAGGGTATTTTAAAAATAAATTTGACAAGCTTGAGATAGCGGCAACATATGTGAATTTTGATGTTCCCGAGAAAGAAGCCTTAAAAGATCTTTTTTCTCCCGCTTACGCGAAAGGTTATAATGTAACTATCCCTTATAAACAAGATGTAATACCCTTAGTAGATAATCTCAATTCAGATGCCGAAGCTATTGGAGCTGTAAACACCATAAGAGTTGAAAGTGATGGAACATTAACTGGTTATAATACGGATTTTATTGGTTTTAGAGATACCTTATTGGAGCACTTTGGAGACTCTCTTTTTGAAGATTTTGGCAAGCCAAACTTTAAAAGTAGAGATTTAAAATGCCTTATTTTAGGAACAGGAGGAGCATCAAAGGCGGTCCACTATGCAATGAAACAACTAGGTGTTCAATGTGTTTTTGTTTCGCGAAAGCGTAAAGAATCAACAATAACCTACGAAGATCTAGATAGAGAACTCATCGAGAGCCAGACCTTTATAGTGAATACAACTCCGCTAGGTACTTATCCAGATGTAGAGGAATCCCCAGATATTCCGTATTTATTTTTAAATGAAACCCATGTCGCATTTGATTTGATTTATAATCCGGCAGAGTCTTCTTTTTTGCGCTTTGCAAGTGAGCAAGGAGCGACAATTATAAATGGTTTGCGCATGCTTGAACTACAAGCAGAAGCCTCATGGTCAATATGGAACAGCTAGAAAGCTGCATTATGCCCATATGTGCCCGCTAAATAGTATATTTACCTATATTCAAATAGAACCCTAACATTGAAAGAAATGTCTGAAGAGAAGAAACCCCAAGATCCAAGTATTGAAGAGCATCTAGAAGAAACGGCTCCTGCCGCAGATCGCACGATGAATGCAGAAATAGAAGCGCTCGCTGCCGAGGCAAACGATACTGAGCTATCTACAGAGGAAGTGAGTGAAAACGCTGCTGCCACAACAGAAGCAGCACCTGCAGAAACTACAGCAGTTACTGAGGAAGCGCCTGTAGAAAAAAAGGAAGTGCCAAAAAAAGATTATACCGTTCTTTCAAAAGAGGAGTTAATTGCAGAGCTGCAATTACTCATCAAAAATGAAAGAGTTACAGATATAAAAGATCAGGTAGAAGAAATTAATACTTTGATTAATGCTCAGTTTGACGCAGCGCAAGAGGAGGCTAAACGAGCATTTCTTGCCGAAGGTGGAAATATCATTGATTTTAGATTTTTCTCTCCACTCAAAAAAGAATTTAATGAGGTGTATTACGAGTACCGTAATAAACGTCAGGAGTTTTATGAGCGTAAGCGTAAAGATCAAAATGCAAACCTTAGAGAACGTCAGGACCTAATAGAAGAGGTAAAGGCATTGCGCAATGAACTAGGAGGTGCAGAGAGTGTAAACACTACGTTCAATAAATTTAAGGATATCCAAGAACGCTGGAATAATGCAGGTAACATCCCAAGAGATCGTTACAATCTTGTGTGGAACGATTACTACTTCCATATTGATGCATTTTATGAGTTATTGCACTTAAATCGTGATTTCCGCGATAAGCACTTTAAAGAAAATCTAGATAAGAAATTACTGCTTATAGAAAGAGCAGAGGAGTTAGGAGCAGAGCCTAACATCAATAAAGCTTTTAAAGAATTACAATTACTTCACCGCATGTGGAAAGAGGAGATAGGTCCTGTTGCACGTGAGTATAGTGATGAGATCTGGGACAAATTTAGTGTTGCAACAAAGAAGATACATGATGCACGCGATGAAAAACAGAAGGAAGTGGAGGCTGTATGGGTTCAAAATCTAGAACAGAAAAATGAAATCATTGCTAAGATAAAAGAGGTAGCTCAAGATGATATCAAGGCACACAAAACAGTACAAGCCAAAATCAAGAAAGTAGAGGCTTTACGTGATGAATTCTTTAAAGCTGGTAAAGTTCCTAAAGAAAATAACGAGGAGACATGGGCATCTTTTAAGGAGGCTACAAAATTATTCAACCACAAGAAGAATGATTTTTATAAGTCTCAAAAGAAAGAACAATACGATAACCTTGCGAAGAAACAAACACTTGTAAAAATAGCACAAGAGCACAAGGATAGTGACGATATTCCTGGAACGCTAGATGTAATGAAACGCATCCAAGCAGACTGGAAAAAAGTAGGTCACGTACCACGTAAGGATAGCGATAAGATCTGGAAAGAATTTAAAGAGGCGTGTAATCACTTCTTTGATCGCATGAAGGATTCTAAGAAGCAAGCAAATGCTGGCGAGCAAGAAAACCTAGAGAAGAAGCAGGCTTTAATGAAGACTGTAAAAGAAGCTAAGATGACTGGTGAGCGAGATGCAGATCTCACAGCAATCAAGGCTTTTATAGAAGATTGGAAAGCTATAGGTCGTGTTCCTTATGCAAAGAAGAATATCGACCAAGACTTTAATAAACTTCTCGATGGTCTTTTCAAGCAACTTGATATAGATAAGAAAGAAGCAGAGCTCATCAAATATGAGAACCGTATGAGTATTATGGTTGATGATGAAGCAGCTATTGAGAGAGAGCGTTTCTTTATCCGTAAGAAGATAGATGAGGTAAAAGCAGAGATTAATCAATTAGAGAATAACTTAGGCTTTTTCCAGCATGTAGCAGATGATAACCCTATGGTTGCAGAGGTTCACAAGAACATTGCACGTCATAAGGAAGATTTAAATATGTGGAAATCTAAGTTACGTAAACTCAGAATGGCAATCACAGAAAGCCAGAAAGTAGAGGAGGAAGAAACGACCGAAACTGAAGAAGCTGAAGATACATCAGATTCATAATTGTAACATTTTGAGCATAGTGTCGTCTTTATAGTATCAATCAATCTTTAAAAATCGACATTATGAAAACTCAAGTACACACAACACAGTTACAGAATCCTAGGCAAGGAAGAAATTTAATTTTAGGGGTATATGTAATATTCTCCACATTCTTAATAGCTTCTTACACGCTAGTACAGTATTTCTCTATGTAGAGTAAATGAAAAAAAACACAACTTGCGTTGTGTTTTTTTTTTGCGCATAACTCAACGTCTTGCAATACCTATAAACCACAAAATCCGCTCCCAGTTATGGAAGCGGATTTTGCTTTTTCATAGCAGATTTTGTCTATGTTACTTAAACTAAGTATAAAGACACTATATATGTCGGTTGTTTATAAGAGACCTTACAAAAATGTATCTTTGAGTATAAAATAAATTATTATGATGCGCATTCTATTATTTCTCTTTGTGGTTACTGCAACAACCTTAAGCTGTGATGGTCAGAAAAAGAAGGAATCACCTTCTAACACGATTACAACAAACTATTACTTTATTCGTCACGCAGAAAAAGATTTGAGTGATCCTAGTAATCGTAATCCAGATTTAACCATAGAAGGAGAAGAGAGAGCAGAGCGCTGGAAAGCTTATTTCTCAGATAAGGATATCGATGCTGTATACTCGACAGACTATATACGTACGATGCGCACTGCACAACCTACAGCCGTGGCAAATAATGTTGAGATACAATCCTATAACCCAGCGGATTTATATTCAGAAGATTTTAAAATGGACACTGCAGGTAAAAACATTGTAGTAGTAGGTCATAGCAATACCACTCCTAATTTTGCAAATGCCGCATTAGGTGAGAACTCTTTTAAAGATATTGATGAGTCTGAGTATTTCCATCTTTACCACGTACAACTTGTTGTAAATGATGAAACGGGAGAGATAATTGATAAAAAAAACATCTCAACGGTAGTAGACTAGCAGTTTTTAGGACAAATACTTACAGTGATATTCTCAAGCTCAATCTTACTTAAAAGATTGAGCTTGTTGTTTTCAAAGAGATTATCAAGCGTGGTAAGCGCAGGAAATTGCTCTTCTGGTTTATAATTGCGATAATCTACAAAGCGTATTCCTTCTATAATACGTTCATTGTAAGCTTCTCTAAAACGAGTCCCACCTTCAGAAGTTTGATAATTATAAGCAAGATAATTTACGTTGTAATTCTCTTTGTGAATCCAATACATATACTCATCTTGAAAATCTTCGCCACCGCCTTCTTGTGCAAATGCTACTTTTATACGGTAGTAAGGTTCGCCTTTTACGGCAACTTCATCCACTAGTTTTTTTCTAACTGCAGGGTCATTTAAGCCATATGGAAGAACAGAAAAGTAATGAACAGAGTTTACACTATTTGCATAGCGATTTTTCATGCTATCTGCTACTGGGATAGGTGCGCTTTCGCGAAAGCGTACAAATTCTCCATTCTCCTTTATAACATCCTGTTGCATCTGGCATGCTGCATCCGTACAACGCTCTAAGGTGCGCAAACTACCATTACGCGTGGCTCTGTAGTAATAATTTCTAAATTTGAAATGAATACTTGCATTTGCAATTTGAGCCCCACCAGAAGCTGCTATGGCCTTATCTACAATCTCTTGTGCAGTAGGTGTTTTTTGAGAACAGCTTGTGATAATTAGTAATACAATAATCGCCGAAAGATATCGAAACATATGAGGGGTTTTCTGAGAGGTGTGGTCGTTAGAAATAATTACTTCTTACAATGGTTTGTGTTAAGGCTACAAAAATACAATCTCTTTGTTGTTAAAAATAAGCTTAGTAGTCAAGAGATGATTTTTTTGATTTGAAGATTAATTTCAGGTTAGATTTCTTTTCAACTTTGTACCTTTGATATCATGTCGAATACGGTTAACATAAAGAATAGAAGGGCGCGCTTTGAGTATGAATTACTCGATAAGCTCGTTGCTGGAATCGTACTTGCGGGTACAGAGATTAAAGCAATACGAGAAGGTAAAGCCTCTATCGCAGAGAGTTTTTGTGAGTTTAATGATCACGGAGAAATGTTTGTGATCAATATGACGGTACAAGAATATTCTCATGCTACTTATTTTAACCACCAGCCTAAGAATCAACGTAAATTATTACTCAACAAACGCGAACTCAAAAAATGGGAACGTGAGGTAAATAAATCAGGTCTTACTATTGTACCACTACGATTATTTACAAACGAGAAAGGATTTGCAAAGCTTGAAATTGCACTTGCAAAAGGAAAGAAAACGTACGACAAACGAGAAACTATAAAAGATCGCGATAACAAGAAAAACTTAGATCGCATCAAGAAGTCTTTTAATAATTAAAACTCATTTTCCCAGTTTAACATTTTGTTAGGCAACTATTTATAAATTTATAACGTCTTTTATAGAGTACTATACTCTATGCGTTTAAGATTACTACTACTTTTATCATTTATCACCTTCCAAGTTGTTGCACAGTTCCCTATGTCTATGCAAGGACAGGTTACTCTTGAAGATAAAGTTCTAGAGTCTGCTCACGTGACTAATCTCAACTCACAGGGAAGTACCACTACAGATAATAACGGAATATTCTGGCTACAAGTAGATGTGGGTGATGTATTACTTGTATCCCATGTTTCGGCCAAAGAGAAATTTGTTATCATACACAAGCAGCTTGCAAATGAACCTTTGTTATCTATTTCATTAGAAGAACAAAGAAATGAGCTAGATGAAGTGATCATAAAGGAACAGCCAGATATCACAGTACAGAGCGTAGGAATTGTACAAGGAGAACAAAAAATCCCAACCACAAATGAGCGCAGGTTACGTACAGCAGGAGACTTTAAACCTATTCATTTGCTTAGTTTATTAGGAGGTAGCTTACAAGTAGACCCTATAATTAATGCCATCACTGGGCGAACTAAAAGGCTCAAACGTTATGTGGAGATCGATAAGAAAATTGCTGTTTATGAGAGTCTATATGAATATCACGCCTATTTTATAAAAGATCGGTTTGAGATAGATGAAACAGAGGTTAAGCGATTTTTTAATGAGCTAGTAGATCACCCAGAGATTACAGCATTACTTAAGAAAGATAATGAAGACCAGATTCGTATATGGCTTTGTGCTCAGTATCTTATCTTTAGTAATTCATAACATTACTTTCTAAGACAATCACATGCGGACAAATTTTTTCTTGGTTATCATCATACTTTTTTCCTTTGCAACCACTGCTCAGATTACGGGTACTGTAGCAAGTAGAGAAGGTGAGGCACTTCCTTTTGTAAATGTGTTTATAGAAAATACTAATCGCGGTACTACCACAAATGGTGATGGGCAATATGCTCTAGAATTACTGGCGAAAGATCAAGGAGAAACATTAAATGTCACCTTTCAGTTTCTTGGGTTTGCTACTGTGGTAAAGGAAGTGAAGGTAAATTCTGGAGAAATGACAGTTTCTATTGTGATGGAAGAATCTTCTACATCCCTAGATGAAGTAATCGTGCAAGCTGGAGTAAATCCAGCAGATCGCATTATACAAGGAGCAATAGCCTCAAGAAAAAAGAATCTACAGAATATAGGTGAATATACAGCATCCTTTTACTCCAGAGGACTGTGGAAGGTAAAAGATGCTCCAGATAAAATTTTAGGGCAAGAAGTAGGAGACTTGGGAGGAGGCTTAGATTCTACACGCACAGGAATTTTTTATTTAAGTGAGACCATTTCAAATATTAAATACCAGCGCCCAGATAATTTTAGTGAGGTGATTGTAGCTAGCAAAGTAAGTGGTGATGATAATGGTTTTAGCTTTAATACTGCGAGCGATGCAAATTTCTCTTTCTATGAAAATACCTTAAATCTCAACACGCAGATAATTTCTCCTATCGCCAGCAATGCATTTTCTTATTACAAGTATGCGCTTGAAGGAACATTTTTTGAAAATGATCAACTCATCAATAAAATAACTGTAACGCCACGCCGAGATAATGATCGTGTTTTTGCGGGAACTATTTACATTGTAGAAGACTCTTGGCAACTTTATGGAGTCGATTTACAAACAGATGGAAGCGCAATACAAGTACCATTTATAGAAAATTTGAACTTTAAGCAGAATTTCAAATATGAGGAATCTCTTAGTCAGTGGGTGAAAATCTCACAAGTCATTGACTTTAGCTTTGGTTTTTTAGGACTTAAAGGTGATGGTAGATTTACAGCAGCTTATTCTGATTATGATTTTGCTCCTCAGTTTACGAAAGACTCTTTTTCGGCAGAGATTTTGTCTTTTGCAGACCAAGCAAATAAAAAAGATAGTGTGTTCTGGGAGCGCAGTCGTCCCGTGCCTTTAACGTCACTTGAAATAAATGATTATGTAAAGAAAGATAGTATACAGGTTATAAGAAAATCAAAGAAGTACTTAGATTCTATAGATGACCGAGGCAATCGATTTAAGATTACTTCGCCCATCTTTGGATATTCTTATACAGATACCTATAATAAATGGAGGTTAGGGATTACACCACCTATTCAGAATATTCAGTTTAATACCATCCAAGGTTGGAATGGAACTATGCAGGCAACTTATTCTAGTTGGAGTGATGAAGATTATAGTAAATCTCTTTCCGCTTTCGCGAAAGCGAACTATGGATTCTCAGAAAATCGCTTGCGTTACACTTTAGGAGTTACTAGACGTTTTAATCGAACTAATAGAGCTACTATAAGTGCCACTGGAGGAGTTGACATTTTACAAGTAAATAATGCAAATCCAATATCGCCTATTTTAAATACAGCATACTCACTACTTAGGGAACAAAATTTTGCTAAGTACTATGAAAAGGAATTTGCACAACTCTACTATGGACAAGAAATAGTGAATGGCTTGCAAGCAAATGCAATCATTGCTTACGAGCACCGTAATCCTGTTTTTAACACTACCGATCAAACATTCTTCCCGAAAGATGATCGTGAGTATACAAGTAACAATCCGCTTAATCCTTTTGATACTGAAAATGGTGCTTTTGAAGAGCACTCCATCGGTAAGTTGCTTCTAAGTGCAACGGCAAATTTCGGTCAGAAATACTACAGCTATCCTAACGGAAAATTTAATGTCACCTCAGAAAAGTATCCATCGCTTACGTTGGTATATGAAAAGGGTTTCGGAGCTTCCGTTTCAGATTATAATTTTGATCAATTTCGTCTTATAGTTGAACAAGAATTTAATATAAGTAATAAAGGAAGAATGTCTTATGACTTACGCGCGGGAACTTTTTTAGGTACTGCAAAAAGTGTGAGCTTCATAGATAGACAACATTTTAACGGGAACCGTTCTATAATTTTTGAGCCATTACGTCTCAATCGCTTTAATGTATTGCCTTATTATGAACGTAGTACGAACCAAGGATATATAGAAGGACATGTTGAGCATAATTTTAGAGGATGGATACTAGGGAAGATCCCACTAGTAAATAAATTAAACTTTAATCTTATTGCAGGTGCACACGTACTTAGCACAAATGAAAGTCCATTCTACAGAGAGTTCACCGTAGGAATAGGAAATGTAGGTTGGGGTAAATTTAGACTATTGCGTTTTGACTATGTGTATGGTCAAGGAGCGCTTGGAGGTAATGATGGTGCTTTTTTAATAGGATTGAGCTTGTAAATATTTATTCAGGAAACACAACACTTTCATACGCTCCAAAGTCTGAATTGCTCGTACGGCTTGTGCCTATAATATCTATTGGGAATTGGCTTGAAGCACTTTGAAGTCCAAGATCGTTGCTTGCGGTGTTTTCTCCTACTTGAAGCATGTTTTCTGTAGGCTCAAAGAAATCTGGATCTTCACCTCTTATAATGTCTTGATAGAAACTTACGTTTGTAAAATCAAATAACGGATTTTCATTAAAATCTCCAAAGTCATCATCAAAGCGAA
Organism: Dokdonia sp. Dokd-P16; assembly: GCF_003095655.1. Lineage (NCBI taxonomy): Bacteria > Pseudomonadati > Bacteroidota > Flavobacteriia > Flavobacteriales > Flavobacteriaceae > Dokdonia > Dokdonia sp. Dokd-P16. The sequence continues at coordinate 2,482,744 of NZ_CP029151.1, forward strand.
TCTGAGTGTTTGTAAACTTAAAATTAAACGGAGCACTATCATCTTTATTAAAACCTAACTCCTCATCCTGATTACCGTAGATGATACAATTTGTAAAATTAGCTTGGGCAAGTTCGCCTACTAAAAGAGTGTCCCCACTAAGAAGTGTATTGTCTATAAATACTGCGGGCGTATTTCTGAAACTTTGTGTCCAGTAATTTGCAAAGGTGCTATGTGTGAAGTTGTAGCTGCCACCCAGTTGTATAAGCATAGCAAACTGACCACAGTTATTAATCACAGTATTAGAAGCTTCCACTGCCGAAAATCTATTGAGTAACCCCACAGCAGATGCATTGTAAATCTGAGTGTTGCTAAGTGACAAACCTGCAGTAGCTGAGTTGTTTGCATTAGATTCATTAAGAATTCCTACCGTGGCATTTTTAATAGTCGCATGATTGATGCTGTTATTAATACTTCCATCCGTAAGTAATATAGTTCCCCACTGTCCTGGAACATTAGAAAAAACGGGTTCCAGTCTATCGCTTTCAAATATTACTTCATTTTCAAGAAGTACGCTATCTGTGCTTAATAATCCGTTTACTTGTAGCGATGCATTATCTGCAATGAGTAAGCCGCTATCTGCATGGAAGTGAATGCGTGCGCCAGCTTCTATGTTGAGCGTTTTAGCGTCAATTCCGCTAGGATCTCCTACAGCCATATATCCATAAATGACATAAGGCTTATCATTTGTAAAAGTAAGCTCATCATCCATGAGATAGCGTCCTTCTAGCGAAGTTTCTACATCATTTACGGTAAGTGTTTCTACTATTCCAGTAGCTCCATCACGTTCTGGAAAAAGAAATATAGCATCTTTAACCAAGGTTACAAGATCTACTTGTTGCGTTGTTCCTGTGCTATTAAACTCTATAATATCTGTATATAAAAACTCATTAGAACCATCGCCTACACTATTTATATCAAGAGTAGTTTCTACAAAAACAAAGATGCTGTCATTTGCAAGAATCTCTACGTTTTCAAAAGTTCTACCAGGCACTCCATCAACGTTAAGTCTATAATTTGAAGATTCACCTAGTCCTAAGCGTACACTTGGGATAGCAATATCCTCGTCACTGCGGTTATATACTTTTAGATTATACGTGCTCGACCCTATGTTTGTAAAAACAGTATCTAGAAAAATAGTATCTCTAGAGAATTCAAGATTCCCAGTGCTTGCTGTCGTTTCAAAATCATTACGACAAGAGCTAAAGCTTATAATTCCAGCAAGGACGATGAGTAGATATATACTGCGCATGTAAATGTAGTTTGTAACAAATATAACGCATTAAGTGTAGTGTTTTTAATGTCCTTTTTCTTTCTTGAGACGCTTCTTTTCTAGTCTCTCTTCTTTCTTAAATTGTTTGTAGTCGTGTATGGAAACCTCACCTAAAAGCATGTTTTGATCCTCATCTTTAAAATTTACATTAATTTCAAGTTGTGAGCCCACGAGAATCTTACGTGGTTCGTATCCTAAGAAGCTATAAATAATAGTTTCTCCTGGAAACACTTTGAGACTATAATCTCCATCAAAATCAGTTTGGTAAGCTCTTGAAGTTCCATTTACAGTAATATTCACTCCAGGTAGCGGACCAACCATGTCGGTAACAGTGCCTTTTATGGTTACTAGTTTTTGTGGAGTTTTATGCTTTCGCGAAAGCGAACCAATTCCTAAACTATCATATGCATTAATAGGTAATTCAACGGGTGCTATGTCTCCAGTGATAAAGACCTCTTCTGTGGTTTGAGATACTGCATCTCCAGCCGAAAGTGTAGCGATAGGTACTAACAAAGAAGCTGCGTATTGCGCAAAACTACGGCCTTTATGACGCGATAAAGATAGGGGAGTACCTAGCTGGTCTTTTCTAAAACGACCGCAAATCGAATCTCCACTCACTATATGATCACGTAATTGTATTGTAGTGTGTGATGTGAAATCTATGACCTCTTTACTGCATACAGCGCAGTGTTTTCCTTGCTGGGTAGGAGTCATTTTATTCCAGTCTTCATGACATGGCTTTGGGATTGTAATGGCGATAGGCTTTTTCATAATGCTTTGATTAACTGATGTAAATCTAGTTAATCAAGCATCTTGCCAGTATCGTAAATGAGTAAACGCGCGGTTACGGTGAGTAAACCGTCTATTTTTCTACAATCTCTATTTCAAATAAGGTGTTCCAGTGTTTTCCAGTAACAAAAAGACGACCCTCATTTGCTTTATAAGCGATTCCATTGAGAACTTCATTATCAGGGTCAAGCCCTGATTGTACTTCCTTTTTAAGTCCTTTCAGATTTATAAGAGCTTCTAATGCACCAGTTTTTGGATCAATAATAGCTATCGACTCTCGCTGATAAGTATTTGCGTAAATTTTTCCATTGATAAATTCAAGTTCATTTAATTGAGACATAACTCCATTGTTGTGCGTAGGCTCTATATAAGATTGCTCAGAAAGATTAGAAGGGTCTAGCGTCCAGATTTTGCTAGTTCCGTCAGACTTATAAATCACTGAACCATCATTTGTAAGTCCCCAGCCTTCTTTACTTTGATTGTAAGCAAATGTACCAGTCCTCTCGAAGGTATCTTTATTGTAAATAAAGCCTGTATTTTCCTGCCATGTGAGTTGGTAGATATTGTCTCCTATAATCGTCATGCCTTCTGCAAAATAAGAGTTGTCTAGCTTTACTTCTTTAAGTACTTCGCCAGTTTTATAGTCAAGTTTGCGCAGTGTAGATTCGCCATAGCTTCCATTACTTTCGTAAAGTGTATCTCCTACAAATTCTAGTCCTTGTGTGTAAGCATCTGTTTGATGTGGGTATCTATTTATGATTTTGTATCCGTAAACTTTAGGAGCTACGGTGTGTAGTATATTTATTTTTTTAGTGGTAGTTGTTGTACCATCTGGAGTGCTTATCGTTGCTGTTAGAGTTCTTCCTCCTAATTTTGGCGAGGTAAGGGTTGTTGTGTATTTTTCAGTGTCTTTTTTACTTCCTAAACGGGCACCATCTAGATCATAAACGACAGAGTCTACAGTGATGTTTTTTTTGGCTTTAAGCGAGATTGCAATCTCTCCACCATTTTTTATAGAATTTTTAATAGCACTAGTCTCGATGGTGAAGATGCCATCTAGTGATCCTGTATCTCCACAGCTTATGATAAGAAGTGGTAAAAGTAATAGAATGAGGTGCTTAGCGTATGCTGTCATGTGATGTTGAATTTTAAGGCAATTTAAAACAAAAAATCGGGCAAAAAAACCTTGCGACTTCTCAAAGAAGCTATATCTTTGCAGCGGCAAGTCCTACACAACCAGCTCCTGTCGAATCCCCCAGGGTGGGAACGCAGCAAGGGTAGATGGTCGTAGCGGTGTGATGTAGGTAGCTTGCCATTTTTTGTGCGCACAAGTCAAGTAATTTGACTCTATATATAAAGAATCCCAAATTTCATAAGCTATTGAAATTTGGGATTTTGTTTTTTACGCTTTCGCGAAAGCGCAATTACACCTCAAAAAAAAGCCATCTCATTATGAGATGGCTTTTTACTTTATAATGTACGAGTGCTTAATAGCCTACACGTTCTACAATCTCAAGACCGTAGCCTACGATGCCTATACGTTTAAGACCTTCACTATTAGTCATTAGTTTTACTTTTGATATGCGCAGGTCATGTAAGATTTGCGCTCCTATGCCAAAATCTTTTGAGTCCATTACTACGTTAGGAGCTTTCATCTCTCCTTCTTTCTGTAACGTTTTTAGTTCGCTTAATCTTCCTAGAAGATTTGCACTTGCATTCTCTTGATTTATAAAGACAATGGCTCCTTTACCTGCTTCATTAACTGCACGAAACATATCATCTAGTTTGGCATCTGGATTGTTTGTAAGCGTGCCTAGTAGATCATTATTAATTTGAGTCGAGTTTACACGTACAAGTACGGGCTCATCATCTTCCCAGCCACCTTTAGTAAGTGCTATGTGAACGGTGTCATTTGTAGTTTGCTCGTACGCACGAAGTCTAAAATCTCCAAAACGTGTTTTAATCTCAAAGTCTTCTTTTTTATCAATAAGGCTATCGTGATTCATACGATAAGCCACGAGGTCTTCAATAGAGACTATCTTTAGATCAAATGTTTTGGCAACTTCTAGAAGCTGTGGCAATCTAGCCATTGTTCCGTCTGCATTCATGATCTCCACAATAACTCCTGCAGGTTTAAAACCAGCGAGTCTTGCGAAATCAATCGCAGCTTCTGTGTGTCCAGTGCGACGTAGTACACCTCCTTCTTTCGCTTTAAGCGGGAAGATATGTCCTGGTCTACTTAAATCGTAAGGTTTTGTATTTGGGTTTATTAATGCTTGTACCGTTTTTGATCTATCTGAGGCAGATATTCCAGTTGTAACTCCATTGCCTTTAAGGTCTACAGAAACGGTAAAAGCAGTCTCCATAGGATCTGTATTACTCGTTACCATCATGTTGAGATGTAACTCTTCACAACGATCTTCTGTAATAGGCGTGCATATAAGACCGCGACCATGAGTAGCCATAAAATTGATCATTTCTGGTGTCACTGCTTCTGCAGCAGCTAGAAAATCTCCTTCATTCTCACGATCCTCATCATCTACTACAATGATTACTTTACCATTTTTAATATCTTCAATGGCTTCTTCAATAGTATGTAGTTGGATGCTTGTAGATGCTGTCTTTTGCATAGGTAATATTTTGTACAAAGATACGGGAACACCTTTGTTTTGTGTGTAAGTTTTAAGCGCAAAAAGTTATTTGCTGTCTTGATAATATCCTTGAACTCTTAGGTTTTCTATGGTGATGCCTAGTTGGTCAAGTCTATCAATAGCGGCTAAACGCATATCGTTAGAATACCCAAGATCTTTGTAATTTTTTACTACGTCCTTAAGTTGGTTAGAAGAAAAGGAGTCTAATAATTGAATCTCATCTTCCGTGAGAACGTATGATTTATCTACCGTAGGAGTGATGATAACTTCTTTTTTCTTTTTAGCAAATAATCTTTTAATAGGCTTAGGAACAATATCTACATCAAAGATTCCTTGGTCTGTAGTTGCTCTATAAGTAAGGTAAACACCTAGTGGCAGTAAAATGAATGTACTGAGCCAACTAGCGAAAAATGGACTTATAGAATTATTTTCTGAACTGTTTTTTGCAAAGATTCCTATAAAGTGAAAAGTCAAAAAGAGGACTACTCCAATTACTATGGGAAGCCCTAATCCTCCTTTACGAATGATAGCACCTAGAGGAGCGCCTACAAAGAATAGCAAAATGCAGCTAAACCCTAACACGTACTTTTCGTGCAGAGAGATTTCAAATTTACTGAGACGCTTTACATCTACTTTAAGTTTGTTCTTTCGATTCTCAAGATCTGCGACAGTGTTGTTTAAATTTGACTTTGCAATTTCTAGTATACGTACACGATCTTTTACTTCATAATTATCTAGGAGCGTGTCTTTAACCACCTTATCCTGAGCAGTAACTCCAGAATATAGAGAATCTAGTGATGTTAAGTTTGCTTTGTGTATATACTTGTCGCTAAAGGTAGTTCTGTCTTCTACGTATCTTTTAGATAACTCTGTGATGCTAGAGTCTAGTAAGACGATATTCATCATCTGGTAGCTGTTATTGATATCCTTATCGTCTAGGTCTACAGCATCTAGTTCACTCAAGTCAATATTAAGTGTGTATGTCTTAAAATAACTTTTTGCAAAAGGTTCTTTCTTACGCTCCTTATAATCTTTCTTTTGAACTTCAGAATAGTAATTACCGTCCGTAAGTTTTAAGGAAAGCGTAGGGGAGTCTATAGAACTTATGAGTTCACCTTCAGAAGCGATAATAACGGTATAGTTGCCTAGTCTTCCTTTTTCGGCTTGATGAATTACTATGTCTCTGAGGTATTGATCTCTATCGCCATATTTCTCAGCCACACGCATATTAAAATCTTCTGTAATCTCATTAAACTGTCCGCTACGTATAAGCATGGCAGGTTTAAGTTTACCTATATTTCTACGTAAATTTCTGAACTCAATTTGAGAAGCAGGAATTACATGATTTGCAAATAAGAAAGAGCCTATCGCAAGAAGAATCACAAAGTAAATCACACTTTTCATCGCCCGTTGTAGTGAGATTCCGGTAGACTTCATCGCCGCAAATTCATAGTTTTCGGCAAAGTTTCCGAAGGTCATGATACTAGTAAGGAGAACCGATAGTGGAAGTACTAGTGTTACCAGACTAGGCATCGCAAAAAGTAGAAACTTGAGAATAACATCAAAGTCAAGTGCTCGTCCCGCAAGTTCTTGTATATATAGCCAAACACTTTGTAAAACAAAAATGAACATCAAAATAGTGAAGATGCTCAGGAATGTTCTTACGAACGTAAAAAGAATATATCGGTCTAGTATTTTCATGTAAAAAGCTGAGGGCGCAAACAAAAATAAGAAGTCTGCGCCCTTGCTACTAGTATTATACTATTATAATTTATTGATGTAATAATCTGCGTACTTCGTCTTATCAAAAACAAATACATTTTTAGCCAAAGGTTGATTAGGCTTAAATGAATTTACAGTAATAGTCACTTTAGTACCATTCTTTTGTGTGATAATAAGCTTGTGTATATGCTTAGTCTGTGCGTCTACACCTAATAACGTATATTTTACGTCACTATTAGAGTCCATAGGAGTAAGCTTTACAAACTGTATTTCTCTTCCGTTTACTTTTTGCACGATGTCCATCTTCTGTGTGTAACCTTCATTAAAGAAGGATAACATTTTTGAAGGTGTAATTGCGTTTTCATCTTGATCACTCATTGCACTAATGGTGATTTCCTCATCTTCAGGAACAATAGTATAAACGTTCTTTCCATCAAATAATTGCGTAGTCCCCATAAGAGAAAGCTTGTAGTTGTTACCAGCCATGACTACGTTTCCTTTGGTCTCTTGATTTACACCTTCGGCTTCATTGCTTAAGGCATATTTAAAATCAATAGCAATGTTGTCATAGCTTTTTACCTTGGTGTCTACCTCTTTAAGTAGGGTTTGTGCTGTTTGCGCTTTCGCGAAAGCGGTCATAAGTAACAACAATACCACAGGCATTGCACGTTTTGCAAATTTGCGATAACCTTTTACTGCGACAGGAACTAACACTTTCTTAAAAAGGATAGGAGCCAGCCAAAAAATAAGTTTCTTTTTCATTTTGATTTATTCGTTATTTAGGAGTTGATCCAGTCCAGCCATATCTTGAACTAGTACTTGACGTGCTTTACTTCCTTCAAAAGGACCTACCACACCTGCAGCTTCTAGTTGATCTATGATTCTTCCAGCTCTATTATATCCTAGTTTTAATTTACGTTGTAATAGAGAAGCGCTTCCTTGTTGTGCAATTACTAAAACCTCTGCAGCATCTCGGAAAAGTGCATCCCTATCTGAAGCATCTATATCAAGACTTGTGCCACTCTCTTCACCTACATATTCTGGCAATAAGTGAGCGTCTGGATATGCTTTTTGATTACCTATATAATCTACAATACGTTCTACTTCTGGAGTGTCTACAAAGGCACACTGTATACGCACCACGTCATTACCTTGTGTGTACAACATGTCACCACGACCTATAAGCTGGTCTGCTCCAGAGGTGTCAAGGATGGTACGGCTATCTATTTTTGAAGTTACTCTAAAGGCAATACGAGCTGGGAAGTTTGCTTTAATAATACCTGTAATAACGTTTACAGATGGACGTTGTGTTGCAATGATTAAGTGAATGCCTATGGCACGGGCAAGTTGTGCAAGCCTTGCAATAGGAGTCTCAACTTCCTTTCCAGAAGTCATAATAAGATCTGCAAACTCGTCTACTACTAGTACAATATATGGTAAGAACTTGTGACCATTTTCAGGATTGAGTTTGCGTGCTTTAAACTTGACGTTGTACTCCTTAATGTTACGACACATCGCATCCTTAAGCAAGTCATAACGATTATCCATCTCTATACACATAGAGTTAAGCGTGTTAATTACCTTAGAATTATCTGTGATAATTGCCTCGTCTGTGTCAGGAAGTTTTGCTAGATAGTGTCGTTCTATTTTATTGAACAGAGTAAGCTCCACTTTCTTAGGATCTACCAGTACAAATTTAACTTCGGCAGGGTGTTTTTTGTACAGTAGCGAAGTTAGGATTGCGTTGAGACCTACAGATTTACCTTGTCCCGTTGCACCTGCCATAAGGAGGTGAGGCATTTTGGCAAGATCTACTACAAAAGTTTCGTTTGATATGGTTTTACCTAGTGTAAGAGGCAACTCCATTTCTGCTTCTTGAAACTTCTTACTAGCCACCGCAGATCGCATACTCACAATACGCGGATTCTTATTAGGCACCTCGATACCTATAGTTCCACGTCCAGGGATAGGAGCAATAATACGTATACCCAGTGCACTTAGTGATAGCGCAATATCATCTTCTAGGTTCTTGATTTTTGAAATACGAACCCCAGCTTCTGGCACAATCTCATATAATGTTACCGTAGGCCCTACGGTAGCTTTTATATTTGAGATTCCTATTTTATAATTGTTAAGCGTCTCAACAATTCGATTTTTATTTTCTTCAAGCTCTGCTTGATTAATAGTAATTCCTTGACCGTTTGTATAATCTTTTAATAGATCGATAGGAGGGAACTTAAACTTGCCAAGTTCTAGCGTAGGGTCAAATTCGCCAAAATCTGCAACGAGCTTTGAGCTTAAATTATCTGTGAGTTCTTCCTCTTCAATTGGTTTTTCTACCTCTACTGCTACTTCTTCCACAGGAACGACAACCTCTTCCTCTGGAGCTTTCGTTACTTGAAAACTACTAGATGCTGGTTCAGGGTCTTTTTTGGTGAGTGTAGGCTGTAAATCTTGAACGTTTTGTTTAAAAGTAGATGGCTTAGGAGGTGTTGTGGTTTCCGCTTTCGCGAAAGCGGTCTCATCCTCAACCTTTGTTCCTTTTAAAAATTCTTCGGCCTCGTAAGTAGAGGAGTTGTCTACAATAATAGGTTCCTTTCCATCTTCTGAAAACTCACCAGCGAGGTTACTGCGTTGTTTGTTAATGAAAGTAGATATACGCTCTGGTGTAAGTTTTAAACGTACAACTAGATAGACAATAGCTAGAAAAGCCATCACAATGATTGCTCCGGTGAGACCTAAATAATCTTGCAAGAAGTCATTGATTTCATAACCTACGGTGCCTCCAAGGATGTCATTCTTTTTATGGAAAAACCCAAGAAATACAGCTAGCCAAAGCATGAGCAAGATTCCCCAAAACCAATATCTTTTTAATGACGTCTTTGCGTAATCAAAAAAGTAATGTATTCCAGTAAGTGCTGTGAGAATACAAAGTGCGAGGGCCGGTATACCAAAACCTTTATAGATAAAGAAATGGCTAATACGGGCACCCACAAGAGAGAGCCAGTTTGAAGCTTCGTCTTCTCTGGTTCCTGTAGCGATAAGACTTTGATCTACTTTCCAAGTAAATAAGTATGAGATAAAAGAAAACAGCAAACCGAGACCAAGTAAGAATAAAAAACTTCCTAAAATGATCTGCTGCTGGCGTGTCAACTTAAAGGAAATAGATTTTCTAGGAGTCTTAGTGTTTGTTTTTTTAGCCGTGGATTTCTTTTTTGCCATGAAGCGTTCAAGGTTGTTTTTTTATGGGAGATAAAAGTACAATATTGAAACGGAAAAATGGGTAGTTTGGTGCGTTGTAGAGGTGATAATTATGTGGAGGAAAGTAATTGAGACTTATTAAGCACTATTATTGATTCTTAAAAATTAAATTATGCTGTAGATTGCAATATTAGTTTGAACATTAAGAGAGCGAAAAAATTAATCCTTCATTTTTTTGATATTTGTTAAAATCTGATTGCCTACTGTAACATCTGGAATATAAACAATAGTTTTTTTAGATTTTCCAAAATCCATTTCAATAACGTTTTGATATTTAGGAGTGTATTTTACACCTATGAATATAGAATGTTCTGAATCAATATTAGAAAGAATTTTTGAGGATAAAGGCTTTAAATACTTCTTTCTTATGAGTGTGGAGTCAAAAATGCCTTTCTCTATTGTGATGCTATCTTTTTCGACAATCCATTTGATTGTTCCGAAACTAATCCAGACTATTCCATATATTAATTTCAGAGTAAGAGCAACTAATAACAGAGTAACAAAAAAGTTTATATTTAAAGTGGTTACTAAGTAGAGTAAAATAAAGCTAAATAGAGTGTCAAACGCAACTATCTCTATAAAAAAGTAATTCTTGTATTTAAAATGAACTTCGTTCAAAATAATTAAAAAATACGTGGCACATAAATTATCCCAGCGACAATTACAGACGCTAATGCTGCGATACCTACAGCGCCCGCAGCTATATCTTTAATGCGACCTATCTTCTCATTAAAGTCTGGATGTATAAAATCTGCAATGCCTTCTATGGCGGTATTGAGGCCTTCGGCGGTCATTACGAGGCCTATGCACAATATTTGGGCAATCCACTCTGTGCGTGAGATGTTATAGTATAATCCAGCAATAGTAATTAGTATGGCAACGCCAAACTGTACTTGAATACTGGCCTCAGAGCGTATAAGTTGTATACCTCCTTGAAGAGAGTATTTCATTCCCTTGAGTCTTCCAGTAATAAATTTAATAGGCAATGGAGTGGAGGTGTATAGTTAAAAAAAATGCTGAGTATATCAGTCTGTGATACACTCAGCATTAAAGGTATGTATATTATTTAAGAGCGCTCATTGCACCTTCATAGTTAGGTTCTTGACCTACTTCTGGTACTTGCTCTGTATAGATTACTTTTCCAGCTTCATCGAGTACGACTACAGCTCTTGAGTGAAGACCTTCAAAGGCTCCACCTTCTATAGTTACCCCATAGTTTTTTCCGAAATCACCAGATTTAAAATCAGAAAGTGTGTGTACATTTTCTAGACCTTCGGCTGCACAAAAACGAGCTTGTGCAAATGGTAGGTCACGAGAAATACAAAGTACCTCTGTGTTTTCTGCACTTGAAATCTTCTCATTAAAGGTGCGTACAGATTGAGCACAAACACCAGTATCCACCGATGGAAATATATTTAATACAACACGTTTTCCTTTAAAGTCTGCAAGACTTGCAGTAGACATGTCATTTTTTGAAAGTGAAAAATCTGGAGCTGTTGTTCCTACTTTTGGAAGTTCTCCTATCGTTGTTGCAGCGTTTCCGCCTAAAGTGATATTTGCCATATTATTTTTTTTGGTTACGTAAAAGTACAGAAATGCGAGAGCAATTTTATTAAAAGTATGGTAAAGAAATTTTTAAGGAAATAGACTGTATCTATAAGGATGCTTCAGGTATTTCCCCTTTTACGGGACCTACGATCTCATTAGTAATCCATCCTCCATAAAAACCTCCAGGTTGTGGGCGTACCTTTTCATCATCTATATAACAATCTAGAATCGCTGGGTAAAACGAGATACTATTACTTATGTCTATAAATTCTTCATAAGGATCTGGATAACTCCATGCAGCATTTTTAAATGTAGTAGATGGTAGTGTAATGTCCCAGTAAGCCGCAGCTCCTTTCCACTCACAGTGCGAACTGCCAACGGCCTCCTCAAGCAATTCCATATCTATATCCTCTTGCGGAATATAATATGTGGGCGGGCTAGCAGTTTCAGTAATTCTAAATGCTCTTGTAGTAGCAGCGATAATAGTGTCTTTATGCCTTACAATAATCTGCCTTTGATCTATCGTAATTTTTGGTGGTCTTGGGTAATCCCACACAGATTCTTGCCCCTCACTAGGAGTGATAGCAAAAGGTGGTCTTTTTTGACCTCTATATTCCCAAGAGTCGCGGTGTTCTTGTATCCAGCTAGGTACTTTTTTCATTTTTATTCTAAAGATAACTTTTAAAGAACGTATAAAAAAAATGCGATGTCTGTAAGACATCGCATTTTAAAATTTATGTACTCAGTAGACTTAATTGTCTATAGATCCCATCACTCGTTGCATGAAGCCATTAAGTGCTTCTTTCTTTGCAGTACCACTTTGTATGTCTTTGTGCACCTCAAGCGCACCATACATATTTGAGATTAGTTCGCCTATAACGTCTAGCTCTTCATCTTTAAGAGAAGGAACTTCTGTAAGGTTTTCTAAAGTCTCCACAGTCTCAATAAGAAAATCTTGATCATTTTCTTCTATAAAACTAACGAGGTGTTTAATTACTGGTAACTTCATTTACGAGATCTTTAAGTACGTCAAACTTGTTAGTTTGCACTTGATTTTTAAATGCTCCTTTTGTAAACGTTGCAAATGTAGGAAGGTTATCTACCGTAGCCATTTTACGTGACTCTGGATTCTTCTCTGCATCTACGATTACAAATTTTACATTTTCATTTTCTGAAGCTAGTTTCTTGAACTTAGGCTTCATAATACGACAGTTACCACACCATGTTGCACTGTACTGTACAATAACAGTATCATTATCTGCAACAATCTGGTTAAGGTTATCTTGATCTAATTCTTGAATCATAGCTTCTTTATTATTTAGTTTGCGTGTGCAGCAAGGTAGCTAGCAACACCATCACGGTTTGCGCTCATTGCATCTTTTCCATCTTCCCAGTTTGCAGGACAAACTTCTCCTTTTTCTTGTACGTGTGTGTAAGCATCTACAAGTCTTAAAAACTCTGCTACATTACGACCAAGAGGCATGTGGTTTACACCTTCGTGAAAAACAGTTCCTTCCTCATCAATAAGGTAAGTCGCTCTGTAAGTAACATTGTCACCATCTACCATAACAGTTCCAGTCTCTTCATCAAAACGCTCGTTTGTCACGTCAAGAATCCCAAGTTGGTTTGCAAGATTACGGTTAGTATCTGCAAGAATAGGGTATGTTACACCTTCTATACCTCCATTATCTTTTGCAGTGTTTAACCACGCAAAGTGTACTTCTGGAGTATCACATGAAGCTCCTATCACTAGCGTATTACGATCTGCAAATGCTTGTTTTGCTGTCTCGAAAGCATGAAGCTCAGTAGGACAAACAAATGTAAAATCTTTCGGGTACCAGAAAAGAATGATTTTCTTTCCTTCTTCCTTAGCTTTTTCTAAGATGTTTAATTTAAAAGTATCTCCCATTTCATCCATCGCGTCAACAGCAAGGTTTGGGAATTTTTTACCAACTAAAGTCATTGTTCTAGGTTTATTTATTCGGGTGCAAAAGTACCTAGAAAAGTGACGTCATTATATATTGTAAAATGGGATAATTTTATAGCAGTATTGATTTTACTTATGCTTGTGCTTTAGGCATTGTAAATGTTATAGTTACGCTTTCGCGAAAGCGTAAAAAACCTATTTTGAAAAGAGGTTATCACTTGTTCCAAATTTCCTGTATCTATCTGCCGAATGTACAGCAAAACCATTACTTCTTACTAAACGATATGCTGTTCCCCAAGAGTCCGTTTTCCAAGTTTTAAGTAGCGGTCTACCATTAATTAAATTGTCAATGGATAGGATTTGCAGGTTTTTAGATTTGTATGAATGGATACGGGTTAGTATTTGAGCCATTTCATGTTTAGTATCCTGAACATTTAAAACTTGATCTTTATAACTGAAGTAGATTATAGAAATCGTTGCGGGAAGAAATATTGAAATAAAGATTACTATAAATGTAGGTTGACCAAAGAACTTTTTAAATGGCTTACGTTTATCTTCTTCTATTTCTTCATTTTCTATAGATTTCTTATGCTTATAGTCTGCAGAAATAAGGCCATAGTCCACTAGTAATATTAAAAGAAATTCAATCATTAAGCCGCCGAACGAGCATCCTTTATTTGCCTGATTTTAATATTAAACCCGGCAAAGAGAAGTGTCATAAATGGCGAGAGCCAATTAAAAATAGCAAATGTAATGTACTCTGCTACGCCTACACCTAAAACAGTGCTTTGATATGCACCACAAGTATTCCAAGGAATAAGTACAGAGGTTACAGTTCCCGAATCTTCTAGCGTACGAGATAAGTTTTCGGGCGCTAGACCTTTGTCTTCATATGCTTTTTTAAACATCTTACCAGGAATGACAAGGGCTAAATATTGATCTGAAGCAATAGCGTTGAGGCCAAGACAAGAAATCACCGTACTTGCAAAAAGTCCAAAAACAGTGTCTGCAACACTTAGCAATGCTTTAGTAATACGAGCTAATGCTCCTATACCATCCATAATTCCACCAAAAACCATCGCACTGATGATAAGTAGTATAGTCCATAACATACCTAAAATCCCTCCTGAGCTAAAAAGCTCGTTGAGTGTTTCATTAGGCGTCTCGATTGCCGTATCTGTCCAGATAGCTGTGAGAATAGCTTCTGTTTTTGAAGTTGATAGTATGTTTAAAATGTCTGGCTGAAAAATGTAAGCAAACACTGCAGCAAGAACAACTCCTACGCCTAGGGCAATTAATGGTTTTGTCTTCGTTACAATGAGTGCAATCACAACTCCTGGAACAATAAATAGGAGTGGAGTGATATTAAAGGTATCATCAATCACACTTAGGAGCGCAGTGATATCTGCGGTACCAGTAGTATCTATGCTTAAGCTGATGATGATAAAAACAATGAGTGTAATTACAATAGTAGGTACCGTTGTAAGTGTCATGTATTTTATGTGCGTAAACAAATCTGTTCCTGCCATTGCTGGAGCAAGGTTTGTAGTATCACTAAGAGGTGACATTTTATCACCAAAGTATGCTCCAGAAATCACAGCGCCCGCTATCATTCCAGTATCAATTCCCAGTGCTTGACCTATACCTATGAGTGCAATACCTACTGTTGCAGAGGTTGTCCATGAGCTTCCTGTGGCTATAGATATAATGGCTGCAATAATTACTGATGCAGGTAAAAATATGGTTGGATTGAGTACTTGAAGACCATAATATACCATTGCTGGTATGATACCACTCACAAGCCAACTACCAGCTAGCGCTCCTACAAGAAATAAAATCATGATGGGTACAAAAACACTTTTGAGGTTTTCCCAAACTTCGGCGAGCATTGTGCTCAGAGTGGATTTATTTAAGAAGCCTACAATAGCTGCTACCGCTCCACCCATTAAAAGGATATATTGATTTGAATATTCGCCAAGCCACTCACCATCCTTAAAGAAAATATTATAGGCTAATAAGCACATAAGAATCACCACTGGAATAAGTGCTTCCCATAAATTTAATTCGCGATTGTTAACAATATGATGGTTTTTTTGATCTTCCAGTTCTTTATTCATGAGAGTGTGCGGTTTCTATCCGTAATGTTACAATAATAGGAGGTATTCTGCAAGGCGTATGCTCAAAAACCAGCCATGTAAGATCATATAGTATTTTATATAAAAATAACTCAAAGCGCTATCTTCTTGATTTTTCATAAATTACATGGTCTTAAGTTGTCTAGAATAGGTCTCTTTCAAAAAAAAAGCGAGAATAAAGCGGTTATGCTTCATCCTCGCATATCAACAAAATTGAAAAAAAAATTAAACTACAACAGTTTGTAAAACTCCTACTTCTTCCATGCAAGACTTCATCATCTCATAAGTGCGCTCAATATCTGCATCAAGACCTATTGAAAATCTAATGAGTCCATCTGTGAGACCCATTGCTGTTTGCTCGTCTTCCGGGATTTCTGACGAAGTTGAGGTTCCTGGTGCGCTAAAAAGTGTTTTGTAAAAACCTAAACTCACTGCTAGATATCCAAGATTCTTTTCTTGCATTAATTCCATCAAGGCATTTGCTTTATCTAGAGAGCCTACATCTACAGTAAGCATTCCTCCGTAACCATACTTTTCGTTCATATGTCTATTAAACACTTCATGACTTGGGTGTGAGGCAAGACCAGGATAAACGGTTCTTAACCCTAGCTTTTCAAAACGCTCTGCCAGATACATAGCATTGTGACTGTGTTGCATCATACGTATATGAAGTGTACGTAAGTTTTTAAGAACAGAAGCAGCGCGTAGACTATCCATTGTGGGACCTAGCAGCATACTTGCACCATCATTTACATTGCGTAGTGCATCTATAAATTCTTGCGTACCGCAAACCACACCACCTACAGTGTCTGACGATCCATTTATAAATTTAGTAAGACTGTGTATCACTACATCTGCTCCGTGTTGCACGGGAGAAATAGAAAGTGGAGAGAATGTGTTATCCACCACAAGTTTCAAGTTATGCCTTTTGGCAATTGCCGAAAGTGCTGCAATATCTGCAATTTCTAAAAGCGGATTACTAACAGACTCACAGTATAAAACTTTTGAATCTTTTGTAATTGCAGCCTCAACTACCTCAAGGTTTGTGATATCCACAAAGCTCGTTGTAATATTAAGCCTTGGTGCAAAATTCTTTAAAAATGCATACGTCCCTCCGTAAATAGTACGACTAGAAACTACATGATCACCTGCTTGGCATAATTGTAAAAGCACCGGTGTGATAGCTCCCATGCCACTAGCAGCAACGTTTGCCGTTTCTGTACCTTCCATAGCAGCAAGTGCCGCACCTAGATATAAGTTTGATGGAGTACTATGTCTTGAGTATAAATAACATCCGTCTGCATTACCTTCAAAGGTGTCAAACATTGTTTTTGCCGAAAGGAATGTATAGGTAGAGCTATCTGAAATAGAAGGGTTAACTCCTCCAAATTCTCCAAAATATTGTAAATCTTGAATCTCGTTTGCTGGCTTGAATTTCATAGTATAAGATGGTTAATGCGATAGAAACCTATAAAGGTTTTTATTTCTAGCGTTGTTAGTATAAAAAATCAGCTTTTATAATAGTATAATCTATAAGTGGGGAGTATGTATGCGTTTGGTAAATGTATGTGAATGTAGATTTATAGTCAACGCTATCCATTAATTATAGATTTTAAAACTTTATTTTTGATAAAAAATAGAATTTAGCTTTCGCAAAAGCGCAAAATGATAACCCTCACTGATAATTTTTCTACCATGAAACTTGACGATATAGATAAAAAGATATTAGGTTACCTTCAGCATGATGCCAAAATCACAAATAAAGAGCTCTCTGCAAAGTTGAACCTTTCTGTAACTGCCATTTATGAGCGTGTAAAAAAGATGGAGCGCTCTGGTGTTATCTCACAATATATCACACTCATTAATAAGGAGATAGTAGGACTTGGTTTTCAAGTGTTTTGTCATGTGAAACTAGAAAAACATGCGAAGGATGCTATAGATTCTTTTGAGAAAGAGGTGACCGCACTTGATGAGGTGCTAGAGTGTTTTCACGTAAGTGGTGACTATGATTATCTATTAAAGGTGCTTGTGAGAGATATGGAGCACTTTCGTAATTTCATGGTAACAAAGCTTACTACACTTAAATATATAGGGAGTACTCAGAGTTCCTTTACGATAAGTGAGGTAAAGAATACCACAACAATCTCCGTATAATGAATAGTAAATACTATGTGCTTTCGGAGTTTTTTGTGCTCTTTGTGTTGTTACCATTAAGTCTCTTGCTGCCTTATGATTTCAAAATAAAAGTAGCTAGTGTGCTCATAGGTTTTACTTATTTACTTGTAGTGCTTTTTAAGAGTGGTTCTGTAAGCTTCAAAGTAGAGCGGTCTATAAATTGGCTTTCTTTTCTAAAGGAAACTACTATAAAGTTCATAGTTATAGCAGCAATAACAGCCCTCTATGTTCATATGGTACAGCCTTCAAGTTTGTTCTGCGTGCCATTAAGCAATCCAGGATTGTGGGTGATGATTTTAGTTGTATACACCTTTCTGTCAGTATGGCCACAAGAGGTGATTTATAGAACTTTTTTCTTTAATCGTTATGACGTTTTCTTTAAAGACAAGCGATTGCTTATCGTGGTAAATGCGATTGTATTTGCAGTGGCGCACTTATTTTTGCGCAACACCTTAGTCATTGTACTCACCTTTATAGGCGGATTATTATTTGCTTATACCTTTAAGAAAACAAGATCTACCACCCTGGTATCTATAGAGCACGCTTTATATGGTAACTGGTTATTTACAGTAGGGATGGGACAGATGCTTGCCTTCCCAGGGATGGAGGCGTGTTAATCTATAGCAAATGAGCATTTATCTTTAATTAAGATTCTAGTAAATAGTGTAATTTTGAACTATGGAAAACAAGTTTCATTCACTAAGGCAACATTTTGAAGAGTTATACTCGTTGACAGATGAAGAGTGGAATTTTATTGAGCCACACTTTCATTTTAAAACATTAAAAAAGCATCAATTTTTAATTCAAGCAGGGCAGGCTGTCAATTTTGAATACTGGATTATCAATGGCCTTGTGAAAGCCTATCACATAGATGATAAAGGTAAAGAGCACATTCTCCAGTTTGCAATGGAGAAATACTGGGTGAGTGATCACTGTGCTTTTCAGCATCAAGAACCAGGAACTATAATTGTAGATTGTCTAGAAGATTCTGAATTTTTCTGCTTGTCATTAGAAGATAGGGAGAAGATTTGTCTTGCAGTGCCAGCTGTTGCTAATTTCTTTAGAGTTAAATCAAACCACGGTTATATAAACCTGCAAAAAAGAGTGTTGTCATTACTTACAATGACTGCAGAAGATAGGTATCAATACCTAGTTACTAAACTACCTGCTTTAATACAGCGCGTGCCTAAAAAATTAATAGCTTCCTATTTAGGCGTTTCTAGAGAGACTTTAAGTCGTTTTAATAGCTAAAAGTGATCTAAATCACATTTTTATATTGATCTACCTCACATTAAAACTGTGAGGTATGTCCTCGCACACCCCTTTGTTTTCATAGAATTTTGTATCCAACAATTAAAAACAAATTATTATGAAAACAACAAGAACACTACTCTTAGTATTAGCAATAATTTCATTTGGGTTTACATCTTATGCACAAAATGGTAAAGGATTTTCTTCTGGTAATTCTTATGGTGTAATTAACATAGATGGATATGTTGATTTACTACCAAAAGAACACCACGGTATCATTAAAGACATCAGATTAATAGACCGCGAGCACGCAGGCGTAAGAATCTTTCGATTATATGACGAAGTGCCTATGCATTACCACGCAAAATCTGATGCCTACCTCTACATTTTAAACGGCAAAGCAGAATTTTATGTTGCAGATCAAGGTCCTGTTGTTGCAGGAAAAGGCGACTTACTTTTTTGGGGAAAAGGTACAGCACACGGTAACGGAAAAATTTTAGAAGGTCCGTTAGACGTTCTCGTTTTTGACGCAATAGCCAGAGACCCTAGCGATGTTATTTGGGTAGACCCTTCAACCCAAAAGAAATTTTTAGGCAACTAAGCAAATCATATTCAATTTTAAAAAACAATAACGATGAAAACAGTAACAATTATAAAAACAGTCTTGTTTGCATTTGTAATGAACTTTACACTATTTGCACAAGCACAATTAGAAACTATAGCAACATTTCCAGAATCTAGACCAGGGAATATAACCGTGTCTAACGACGGAAGGATTTTTGTAACAATGAGTGCTTTAAGCGCTTCAAAATATATGGTAAAGGAAATTTTGCCAAGTGGAGAAGCTATTCCTTTTGGAGATAAAGAATGGATTGTAAAACCAGAAAACGGAAGCATAAAAGGTATCAATTCAACTATCGGAATTCAAGCTGATGCTAACGGAATTCTTTGGGTGTTAGATATGGGTAACGTCAAGCAAAATCAGGCTCCAAAATTGGTTGGTTTTGATTTAGTTACCGGTAAAGTCACAAAGGTGTTTCCAATTCCGAATACGGTATTGTCATCAAAACCTTTTTTACAAGATTTTGTGATTGATGTAAAAAATAACACTGCTGTAATTGCAGATATGACCGATGCTTTAAATCCACCAATTGCACCAGCTTTTGTCGTGATAAATCTAGAAACGGGTTATATAAGACGCGTTTTGGAAGGGAATGCTTCATTTTTGCCTGCTGATGAACCAGTGAAAATTCACGGTAGATTGGTTTCCCACAAAAGAAAAGACGGTACTACCATTCAACCAAGATATCCTTTAAACCCAATTTCTATAGATGACGAAAACAATTACATCTATTATGGAGCAATGGGAAACACCAAAATTTACCGCATACCGTCTGCTTTATTAGCTGATGAAAGTAAGCAAGACAGCGACCTAAATAAGTACATCGAGTTTTATGCCAACAAACCAAAATCTGACGGATTTAAAGTAGGTGCAAACGGAAAAGTATATGTAACCGATGTTGAAAATTCAGCTATTGTAGAAAGTACGCCTGCTGGAATGAAAACCATTGCGCAATCTAAAAAAGACCTGTCTTGGCCCGATGGTGTTGCAATACACGGTAACTACTTATATATCGTAGCAAATCAACTTCACAACCTTCCTTTATTAAATGAAGGAAAAGATGCTAGTAAACCGCCTTACTTGGTGTTAAAAATGAAGATTCAAGAGTAGGTATTTCAAAAAAAATAAGTGATGTATGCGCAGTGTTAAATGTGACATACATCACTTTAAAATGGTGATGTACATCCTCGCACACCCCTTGCTTTAATCGGAAATTTGTATAAGAAATTTAAAAAAATATTAAAATGAAAACAATAGTAAATACATTAAAAACAATTGCCTTAGCAGCTACACTTTTTACTGCTTTAACTACAAACGCACAACAAGTACCAACGTCACCTTATGGTGCAGACGATGAAATTGGCGCACTAAACCTTTTGAATGAAGAAACAGTTTTGGATGCCGTAAAATTGGTTAAAAAAGGAAAAGTATACCGCTTAGGAATGGTGGTAAATGCTCAAACTGCAGCTTTCCGTCACAGATACTTTCACATTGAAACGTTACAACCAGAAACTGCTGCTGCAGGTTCTAACAAATTCACTTACGTAGATGACCAATTAATTGGTTGGACAGGTGTTGGGTCTCAAATAAACGGATTAGCACATTACGGTAGAGACAATGTACATTATAACGGACATAAAGTTGAAGATTTTTTAACCGTTTCTGGTGTAAAAAAATTAGGTCTAGAAAAATTACCTCCAATTGTAACTAGAGGTATTGTTTTGGATATGCGTTCATACTACAATCAAGATATTGTAAAAGAAGGTACTGTTTTTACAGTGGCAGACATTGAAAAAGTAGCCAAAAAACAAGGCATTGAAATTCGTAAAGGTGATGTAGTGCTTTTTTACACAGGATGGACCAAATTAATGGGGAAAGATGATAAACGTTATCTAGCTGGCGGACCTGGAATTGGTACGGAAGCCGCAAATTACTTAGGTAAGAAAGGAATTGTAGCAGCTGGTGCAGACAATTGGTCTTTTGAGGCTGTACCACACGAAAACAGCGAGCTTTCTTTCCCAGTAAATCAAATGATGGCAACCGAATATGGTGTACAAGTATTAGAAAACATTCTTGTGGACGAGTTGGTTGAGGATAAAGCTTGGGAATTCCTTTTTGTATTAGGCCACCCATTATATGAAGGGTCTACACAAGTACAAATAAATCCTGTAGCCATAAAATAAGGATAGAAGAAATAATTAGAAATTATGAAAACAACAACGATAGATAATCATAGAACGGTGACTAAAAAGAAGAGTCTACCAGCTGCTCTCTGGGCATTGACCATAAGTGCCTTTGCGATAGGAACAACAGAATTTGTAATTGTAGGGCTGCTGTCTACCGTTGCAAACGATTTAGGCACATCATTAACATCAGCAGGATTATTAGTGAGTCTCTATGCTATAGGTGTTGCTATTGGTGCACCCATTTTAACCGCCTTAACAGGTAAGATTCCAAGAAAACAGTTGTTAATGGGTATTATGGTGCTATTTATAATTGGTAATGGTCTAGCAGCAATTGCACCAAGTTTTGAATTATTGTTGTTGTCTAGAGTCGTAACAGGTTTTGCACACGGTGTATTTTTCTCTATCGGTTCTACTAATGCTGCAAGTTTAGTACCTAAAGATAAAAGAGCAACTGCCATTTCTATAATGTTTGCTGGTCTTACTGTGGCTATTGTAACTGGTGTGCCTTTGGGTACTTACATCGGTCAGAATTTTGGATGGAGAGCAACATTTATTGGTGTTGCGTTTTTAGGATTAATAGGAGCAATAGCAAGTTTAGTTTTGGTTCCTAAAAACATCAAACAATCGGCTCCATTAAGACTAGTAGACCAATTAAAAGTGATTAAAAATCCGTCTATTTTATTGGTGCTTGCCATTACCGCATTTGGTTATGGTGGTACGTTTGTCACATTTACTTACTTAACGCCATTGTTAGAAAAAGTGACTGGTTTTTCTTCAGATATGACTAGTGTTTTTCTTTTAATTTATGGGATTGCAATAGCTATAGGAAACATTGTAGGCGGTAAAGTTTCAAACAATAAACCAGGCAAAGCATTATTGGTAATGTTTGCGTTACAAGCCATAGTATTGTTTGTGTTGTACTTCACGGCTTCTAGTCAGATTTTTGCAATAATAACCTTGTTTTTTATGGGAATACTTGCCTTTTCAAACGTACCTGCATTACAGTTGTATGTAGTAAAAATGTCAGAAAAATATCTACCAGGAACCGAAGACGTAGCATCTGCATTAAACATAGCAGCTTTTAATGTTGGTATTGCTATTGGGGCTTATGTAGGTGGAATGGTGGTGGAGTCTGATCTAGGTGTCGCAGCGACTCCTTGGGTAGGAGGTGTGCTCGTAATTATAGGGTTCTTGCTAACCTTAGTTTTATTTAAAAAAGAAAAAATATAGAATTCATAAGCTTCTAAATTAAAAAAGCCAATCTCTCGATTGGCTTTTTTTGTTATTTAAAATTGGTTTATTTAAAGCTCATCACTGGCTTCTTCTTGTCCCATCATCATGAGATAACCTTTCAGGAAAAGGTCGATATTACCATCTAGTACGGCATCTGTATTACCAGTCTCTACGCCGCTACGCACATCTTTTATGAGCTTATATGGGTGTAATACATAATTGCGTATTTGCGATCCCCATTCAATAGCTTTCTTATCTGCTTCAATGGCATTACGGGCTTCCATTTGCTTGCGTAGTTCAAGTTCATACAGTTGCGAACGTAGCATCTGTAACGCTTTTGCGCGGTTATCATGTTGAGAACGCGAGTCTGAACACGAAATCTGTATACCAGTAGGGTGGTGGGTAAGTTGGACCTTAGTCTCAACCTTGTTTACATTTTGCCCTCCAGCACCAGAAGATCTTGCCGTAACAATATCATAGTCTGCTGGGTTAATTTCTATCTCGATACTATCATCTACAAGTGGATACACGTATACAGAGGCAAATGAAGTATGACGTTTTGCATTACTGTCAAAAGGGGAGATGCGCACCAGTCTGTGTACACCGTTTTCACCTTTAAGCCAGCCAAAAGCAAAGTCTCCTTCAATCTCTAGCGATACGGTTTTTATACCCGCAACATCACCTTCTTGAAAGTTAAGTTCTTTCACCTTCCAGCCTTGTTTTTCTGCATACATTAAGTACATACGCATAAGCATTGCTGCCCAGTCGCAACTCTCTGTACCACCAGCACCAGCAGTGATTTGTAAGACACAGCTAAGCTCATCACCTTCTTCAGAAAGCATGTTTCTAAACTCTATATCTTCTATAAAAGCAGCTGCTTTGTCGTAACGATCTTGCACATTTTCTTCGGGAGCTTCTCCTTCTTTTGCAAATTCGTACAAGACTTCAAGATCCTCTATAAAAGTTTGAGCATCCTCGTAATCTGTCACCCATTTTTTCTTAGAACGCAACGCCTTCATAAAAGCCTCGGCCTCCTTGGGGTCATTCCAAAAATTTGGGTCAAAGGTTTTTTCTTCTTCGTTTTGTATCTCGATGCGCTTGCGGTCTACGTCAAAGATATCTCCTTAAGCCGTCTACGCGCTCTTGGAGTGATTTTATGTGATCAGTTGTAATCATATGTTTCCCAGAAAGTGGGTGTATTTAAATTGATAATGTATGTAGTAAAAGACCAAGTGATGTCAATTGTTGAGGTCACGCTTTCGCGAAAGCGTACTCATTACTCATCTAGTAAATCTGGTCTTCTTTCTTTTGTTCTTTGGTAGGCTTGTTCTTCTCGCCATTCTTCAATTTTAGGAGTGTTACCACTCGTTAAAATCTCAGGAACTTTCCAGCCTTTATATTCTGCCGGCCGAGTATAAATAGGTGGAGCAAGTAGTCCATCTTGAAAACTATCTGTAAGCGCCGAAGTCTCATTACCCAGCACGCCAGGAATTAATCGTATGACAGCATCGCAGAGTATAAGAGCGCCTAGCTCTCCACCACTCAAAACGTAGTCTCCTATGGATATTTCTTTAGTAATAAAATGATCTCTTACACGCTGATCTACTCCTTTATAATGACCGCACAAAATGATAATATTGCCTTTGAGGGAGATGGTGTTTGCCATTCCTTGATCTAGGGTATCTCCATCTGGAGTCATATAGATCACCTCATCATAGTCACGTTCAGATTTGAGCTTAGAGATACATTTATCTATAGGCTCAATTTGCATCACCATTCCTGCGCCTCCACCAAACTGATAGTCGTCTACTTGCTTATAGTTTGTATCTGTGTAATCACGTAGATTATGAAACTGCACATCTACTAATCCTTTTGCAATAGAGCGCTGCATGATAGAAGCTTCAAAAGGGCTTTTTAGTAAATCTGGTACAACGGTAATGATATCTATTCTCATAATCTTAATAAGGTTGAGCTATTGTAATAGGGCTATTATGCTAGCGAGCCCAAAAGTAATGTAAATCGGGGTCTTTATTAAATCCTAGGCGCTCATAAAGTTGTTGAGCAGGGTTTGTGATTTCTGTTTGTAAGACAATGCCTTTTTGATGTGACGACGTGCATAGTTCTTTTGCACTGTTTATAAGTAAAGTACCTATTCCTTTACCACGGTGAGTTGGGGTTATATATAAATCATTAAGTAGTAGCATGCGCTCCATACTTACTGATGAGAATAGTGGGTAAAGCTGAGTAAACCCTAAGGCCTCCGTTTCTTCACTGTCATGAAAGGCTATAAGAATAGTACTCTCATTATGAGAAAGCCTTTCTGTCAAAAATAGGTTTGCGCCTTCAAGGTCTGATGCTTGTCTATAAAATTGTCTATATCCATCAAACAGTGGTATTATGATGTTTAAATCTTCTAAAGTTGCTTTGCGTATGTGCATAAAAAAAATCTGTACTACAAAGTACAGATTTTTTGATTTTCTTAAAAATAAGCAGACTATCCTTTTGCAGACTTAAGAGCTTTGTTGCGCTCGTCTTGAAGTTGGCGTCCTAATTTTTGTTCTTTTTCTAGTGCTTTACGGCGGTACTCATCAAACTCAACTTCTGTTTCATCAAGTTTGTGTTGTGCTTCTTTAGTGAGTACGTTACTACTTCTAAACTTGTATATAAAAAACACAAGTCCAAGTAATAAAAGCCCAATAATGCTCCACATCATGGTCTGATAGCTTCCTTTGCTCATCTGGATGCCAAAGAAGTTTATAGAATCTTTTTCCTCTTCAGTTTCTGTAAGAGTTAATTGTATTTTTTCTAAGTCGGCACTTACTTTTGAGGCAGCTGATTGCTGCTTATTCATTTCAGACTTAAGATTTTCAATTTCTGTTTGCAGTACATCGATACGCGCTTTTGCATTTTCTTGCAAGCGTGTCATCTTTACTTTATCTATTACTTTAAATTGCTGGTAATTATTAGAACCCTCAATAACTTCGGTAAATTGCTCGTCTATTGTTTTGCTAGCATCTTGAGCTTGTGTCACAGAAAATGACAGGAGGAATATAAAAACTATTGCTCTCGTAAAAAATCTCATATAGGTGGTTGTTTAAATATAATTGCGGATTATAAAAATCCTACGGTTTACAAAAGTACGTGTAAAGTATTAATGCTGGACGTCATGATATTCAAAAATATCATTATTTCTTTCGTTCGGCAGCAATTATATTGATTCTTTCCCGTCATTTTCTGATTGTCGTTCTTTGCGTCTTTGTTCTCTTCTTTTTATACGCTGTTCTTTCTTGTAAGCTCTTCTTTCTTTTCCACTCATTGCTTCTAGCTCCTCCTCAGTAATTTTATCTGCTTCTGCCTCTGCGTCAGAAAAATTAATCTCCTTATCTACATTCGTTTTAAAAGCATTAATCCATCCATTTTCAAAAATGCTGAATATCGTAGGAAACACTCCAGCTTCTACATTATTAAGATCACCTTCTAGTGGAACCTTAAGCGCAAGGGTATTTGTTTCTTGGTTTTTGAGAATAAACTTAAAAACTCCTACAAATCCTTCCCATATCACTCCTAAGATACCGTCTTCCTTGCTTATCAGCTTACTATCTTCTATAAGTGGTTTTACATAGCCTTTAAGATAACCATCTGCTATTGCAATCTCTCCAAAGACTTCTACGGTACCACTTTTAAAGTCAATCCCTCCGTAGTGTCTTGTAAGATCATTAATGGCAGTGATATTTGCATTTTCTAGCGCAAAATCAATATCCATATCAGGAATCTCTTTGATAAGGTTGATTTTACCATCTAGGTCAAATAAGCCCTGACCAATAGTTACACCAGTAGCTTTTATAGGTGATGGTAAATTGCGTTTTGCTTCTTTTACATTACGCAGGTTATCTGCAGTGAGTTCAACTTGATCCATGTATAAATCAATTTGGGGCTCTGTAGAGATTTGTGCAAATCCTAGTTTTCCATCATGCACTTCAAAGTGGTTTATTTCTAAGGGTACAAGGTCTGTAAGTACAGCAGTCCAGTCATCTACATCTGCCTCTTGTCCTTCTGTTGGAGTGTTTTGATCTTCAAAAATGTAGGTTACCTGCGGACTATACATCTTTATTTCGGCAACAATTTTTCCATCAAAAATAGATTTCCACTCTACAGAAATATCTGTTTGCGGAAAATTGAGAAATGGCACCTGCGTCTGTGCGTCAACCTTGTTTAAGTAAAGTCCTTCTATTACATAAGCACCTCTGTAAAGTGCGATGTCTATATCTTCCACCTGTCCATAATAGCCAGGGATGTTTGCAAGAGTTTTATTTACATACTTCTTTACAATATAAGGAAGAAGTAATCTTGCAATTATGAGTACTAAAATAATAGAAACCGGAATCCAGTATCTTTTTTTCTTTACTGCTTTGCGCTTAGTCTTTTGCTCATTATTATTCATAGCGCAAATGTCTGTAAATGTTAAAATTACTTGCGTTAACAATCTCACAAATATAAAAAGCCACCTGGTGAGGTGGCTTTTTGTGTATGGTTAAGATTGCTGTGAAGTAACCTATCTTGTGTTTACATCACGCTTTCGCGAAAGCGTAACAACTACAAGTATGATTCTAGTAATATGTAAATCTGCGCACCTTTGCAATGTACTTAGCAAGGCGTATAACTTGATGGCTATATCCATACTCGTTATCATACCAAACGTAAAGTATAACGTTTTTACCATCCTTACGTACTATCGTAGCATTACTGTCATAAATACTAGGAGCAGATGATCCTATGATGTCGCTAGATACGAGTTCGTTATCAATAGAATACTTGATTTGCTCTACAAGAGCTCCTTCAAGCGCATATTTTTTAAGAAGCGTGTTGATTCCCTTTATGCTTGTTTTCTTATTCAGTTCTAGATTAAGTATCGCAAGTGAACCGTTAGGTACAGGAACGCGTATCGCATTTGAAGTAAGTTTCCCTTCAAAATGAGGTAGCGCTTTACTCACTGCAGCTCCAGCACCAGTCTCTGTGATTACCATGTTAAGTGCAGCAGCACGACCTCTACGGTACTTGCTGTGCATGTTATCAACTAGGTTCTGATCATTTGTATATGCATGTATCGTTTCTAGGTGTCCTGTTTCTACACCTAATGTATCATCAATCGCTTTAAGGATAGGAGTGATGGCATTAGTAGTACAAGAAGCAGCAGAGAAAATATTGATTTCATCTGGGTTGTTCTCTAAGTGGTTTACACCGTGTACAATGTTAGGAATCCCTTTTCCAGGAGCAGTAAGAAGTACTTTAGCAGCTCCTTTGCTTACTAAATGTCTACTTAACTGTTCTTTATCACGGAAGGCTCCAGTATTATCAATAACCAACGCATCGCTTATTCCGTATGCAGTATAATCGATATCTTCTGGTGCGTTTGCACTTATGAAGTTTACGGTAGTACCATTAATGATAAGTGCTTTATTTTCTGCATCTATAGTTACAGTTCCTGTAAAGTCACCGTGTACAGAATCACTTTTAAGAAGGCTAGCTCTTTTTTCAAGAACTGTCTGGTCGACAACACCGCGTGTTACTACTGCTCTAAGGCGTAGCTGACTACCTTTACCGGTGCGCGTCATTAACTCTCTTGCAACAAGACGACCTATGCGTCCAAAACCATAAAGAACAACATCTTTAGGTTCGATAGGAGTTACATTTTCGGCAGGCTTTAAGCGTTGCGCTACAAAACTAGTTGCATTTGCATTATCCTCTAGGTGATACTCATAAGTAAGTTTACCAATATCAAGCTTAGACGGAGGAAGGTTAAGTTGCTTGATTGCTTCAGCAATTTCTACACTATCAAAAATTGAGATAGGCTTCCCTACAAAGGCACCTGCATACTCGTGTAAATCTAGAATCTGGCTCACGTTGCGATCCATTACTTGATTTCTAAATACTACAAGTTCTATGGCGCTGTCGTACCATAAATCACTAGCAATTTTAATAAATTCTACAGTTGCTCTACGGCGATCTGCTTGAAAGGATAGTTCTTTTTCGTACGTTTCTGATTGACTCATTACGATGTAGTTAAAAGGTTTGTTTTGGTTTTACGAAAATGTAAATACACTTAAATTTTGCGGCAAAAGTATATATTTTAAGTGGGTACGCAAACGATTTCGTTGTCGAATTTGATGTAAAAAAATAACCCCTCCGGTATGGAAGGGTTATTCACTTTTATGTGTCTAATTATTAATCGAAGATAAAGCGGTTGCGTTCTCCTTTTTGATCTACAAAAACGATACTTACAGGTTCATTTACACTTTTGTTTTTAAAGATGTTCTTTACATCTTCTATAGAATTTACCATCACGTCATCTATTTCTGAGATTACAAGTCCCTCAATTCTATAACGTTTCATTGCTTCTGTAAGCGTCTGGCTTATTACTACACCATTTTTAGCTTTGTATTTTGCAAGGTCTTTTGGCGATGCATTTTTTACTTGTATGCCTAATCGCTCAATGTCAAAAGTGATTGACTTTATTAGTTTGACAGGCAATGTCATTTTAGTATCGTCTCTTAATATTTCAACTTGAACAACATCATCAGGTCGCTTTGAGTTAATGTATCCAGTTAAGTCAGAAAATTTTGTAATATTAATATTGTCTAATTTCTTAATAATATCTCCAGTCTTTAATCCTGCTTGTTCTGCGCCACTTTCAAACTCTACACCAGCAACATAAAAGCCTTCGGCAGTTTTTAGGTTTTCGGCTTTTGCAATTTCGGCTGTAAGTGTACCGCCACTAACTCCCAAGATTCCTTTTTGGACAGAGCCAAACTGCATAATGTCTTCCATGATCTTTCGAGCATTATTTGAAGGTACGGCAAATGCGTATCCTACGTAGGACCCAGTTTGTGAGGTGATGGCAGTATTAATACCAATGAGCTCACCAAAAATATTCACCAAAGCTCCACCGCTATTTCCAGGGTTGATAGCTGCATCTGTTTGTATAAAGGACTGGTAGTTTGCATCGCGCTCGTCTATATCACGAGCTTTTGCAGATACAATCCCAGCGGTTACTGTAGAGGTTAAGTTAAAAGGATTACCTACGGCAAGTACCCATTCTCCTACTTTGGTACCATCACTATCGCCAAATGGGATATAAGGAAGTTCTTCACCAGCATCTATTTTTAATATTGCAATGTCTGCCTTTGCATCTTTACCTACCACTTCTGCCATGAAGGTTTTATTGTTGTTTAAAGTGACTTCAACTTCTGTAGCGCCATCTATCACGTGATTATTTGTGATTATAAAGCCATCGCCAGAGATGATAACTCCACTTCCTGCACCTACAATACCTTTGTTTGCCTGGCCGCCACCTCTCAGATATTCCATCATGTTGCGAGGTTGTCTATATTCTTGTACGTTTTTAACGTGTACCACTCCATTTACCGTTCTTTCGGCAGCTTCTGTAAAATCTACACCACTTGCAGCAGCAGTGAGTGCTTCATAATTGACCGGTTTATAAGTAGGTGTATTATCTATTTGAGTAGGGTAAGAAGCTACTTGTGTAGGCTGCTCAATAAAGAGTTTATATGATCCTAGCGTGATTGCGCCTGCTAGTACGGCGATTAAAAGTGTTCCTGCGATTTTTTTCATAGTCCGTTGCATTTATTCAATAATCGTTAAAATTAAAAATTTAGTATCTCCACGGTTTCTATTTAACTGCCATTTAACACGAGAAACGAAATCGAGATTTGCTATTTTTGTCGTAATAAAGCATTAAAAATGACAATCCCATTTTCAAAATATCAAGGTACTGGCAATGATTTTGTAATCATAGATAACCGTACTCAATACTTTCCCAAAGATGATACCAAACTCATCTCAAAGCTCTGTGACAGAAAGTTTGGCATAGGAGCAGACGGTTTGATGCTGTTAGAAAATCACCCTTCGGCAGATTTTAGAATGGTGTACTATAATGCAGATGGTAATGAAAGTAGCATGTGCGGTAATGGTGGACGCTGCTTGGTAGCTTTCGCGAAAGCGTTATCTATTATAGAAAATAAGGCAACCTTTGAAGCGATAGATGGTTTACACGAGGCAAGCATAGAAGACGATATCGTGCAGCTGAAAATGCAAGATGTATCTGAAATTAAGAAAGAGCCTAAATATACTTTTCTAGATACAGGGTCACCACATCACATTGCAATGGTAGACGATGTAGAAAAAGTAAACGTAAAAGCCGAAGGTGCAGCATTGCGTTACGGTAGTTTATATGGTGAAGCGGGTAGTAACATCAATTTTGTACAGCAATTAGATAATGCTCATTTTGCAGTGCGCACCTACGAGCGTGGAGTAGAGGATGAGACGTTGAGTTGTGGTACCGGAGTTACAGCTGTTGCTCTCGCAGCACACACAAATGGGTTAACAACTAGCAATAAAGTAGCGCTAGATGTACAAGGTGGGAAACTGTCTGTACAGTTTGATAAAACGAATGATGGATATTCAAATATCTATTTAATAGGTCCTGCAACATTTGTTTTTAAAGGAGAATGGTAATGAAGACATTGCAAGGCACCCATTGCTATTTAAGAGCACTTGAACCAGAAGATATTGATCACGTGTATCGTGTAGAAAATGATGAAGGTTTATGGAGTGTGGGAGAGACGCTGGTTCCGTTTTCTAAATATGTGCTCAAAGAATACTTAGCAAACAGCCACCGTGATATCTTTGACGTACGTCAGCTACGTTTAGTCATATGTGATAGTACTTCACATAGTTCTGTAGGTCTTATTGATGTATTTGACTTTGATCCTCATAATTTGCGAGCAGGTATAGGTATTGTGATTGCAGGAGAAGAACACAAAAGAAAAGGCTATGCCACAGAGAGTATTAACCTTCTCAAAAATTACTGCAATACACATCTGAATTTACACCAACTATATGCTAATATAGAAGAGGATAATAAGGCGAGTATTGCACTTTTTGAAAAAGCAGGTTTTGAGTTAATAGGTATTAAAAAACAGTGGAGACGTAAACGTAGTCTCACTACAGGAAAAGAATCATATATAAACGAATTACTATACCAACACATATTCTAGATGTACATTAAAAAGATTTTACTACTTATAGTTGCCATAGGCATTGTTATAGGAGGCGTATTTGCTTACACAGTATACACTTCTATTTTTTCTGACAACACTGCCTTTAACAATGATCGCGCGCACTTATACATCGCAACAGGATCTGCTTTTAATGATGTGGTTGCAGATCTCTCACCACTCTTAAAAGACGAAGATTCTTTTATTACTGTAGCCGAAAAGAAAGGATATAATGATAATGTAAGACCTGGTCATTACATTATAAAAAAGGGGATGAGTAATAATGAGATTATCAATACCATCCGTATTAAAAATACACCTGTAAAAGTGGCTTTTAATAACCAAGAGCGTTTACAAGATATGGCGGGTAGAGTAGCAACCCAAATAGAAGCAGACAGTACATCGCTTATAACAGCGATGCTAGATACAAACTTCTTGAGAGAGCATGACTTTAATAATGATACTGCACTTACCATGTATATCCCTAATAGCTACGAGTTTTTCTGGAACACGAGTGCAGAAGATTTTAGAGCAAGAATGCTAAGTGAGTATAAAAAATTCTGGAATGCCACGAGATTAGCCAAAGCAGCAGCGCTTAATCTAACTCCGCAAGAAGTATACTCAATAGCAGCCATTGTGCAAAAGGAAACTGCCAAAACTGACGAAAGACCTAGAGTAGCTGGTGTGTATTTAAACAGACTTAGAGATGGCATAAAACTAGATGCAGATCCTACTGTTATTTATGCCGTAAAGAGAGAAAAGAATGACTGGGACATGGTAATAAAACGTGTGCTGTATAAAGATCTAGAAGTAGACTCTCCGTATAATACTTATAGAAATAGAGGTATTCCTCCAGGACCTATATTCATGCCAGATGTAACGGCTATCCAGGCCGTGCTCAATCCAGAAAAGCATAACTACTACTACTTTGTAGCAGATGTAGAAAACTTTGGATATCACAAGTTTGCTAAGACATTGTCACAACACAACGCAAATAGCGCGGCATACAGACGCTGGATTAATAATAAGGGCATCAATCGTTAAGTCCTTGTTAACTTTCATGTTAAGAGGTATTAAATGATGCTCTTAACACACTAAACCTCCTTACATTGAAGTTGTTACCGTGATTCTCATAGAGACGCGGTTAACAGAAAATTCCTATTATTAGGAATATGTTCTTTTAATTACAATAGAATAATGGCAAGCCGCGCTTGCAAGCTCTTATGAGAATTACTAAAGATTAGATCACACTAAGTGGTCGGTAATTGTAAACTTTAATTCGATTCATTATATGAAGAGACGTTATTTACTATTAGTAGTATTGCTACCTGTGTTATTTATAATATCTACAGGTTTCATTGTAAAAGATGATAAGGGCAATGCGATAGCCGCAATGTGGTTCAAAAACCAGGCAGATACTTTTGTAACTCCTACGCTTGAATCATTTGTACCCGATTTTCCAGGAGGATTTAATAGTCCTGTTCTAGGAACATCGTATATAGGCTTTAAAGAAGCTTTAGCTTTTAGTGAGTCCAGTGGTAATTATTTTGCAGTAAACAGACTTGGTTATAAAGGCAGATACCAGTTTGGTCAATCTACTCTTAAGTGGGTAGGTGTAGACAGTGCAAGAGATTTTATGAGCTCTCCAGCCATGCAAGAAAGTGCCTTTGATGCGCTTGTTGCAAGGAATAAATATGTTTTACGTGAGTATATCAACGCCTTTGATGGTAAAACAATAGGAGGTCATAAAGTTACCGAAAGTGGTCTCATAGCTGCGGCACATTTATGCGGAGCTGGAAACGTTAAGAAATTTCTTGACTCTGGTGGTGAAGATGTATTTGCAGATGCAAATAATGTACCTCTCACATCTTATCTAAGTCGCTTTGGCAACTTTGATACATCAATTATCCCCGCAAATGCGTCGGCAAAAGCTACTTTATAATTACTAAAAACCCAGACACTAATAGGTCTGGGTTTTTTATTGCGCATTATTTAAGGGTCTATATAGTTGAATGCCTTATGTTAAAGTAGTGTTATGTCTTGCTATTGAGGGAGTTTTCTGGTCTACTTTTGCACTGTTATTGTATCGTCTAGTAGTGTAAATTGACGTTTTGGAGTGAGATTGATTGTAGAAAAGAGAGCGTTTTTAAGTCTGTTAGGTGTTGTAAGAGGTGTAAATAGCCTCGTAAATACAAGTAAATGAGCACGGAACAGTGCTTTTGAGTGATTTGCCGATGAGGCTTGCTGGTTACTCAAGATAGTTGTATTTTTGCGCGCCGAAATAGAGAGCACTTTAAGAAAGGTTTTAATTATGACCTTTTGGCGATCGAAAAGCAACCCTATGCTAAGAAACTTGACTAAAGTTACTGTATTACCTTTTATGTTAGGTATTCTGATGATTTCCCCAACATCTGACGAAACATATGATTTTACTCACTATACTACAGATGGAACATCTCTAGATTACAGTGTTGCCCTTCCTAATGAAACTGAAGAAGTTCCATTTGTTTTTAACCCCACCCCACTTACCGGAAAAAATTATACAGGTTTTAAAGAAGCACTCGCTTTTAAAGAATCGAGAGGTGATTACTTAACGATAAACAGTTTTGGTTACCTTGGGAAATACCAGTTTGGAGCATCCACGCTTGACCTTTTAGGTATTACAGATGGATCTGAGTTTTTAGAAGATCCACTACTTCAAGAACAGGCTTTTTTATTAAATGCTTCCCGTAATAAATGGGTTCTAAGACGTGATATTAAGCGTTTTGAAGGACGATGGATTGCAGGAGTACGAGTGACGGAGTCCGGTATACTTGCCGCAGCTCACCTTGCTGGACCTGGCAGTGTGAAGAAATTTTTAAGATCTGGTGGAGAAACAGGTTTTGCAGATGCCTTTGGTACCAACATACGTAGCTATATGAAGCGATTTTCTGGTTATGATGTATCTAATGTGAAAGCAGTAAAATACCCTTCTATTGACAAATTAACGGCTAATCTATAAAGGATATAGCTTAGCTTAAGAATATATAAGACATCCAGTATCGTATAGATGCTGGATGTTTTTTTATACGCTTTCGCGAAAGCGTTATTACTCACACTTAAAACTCTGTCATTGTAGGTGTATAACGAGATAGATACAAGAAGGGACTATCTTTAAAAGGTTGTAAAATGTCAGTTTGTCACTTATGTCGTTGTGGTACTTTTTTCGCTTTAAGCGAGAAAGAATTATTACAAATTAAAACACATATAACATGTCAACAGGAAAAATTAATGTATCGGTAGAGAATATCTTTCCGCTTATTAAAAAGTTCTTATATAGTGATCACGAGATCTTTCTTCGTGAGCTCGTTTCAAATGCAACAGATGCAACACTTAAACTAAAGCACTTAACTTCAATAGGAGAGGCTAGTGTAGATTATGGAAATCCTAAAATTGAGATTAAGATTGATAAAGAAGGAAAGAAACTTCACATTATCGATCAAGGTCTTGGTATGACACAAGATGAGGTTGAAAAGTACATCAACCAACTTGCATTTTCTGGAGCAGAGGAGTTTTTAAATAAGTATGAAGAAGGTGCAAAGGATACTGGAATTATAGGTCACTTTGGTCTAGGTTTCTACTCTGCTTTTATGGTAGCATCTACCGTAGAGATTATCACAAAGTCTTATAAAGATGAGCCAGCAGCGCACTGGACGTGTGACGGTAGTCCTAACTTCACACTTGAAGCGGCAGATAAAACAGACAGAGGAACAGAAATCATACTGCACATTGCAGATGATAGCTTAGAGTTTCTTGAAGAAAATCGTATCTCTGGATTACTAGCTAAGTATAACAAGTTTATGCCAGTGCCAATTAAGTTTGGTATGAAAACAGAAACACTTCCTAAGCCAGAAGATGCAAAAGAAGAAGATCCAGCACCTACACAAGAGGTAGATAATATCATCAACAACCCAGAACCAGCATGGACTAAGCAACCTGCAGATCTAAAGGATGAAGATTATAAGAACTTCTATCAAGAATTATATCCATCACAATTTGATGAGCCATTATTCAACATTCATTTAAATGTAGATTATCCTTTTAACCTAACAGGTATTTTATACTTCCCTAAGTTAGGACAGGATATGAACATGCAGAAGGATCGCATACAGTTATATCAAAACCAAGTTTTTGTAACAGATAATGTAGAAGGTATTGTTCCAGATTTCTTAACAATGTTGCGCGGAGTAATAGACTCTCCAGATATTCCACTTAACGTATCACGTAGCTATTTACAAGCAGATGGTGCCGTAAAGAAAATCTCTGGTTATATCTCACGTAAAGTAGCAGATAAGCTTAAGTCATTATTTAATAGCGATAGAGCAGATTTTGAGAAGAAATGGAATGACATTAAACTCGTAATCGAGTACGGAATGTTATCTGAAGATAAATTCTTTGAAAAAGCAGATAAGTTTGCTTTATACCCTACAGTAGATGATTCTTACTTTACATGGGAAGAGCTTGAAGCAAAAATAAAAGACAACCAGACCGATAAGGATGGTAAAATGGTGGTGCTTTATGCAAGTGATAAAGATGCACAACACTCATACATAGAAAGTGCAAAAGCAAAAGGATATGAAGTACTATTACTGGATACTCCTATTGTACCGCACTTAATCCAAAAACTGGAGACAAGTAAAGAGAATGTGAGCTTCGTACGTGTAGATGGAGATCATATCAATAACCTAATCAAGAAAGAAGAAGAAGAGATTTCTAAACTTTCTGATGAGGAGATGGAAACTGTAAAAACTACCATTACTGAGGCGATAGGAACTACTTCTTATACGGTTCAAGTAGAAGCAATGGATAGTAATGATGCGCCATTTATCATTACACAACCTGAGTTTATGCGTCGTATGAAAGAGATGCAGCAAACTGGCGGTGGCGGTATGAACATGTTTGGTAATATGCCAGAGATGTACAACCTCGTAGTAAATGGTAATCATGCACTTGTGTCAGAAATTCTTAATGCAGACTCAGAAGACACTAAGAAGCGTTTAATCACGCAATCATTTGATCTAGCAAAGCTTTCTCAAAACCTACTTAAAGGTGAGGAGCTTACTAGCTTTATCAAACGTTCTTACGAGATGATTAAATAATTTTACTCGATATTATTTATATCTAGTAAGAAGTAAAT
Organism: Dokdonia sp. Dokd-P16; assembly: GCF_003095655.1. NCBI lineage: Bacteria > Pseudomonadati > Bacteroidota > Flavobacteriia > Flavobacteriales > Flavobacteriaceae > Dokdonia > Dokdonia sp. Dokd-P16. The sequence goes on from NZ_CP029151.1 coordinate 2,519,806, forward strand.
TATATAAAAGCCACTTTTCATTTATGGAAAGTGGCTTTTTGATTTTATAAAAACGTAACTTTTTAAGTAGCTTACCGTCTTATGAGATAGTAGGGTAATAACTTCGCTCGCTACTGTGCAAGAAACTACATTTAATAAACAATAAAGATTATGTCACTCACTCCATCTAATATGCTCGAGCTGGGCACAAAAGCCCCAGAATTTCAACTTATAGATACCGTTACTAACCAGCTGTGTAGTTATCATGATATTAAAGGAGAACGCGGTACTGTGGTGATGTTTATATGTAATCACTGTCCTTTTGTTATTCATGTGATAGATGAGATTGTGCGTATCGCAAATGATTATCGCGTGCTTGGTTTTGGATTTGTTGCCATAAGCAGTAATGATATCGTTAAGTATCCTCAAGATGGGCCAGAGATGATGTGGCAGAATGCTCGTAAAAACAGCTTCACATTTCCTTATCTACTTGATGAAACGCAAGAGGTAGCAAAAAACTATAAGGCGGCATGTACTCCAGATCTCTATGTTTTTGGACCTAATGACAAGCTCGTGTATCGTGGTCAGCTTGATAATAGTCGTCCGGGTAATGGAATTCCTGTAAATGGACGTGACCTTAGAGAGGCGCTAGATAACATTTTCAATAGTAAGCCACAATCTACCCTCCAAAAGCCAAGTATGGGTTGTAATATCAAGTGGAAATCATAAATAGTGTAGTAGGATTAGTACGCTTTCGCGAAAGCGTGACTCAATAAATTTATCTTTTAAAATTCTTAAATATCAGTAAGCGTTAGGATCACAGTATACAGGTAAGCCGAAAGTAAAGACCGCAGAATCAAAGTAGTGCCACTTAAAATTAAGTTTTTAGGTGCTAGATTTTTTGCTCTCCCTTTTTCTGCTATTTTTACGTAAATCCTAGACTATTGGAAATTTTAGAAAATCTGCGCATCTTAGACGGTATCGATATCTTTCTCGTTGCTACCTTGATGTTTTACTTATACAGGCTCGTTAAGGGTACAGTAGCTATAAATATATTTATAGGTATTGTGGTAATTTACCTTATCTGGCAACTCACAGTACTTCTCAAAATGGAAATGCTTAGTACTATACTAGGGCAGTTTATAGGCGTAGGTATGTTTGCGCTCATTGTAGTGTTCCAGCAAGAGATTAGAAAGTTTTTATTACTCATAGGAAGCACAAACCTCACGAAGGGCGGACTATTTAAGAATTTTAATTTTTCAAAAAAAGAAGGTGTTCTCAATCTAGATATTCATGCAATTCTAGGAGCTTGTGAGAATATGAGTAATACAAAGACAGGTGCACTTATCATTATAAGGAGAGCAACAAGTCTTGAGTTTGTAAAAGATACGGGAGACCGTATGGAGATTGAGGTAAACAGACCTATTATAGAAAGTGTTTTCTATAAGAACTCTACGTTACACGATGGTGCAATGATTATTGAGGATAATAAAATAACAGCAACTCGTGTAATTTTACCTGTAACTCAAGAACGCAATATTCCTTTACGCTTTGGACTTAGACACCGAGCAGCTGTAGGTATTACAGAAAAAACAGATGCACTTGCACTAGTGGTAAGTGAAGAAAGTGGTGCTATAAATTATATAAAGGATGGTGAGTTTGTACTCTTTGATACTATAGATGAGCTGCGTGTTTTATTAGAAGAAGAATTGATGTAACGCTATGTCTAAAAAACCATCAGATAATAGTAAAATAGATAAAAAGAGTAGTACGCCTGCTAAAAAAAGGAAAGATGCTCTCATAGTTTCTGATCACTGTAAAAACTGCGGAACCCCATTACAACTAGACCAGCGATTCTGTTCTCATTGTGGAGCAAAGCGTATGTATAACAGACTCAATACACGTAATCTTCTAGAGGACTTCACAGAGCGTTTTCTCAATATTGAGAATGTATTTTTAAAAACCTTTATCGTATTATTTACTGCACCAGAAGATGTAATTCATGGCTATGTAGAAGGTCTTAGAAAAAGGTACATGTCTGCTTTTGGGTATTTTGCTGTAGCACTTACCATCACGAGTATTTATACCTTTTTCTTTAGAAATTGGTTTATTGATTCTGAGAGTTTCTCTGAGTTTTCAAATGGATTTGCTAGCGGATTCAAATCCCCTGATACTACAATATTGAGTGATTACATGGACTTTGTGTTTGATTATCAAAGTCTCTTCAGTTTTCTGTGCATTCCGCTGTATGCTGTAATCTCAAAACTGGTTTTTTGGAACTATAAGCAATACAACTTTATAGAACATATAGTCATCTATTTATACACCTATTCTCAGGTTCAGATTTTGATGTCTGTACTTGGTATGCTCTTCATCTGGTCAAATATGGCGCAAATAATTTTAGGAGTGGTGACTAGTGTGTTTCCTATAATTTATACGATTTATGTACTCTATAGGATATTTGACTTAACAATAGAAAAGGCTATACTTAAAACTATACTATTTCTAGCTATACTATTACCGTTATCATGCCTTTTTATGAGTGCCGTGGGCGGGATTATGTATGCCACTGGTATGCTTGATGAGTTTGTAGCAGATGTAAAACAGCAATCTGAAATAGCCAGAGCAGCTAGAGAAGCCGCTGCAAAAGCAAAGGACTCCATACGTGCAGATAGTATCAAAGCAGCTGTGCAAATCGTAAAAGATACTCTTAACTAATCTTTTGAATATTAAAACCAACCTATGTCTAAGTTATCTCGCGCTGAGAAAAAAGCTCTAAAAAAGAAACAGAACCAATTAGAAGTAAAGGACACCTGTATAAATTGTGAACAATTTATAGCGCTAGATCAAAGGTTTTGCTCACACTGTGGTGGTAAGCGTATTTACAATAAACTCACGTGGCGTAACTTACTAGAAGATTTCTTTGACAGGTTTTTCAATCTTGAAAATTCCTTTGTAAAAACATTTGTGGCGCTGTTTCGCCAGCCAGAAGACGTAATAGGTGGTTACATAAATGGAATGCGCAAGAAGTACCTTCCTGCTTTTAGTTACTTTGCGATTGCGATCACATTTACTAGTTTTTATTATTACTTACTTAAGGGTTGGTTTTGGGATAACTATATGACTGCACAAAAGCTTGTTAATGATGAGTCTATATCCCAGACACAGCTAGAGCTACAAGAAAGTATTTCCACTCTTCTTATGGAGAATCAATCACTATATATGTTTTTGATAATTCCTTTTTTTGCATTAATGTCTAAAATTGTCTTTTGGAATTATAAAAAATATAATCTAGTAGAGCACTTTGTAATCTATTTATATGTCTACAGTCACTTCTCTATGATAAGTGTTGTAATGCAAATTGCATTTATCTGGAGTCCTACTGTACTTAATATTCTAAGTGTAGTAGTATTTTTATTAATGCTATTTTATACTGTTTACGTACTTAAAAGACTGTTTAAACTCACCATGACGAGTGTACTTGTAAAGACGCTCTTTTTCTTTTTAATATTTACAGTTTTTTCTTGTGTGTTGAGCTTGCCATTAGTTGCCCTAAGTTTTAAGTCTGCAATTAATGTGAATCAAAACGGTCAAAAAGAAATAGACGACAGCAATTTTATAGGTAAAATTTTGAAATTCAGCCAAGAACAGGCAGAGCAAAAAATAAAACAAGACTCCATAAAACAAGACAGCCTTAAACGTCTAGAGTATGAGCTGGAGATCACTCCAGATATGATTAAAAATAGACCTCAGTAGGAGTACGCTTTCGCGAAAGCGTAGTAAAAATACTTTTTCTCATAAATCTCTCTTAAACGAGCAATGATTGTTAGTATATATAAGGTACTTTGATAGACGCAGCATAAGATTATATATGAAACTACTTAAAAGAGAACTTACCAACAACGAAATCCTATTCTACGTAAGGCGTGCCTTGTGGATTCTCTTTGCGTGGATGCTGGTTGCAAATATTATTTTCCTTTATGACTACGCAACACTCGTATCTGCAGATGCGCTTACGTCAGATTTTGATTTTGAAGTTTCCTTCAAGGCAAATCTACTAGTGTCAATAATGGCAGGTTTAATAGGAGGGATTTTTACCGTAAATATTATGGAGCTGTGGCTGCGTAAATATGCCTTCTGGAGAGCGCTTATTTACATAACATTACTCTATGTGATTATTGCGTTTATTGTAGGTACCGTAGGAGCATATTACTATTATGCAGATTACCTAGGCTTACAACTTACAAGTGATTTGCTTTATGACCGCGTGATTTCCTTTTATACCGAGCACATATTTATTAAGAATTTTGTGGTGTGGTTGTTTATTGTCATTCTAACGCTCATCATCCTTATGATTAATGATAAGTATGGTCCAGGCGTTTTTCCAGATTACTTGATGGGGCGTTATTTTCATCCTAAAACTGAGACGCGTATTTTCATGTTTGCAGATATTAGAGACGCCACCAGAATTGCCGAAAAGCTGGGCGAACAAGAGTACTTCAATTTCTTAAAAGACTTTTTTAATGATATCGCACCAGCTATTATGCAAACTAAGGGTGAAGTGTATCAATACGTAGGCGATGAGGTTGTCATCACCTGGAAGATGAAAAATGGTGTAAAAAATGCAAATGCCTTGCGCTGCTATTATCGTATGAAAAATACCATCTACAAGAAATCTGTAAAGTATTACAAGCGTTACAATGCTTTGCCAGATTTTAAAGTTGGCTTTCATTATGGCCAGGTGACTGTGGGGGAGCTGGGTAAAATAAAGAGAGATATCGCCTTTTCTGGAGATGTACTTAATACTACAGCTCGTATCCAGAGCATGTGTAATGAGAAGGGTGTAGATATCCTTGCATCTAAGGCTTTTGCAAACATACTTCCTAAGTTGCCAGGCACTACACGAGTATTATCTATGGGTGATGAGCTTCTTAAGGGTAAAAAGGAGGAAGTTTCGCTAGTGACTTTTGAGCAGGGTAATGTGATTTAATTATTACAGATTTTAGACGCTTTCGCGAAAATGTGCCCAGCGTATCAATAGTAACGTCTAGCTAGCTTCTGCTTGCATAAATTGTACTTCATACAGGTTACGATAATGTCCATCTACCTTAGCAAGAAGTTCTTTATGTGTTCCTTGCTCGATGATTTTACCTTTTTCCATCACAATAATCTGATCTGCTTTTTTAATAGTAGCAAGACGGTGAGCAATCACAATAGAGGTTCTTCCTTTAGTAATTTTATTAATCGCTTTTTGGATTAACTGCTCGCTGTGTGAGTCTACAGATGAAGTAGCTTCATCAAGAACAAGAATTGAAGGATTACTCACATATGCTCTTAAAAAAGCAATAAGCTGGCGCTGGCCGCTAGAAAGCATAGAGCCACGCTCTTTTACATTGTAGTGATAACCATTAGGAAGGCTAGAAATAAATTTATGAACGCCAATAGTCTTAGCACTTTCTATCACCGTTTCTTCAGAAATGTCAGGATTGTTAAGCGTGATATTGTTCAAGATAGTGTCGGCAAATAAGAATACGTCTTGTAATACGACAGCAATCTCATTTCTAAGATTGTTTAGTTTTATGTCTTTAATGTCTGTTCCGTCTAGTAATATCTTACCGCTATCTATCTCATAAAACCTACTAAGCAAGTTAATGATAGTAGATTTTCCAGCTCCCGTAGATCCTACAATAGCAATGGTTTGTCCTGGTGCTGCGGTGAGTGATATTCCTTTGAGTACCTCTTCATTCTCTACATAAGAAAATCTTACGTCTTTAAAGTCTATTTTACCTTGTACGTTGTTAAGTTCTAAGGTTCCTATGTCTTGTATAGAAGACTGTGTGTCTAAAATACCAAAAACACGATTTGCAGCAACCATTCCCATTTGTAAGGTGTTGAATTTATCTGCTATCTGTCTAAGTGGTGTAAAAAGCATCTGGATATAGCTTATAAATGCTGTTATTAATCCTATGGTGATAACATCACTTTGTGCAGCCTTAAGACCACCGTACCACACAATAAGACCTATGGTGACAGAAGTACATATCTCTGCAATAGGGAAGAAGATGGAGTTATACCATACCGTCTTGTTCCACGCATCCATATGTTTTTTATTAATCGCTTGGAATTTTTTATGCTCTATAGCTTCACGGTTAAAAATCTGTACGATTTTCATCCCAGTCACGCGCTCTTGTACAAAAGTGTTGAGGTTTGCTACTTGCGTGCGTACTTCCTCAAAGGCTACTTTCATCGCTTTTTGAAATACACGTGTTGCATATAAAATCACCGGGAAAACAGCAAGAACAATGAGCGTAAGTCTCCAGCTCTCATAAAACATGAATGCAAGCACAACACTCATCTTCAATAAATCTGCAATAATCATAAAGAGACCTTGAGAGAAAATACTTGAGATGGTCTCAATATCACCTACGGCCCTAGTTACTAATCTCCCCACTGCCGACTTGTCAAAATATTGCATCTTGAACGTAAGCATGTGGTCAAAGAGTTTTACTCTTATATCCTTAATTACTTGTTGGCCTATCCAGTTAGAAAAATAAATAAATAGTAATTGAAAGAGAACTTCGCCAAAGAGTACAGCGGCCATGAGCCTCATATAAAAGAATAAGTCATCACTAGACCGTTGTGATATCCCTAAATCTATGGCGTTTTTAAGGAAATATGGGCGTAGTGCAGCACAAAGTGAGAGTACTACGGCAGCTATAGCAGCTATATATAATCTACTGCGATACGGTGTCGTAAAAGCGAGTAGACGTTTAAATAATTGCGTATCAAAAGCTTTTCCTTTAGTCTCTGCCATGATCTTTATAAATTGTTTCTGGGTATAAAATCTCTGTCAAGTATAAACCGCGTCCGGGAACTGATTTTCCAGCCTGTGATCTACTCTTGCCAGTTATTACTTCGTGCATCCATGCGATGTCTCTCTTTCCTTCGCCTATTTCTAGTAAAGTACCTACAATGGCTCGTACCATATTACGTAAAAATCTATTTGCCGTAATGTGAAAATGATACTCATCTTCTGTCTCTATCCACGTTGCACGTGTAATATCACAAAGATAGGTGTTCACGTCAGTATTTGATTTAGAAAAACACTCAAAATCATTATAGTCAAGCAGTATCGCTGCCGCTTTATTCATGGCTTCAATATGCACTTCATTCCGTACTGTTGGGGCGTGATCTGATGTAAAAGGGTTTTTTTCTTTCCCTATGCGATACACATAAGATCTACTAGTGGCGTGAAAACGTGTATGTGCTTTGTCTGCCACTTGAAAAATGCGTTTAAAGGCTATATCTTTTGGTAAAAGACGATTGAATTTATGGATAAGTTTTTCTATGCTTTCTTGAGTAGTAAACTGCTCGCCATCCCAATCAAAATGCGCATACATCTGTGTTGCATGTACACCAGCGTCAGTGCGTCCAGCACCCATGATTTGGACTGGTTTTCTCAAAATCATAGATAGTGCTTTCTCTATCGTTTCTTGCACGGTAACGGCATTAGGTTGACGCTGCCAGCCGTGGTAGTGTTTTCCAAAGTAAGAAAGCTCGATAAAATAACGCACTGTGTTGTATTTTTGTGGCAAATATACGCTTTCGCGAAAGCGCACTCAAATGAAAAAGATACTCCTACTAAGCGATACACATAGTTACATAGATGATCATATCTTGGGTCACGTAGATTGGGCAGATGAGGTCTGGCATGCAGGTGACATAGGTGACTTAAAAGTAACAGATGCTATAGTAAAACGGAAACCGCTACGAGCTGTTTTTGGAAATATAGATGATACAGAAGCACGACAAGAATTCCCTCTCAATAACAGATTTGTATGTGAAGGAGTAGATGTTCTTATCACTCACATAGGTGGATATCCTGGGAGATATTCTCCAGCTATTAGAGATGAGATTTATAGTAACCCGCCTAAGCTTTTTATTTGCGGGCATAGCCACATATTAAAGGTTATGCCAGATAAAAGAAGAGGCCTCCTACATATGAATCCCGGAGCGATAGGTAAGCACGGTTTTCATAAAGTGCGCACTATGCTCAGATTTACGGTTCATTCAGGCAAGATTGAGAATCTTGAGGTGATTGAGGTGGCGCGGTAGTTGTCGCTCTTAGTTATTGATAATCAGTTTGTAAGGCTTATAAGTTAAGCTTTGCATTACTTGAAGCTGACAATGTGGAGGTTTATAACATTTTCGCGCAAGCATATTTGCCTTCCCACTAGTAAATAGTATCTTTGCAGCTCATTAAAAATAAGGATAATGAAAGACGGAATTTACGCAAAGATACATACGCCAAAAGGCGAAATTATTTTAAAATTAGAGCACGAGAAGACGCCAGGAACGGTAGGAAATTTTGTAGCGCTAGCAGAAGGAAACCTTGAGAACTCTCAAAGGCCTCAAGGAACTCCATATTACGATGGTTTGAAATTTCACCGTGTAATTCCTGATTTCATGATTCAAGGTGGTTGCCCACTAGGAACAGGAACTGGTGATGGAGGATATAAATTTGATGATGAGATTCACCCAGACTTAAAGCACGATGCTCCAGGAAAACTTTCTATGGCAAATGCAGGTCCTGGAACAAACGGAACTCAGTTTTTTATTACACACATCCCTACAGACTGGTTAGACGGTAAGCACACTGTTTTTGGAAACGTTGTAGAAGGACAAGAAGTTGTAAATGCAGTGGCGCAAGGTGATGAGATGACAAAAATCGAAATCATTAGAGTAGGAGCAGAGGCAGAAGCTTGGAACGCAGTTGAAGCTTTTAGAACTTTTGAAGGTTCAAGAACAAAACGTGTTGAAGAAGAAAAAGCTGCACAAGCTGCAGAAATCGAAGCGCTAGCAACTGGTTTTGAAACTACAGCTAGTGGACTACGCTACCAGATTATACAAAAAGGAACTGGTGCAAAAGCAGAAAAAGGTAAAACAGTTTCTGTACACTATAAAGGAGCACTTCCTGATGGGACTGTGTTTGATAGCTCGTTTAAAAGAAACCAACCTATTGACTTTCAATTAGGAGTAGGGCAAGTAATTCCAGGATGGGATGAAGGTATTTCTTTATTAAACGTAGGAGATAAAGCACGCTTAGTAATTCCTTCAGATTTAGGATACGGAAGCGCTGGTGCAGGTGGAGTAATTCCTCCAAATGCAACGCTTGTGTTTGACGTAGAGCTTGTTGCTGTAAAGTAATTAGTTTTTGATATATATTTAAAAAAGGTCTGACTTGCGTCAGATCTTTTTTTATGGAATTGAGTCAATAATGCTTTGTATCGCAAAGCTTTGCTATTTTTGATGATATGGAAACACTACAATATCCTATAGGAAAATTTCAAGCACCTGCGCAAATTACTCAAGAGCATCTCACAGCGTGGATTGATACTTTAGACCAATTACCAGCTAGACTACGAGCACTTACAAAGGATTTAAGTGACCAGCAGCTAGATACTCCTTACCGACCAGAAGGATGGACGGTAAGACAAGTGGTGCATCACCTAGCAGATAGCCATCACAATAGTTATATACGTTTTAAATGGGCACTTACAGAAGATAATCCTGTGATTAAGGCGTATGATGAGAAGGCATGGACATTGCTGCCAGATCTAGAAGCATCACCTATAGAATGGTCTTTGCGACATCTTGAGGTGATCCATCATAAACTGGTGCAATTACTCAAAGTAATGACAGAAGCACAGTACAATAGAACTTTCACTCATCCAGATGGAAATAAAGTAGTAACCCTAGAAGAAAACCTAGGACACTACGCATGGCATAGTAACCATCACTATGCGCATATTGAAAACTTAGTGAACAGGAGCAATTGGTAGTGATATGTTTAACGCATAAAAAAAGTCCCACATAGTTCACTATATGGGACTTTTATTTGACAGCAATGTCTAGTTACAAGTAATTACCACTTTATAATGGAGCTAGCCCAAGTGAATCCACTTCCGAAAGCTGCAAGGACAACTGTGTCACCTTCTTTTATTTTTCCATTTTCCCAAGCTTCGGTAAGGGCAATTGGGATAGAAGCTGCGGTTGTGTTACCGTATTTCTGGATATTGTTGTACACTTTATCATCGCTCAACTTAAACTTTTTCTGCACAAACTGCGAGATACGTAAGTTAGCTTGATGAGGGATAAGCATGTCAATATCTGACACCTCTAGGTTATTCTTTTGTAAACCTTCCATAATTACTTCAGAGAAGCGTACTACGGCATTTTTAAATACAAACTGGCCGTTCATATAAGGATAGTAAGGTATATCCTCTTGCGGATTAGCCTCTATAAGCTCAGGAACCCATTGCTCTGTACTTGGCCCTTTAAGGGAAAGCTCTAGTGCATGCTCGCCTTCACTATGTAAGTGAGAAGAGAGAACACCTTTGCTATTGTCCTCTTCACGAGAAAGTACCGCGGCACCTGCACCGTCACCAAATATGACAGACACACTACGGCCACGAGTAGTAAAGTCAAGACCTCCACTATGATTTTCTGAACCTATGACAAGTACATTTTTATACATGCCAGATTTAATAAATTGATCTGCTGTTGCAAGGGCATATATAAAACCAGAACACTGGTTACGCACATCTAGTGCAGGAACCGTCTCCATACCCATCAAGTGTTGTACTTGAACACCACATCCAGGGAAGTAATAGTCTGGACTAAGCGTTGCAAAAACAATCATGTCGATATCCTTGTTTGTCAAGCCTGCACGTTCTATTGCGATTTCGGCAGCTTTTACACCCATTTTGGCAGTAGAGTTGCCATCACCCTTTTTTATATGTCTTCTTTCTTTTATACCTGTACGTTCTTGGATCCATTCATCATTAGTATCCATCAGTTTTGATAGATCATCATTTGTTACGACGTTTTCGGGAACGTATTTACCAAGACCGGTAATTTTAGAATTATACATAGTGTGTGATGTGTGTTTGAAAGAGGGTTTTGTGAGTAGATACGCTTTCGCGAAAGCGTACTAATCAATTTCTCGGGTGTAAAGATACTTTTTTACACGGCGGAGATAAAGCGTAAATGTGTCAATTGCTATGCACGCATAGTTTAATGACATGAGGACATAAAAAAGAGCGCCCGACTAAAAGCGCTCTTTTAAAAAACAACCTAACCAATAAAGTACCACAAAGATTGCGGTACACTTATTACCATTTATGCTACAGAGTCTGTAGCGATATAATTTTTAAAATTATTGACCTTAATTTGTGCCTTTAAGTCATGCATCAAATTATAAAGTCCAAAAAATGTTCTGTTTATATACAAGAAGTGCTTACTTCCTCTATTTCCATTCATTTTGCGTATTTCTGTATCCTTACTGTACTTCTCACTCAGCACTGCTATTTGATCAAAAAAGGTACTGTCTCTAAAATCAAAATCTTCTTGTTGCATGGGTTGTGTAAACAAACTCAACATCTCGTGGAAGAGTGCAGAAAAGAATGTTACAGTATCTGCATCATCATCTTTTCTCAGTATTTCTAGCTGATATAGTTTCTCTTCAAAAACAGCAGGATTATTAATATTTGCAGGCTCTGCTAGTTCGAAATAAGGAATGTAAAAGTCCTCTGGAACATGTTTAATACATCCAAAATCTATTGCGATAAGATTATTATCATTATCTACCATAAAATTCCCAGGATGCGGATCTGCATGTATACGTTTGAGCACATGCATTTGATACATGTAAAAATCCCATAATGCTTGTCCTAATTTATTGGCAGCTTCTTGACTAGTATTATGTGCTACAAATTCGCTTAAGTGCTCGCCATCCATCCAGTCCATAGTAAGGATGCGCTCGCTTGATAACTCTTCGTAATACTTAGGAAAAGTAAGATTAGGTATTGCTGCACAGTCTTCAGTCATGGCAATACTTTGAGCAAGCTCAAGGTTATAATCTGTTTCCTCAAGAAGCTTGTCTTCTATCTCTTTAAAGAACTTTTCTTTTCCTTCACCTTGAAGGTTAAACATCTTTTTTGCAATGGGTTTTACTAATGCCAGATCACTACTGATACTGTCTGCGACTCCTGGATATTGGATTTTCACAGCAAGTTTTTTCCCATTTAATGTCGCTTGGTGAACTTGGCCTATACTGGCCGCGTTCACACTTTGAGCCGCAAACGTATCAAATAGATCTTCTGGATATTTACCTAAATATTTTTTAAATGTCTTACGCACTAAGGGTGCAGAAAGTGGGGGAACTGAAAATTGTGATAAAGAAAATTTCTCTACATATGCTTTAGGCATAATATTTTTCTCCATGCTAAGCATTTGTGCTACCTTAAGTGCACTACCTTTTAAACTCTTTAAGCCGTCATAAATATCCTCAGCATTATCTTCATTGAGTTGATCCTTTGTTAAGGAAGGATTAACCACTTTCTTGCCATAATACTTGGCATAATTTGCGCCTACTTTTACGCCAGTGGTAACGAGCTTAGAGGCTCTCTGGAGTTTATTAGTAGGTATGTGGTCTATTGTTTTCATATATGGAACCCCAAGAGGGATGTGTATTAAAATTTATTATTTAAGAACTTAGTCTTTATGATTTTGAGCCAAAGTTTTCTTTGAACAAGAACTTGCCAAAATCAATAATACTTTCTAAAGGTGTAGTCTCAAAAATGTCGAAAATTGCATTGACAGATTTTTCAATAGCTACATCTGTCTTCTCAAATCCTGGAGAGTTATCACTCATCCAATATTTTAATAAGAATAAGAATTGTACCCATGCTCCTTCGCTAAATAAACGAACAGGATTTTTTGTAATCTTATAGTTCTTATCGTCATTGCCAGCTTCAATAAGGTTTGATGCATATGAAGTGAGATGTCCTCTCAACTCCTTGAGCTGACTCATATTCTTAAGCATGTTTTTGTGCTTGTCTAGAGAAAATAACACATAACTTCTATTTGCTGTGAGCAACTCAAACATCGTAAAGAAGTAAGAAAGCATCTTTTCCTTATTTGGATAGCTGTCATAATCACTGTCCATATGTAGCACAGCTACGGTATTGGTGTGAAAAGCATTCCAAATGCCAGCTTTAAGGTTATCAAAAGATCCAAAGAATTGATAGAATTCTGATTCGTCAATTTTTAGGTCTTTGCAAAATTTATATATAGTCTTTGGCTCCTCTCCATGTTCTAATACATAATCCATATATGCAGAGATAATCATGGTAGAAGTAACTGCTTTCTTTTTGGCAGTTGTTTTTTTAGTCGGTGTCTTTGTAGTTGCCATAATACTTGTTGTTTGATGTAAAGATACATTATGTTTATCGTTGTTGCGATTTGATTAAACAAAAGTTAAGTTAAAATTATTTCAAATTATATGAAACTCTATGACTGTAACAGAGATGCATATTTGACGCTATAGATATATAGGAGAATGTTAGAAGTACGCTTTCGCGAAAGCGTAACAACATTATACACGCATCTGTCTCAAAATATCAAGCTGCATATGCCTAGCTGTGACACCTTGTCATACTTTCTCTAGTGGCATACTCCTTGTCTATTTGTGTTTGTTGAAAATTAATAACACTTAAATACATATATAATGAGTAAAATAATAGGAATTGACTTGGGTACTACCAACTCGTGCGTTGCTGTAATGGAAGGTAACGAACCAACGGTAATCCCTAATGCAGAAGGTAAGAGAACTACACCATCTGTAATCGCTTTTGTAGAAGGCGGTGAGATTAAGGTGGGAGACCCTGCAAAAAGACAGGCTGTAACAAACCCTACAAAGACGGTTGCTTCTATCAAGCGTTTTATGGGAAACAAGTACAGCGATAGTACTAAAGAAGCAGATCGTAGTGCTTACAATGTTGTAAAAGGTGATAATGACACTCCACGTGTTGATATTGATGGACGTTTATACACGCCACAAGAGCTTAGTGCAATGGTTCTTCAAAAAATGAAGAAAACTGCCGAAGATTACTTAGGACAAGATGTAACTCGTGCGGTAATTACTGTACCTGCTTATTTTAATGATAGTCAGCGTCAAGCTACTAAAGAAGCTGGAGAAATCGCAGGTCTTAAAGTAGAGCGTATCATAAACGAGCCTACTGCAGCAGCACTAGCTTACGGACTTGATAAGAAAGATACAGATCAAAAAATCGTTGTATTTGACTTTGGAGGAGGAACGCATGATGTTTCTATCCTTGAGTTAGGTGACGGAGTTTTTGAAGTATTATCTACAGATGGTGATACGCACTTAGGTGGGGATGACGTAGATCAAAAAATTATCGATTGGCTTGCAGATGAGTTTAAGGCTGAGGAAGACATGGACCTTCGTAAAGATCCTATGGCACTACAGAGACTTAAAGAAGCAGCTGAGAAAGCAAAAATTGAGCTTTCATCATCTACATCTACAGAGGTAAACTTACCTTATGTTACTGCAACAGCATCTGGACCTAAGCACTTAGTACGTACATTAAGCCGTGCAAAGTTTGAGGCACTTATTGATGATTTAGTAAAAAGAACTATCGAGCCTTGTCAAACAGCACTTAAGGCTGCTGGATTAAGCACAGGTGATATAGATGAAATTATATTAGTAGGAGGATCTACTCGTATTCCTGCAGTACAGGCAGCGGTAGAAAAATTCTTTGGTAAAGCACCATCAAAAGGAGTAAATCCTGATGAGGTTGTAGCTGTAGGAGCTGCTATCCAAGGAGGTGTACTTACTGGAGACGTAAAAGATGTTTTACTTCTTGATGTAACTCCACTTTCATTAGGTATTGAAACAATGGGTAATGTATTTACAAAGCTTATTGAGTCTAACACTACAATCCCTACTAAAAAGTCACAAGTATTCTCTACAGCGGCAGATAACCAACCAAGTGTTGATATCCACGTACTACAAGGAGAAAGACCAATGGCTGCAGATAACAATACAATAGGACGCTTCCAACTTACAGATATTCCACCAGCACAGCGTGGAGTACCTCAAATTGAAGTTGTTTTTGATATTGATGCAAACGGAATCATTAAAGTTTCTGCAATAGATAAGGCTACTGGAAAATCTCAAGATATTCGTATCGAGGCATCTTCTGGACTTTCTGAAGAAGAAATTGCAAAAATGAAAGCAGAGGCAGAAGCAAATGCTGAATCTGATGCAAAAGCAAAAGAAACTGCAGACAAAATCAATGAAGCAGATGGTATGATTTTCCAAACGGAAAAGCAACTAACTGAATTTGGCGATAAATTATCTGATGATAAGAAGAAGCCTATCGAGGATGCACTTGCAGAATTGAAAGCAGCTTATGAAACGAAGTCTGTAGATGCTATTACTCCGGCGCTTGATAAAATCAACGAAGCTTGGAAAGTAGCCTCTGAAGAAATGTACAAAGCACAAGCAGAAGGAGCTGGACAACCAGGACCTGATGTACAAGCTGGAGGAGATGCAGGAGCAGATACCGCTAGTGATGTGGAAGACGTAGACTTCGAAGAAGTTAAGTAGCCTGTGCTGAGCGAAGTCGAAGTATAGATTTTGAGGAAGTGAAGTAATCATTTTCGCGAAAGCGGAATTATTTGCGACGTATGATTTAATATCCCATACATCTTCAAATCAATAATAGAAAAGTCTCACAACGTATGTTGTGAGACTTTTTTTATGTCTTTTGTCTAACTGTATTTATACTATAGTTTGGAGCTTATCTAATTCTTATGTTCTTACAATTAAATTTGAAGTGATATTTTAGGTGTTTTCCATAGGGTAATGTCCATATTTACAGCGAATTACTGTCAAATTATTCTATATTTATGATGTGAGGCGAAGATGGGTATTTTGTAATTAACTGACAATCAGTAGTACCGAAGTAGTATAACGAGAGTAATGTGTATTTCGTCGATATTAATTAACATAAAATTAGGTTTGTATAAGCGGTCTGATTTATCTTCGTTGCACCTTAATCCAACTTAACTATGGGGAAATTATACCTTTTTCTTACTTTATTGTTATGCTCTACGGTAACGGCTTTTAGTCAGTGTGCCGAGGTAGAGACATTTACTGTGTGCGACATGACTGTTGTAGATGGTAACGGTGATTCAATTCCAGATGGAATCATAAATCTCTATGAAGAGTTTTCTGCAATTACCGGAACAACAATCACTCCTGCAGATGGGATGTGGTTTGATCCTAACTTTAATTTTGCGCTTGATGTTGTAACAGGAGACTTGTTTTTATGGGATCTTGATAGCTCATCTGAAGATATTGCAGATTATCAATTTGAGTTTCTTAATGGAGCTACAGGATGTCCAGATGATGTGCAGTTTTTATTTAATGTAGTTTTAGGACCTTACTCAGGAACAGCAGCAAGTACTACTGGAGGTGGAGTGAATCTTCAGGTGTGTCAAACGCGTGATCGCACATGTCCTCAACCTACTTTAATTGATCTTTATGAAACTCTTTTGTCTAACCCATCGCCACATTTAAATGGTACTTGGGAATATTTAGGTTCTAGTTCTAATTTTATAGCTATTTCTCAAAATAGATTTCTCGTGGTAGATATTCCTTATCAAGAAGGACCTCCCCTCGTTGATGAAGAGACTTTTGATTTTCGCTATACAGTAGAAGGTATTTCACCTTGCGTATCCGAACAATCAACAGATGTGAAAGTTTCAGTTGTACGAGAACCTTTTTCTGGTTACGCAAATCAAATAACAATTTGTGAATCTGAAATATTAGCAGGTAACTACGACATGGATATTAATCTTAGAGATGATAATTTTCTAGTTGATGAAGATATAGAAGGATTATGGTCATCTAATAATGATAGTACTGGTCAAATCTCTGGACCTGCAGATAGTGTTATAAATATAAGGGAGATCTATGATGAGCTTTATGCTACTAATCAGCGTTTTGGATGTGAATCTTTTGAGTTTACTTACTCTGTAGAAAGTCGTTCTTCAGTGTGTCAAAGTAAGTCTTCAACAGTAACCTTTGTGATAATGGAATATATTAGACCTTTTGAGCAAGAGGTTGTACCGGAATTCTGTGTGGATGACGAGTCTAATACTACATTAGATCTCTATGATTTGATCAATTTTTCAAATGAAAACGGAGTAGAATACGACTATCCTAACAATATTTGTACGGGGTGGGAATTGGTTTCTGGACCATCAGATTTAGGTTTAAGCGAAAATCTAGGTGAGCTTTGTAGTTTGACTGATTTTAATAGCGATGCATTTTATACTAGTCGTGGAACTATTTTTTTAAGTTCACTTATTTCTAATGCTTCAGCAGGAACTTATGTTTTTCGATTTACTGTAAAAGATTCCTATAACTGTGTTGTATTTCACCCTGAATTAATATACTCAGAATCAGGTGATGATTGTGTCCCATCTGTTAATGCGGAGCACCCATGTAGCGATCAATCTACACTTGTCACTATAATAGTTAACCCAGCAAACTACGCAGGAGAAGACACTGCAGATCTTGAGATTTGTGAAACAGAGAGTCCTTTAGTACTAACGGACTTATTAGAAGTAAATGCTGATGAAGCTCCTATTTATGTAGGTCCAAACGGAGTATGGACTAATACTGCAAATGGAGACGTAGTTGATAATAACTTTGAAATACCTACTATTACAGACTCTCAATTATTCAACTTTGAATATAATACGGTAACAGAAAACGGATGTGAAGACAGTGCTACACTAAGCTTTACTGTTTATGAGCAATACGATCCAGGAGAAAGTGGACCGCTCGCAGTTTGTAGTGATGCAGCTGAGGTTGATCTTTTTACTCTCTTAGGGGGAACTCCAGATACTAACGGTACTTGGTCTGGCCCTGATGGTTTTACAACCACAGATAACGTTGCTCTATTTACACCTGAAACAAGTGTTGAGGGTGCATATATTTATACCGTACCAGCAAATGGAACGTGTCTAGAAGCATCTGCAACGGTAGATGTGACTTTAGGAGATGCAATATATGCAGGGGAAGATACTACGGGTGTTGAGTTATGTAATACAATGACAACTGTAGATTTAATTACACTTCTAGAAGATAACGGCACAGACACTATAGATACTAATGGTGATTGGACTGATAGCTCTGGAGCAGTTATAGTAAATCCATTTATAATACCATCAATTACAGATTCTCAAACTTTTGAGTTTATTTATACTACTGGAGGTGGTGGTTGTGAAGATACAGCGACTTTATCTTTTACAGTTTTTGAGCAAGGTGATGCTGGTATAGATGCAGCTTATGAAACTTGTGAAGATGGAAACACTATAAATCTCTTTACATTATTAGGAGGTACACCAGACATAAATGGAATTTGGTCTGGCCCTAATGGATATACCACTACGGATAATGAAGCTAACTTTGACCCATCTGTAAATGCAGAAGGCTCTTATGTTTACACTATAGCCGCAAATGGTGCTTGTGAAGCGGTAACTGCTACGGTGACGGTTTCATTCTTTGCAACAAATTATGCTGGAGAAGATACTACGGGAGTGGAGCTTTGTGATGATAGTTTTACAAATCCTATTGATCTAATTTCACTATTAGAAACTAACGGGACAGATGTAGTTTACGTTGGAACACAAGGAGTTTGGACAGATACTGTCACTGGCGATGTAGTTAGTAATCCATTTACTGTCCCTGCTGTAGATGGGCAGCAAGTATTTAACTATACATATACAACAACTACAGATGATGGTTGTGGAGATGCAGCAACATTATCGTTTACTGTTTTTGAAAGTAGTAATGCAGGAACTGGAGGTCCTTTTCAGGCTTGTGAGGATGGGGCTGTTGTAGATTTATTTACAATTTTAGGAGGAAGTCCTGATAGTAATGGTAGTTGGTCTGGTCCAGAAGGATATGCTACAGCAGATAATGATGGTTCTATTGACCCAATGACTGCAGTGAGCGGTGACTACGTGTATACCATTGCAGCAAACGGAGCATGTGATGAGGTGAGTGCAACATTATCAGTAACTATTGTGCCTATCTCAAATGCAGGAAATGATATAGATACTTTTGTTTGTGCAGGAGATTACACAACTTCTCTATTTGGATTATTATCTAACGATGCTCAGCTTACTGGAGAATTTATAAACATCGATACATCAGAAACGGTAGTAGATGGATTAATTGATGTGGGAGCCTTAGGTGAAGGCACTTTCTCATATCTATACATAGTTTTTACAGATGCATGTGGTCAGGATGATGCAACTATTACATTTACTATAACACCGGTTATGGCACCTACAGTAGTATTAAATGAGCCTTTTATCTGTATTAATGATGGAGTTACCTTAGGGAATCTTGTTGTTAGTGTAGAAGACTTTGTTTGGTACGCTTCCGCGGAAGGTGGAGATCCTTTACCATTATCTACTTTATTAGTAGATGCGACGACTTACTATGTGAGTGCGGTAGATGACAACGGATGTGAATCACCTAGAGTACCATATCTAGCAGATGTTTTACCACTAAGCGACGGAAGATGTCAGATTCAAATCTCTGATGGAGTGTCAGACAATGATGATGGTCAGAATGACTTCTTAGAATTAGGAACTTTACCAAATATCTTCCCGAATTTTGATATTCAAATTTTCAATAGATACGGAACTATCGTTTACAGAGGAAATAGAAATACGCCACTTTTTGATGGAAGTTCTAATACAGGATCTGGATTAGGTGATCAACTACCTACAGGTGTATATTTTTACATCTTCTATCCTAATGATTCAAACTCAGAACCGATAGACGGATCATTTTACTTAAGTAGATAAAAAAACAACCTCAAGATGAAATTTAAAATATTCATACTAGCGGCATTTTGTAGTTTATCTACGTTTGCTCAACAAGAACCACAGTACACGCAGTACATGTACAATCAAGGTGTGGTAAATCCAGCCTATATGATTAATGAACCAGGACTTATAAGAGTAGGTAGTTTGTACCGCTCTCAATGGGTAGGTCTAGATGGTGCGCCAAAAACTGCAAATGTTTTTGCAAATATTCCTCTTAACGAGCGAATAGAAATAGGCGTAAACTATGTAAATGATCAAATAGGAGACGTACTCACTACAAATAATTTTAATGTAAATTTTGCTTACAGAATTAATGTAGCAGAAAATACAAACCTATCTTTTGGATTAAAGTTAGGCGTAGATAATCAGAGTCTTGATTTTACAGATCAAAATGTAGGAGGAGATTTAGCTTTTCAAAATGGGGAAACTACCTCACTAGATGTTGGTGTAGGAGCTTTTCTTTTTAAAGATAATTACTACATTGGGTTAAGTTCGCCAAGCGTGATACCGTACAAAATTGAAAATAATTTTGGCAATGGTGATTCCTCAATTCTATATAAGAAAGATCCTACTGCATATTTAATGGCTGGTTACGTGTATGATGTGAGTGATGTGCTTAAAATAAAACCTTCTGCTGTTGCAAAATGGATAAGCGGAGCACCATTAACCTATGACCTTTCATTAAACGCCCTGTACGACGAGAAATTTGAACTCGGGGTTTCATACAGACATCAAGATGCTATCGCAGCACTAGCAGGATTTAATATTACAAATGATTTAAAAATAGGATACAGTTATGACTTTAATGTGAGCGATCTTAATCGCTTTAATAATGGAAGTCACGAGGTAGTTCTATTGTACACATTTGATTTGCTAGGCTTACAAAAACGTTACATCTCACCAAGATTTTACTAAGATGAAAAATATATACACATTACTTATTATACTTTGTGTAAGTGCAAGTGCATTTGGACAAGTACAAAAGGGAGATCGTTTTTTTAATAAAGGAGACTACGCTGGTGCCGCAAAGTATTATGAAGTAGCTTTAAGAAAAAATAACTCTAAAGAAATACTAGGAAAGGTTATTGACGCTTACTACCTAGATCAAGATTATAGAAATGCATCTATATACCTTAATCAACTAGTGGCACAGCGATTTAATGATGCGGATAGAACGTATGATAATGAGTTTAACTTTAAAATGTTTCATGTTCTTAATGCTACCGTGAGTTCAGATAAGGTGGTAGATTACCTTGATCTTTATTATAAAAATAGAGGTGAAGACTTTGATAAAGTAGCGGCTCTTGATCTTATAAAGGAATTAAGAAAGAGAAACCCAAAATTTGATGCTACCAAAAGTAATATAAGCTCAGAAGCAGATGATTTTGGACCTGTAAGAGTAGGAGATAGTGTTTTCTTTACATCAGATAGATTAAATGACGATGTGCTTAGAACCTTATTTGCAAAGCGATTTAAGACAACACAAAGACCATTTTTAGACATTTATGGAGTAAGAGTGAATGATAAGAATGAACTCGCTGGTGAAGCGGTTAGACTTGAGCAAGGAGTAAACTCGCCGTTGCATGATGGTAATCTATGTTTTAATACAGCTGGAGATGAGATGTACCTATCTCGTAGTGCTTATGAAAACGGAGATAGTGGGAAGATTTTTGATGAGGAAGGGACTAATAGAGTTCATCTTTATAAAAGTGTTCGCATAGATGGAATATGGAGAGAAGCAGAGCGTCTGTCATTTGTAAATGAAAATTACTCTTACATGCATCCTACACTTACTAGAGATGGAAAGCGCTTGTACTTTGCCTCAGATATGGAAGGAGGCCTTGGTGGTTTTGATATCTACTATGTAACCGTACAGCTAGACGGTACGTATAGTACACCAGTAAATTTAGGGCCTACTATCAATACTATTCATAGAGAGCAATTTCCATTTGTTTCAAACACAGGAGATTTATATTTTGCTACAGATGGACGTTTGGGTTTAGGTTTGCTTGATATTTTTGTAGCACCACTTACCGTAAAAGGATTTACAGAGCCTATTAACTTAGGAGCACCTATAAATTCTAGATACGACGATTTTAGTTTAAGCTACTATTCTGATAATAACGGATTGTATGCCACTAATCGTAACGGAACTGATGATGATATCTATAGTTTTGTACAAACTGGAGAAATCATAACTCGCGAGTTTAAAACTCAGTTTGAGGTACGTGACGCAGATACTGATGAGCTTATCTCAGATGCAGCAATACAGATCCTAGGATATCAAGGTAAAGAAGTTTATGCAGACCGTAAGGAGGATGCTGCACCTTTCCAAGTGCCACTTACTGTAGATGATTATACGTTTATAGCTTCTGGAGATAATCATGAAGAAGGACGTATGGATATTCAAATAAGAGGCTTACAGACGGCACCTTATGTAATCAAAGTAAAGAGAATATTTACAGATAGTGAGCTTGCTCTTATGAAAGAGAAAAATCTTTCTAAAGAGCTTAAAGAGAAAGATCCAAGTCGTTTTGAGTTGCTTACAGATGTGAATGCACCACAGGTTGTGGAGAAAGAGGGTAAGCTATATATGGATGTAGCTCCTATTTATTTTGATTTTGATTTATATGTGGTACGTGAAGATTCACGAGTTGTACTTGATAGACTGGCTGCTAAGCTTACCAAATACAAGCGCATTAAAATAAAAATTAGCTCTCACACAGATAGTCGTGGTCCAGCAGCTTACAATATGCCGCTATCAGAAAAAAGAGCAAAAAGCACCTTTGACTATCTAGTTAGTAAAGGAATCGATGCTTCAAGAATACAATATCAAGGATATGGCGATACACAGCCTGTGATTAACTGTCCTGTAGGTAAATGTACAGAAGATGATCATCAGCTTAACAGGCGTAGTGAATTTGAAATCACTGGCTATTAATAAGCATTTCGTAAATTAACAAAATCGGCAATTCAATGAGTTGCCGATTTTTTTTTATTTTACGCTTTCGCGAAAGCGTAACCTACACCATTAATTTACTCATCCAGAGCAGTTAATATCTTTGGGAAGAATGATGTGTGGACCTCATGAATACCAGAAAAGACAACGACTTCAAGGCGATTTCCAAAAAGAGCAGAACCCTTAAGTTGTTGTTCTGTGACACGAGCTTCTGTAACATACTCATCCTTATCTCCATAAAGATAAATAACAGGAGTAGCGGTGGAAAGATGCTCAAAATCCGTCGGATTTAACTCGGCTGGTATGGCACCAGAATGTAGCAAAAGATAAGAGCAATCTATTTTTCTAGAAGCAATCCATCTGGTGACTATGGATACTCCTTGAGAATACCCCATCAAGATCACGTTTACGGCACTTTTATCTATAGATGCTAGTTCTGCACTCCATACTTCATCAAGGTAGTTAAAAACATTGTTCTTATCTGTTTCTGTATTTTCCTTAGTAAGCCAGCTAGCGCCTACATATTTAAAGCGTTTATCTTGATAATATTTACTAGGTGCTTGTGGGGCTATGATGTAATTTTCTTCTGGAGGAAGCTCCTTGAAGTAATTGATAAAATACCTTGAGAGGTAACCCATGCCGTGAAAAACAAACCAAACATTCTTAGTTTTTTCTGTTAGCTCGTTAAGGGTGGAGTACGTATTAGTATGTGCGTAGGGGATATTTTTTTCTGTCATAAAAAGTGTTCAATTTTATAGGATAAATGTTTTAAGGTGATCTCACAATATTGCATAAAAAAAACCACTCAAGGAGTGGTTTTTAAAAAAGAATACTACTACCTATATGTTAATTCCTACAGGTAGTAATTTTTTGTATTTACGTCTGTTAGAACGCATGAATTTTGCAATTTCAGGACTCGTAGGAACGAGGTTTATTTCTCTCTCTGCAACTTCATTAAATACTGCTATAATAAATTCATTCATGTGCTCTTCTGTGCCTTCTGGCATGAAGATTTTTGTCAGGAAGATTTTACGCTCTTGTAACGAGTATTCAATTTTTGCCATTTTGCCTGCAAATGTTGCTTCAAACTGTCTTTGGAACTCATTATCTGTCAATTCAACTGCTGTCGTCGCTTCCATAAATTTTGAAAAATATTTAAAGTATTTGTAAAATTATTAACGGGGTTATTAGAAATCTCTCCTTAATTTTGACCCCTAAGAGGCAAGAAATAATAAGATAATTAAATCTTAATGATTTCTTTTTGAGAAAGTCTTGCAAATGTATAAAAAATTCCCGAAATAGAGCGCTTCACTTATGTTAAACCCTTACTTATAAGTTAGATGACGCACGTGTATTTAATGCCTGGTATGGCGGCCAATCCTTCTATTTTTGAGAATATAAAGTTACCAGAGGATTCTTATCAAATTCATCTACTAGAATGGTTCATTCCAGAGGTAAATGAGTCGCTACAAGACTATGCTTTGAGAATGACCACTCATATTAATCATGACAATATTGTATTGCTAGGCGTTAGTTTTGGCGGGATACTCGTACAAGAAATGGCAAAGCATATTGAGGTGGCAAAGCTTGTCATTGTGAGTAGTGTTAAGACTAAGCATGAGTTGCCACGTAGAATGAAGCTTTCGCGAAAGCTAAAATTGTACAACTTGCTGCCTACGAGATTAGTGGAAGATATAGATACACTAGCAAAATATGCCTTTGGCGAGACCATAAAAAATAGAGTGGCGCTATATAAAAAGTATTTATCTATGAATGATAGAAGATACTTGAGTTGGGCCGTAAAAGAGATGGTCTGTTGGGACCAAGAAACCGCCCCGACAGGAATTATTCACATACACGGAAGTGCAGATAAGGTCTTCCCGTTGAAATATATAAATAACTGTATAAATATTGAAGGAGGAACTCACATTATGGTGATAACTCGAGCAAAATGGTTTAATAAAAACTTAATCGAACTAATTGAAAATGATTACATTGATTTAAAATAGAAAAGATGATGATAATGATAAAGAAAGTTGTTGCAGGTATCGCAGTAGTAGCTATTGCAGGCCTAGTTATAAATTCTGCGCAGGCACCACAAGAAGAAGTAGTAGAAGAAAAAGGTGAGGTGCAGAATGAAAAAATGGCATCAAAAAAGTTGCTTAATGACTATAACGTATATGCGATCCCAATGCCAGACGGATTGAACTTTGCAGGAGAGGCAGTTCCTGTAGAAAATCCTGACATTAGAGAACGTATGGATCGTGAGCTTTTGGTTAATACTTACTGGCAGTCTAACGCGCTGCTCATTTTTAAAAGAGCAAATAAGTATTTTCCAACGATAGAAAAGATTCTAGCAGAAGAAGGTGTGCCAGATGATCTTAAATATCTAGCAGTAATTGAAAGCGGACTAACACAAGCAGTTTCTCCTGCTAGAGCCACTGGTTTCTGGCAAATTCTAAAAGAAACTGGAAGAGAATACGGTCTAGAGGTAAATGATAACGTAGACGAGAGATATCATGTGGAGAAGTCTACACGTGCTGCTTGTAAATATTTAAAGCAGTCTAAGGAGAAATTTGGTAGCTGGACGGCTGCTGCAGCAGCTTATAATGCTGGTAATTATGGTGTTTCTCGTCGTTTTAAAGAGCAAAATGTACAAGACTATTATGATTTGCTTTTAGGAGAAGAAACGGGTCGTTACGTATTTAGAATTATTGCTCTTAAGGAGATTTTAAGCAATCCAAAGAAGTATGGTTTCAACTTTAGAGCAGAGGATTTATATGCAGAGGTACCTACATATAAGGTAGAAGTAGATACAGCAGTGACAGATTTTGTAAAATTTGCAGAGCGTTTTGATATTAATTATAAGCTTCTTAAACTTCACAACCCTTGGTTGCGTGAGACTAAACTTAATAATAGTTCAGGAAAGAAATATTATATAGAGATACCAGAAAAGGGTACTTATACGCTAGGTAGATAATATAGATAGCTAGTTATTTATTTGATAGGCATCTCATTTTGTAAAATGAGATGCCTATTTTTATTTATAAGACTCGCTAATATGGTATTTTTATTGAATCAAAATTTAATGTAATGAATGCATCAGTTATTATAGCGCTTATAGCCATAGGTCTTATTGCCGGAGTCTTGAGTGGTATTATGGGAGTAGGTGGAGGTGTTATTATGATTCCTCTTATGATTATGTTACTGCACTTTAATCAGCATGAAGCTCAAGGCACGAGTCTTGCTGTACTTGCAGTTCCGGTAACATTTCTTGCTGCTTATAATTACTATAACGAAGGCTATGTAAACTGGAAATATGCTGCGGTTATCGCTGTGTTTTTTGTGGTAGGCGGGTTTCTAGGATCTAAACTAGCTGTAAATCTTGATCAAAAAACGCTTAAAAGAATCTTTGGAGCGGTACTTCTCGTTCTTTCTATAAAAATGCTGTGGGGTAAATAACTACTAATTGATAACTATAGGGTCATCACTTAGTAGTTGCTGGTTGTACAGTAACTCTGTGAGCATCCCTTTATATAGTTCAAAATTATTTGCAGTAGATAATGCCTCATCTTGAGACAGCTTGTTAGATAGACGTCTTTTAATATCTATAATTTCCTTATCAGAAGTAATGGTATAAGCAAGAGGAAGCCCTAAAGAATGCTTAAGGTTCTTGATAACCAAAGAGTAATTATTCTCAGAATCATCAACATAAAGTATGTCTATATTACGATTGTAGTCTTTACTTAATTTTTTTACTTGCTTAACATCTCCCCAAAATAGGAGTACAATCGCTACATCATCACCATATTGATTTGCCAGCTCGTTAAGAGCTGCTTGTTCTCCTTTGCTGCTTATTCTCCAGCTAGAGTAGGTGAGTAGCATTACAGGTTTGTTATAATCTGCTAAAGCTTTACTTTTCTTTGAAGTAGTTTTAACCTTAAAGTTATTCATTAAGGATCCCACAAGTTTATCCTCTACAAGATCATCAAAAAGCTCTTTGACTTTATCTTGTTCAAGATTCCTAATAGCTTCTTCTGCTTGTAATAAATATGAAGGAAGGTGAGCATCTAGTGCCTCAGAAAAGAACATCTGAGAGTTCTGTGCTGTTAGGTTAGTTAATGCAGTAAATACGAGTAAAAGTAAAAATTTTCTCATAGTCTAATGATTTGGGACTATAAAGATAGGAGGGTAAAAAGGCGTATAAAAATTTTTTCGCTAACTGACTTATAAATTGGGTTAAAACGCAATATTCTGTACTATATTGGTTTTTTTGAGTGTATAAAAACCTGATATTTAGCTCTTTTTGTAAGAATATCATATTCTATTTGATTTTCCTTCGTGAAGTTTTACTTCAAATAGTACGTATTAATTACCGTCTTTTTTAACGGGTTTTAATAATCTTGGTGTGTTTTTCAGAGTTGGACTCTGCGCCCGATTTGTAGACGTATTTTGATTGCGCTCAATTAGTGCGTCTTTTTGAATTTTACTCTTTTCATCTAGATTTTCTTGGCCGTATTTTGGCTTATTTTCTTCTCTATTTTCTAGAGTACCTTCTTTAATGTCTGAGCTCGTAGATAGAGGTATAATTGTAGAGTCATCACTAGTTGAAAAGAAACCTTCATCTATTTCAGGAAGAGGGATACCTTGAATTTTAGTAAGTACAAAAGGAGCTTCTCCTTTAAAAATATCCTCCTTACTTAGTAGCTCTTCATCACCTCTCCAGTTAAATCCTTCAAAGGTTTGTGGTTCATTCTTAAATTGTGACTCAGGAAAAATGGTTCCTCCAGGACTTTTAAGTTTATTAATCTCGTCTATCGTATTTTCAAAAAATGTAATTTCTATACGAGCAGAGGTTCCTCTATCTATACCGGTAAGATCACCGTTTTCTTCACGCATATACATTATGGTTTCTGCGTTGTTTATAATGTCTACTTGCTTGAGTTGATTCTCATTATCAAAAAAGCCATACAGTTTTTGTCCTTTGACTTGATTAAATCCAGAGATTGTGTCTTTCTGAGCGATAAACGCATTATCAAAAACCTTAAGCGAGTCGATTTTTTCTGTTTCTAGATTATTGAGAAGATGAATGCTATCTCCAGTGATTTGGCTCTTCTCACTCCATAGTATAGGCTTTCCTATCATCTGGGTGAGTCCTGTGCGCTGGTTGCTATGCAGAGAGTCGCTCTTGCCACTCATGTTACTCTTATAAAGTTTTACATTCTTAAAAGCTCGGATAATTCGGTTCTCTGGCTTTCCTGTAAGTAGGAGTCTATCTCCATGCACATAAACAGAGTCATTGTCTTCTACTGTGATAGCAACGGCTCGTTGTGTGATTAAAACGGAATCCTTTGCTCTGTACACCTCTGCATAATGTCCTTTTACAAGACTTCTATTTAAGGTGTCAAGAACTTTGATGTTGTTAGTGGCACTTGCAAAATTTCTAGTACGGTCAAAATAGAGGCTATCTCCATATACCTGCCTATTGTCGTAATCTATTCTCGAGTTTTTTACAAAATAACCATAGTCATTTGCGGTGTCATAAAACCCCCGCTCACAGTATACCTTAGATGTCGAGCTCGTGATTGTAGTAGGTCCATATAAGTAAGCATGTTCTGGGACGCTGTAAAAATCTAGTTGCTCACTATTAATTACATACTCTGTATTTGTAACTACAACATCATTAATGAAAGAAATTTTATCCTGCTCGATATAGTAGCGCCCTACGCGACTAGTAATTTTGCTATTGGGTGAAGTGACAACTCCTCCCGTGCGATAATATGCTTGCTGGCTTATGCGGTTAAAGTACATGGTGTCTGTAGTCACTGTAGTAGTATCTTTTTTTAAGAAGACATCACCTGCGGCATAAGCAAACTTAGTATCACCATTATATTCTATATATCTACCACGCATCGATATAGAGTCACCTTGCTTTAAGCGTACGTTTCTGTATGCTTTTACAAAGTTCTCATCTTTGTAATAGAACGCAAGATCGCACCACATTTCGGCGCCTTCGTGTTGTATGTATACTTGCTTGTTGGATTTCTGAAAAATAATTGCACCAGGAAATTCTTCTTCATTGATGCGTTCAATGTCAGATTCTATGAGGATTTCTTTAGGTTGATTTTGTTGCGCTTTCGCGAAAGCAGAACATAAAAACAATCCAGTAAGTAAAATGTAAAAGTAATTTTTCATCAGTGTCAAAAATAATCAAATTGCCTCCCGAAATCGATAACAGTTTATCAAAAAGCAGTTGATACTGCCTTGTCTCTACGTTGAGGTATTCTTTTAACGCCGTTTGCTTAAAATAAGTGTATATAAAAAGCCTCCAGATTGATATCTGAAGGCTTTCTTATAATTTAAATTTGAATACGCTTATCTAAGTATCGTTTGTGTACGATCTGGTCCTACAGATACAATCTTAATAGGAGTTTCAAGTTCTTTTTCAAGATAATCTATGTAATCATTAAGAGCTTTAGGAAGTTGATCTGCAGTAGTCATACCTGTTAGATCTTCTGCCCATCCAGACATCTCTTTATATACTACTTCAACGTTTTCTGGCTCAATATTATAAGGAAGGTGCTCGATAGTCTCCCCTTTATATTTATATGCAGTACATACTTTCAGCGTTTTAAAACCAGAAAGTACATCACCCTTCATCATCATAAGTTGAGTAACTCCGTTTACACGAACGGCATATTTAAGAGCTACAAGATCTAACCATCCACAACGACGTGCACGGCCAGTAGTAGCGCCAAATTCATTACCTACGCGTCCCATAGTCTCACCATCTTCGTCAAAAAGCTCTGTAGGGAATGGTCCAGAACCTACACGAGTTGTGTATGCTTTGAAGATTCCAAATACTTCGCCTATTTGATTAGGAGCAACACCAAGACCTGTACAAGCTCCTGCTGCTGTGGTATTTGAAGAAGTCACATAAGGATAAGTACCAAAGTCAATATCAAGTAGTGACCCTTGAGCACCCTCTGCAAGTATAGACTTACCAGATTTTTGTGCTTGGTATAAATACTCTTCTGAATCTATAAACTTAAGTGTCTTAAGTGTTTTTATTGCCGCAAAGAATTCTGTTTCTAGTTCGTCTAGATCGTAGTCAATTTTTGCATCATAAAAATCAATCATTGAGATATGCTTATCTCTCAATGTAGCATAACGCTCTTTCCAGTCTGCAAGTTCTAGATCTCCTACTCGTATACCGTTACGGCCAGTTTTATCCATATAAGTAGGACCTATTCCCTTAAGAGTAGAACCTATCTTTGCTTTTCCTTTTGAAGCTTCAGAAGCTGCATCTAGTAAGCGGTGTGTGGGAAGTATAAGGTGTGCTTTACGAGAGATCACCATTTTTGCTTTATAATCTAGTCCTTCAAACTTATCAAGATTTTGAAGTTCTTTCTTAAAAATCACAGGATCTATCACAACGCCATTACCTATGACATTCATAGCATTGTCATGAAAAATTCCAGAAGGAATCGTATGTAATACGTGCTTTATACCGTCAAATTCAAGAGTGTGACCTGCATTAGGTCCTCCTTGAAAACGTGCAATAATATCGTAGTCTTTCGTAAGAACGTCTACAATTTTTCCTTTTCCTTCGTCGCCCCATTGGAGGCCCAGTAGTAAGTCTACAGCCATTGTTATGTTAATTAGTCGTGTTTTTCTTTCCGTAAAAATAGAGTGAATGCTTGTCTATTGTAATATCAAAAACCTCTTCTATGGTTTTCTTTATAGACTGTATACGAGGATCGCAAAATTCTATTACTTCTCCTGTATCTGTAAGTATAACGTGATCATGTTGTTTATCAAAGTATGACTTTTCATACTGAGCTTGATTATTGCCAAACTGATGTTTGCGTACAAGGCCACATTCTAGTAAGAGTTCTATGGTGTTGTATAATGTCGCACGGCTCACCCTATAGTTCTTGTTTTTCATACTAATGTAGAGCGTCTCGATATCAAAGTGCTCTTCATTGCTGTATATCTCTTGCAAGATGGCAAAACGTTCAGGTGTTTTGCGGTGACCTTTTTCTTCTAGATAGGCTGTAAAAACGCCTTTTACAACGTCTTGATCCTTATTAATAGTAGCTTTTAGTGGCATCGTTTTTAGTAAAGGACGAATTTACGGATTTATACTCGAGTCACTTGGTCGATACCGTCTATTTTTTTAAGATTTTCTATCAAGGTTTTCAACAATTCATTGTTTCTCACTAGTACCGTTATTTTTCCTTTAAAGACACCTCCTTGAGTAGTGAAATTAATACCCTTTATTTCTACGTGCTGGTGCTTTGAAATCTCTGCGGTTACAGTATTTACAAGTCCCAAATTATCAATACCTGTAAGTATGATGTCTGTTTGATAACCAGTGTCTGATGAGTCTACCCACTTTGCCTTAATGATTCTATAGGCATAGTTGCTCCTCATGGAGATTGCATTAGGGCAATTGTTTTTATGCACCTTTATGCCATCATTTATAGTGGTAAACCCAAAAACTGGATCACCAGGTATAGGGCTACAACATTTTGCAAATGAGTAATCGAGTTTTTGATCTTCTGGACCAAAAACTAATGAGTCATAATTGTTAGTGATTTCATCTTTATGAACATCTGGCGGACTATTAGGCTTGCGTATTTTACTTTTAATAAATGACATTAGAGCGTTGCTGCGTTGTGCAGCAAACTCTTTAATCATTTTATTATCTATCGTTCCGTTACCTATGCGATAAAACAGATCCAGACTAGTGTTTAGCTTGAAATAGGAGACTAGTTCGTTTATAGTTTTCTCGTTAAGAGGTATTTTTTGAGATTTAAGTTTACGATTCAAGATAGCCTTACCATCATCTGCAAGTTCTTTCTTTTCGTCCTTGAGAGATGATTTTATCTTAGCACGCGCTCTTGCTGTTGTAGCATAGTCAAGCCAGTTATTTGTAGGATGCGCAGATTCTGATGTGATGATTTCTACCTGGTCGCCACTTTTAAGTTCGTGACTTAGCGGCACAAGTCTTCCATTAACTCTGGATCCGCGAGTATGTAATCCTACTTCTGTATGTACACTAAAGGCAAAATCTAGCGGAGTTGCACCTTTAGGAAGAGATTTGAGTTCCCCTTGAGGTGTAAATACAAAGATCTCCTTGTTGTAAAGGTTGAGTTTAAAGTTCTCAACAAAGTCTACCGCATTTTGATCAGGGTTTTCTAGTGCTTCCTGCAGTTTGTTAATCCAGTCGTCTAGTGTAGAATCTCCATCGTTCCCTTGTTTATACTTAAAGTGAGCTGCATATCCTTTCTCTGCTATTTCATTCATTCGTTCAGAACGAATCTGTACTTCTACCCATCGTCCTTTAAGTCCCATTACAGTAATATGTAGTGCCTCATATCCCGTGGTTTTAGGAGAAGAAATCCAGTCTCTAAGGCGAGTAGGATTAGGTCTAAAGTGGTCTGTAACTATAGAGTAGATCTTCCAGGCTAAGAATTTCTCATTAGCCTTATCACTCTTATAGATGATACGTATCGCAAACTTGTCATACACCTCTTCAAAAGTGACTCCTTGCGCAAGAATCTTACGCCTTATACTGTATATCGATTTTGGGCGTCCTTTGATTTGATAATTGAGTCCTTCTTCATCTAGAGAGTCTTCTATAACTTTTTTAAACTCTTTAATGTAATCATCTTGTTGAGCTTTGCTCTCTGTGATTTTACCAGAAAGATCTTTATAAACTTCTGGTTCTGTATATTTTAAACTTAAGTCTTCAAGCTCTGTTTTTATATTGTAAAGTCCCATTCTATGAGCTAGAGGCGCATATATATAAAGAGTCTCACTTGCAATTTTTGATTGCTTGTCTGGACGCATGGAATCCATGGTCTGCATATTGTGAAGGCGGTCTGCTATTTTAATAATAATAACTCTAGGGTCATCATTAATAGTAAGTAGCATTTTTCTAAAATTCTCTGCTTGTAAAGAGACATCTCTGTCCTTTTTTAAACTAGATATTTTAGTGAGTCCATCTACAATACGAGCGACAGTCTCGCCAAACATTTGTTCAAGGTCAGATAGGGTGTACTCAGTATCCTCTACTACATCATGTAATAATGCGCTGGCTATTGACGTAGCATCAAGACCTATCTCGCTAGCAACAATTTGTGCTACAGCAACTGGATGAAAGATGTATGCTTCACCAGACTTTCGGCGTTGTGATTTGTGAGCATCAACAGCAACGTCAAATGCTTTACGAATCATTTTTTTATCATCCTCTGATAAGGTTTGATAGCTTATGCGCAACAGTTTTTTATACTGTCTCGTCAGCTCCTTATTCTCTGCCTCTATAAATTCTGTCGTTAATTCCATATGATCTCTTAAATGTACCATTTTCTCATAAATGAACAACATATTATAACGACATCTTGTGAGGATTTATGTAACGATGTCTTTTTAAGATATATGGGTTCATTTATTAATAACGCTTTCGCGAAAGCGTACTACTCATTACGACCATCAGTACTTATTTATTCCCATTATACATGAGTGTTAATTCTTATCTTCGCCCTAAAAGTAGAATTTATGAGCATTTTTTATATTCTAGTGGGCTTGGTATTGCTAGTAGTAGGTGGGGAGTTTTTAGTGAGGGCATCTGTTGGGTTGTCATTTAAGCTCAACCTTTCTAAAATGGTGATTGGTCTTACGGTTGTGTCATTTGCGACCTCCGCGCCAGAGCTTTTAGTGAGTGTTCAAGCAGCTTTAGACGGTAGTTCTGATATTGCATTAGGTAATGTCATAGGGTCTAATATTGCAAACATAGGTCTCGTTTTAGGTATCACTGCAGTAATTTCTGCACTTGCGATAGATCGTGATTTTTACCGTTTTAACTGGCCGGTGATGATGTTCTTTTCTGTAGCCTTGTTTTTTCTACTCTCAAATGATGGAAAACTCACCGCTACCGAAGGTGGAGGACTACTTGCGGCACTTGGTGTTTATTTATATTTCTTACTTCGCAGAGCTAGAAAAAGTGCAGCGTTAGAAGGAAGCGATGGTGTAGATGAGGGATTAGGTCAAGCATCTTATTTTAAAATAATCTTCTGGCTTCTCATAGGTGGAGCAGCATTGTACTTTGGTTCTGAGTGGCTCGTTTCTGGAGCAAAGGAGCTTGCAACGGCTGTTGGTATAAGTGAATACGCTATTTCTGTAACTGTTATCGCAATAGGGACTAGTGTTCCAGAACTGGCGGCATCTGTTATAGCGGCTTTAAAGAAAGAGAAAGCTATTTCTTTAGGAAACTTAATAGGTTCTAATATTTTTAATATTGCCTCAGTATTAGGGATAACATCGCTTATTAAGGACATTAATGTGGTAGATGATGCTATTTTAGGCACTAATATTTACTGGATGATAGGCTTTGCAGCAATCTTATTACCACTTGCTTTTATACCTACAAAATTACAGATAGGGAGAATTAAAGGGTTGGTCCTTGTAGGAGCTTACATATTATTTATAGCACTCGCATTTGCGGCCTAACGTAAACTGGTTGCTCGTAAAATTTACAATCGTATTAAGTATGTCAATATGTTGATTATATAATGCTCTTATTGTCTTCAAAGTACGCTTTCGCGAAAGCGTAACACAAAAAAAATGCTCAACCTAAGTTGAGCATTTTTACATTTATATATAAATCAGAATTAAACCTTTGCAGTTTTTACAGTCTCGATAATACGACCTGCTACGCGGTATGGATCTGCGTTTGAAGCTGGACG
This sequence comes from Dokdonia sp. Dokd-P16, assembly GCF_003095655.1. Lineage (NCBI taxonomy): Bacteria > Pseudomonadati > Bacteroidota > Flavobacteriia > Flavobacteriales > Flavobacteriaceae > Dokdonia > Dokdonia sp. Dokd-P16. Next base: position 2,554,279 of record NZ_CP029151.1, read on the forward strand.
ACGATCTTCTAGCCATCCTTTCCATCCTTGCTCTACAGTGATAATAGGGATACGTAATGACGCTCCACGATCTGATACTCCATAAGAGAAGTCCGAAATAGAAGCAGTCTCGTGATCTCCAGTAAGACGCTGCTCATTGTGAGCTCCGTATGCTTTAATATGTTCTTTTGTAAATGGACGGAAAGCCTCACATATTTTTTCGTAAGTTTCTTTAGACCCACAAGTTCTCAGTACTTCATTTGAGAAGTTTGCGTGCATACCAGAACCGTTCCAGTCTCCTTTTACTGGTTTAGGGTGATACTCAATGTACCATCCATACTGCTCAGTAAGACGATCTAGAAGGTAACGTGATACCCATATTTCATCTCCAGCTTTTTTTGCTCCTTTTGCAAATAATTGGTATTCCCACTGTCCAGAAGCAACCTCTTGGTTAATTCCTTCAAAGTTAAGACCAGCCTCGATACAAAGGTCTGCGTGCTCTTCTACAAAATCACGACCATGTGTATGACGACCTCCTACAGAACAGTAATACATTCCTTGTGGTCCTGGGTATCCACCTATTGGGAAACCTAAAGGTAGTTGAGTTTCTCTATCCATGATAAAATATTCTTGCTCAAAACCGAACCAGAAATCATTATCATCATCATCTATTTTTGCTCTGTGGTTTGATGCATGTGGCGTACCATCTGCACTTAGCACTTCTGTCATTACTAAAAATCCATCAGTACGTTGTGGATCTGGGTAGATAGCTACTGGTTTTAGAAGACAATCTGAAGCTCCTCCAGATGCTTGCTTAGTAGAAGACCCATCAAAAGACCATATTGGACAGTCTTCTAATTTTCCGCTAAAGTCGTTTACAACTTTAGTCTTGCTTCTCATATTTTGTGTGGGTGTGTACCCGTCTAACCAAATGTATTCTAGTTTTGACTTACTCATAATAGCATTTAATGTTTTAGTTAACGAAGGCAAATATAAAATAATTTTAAAAGGCAATCAGTATTTTAGGGCTTAGTTATTAAAAAATATTGATTTTTATAAACAACCCCTTAAAATTTAGGGGGTCTGTAATATTTGACTATAATTTTTATATTTCCCTTATATTTGTGCCCTAGAATAGTGGTGTTATTAGGTTTTTAGCAACGGCTATTATTAAACATCTCGTAAAATATTTATAATCATTGCGTTATGATAATTTCTCTTTAGTAGAAAATATCGTGACTATAATAATGTAAGATCAATTATGTCAAAAATCCGTTTTAAAGCCTTGCATGATGTGCAACATAGACCAGCAGTAACTTTTGAAGCTTTAGGAAGGCCATCTTCATTATTTAAATCTAACGTTTTTGGAGAGCAAGCTATGCGTCAGTTTCTGTCTAAATCTACCATAGACAGTGTGCAGACAGCGATACGAAAAGGAGATAATATAGATCGCATTACTGCAGACGCCATTGCTACAGGAATGAAATCTTGGGCACTAGAAAAAAGAGCTACCCATTACACGCATTGGTTTCAACCTCTTACAGGTGCCACGGCAGAGAAGCATGATGCTTTTTTTGAAATTACAACAGATGGCCATGTTATTGATAAATTTGACGGAGGACAGCTAGCACAGCAAGAGCCAGATGCCTCGAGCTTTCCTAATGGGGGAATACGCAACACCTTTGAAGCAAGAGGATATACCGCTTGGGATCCTACTTCACCAGCATTTATATATGACAATACCTTGTGTATTCCAACGGTTTTTGTGGCATACACGGGAGAAGCACTTGATTATAAGACACCTTTATTAAAAGCCCTTAACACGATTGATCAAGCTGCTACGGCAGTCGCTCAGTATTTTAATAAAAATGTAAATAAAGTAACAGCGACCTTAGGGTGGGAGCAAGAATTTTTCCTCATAGATGCGTCACTAGCTGCTGCAAGACCCGACTTGATGCTTACAGGGAGAACGCTTTTAGGTCATGCCGCTGCCAAAGGACAACAACTCGATGATCATTACTTTGGATCTATTCCTATCCGTGTGCTGGCATATTTAAAGGAGTTAGAGCAAGAATGCTTGTTACTTGGTATTCCTTTAAAGACAAGGCATAATGAAGTTGCTCCTAATCAATTTGAGATGGCTCCTATTTTTGAAGAAGCAAATCTAGCTGTCGATCACAATGCATTACTCATGGATGTGATGCAGAAAGTAGCGCAACGTCATCACTTTAAGGTACTCTTTCATGAGAAACCATTTGAGAATATAAATGGTAGTGGGAAACATAATAACTGGTCACTAGCTACAGATACAGGAGTAAACCTACTAAGCCCAGGAAGTACTCCAATGAAAAATTTACAATTTCTCACCTTCTTTGTAAATACTATTAAAGCGGTTCATGAGCATGAAGCTTTGCTTAGAGCTTCTATTGCTAGTGCGGGTAATGATTATCGTTTAGGTGCAAATGAAGCACCACCAGCCATTATATCTGTATTTATAGGTTCGCAACTCACACAAGTGCTAGATGAGTTAGAAAAAGTAACAGATGGAAAATTATCTCCACAAGAAAAGACAGATTTAAAACTTAATGTAATAGGTAAGATTCCAGAGATTTTACTTGATAATACAGATCGCAATCGTACCTCACCTTTTGCGTTTACAGGTAATAAGTTCGAGTTTAGAGCCGTAGGTGCTACTGCAAACTGTGCAAACCCGATGACGGTTCTTAACGCAATTGTGGCACAACAGCTTATTGCATTTAAAAAGGAGGTAGATGCTCTTATAGATAATAAGGACATGAAAAAGGACGATGCTATCTTTAATATCCTTAGAGAGTATATAAAGGACAGTAAGAAAATAAGATTTGAAGGAGATGGTTATGGAGCCTCTTGGGAAAAAGAAGCAAAAAAGCGCAAGCTCAGTAATAATAAGACCACAGTTTCTGCTCTTGAAGCTCGCATAAGTAAGAGTACGGTAGCATTATTTGAGTCTTTAGGTATTATGAACAATGTTGAGATTCAAGCGCGTTACGAGATCGAACTTGAAGAGTACGTAAAACGTATACAGATAGAAAGCCGTGTGCTAGGTGATGTAGCTCGTAATCATATTATTCCTACAGCTTTGAGATATCAAAATGTTTTGATAGACAATGTAAGAGGTTTGAAAGAAATATATGGTGAAGATTTTACCGCTTTCGCGAAAGCGCAAACAACCATTATTAAATCAATCTCAGAACATACCGCTAGTATTAATAGTCTCATAACGGAAATGATAAATGCTCGAAAAGAAGCAAATGCACTTGACCTTAAAGACAAGGCAGGCAATTATGCTGCGAAAGTGAAGCCATATTTTGAGCAGATAAGAAGAGATTGTGATAAATTAGAACTTTTAGTGGAAGATGAGTTATGGCCTTTACCAAAATATAGAGAATTACTCTTCATAAATTAAGCTCTGTTTTTTAATTAAAGTCACAAGGCTTTATAATGTACAAGTATAAGACGACTGTAAGTTTCTTATAGTCAGCGTACTCGTAAGAAAAATCTGATTCTAATATACCCGCATCTATAAAGGGGTGTTTACCCCTGCGTGCTTAGCCACTGTAAACACTAGCGCTAAGCGAAAAATGTTAAATATATAATAACGTTTCATCGAAAACAGCTGGTAACTTCTTGGAAGAGAGATAGATTTTCCTAATTTAGTACTCGTATTACAACCATTATCTCCCCCTCGTAATACTTACTCCCCCGTAATAATAGATTAAAAGACGCAATTGCGATGACAATGACGATGATTTGTTGTGTCTTACAGATATGTATTTATTAACCATTTATATATTATTAACTTAAACTCAATTATTATGAAAAAAGTAATTTTTAGTGCCGCGGCACTCATGATCGGAGCGGTTGCTTTGGGGCAGACTACTCAGCAATCTAACACTGGAGTCACTGTAGGAACAGCTAGTACGGCAGCATCTGTTTTGTTAACACAGCCAGCATTAACGCCTGTAGCAAATAAGGGACTTGCTATTCAAAACGGAAATGATAACTTACTTGAGGTACGTCAAACGGGATCGTCTCAAGGTGTGTATACAAATCAGTCTGATGGTAACGGCCTCGGGATGAATGAAGCACGAGTGGTTCAGCAAGGAGGGGTAAGTGCATTGAGTGGTATGTTCAACTTAGCTCAAGTAGAGCAAGTGGGTGAAGGAAACTCAGGAGATGTTGAGCAACAAGGTGATTTGAACGACGCACTTATAGAGCAAGGTCTTGCAGATCTTGGTACGGCAGATTTAAGTAAAGACAACTTAGCACGTATCCAGCAAGGTAATGGTGATCAAGCTCAAAATAACTTTGCAGCTGTAACGCAGCAAGGAGAAGATAACAACGCACACACACTCCAAACATATGACAATAACACTGCTTGGACAGTGCAGAATGGAGAGGATAATGCGGCTTATATTCGTCAAAAAGCGAATGGAAATCAAACAGAAGGTCACGACGCCCTTGTAGACCAATTTGGTGATGATAACGAATCAGTAGTAAATCAAGAAGGTTCTGCAAAGAACACTGCACGTACTGTAGTTAATGGAGACGGTAATGCTTCAAGTCAGATTCAAATTTCTACTGGTAGTGCCGCTGGTGATGGTAACGTAGCTTATGTAAATCAAGGAGCATTTCCAGATGCTAATGGCTTAGTGACTGTTGGAGCTGTGGGGTATACTCTTTTAGATGGTATTGTTGATGAAATAGGAAATACTTTAACTGCTCCTACATCAGGTTCTGAAGGTGCAGAGGCATACCAACTTCAAGACGGTGAGCGTAATTTAGCTACTACTTTTCAATTTGGTGAGCCAGGTAATTATACTGAGCAGAGCCAAGATGGAAATGACAACCTATCGCTTACTTATCAAAATCTTTATGGTAATCCTAATGGTGGTGATAACTACCTTGCACATACTCAAGATGGAGATGCAAACATTGCTGGTTCTGCACAAAATGGAAGTGAGCACAAAGCTTGGATTGATCAAAATGGAAGCGGAAACGTTGCTGGATCTACTCAAAGAGGTAAGGGTAATGGTCTCTTAATAGTACAAGATGGGGATGACAACTTTGCTACATCTGCTCAGAGAGGGATTGATAACGACGTTGTAATCTATCAAGATGCTGGACAGAGCTTCGTATCAGAGCAAAACTTACCAGGAAATAATGCACCAGTAGGAGCGCCAAACGGAAATAACTCAATAGATGTTATTCAAGTAGGGCCATCTAATCCATCTGCATTTCCTGCACAACAGAATTATAGCGCATTCTTATCTAGAACTAGAGCTGCACAATCAAATTTAGTTGGAGCATCAAGAATAGGACTTACAAACATCAATTAAGAAATGTTTGAAAATGTAAAGTTATTTTTCTGAAATAAACCATAGAATAAGGGGGAAGGATAGGCGTAAATTTATTGAGCGTTTAGCACTTCCTCCCTTATTATTTAATTAAAAATTTTAAAATCATGAGAATTTTTAAGAACATACGTAGCTTTTTGAATGTTATTATAATAGCCTCATTTTTAGCTTTTTCATCAATTATAAGTGGACAGACCTATTCAAATGAGCAAAATGATAGTCAAGGAGTCGCAGAAACGAATGAGTTATCTAGAGCCAGTTTTTTATCAACTTTTGGTCTCAGTGCATCCACAAAAACATTAGATCCTGCTCAAAGTGGCAATTCAATCTTTTTAACACAGATAGGAGAGCTTAATAAAATTAGTATAGGCGTTAAAGCCGAAGCAAGTGAAATTAATTTATCGCAAAATGGCAATGAAAATTTCACACAACTCAATTATAATGTAAATACTGTATTTGCTGAGATTGCTCAGAATGGAAATAATAACACTGTCTTAGATTTTGTGAATAGTCCAACATCTAATATCGCCTTAGAATTACAACAAAATGGAGATAATTTAAATTTTGAAAGACAAGGAACAAATGCTTTGACAGAATCTTTGAGATTTATACAAACAGAAGCTTCGCCAAATTTGATAATTCGAAGTAATAATTAAATGAAAAATTAAGATTAAAAACTTGATGACAGACATACGCCAAATACTAGCTCTAGTTATTATGTTATTATGGTCCACAATGTCTGTAAGTCAGTTTTATAACAAAGAAGTAAAGGCAGAAATAAGAGTGCAGAGAAACAGTGAGTTTTTAGAGTTCTTTGCTATTGCCGAAAATAAAACACCATCTGATCTATCATTAACATATGATTTTATGATATTTCAGACAGATGATGATGGAGAGGTAAATAAAACTAATGAGCAAAAGAGGTTTGAGATAAAAGGTAGAGAAAGAAAAGTTTTGAGGTCATTATCACTTAGTAACTCTTTCACAAATAGAGTGGTGATCGCCTTTTTAATTTACGACCTTGATGGAAAACCCGTTGGTAAATATAGAATTGAACTTCCCCAAGGAAGTCAAACCAAGGCCAGTGAAAATGAAAAAATAAGTAAAGTTTCAAAGGATCAAGAAGTTGCTCAAGACGGATTTGAAATAAATGGGCTTGTTATTCAAAAGACAATAACAAAAGCTGGAAGAGACTTTTATAGATTCTTTTACAGTGATTATTATAATAAGGGAATAAAGACAAACAAGAATATTACAATTGTAGAAATTCCAGGTAGGCAGAGATCTACTAGAATTAGTGTTAAAGTGGGTGATAAAATTGTATGGCAGTTTTTCTCACAACCCAAGAAAACATTTCTACAAGAGATGGCTTCACTAGCAATGGGAAGATGCATTGTGCAATTGCAAAATTTGGAAAGACAAAAAGAAGATTATTTAAAATATTAATATGAGAACATTTTTTTTAGTAGTAGCGCTTTGTTTTTATGGAAGTATATGTTTTGGTCAACAATTTTCATATAAACCTAAAAATCCATTTTTTGGAGGAGATACGTTCAATTATCAACAATTATTAAGTTCTGCAGCAGCTCAAAACGGCTTAACCGCACCGACAACAGCACAAGAACAAGAATCAGATCTTGATAGATTTGGAAGAGATTTGAGTGGTCAATTACTTAATCGTATAGAAAGAGAATTATCAGCAGCACAGCTAGATGGGCTTAATATAACAGAAGAAGGCACATTTACATTTGGAAATCTTAATGTAGAGGTTTTTGAAACGTTTGAGGGCTTGGTAATCAATATTCTCGACACTACAAACGGGGAAGAAACCCAAGTTATAGTTCCAAATTAAACTCAATTTATGAAATTATTTACAAGGCTGGTATGTTTGTTCAGTTCATTGCTTCTCGCTTCTTGTGGAGCTTATTTTAACCAACCATTTAATCAAACTTCTGCTAGAGTAGGAGAGTTGTCAAAATCGTCAAATAAACTACTTGATTTGCCAGAAGCAGCTTCTAAAGTCGAGGTGGCTGTATATAATTTCAGTGATCAAACAGGTCAATTTAAGCCTGTAGAAAACGGCAGTACTTTCAGTACAGCCGTGACTCAAGGTGGCACTACAATTTTAATAAAAGCTCTTGAAGATAGTGGCTGGTTCAAGCCTATTGAACGTGAGAATTTATCAAACCTTTCTACGGAGCGAAACATTATACGTAACACAAAAAAAGAATATATAAAAAACCTCAACCCGAATGAGCCGCCGTTACCTCCTTTATTATATGCAGGTTTAATCTTAGAGGGAGGGATCATCTCTTACGATACTAATATAGTGACCGGTGGAATAGGTGCGAGGTACTTTGGGCTAGGAGGTTCAGCGCAGTATAGACAGGATCGTATCACAATATATCTAAGAGCTGTCAAAACTACAAATGGAGAGATTTTGAAAACGATTTATGTTTCTAAAACTATATTATCACAAGCGCTAGATGCTAGTTTTTTTAGATTCGTTAAGTTTCAAAGACTTCTGGAAGCAGAAACAGGAATTACTCAAAGTGAACCTGTACAAATTGCAGTAAAAGATGCTATAGAAAAAGCAGTACATGATTTAGTATTAGAAGGAATAGAAAATGAGTATTGGAGTTCAAAGCAAGGTAGTGCTGTAAATGATAGTCTTGTAGCAAAGTATAGAGAAGAAAAATCGCTTGAGGAATCTCAAGGGCTATATGACCGTATGTTTGTTAAAAACGATTATAATAATTATGTATTACTGGACGTAGGTGTTAACTTAATCGATGGTGATTATGTCCCTAAAAAACTAGGTTTGTTAGGTAGATTATCTTATGAGAAGAGCATTTCAAATTCATTTAGTTTAAATTTAGCTGGAAGTGTATTTCAAATTAATAATGGAGATGTTCTTAAAAATTATTTTGGAAGTATTGATTTAAACTCAAAAATGTACTTACTGCCTAACGACAATTTTGGACCCTATATTTATGGCGGTCCAGGAGTCGTTATAGATGGTGTGAATTCTAGTGAGGATGGTTTGTCATTAGGTGAAGCATTTGTCAAATTACAGTATGGGGGAGGGCTCCAATATAAACTTTCTCCTAGATTGCATTTTAATGCTTTTGCCGAGCATAACATTATGTTGGATGATGAATTAGACGGTGTTTCTCAAGGTAAAAGAGACGACTTTTATTTCACATTTGGAGTTGGACTGAAGTATGGTTTTAGTTTCAAGAAGAAGAAAATAGCAATAAAAAATTAATAAGATTTAATTAAAAACTAAAGAATAATGAATTATCTGAAAAGCTTTGTTACTGCCATTTTGATTGGTTCTCTATTTTTTAGCTGTAGTGAAGATAGCATAGAAGGGGAAACTTTTGGGACTATTACAGGAACTGTAATAAGCGACGAATCTGGAGAGCCTTTGGAGGATGTGAAAATAACTACAAATCCTGCTTCCACGACTGCTTTTTCAGATAATGATGGGTTTTTTACACTTGATAATGTATTAGTTAGGAATTATTCTGTACAAGCGGAGTTGGATGAGTTTTTGACAGATTTTGAAGCAGTTGAGGTCAATGAAGGTCAGGTGTCAGTAGTCGCCTTTGAAATGAAGATATCAAATAATATAAATAATTCACCTAGTGTACCAGATCTCATATTCCCTGAAGACGGAGCAGAAGATATTCCTTTAGAAGTTACCTTAGCCTGGAATTCAATAGATCCGGAAGAAGACGAAATTGAGTATCTGATAGAGCTAAGGAATGGCTCTACTAATGAAATTGAAAGCTTTGAGGTCTCACAAGACACAACCTTAGTTGTAGATAATCTTAGTCTTTCCACAAATTACTTTTGGCAGGTAATAGCAAATGATCAGAATAATCCAGATGTTTTATCTGAGATAGGATCATTTAAGACATTTTCGGCATTAAATAATCCCTTTCTATTCGTAAAAAGAGTTGGTACAAATAATGTAATCTTTTCTGGAGATTCATCAGAGAATGTAGAAGACAGTGAGGATATAGATGTGAATGTCTTACAACTCACAGACGAAGAAACAAACAGCTTTAGACCTAAACGAAATTTAGAAACTCAGGCAATCGCTTTTCTGAGAAATATAGGAGGCGAAACTCATCTTTTTAAAATGGACTTTTCTGGTGAAAATATTACTCAAGTTACAAGTGCTGTTCCAGTAGCAGGATTTCGTCAGGAAGAGGTTCAATTTAGTTGGTCGCAAAATGGACAAAGTTTGTTATACCCTAATTTTGATAAATTATATAGAATCAATACAGATGGAAGTGGTAATACATTATTGTATAGTACCCCTGATGGGGCCCTGATAAATGAAATTGCTGTTTCTAATGCTAATTCTAATGAAATTGTTATAAAGACTAATAATACAAGAGGTTACGGTTGTAGAATAGTCGCTGTATCATTATCTAGCCAACAGGAAGTGCAAGTAGTTTCAGAGGGATTAGGTGGAGGATATTCAGGCTTAGATATTAGTGCTAATGGCTCAGATATTATATATGCTAGAGACGTAAATGAGTTTGAGGACCCTCAAGTCTACAGGTTGTTTAAATCTAGAGTATTTGTTTTTAATAGAGATACGGCAACTACCACAAGTATAAATACGGATGTAGCATTAGGACAGAATGACTTAAATCCAAGTTTTTCACCTGATGAGGGGCGTTTGATTTTAACTAGAAAATTAAATAATCAGAATGCCACTTCAGAAATACTTATTGTTAATCTAGAAACGACTGATAACAATCAAGAATTATTCTCTAATGCCTCCATGGCAAATTGGGATTAAATCATTTTCATTACATTAAATAAGATTAAAGCGCATTACCATTTAGTGCGCTTTAATCTTTTGTGTCTATTGGTTTTCTATCTATTTCGCTCGCATTCCTTTCTTCAAAACGCTTCTTGTAGTTTTATTTAATGCGTAATCAAGTGGTTTCTTGCCTTTATGATTTATTTGATTTGAATCTGCATCACTAGTTATCAAGAGTTCAATTATAGGTAGCGCATATTCCTTTTGACTAGCTAGAATATGTAATGCTGTATTGCCAGATGGATCTTGAATGTTTACGTCAGCACCTAACTCAATTAGGTTTTGCATTATTAATTTACTGTCTTCTGTCAAAGATCTGCTTAGTGTATGTATTGGATAATTACCATCATCAAATGCGACATTTAATTCTATTTCTTTCTGTTTTACAAGTAGTAATACCCCTTCAGTAAAATGATAATCTATGGCTATTCTTAAATGCTCTTGACTGCATGTAGCTCCATTTTTAATAAGCTCTTTTAGAGAACCTATCATTTTATAACGGATAGCATCTTCAATAGCTAGGGAAGGATTTGCTCCATTAGATAATAGCCTTTTTAGAACTGATAAATTTCCTTTACGTGCTGCACTGCGAATAAATTCATTACTATTTAAACTAGATACATAATCCATTAATAATAAAATAAGAGGTTCATTTTTAGTTTCCATTGCATTAGCTAGTGACTCATCAGCTTTGGCTCCGCTTTTTAATAAGGAATTTACAATTTCAATATTTTCTGTTTCTGTCGCGTCTAGTAAAGCATTGTCAAGGTTAATGTTTCCTTGATTCACAAGTAACTCAACGAGACCTAGGTTTTCATTTGTAATTGCTGATTCGATGAGTAGTGGGTCTGTAGTGTCTGCTCCCATAGAGATTAAGTACTGACTTATAGTTTGGTTCTCTATAGTTATGGCTTTATTAATCCCTCTACTAGGGTTACTATTATTAGACACCAATAGTTTTACCATGTCAACATTCTCACCAGCTACAGCAAGGGGCAACAGATTATCAACATCTACTCCTACTTTCTTTGTTGCAATCACAGATGCTGCAAAAGGTAAGTTGTTTTCTTTAATAGCTGCTTTCATAGCTACATGTGGGTTTCCATTATACAGGTTTAATACATCATTAAATAATTGAGCATCATCTTTCTGAGCAGCATAAAATAGTGCGCTGTCTGGAGCTGCCTTATTTTGAAGTGCGACATTGATAGCGTTGATATTCTCTTTAGTAATGGCATACTCTAATGACTCAGAGGCATTTCCGCCATTTTTAAGTGAGATATCTAGAATTTCATAATTATTGTTGTCTGTTGCTATATTAGAGATTTTATTACTGCTTATATGTGCATTCTTATTAATAAAGTAATTGAATAACGCTGTGTTATCAAGCATTGATGTGACTTCGAGAGTATTTTCATTTGCTTCAGTTACAGGTATGATTATGTTTTTAAGATCTTCATTACCATTTCTCAGAGCGCTATCTAAAAGAGACGCATCTGCGGTTGCACCGAGTGTTGTAAATTTTTTAGCGAGCTCAGCATCATTGTTTTCTACGGCTAGTGATAATTCTTTTTTACCTGCTTTAAATGCTTTAAACTCCACACTCATTAAAGCTTTGACAGATGGATAATGATCTGTGTCTAGTGCAAATGATAAATCATTGTTTACAGGAGTAGCTCCTTCCCTCAGTAATGCATAAATAATAGGTTCGCTTTGAAAAGCAACCGCCTTATAAATCATATTATTTTTAAAAGGAGCACCTCTTTCTAAAAGGATTAATACTTTTTGTTCATCAAAATATTCTTTAAGGAATAGCAAGTCGAGATCCTCACTATTTGGTATTACTCCTTTATCTAGTACAAAATTTAGTATTTGTGAGGATTGTTTTGAAGTAATAATAGCGGCGATTAACCCAGGGATTCTTCTAGTTGCATTCTGTGTTAGTAAAGTTTTCATGCGAGCTAGATCACCTATGTTTGCAGCTCTTACAATCTCTGTTTGTAATGCAGTATTATAATGTTGTGCGTTATTTTCTAATAATTTTTTTTCCTTTTCTAGAGATAATACGTAAGCTACCTCATAAATATCGCCGTCTATAGTCGTTATCTCCACATCTTTATGAATATCCCTTACGAGCGCTTCTTTATAAAAAGTTTTTGCTTCTTCGGGGCCAGAAACTCGTAAGCGCTTACGTTCTCTACTTTTGACTAGTTTTTTTGTGTCATCCCATACACTTACATATCCTTTTTCTAAGTCCTCAGGTTTTGCTGTAATGATGACTTGCTTATTGAGTTTTATTTCTTCGTCAGTGATTAAGGTTTCTAGCCGTACACCGCCACGATCTATTAGTGGTGCGGTACGTAGCATAGCTTCGTCTTTTGAAAATCCTCCAAAAAATAAATCACCCGTATAGGCATCCACATCACTTGAGGTAGCGCCAGCACTTTTTTTAACTAGTTTGTCGATAGATTGTTTGAAACGCAAGGAATATTTAGTGAAATAAGCAGAAGGCTGCGGGGCATGTAATTGATTTTTAGAAGTGCGTACAGCTATTTCAATAACACTATCGAGCAATTGTATTTTCCTTTCTTTTTTCTGTATGTTTTCTGTAGTTAGGTTTTTAAAAGCCTTAGTCCAAGGTTGTAGTGTAACATCTATGGGGGCAGCATTGTTTTCTAAAGTAGCTTGCCAGTCTGTAAACCATGGTGCGTTTATATCACCTCCCTTTGTAAATGAGCTGCTAGATCCAGCGGTAATATATGGATCTGTATCCTCTTGATTTTGATGTGATGCACTAATGTCTTCAATTACTTTTTTCTTAAATAAGTCACGATTATATGGAGAGTATATAAAATCGTCACTTTTGATTAAATTCCTTTTTAAGAAAAGACCTCCATAAATTACTTCATGGGCATAATGTGTCCCGTAACGGTATATAAATCCTTCTGGGGTAATATCGCGTCCCAGTCTTTTAAAATCTTCAACCATGGCACTGTCTAGTACGTTAGAAGAAACCGCTGCGAGTATATCTTTTGATAATGGTATTTGTTTTTTAGTATAAACTAAGAGGGTTTTATTTGACTCTTCGTTATCAAAGCCTTTATAATGTGCTTTACTTTGTACCGCATGATAGGGTTTTGAAAGCGTATCGGCATTTAAAATTTGTTTTTCAAACTCGTAGGGAGATGTTATAAAATGAAAACTCTCCACTGGACTAGTATTAAGTTGAGTACTATGTACAGATCCGTTGATGAGTTGTTTTCCTTTTGAAGATCCTAGCCAGTCTAGCGCATCAACATAACGTATGTCAAAACCCTGTCCTATGACATTGGGGTGTTGTTTTTGCTGGCAGAACAATGGGTTATTTAAAAGAAATAGGAATAGGGGGAGCATAAAGTATTCCTTTCGGAAAAAGCGTGTAGTCTCCAAAGGCAAAGGTATTAGTTAAATAAAATGGTCAATATGTAACTAAAATACTTATAAAATAGCTAAGAAAAAATTCAATTAGATTAAGGTGTAAATAACTGGATTAAAGAGGGTTTGAGGTAAAATGTTTGTAAGAAACGACTGATTTTTAATGATTTTTATCACGCTTTCGCGAAAGCGTGATTATAAGATATAACAGAGAATAAATTATTTTATACGCCAGGTCAAACTGTTTGTAAATCAATTTTAAAGCCCATTATATAATCCCTATTTTTGCGATGTAAAATTTATAGATGAGCCAAGAAATTTCTAAACGATACGCACAACGCGGAGTCTCTGCAGGTAAGGAAGATGTGCATAATGCTATTAAAAATGTAGATAAGGGATTATTTCCTAAAGCATTTTGTAAGATTGTACCGGACGCACTTACCGGAGACGATAATTACTGTCTTGTAATGCATGCAGATGGGGCAGGAACAAAATCTGCTCTTGCATATATGTACTGGAAAGAAACTGGTGATATCTCTGTATGGAAAGGCATCGCACAAGATGCTCTTATCATGAATATAGATGATTTATTGTGTGTGGGCGCAACAGACCATATCATGCTATCATCAACAATAGGGCGTAATAAGAACGTGATTCCTGGTGAAGTTATATCGGCCATTATTAATGGATCTGAAGAACTTTTGGCAGAATTGAAATCTTATGGTGTGACCATTCATTCTACAGGTGGAGAAACGGCAGATGTAGGTGATCTTGTGCGCACAATCATAGTAGACTCTACTGTTACGGCACGTATGAAGCGCAGCGATGTTATTAATAACGCAAACATACGTCCTGGAGATGTTATTGTAGGTCTATCATCTAGCGGTCAAGCGACTTACGAAAATGAATATAATGGAGGTATGGGCAGTAACGGGCTTACTTCTGCACGTCATGACGTGTTTGATAAGTACCTTGCACAAAAATATCCAGAGAGTTTTGACGCAGCAGTACCAGAAGATCTAGTGTATAGCGGTTCAAAAAAACTTACAGATGCAGTACCCGGTAGTCCTCTAGACGCTGGCAAGCTTGTGCTTTCTCCTACGAGAACCTATGCGCCAATCATTAAAGATATTTTATCTAAATATAACTCAGACAGTATACACGGTATGGTACACTGTAGCGGTGGTGCTCAAACAAAAATTTTACATTTTGTAGAGGACTTACACATCATCAAGGATAATCTATTTGAAACTCCACCACTTTTTAAACTTATACAAGAAGAGAGTGGTACAGACTGGAAGGAAATGTACCAAGTGTTTAATATGGGACATCGTATAGAGATTTATTGCCCACAAGAGGTAGCTCAAGAGCTTATAAAGATTTCAACTTCTTATAATGTAGATGCACAAATAGTAGGTAGAGTGGAGGCTTCTCAAAGTGGAAAGAGACTTACTATAAAAAGTGAGAAAGGAACTTTTACTTATTAATATATAGTTTATAAAGCACCTCTTAAAAGAGGGTTGTTGTTATTAAACGGAAGGTCTGTATTCTTTACAGGCCTTTTTTTATGCATATAGAAAAGTGCATTAAGTTTTGTTTCACACGTGGTAATAATGTGCTTTTAGGAAAGTTAGCTATTTCTTTTAAGTTTTTTTTATGATACAAGAAATCCGAGGGCTGTCGTTTTTTCGTATATTTTATATCCCAAGTCAAATGATTATTTAACTACCCCTAATTAGTCAAATAGCTATCCGTATGGAGAAAATTACATCAGCAATTAAATGTAGGAGATTACCATTAATAATCGGTTTTGTGATCTTGATAAATGTAATAGCCGTTATTACATCAGATATGGAGATTATGAGGCTGGTGCGCTTGCTCACTATTGGAATATATATAGCATATTACCTTTTGCGCGCATCACAAAGAAGCTTTATAGTCATTGCAATTTTATTTAGTTTGCTGGCTAGAGATATAGCGGTGATGTTTTACGAGACTAACCTAGGACATAAGTTATACCTTATATTAGGCATTGTTGCTTATGCTACTATATGTTTAGAACGTGGCGATATACTTAAAGTTATAAGTAGAGATAAAAGCGCTTTGATCTTTACCTTTATATTTATTGTCTTAAATACTTTTGCCCTTAATGAAATAACAAAGTTAGTAAGCCTAGGGTTTCAAGGGCCCTTTGAGCCTTATCTATTTTATGTGTATGGTGTATTTATGATTGTTTTTGGAGCAACAGCAATCATTTATAATCAAGTGTATAATAGTAATAGATCTCTTGCTTATATTTTATTTATGATAAGTTTTCTTACCAGCGATGTTACCTCGTTATTTGCATATTACTTTGGATATGAGATGCTTTTTTATGTAGATCGTGTTGCTTATGCAGTAGGATTAGGTCTTTTTTCTTATACAGTTATTGAAACTAGTAGTCAGCTTGAAGAAGCAGAGCAATATGACATGTTATCGTAATTAGTTATGATTTTTTTTTAATTATAAACGTCTCTATAATTTTCTTTACGTAAAAGCATTGCGTTGGTAATGCCACATGCGACATGTGTGATTTTGTTAAGTAAAGTCGTAAATATCTTTATGTGAGATGTTTATGGTTATTTAATTTTGTTAAAGTTTACGTGAGGCTGTATTTATATTTTTACTTTTGTCTACTTTTATTAATAAGTAAAATGCTTTTAGTATTCCCCCAACCAATAATTGACTAATGCAATTTTCATTACGTAAAGCAGGTAAATATTTACCATTAATAACCTTAGGTCTTGTAGTATTAAACATACTGTCTGTTTATTTAGGACGTCATGTTTATCTCTTCAGATACATGCCGCTTGTTACAGTATTATGCTTCCTAGTCTATTACATAATCAAGGCCCCTCGTATTAAATTTATCGTTATTGCAATTCTAGTAATGTTAGCGCTACGAGAATATTCTGTGTTCTACTATTATAAAGACTTTGGACAGATAGCTTATATCCTTCTTGGCTGTGTTACTTATAGTCTTATTATTATAAAGCGGCTAGATATGCTTAATGCATTTTTAAAAGATAGGGTAGCTATACTACTTACTTTGGTCTTTATCGGACTCAATATGATTATACTCAATGAGTTAGTTTCTCAGGTAAAGGAAGGTTATGAAGGGTCTTTTCAGTCAGGTCTCGTGTTCCTTTTCGGAGTTATAATAAGTTTATTAGGAGCAATAGCAGTTTTATATAACCAAGTTATCAATAGCGATAGATCATTAGCTTTTCTATTTTTTGTGTTTTGTTTTATCTTTTCAGACGTGGCGTCTCTTCTTGGGTACTATTTTGGAATTAATTTCTTCTATTATATTGATTTTGTTAGTGCCGCATTAGGATTAGCCTTTTTTTTATACACGGTTTTAGATGTAGATAACAAAGAAGAAGAGAAGAATCAACTTACACAATTGTATTAATTACTATTTCATTTTTTATGCTTTCGCGAAAGCATATATAGACCTCCATTTACCTTTCATTCCTTGTTTAAATTATCGTAAATTCGCTACTTATTATAGAAAGTAGATGTTAGAAAAATTACAGATAGTAAAGCAACGTTTTGATGAGATAAGTGATCTCATTATACAACCTGATATTATAACAGATCAAAAGCGCTATGTCCAGCTCAATAAGGAATATAGCGATCTTAAGGCGCTCATGGAAGTGCGTGAGGTATATATAGAACTTAGTGAAAATCTCAAAGAAGCCGAAGAAATCATAGCTGACGGTAGTGATGCAGAAATGGTTGAAATGGCCAAAATGCAATACGAAGAAGCAAAAACTGGTATTCCTGAACTAGAGGAAAAAATCAGAATGATGCTTATTCCTAAAGATCCAGAAGATGCAAAGAACGTTGTTGTAGAAATACGCGCTGGAACTGGTGGTGATGAAGCAAGTATTTTTGCTGGAGACTTGTACAGAATGTATACTAAGTATGTAGATTCTGTCCCAGGATGGAAACACAGTACGGTAGATTATTCTGAAGGGACTTCTGGAGGATTTAAAGAAATCCAGTTTGAAATTACAGGCCAAGACGTTTACGGTACTATGAAGTTTGAAGCTGGAGTACACCGTGTACAGCGAGTACCGCAAACAGAAACTCAAGGTCGTGTGCATACTAGTGCTGCAACAGTAATGGTACTTCCAGAAGCTGAGGAGTTTGATGTTCAAATAGAGCCTAAAGATGTGCGTGTAGATTTTTTCTGTTCTTCTGGACCAGGTGGGCAGTCTGTAAACACAACATACTCTGCAGTACGATTAACACACATCCCTACAGGACTTGTAGCACAGTGTCAAGATCAAAAATCTCAACATAAAAACAAGGAGAAGGCTTTTAAAGTACTACGCTCGCGTTTATATGATATGGAACTTGCCAAAAAGCAAGAAGAAGATGCCGCAAAACGTAACTCGCAAGTAAGTAGTGGTGACCGTAGTGCAAAGATTCGTACATATAATTACCCTCAGGGACGTGTAACTGATCACCGTATCGGATTAACATTATATGATTTACAAAATATTGTAAATGGTGATATTCAAAAAATTCTTGAAGAGTTAAGACTTGTTGAGAATACAGAGAAACTCAAATTTACTGAAGGAGAATTATAGCATAATAAAGCTGATTATTATCTAGATCTGAAATAAACGACAATGAAAACAGCTGATTTAATTACCCAAATTAAAAAGAAGCAATCTTTTTTAATAGTTGGTCTAGATACAGATCTTGATAAGATTCCTGCGCATTTATTGAAGGAGGAAGATCCCATTTTTGCTTTTAACAAAGCGATTATAGATGCTACTCATGATTTATGTGTGGGCTATAAACCTAATACTGCTTTTTATGAAGCTTATGGTATCAAAGGATGGCAAGCACTAGAGAAAACCATTAACTATATAAACGAAAAGTATCCAGAGCAATTCACTATTGCAGATGCAAAACGCGGAGATATAGGGAATACATCTACTCGATATGCTAAGGCATTTTTTGAGGACTTGAGCTTTGACTCTGTAACGGTTGCTCCATACATGGGTAAAGACTCTGTAGAGCCATTTCTTGAGTTTAAAGATAAGCATACCATATTACTAGCACTTACTTCAAATAAAGGAGCCTTTGATTTTCAAACCAAAGAAATTGACGGTAAAGAAGTGTATAAACACGTACTTGAAACATCTAAGTCATATACAAATAGTGAGCAACTTATGTATGTAGTAGGTGCTACACAAGCTGAGTATCTTACAGATATACGAGCAATCATTCCTGAGGCATTCTTACTTGTGCCGGGAGTAGGAGCACAAGGAGGTAGTTTACGTGAAGTTTGTAAATACGGAATGACTAAGGATATAGGACTTCTTGTTAATTCTTCTCGAGGTATCATTTATAATTCTCAAGGAGAAGACTTTGCCATCGCTGCGCGCAATGTTGCACAGCAGATGCAAGAAGAAATGCGAGAGCTTATTATAGAACATATTTAGCATGAATATTACAGATCAAATAGGCACTCGTCTTGAGTTTGATCATACACCAAAGCGCATAGTTTCTTTAGTTCCTAGCCAGACAGAACTTCTCGTTCACCTAGGGTTAGAAGAGCATATCGTGGGTGTGACAAAGTTTTGTGTTCACCCTTCTTATCTTCGCAGTGATAAAGAAGTAGTAGGAGGTACTAAGCAAGTTGATATTGCAAAAATCACTGCGCTAGAGCCAGATATCATTCTTTGCAATAAGGAAGAAAATACAAAAGAAATTGTAGAGAGTTTACAAGCTCTTGCCCCGGTACACACATCAGATATCATAACCGTTCAAGAGTCTCTGGATCTCATACTTCAATACGGGTTAATTTTTAATAAAGAGACACAAGCTCAGCAGCTAGTTACTGCTATTACAGAAGAGCGTAATCAATTTTTAAAGGAACTAAAGACATCGAGTCAAGGTAGTGTAGGCTACTTTATCTGGAAAGAACCAATGATGGTTGCTGGTGCAGATACTTTTATAAACACACTATTAGAAGAGGCTGGCTTTAAAAATGCTTTCACATCTTTAGAAGGTAGATACCCAGAGGTCCAAGCAGCACAGTTAGTCAATCTTGATTATATCTTCTTATCATCAGAGCCTTTTCCATTTAAGGAAGAACACATCGCATTATTCAAAAAAAATACCACTGCTAGAGTGGTATTAGTAGACGGTGAGTATTTCTCATGGTATGGTAGTAGGCTTTTAGCAGCATACTCATACTTTAAAAATTTACGAGCTCAACTAGAAT
This sequence comes from Dokdonia sp. Dokd-P16, assembly GCF_003095655.1. Lineage (NCBI taxonomy): Bacteria > Pseudomonadati > Bacteroidota > Flavobacteriia > Flavobacteriales > Flavobacteriaceae > Dokdonia > Dokdonia sp. Dokd-P16. Next base: position 2,574,203 of record NZ_CP029151.1, read on the forward strand.
TGCAAGAACTTTAATTTTGAATCTAGTTGCAGTGCTTCAAAGGTAAGTACGTCACTTTGCTCATGATCTGTGTACTTTAAATTGTACGCCTCTTCTACAAGTTTTTTGTGCTTGCGCTCCATGTAGGTCTTGATGCGCTGGTGTTTATATTGAGAATTCATATTACAATTAGGTTGATTTGGGGTTAAACTTATTTTCTCTACTTAAATGTATTAAAAAAAAATCAATCTAAATCAATATAACTACATAAAAATCAAGCAATTAATGTAAGAATAATCTTGTTAATCTTGAAGTGCAAATACACGTTGTAAAAGATCTGTAGTTCTACTTTGTGTTTTAGTACGGATTTCCTTCTCCTCTACCGCAATCATTTTATAAACCCCTTCAAGTGCTTGTTGCGTTACATAATCTGTAAGGTCAGGGTTTACATCATTAGTAAGTGGTAACTCGTTATACTTTGTAATCAGGTTAGTCCATATTTGATCTGCACCTACTTTTGCAAAACTATTTTTTATCACAGGGTTAAATTTCCCATAAAGCGCTGTTTGTGTTTTTCCTTCTAAGTATGAAGTCGCAGCATTATCAGATCCTAATAAGATGTTGCGCACATCATTAAATGTAATTTGCTTTACTGCATCTACAAAGATTGGGGTAGCCTCACTTACTGCATCTTCGGCAGCGCGGTTAAGGGCTTTGATGCCTTCATCTGCAAGGCTTCCTAAGCCTATTGCTCTAAGCGTGTTATCTACTTTTTGCAATTCTTCTGGCAGTAATATTTTTACAAGATCATTTCCGTAAAAACCATCTTTTGAGGTAAGTTTTGTTACCTGTTTATCAATTCCAAAGTCTAGTGCTTGCTTGAGACCGTTCCCTATCATTTGGTTACTTATTCCTGAAGTTCCAGTTTCTGTAGGTAAACTATCAATTACGCCTTGTAATTCGGCACAAGAGATTAGTGAAAACAAAGCAAATACAGCGATAATCTTTTTCATGATACTATGGGTTTTTAATGTGCGGTAAAGATAGTTTTTAATTGCGCTTTCGCGAAAGCGTAACTCAGCTTATTACTTTTCTAGGTGAAGATTACCGTTTTATTGCCGTATACAAAGCATTTGTGCTGAGCGTGTAATTTTATGGCTCTTGAGAGCACAATCTTCTCCAGATCTCTCCCTTTTGCAATAAGATCTGGAATGGTGTGACTGTGAGTTACACGTATGGTATCTTGCTCAATAATAGGACCTGCATCGAGTTCTTCGGTTACATAGTGACTTGTGGTTCCTATAATTTTCACACCACGAGCAAATGCCGCATGATAAGGTTTTGCGCCTACAAAGGCAGGTAAAAAGGAGTGGTGTATATTTATAATACGATGCGTGTATTCGCTTATTATGGTAGGCGTTACAATCTGCATATAGCGAGCAAGAACAATAAAATCAACCTTAAATTCTCTTAGTAAGTCTAGCTGGCGTTGCTCTGCAATTGCCTTCGTATCTTTAGTTACAGGGATATGATAAAATGGAATATCAAAATTTGCTGCAATATGAGCCAAATCTTTGTGGTTACTTATAATAAAAGGAATGTGTACTTGGATTTCTCCAGCATTGTAGCGACCCAGAATATCATAGAGGCAGTGATCATATTTTGATACAAAAATTGCCATTTGCAGTTTTTGTGTAGCAGGATATAACTGCCATTGCATCTCAAATGGATTTCCTATTTCGTCAGAGAACGTTTTTGTAAAAATATCCACATTAAAATTTGCTTGTTCAAAAAAACACTCTAGTCGCATGAAGAACACATTCTCTTGCGCATCTACATGTTGATCAATATAGGTAGTGTTACCAGCATGATCGAGTATGAAATTAGTCACAGAAGCGATGATTCCCTTTTGATCTTTGCAATGAATAAGTAATGTAAGATGTGCCATAAACTAGGTTTTTAACACCTCTAAATTGCAATTATTCTAACGCAATTCACGTATAAACAAACCTTTTTGTGTTATTCATATTCAAGCGTCGTTTTTATTGATTATTACGTAAATTTACATCATTAAACACACCAATAATTACAGATGGAACAAGCTACTCCTTACACACCAAAATATAAAGTTAGAATAGTTACTGCAGCTGCACTATTTGATGGTCACGATGCTGCTATAAATATTATGCGTCGTATCATTCAGAGCACAGGCGTTGAGGTGATTCACTTGGGTCACGATCGCTCGGTAGAAGAGGTGGTGAATACCGCCATTCAAGAAGATGCAAATGCAATTGCGATAACCTCTTATCAAGGTGGCCACAATGAGTATTTTAAATATATGTATGACCTTCTTAAAGAGAAGGGAGCGTCACACATTAAAATCTTCGGAGGTGGAGGTGGTGTGATCTTGCCAGAAGAGATACAAGAACTCATGGACTACGGGATTACCCGTATCTACGCTCCAGATGATGGCCGTGCCATGGGATTACAAGGGATGATTAATGACCTTGTACAGCAATCTGACTATGCCATAGGAGATAAACTTGATGTGACAGTAGATAGCTTACGCGAAAAAGTGCCTACGGCAATCGCGAGAGTAATATCTGCTGCCGAAAACTTTCCAGAGGTTGCAAAGAAAACCCTAGATGCTATTCATAAAAAGAATGAAAACTCGCTTACACCCGTACTTGGAATTACAGGTACAGGAGGAGCAGGAAAGTCATCTCTTGTAGACGAATTAGTACGTAGATTTCTAATTGACTTTCCAGAGAAAAAGATAGGATTAATATCTGTAGATCCTTCTAAGCGTAAGACGGGCGGAGCATTACTTGGTGATCGTATCCGCATGAATGCGATTAATAGTGACCGTGTTTACATGCGCTCACTAGCAACTCGCCAGAGTAACCTTGCACTTTCAAAGTATGTAGGAGAAGCGATAGAGGTATTAAAAGCAGCCGAGTATGACCTGATTATTCTTGAAACTTCAGGAATAGGGCAGTCTGATACAGAGATTATAGAACACAGTGATGTTTCTTTATATGTGATGACACCAGAATTTGGTGCAGCAACACAGCTAGAGAAAATCGATATGCTTGACTTTGCAGATCTTGTTGCTATCAACAAGTTTGATAAGCGTGGCTCACTAGACGCATTACGTGATGTAAAGAAGCAATACATGCGTAACAATAATCTATGGGACATTCCACAAGATGAGTTACCAGTTTTTGGTACCATTGCTAGCCAGTTTAATGATCCTGGGATGAACACGTTGTATAAACGCATCATGGAGAAAGTAAACGCGGTAAACGAGTCAGACCTTGAGAGTACGTTTGAGATAAGCCAAGAGATGAGTGAGAAAATCTTTGTGATTCCTCCATCTCGCACGCGTTACCTAAGTGAGATCGCAGAGAGCAACCGTGCATATGACGCTTTCGCGAAAGCGCAACAAGAAACAGCACAACGTCTCTACGGAATCTATAAGACTATAGAAACTATTGCCGGTACAGCTCCAGCACTAGACAAAGCAGGAGTACAGTTAGCCGATTTCACTACCGAAAATACAGAAGAAGATAAAGACCTTATAAAATTACTCCTTGCACAATTTGACCGAGTAAAAATGGATCTCGATCCGTATAACTGGGAAGTTATCACTGGATGGGATGAGAAAGTAAATAGATATAAAGCACCTGTGTATACCTTTAAGGTAAGAGATAAGGAAATTAAAATCCCTACGCACAGTGCATCGCTATCACATACAGAAATCCCTAAGATAGCATTACCTAAGTACCAAGCTTGGGGAGATATCTTAATATGGTGTTTACAAGAAAATGTACCGGGAGAGTTCCCATATACAGCAGGACTCTATCCTTTTAAACGTACAGGAGAAGATCCTACACGTATGTTTGCAGGAGAAGGAGGACCAGAGCGTACTAACAGACGTTTTCACTATGTGAGTGCTGGATTACCAGCTAAGCGTTTGAGTACCGCTTTTGACTCTGTGACATTGTATGGTAATGATCCAGGAATGCGTCCAGATATCTATGGAAAAATAGGAAATGCAGGAGTAAGTATTTGCTGTCTTGATGATGCAAAGAAACTCTATTCTGGTTTTGACTTAAGTCACGCAATGACATCGGTGAGTATGACTATAAACGGGCCAGCACCTATGTTGCTTGGTTTCTTTATGAATGCCGCTATAGATCAAAACTGTGAGAAGTACATAAAAGAAAACGAACTAGAAGCAGAGGTAGAAGCAAAGATTGCAGCTATCTATAAAGGAAAAACACGTCCAGCATACCAAGGCGATCTTCCAGAAGGGAATGATGGTCTAGGTTTAATGCTACTGGGAGTAACTGGTGATCAAGTATTACCAGCAGATGTATATAGCCGTATAAAAGTAGAGACACTCACACAAGTGCGTGGTACGGTACAAGCAGATATTCTTAAAGAAGATCAGGCGCAAAATACATGTATCTTCTCTACAGAATTTGCTCTGCGCTTAATGGGAGATGTACAAGAGTACTTTATCGAGCAAAAGGTGCGTAACTTTTATAGTGTGTCTATCTCTGGATATCACATCGCAGAGGCAGGAGCAAACCCTATCACACAACTAGCACTTACATTGTCTAACGGATTTACATATGTAGAGTACTACCTAAGCCGTGGGATGGATATCAATAAATTTGGTCCTAACTTATCGTTCTTTTTCTCAAACGGAATCGATCCAGAATATGCGGTCATAGGTCGTGTTGCTCGTAAGATTTGGGCAAAAGCAATGAAGGAGAAGTATAAAGCAAACCCACGTGCACAGATGCTTAAGTATCACATCCAAACTTCTGGACGTAGCTTACACGCACAAGAGATTGACTTTAACGACATCCGTACTACACTGCAAGCGTTGTATGCGATTTATGATAACTGTAACTCGTTACATACAAATGCATATGATGAGGCGATTACAACGCCTACAGAAGAGAGTGTACGTCGCGCGATGGCAATCCAGCTAATTATTAATAAAGAGCTAGGACTTACTAAAAATGAAAACCCAATACAGGGATCATTTATTATAGAAGAACTTACAGAGCTTGTAGAAGAAGCAGTGCTGTTAGAGTTTGACCGAATCACAGAGCGTGGTGGAGTTTTAGGAGCAATGGAGACGATGTACCAGCGTTCTAAAATACAAGAAGAAAGCTTGTATTATGAAACGCTTAAGCATAACGGAGAGTTCCCAATAATCGGTGTAAACACCTTCTTGAGTTCAAAAGGAAGTCCTACGGTACGCCCAGCAGAAGTAATAAGAGCTACCGAAGAGGAGAAGCAATATCAAATTGATATGCTTAATAATCTCCACAAGGAAAAAGCAGATAAGATAGAGGCACAACTTGAGACGATACAAGATGCAGCGATTAATAATCGCAACATTTTTGAAGAACTTATGGAAGCAACTAAGGTTTGCTCACTAGGGCAAATTACAAGTGCCCTCTTTGAAGTAGGAGGACAGTACAGACGTAATATGTAATACTAGATGATAGTTATTAAAAAAAGGCGACCCAGAGGGTCGCCTTTTTTATTGATTTTTTTCAAGCTTTATCCTTCCAAGGTCCACTTTCGGTAACATGTATAAAGCGATTATCTTTTAATCTTGAGAGACCAAGATATCCTCCTAGCCATATGGTTCCAGATGCATCCTCATAAATGGTTTGTATAGCATTGCTTTGCACACCATCTGCCTCTGTAAAGTTGGTGAATTTCTTTCCATCATATTTGTATACGCCAGCATTTTCGGCAGGAAACCAGATGTTCCCTTTGGAATCTTGGAAGAGCGACCAGATCTCTTCTCCTGTAATCACACCATCTGTAGTGAAATTTGTAAACTTAGTTCCGTAATAACGGCTCACGCCATTATGGTGTGTTGCAAACCAGATATTTCCTGAGCGATCTTCTAGCATGTCATTTACATTATTTCCCGCAAGTCCGTTTGCGGTAGAGATTGTTTCTAGCGCAGTTCCATCCCAGATAAATGCCCCGGCATTAGAAGCAAACCATAAACGTCCTTTGTTATCTTCCATGATACTGTGTACAACTTTAGTACTTGAAACACCTCTAGAATTATCTACTACCGTTTCTGGAAGTGTGAAAGGTTTAAAAGCAGCCCCATCAAAGCTATTAACGCCATTTAAAGCCCCAATCCACAACGTTCCTTTGGCGTCTAGCAACATACTCCATACGTTACTTTCTTTGAGCCCTTGCGCTTCTGTGTAGTTTGTAAAAGAAGGTTTTCCTGTTGTTGTAGATGTGGTCAAGTCAAGCGATGTAATTCCTCTATTGGTCCCAAACCAGATTTTGCCATTTTTATCTTCTAGAATCGCACGCACCGCTTCACCATTAAAACCTTCGTCTATAGAAAAGTAGTCTACGCTCGTTCCATTATATCGTATCACCCCATCACCATTAGTTCCCATCCACATCGTGCCTTGTGAATCTTGAAAAATCCTTCGTATGAATTGGCTTAATGGAGGAGGAGCCAAATCAATTGCACTAGGTCCCATTGTTGTTTTAGCAGCTGAGGTCGTATCGCTCAGGGCGAAATTGTCACTTTCACGCTTTAAGGAATTGGATGAAGATGGCGTCATTTCCTTACAAGAAGTCATGACAATTAAGATAATAGTTAATAACGATACTGTCATTTTATCTATAGCCATAATGCGTTTGTTGAGGTTAGTACTTAAAAGTAAGCTATTTAAAACTAAGATATGCTAGTTCATTCAATAAGAGGGTAGGGTGCTAGTGTTGGTTAGCGTGCATTGCAGATAACATTACTTTTTGTTACTTGCTGTTTACTGTCCAGATAGTCTCAAAAGTCTCACATACGATAAGCATATTATCTATGGTTTTTACTCCGCTTTCGCTGGTGTAACTCTCAAAAAACGCTTGATGTGCTTTTTTCCATTGTTCAAGAGGATGGAGTGCTGTTCCCATATCTATGATAGCATAGGCTTTCGAGATAGCATTATAAGCCACCGTATCAACAGTTTTGGTTCTTATAATTGCCTGCGCTTTTCCTTGAAAATCTGTGATTATTTGTAAGTTTCCCGCCTGTGGGAGACCAATGCCATTTTTCTCATACAAGAAATATAAACTAGAAGAAGCTTGCTTTTTACCTAGTACCGTAAGCGCTGCAAGCCGATCTGCATCTTCCTTATTATCATGAAAAAAGTCAGCATTGGGTAGTGGCTTGTTTGCATATTCTGGATGCGCTTGTTTAAAATCACGCCACATAGCAGCAACACTGCTATCTATATGCTGCTGCGTTTGTTCTTCTTGCAGCGAGGCCATAACCTTTGGAACAGAAGCCTCATTCTTGCAACCTATAGAAATCAATAAAAGAAGTGTGATTGCAATTTTCATGAGTTTGTTTTTATAAGTACGCTTTCGCGAAAATGTGAAGAGCTGAAAGAAAGAGCAAAATAAACAATCATAATGTCATCAAATAAGTTATTGTAGACTGCCTTTGTCATTATAAAATCAGGAAGACCCCACGAAGAAAATTATAAATCAAGATTAGCTTAAAGGCTTGTGCTGAGTGTAACCGATTTAGGCTTTTATTTTAACTCAGTTCTTGTTAGTCACGGTTCTTTTTTAAATTCGGCTTATAACTTCAGATATGTAATTCCAGATAGAATTCCATATAGATTTTCCTTTCTCATTGTTTGGGTCTGTTAACCAAAGACCACAAACATTGCATATAATTTTATCTTTATAAGTAGCTTTTCCCGAAAGAGAATCAAGAGCTGAAATATCAAATTCATCTGTTGTGTTTGTCCATTCCACTTTTTCCATTCGAATTTTAGTAGATTGACATCTTGAACATCTTATTCTATTATCTTTAAACTTATCTCTACGATCTTCGAAAGTCAGTTTTTCAATTTTTGATTCAGACATATTCCGTTCAGCCAAATATTCTTTTATTTCTGATTGAGTTTCTTTCATAAAAGTCAGAAGTTTGAATTTTGCAAAAAATGCTAATTCATAATCGTTTAATTGACTTATAAATCTATGTACTCTACTCATTTTCGTATTGTGATTAACAGGCCACTGCATAAAGCGAGTGCGGCTCCCGATAGCTATCGGGATTGCTGGTTTGCTTTAATCTTTGGTCTTATCTGTTTGGACTAAATATACAATGAATTTTGGAGTTGTGCGCAGGGTGTAGCAGTTTCCAAGTTAACTGCTAGAAGTATGCATTATAGAAAGCACAAAGAGCTTAAGAAAAGCTGTTGGCATCATAAAATCATGAAGACTTTATTATGAACTATAAATTAAAATTAGCCTAAAAGCTTGTGCTGAGCGAAGTCGATGTAGGCTTGTTTTTTAACTCAGTTTTTTGTTGGTAACTGGCTTTTATTTTTCAATTCTGTATTCAATTATTTTACACTTTATAATTAAATCAGAATCGAGTTTTTCTTTTGCAATTAATCCATTTCCGCTTTTAGATAATAATTCAGGATAAAAATCAAGAGTATATTCATCTTTATTTTTTATGAGCAAAGCTTGAATTATCATTGCTCCATACTCTCTCATATTCAAATATGAAATATCAGAGCACGTAATGGTGATTAACTCATTGGAATCTTTAAATTCTTTATTTCTATTAAAGCAACTTAATGTAATTTTAATTTGACCTTTTCCACATGAGTGATCTTCAAATTTAAATCCAGAATTATATTCAAAATTAGTAATTAAAGCATCGTGAAAATCTCCGTAATTATCAGCAATTTCACTTAGTAGATTCATTTTTTTTGAATTGAGTTTCGGAAAATACTTACCAATTTTATTCAATAAATTCATTTTATTCGAGTCGAGTTTTGCTTGTTGCCAACAAGCCATTGCATATAGCGAGTGGATATTCCCATAGCTATCAGGATTGCTAGTTTGCTTTAATTTATGGTCTTGTTTTTTTAATCTAAATATACAATGAATTTTGGAGTTGGTGTTGTACGTAGCACCTTCAAAGTTGGCTATTACGCTTTCGCGAAAGCGTAACCCAAATATGAGAAGTGAAGAGCATTTGTCGTAGTAGTTAATAAGCTCTTAAGACAAGTCTTTGCTATCGTAAAATGAAGAAGACCGTATGATGAATATCATTGGCTAGTTTAGCCTAAAAACATGTGCTGGGTGAAGGTGTAGTAGGCTTGGTTTTTAACTCAGTTCTTTGTTATAAGACGTTTCCCTTTTATAATCGATAAATACATTGTTATTAAAATAGGCCCCACAAACATTAACCACTCATCTGGTTCCTCAATCATAATAACCCATTTCCATGCCTTTGTTCCCCCTTGTATTGAGTTGAATAAAACAAATCCGATTATTCCGATTGATAGAAAAGTAAGATTTATAAACTCAACGTTTTTGTTTTTACTTTGTTTGAGATTCATAAGTAGTCCAACATAACCAAGTATTCCAAAGGTAATTGAGATTAAAATCAACGTATCATCGACATCAAATTTTGACAGTAAGTTAGCCAAAGCGTAAATACTTAATACCATAAAATATGTCATTGGTATTAATGCTACTATGGTCAGAATAATATTTACCGTTTCTTTCTTCAATGTGTGCTATTGCAATCTCGTAATTTCGTTCTGTTTTCTAATGCTTTACAATAGACCAATGCATAAAGAGAGTTCAGCTCCCGATAGCTATCGGGATTGCAGATTTGCTTTAATTTGTGGTCTTGTTTGTTTGATCTAAATATACAATGAATTTTAGAGTTGTGCGCAGGGTGTAGAGCTTTCCAAATTGACTGTAAGAATTACTCTTTCGCGAAAGCGTAATAAGTATGATTGAAGAAAAAATAGCCATCATCGCAGTAGTAAATAAGATCTTATAAGAATCCTTTACGATCATAATACCAAAAAGACCCTACGATAAATTATGGATTAAAATTAGCTTAAAAACTTTTACTGAGCGGAGCTAAAGTAGCCTTGTTCTTTTAACTAAGGTCTTTGTTATAGCCAGTTTAATATTTACTTATTAATTCCGAAATATTATTGTCCGTAGTCTCCGACATTATATCCAAAAGATCGTCAACTGTTAAATTGCTATGCGCTTTGATTTTCTTTAAAATTTCAATTAACTGATCTTTATCATTTTCAAATAAATCTTTAAAAAACTTAAAGGATCTTCCGTATTGACCTACCTCGTTAAAGTAAATGAATTTTGAGCCATACAATTTTCCTTTATCCACACTTTCAATTGGTCCATTTGCTCTCCAATCTAATAGATTTCCTTCTCTAGAGAACTTATTTGCTGCTGATAGTCTATCATCTATGAAATATCTTTTAGCTTCTTGCGGTGCGATTTTTTTACAGAATTCATAAGCAAGGTATTCAGATAAGCCATCTCTAAACCATCTGTATTCATAACCTTTAAGATTATATTTTTGAAGTAAAGTTCCTTCAATTATTTCATGCGAGAATGTGTTCCCTATTTTATTAGTCAACTTAACTATATTCAAACTGTCTGATTCATATAATGGTATTGTCCAAGGAATATTTCGGCTTTTTCCTATGGTTATGGTATTGTTTGAATTTGTTGTGGTTAAAAAAAGATTTTCTTTCTCAATTTCATCAACTAGAAATTTATTTACTAACAAGCTATCTAAATGACCAAGCAGTTTTAAAGATATTTCACTTTCTCTTTTTAAACCTTCATCGAAATATATTGTGTAACCAAATTTACTTATTGAATCGGCTGAAGATTTATCTAAAATTTTTAAGTTGGTGATATTATTGACAGGGTCATCACCAAATATTTCCTCATTCATGTATGAAGCTCTTGTGGTTAAAGGAAATTCATGTGGTTTTAGCCTATTAATTACTTGAATTTTAGCTCCGGTGTCAGTCAGTTTGTATGTGAGTTCTAGTTTATCTGATTTGTAGTTTTCATAAAACTTAGTTCCTTTTATTGAAAATATTGAGTCATTAATTTTCTTCACGAAATTGATTTCTATTTTCGTGATTATCGCAGATGATTTAAAGTTTAAGTAAGAATATAAGGAAGTAAAAGATGTGTTGATATCACTACCTTTAAAATGAAACTCTTGAGATAGATGTGGTTTTATTAAATCGTAATTCTTCTCATTATTAGCTTTTTTAATGTTGTCTACAATATTTATTTCGGTTTCATTCGGTTCGCGTCTGTTACAACTTAAAAGTACTATAGAAATTATCAATAATATAAATTCTCTTTTCATAAGGTCATAATTGGTTATAACAGCCCACTACATAAATCAAGCACTACTCCCGATAGCTATCGGGATTGCTAGTTTGCTTTAATTTATGGTCTTGTTTTTTAATCTAAATATACAATGAATTTTGTAGTTGTATGCCGCGTGTAAGGGTTTCAAAGTTGACTGCTAGAAGTATGCTTTTGGGAGAGTATAAAGAGCGTAAGAAATGCTGTTGCCATCATAAAATCCTGAAGACTTTATTATGAACTATAAATTAAAATTAGCCTAAAAGCTTTTGCTGAGCGTAGCCGAAGCAGACCTTGTTTTTTTAACTCAGAGCTTTGTTGTTTACAGTAATTTTCACGTCATCCAGATTTCATATTCAACTATGACTGTCCAGATTCCGTAAACTTTTTTTAGAAAATACTTCTTTCCATATGCACTTCCTGTAAATTTCCAATAACGCACAGAAACAACACAATTTTCGTATTTATTATCAAAAATAGGTTCGCTTATTGAAATAATATTTTGTCTTTTCTTTGTCTTTTTAAATAGTTTTTCAGCGTCTTTTTTAGTTAAACATTCTTTATTCTTAATAAAATCCTTGTTGTAAATTAATTCGTTTATCAATTCCGAATTCCAAATGCCAACTCTACTTTTTGATTCATTTAGTTCAATTTCCTTTAAAACATTTTCGGGGATATTAAGTCCAGTTGCTACTTTAAAATCTTTTGCGTCGAAAGAGGTTTTTGGTTTTTCACATTGGATATTCATTCCTCGTCCACCTTTTACAATTTCGTAGTCAATGATTTTCCTAAACACCTCAGATTCCGAGTTATTTTGTGAATAGCCCACAGTTGCAATTAATATCAGAAGTATGTTTAAAGTTCGTTTCATCGTATTGTACCCAACGGGCCACTTTATAAAGCGAGTGCGGTTCCGGATAACTATCGGAATTGCTGATTTGCTTTAGTTTATGGTTTTGTTTGGACTAAATATACAATGAATTTTGGAGTTGTGTGCTAGGCGTAGTGGTTTCAAAGTTGACTGCTAGAAGTATGCTTTCTGGAAAGTATAAAGAGCGTAAGTAAGGCTTTTATAGTCCTCAAATCAAGAAGATCTTGAGATGAATATTATTGATTAGTTTAGCTTAGAAACATGTGCTGAGTGAAGGTGTAATAGTCTTGCTTTTAAACTCAGTTCTTTGTTTGTATTTCGTTGTTTTTTTTAGTTTTCAAATTCACAAATAATAGGTAAATGGTCACTAATTTTTAACCACTCATTAATTTTTCCAAATTCCATTTTTATAAGTCCGTTTATAAATTCCTTACTACCGAAAATATAATCTATATGATATGGTTTTTCTAATTGTCTATGAAGGAAAAAAGTCGGTCGCGTTTCAATTCCTTGTTCTTCTTTCCAATAGTTATGATATAAGCTTTCAATTCCAATTTCGTTCAATTCATTCACAACGTCAGAATGATTCCACCATCTGTCCCATTTGTCCCAAATTTTATTACTATTGAAATCTCCGATAATTAAACTCTTATTCAATTTTGATTTGTTGACTTGAAGATATTTCCATAATTGTCCGATATACCCAAAAGTCGGTGATTTATTACTGTGTGTCCAAACTGCTAATAAGTCAAAATCTCCATTTACAGAACAAGGTAAAAAGTGTTTTACTTTATGGTCTTTAAAATTGTCCGACCAATTCAATTTTTTTAGTCCTATATTTTTCTTTGCAAAAATTCCAATTCCTTTATTTTTGGTATCTCCAATCCACAAATGATTTTCCGCCCATTTAATATATTCCTTATGTTTCGTTTCCGCTGGATTTTCACACTCTTGAATTATAATAATATCAGCATTGAAGGTTGATAAATTATCAAACTTATTTCTCAATGCTCCATTACAATTCCAAGTTAATATCTTCAATTCTAGTGAGTTTTTTTAATGAATGTGAACAAACCACTACAAAAAGCAAATCCAGCTCTCAATAACTATTGAGTATGCTAATTTCTTCTACTTTGCGGTCTTGTTTATTTGCTCTAAATATACAATGAATTACGGTGTTACTTGATTCACATAGAGAATACACTTCTGTAAATGACAATCATATTTTCGCGAAAGCGTAAAAAACCAATAATAACAAGGGCTTCTCTGTAATAAAGAAGCCCTTGTTGCAATTTACAAATGTGATAATGCTATCAAAAATGGTTTGCTAGAGTTTAATCTTGAACCCTCCATTAATCACAAAACCATCTACGGGAGCATAGATGTCTCTAAACTCAGGATTACTAACGCTTCCGGTGAAAATAGTGTCAAATCTAGTCTGTCTTGTATCACCAAAATTTTCAAAATTGATAAATACAGAAAAGTTCTCCCAAAGTTTTTCTACCATAAATCCAAATAGCCAATACTGCTGTCCAGTATTACCATCATTTAACTCCTGCGGACTAAAATAGTAGGCCTCTAGCCCCATTTTGATCTTGTCTTCTACCTCATACATAAGCACATTATTAAGCCTGTGCTTTGATACTAGTGGGAAGGTACTGCTGGCACCTTCAATGTGCTGATTTACATCTGCCAGTGTATAGCCTATAAAAAGCGCGAGATCGTTATAAGAAAGTTTTACGTTTGTCTCTATTCCCTTGGTTGCAATATCGCCGTCAGGTTGCTCAAATTGATACAGAGTATTTTCTTGAGGCACCAGCACTAGTGGATCTTCTATCTGCGTGTAAAACAGTAACGTGTTAATACTAAAAGATAGATTATCTGTAATAGGTGTTTTATAATTAATGTCAAAATTTGCTCCTATACTTTGCTCTGCTTCTGTATTTGCCACATCTATAGGGAGCACATTTTGAAACTGTATGCGCTCTGCATCTTCTGTAAATACGGTAGGTGTTTTGTACCCAAGACCACCGCCTAGGCGTAGTGATAACTTGGGGTTCACGCGCATAAGTCCTGATACTCTAGGTAAAACAAAGAGTCCATATTCGTTTTGGTAATCCGTTCTTAGTCCAGACTCGAGCACAAATTGCTCATTGATATCCCAAGTGTTTTGCACAAAGATACCTGCAGTGGTGTGATTATAATCAACAACGTCTAGTGTACCTTCTTGATCTTGAGTAAAAGAATCTGTCCATAAATTTGCGCCAAAAACCCACTCAGAAGCACCAGAAATAGTGGTGTAGGTACCTTCAGTAAATGTAGATATTTGGGCTCCAGAAAATGTAAAATCTGGAATCTCAATACTACGATCATAAAAGCTCACACTATTTTTAAACGCAAGCTCGCTATTATCACTGAGACGATGATCTAAGCCTAGTTGCGAACTAAGTCGCGTGGTTTCATTCCTTTCAAAAAAGCGGTTAGGTAAGTTTTCACCTTCTTCTATAAAAGTAATATCACCACCTATGCGGTCTTCTAGTATGCTATTAAAACCTATAGTAGCTTCGGTCTTATCAGATAGCGTGAGAAACAGTTTAGGATTAAGTGTATATCTCGTAAACTTAGGGATGGCTGTAAGTCCTATGTCTGCAGGGTCGTAGGGAGTACCTACGTTATATGAAGCAAATATGGTAGTACCTACTTTATCAAATTGCTCTGCATAAAACCCACTTAAATCTAGTCCCAAGGCAGAGGTTCCATTAAGCATGAAACTAAGCTCTCGCTCATCTGTAGGTTTTTTAGAAACCAAATTTACAAGACCGGCAATTGCTCCACCGCCATATAGGGTAGAAGAGGCACCTTTGATTACCTCGACCTGTTTAAGATCTAAAGGTGCAATTTGCATCAAACTCAGCCCACCAGAAAATCCCGCATATAATGGAAAACCATCTCGCAATATCTGTGTGTACTTACCATCTAGTCCTTGTATACGGATGCTAGAATTATAAGAAGTGGCAGAGGTTTGTTGTGTCTGTATACCCGTACTCTCGTTAAGCATCATACGTATGTCACCAGGTTTCATATTCCCTTTTTCCTCTAGCTCTTCGCCAGAGATAGCTTCCATACGTGTGGGTATGTTATAGATGGTTCTCTTAGATCTAGTAGAGGCAATTACCACCTCTTCTAGCGACTCATCGTCACTCTTAGTAAGTAGGATTTCTATAGCGTTAAGCGTAGTAAGCGGGAAACTCCTTGTAATGCTATACGCCTCATAGCCTAGATAGTTTATAATAATAGTTTGCTCGCCCTCTGCAATATTCTTGAGCTGTATATAGCCATCTTGGTTTGATATTGCGCCATTAGTAGTGCCTACTACTATCGCTGTCGCATCTGCGAGTGCTTGCTTCGTATCAATATCAAGTACTCGTGCATTAAATGTATGTTGCCCTAGCATTACAGATGCATATAGCATTGCAAGCAGTGGCAAAATGAATGTTTTCATAGTGTCTGTTATAAGTTAATAGTGTGTACGCTACTTCAAGTTAGTGAGGAGTAGTCTTGCGTATGGTACAGCAAAGTGCTGTTATTAACTTATTTTGGGCGGTTGCCATATAGAAGCAACAAAGGAATCTCTAAACGTTGGTTTGTAAACGACAACCGTTTTTGTAGTAATACTTGCGATTTGCTTAAGTTCAAAAGTTGATTTTAAAATCACAAAGCCTGCACAGCTACCACAGGTTAAAAAGGGAGAGCAAGTACTCTCGGTATTCAGGTCACCATAATCTGTATGGTCAAGATCTGTGTGCGTTGCTAGCAGTTCATCATCACAATTGTCTTCACAACACGATGGCATCGTGGATAGGAAGAGTACTATGAGTGATAATAAATAACAAGCTATTTTCATTGCGGTAAAGATATAAAACTCTCATAGTATACCTTATAAAAAGATGTATAAGTACGCTTTCGCGAAAGCTAACGAGATTTTGGAAAAAGCAAAAAACTAGCTCTCATCGCAGTGGCAAACAAGCTAATAAAACAAGCCTTTGCCATCATAAAATCAGGAAGACCCTACGATGAGAATTATAGATCAAAATTAGTATAAAAGCTTGTGCTGAGCGAAGTCGAAGTAGGCTTGTTTTTTAACACAGTTCCTTGTTGTGTGTAATTTTTTATTCCGTCATCCATTTCATCAAATCTTTTTCGTTTACAATTGCCCAAGAATGTGGATGTCTTTCTCCATTTGCTTTATAGCCTTTGTTCTCTGTTTTTATTAATTCGATATTTTTGTTTCCAAATTCAGTTTTCAATTTGTCTGATAGTTTTTCAATGTAAAAGGCATTTAAATCCTCAAAATCGTTTTTTCTGTTTTCTTTCCACCATTTCAAGTCAGGTTCTGTATAGAATCTGATTTTTAGATTTTGTAGACCTTTTAAATTATGGATATTTTGTGTTTCGTAAGTGGAAGGTGAGTTATTTTCATAATTGGCTATACCATTTTTTGGATTTCCAAACTCATTGTCAAAAAAGTCTTTAATCCACTTTGCTTCTTGAATAGATGGCTCGGAAAAGTTCAATTCCAAATTCTTTTTGGCAGTATTATAGAGTGCTAAAAGGTCAATTGGCGAGTCTACTATAAAAACGCCTTTCGGTTGAATTTGACTTTTATTCTTTACGAAATAATCACTAATTAATAGACTTATATTTCCACCACTTGAAAATCCACCAATGAAAATATTTTCTTCTGATAAGTTTTGCCCTTTAACTATTTTCGTCAATTGTTCTGCCAATTCTTGTTTTTCTTTTTGGCTTAAATATAAACGTTGATTTAAGTTCATTGCTAAAACTGAAAAGTCGTTTTTTACACTTATTTCAGAAATATCAAATTCAGATAATGTGTTTTCTGCATCACAAGGGAAACAAGGAAATAAAATCAATAATCCTTTTTGATTTTCGGCTTTGATTAATTCAAATTCGTTCGTCTTTATAATTTCAGATTTTGGTTTTTCAGTCCGATTGTTTTCTTCGGATTTTCCCTTGCAAGAAGTTCCAATTAAAAGCAGAATTATTATATAATTGACGATTTTCATAAATTGTGGGCAACAGGTCGCTATCTGTCACAATTTGCAAGCAAGAACAACAAATTACCATGTTCAAAGCTTTGAAGTAGGCTTTTACCAGCCCTCGCATTAGATTGAGCTTTACTTTTGCCAAGAATGGGCACTACTTGATTAGATATATTATACACTAAATGAGTATCCATTATAGCTTTAGAAAAGCCTTTATGCCAAACAATATTTTCAATCTTCACAGTTACTTGAATTATTGAATCAGATGGAAAAGTATGGCTATTTTTTAGAAGAAGTTTAGCGTTAGTTTTTTTTCCTAGTTCTTTTAACGACTCTGCAAAAATACTTCTGTAATTGAGTTTTTTTCCTTTTGATAGAGAAAAATAATCATTCTTAAATGTTCCTTGCGATTGTATTCTTGTAAAATTACTTGATTCATCCCAAACAAAATGGACAGTCTTATTACAATCTGATTTAGAAATTAGCGTATTCATTTTTCTATTGGAAGAACATCCAATAATTAGAAAGCATGTAAATAGGCTAAAGAAAATAAGAAGTTTTTTTTTCATTGGTTAATTCAAGAATTTCTAAAATTTTGTACAACAAGCAAGTGCATAAAACGAGTGGGGAATTACTGATTTAGTTTGCGGTCTTATTTGTTTGGACTAAATATACAATGAATTATAATGTTACTTGATTCACATATAGACTTCACATCTGTAAATGACAATCACATTTTCGCAAAAGCGTAAAAACTAACAATGATAATTTCCTCTATGCGAAAAGAAAACTGTTGAAATTTATGCGTGCGAAATCTATTTGAAACCTATACTAAAAGTATGATGGTTCCTTTGTTTTCTCTTTATGCTACAACTAACTTAATTCAGAATTTAAAATAATGCGATAGCCTATGATGTCTTCTGGTAAGTCATTACGATTATCATTTTCTATGTGCATCATAAAGTAATTACTTTTTGCGCTCACAGGTCCTTGTACTGTCCAAAATTGGCCTAATCTATTTGCTTTCTTTAGAATTTCATAGACCGCAGTTTTATAGTCATTGGCTTTATAAGAAAAGTTGACTGCAAAAGATGTTGTACCATCAGCTTCGGGAAACTGAGTAGTATAATCATCACTATTGAGATCTACCTCCTTAGAGGTGTCAAACAATTGGATAATTTTTTGAATTAGGACATCAGGTTTGTCGTTCTGATACCTTATGAAAATAATAAGCTGTTGCGGCATTTTAGACTTCTTTAGAACAGTCTACAATTGGTCAAATTGAAAATATAAAATAGTTGACCAATTATCGATACCTAGCAATGCTTTCTTTTCATAGTGTTTATTATCTATAGCTTTATTAATTGTTGCTATTTCTTCCTCAGATAAGACTGGTTTTGACTTTTTAAACCATGACTTTTTTGTCACTTGCGACTGTTGTGCAATAAGTTTTTTTATCTCATTATCTATAGAGGCAACGTCCTTTATAAAAGCTTCAATAGTTTTTTCTATTTGAGTTACTTCATTGAAAATTTCTAGATTTTGGATCTCAAATGGTTCATCTCCCATTTCATACAATTCTCCAGCTTCTAGAAAGAAATACTGTAAATCAAATGTATTCTCATTGAAAAAAAGTTTAGTTTTTTCTATTTCAGATTCAAGATATTCTTCTTCAAATAAATTTAAAGTGCGTAGTTTATCTAAGAATTTAAATAAGCTATCCTTTCCTTTTTTAGCATTTCCACTTATAGTTATGGGGTGTTCATAATCCCATAATATTGTCTTGCTATTAAGAGTATCATTACTCAATAATATTTTATAAGCTAGCGGTATTCCATAAGCATACTCAGATACACTCAACACAGCATCTTGAGGTGTTTTTAATCGCTCTAGACGATTAAAATCTATGTTGTATAAATAACTTCTATTTGCCATTATTAACTATTTTTTTTATTCCAAAATCTCTCCCAAATTTTAATATAGCTCTTTGATTTGATATTCTTAATGATAGAGGATTGTGATTCAATAATTTCCTACTTTGAGACAGGCTTATAATTTTGTGCTGGCCTAGTAGAAGTAGGGTGTGTTTTTTAAGTTAGTTCTTTGTTGTGCGTTGTTTTTTTATTCGGGTAGTAATTTTAAATCCTAAATAGTCTTTCAGTATAGGGAATTTATATCTGTAATATTCATTCCAATAACTTATCATTCTACTTTCCGTCTGTTGCCAATATTTTTGGTTTACATCTATAAATTCAGCGTAAAAGGACAATGTGTTTTTATTCACTTTTTTGTCAATAATTGGAAGTAATTCATAAATGTATTCTCCGATTAATTGAACAATGAAAGGAATTATCCATTTTTCAGAACTATCTGACAATAAATTCAGTCTTTTTTCTCTTAAATATCCATTGTGATGTCGAAGAAAAATACAATTTAAAATATCTTTTTGTTTTTCAGTCAGAGTATTTTCTAAACCTGGAGTCGGTTCGTTGAAATATAATCTATAAGGAATTGTCAGAGTTTCGTTTTCCAATTTAATATCTAGTTCACTTTCGTGTATTAAATTAATTGCTCTATTTCTTGTTCCATCGTGACGTTTGATTTCGTTGTTATCAAACGGTATAATTTCTAATACTTCTTTCACATCATTTTCCAATTTTTTTGGAAATGCTTTCAAAAGTCTTTTTTTATAATCAGAAGATTTATTATGCTTAAAAATCTTTAACATTCTTGGTTTGTTCAAATGACGTACAACACGCCATTGCATAAAGCGAGCACCACTCCTTATAGCTATCAGGATTACTAGTTTGCTTTAATTTCCGGTCTTATTTGTTTACTCTAAATATACAATGAATTGTGGAGTTGCGCGCCGCGCGTAGTGGTTTCAAAGTTGATTGCTAGAAGTATACTTTTGGAAGAGTATAAAGAGCGTAAGAAAAGATATTGCCATCATAAAATCATGAAGACTTTATTATGAACTATAAATTAAAATTAGCTTAAAAGCTCGTGCTGAGCATAGCCGAAGCAGACCTTGTTTTTTTAACTCAGAGCTTTGTTGTGTGCAGTTTTTTTATTTCAGTCGTTTTTTAATATCGATTCTCTGATGTAAAATTCTAACGATTTCTACAATTTCATTTTCAACTTTTCTGTAGAATATTAGATGCGATTTAATTTTGGTTACACGATAATTTTTTCGGGTTTGTTCAGCCGATTTTTCAATCAGATAATTATCCGCAATGAAATCTATTTCACCCATTATTAAATCGTAATACCTATCTGCTTGTTCTTTAGACCATTTGTTAAGAGTATAAATCCAAATTTTATCTAAATCCTCAATCGCTTGTTGGCTTATGCGATATTTGTTTCTACTCATAAATGCTTACGATGTAATTCTTTCAAATGTTGTTTTGGATCAAAATTTTCAACAAATCCGCTATTTTCTCCAACTTCGAGAGCTTTAATAAGCTCTCTTTCTTTTTTTTCTTCACGTTCTAACAGACGTAAAGCGGAACGAATTACTTCGCTAGCTGAACCATATCTACCAGAATTTACTTCTTCTCTGATAAAATCCTCAAAATGATTTCCAAGTGATATTGATGTGTTCTTTCCCATTTTGACTATAATTTTACTCAAAATTACCAAATCTTGGTAACGTAGCCAAATTGCACACAATAAGGCTCTGCATAAAGCGAGTACCACTCCCGATAGCTATCGGGAGTGCTGGTTTGCTTTAATTTATGGTCTTATTTGTTTGATCTAAATATACAATGAATCTTGGAGTTGTGCGCCGCGTATAGCGGTTTCAAAGTTGACTGCTAGAAGTATACTTTCTGGAAAGTACAAAGAGCGTAAGAAAAGATATTGCCATCATAAAATCAGGAAAATCCTACGATGAAAACTATAGATTAAAATTAGCTCAAAAGCATGTGGTGAGAGAAGTCGAAGTAGGTTTGTTTTTTAACTCAGTTCTTAAAAGTCAAATTTGTCTTTTTTGTCCTTATGAATTCTATGGGGATTAAATATGCCTATTCTATGGGTACGGCTTTGTCTTTTGCTCCGTGCGCAACATAAAACGGAATGTTGATTTGTAATAAATTTCCTATAGCGGGTTCAATAGATGAGCTCCATTTTCTGTATCTCTATGCTAGACCAAAGTAAAACTTAAAATATCTAATGTGTTGAAAATGCCATGTATCATAATCATAAACCACTAAGAGTATTACTTTTTTAAACCAATTCCATGTTACACTTCTGGTAGGTGAGTGGACTAGTGTTTTGGCTGTGTTCTTGGCTGGTTTTTAAGTACTCATGAATGAGAAGCTCCTTTTTAATAAGTCTCTTGCTAGTAGATGCGATTCGCGTTTAGGTAGCTAGTCATATATGTTTTAAAAAAGATACTAGCTTTAAGAATTACAAAGGCTGAATTATGAATTATTCTAAATGTCGTTATTCTTTAATTTTCCTGTTGTTGGTAACACTTTTAAATAATTTATAAGCGTACAAGACTGCAATTAAGATTAAGAGGCTACATATTAAATACTTCTCTTCTGCATAATAATTTAATGCACCAACGGCTCCAAAGGCAGCCCATAGGAGATTTGTTAAGGTGTCGCTTTTAAGTATATTTTTCATGGATTGTTTTATTTAGCTCTTTACATTTGGTAATTATTATCTTCCTCCGGTCATTAAATAATAACCTTGAGGGATATATTTTTTTGTGAGAGTCCCAACAATGACACTTACTAAAATGGTAATCACCGGAGCTGAGAAATAAATTAAAAACGAGCTTAATTGAGACTGGCCTAACACATAATAAAAACCTTTTTTAAAAATCGTTAAAACAGGCTCGTGGAATGCAAATAAGAAAAATGAATATTGAAAGAGTTGATAACATTTAGATTTCTCTATGTCCTTTTTCTCAAAAATGATATCATACAAAAGCCAGATTGATGCTATTCCCACTAAGATACTTGACTTGTGCAATATTCTAATCAACCATTCATTTTCAACGTTTACGTATATTAAGTAGGTTTTAATAAAAACCAATAAAACCCAAATCATACATACCATAGCATTTTTCTTTCTCAACTTTATCTTCTGAATATTTATTTTTTGTATGCCAAAGAATGCACCAAGAGCAAAAAATAACAAAGCCTCATTAGAAAAAATTAAATAATCAAATTGAAATAACCAGGTAATTAAGAATATACATATGATATAAACTTTAAAATATTTTACTAGCCAGTATAAGATTGGGGAAAAAATAATCAACACAATTAAATCTCTTATAAACCATAGCTGGTATGGAATAGGATTCAAAAAAATACTATTAAACCAGTCTTTAAGTGAATAATCAATAATTAAATTATTTGTAAAAAATGGTTTTGAAAACGGGATTAATTGTAAGAAAAGAAAGAATAATAAACCATAAATAGACCATAGTAGATAAGGTAAAACAAGAGTTTTATATCTTTTTCTGAATTTGGAGAAAAACTCAGATGTAGAACCATTCTTAATTGATAAGAAAAATAAGTAACCTGAGATTATAAAAAATAAGGGAACAGCAACTCTTGTTATGCCTTCACTTATTAAGTTTTGAATAAACGAATTATAACCTTTTTCTATTAATGCAGTCTCTGTGGTAAATTTTATTTTCAGATTATAAGAATGTAAGAACACTACCATTATCATTAATAGAAATGAGATTGCTTTTATTTTGTCACTTAAAAATTTGCTTATCATTAACTATTAGTAGATTATCTGTTTTTCAATTATTGGAAAGAAGCCATTACATAAAGCGAGTGCGGCTCCCAATAGCAGGCGGGATTACTAGTTCGCTTTAATTTATGGTCTTGTTTGTTTGGACTAAATATACAATGAATTTTAGATTAACTGTTGCTGGTTGTGCTTTCAAAGTTGGTTTTTATAATTACGCTTTCGCGAAAGCGTAACAAGATTTTGGTAAGAGTAAAACTAGCATCATCGCAGTGGCAAATAAGCTCTTGGAAAAGCCTTTGCCATCATAAAATCCTGAATACCCTATGACAAAAATTATAGATCAAGATTAGCTTAAAAACGTTCACTGAGCGAAGTCGAAGCAGGCTTGTTTTTAACTCAAAACTTTGGTAGTGGACGTTATTTTTCAGATGCAGCTAATTTTATCAAATTCATACATTCGATATAAATTTGTTCGAATGGAATTTCGCCTTTAGGCTTGTAATTACTTAATGTTATATAAATTTCTTTTCTTACGTCTTTGCATTTATTCAGATAAAAATTGTGACCATCATCTTTTCCAAATTCACGAAATGAAATTAATTCTTGTAATACATTAACAATAAGATGATCCACAGTATCTATTATCTCGGCTTCATTACAATCTTCGCAAATAGATTTATATTGGTCTAAATTTCCTATGTGTTTGTTTAATAATTCATCTGTAAATAGATGAGAAGATTCGTGATATATTCTAGTTCGTAAACTATTATCAAGCTCCAAAAACGTGTTTTGTAAAGTTGGTTCATTAGAATTGTCACACAGATTAGCAACAATTACTGCTCGTTTTTTAGGGTTATAATAATCGTAAAATGATACAGCTTTATTATTTGCATTATTGGTGAGCTCAACAATGACATGAAGCTCTAATCCATTTTCATTGGATTGATAAAATTCAGTTATCGTGTTAAAAAGGTTTTCTTCATCTATTTCTTGTTGAACATTTTGAGTAGCATCATCATAATACTTTTTGTTATCATTGAAAAAAGATTTAAAATCAGATTTATTATAAAAATCAATAAGAAGTGGTTTTATAGAGTCCATTTCTTCTATAGTAATACCATAGGCTGGAAACTCTTTTCTATACATTGAATCCATTTCAAAATTTTCTAAAGATTCATACATCAAACCAACAGTTGGAAAATCAATTCCCATTGTTTCATGGTTGTAGATGTATTTTATGAGACTATGATTTTTGAATGGTTTGAAATAAGTGTTTATTCTATTTAAATATTCTGTTTTGCAAGGTGTTATATCCGAAGGTAAATCATCTTGAACTGCAAGATTAAATATTGTTCTAAAAAACTCCGTTCGTTCGTCAGTTTTGAAAATCACTTTGTTTTCTAAATTATTTTCAGAAATTATAGTTTCGTTGACAGTCTTATTTTTACAAGCGAAGACAATAGTTAAAAGCAGTAAAATTAATAATGATGTTTTTTTCATTGGTTTGTTTTAATACAAAAGACCGTACTTTTTAAAAATGTTACAGTTTTACTCTTGTATACGCTTACAAGCCACTGCATATAGCGAGTGCGCCTCCCGATAGCTATCGGGATTGCTAGTTTGCTAAATCTAAATCTATAATGAATTTTAAGTTGTGCGCCGCGCGTAGCGCTTGCAAAGTTGATTGCAAGAAGTACGCTTTCGCGAAAGTATAATGAGTACTAGAGAAGAGCAAAAAACTAGCTCTCATCGCAGTAGCAAATAAGCTCTTAAAACAAGTCTTTGCCATCATAAAATCAGGAAGACCCTACGATGAAAATTATAGATCAAAATTAGCTTAAAAGCTTGTGTTGGGCGTAGCCGAAGTAGGCTTGTTTTTTAATTCAGTTCTTTGCTATGTTCTTTTTTATATTTTAATTTTCCTTTTGGGTCAATAAATTTCAGGGCGGATTCACTCATTGCTCCAATCTCATTAAAATTCTGTTGAGCTTCCTTTAAAGTCATATGATTTGGTCCGCTACCTCCATTTTCCCAGAAACAGACAGGACAAATATCCCAAGCTCCATCTTCTCCAAAATCTATTGAATAGAATTCGCAGCAAGGACATTTTCCAGTTAGTTCTTTAGCCCCTATAACTTTATATTCAATTTTGAATTCAAATAATCTCATTTCAAGATATTGATTAGTGACATGTAAAAGAGAATCAATTAAATAGAGTCGATATATAGGTCTAAATTCTAAGGTGAATTCTATATCAAACCATTCTTCTGTTTCAATCCCAATAAGGTTTTGTTCAGATAATCTAGAGATTTTACCACTTGAGATGAGACTACTAATTTCCTCTGTGTAATCGTAGTAAGGAAAGTCAATCTTCAATTCTTCAAGGTCGCAGTTGGATTCATTTAGAATTGTTTCTGCAATTAGTTCTTTCGCCTTATCTCTATAGATTTCTTCCATTTCTGTAATTAAACATAACCAGGCCACTGCATAAAGTGAGTGCGGCTCCCGATAGCTATCGGGATTGCTGATTTGCTTTAATTTGCGGTATTGTTTGTTTGATCTAAATATACAATGAATTTTGGAGTTGTGCGCCGCGCGTAGAGCTTTCAAATCCCGATGTACTTCGGGACGCTTTATGCTGTAGTTCTTGCATCCGACGAGTAAGGAACGAACGAGAGGAATGCACAGTTGCAACCACGTTTCGAGCTTTCTGTAATTAAGATGTATGCCCTAGGCATTTTTGAGTCCTGCCTCCGAAGAGCATAGCGAGAGGAAGGCATCAAAGAACCGATTAGTCACGCAATCACCATTTATCGATAGAAAGACACCAAGAGCTTTAAAATCCTAGCAGATTTGCTCTAACTTGATCTATACCCAACTCTTCGATATTTCAACGACTTTTGAGGTGTTCTGATTTTGAAGTGGAGCCATACGATGGCGCGAATTTCCAAGTATGCTACTGCCTTTGATGTGGCTTATCTTGAGATTAAAAACATGTCCTTTGGCAATCAGCCGTCCACGTTCAGTGTATGGTGTCGTAGCATCCCGCAGGGTGCTATGCACTATACACATTGTTGTAATGCGTTTTTAATACCTCATCAATAGCCTCTACGACAGTATCCGCATTCTCTTTGCTAAAACACAAGGCTGGTTTAGTTTTTATAATGTTGTCAAAAGGACCATCAGTACTTATTAATATATGTTTCCTTCGTAATTCATTCTTAATGTGATTCGCTAGTTCTGTATTTGGGTTTTTGGAATTATCTCTTACTATTTCGCAACCAATAAATAATCCGCTACCTCTTATATCTCCAATGCAACCATATTTATGCATTAATTCTTTTAGCAGTAATGTGTAATGTTCGCCTACTACTTTAGCATTGACTTGTAGTCCTTCTTCTTCTATAGCATCTAATACCGCAGTAGCTATGGCACAAGAAACTGGGTTGCCTCCAAACGAACTAAAGAACTCTACACCTTTTTCAAAAGTAGCAGCAATCTCCTCCGTACAAACCACAGCTCCCATTGGGTGACCATTTGCTATTGGCTTACCAAGTATTACCATATCAGGTATTACATCAGAAGCTTCAAATCCCCAAAAGTGTTGTCCCAGTCGCCCGAATCCTGTTTGAACTTCATCACTAATACAAACTCCCCCTTGTGCTCTTATGGCTGGGTAGATTTCATTTAAATAACCTTTTGGCAATGGCACTTGACCTGCACAGCCTACAATAGGCTCACTAATGAAGGCAGAAATTGGTACAGTACTATCTTTAATTTGTGCTACCGCATCTAATCCGTATAGCTTTCCAGCATTGGGATTATCCTTTTGATAAACTCCTTTGTAAGTATCTGGTATAACAGTTTTTATAATGTGTTTTTTTTGACCATTCCCTTTAGGATTGTTGAATTTATAATCACTTATTTCTAAGGACGTTTGTGTGTTACCGTGATAGCCAAGTTCCATTACCATCATATGTTTTGACCCTGTATGGTTATTCGCCATTCTAATAGCCAAATCACTAGCAGCACTTCCAGAATTGACAAAAAACACCTTGTTCAACTTAGGGGGAAAATGACCCAATAATTTTTCAGCATATATAGCTAGTTCATCAAATAAATACCTTGTATTGGTATTCAGTTGAGCCATTTGCTTTTTACCTGCCTGTACCACCTTTGGGTGCGAATGTCCTACGTGAGGTATGTTGTTATAAGCATCTAAAAAAGTATTCCCATCTGCGTCATACATATATTGAAATGCTGAACGAACCATATGAATAGGCTCTTTATAGCTTAATGACAATATTGGGCTGATGTGCTGAAACCTTCTTTTTAGAACTTCCTTTATATGCATCTGTTCTAGCTTTGTAAGACCTGCTGCTTTTCTGAATTCATTTTCAGCTTTGATTGGATTTATTGCAAGCCAACGATATAGCATTTTCCAAGCCGATTTCTCACTTATAGATGCATAGGTGTTATTAGGGTCTGCTTTACGTGCGTGTGCCGAATTGCATACGCTGGTACAAAGTCTTGCAGCTATGAGGTAATACAGAATTTTTAGTTCTTTCTCTTCTATTGGCAGTACTTGATGATACGCTTTAATAAGTACAACAGCCCATTCTAGGGGATTCTCTTTGTCATAGCATCCGTAAGTGATAGCTATGGCTAATTCGTTAATTAAAAAGGTATGAGCAACATCTCCGAAATCAATGATTCCTGAAATCTCACCATTTTTAACAAGTAAGTTCCATTCGTTAGCATCATTATGAATGACCTGTTTTCTTAGTTCTGGAATGATAGGTCTTACAATTTCCTCAAATTGATTAAAAAAATAGGCAACTACATTTCTATCCTTTGGGTTGGGAATGTCATTGATATATTTTTTATTTAGATCAAAGTATTGAATATCCCATTCCCATCTTCTGGCTTGAATGGTGTAGTTTTTTAAGTCTTTTAATTTGATATCTATCTTTGCCAAGAAAGTTCCCAAGGATTCAAATAAGGATGGTGTATGTTTTGCTTTTCCAAGAAATTCTCCTTTCAAAAAAGAAAGCATACGGGAAATTACTTTATCATTATCTGAGTCTACTATTTTCACATAGGAATTGTCTTTAAAGGGAACAGGCTTTGGAATATACGAGTCAAATTCTTCTTGTAAGTAAAGAAGAACTTCATTCTCTGCTTCAACGGTATCTTTTAACGATTCTGAATAAGTATAAGTCTTATAGATAAAATCATTTTCTTCAGTAGCGATATGATAGTTCTTGTTATCATAACCATCAAGTATCTTTTTGTTCAGAATTTTGATGCCAAATTCTTTTTCTAAAAATGTGTTCATATTACTTAAATATCTCGTCAGGGTTAGAAAATGACTTAAATTCCAAAGGATTACCACTAAAATCAAAAACAAACATTGTCAATTGTTCGCCTACTTTTCCTTGGTATCTTTTTTGCGGCTTAACAACAAAATCAATTTTTTCTGATTCTAGTTTCTTTTGTATTCTTTCAAACACATCCATATCCAGTAAGCACCCAAAATGAGGAATTGGAACACTAATCCCATCTACCTTACCACAGTAGTCTAATTCGGGAAAATCATCACTAATGTGCGCTGAAAGCTGATTATCAAAAAAATCAAAATCAAGCCAAGTTTCTGTAAACCTGCCTTCTTTACAGCCCAAAATATCTACATAGAATTTTCTTGTTGATTCTATATCTTTTACTTTAAATGCATAGTGGAATGCTGCCATAATGTGTTTTCTTTTTTTTTGTTCTCAAATGCATTACAACAGGCCACTGCATAAAGCGAGTGCGGCATACTTCGACAGGCTCAGTACAAGCTTTGCTGGTTTGCTTTAATTTGCGGTCTGGTTTGTTTGATCTAAATATACAATGAATTTTGGAGTTGTGCGCCGCGCGTAGAGCTTTCAAACTTGCCTCCGACGAGCGCAGCGAGAGGAAGGCATTAAAGAACCGGTTAGTTACCCAATCACCGTTTATCAATAAAAAGACATAAAGAGCTTTAAAATCCTTGCGAATTTGCTCTAACTTGATCTATACCCAACTCTTCGATATTTCAACGACTTTTAGGTGTTCTGATTTTGAAGTGGAGCCATACGATGGCGGGAATTTCCAAGTATGCTACTGCCTTGGATTTGGCTTATCTTGAGATGAAAAACATGTCCTTTGGCAATCAGCCGTCCACGGTCTAGTATATGAAACGTAGCGTATAAATAGACACTAACTTTTCGGATTATACACGAGCCGAATTTTTATTTTTTATGTTTAACTTTTTCTTTTTTAAATATACAAAAATAAAAATTTGGCGGACTTAGTAAATAAGCAAAAACCTCTCGGAAAGCCTGTAATAGCTATGTTTTATATACATTGTTGTGCATAGTGCTTTTCACGTTCAGCTTGGTTTTCCGATGTTTGTTATTTAGTTCGGATTGAGCGTTGGCAAGACATACTCTTTTGCAATTTTTGGTGTATCGTTGGCTGGTGCGAATTGCAAATGTGTATGGCTTTAACGGTTGGCATTTCCACCAATTCCTTTATTTAATATTTCTTTAACCAGTCCGAAAATCATATTTTTCACATCTTCTTTAAATTCTTTCTAGTAATTTTTTACTCATAGTATAAATGTAATACCAAATTCTAAAGATATATTCAATCAACAGACTTTCAATAAAAAAGGCGCAACTTATAAAAAATGCGCCTTTTTTATTGAAAGTCTCTAATTCCAGCCACCACCAAGCGCTTGGTACAATTTTACATTAGCAAGTAACTGGTCGCGTTTGGTTTCTATAATTTCAATTTTAGAATCCAAAGCTTCTCGTTGTGTTAGTAATACTTCGGTGTATTCGGCTCTTGCAGATTTAAAAAGTAATATGGACAAGTCAATAGATTCTGCTAATGCCTTGACTTGTTCTTCTTTAAGTTGGAAGCTTTTATTCAATTTATCTGTATTTGATAATTGGTTTGCGACTTCCATATACGCATTCAAAATAGCACGCTCGTACTCAAAAACAGCCTGTAATTGCTGATTATTTGAGGTATTATATGCTGCTTTAATCGCATTTCTGTTAATTAATGGCGACACCACATCGCCCACCAATGAATACACTAAAGATTCTGGTGTGCTGGTTAAAAATTTAGGATTAAAAGCCTCTAAACCTATACCTGCTCTAATACCAAAAGACGGATAAAAATTAGCTCTTGCAATTTTAACGTTTAGCTTTGAAGCTTCGAGTTCTAATTCGGCTTGTCTAATATCTGTACGGTTTGCTAAAAGCTGTGAAGGCACACCAACTGCAAAAGAATCTAATGGTATTTGCATAAAACCACCAGAATTACGTACAATAGATTGCGGATACCTTCCAACGAGAAAATTAATAAGGTTCTCAGTTTCTACAATTTTTTGTTCTATCAAAAACTTATTGCTTTGATTTTTATACACATCTGCATCAAAACGTCTCACGGCTAATTGTGTTGCGCGTGCTGCTTCCTTTTGCAACTTGACCATTTTAAGCGCATTTTGTTGCAACTCTAAATTTTGCTCAATAATATCTAATTGATTATCGAGAGCCATTAATTCATAATACGCACTTGCAATTTCTGAAACCAGTTGCGTGACCATAAAATTCTTACCTTCCACAGAAGCTAAATATTCTAAAACAGCAGCTTTTTTTCCGTTGCGTAGTTTTTTCCAAACGTCCAATTCCCAAGAAGCAGACAGTCCTGCTTGAAAATTTGCTAAGGGTTCTGGAAATTCTTCGTCCTCACGAATATTGAGATTATGTTCAACAGCTCCATTTCTTGTAAATTCACCTACTTTTTCAACTTCTGCACCTGCAACAATATTTACGGAAGGTAAATATTCGCCTGTTTTTGCTTGAATTTCATTCTGCGCCATATTGAGACGCTGCAATAAAATATTAAGCTCTTGGTTGTTTGCCAAAGCCGAATCTATCAATGTAACTAAATTAGAGTCTGAAAAGAACTGCTTCCATTTTACAGTTGCAATGGTTGTTGAGTCTGTGGTTTGATTTTCAAACTGCTCTGGTACTGCTTTATCTTCTACTCGTACCATTTTTGTAGGCACACAAGCATATAACGACAGAAATGCAAAAACGCCAACGACAACGAATTTTTTCATCTTTATGATGTTTATTATCTTATTCATTTTTATTCTTTTTTGTCAGTTTATTAATCAGTTTATTCAATTTGCTAATACTTTCAGTATTGGCTTTGGATTGTTTTACTGCCTCACTATTTCTAATAAAATCTTCGGAAAGTGGCTCAAAAGATTCATCTTGAATCAGACTTTTGCCTTCTGCCATTTTAGCAAAAATGTAATATAAACCAGGAATAATTAGTACTCCGAAAAGCGTTCCAATAAGCATACCTCCTAAAGATGAACCGCCAATAGTTCTGTTTCCAATAGCACCTGCTCCAGAAGCAACTACTAACGGAATTAATCCTGCGATAAAGGCAAACGATGTCATTAAAATAGGTCTAAAACGTGCCTTTGAACCTTCAATTGCGGCTTGTAAAATCGTAGCGCCTTCACGCTGTTTCTGAACTGCAAACTCCACAATTAAAACTGCATTTTTCCCTAAAAGGCCAATAAGCATTATTAATCCTATTTGTGCATACACATCATTAGATAATCCCATAATTTTTAAAACGAAAAAAGATCCAAAAACTCCAACCGGAAGCGATAAAATCACTACGAAAGGCAATAAGAAACTTTCGTATTGTGCAGCAAGCACTAAATAAACAAAAATTAGAACAACTATAAAGACATACAAAGACTCGTTACCTCTGCTGGCTTCGTCAAAAGACAAGCCTTCCCAAGCAACATCATAGCCATTTGGCAATTCTTTTGCTGCCACTTCCTTAATGGCATTTATGGCGTCACTACTGGTAAATCCTTTTGCTGGCAAACCTCTAATGGAAGCTGAATTGTAAAGGTTATAACGTGTAATTTCGTTAGGTCCTAATTTCTTTTCAACCGTCATAAAAGCAGAATAAGGAACCATTTCGCCACTTTCATTCTTCACGAATAATTTTTCTAAATCTGAAGGTAAACGTCTATATTCTGGTGCTGCTTGGGTATAAACCTTAAAGAAACGACCAAAACGTATAAACCCTTGTTCGTAAGTACTACCGATTAAGATATTCAGGTTTTCCATAGCTTTATTAATGGAAACTCCTTTTTGCATTGCAATTTTATTATTGATTTTCAATTCATATTGAGGATAATTTGCAGAAAAGAACGTAAATAATCCTGTTAATTCTTCTCGTTTAGACAAGGATTCCATAAACTTATTGTTGATACTCTCAAACTGATGATAATCGGTTGAGTTCGTTTTATCCAACAAACGCATTGCAAAACCTCCCGAAGAACCGAATCCTGGAACTGCTGGTGGTTCGAAATACTCGATGACTGCACCCAAATCTTTAGTTTCTTCTTCCAGTTCCTCCATAATTTCGTGAACGGAATGGTGTCGGTCTCCCCAAGGTTTTAGATTGATTAAACAGGTACCTGCGTTAGAGCCTCGACCTTCGGTCATAATTTCATAACCTGCTAATGAAGTTACAGATGCGACACCTTCGGTTTCTTCGCATATTTTTTGAAGTCTTTTTGCTACTTCATTAGTACGTTCTAACGTTGACCCTGGTGGTGTTTGTATAATGGCGTAAATCATTCCTTGGTCTTCATTAGGAATAAAACCAGCAGGAAGCGCTTCGTTGGTTACATAAATTCCGAAGCAAAAAGCAGCTAAAATCCCAAAGGTAACAATACGTCTTGCCACAATTTTGTTCAGGATTTGGACATACTTTCCTGTTAAACGTTCAAATCCCTTATTAAACCAATTAATGAATTTATCTATTAGTGACTTTTTCTTTTTTCCGTGGTTATTCTTTAATAACATCGCACATAAAACTGGTGTTAATGTCAATGCGACAATTGCAGAAATAACAATAGAACCAGCCATTGTTATTGAAAATTGGCGATAAAAAACACCCACGGGACCCGTCATAAATGAAATGGGTATAAACACGGAAACCATTACAAAAGTGATTGCTATAATGGCTCCACCTATTTCTCCTAATACTTCTGATGTCGCTTTATATGGCGTGAGATTTTTCTCTTCCATCTTTAAATGGACGGCCTCTACCACAACAATGGCATCATCTACCACAATACCAATGGCGAGAACTAATGCAAATAGGGTAATTAAGTTAATGGATAAGCCGAACATTTGCATTACAAAAAACGCCCCAATTAAGGATACAGGTACAGCAATAATTGGGATTAAAGTAGAACGCCAATCGCCTAAAAATAGGAATACCACAATAGCTACCAAAATGAAAGCCTCTAATAGCGTATGCAATACCTGCTCAATAGACGCATCTAGAAATTTAGATACATCATAACTTATTTGAAAATTTACATCTGGTGGTAAATCGACTTCAAGCTCTGCTAATTTTGCTTTTACGGTTTCAATAACATCGCTACCATTACTGCCAAGTGTTTGTTTAAGAACAATAGATGCTGATGGATTTCCGTCTAGATTAGAATAAATATCAAAAAACTCACTTCCTAATTTTACATCTGCAATATCTCTGAGTTGTATCATTTCGCCTTTCTCATTGGCACGAATGATAATCTCCTTGTATTGGTCTGGCTCGTTATATCGGTCTTGATAGGTCAAAACATACTCTAAAGATTGCGAGGTCATCCCGGAACTTTGTCCTAAACGTCCTGGTCTGGCAAGAATACTTTGCTCTTCCATAGCTTCAAGCACTTCTTCCGCAGAAATATTATACGCTCGCATTCGGTCTGGTTTTAACCATACACGCATCGCATATTTTCTACTTCCTAAAATTTGAGCACTCGCAATTCCATTGATACGTTGTATTTCCGGAATAACTTTGGTATAAGCATAATTGTATAGAAATTTCTCGTCGTTATTTTTATCTGTACTCGATAAGTTCACGTACATCAACATACTCGGCTGTACAGGGGTAATAATAACACCTTCTCGTTGTACCAATTCTGGCAACAAAGGCATTACTTGGTCCACACGTGTTTTTACCCTAACAACTGCTTCATTTGGGTCTGTCCCAGGTTCAAAAATAATACGAATGGTTGCTTCTCCAGCACTTGTAGCGTCAGATGCGATGTAACGCATATCTTGAACACCATTAATAGCAGTTTCTAAAGGAATTAATGTGGAATTAACCAATACTTCTGCACTCGAACCTGGATAGGCAATAAAAATATTTACCGTAGTTGGTGCAATTTGCGGGAACTGTGAGATAGGTAATTGCTTAATGGCAAGACCTCCTATAAACACAATCATAACCGAAATGACAATTGCCAAGACAGGTCTTTTTATAAATTGTTTAAACATCTTTTTTGTGGTTTAGATTTAGGATTATTCTGCGTACAGGTCTAACGATTCCAAAACCTTTTTAGGTTCTTCAAACTTAGTATGGATTTCTTCATTATTCTTAACCATCCTAATACCTTCTAAAAGAATGGTATCAGTTTCTGAAAGTCCTTTACTAATCACATAGATATTTGGTAATTCTGCGCCAATGGTAATCTCACGCTGTCTTACTCTATTTTCGTTATCTACAACAAAAACATAGGTTTTATCTAAAATTTCGAAGGTTGCTTTCTGCGGAATTAAAATCACATCCTTAAAAGGTACTGTCATTAAAACACTACCTGTTTGTCCGTGTCTTAGCACTCCGTCAGGATTTGGAAAGGTTGCACGAAAGGCTATATTTCCAGTTTCATTGTTAAATTCGCCTTCTATAGTCTCAACAATACCTTTTTGATTAAACTCACGGTTATTTGCCAATAACAAACGAACTTCTTCTTTATCATCTTTATGACCGTTCATCATATAATCTAAATACTGCGCTTCAGGAACATTAAAATATACCCACATTTTACTGTTGTCTGAAAGTGTGGTTAATAATTCGCCTTCATCCAAAAGACTACCTTCCCTCACTTCAAGATGGTCCATAATGCCATCAAAGGGTGCTTTGATTTGTGCAAAACCTAAATGGGTTTGTGCTAAGGATACTTCAGCTTTCGATTTATCATAGTTGGCACTTGCCATTGCTAATTCATTTTGAGAAACCACATTACCATCTGCCAATAATTTGGTGTTCTGCAATTCAATTTCTGCGACATTAGATTCTGCTTGTGCTTTCTGTAGTTCAGCTTGATAAATATTAGGCATAATTTGGAACATCGCTTGCCCTTTTTTAACAAGTTGTCCTTCATCTACTGAAATACTCTTTAAATAGCCTTTTTCTAAAGCTCTTACTTCAATGTGCCTAATGGCATGAATTTGACTCACATAATCTTTAGTAATTGTGGTGTCTTTTTTAATAGGATTGGTTACAAGAAAGGCGGTATGTTCCTTTTTTTCTTCTTTTTTTGTATGACAACTTGTTTGAATTATAAGCAAAAACAAGCCTATAATCATGACTGATTTTTTCATAAGTATGAAATATTGGATATGTAAAATGTGTTAAGTAAGTCTTTGTTTAAGACGTACTGAAAAAAGTGAAAATTAATTTAGAATAGAAAGTGTAAACTCGATTTTAGACTTGTTTACACAGAAAGAAGTATCAGATAATAAATACCTGAAATTTGACATGAAGTCGTGTGGAAGTGGTATTAAAATTCGAAATGTATCGTATAACATCGTTTTGTAGTTCTTTAGACAGCGCATCTAATGGCTGAGAACTAAACATAGCGACAATGTATCCATAAAATGAAGTTAATTGATGTGAAGAGGATTCGTCATTAGTCTCGACCTCTTCATTTTTTACCAACTCTATAAAGAGAAGGTTATCCTTTTTTTCTTCTGAAGTTTTATGAAAAACGATATCTGAAAAAGTATTAACATCATTTTCATCATTTTGAGTCTGCTCATAAAAATTATCGTCGCCAGAAACTGGTAACGTATTGCCATAAAGACTACTTGCTCCTGTTAGGAACAAAAACAATAATAAGAGTATGTAATTTTTAATGTTCAAAAAAAATTCATTAACGTGCAATATTATAATAATTCCTTGATTTTATCAAAATAATGTTTCTTATTTATTTTGCGAATTATAAAGTTTATGATAAACTTAACTTTGGTTAGTTTAAGTTCCAATTCATTAAAAATACGGATAAAAAAAGACGCATTTTAATATTTATTTTCAGTTTTTGTTCTTTCTTTTATTGCTAATGTCGAGCGTTGGCAGAAAACAGCTCTTTTGGTTTTTTTTGGCGTTGGCTTGTGTGTCGGTAAAAAAAACAAATGTGCTGTTTGTGCGTTGGCGTTTTTAGTTCAAATGTTCAATTTTAGCACGATTTTCGCATTATGCACAACAGGCCACTGCATAAAGCGAGTGCGGCTCCCGATAGCTATCGGGATTGCTGGTTTGCTTTAATTTATGGTCTGGTTTGTTTGATCTAAATATACAATGAATTTTGGAGTTGTGCGCCGCGCGTAGAGCTTTCAAACCTGCCTCCGACGAGCGCAGCGAGAGGAAGGCACAACATTCGCGTTATGTAATAGTTGTGGCTGGTTGCAACTACGTGTGAGCTTTCTATAATTGAGTTGTATACCCTAGGCATTTTTGAGTCCTGCCTCCGACGAGCATAGCGAGAGGAAGGCATCAAAGAACCGTTTAGTGATCCTATCACCGTTTATCAATAGAAAGATGCCAAGAGCTTTAAAATCCTAGCGGATTTACTCTAACTCAATCTATACCTAACTCTTCGATATTTCAATGACTTTTGAGGTGTTCTGATTTTGAAGTGGAGCCATATGACGGCGGGAATTTCCAAGTATGCTGCTGCCTTGGATGTGGCATATCTTGAGATGAAAAACATGTCCTTTGGCAATCAGCCGTCCACGTGATTGTTTATTAAATTAGTTGCGTGGTTAAGCACTAAAGTTAGCAAATAAATCACAGATAGAAAGTCCGCGAGGACTTTCGTAAGTAGGCTAGAACTAGCAATGAATTATACACGGTGTTGTAGGTAGTTTTTATCCTTTATTTTCATACCAATACCATTCTGTCAAAGTCAGATTAGAAATCAATATTTTTTTTCCAATATATAATTGTACAATTCCGATTTTCACTCCTTTTTCCGAAATGACATTCCAATTCAGATTTGTGTCAAATTCGAGAACATCGTGTTCATTCAGCCGATTTTCGCTATTGATTTTCCACCATCCTTTTCTAATTGAATCGTTACAAATCAAAATGACTATTTGATTAATAAGAACTAGTAAAATTAGAAGTTTTATGTATTTAAACAACTTTTTCATTCAGTTTTCGGAAATTCAATTCCTAATATTTCTGCTTCTCCAATTTTTCTTGCTCCTTCGTGAATCCACCATTTTCGTCCGATATCCATATATTCGTCAATCGGTTGTCTTGATAAAAACCGAACTAAAACTTCTTCAGTTTCTCCAGGCAATATCCAATCGTCTTTCTCGAATTGAATATCTCCCATATAAGCATACTTAAATTGTCCGTTTGCTTGATATTCGAAAACGTGATTTGGACGATATCCACTTGCAATTCCAGTTTTTCTTCCGCCTTCTTCTGTTGGAACTAGAGTTAGTTTCGCTTTTACGTGAACTAATTCAGGTGTTTCTTCAAGGTCAAAATCAGTAATACTATAATCCGTGTATTTTCCGAAAGCGTGCGTGTCAAAAACTTTTCCGTAACCTAAATTCAACCATCTTTTGTAAATCAATTTTCCATTGAAATACAAATACAGTTCATTATCATCTTTTATTTCCTTTCGTATTATCACGGTTTCTTAAATTACGCACAACAGGCCACTGCATAAAGCGAGTGCGGCTCCCGATAGCTATCGGGATTGCTGATCTGCTTTAATTTGCGGTCTTGTTTGTTTGATCTAAATATACAATGAATTTTGGAGTTCTGCGCCGCGCGTAGAGCTTTCAAATCCCGATGTACTTCGGGACGCTTTATACTGTAGTTCTTGCACCCGACGAGTGAGGAACGAGCGAGAGCAATGCACAGGCGCAACCACGTCTCGAGCTTTCTTTGCTTTAGATGTATTCTTTAGACATTTTTGAGCCCTGCCTCCGACGAGCATAGCGAGAGGAAGGCATCAAAGAACCGCTTAGTCAACCCATAACCGTTTACCAATAGAAAGACACCAAGAGCTTTAAAATCCTAGCGGATTTGCTCCTTCTTGATCTATACCTAACTCTTCAATATTTCAACGACTTTTAAGGTGTTCTGATTTTGAAGTGGAGCCATACGACGGCGGGAATTTCCAAGTATGCTACTGCCTTGGATGTGGCTTATCTTGAGATGAAAAACATGTCCTTTGGCAATCAGCCGTCCACTTTTTTGTATATGGTTTGTTGCGAGGTTTAAGCAACTAAAGTTAGCAAAAAATCACAGATAGAAAGTCTGCGAAAACTTTCGTAAATTGACTAAAACCAGCAATTAATTTTATAAGTTGTTGGCAAATCGTTTTTTTTGATTCAGTTTATATTAATCGTCAATATCAAATAAATATTCAACAGTTACTTTGAAAAAACGAGCCATTCTAATTGCTAAAGTAACAGATGGATTAAATTTGCTTTTTTCTATTGCGTGAATAGTTTGTCGAGAAACGTTTATTTCTTTCGCCAATTCTGCTTGTGTCAAGTTATGCCTAGCTCTTTCTACTTTTACAAGATTTTTCATAAATACATTTTTCTTTTAATAAAGAATATTATTATGTATGACCAAAGCAATGGAAATATAAAATAATCTAAAGTCAGTTTTAAATCTTTTGCTAGCATATAAATAAAAGTTGTAGCTAACAATCCAATAATAAAAGTCAGTTGAAAAGATTCCAGTCTTAATTTATCTATGTAATCGTCTTCTACTTTTTCTTTCGAAATCATATAAATTAGCATTGCTATTATTGCAATAAAATCAATTCCATAAATCAATCCTCCTCCAGAAAAGGCATTTAAAAGTCCTAATATTCCATTATCTGATTCCGTTCCAATTTCGGAAGTATTGATTCCAGACATTTTATATTTATTGATCGAATTATTAATAAAATTCAAACTTCCATTAAGTAAAGAGGTAATGATAAAAAGGATTAATCCAATTTTTTTACACCAATTAGGTAATATATATGTTTTCATATTCTATTATTTTTATATAAAAGTACATAATACTTTACATTTAGTGTAGTAAAATAGATTTATTTTGATTTCAATTATTTTAAAATAGTTTTGATTTGAAGTGGAAAAGTTGAATTTTACGAGTCGTTCGAAATGTTTGCCAACAGGCCACTGCATAAAGCGAGTGCGGCTCCCGATAGCTATCGGGATTGCTGATTTGCTTTAATTTATGGTCTGGTTTGTTTGGACTAAATATACAATGAATTTTGGAGTTGTGCGCCGCGCGTAGAGCTTTCAAACTTGCCTCCGACGAGCATAGCGAGAGGAAGGCATTAAAGAACCGGTTAGTTACCCAATCACCGTTTATCAATAAAAAGACATAAAGAGCTTTAAAATCCTAGCGGATTTGCTCTAACTTGATCTATACCCAACTCTTCGATATTTCAACGACTTTTGAGGTGTTCTGATTTTGAAGTGGAGCCATACGATGGCGGGAATTTCCAAGTATGCAACTGCCTTGGATGTGGCTTATCTTGAGATGAAAAACATGTCCTTTGGCAATCAGCCGTCCACGTTGTTGTATATGGTTTGTTGCGTGGTTTAAGCAACTAATTTAGTAAATAATTACCGACCAAGAAAGTCCGCGAGGACTTTCGTAAGTAGGCTAGAACCAAGCAATAAATTACATACGGTGTTGTAAACAGTTATTTGTTTAATAAATCAGCGAATCTTACTTCTCCTTTTATTGGCTCAGAATTATCGCAAAATATTTCCCATTCTAATATATTTTCATAGTCGAAAGGGTAATTAGTTAATTTTATTTCTGTTAATTTAAATCTTTGTTTTGGTAATATTGGCTCATACCTAGAAGGTCCGTATTTCTCATTTACGTTTCCCATTCCTAAAATTTGAACATCTAGCACGTCTCTTATTGTATTGTCGGTGTTAATCTCAAAAATTTCGTGGTTGAAGGAATTAAAATATTTTTCTTCGCAAATCTTTTTTGGAATTCTAAATTTTACGTTTACATATTTGGCATAAACAGAACCTGAATTTATTGCATATATAATAATTTCCTTGTGTTGATTTTTAAATTTAAAATCTAAAGAAATCATAGGATTCTTACTCCTGTTCATAATATCTCTAACTTCATAATCATACATTGCAGTTGATTGGAAGTTGAATCGTTTATAATATCTCTTATCGTCTGCTTGATGAGCTGTATTGCTCTTTTTGACTTCGACAACGTAAACAACTTTATTTGAGTCAATATTGATTGGATATATTTTAAAATTCGCCATTCTAGGTCGAATTTTACTTTCAATTATTTGCTCTAACCATTCATTAGAGAATTGCTTAAGGTCAATTGGGTCAATTTCTTTTGGAAGATGATTATTTTCATCTTCTGCAATTCCATAAATAATAACTCCTCCATCTGAATTTGCAAGCGAACTTACATCTTTAGATATTTCGGTCGTTTTATTATTCTGTTTACCTAAAGCTCCTGAAGATTTGTATTCAAGATTAAGACTTTCTTCTACCTTATTCTCAATTAGAGAATTCAAATATTCTAAATTGTATTCGGTCAATTTATTTTCCTTTTTTAATTGATTTCAAAGTGTATTTATCGTAAGCCATCACATCAAAAACTTTCGATTGTCCAGTTTCTAGCCATTTTTTATAAATCAATGTTCCATTCATATAGACGTATAACTCATTTCCTTTTGTTTTTTCTGTGAATATCATTCGTCTTGATAATTGTTTACAACAGGTCACTACATAAAGCGAGTGCGGCTTCCGATAGCTATCGGGATTGCTGATTTACTCTAATTTATGGTCTGGTTTGTTTGATCTAAATATACAATGAATTTTGGAGTTGTGCGCCGCGCATAGAGCTTTCAAACCTGCCTCCGACGAGCGCAGCGAGAGGAAGGCACAACATTCGCGTTATGTAATAGTTGTGGCTGGTTGCAACTACGTGTGAGCTTTCTATACTTAAGATGTATGCCCTAGGCATTTTTGAGTCCTGCCTCCGACGAGCATAGCGAGAGGAAGGCATCAAAGAACCGCTTAGTCACCCAATCACCGTTTATCAATAGAAGGACGACAAGAGCTTTAAAATCCTAGCGGATTTACTCTTACTTGATCTAAACTCAACCCTTCGGTATTTCAACGACTTTTGAGGTGTTCTGATTTTGAAGTGGAGCCATACGACGGCGGGAATTTCCAAGTATGCTACTGCCTTGGATGTGGCTTATCTTGAGATTAAAAACATGTCCTTTGGCAATCAGCCGTCCACGTCCCTTGATAACGAGAGTCTGACCAAAGGGAAGATTCTCTGTTATCTAATGTTGTGAGTAGTTTCGTTTTTTAAGGTGCAATTATTATCGCCACTTCATCAGGATTATAGACTTCCTTCATCGTCCTAAGAATCCCATAAAGCATATTTAAATTCTCGTAGTCATAAAGCATATAATCCGATACTACAATATTTGACTTTAATGTTTCATGCATGATTTTCATCATCTTAATTATCCCACTTTCTGCATTTTCATATTTCGACCAATTTTCGTGTTTTAAGTACTTTGGATCGTAAACAAAACAATGCATTTCATTACATTTTACGCCAATCGCATAAAAGTCTTCAGGTAATGGGTTTCCACTTGATACCGAGTATTCAATTTCACCGTCCGCGTTATCTTGTACATTATTGCATTTTAGTGCTAAAATTTCAAGTTCAGTGAAAGTCATTCCTTTCAATTTTTCTTCTGATATCGAAATTGAGTTCTGCAGTATAACTAATTCGTTTTTTGCCGATCTTAACTTATTATTCAGTTGAGTATCTTCTTCCGTAAAAATTGGCTTTTCGAAACATAATTTCCCATTTTTTTTGGCATAAACTCCAATATGTTGTCCTATAAGATTAAAGCTAATGGTTATTAAGATTATTAATGTATTTATCGTTTTCCTTTTCATTCTAATTACTCACAACAGGCCACTACATAAAGCGAGTTCGGCTCCCGATAGCTATCGGGATTGCTGGTTTGCTTTAATTTGCGGTCTGGTTTGTTTGATCTAAATATACAATGAATTTTGGAGTTGTGCGCCGCGCGTAGAGCTTTCAAACTTGCCTCCGACGAGTGGAGCGAGAGGAAGGCACAACATTCGCGTTATGTAATAGTTGTGGCTGGTTGCAACTACGTGTGAGCTTTCTATAATTGAGATGTATGCCCTTGGCATTTTTGAGTAGTGGCCTGTGGACGGCTGATTGGTAGGGTGGGAGCTTTAAAATCCTAGCGGATTTACTCGCACTCGATCTACACCCAACTCTTCGATATTTCAACGACTTTTGAGATGTTCTGATTTTGAAGAGGAGCCATACGATGGCGGGAATTTACAAGTATGCTACTGCCTTGGATGTGGCTTATCTTGAGATGAAAAACATGTCCTTTGGCAATCAGCCGTCCACGGTTTTGTGTATGGTTAGTTGCGTGGTTAAGCGACTAATTTAGTAAACAAAAACGAACGCGAGAAAATTCCGAAGGAATTTTCCAAATAAGCACTTGCTAAAGCAATTAATTATACACGTTGTTGCCATTAGTATATTCTGCATAAAGCTCTTCAAAACTACTAATTTTATTCCGATTGATATATATTATAAGTAATGTGAAATTGAGAAACTCAAACACTCTTTCTTCTGAAATTGAGATTGTTTCTTTTCCGTGAGCAATGGTGTTTCTGTCAGCTGTGTAATGTTTAAAGTTAGAAACGATGGAAGAGTAAATTTTGTTTCCATTTAAATTTCCC
Organism: Dokdonia sp. Dokd-P16; assembly: GCF_003095655.1. Lineage (NCBI taxonomy): Bacteria > Pseudomonadati > Bacteroidota > Flavobacteriia > Flavobacteriales > Flavobacteriaceae > Dokdonia > Dokdonia sp. Dokd-P16. The sequence goes on from NZ_CP029151.1 coordinate 2,617,096, forward strand.
AAGTTACTTTTACACAAGGTTTTTAGCTTATCCTCCAAACGAGTTTCATCATCATTACTCCAAAGCTCAGTATTTATATAATTTTCTAATGCAGAGTAAGTAATGAAATATGATAGATTATATTTTTTTTCAGATAATAGAGCTTTTGATTGCGCAAGTAGCTCCTTGTAAAATTCAAAATTGTATTTAAATCCCTCGATTCTAATTTTAGCATAAACTTTAAAATCAGCTATTTCTGTATATCCAACTTCTCCAAAAAAACTACCATTATATTTTAGTTTTTTTTCTACATTATCAATTTCTAATACGCTAACTGGATTTATCTTAAATGAATCCCAATTTTCAAGACCATAATATGAGTAAGAATCTTTGTCAGATAAATACGATGATTTAATTATATCAGTCCGACTTTTGTTCTCAGCAACTTTATATTTTTTTTCCATTCCCGAAATTGTTTCAAAATCGAAAGCAGAACTGTCTATAATCTTTGCGTTAATTATCGAATCGTATTCCATTTTAAAGTCCCAAGAGTTTTCAAAATAGTAAGTTTTATCTATTCCTTTTTCATATTCAGCTTTATCAAAATCAGGATAAATATCTATTTCAAAAAATTGAATTTCTTCTTTTATAATATTCAGTTTACTTAGCAAAAATGCACTTATTTGGTTTTGGCTAATTTTTTTCTTGAAATTCGTGTAGGTCATCTTTATATTAATGGCAACGTTTATGTATATGGAAAGTTGCGGTTTTGTATGCGAGGATTTTCCGAAGGAAAATCAGACGTAGTAAACTGGCAACGACCTTTGGTTAAGCCAAAAACCAGCAATTTTTTATATACTGTGTTGTAGCTAGTGTTTTTTCTTTTTTCGTTCTTTTATTCTATTCTCTAATTCCTTTAATACTCCAAAAACTTCTTTAAAATATTCAAATGCAAATTGTTTAGAATTATTTTCTTGTAACATTTGAGCTATTGCAGGTGAAAATTTTGGTAGAATTGTCGGTTTAGGAATGTCTAATGGTTTTCCGCTTTTCAATTTCTCTTTAACATCATTTATGTCGAACATAAAACCACTAAAGTCATTATCATTTTTTATTACTTTTCCAACTTCTGCGTGTGAGTATGGATTCCGAAAATTGTTTTTTGCTTTTATCAGATAATTATATTCCATTTCCGTAATCAACTCTTTTTCCAATGCTTTTTTTAGCGAATTAAATAAAGTCAATCCGTCAAATTCCGATTCACTTTCGTTTAGTTTTTCTGTATATTTTTCTAGATCAGAATAATCAAAGTCAATAGTATGCAATTTTATTAGTGAAAGTTTAAGCATTCTCTCAAGCAAGTGATTTGTGCTAAAGATACTTGACTGAAAAAGTTCAAATAATTGGCAAGTCAGAATTTCATTTTTCAGTAAATTCAGTTCGCAAAATTCCATAAAAGAATAGTCATAAAATTCCTTGAGTTGATTGTAGTTTTTATCAATCAATCCTGAATAAAAATCCGATTTTCGTTTAATTTCGTCGTTCATTTTTTGCATTAGCTACAACAGGCCACTGCATAAAGCGAGTGCGGCATTTTTGCTGGGTAGCCTTTATTTATTTGTTTATTAATTGATTGTCTAAATATACAGTTATTTGTGGACCTGTCGCCGCGCGTAGAGCTTTCAAAAATGTCTCATTCGCTTTATGCTGTAGTTGTGGCTGGTTGCAACAACGTTTCGCGCTTTCTATGATTTAGATGTATTCTTTAGACATTTTTGAGCAGTGGCCTGTGGACGGCTGATTGGTAGGGTGAGAGCTTTAAAATCCTAACGGATTTGCTCCTTCTTGATCTAAACTCAACCCTTCGATATTTCAATGACTTTTGAGGTGTTCTGATTTTGAAGCGGAGCCATACGACGGCGGGAATTTGCAAGTATGCAACTGCCTTGGATGTGGCTTATCTTGAGATGAAAAACATGTCCTTTGGCAATCAGCTGTCCACGTCTCAGTGATATGGAGCGGACGCTGCGATAGCAAGTCTGATCTCATATCACATGTTATCGACTTTTTTTACTTTCCCTAATTCTTGTATTATTTTATCAAAAAATAGATTTGATGAATTATCAAAAATAGCCGTACATGTTTTTTTATTAGTGTTCCGCATGATTACAGTATTTGCTCCAAGCCATGCACCATTGTGCCACATTCCATTTTCAGTTAGCAACCAACCAAAACCATAATCTGATTTCATCCCGTTAAGAAGTTCAGGCTTCTTAAAAGCCTCTTTCAATATTGCTTCGCTAATTAAGTCGTTTTGATACCAAAATCTATCCCAAATTAGCATATCATTAGCTGAGCTAAAAACAGCACCGTCACCAGCTACTCCATCTATAAATGATGGCTTTAATTCAGTAACGTTTCCTTTTAGGTTATTAAAATCATTGGCTTTATTTGGAAACGTTGATTCATCGGAAAGTAAATTCCATACTCTGGTATTGTTCATGCCCAATGGAACGAAAATTTCTCTTTTCATGTATTCTTCAAATGAGAACTCAGATATTATTTCAATAACTCTTGCAAGAATTATGTAATTGGTGTTAGAATATTCATATTTCTCATTAGGTTTAAAATTAATTTTCCTTTGCTCTTCTATTATTAGCTCAATAGCTTTTTGATTCGTCAGTATGTCTATGTCTTCTTTATTCTTTTCAGCAAGTTCTAAATATATATCAGGAACTCCAGATGTCTGATTTAATAGATTTCTGATTGTTATATTTTCATACGGGAAATTCGGAATAATTTTCTTTACGTCATCATCAAGATTTACTAAATTCTTTTCAATTAAGCGTAGAATTCCTGCAGCTGTGAATTGTTTTGAGACTGAAGCAAGTCTTAATGAAGATTCATTTGTCAAAATTTTATCCTTTTGGTAATCTGTAAATCCATAACCTTTTGAAAGTAGAATTCGTCCATTCTTAGAAAAGAAAACTACTCCATTGAATTTGTACGATTCTTGTAAATTTTGAAACCAAATATCAATTGCTTCGATTCTTTCGGTTTCAGACATTTCGGCATTAAGTTTTATCTCTGGTACAGTTAGATAAAAAGTAAAAAACCAGGCAAAGAACCCAATTACAAGAATTACTATTCCTAATATTATGTATAGTACTATTTTCATTTTATTTAATTGTCGATAACGTATATATAAACGCAAGTTATTAAAAATACATTAGTTATCATCCCCATAAGAGGTGTATAAAGGAATGTTTTTACCTAATTCTAGCAATCTCGATTTTCAGCGTATAAACGCATGTTTTCCAATTGTAAAAGCTTGTAATCGGCTATTAAAGAATTTGTAATAGGTCGTAATTATCTACCACAAGACTGGGTCGTGTGATATCACATTTTCGCGAAAGCGTAATAAGAAACTAGTTGGCTATTTTGGTAAGGGACTTGATGCTCACTGCTTCTTTACAGTTGTCTAGTTCCATTTTGAGATTGTTTCCTGCTTCATCTTGGCCTGTGATTACAAAATAACCACACGGCTCGCGGCGAGGTACGCTCTCTCCAAAATCTACATCCCCTAGTTTTAGTAAACGGTTTATAGTGACCGTATCTAGTTGCATAGCGGCAAGTGACTGCGCTGCTTCTGGGGTGAGCTTATAAGGTTTTACACGCAGGTTTTTAAGCACACGCTCTTGTGGGAAGTAAGCACAGCTGGTTTTTTTACCGCTAAAAAAGAAAGCAAGTAAAACAAGCCCAATGGAAAAGCCACCGAGGTAATATCCTATACGTTTAAGAGTGTGCATTGTGTTGCTAGAAGATCAAAAGGTTGATGTCTCGGTAAGAAAGGTCAAACCAATCTGCTACCGATTTTTTGGTTAAAATACCGTGGTAAAAATACAATCCATTTTTTAATCCGCGGTCGTAGCGTAGCTTATTTTCTATACCACCTTCCTCTGCAATGTCAAGTAGGTAAGGGGTAAAAATATTACTGAGAGATACAGATGCCGTACGGGCAAATCTCGCAGGGATATTAGGTACACAGTAGTGCGTTACTCCATGTTTTTTATAGGTAGGTTTATCATGGGTAGTAACTTCTGAGGTTTCAAAACAACCTCCCATATCGATACTTACATCTATAATGACCGCGCCATTTTTCATCCCTTCTACCATGCGCTCGCTCACTATGACCGGTGCGCGGTTTGCACCTCGCACAGCACCTATGACCACGTCACAACGCTTGAGGGCTTTTACAAGATTCTTAGGCTGTAGGGTAGAGGTGTATAATGGCCTGCCTACATTAGTCTGTATGCAGCGTAGTTTTGTGATAGAGTTGTCAAAAATCTTCACATTTGCTCCTAGTCCGATAGCAGATCGCGCGGCAAACTCGCCTACGGTGCCTGCTCCTATAATCACAATTTCTGCTGGTGGCACGCCGCTTATATTCCCTAGCAGCATACCTGTACCCGTTTCTGGGCTAGACATAATCTCTGCCGCCATCTGTACAGCTGCGGTACCAGCAATCTCAGAGAGTGTGCGCACGGCAGGGTAGGTGCCGTCTTCATCTTTTATAAACTCAAAAGCGAGTGCGGTGATGCGCTTGCTGGCGAGTTTTTCAAAATATTGTTTCTTCTGGGTTTTGATCTGTAAGGCAGAGATGAGCACCGTTTGTGGGTTCATCATCTCAATTTCTTCTAGAGAAGGTGGTTCTACCTTAAGAATCATAGGGCAAGAAAACACTTTGGCAGTGTCTTGCGTGATCTCGGCGCCGTTTTCTGAGTAGTCCTTATCTGTGTAGCGTGCTCCTTTTCCAGCTTTAGACTCCACCATCACGCGGTGTCCATTTGCCGTAAGTGCTCCCACAGCATCGGGCGTTAAGCATACCCTGCGTTCTTGAAAGTGTGTCTCTCTAGGAATCCCAATAAAGAGCTCTCCTCGTTTCTTTTCGACCTCAAGACATTCCTCTTGAGGAAGCAACATTTCTCTAGTAAAAGGTGAGCTATTGGTTTCCATGTGTGTTTGTATGCGATTATCCAAAAGTAAGGAATAATTTAAAATATAGACTAGATATAAATCAAGACGCAGCTGTAACGTGAATTACAGTATTGAAGGATTGTATGGTAATATTATAATCATCTAATCTCCCAAGTTTTAATAGTAGATAATTAATAACATAGTTACGCTTGTCAAAGTAAATGGGAGGCAGCTTTCGCGAAAGCGTACAAAACCTCAATACCAATAATCTGTAAAGTCATTCTCGCATCTGTCTTGTAAAAAGTATCTTTGTACCCACAAAAGAAGATTATGAAATACGCTGAAAATATATTAGGAACGATAGGAGACACTCCTATGGTAAAAATGAACGCCCTTGTAAAAGACCTTCCTTGTCTTGTGCTAGCAAAATATGAAACTTTTAACCCTGGGAACTCTGTAAAAGACCGTATGGCGTTACAGATGGTAGAAGATGCAGAGGCTGCAGGGATTCTTAAACCTGGAGGGACTATTATAGAAGGTACTTCTGGTAATACGGGAATGGGTCTTGCCCTTGCTGCGATTATTAAAGGGTATAAAATGATCTGTGTAATCTCAGATAAGCAGTCTAAAGAGAAGATGGATATCTTGCGTGCTGTAGGTAGTGAGGTGGTAGTATGTCCTACAAACGTGGAGCCATCAGATCCAAGATCATACTACTCTACATCAAAAAGACTTGCCGAAGAAACACCAAATAGCTGGTACGTAAACCAGTATGATAATCCTTCTAACTGTAAGGCACACTTTAATAGTACGGGACCAGAAATCTGGGATCAAACAGATGGAAAGGTGACGCACTTTGTGGTAGGTGTAGGAACAGGAGGTACCATCTCTGGGGTAGGAAGCTATCTTAAAATGAAAAACCCAAATGTAAAAGTATGGGGAATTGATACGTATGGTTCTGTATTTAAAAAATATAAGGAGACAGGTATTTTTGACGAAAATGAGATTTACCCATACATCACTGAGGGAATAGGGGAAGATATATTACCGCTTAATGTAAACTTCAGCATCATCGATGGATTTACAAAGGTAACAGATAAGGATGCTGCTGTATACACAAGACGCCTTGCCAAAGAGGAAGGAATGTTCTTGGGGAATTCTGCAGGTTCTGCAATTAAGGGATTATTACAACTTAATGAGGAGGGGAAATTTGGCCCAGATGATGTTGTGGTAGTACTCTTCCACGATCACGGTAGCCGTTACGTAGGGAAGATGTTTAATGACGACTGGATGCGTGAGCGCGGTTTCTTAGACCAGGAATATAAAGTAGCAAGCGATTTAATTCAGAATCATATAGATAAACCACTTGTTACTGTAAAGACAGAGGAGCTGGTGTCGCACGCTATAGAGCGCATGCGTGATTATAAAATCTCACAAATCCCTGTAGAAGATGTGACAGGTATTGTAGGTTCTGTAGATGAGGGTGACCTCTTTAGAGCATACATGGAGAATAACGAGGTGGCAGATTTACCTATCAAGGAGGTGATGGGAGCAGCATATCCTATTGTGCAGAAAAATGCTACCGTAGCAGAGGTTTCAAAACTTATCTCAAAAGAAAATAATGCAGTCTTAGTAGATCTAGGCGATGGTAAACATCATATTATTACAAAGCATGATATTATTAATGCGATGTAAATACATATCACTTTAAAAAAAAGCGGGACATCGTCCCGCTTTTTTTTGTGCACTATTGTGATGTTGTTCTCATTGGCGAACTTCGTATTTTGTTAGTAATCAGAAAGATGTATTTTAGCTTTGAGAAATAAGCAACATGCAAGAAGACTTTTTACATTACTTATGGAAATTTAAGAAGTACGCTTTCGCGAAAGCAGAAACCACCACAGGCTTACCCATTACATTAATCAACGTAGGACAACATAATCATCTAGCCGGTCCAGACTTTTTTAATACCACCCTTGTGATAGGCAATCAAAAGTGGGCTGGAAATGTAGAAATTCACTTAAAATCTTCAGATTGGTATGCGCATAATCATGAGACAGATGCCGCTTATGACAATGTGATTCTCCATGTAGTGTGGGAGCATGACGTAGAGATTTACAGAAAAGACAATACTGCCATCCCAACCTTAGTACTCAAAGAGCTAGTTGTCGAAAAGGCGTTGAGAAGTTATAAGGAGCTCTTTAATAATCAGTCACAACAATGGATTAATTGTGAGAACAGCATAAGAGAGATTCCACAGATGATACAAAGCAACTGGCTAGAACGTCTCTATTTTGAACGCTTAACGCGAAAAACGGAACACATCACACCTATGCTTAACAAGGTAAATGGTGACTGGGAAGCGGCGCTTTTTGTGTTGCTCATGCGCAGTTTTGGCACCAAAGTAAACGCAAATGCTTTTCAATCCATCGCCGAAAAAATTGACTTTTCCATCGTGCGTAAATGCGCTCAAGAACCCTTTAGACTAGAAGCATTATTATTAGGTATGGCTGGATTATTGCCGGAAAACACTATAGACTCATACCCGATGCAATTGCAAGGAGAGTATGAGTTTGTATCTCATAAATTTCAGATAGCTAGTGATGGAGTGCTACCTGTACAATTTTATAAACTGAGACCAGATAACTTCCCGACATTACGACTATCACAAGTGGCACAGTTATATCACAAACACCTGAATTTGTTTCAGAAGATGATGTCTGCAGCTACTGTCGCTGAGTTATATGCCCTGTTCGATATTAAAGCTTCTCAATATTGGGATACACATTATTCTTTTGGGAAAGATCAGAAAAAACGTGCTAAGAAACTCTCGTCGTCATTTATAGATATCATTATCATTAACGCGATTATACCTTTGAGATTCTTCTATAATCAATACTTAGGGAAAGATGAGAGTGAGGTACTGCTTTCTATGATGCATGCCATAAAACCTGAAAGTAATAGTATAATCAATAAATATAACTCATTAAGAGATCGAGCACAAAATGCTCAAGAAACCCAAGCGTTATTAGAATTAAAAGCAAACTACTGTGATCTCAATAAATGTCTATCCTGTGCAATTGGAAATTATTTAATCAAGCATTAACAAGTAGAGAAGGTTTTTGAAAAATAAAAAAGGTGTGCTCATTTAATGTGCACACCTTTTTTATAAATAACTATACTCAGCTTGAAATTATAGGTATTTGTAATTTCTATACAAAAGTTATTTTCAATAAATTTAGCTAATTAATATTTGCTTTAAATAAGCCTATTTTAAGCTGTTATTTAAAATTTGTGATGCAACTAGTTGTCTTTTGTTGCAAAATGCTTTTAATCGTCTTTAAATTAGTTATTTGTTGAAAATTTAGTTTTAAATCTCTTAATCTTTAAATTCACTTACATAGTGCATTTTTACAGACGGATATTTTTGTTGTGTCATTTGTAAAGTAAATGGAGAATCTGCTAGAAATACGAGTTGGCCTCTTTTGTCTTTTGCCATAAAACGTTGTTTTACTCGTAAAAATTCTTTGAACTCTTCACTTTTTGGATCTTCTGGGTCAACCCAGCAAGCTTTTGACACACTTAGAGGTTCGTAGGTACACTTAGCTCCATATTCGTGCTCAAGGCGGTATTGTATTACCTCATATTGTAGCGCTCCTACAGTACCTATAACCTTACGGCCATTAAGCTCTAGCGTAAATAATTGCGCTACGCCTTCATCCATAAGTTGGTCAATTCCCTTTGCAAGCTGCTTAGATTTCATAGGGTCTGCATTGTTTATATACCTGAAATGCTCAGGAGAGAATGCAGGTATTCCTTTGTAATGCAGCTCTTCGCCAGAAGTAAGTGTGTCACCTATTTTAAAGTTACCGGTATCGTGTAGTCCCACAATATCACCTGGGTATGAGATATCTACAATCTCCTTACGCTCTGCAAAAAATGCGTTAGGACTAGAAAACTTGAGGTTTTTTTTATGTCTTACGTGTAAATAAGGCTTGTTGCGTTCAAAAACACCAGAAACTATTTTTATAAAAGCAAGTCTGTCCCTGTGCTTAGGATCCATGTTTGCGTGAATCTTAAATACAAAGCCAGAGAAGTCTTTTTCATCTGGTTGTACTAGGCGTTCTTCACTCTTTTTTGGACGTGGTGGTGGAGCAATTTTTACAAAACAATCTAGTAATTCCCTTACTCCAAAATTATTTAAGGCAGAACCAAAAAATACAGGTTGTTGCTTTCCATCAAGATAATCCTGCTGGTTAAACGCTGGATATACTCCTTGTACTAGCCCTATCTCTTCTCTAAGATTATCGGCAGCTTTAGGGCCTACGAGCTTATCAAGCACTTCATCTTGAAGATTTGAGATTTTGATGGTTTCCTCGATATTTTTTCTACTATCTCCACTAAAGAGGTTAACATTTTTCTCCCAAAGGTTGTAAATTCCTTTAAAATCATATCCCATACCAATAGGGAAACTTAAAGGAGTAACTGATAGGTGTAGTTTTTCTTCTATTTCATCTAGTAGTTCAAAAGCATCTTTACCCTCACGATCCAGTTTATTTACAAAAACAATCATTGGGATGTTGCGCATTCTACATACTTCCACGAGTTTTTCTGTCTGTGGCTCTACACCTTTTGCGACATCTACTACCACAATAACACTATCTACAGCAGTTAATGTTCTAAAAGTATCTTCGGCAAAATCCTTGTGACCAGGAGTATCAAGGATGTTTATTTTAATGCCATTATATTCAAAAGCAAGAACAGAAGTGGCTACAGAAATACCACGCTGGCGTTCTATTTCCATAAAGTCACTCGTCGCTCCCTTTTTAATTTTATTAGATTTTACAGCCCCAGCTTCTTGAATTGCTCCACCAAAAAGGAGTAATTTTTCAGTAAGTGTTGTCTTTCCTGCATCTGGGTGAGATACAATTCCAAACGTTCGGCGACGGGCTATTTCTTTTTTAAAACTCATAGAATTCACTAATATTTTAGAATGTAAAGATACTATATAGTGTTAAAGAATATGAGGTATATTTTAAAGCTACTTTAGAGGTTGTTTTGACTGTGTTTAGGTTGGTTTTATACGCTTTCGCGAAAGCGGACTGATTTTCGAAACACTCAATTTTTTAGGTACTTTCGTTAAGACATTTTGTTTGTAGTATTGAAAATTGTGTAGTTTGTCGATGATAATAAGTAGCATAACTAATAGTTTAAAAAGGTAATCTACAGATATAATAATCGCTTTATATTTGAACACCCAACTAATTGATTTCACCTAATTTATCACCTCTTAATAAGAGTGTCTAAATTAGAGTTTTGATGTATTGGGTTTTTTTGTGTCTGAATATTTTTTTGAAGATGCATTACCAGAGTATCAAAAATGAAAGTTTAGTGTTATTCATTTTAAAATATAAGCAGCAGGTGCTACTTCTAGAGTGAATGATTAGTGACCATATCTTATAAGTTATAATTAGTGCTTATCTGATATAGATTAAAATAAATTATAAGGTTTTTATAAAATAGTAATATATGAAACTAAATTACTTAGGAGATTTAAATAGATTAAACGGCGACTCTATGTTTAGAGTGGTTGTTTTGTTTGTGTTTATACTCTTGTCTAATCAAATGTTTGCTTCCGCAACTTCAACTCTTGAGACATTTGTAGATGATGCTGATACTTTGACGGGTTGGAACTTTGCTTGTGGTGAAAATAAGACTGTTGATGAGTACGGTGCAAATGCAAATGGAAAAACATCTACAGATGTTGTACTTCCTAATTCGGGAAATATTTATCAATATGTAGTTGAGATTGTTTACAAAGGTGGTAATCCTGGGAGTACAATTCAGGTTAAAGATAATAATAACGTTGCGCACACTTTAAATAGGTTTGCAGTTCCTGGTTCAAGTAGTAATATTTGGGTTTACAGAGCGACTGTGACAGGTAATGCATCAAGTATCAATTATACAAATACTGTAAATAGAAATAATTTACAATCTATTGTTGTTTACGCTTTTAGAAATACGGTAGATGCATTTGCAAATTCTGGGGTGTTTACAAATTTAAGTGGTTATAACAATAAGGTGCAGTTTACAATTGATATTCCTTCTTTTTCAGAACCTAGAGATTTATTTGTTGAAACTCCAATTTCAGAAATTACTACAGATGGAAGGTATTTATTACTAAGAGCGGAAGCTGGCGGAGTTTCTGAAGAAATTATAATTACTGGTCCAGATAGTTCATTACCTGGAGGGACCTGTTGTTTAATAATGCCAACATTGACATTATTAGATGTCCCTGGTAATGTTACGCAAGTGACCATTACTGTTGATTCGAGGCATAATCAAAATGGTCAAAGTGTTAATGGTCAATCATGGATTATAGCTGGAGGAGTAAATGTGGACGCAGATTGTACTCCATCAATAGATCCTTGTAATGCACAGGTGTCTGGTAACTTAGATAGTGACGGTGATGGTATAAGTGATCTTTGTGATCTTGATGACGACAATGACGGTATATTAGATACAGATGAGTGTGTAAATGCTGCATCTGCCATATCGCCTTTGAGTTTAGACTTTAGCAATGGAGTGTTTACAGATAGTGGGGTTAGTAGTGAAGTAGGTGATAAAATGAGGTATGTAAATGCTGGTACTTTTGAGGGAACACCTTTTGATTTAGAACTAGTAGTTATTTCTAATCCTAGTCCGGCTACTTTAGATATTGCTATTAACAATCCAATTTCTACAATATATTTAACGGGAACAAATGTTGGCGCTCTTGCTGGTTTACAGATGAATTTTTATCGATCTGGAACTAATACGTTGCTGCCTATGCCATTAGATGTTACCTGGATGGATGTAGATGGTATACCAACTTCTAGTGAGGAGGTTATATTGAATACTACAGATGTACAGTTTTATCAATTATCAACATCTTCTGGTCTCTCAATAACTAATTCTGGCGGAAAAATTAGAGCTAGAGGGGTAGCGGTTAATACTGAGAATACTGATGCAAACACACAAGATGCATGGTGGAGAACTAGATTCTTAACAACATCAAGCATTAATTTTGAATTAAGAAAACGTTTAGGAACTCCAGGTTACAATTTTGATGTTGAGCCGTTAAGTAGTGCTGCTGCATTAGTGCCTGTAACTGCACCAGTCTCAGGGTGTAATAACGATATTGATAATGATGGTGTTATCAATGCGCTAGATTTAGATAGTGATAATGATGGTTGCCCTGACTATGTAGAAGGTAATGGTTCTTTCTTGAGTAGTGATGGTTTAGTAGCAAGTGGGTCTGTAACAGATGGGAATAATGGTAGTGTGAAAACTAACCTGGGAGTTATAGTAGACGAGAATGCATCAAGTAGTACTTATGGTGTGCCTTTAGTGGCTAATGCTGGTCAATTAAAAGGTTTTAGTCAAGATAAAACACAAAACCAGTGTGCGACTATCCTTGCCGATGATGATACTAGAACTGTTTTCTTTAATCTTCCTTTAAATATAGATGTAGTTGCAAATGATGACTATGGTGATAATGGAGCTTCTTTAACGGAGCCTATCGTAATTACAGTAAATCCTGCACACGGAGTTATTGAAATTAACGATAATAATACACCGGGAGACTTATCTGATGACACAATTATATATACTCCAAATCAGGATTATTCAGGATTTGATGAGTTTAAATATAAAATTGTAGATGTAAATGGTAATGAGAGTGAAGCGACTGTCTTCCTTTCAGTATCAGATGTGTTTATAGTTCCTCCGGGAGAAAGAGGTTGTGATTGTGCACCTTTTTACGAAAACTCAAATTTTGCAAATCCTGTACTAATTTCAGGAGTTGCGCTATCTGAAGGGGCCAAATATAGATTTTCAAACATTTTTCCTAATAATGCAAATGGAGTTGTTCTCGATGCAATCGTTGAAATTGTAGCGTTTAACAATGGGGCGACGCTTCTTGATATTGATGTTTCAAATCAAGGTCTTCCTAGAGCGTTCCAACCTAAGATTAATAGTACGAATAATGGTGATCAGAGTGTGAAATTTGATATATCATTTGTTGCCTCTGGAACAATGACACCAGTAAGTATTTCTTTCTTTGGAAGTCCTTTTGATATTGATGGTGATAGTGTAATTACAAGAGAATATGCAGAATTAAGTCTTCCAGATTCTTATTATACATCAGGAGATACTCTTATAGATATAATAAATACCGGCGATGGAATTAGAGGGACTGCTGTAAACCCTTTAACTGCTCCTGGTGGAGATATTTCTGAAGATCCAAGATTTACTTTCAGTAACTATTGGGAAGGAAAGAGTAAATTATCATATACTATAGGTAAGGAAAACGGAAATTTTGATAGATTTTATGCTTTTGTATTTGATAATGCAGAATATTTAAATCCTAGATCTACAATTCTGTCAGCTCCAGTTATCTGTGGTAACGTATCTGATGAAGGTGGGGATCCACTTCCTAATGTGGAAGTTGATATTATTGGTTCTGACGGAAGTAATAAAACGGTAGCAACTGATATAAATGGAAATTATAGATATGCAACCTCTATACCTTCTGCTTTGGTTGATGTAACGTATACAGTCATTGAGAATGATAATTCAGGATATGTATCAATATCTGATGTAGATGGAGCAAATGACAACAGGATAACTCGCGTTATAAATTTGATGTCTACATGTGGGAATGATTTTGTAGATGACGGTAGACCCAATGCAGTAAATGATGAAACAGTTGCGTTACCTTTAGAAACTATTAATGTAAGTGTATTGGTTAATGATATTTTTGGACCAGATTTAGCTGCTAGCGGACCAATTACAATTATTACTCAGCCAGCTTTAGGAACGGCTGTGGTCAATACAAACGGAACAACAAATGATCCAACTGATGATTTTATAGAGTTTACTGCGCCACTAGTTAACACTTCTGTTATACAATTTGAATATCAAATTTGTGATAGCGATAATGATTGTGATAGTGCTATAGTTTCAGTAAATATAGGAGCTCTTATTAATACAACTGCAGTTGATGATATTGAGAATACTTTTGTAAATACACCTGTAGATGGTAATGTATTAACAAATGATTTTGATGCTCAAGGGGATGTTCAAACAGTTACTTCTCCTGTAGTGACATCTACTCAAGGTGTTGTCGTAAACATTGCGCCAGATGGGTCGTACTCTTATAACCCTCCGGCTGACTATGTAGGGTCAGATGCCTTTACTTATACGGTTTGTGATAATGGTAATCCACAAGCGTGTGATACTGCAACTGTATACGTTGAAGTGGTTCCTACAACAAGTAAGAATGATCCACCAGTAGCAAATGCTGATACTGGAGTAACGGAAATCAACACGCCTGTTGAAGGAAGTGTACTTTCTAACGATTTTGATCCAGACGGAGATCCAATAACGGTGACTGCAAATACAGATCCATCTAATGGTGTATTAGTAATCAATCCTGATGGAACGTTTGAGTATACACCAAACACTGATTTTGTTGGTGAGGATACTTTTACATACACAATATGTGATAATGCTACTCCGGCTGCATGTGATACAGCAACAGTTACTATTCAAGTAATTCCTGATTTTGCAAACATTACTGTAGCAAATGATGATGCTTACATTGGTTCAATTGATACAGATGTATTAGGAAATGTATTGGATAATGATACAGACCCAGAAGGAGATGCTCAAACAGCATCTTTAACAACGGATCCATCAAATGGAAGTGTCGTTTTAAATGCAGATGGTACTTTTACTTATACGCCTGACTCAGGTTATACTGGACCAGATGAGTTTACTTACACAGTAACTGATGCTCAAGGAGCAACAGATACTGCAACGGTTTCATTAGTGATAGCGCCTGTTAGTAATACAACAACAGCTATTGACGATATCAATGATACTTTTGTAAATACTGCTGTAACTGGTAATGTATTAACAAATGATGATGATTCAGAAGGAGATACTCAAACAGTAAGTTCAAATACAGATCCATCCAATGGAGTATTAGTAATTAATCCTGATGGAACTTATGAATACACACCAAATACTGACTTCGTAGGAGAAGATACTTTTACATATACAGTTTGTGATGATGGTAACCCTCAAGCTTGTGATACTGCTATTGTTTACTTAGAAGTATTGCCAGAGCCAACCAGTAAGAATGATCCACCAGTTGCAAATGCTGATACTGGAGTAACAGAAATCAACACGCCTATTGAAGGAAGTGTACTTTCTAACGATTTTGATCCAGACGGAGATCCAATAACGGTGACTGCAAATACAGATCCATCTAATGGTGTATTAGTAATCAATCCTGATGGAACGTTTGAGTACACACCAAACACTGATTTTGTAGGAGAAGATACTTTTACATATACAATCTGTGATAATGCTACTCCAGCTGAATGTGATACTGCAACAGTTACTATTCAAGTAATTCCTGATTTTGCAAACATCACCGTAGCAAATGATGATGCTTACATTGGTTCAATTGATACAGATGTATTAGGAAATGTATTGGATAATGATACAGACCCAGAAGGAGATAGTCAAACAGCATCTTTAACAACGGATCCATCAAACGGAAGTGTTGTTTTAAATGCAGATGGTACTTTTACTTATACGCCTGACTCAGGTTATACTGGACCAGATGAGTTTACTTACACAGTAACTGATGCTCAAGGAGCAACAGATACTGCAACGGTTTCATTAGTGATAGCGCCTGTTAGTAATACAACAACAGCTATTGACGATATCAATGATACGTTTGTAAATACTGCTGTAACTGGTAATGTATTAACAAATGATGATGATGCAGAAGGAGATACTCAAACAGTAAGTTCAAATACAGATCCATCTAATGGAGTATTAGTAATTAATCCTGATGGAACTTACGAATACACACCAAATACTAACTTCGTAGGAGAAGATACTTTTACATATACAGTTTGTGATGATGGTAACCCTCAAGCTTGTGATACTGCTATTGTTTACTTAGAAGTATTGCCAGAGCCAACCAGTAAGAATGATCCACCAGTAGCAAATGCTGATACTGGAGTAACAGAAATCAATACGCCTATTGAAGGAAGTGTACTTTCTAATGATTTTGATCCAGACGGAGATCCAATAACGGTGACTGCAAATACAGATCCATCTAATGGTGTATTGGTAATCAATCCTGATGGAACGTTTGAGTATACACCAAACACTGATTTTGTTGGAGAGGATACTTTTACATATACAATCTGTGATAACGCTACTCCAGCTGCATGTGATACAGCAACAGTTACTATTCAAGTAATTCCTGATTTTGCAAACATTACTGTAGCAAATGATGATGCTTACATTGGTTCAATTGATACAGATGTATTAGGAAATGTATTGGATAACGATACGGATCCAGAAGGAGATAGTCAAACAGCATCTTTAGCAACGGATCCATCAAACGGAAGTGTTGTTTTAAATACAGATGGTACTTTCACTTATACGCCTGACTCAGGTTATACTGGACCAGATGAGTTTACTTACACAGTAACTGATGCTCAAGGAGCAACAGATACTGCAACGGTTTCATTAGTGATAGCGCCTGTTGGTAATACAACAACAGCTATTGACGATATCAATGATACTTTTGTGAATACTGCTGTAACTGGTAATGTATTAACAAATGATGATGATGCAGAAGGAGATACGCAAACAGTAAGTTCAAATACAGATCCATCTAATGGAGTATTAGTAATTAATCCTGATGGAACTTACGAATACACACCAAATACTGACTTCGTAGGAGAAGATACTTTTACATATACAGTTTGTGATGATGGTAACCCTCAAGCTTGTGATACTGCTATTGTTTACTTAGAAGTATTGCCAGAGCCAACCAGTAAGAATGATCCACCAGTTGCAAATGCTGATACTGGAGTAACAGAAATCAACACGCCTGTTGAAGGAAGTGTACTTTCTAACGATTTTGATCCAGACGGAGATCCAATAACGGTGACTGCAAATACAGATCCATCTAATGGTGTATTAGTAATCAATCCTGATGGAACGTTTGAGTATACACCAAACACTGATTTTGTTGGTGAGGATACTTTTACATACACAATATGTGATAATGCTACTCCGGCTGCATGTGATACAGCAACAGTTACTATTCAAGTAATTCCTGATTTTGCAAACATTACTGTAGCAAATGATGATGCTTACATTGGTTCAATTGATACAGATGTATTAGGAAATGTATTGGATAATGATACAGACCCAGAAGGAGATGCTCAAACAGCATCTTTAACAACGGATCCATCAAATGGAAGTGTCGTTTTAAATGCAGATGGTACTTTTACTTATACGCCTGACTCAGGTTATACTGGACCAGATGAGTTTACTTACACAGTAACTGATGCTCAAGGAGCAACAGATACTGCAACGGTTTCATTAGTGATAGCGCCTGTTAGTAATACAACAACAGCTATTGACGATATCAATGATACTTTTGTAAATACTGCTGTAACTGGTAATGTATTAACAAATGATGATGATTCAGAAGGAGATACTCAAACAGTAAGTTCAAATACAGATCCATCCAATGGAGTATTAGTAATTAATCCTGATGGAACTTATGAATACACACCAAATACTGACTTCGTAGGAGAAGATACTTTTACATATACAGTTTGTGATGATGGTAACCCTCAAGCTTGTGATACTGCTATTGTTTACTTAGAAGTATTGCCAGAGCCAACCAGTAAGAATGATCCACCAGTAGCAAATGCTGATACTGGAGTAACAGAAATCAACACGCCTATTGAAGGAAGTGTACTTTCTAACGATTTTGATCCAGACGGAGATCCAATAACGGTGACTGCAAATACAGATCCATCTAATGGTGTATTAGTAATCAATCCTGATGGAACGTTTGAGTACACACCAAACACTGATTTTGTAGGAGAAGATACTTTTACATATACAATCTGTGATAATGCTACTCCAGCTGAATGTGATACTGCAACAGTTACTATTCAAGTAATTCCTGATTTTGCAAACATCACCGTAGCAAATGATGATGCTTACATTGGTTCAATTGATACAGATGTATTAGGAAATGTATTGGATAATGATACAGACCCAGAAGGAGATAGTCAAACAGCATCTTTAACAACGGATCCATCAAACGGAAGTGTTGTTTTAAATGCAGATGGTACTTTTACTTATACGCCTGACTCAGGTTATACTGGACCAGATGAGTTTACTTACACAGTAACTGATGCTCAAGGAGCAACAGATACTGCAACGGTTTCATTAGTGATAGCGCCTGTTAGTAATACAACAACAGCTATTGACGATATCAATGATACGTTTGTAAATACTGCTGTAACTGGTAATGTATTAACAAATGATGATGATGCAGAAGGAGATACTCAAACAGTAAGTTCAAATACAGATCCATCTAATGGAGTATTAGTAATTAATCCTGATGGAACTTACGAATACACACCAAATACTAACTTCGTAGGAGAAGATACTTTTACATATACAGTTTGTGATGATGGTAACCCTCAAGCTTGTGATACTGCTATTGTTTACTTAGAAGTATTGCCAGAGCCAACCAGTAAGAATGATCCACCAGTAGCAAATGCTGATACTGGAGTAACAGAAATCAATACGCCTATTGAAGGAAGTGTACTTTCTAATGATTTTGATCCAGACGGAGATCCAATAACGGTGACTGCAAATACAGATCCATCTAATGGTGTATTAGTAATCAATCCTGATGGAACGTTTGAGTACACACCAAACACTGATTTTGTTGGAGAAGATACTTTTACATATACAATCTGTGATAATGCTACTCCGGCTGCATGTGATACAGCAACAGTTACTATTCAAGTAATTCCTGATTTTGCAAACATTACTGTAGCAAATGATGATGCTTACATTGGTTCAATTAATACAGATGTATTAGGTAATGTATTGGATAATGATACAGACCCAGAAGGAGATGCTCAAACAGCATCTTTAACAACGGATCCATCAAATGGAAGTGTCGTTTTAAATGCAGATGGTACTTTTACTTATACGCCTGACTCAGGTTATACTGGACCAGATGAGTTTACTTACACAGTAACTGATGCTCAAGGAGCAACAGATACTGCAACGGTTTCATTAGTGATAGCGCCTGTTAGTAATACAACAACAGCTATTGACGATATCAATGATACTTTTGTGAATACTGCTGTAACTGGTAATGTATTAACAAATGATGATGATGCAGAAGGAGATACGCAAACAGTAAGTTCAAATACAGATCCATCTAATGGAGTATTAGTAATTAATCCTGATGGAACTTACGAATACACACCAAATACTGACTTCGTAGGGGAAGATACTTTTACATATACAGTTTGTGATGATGGTAATCCTCAAGCTTGCGATACTGCTATTGTTTACTTAGAAGTATTGCCTATAAGCGGACCTGATAACGAGGCGCCTGTTGCTAATGCGGATTCAGGCATTACAGAGGTGAATACACCGTTGACAGGAAATGTTTTGCCTAACGATTTTGATCCAGATGGAGATCCACTTACGGTTACTGCAAATACAGATCCAGCTAATGGATTGGTCTTATTACTACCTAACGGATCATTTGTTTATACACCTAATGCTGATTTTGTTGGTGAGGATACTTTCACATACACAATCTGTGATAATGCAATTCCAGCTGAATGTGATACGGCAACGGTTACTATTCAAGTAATCCTTGATGCTGCAAACATTACTGTAGCAAATGATGATGCTTATAATGGTATTTCAAACACTGATATTTTAGGAAATGTATTAGATAATGATACAGACCCTGAGGGAGATGCTCAGTCAACATTGTTAGTATCTGATCCTGCAAATGGGACGGTAGTTTTAAATGATGATGGTACTTTTGTATATACTTCTAATTTGGATTATGTAGGTCCAGATTCCTTTGTATATCAGGTGACAGACACTCAAGGTGCAACTGCTACTGCAACCGTATATCTTACAGTAGGTATGCAATTAATTCCAGATTATGGACCAACATTGTTTACTGGAGTGACCACTATTATAGGTAATACTGGAGTTATTGATTTCAGAGTGCTAGTGGCTGAATTTGCTGGTCAGAATTCTAATGGTGTTACACCAGTAGAACTTAGGATAGTCAAAAGCGATGACTTGTTAATAACATTTGATCCTACAAGTGTGTTGGTTAACGGCTTCCCTGTGTCAAACACCGATTGGTTGTTTGATAATTCTAGTCCTACACTTTATAGATTTATATATATTGGGAATAACGGTATCTTTCCAGCAAATAGCGCGTCAATGATCGGTTTAAATGCTGTTTATTTGCCACTTATTAGCACAGAAGGAGAGTTTCCATTGCAGGTTACAGTCAAATTTAACTCTGGAGGTGAAACTAATAACTCTAATAATAACGATGTTGATTATGTTGAATTCGACAATGACATACTTAATGATGACGATAACGATGACGATGACGATGACGATGACGATGACGACGATTAATATATTACTTTAAAGAATTTCCAATTTCAACAACCTTAAATACCTACAATGAATAAAAATCTACTTCCACTCATTTTTACCTTTCTGTGTACGTTAGTTGCCTATGGTCAGACCGTTACAGTAACTGAAGCAAATATAACTCCGGATCCTCTTGATGGTATTGCCTTAAATGGTGAGGGTATCGGTACATTTACTTTTACAGAAAATGATGGTATAGCAGCTCCTGCTTCAGCATTTGGAATGCCTAATGTTACAATTAGTATTAGTTTACAATATGTAGAATTAACTGACGCTGATGTAGCTGGAATAACAGGAACTGTGCTGTCTTATTTTACAGTTAGTTATGATGCTGGGAATAATGTTCTTGTTTTTCAACAGTCATCTGAGATTCCTGCTAGTTTCTCTGGAAATATTTCTATGCCATTAACTGTTACTCAAAACTCAACTGAAAATCAAAGTTTTAATGGGTTTAATGTGAATATAGCAGCAATTGATGGTCCAACTGATGCTCCTGGAAGTACAGCATTTTTTACACATACTAGAGGTGTTTTGGCAGAGGTGGATATAACTGATACTTCTTTCCCTGGAGACACGTTGGATCTATCTGTATCAGATGCTGATTTGAATGAAAATCCTTCAGTTGCAGAAACTGTCAACGTGATTGTGAAAAATGATATTACAGGTGAATCAGAGGTGATTACATTAACAGAGACAGGCCCAAATACAGGTGTATTTACCGGAACTGTCGATACCATTTACGGAGTATCTGCTGGTGCTAATAATGACGGAATAATTAATACCCAAGTTGGTGACACGGTTACTATTTTCTATAACGATCAATTAGATGAAAACGGAACATTAACTGTATTGACAGATGTTGATAATGTATTGGGTGGAATAACTGGAATAGTAGATATAACTGATACATCTATTCCTGGTGATACTTTGGATGTGGTTGTTACAGATGGGGATCTTAATGAAAACCCTTCAGTAGCTGAAACTTTAGATGTAGTTGTTGTAAACGAAGAGACTGGTGAATCTGAAGTTGTTACTTTAATAGAAACCGGACCTGACACAGGAGTTTTTGCTGGTACAGTTGATACTGTTTATGGTGTAGTTGCTGGAGTTGATAATGATGGCACATTTAATACACAAGCAGGTGATTCGGTAATTGTTACTTATGATGATGAGCTTGATGAAGTTGGTAGCAATCCAGGACCAATCACAGATACAGATTTAGTTCTTGGTGGGGTTACTGGTGAAGTTACTATAACGGATACTTCAATACCCGGGGACACTTTAGACATTGTTGTGACCGATAATGATTTGAATTTAGATATAACTAGTATAGATACAATTGATGTGGTTGTTGTAAATGATCAGACTGGTGAAACAGAAACAATTACTCTTACAGAGTCTGGTATTGATACTGGAGTATTTGAAGGTACTGTTGATACTATATTTGGTGATATGGCTGGTACAAATGACGATGGAACATTAAATACACAAGCAGGAAATACCGTTACCGTAACATACGACGATGAGCTTGATAATACAGGTGATAATCCTGCCCCAATAACGGATGTTGATAATGTAATTGGTGGAGTTACAGGTGAAGTTACTATTACAGAAACTTCAATTCCAGGAGATACATTGGAAATTGTAGTAACTGATAATGATTTAAATCAAAATACTAATAGTGTAGAAACTATTGAGGTCGTAGTTATTAACGATGAAACTGGCGAATCTGAAATAGTTACTCTAACAGAAACAGGTGCTGATACGGGAATATTTGAAGGTACTGTTGATACTGTGTTTGGTGATATTGCCGGTACAGATAACGACGGAGTTTTTAATACTCAAGCTGGTGATACTGTAACGGTAACATATGATGATGAGTTAGATAATTTAGGTAATGATCCAACAGCTGTTTCAGATACAGACACCGTAATCGGAGGAGTAACAGGTAAGGTTGAAATAACAGAAACATCAATACCAGGAGATACATTAGATATTATTGTAACTGATAATGATTTGAATCTAGACATCACTAGTATAGACACAATTGATGTCGTTGTTGTAAATGATGCAACTGGTGAAACAGAAACAATCACTTTGACAGAGACAGGAGTTGATACTGGTGTGTTTGAAGGAACTGTTGATACGGAATATGGGATTGATGCAGGGGCGAATGAGGACGGAATTTTTAACACACAAGCCGGTGATACTGTAACTGTGACTTATGATGATGAATTAGATAGCAATGGTAATAATCCAGATCCAATTACTGATACCGACAATGTACTAGGAGGGGTTACTGGAGTTGTAGATATTACTGATACATCAGTTCCAGGGGATACATTAGATATATCTGTTGCTGATAATGATTTGAATCAAGATATTGATACAATTGAAACTATAGAAGTAATTGTTGTTAATGATAATACTGGAGAGTCGGAAATAATTATTCTGACTGAAACAGGTGCTGACACTGGTGTGTTTGAAGGTACTGTAGAAACAGTGTCAGGTATAATTGCTGGTACAGATAATGACGGCGTTTTTAATACACAAGCTGGAGATACTGTAACGGTAACTTATGATGATGTATTAGACGTAACAGGAAGTAACCCTACTCCTATTTCGGATGTGGATACAGTTCTTGGTGGTGTGACTGGAACTGTCGATGTTACAGATCTTTCAATACCGGGTGACACATTAGATATCGTAGTTACGGATAATGATTTAAATGAAAATCCACTTACAATAGAAAGTATTGAGGTAGTTGTCATAAATGATATCACAGGTGAGTCTGAAACGATCACATTAACTGAAACTGGGATTGATACAGGAGTCTTTACAGGAACTGTAGAAACAGAATACGGTGTAACAGCTGGTACGGACAATGATGGTATATTCAATACACAAGCTGGAGATACAGTTACCGTAACTTATGATGATGAGTTTGACGCAATAGGTTCAGATCCAGACGCAATAACGGATACAGACATCGTGGGTAATTTGCCGGATTTTGGTCCAGTTATTTTCACAGGTACAACAACTGTAGCAGGTGATTCTGGTATAGTTGACTTTAGAGTTTTTGTAGCGGAATATAATGATAGACAATCTAATGGCACTGATGCTGTAGAGTTGCGAATAACTAAAAACTCAGCATTTATAATTACATATGATTCAAGCCTCACAACATTAAATGGAGCACCAGTTAGTAATGCTGATTGGGTATTTGATGATTCTAATCCGATATTATACAAATTTACATATGTAGGTAATGGAGGTGTTTTTGAAGGTTTAACGGCATCTATCCTTGGTATTAATGCTGTCTATAATCCATTACCAAATACGAACGGTATATTCCCGATTCAGGCAACTGTTCGCTATTTTTCAGGTGGAGAGGTTAATAATTCAAATAATGATGATTTTGATTACATAGAGTATAACAATAACTAGTAGTTAAAAGTATCCTTATTATTTACGTAGAAAATTCATAAGATGAAGAAAATTTTAATAATAGTAATCATTTTTACTTTAAGCTTAACGAGCTTTGGTCAATCTGTTTCAATTCCGGAAGCAAATATAAATCCTGCTCCACTAGAGACTCTTGAGTTGAATGGTACAGGTACCGGAAGCTTTATTCTGGCAGAGTCGTCCGGTTTAGAGGTTCCTGCATTGGATCCAGATACAGGTTTGCCTAATGTTAAGATTGAAGTTATATTTCAATTGGTGGAATTAACAGATGGCGATACTAGTGCAATAACTGGTACACTTTTGAATTATTTTACTCCATCTTATGATGCTGTTAGCAATGTCTTGACTTTAAGTCAATATGCTATTATAGCTGGTGACGATTTTGGATCTTTAACATTTCCAATAACCGTTATTGAAAATTCGAGTCAAGAAGACGCTAATAATGGTTTTCAAACTGTTTTATCTGCATCAGATAAAAACACATTTGCTGGAGGAAGTTCGAGTATTTTCACTTATACAGCAGATAATAATTTGAGCCTTATAAAAAGTCAAACAAGTGCTTCGGGTATTTTAAATGACATCATTACTTATGATATTGTAGTAACAAATTCAGGTAATACCAATCTTACTGATATTATTGTTACAGATGATAATGCCACTATTATTTCTGGAAATCCAATTGCTGAGTTGGCTCCAGGAGATAGTGTTACTGTTGTAGCAGAACATCAGATTACTCAAGCCGACGTTGATTTAGGCTATTTCGAAAACAGTGCTTCTGCCGTTGGTAGTAGTCCAATTGGAATTAACGATGTGACTGATATTTCAGATGCTGGAACAGATGTAAATGGACTAGAAATCCTAAATCCTGAAACAATTGAAACTCCAAATGGAGATGGCACTATTAATAGTGATTTGACTGATGATCCTACAGTTACTGCCATAGAAAGATCTGATTTGATTGCACTAATTAAAGAAGGGACATTTAACGATGTTAATGGAGATGGTTTCGCTCAAGCGGGAGAAACAGTAACATATAATTTTACAGTAACAAATACGGGAACTAGCACTCTTACCAATATTATTGTTACAGATGAATTAGTAGCTGTAACTGGTGGACCAATTGATTTAGCAGTTGGTGGCATTGATACAGATACATTCAGTGCAGTATACACAATTACTCAAACGGATATTGATGCCGGTGGAGTAACCAACCAAGCACTTGCTACAGGACAGAATCCTGATGGCGATGATGTAACAGATAATTCTGATGACAATAGTAATCTTGAAGATGATGAAACAATCACGACTTTCCCAACTGATGAAGGAGCGATTGCACTAATCAAGACTGGAACATTTAATGATGTAAACGGAGATGGTTTTGCGCAAGCGGGAGAAACTGTAACGTATAACTTCACAGTAACAAACACTGGAAACGTAACGATTACCAATATTGTAATTACGGATGAATTAGTAGCTGTAACTGGCGGACCAATTGATTTAGCAGTTGGCGGCGTTGATACTGATACATTCAGTGCAGTGTACACAATTACTCAAGCGGATATTGATGCTGGTGGAGTAACCAACCAAGCACTTGCTACAGGACAGAATCCTGATGGCGATGATGTAACAGATAATTCAGATGACAATAGTAATCTTGAAGATGATGAAACAATCACGACTTTCCCAACAGACGAAGGAGCGATTGCATTAATCAAGACTGGAACGTTTAATGATGTAAACGGAGATGGTTTCGCTCAAGCAGGAGAGACTGTAACATATAACTTCACAGTAACAAACACTGGAAACGTAACGATTACCAATATTGCAATTACGGATGAATTAGTAGCTGTAACTGGCGGACCAATTGATTTAGCAGTTGGTGGCGTTGATACAGATACATTCAGTGCAGTGTACACAATTACTCAAACTGATATTGATGCTGGTGGAGTAACCAACCAAGCACTTGGTACAGGACAGAATCCTGATGGCGATGATGTAACAGATAATTCAGATGACAATAGTAATCTTGAAGATGATGAAACAATCACGACTTTCCCAACTGATGAAGGAGCGATTGCACTAATCAAGACTGGAACATTTAATGATGTAAACGGAGATGGTTTTGCGCAAGCAGGAGAGACTGTAACATATAACTTCACAGTAACAAACACTGGAAACGTAACGATTACCAATATTGCAATTACGGATGAATTAGTAGCTGTAACTGGCGGACCAATTGATTTAGCAGTTGGTGGCGTTGATACAGATACATTCAGTGCAGTATACACAATTACTCAATCGGATATTGATGCTGGTGGAGTAACCAACCAAGCACTTGCTACAGGACAGAATCCTGATGGCGATGATGTAACAGATAATTCTGATGACAATAGTAATCTTGAAGATGAAGAAACAATCACGACTTTCCCAACTGATGAAGGAGCGATTGCACTAATCAAGACTGGAACATTTAATGATGTAAACGGAGATGGTTTTGCGCAAGCAGGAGAAACAGTAACATATAATTTCACAGTAACAAACACTGGAAACGTAACGATTACCAATATTGCAATTACGGATGAATTAGTAGCTGTAACTGGTGGACCAATTGATTTAGCAGTTGGTGGCGTTGATACAGATACATTCAGTGCAGTATACACAATTACTCAATCGGATATTGATGCTGGTGGAGTAACCAACCAAGCACTTGCTACAGGACAGAATCCTGATGGCGATGATGTAACAGATAATTCTGATGACAATAGTAATCTTGAAGATGATGAAACAATCACGACTTTCCCAACAGACGAAGGAGCGATTGCATTAATCAAGACTGGAGCGTTTAATGATGTAAACGGAGATGGTTTTGCTCAAGCAGGAGAGACTGTAACATATAACTTCACAGTAACAAACACTGGAAACGTAACGATTACCAATATTGCAATTACGGATGAATTAGTAGCTGTAACTGGCGGACCAATTGATTTAGCAGTTGGTGGCGTTGATACAGATACATTCAGTGCAGTATACACAATTACTCAATCGGATATTGATGCTGGTGGAGTAACCAACCAAGCACTTGCTACAGGACAGAATCCTGATGGCGATGATGTAACAGATAATTCTGATGACAATAGTAATCTTGAAGATGATGAAACAATCACGACTTTCCCAACTGATGAAGGAGCGATTGCACTAATCAAGACTGGAACATTTAATGATGTAAACGGAGATGGTTTTGCGCAAGCAGGAGAAACAGTAACATATAATTTCACAGTAACAAACACTGGAAACGTAACGATTACCAATATTGCAATTACGGATGAATTAGTAGCTGTAACTGGTGGACCAATTGATTTAGCAGTTGGTGGCGTTGATACAGATACATTCAGTGCAGTATACACAATTACTCAATCGGATATTGATGCTGGTGGAGTAACCAACCAAGCACTTGCTACAGGGCAAAATCCTGATGGCGATGATGTAACAGATACTTCAGATGATGACAGTAACCTTGAGGATGATGAGACAATCACTACGTTCCCAACAGACGAAGGAGCGATTGCATTAATCAAGAATGGAACATTTAATGATGTAAACGGAGATGGTTTCGCTCAAGCAGGGGAAACAGTAACATATAATTTTACAGTAACAAACACTGGAAACGTAACGATTACCAATATTGCAATTACGGATGAATTAGTAGCTGTAATTGGCGGACCAATTGATTTAGCAGTTGGTGGTATTGATACAGATACATTCAGTGCAGTATACACAATTACTCAATCGGATATTGATGCTGGCGGAGTAACAAACCAAGCACTTGCTACAGGACAGAATCCTGATGGCGATGATGTAACAGATAATTCAGATGATGACAGTAACCTTGAAGATGATGAAACAATCACGACTTTCCCAACAGACGAAGGAGCGATTGCATTAATCAAGACTGGAGCGTTTAATGATGTAAACGGAGATGGTTTTGCGCAAGCAGGAGAGACTGTAACATATAACTTCACAGTAACAAACACTGGAAACGTAACGATTACCAATATTGCAATTACGGATGAATTAGTAGCTGTAACTGGCGGACCAATTGATTTAGCAGTTGGTGGCGTTGATACAGATACATTCAGTGCAGTATACACCATTACTCAATCGGATATTGATGCTGGTGGAGTAACCAACCAAGCACTTGCTACAGGACAGAATCCTGATGGCGATGATGTAACAGATAATTCTGATGACAATAGTAATCTTGAAGATGATGAAACAATCACGACTTTCCCAACAGACGAAGGAGCGATTGCACTAATCAAGACTGGAACATTTAATGATGTAAACGGAGATGGTTTTGCGCAAGCAGGAGAAACAGTAACATATAATTTCACAGTAACAAACACTGGAAACGTAACGATTACCAATATTGCAATTACGGATGAATTAGTAGCTGTAACTGGTGGACCAATTGATTTAGCAGTTGGTGGCGTTGATACAGATACATTCAGTGCAGTATACACCATTACTCAATCGGATATTGATGCTGGTGGAGTAACCAACCAAGCACTTGCTACAGGGCAAAATCCTGATGGCGATGATGTAACAGATACTTCAGATGATGACAGTAACCTTGAGGATGATGAGACAATCACTACGTTCCCAACAGACGAAGGAGCGATTGCATTAATCAAGAATGGAACATTTAATGATGTAAACGGAGATGGTTTCGCTCAAGCAGGGGAAACAGTAACATATAATTTTACAGTAACAAACACTGGAAACGTAACTATTACCAATATTGTAATTACGGATGAATTAGTAGCTGTAATTGGCGGACCAATTGATTTAGCAGTTGGTGGTATTGATACAGATACATTCAGTGCAGTATACACAATTACTCAATCGGATATTGATGCTGGCGGAGTAACCAACCAAGCACTTGCTACAGGACAGAATCCTGATGGCGATGATGTAACAGATAATTCAGATGATGACAGTAACCTTGAAGATGATGAAACAATCACGACTTTCCCAACTGATGAAGGAGCGATTGCATTAATTAAGACTGGAACATTTAATGATGTAAACGGAGATGGTTTTGCGCAAGCAGGAGAAACAGTAACATATAATTTCACAGTAACAAACACTGGAAACGTAACGATTACCAATATTGTAATTACGGATGAATTAGTAGCTGTAACTGGTGGACCAATTGATTTAGCAGTTGGTGGCATTGATACAGATACATTCAGTGCAGTATACACCATTACTCAAGCGGATATTGATGCTGGCGGTGTAACAAACCAAGCACTTGCTACAGGACAGAATCCTGATGGTGACGATGTAACAGATACTTCAGATGATGACAGTAACCTTGAAGATGATGAAACAATCACTACTTTTCCAACAGACGAAGGAGCGATTGCATTAATTAAGACTGGAACATTTAATGATGTAAACGGAGATGGTTTCGCTCAAGCAGGAGAGACAGTAACATATAACTTCACAGTAACAAACACTGGAAACGTAACGATTACGAATATTGTAATTACTGATCCAATGGTAACTGTAACTGGCGGACCTATTGATTTACTTGCTGGTGCTTCAGACGCTACAACCTTTAGTGCTATCTATACTATTACGCAAGAAGATATTGATAATGGTGGAGTAACAAACCAAGCACTTGCAACAGGACAGAATCCTGATGGTGACGATGTAACAGATACTTCAGACGACGATAGTAATCTTGAGGATGATGAGACAATCACAACCTTCCCAACAGATGCTGGAGCGATTGCTCTAATAAAGACTGGATTCTTTAATGATGAAAGTGGAGATGGCTTTGCACAGGTAGGAGAGACTGTAACATATAACTTCACAGTAACAAATACTGGAAACGTAACAATCGCAAACATTGTAATCACAGATCCATTAGTAGCTGTAACTGGCGGACCAATTGATTTATCAGCTGGAGAAATTGATACCGATACTTTTAGTGCTGTTTATACATTAACCCAAACAGATGTGGATGCTGGAGGAGTATCAAACCAAGCGTTAGTTACAGGACAAAACCCTGATGGCAATGACGTAACAGATACTTCAGATGACGATAGTAACCTTGAGGATGACATTACTGTAACAGACTTACCTCAAGGGGCGAGTATAAGTTTAATCAAAACAGCTGTATTTAATGATGTTGATGGAGATGGATTTGCTCAAGTAGGCGAAACAATCACATATAACTTCACAGTTACAAATACAGGAAATGTAACGGTTACAAATATTATCATTGAAGATCCATTAGTAACTGTAACTGGCGGACCTATTGACTTGGAGGCAGGTGAGACAGATAATACTACATTTGTAGCTATTTATACTATAGTTCAAAGTGACATAGATACTGGATTTGTAACTAATCAAGCTATTGCAACAGGGCAAGATCCTGATGGCGTTGATGTTGTTGATATTTCAGACGATAATAATAGTGTCGAAGATGATGAAACAGTTACTACTCTTCCAATTGAAAGTTCAATAGCTTTAGAGAAAGTAGGAACAACTCTCGATATTGATGGTGATGGTTTAATTCAAGATGGAGAAGTAATTCAGTACACATTTACTGTGACTAATACAGGATCACTTCCATTAGATAATATCACCATAACTGACCCATTAGTAACAGTTGATGGAGGACCTATATCATTATTACCAGGAGAATCAGACAGTACAACATTTACGGCTACTTACATAGTTACTCCTTTTGATATAGCAAATGGTTTCGTATTAAATCAGGCAATAGTAAATGCAACAAACTCAAACGGTGAAGATGTAACAGATTTATCTGATGACCCTAACAACGATGAAAATGTTGACCCTAATATGGATGGTAACCCAGATGATCCTACACTTACTACCTTCCAAGGTGTACTTAATATTTTTGATATTGAAGTTTTCAATGGTATCTCACCAGATGGTGATGGAGTAAATGATTTCCTTATCATAGAAGGAATTGATGCTTTCCCAGATAATAATGTTCAGATATTTAATAGATGGGGTGTTCAAGTTTTTGAACAAGATGGCTATACAAATGATCCAAGTACTGGTTTCAAAGGTATCTCTGAAGGTAGAGCTACTATTGGAACAGATGATGGACTACCTGCTGGAACATATTTCTATCTTATTACTTATCAAACACCAGATGGTCTGAAGAGAAAGAGTGGATATTTATACATTAATCGTTAATATAAATAACGCTTTCGCGAAAGCGTTATAACAACTATCATAAATAATATTTGACTTTTTGAAATTTTAATGCGATTAGGGTAAAATAATCAAATTTCTAGATGAAGTACACTTAGAGCATGTGAGCTAACTCTCAAATTATAAATTATTCAAATTAAACTATTTTTACCAAAAAGTCATTTATTATAAGTGCAACAAATAAAGTTAGAATGAAACAACTACATCTTATAGTCCTATTAGTTATTACGGGTTTGAGTCTTACAGAAGTAAGTGCACAGCAAGACCCACAGTATACACAATACATGTATAATACTGTAGCTATAAATCCAGCATATGCAGGTAACAGAGGTGTTACTAGTATTGTGGGGTTACATAGAAGTCAATGGGTAGGGCTTGAAGGGGCTCCTCGCACACAAAGTTTAAGTATACATTCTCCTATAGGCGAAGGTAAAGTTGGGCTTGGTTTATCAATTGTTAATGACGCATTAGGACCTGCACAAGAAACTTACATAGGTGCAGATTTTAGTTATACAATTAATACATCAAATAGTGGGAAACTTAGTTTTGGATTGAAGGCAGGAGGACACGTACTCGATGTAGATTTTTCAAAACTTACGCTTTTTGATGTTTCTGATCCTCGTTTTTCTCAAAATATAGATAATAAAATTTCACCAATTATTGGAGCCGGACTTTATTATCATACTGATAGATTTTATGCAGGATTAAGTGTGCCTAACCTGATTCAAACAGAGCATTTTGATCAAAGTAATAATAGCAACTCGGCTAGTTTCATAGCTGAAGAACGTATTAATTACTATGGTATTATGGGGTATACTTTTGATATAAGCGATCAGCTTAAATTTAAGCCTAGTACTTTAGTTAAGCTTGTGTCTGGAGCACCTTTGCAAGTTGACCTTACCGCAAATTTTCTAGTAATGGAGAAATTACACTTGGGAGCAGCCTATAGATGGAGTGCCGCTTTGAGTGGTTTAGTAGGTTTCCAAGTTTCAGATAGTATGCTTATAGGTCTTGCTTATGATAGAGAAAGCACTGATTTAGGAAATACAGTTTATAATGATGGAAGTTTTGAAGTGTTTTTACGTTTTGAACTTTTCAATGAGTACGACAGAATGTTAACCCCGAGATTCTTTTAATAAAAGTCTACTATGAAATATATTACTATTGCACTCCTTTTGTTGACTACAATTGTAGGAAACGCACAAGAAGGAAAAATAGAGAGAGGTACAAAGAATTTCAATCAATATGATTTTGTAGATGCACAAGAAATCTACCAAAAAGTAGCAGATAAAGGCTATGAGTCTGCAGATTTATTCAAAAGGTTAGGAGATTCTTATTATTTAAATGCACGTTATGACAAGGCCTCTATTTACTTCGGTAAGCTGATAGAGCAATTTCCTGAAGCAGCAGAAGCAGAAGCTTACTTTAGATATGCACTCTCTTTAAGAGCAACAAAAGACTATGCATTATCAGATAGAATGATGTCTAGATTTTTTGATATCAAGGAAGATGATAAAAGAGCAGTCTTATTCAAGGAAACTCCAGATTATTTAAGGGAAATAGATTACCAAAAAGGTTCTTATGAAGTTTCAAAAACCAAGATTAACTCTGGTTATTCAGACTTTGGTCCTATGCTTTATAAGGACAAACTTATCTTCGCTTCTAACAGAGATACAGGATCTTTTACAAAGCGTATACACAAGTGGAATGGTCAGCCATTTTTAAACTTATACCAAGTAAGTTTGAATAAAGTTGATCAAGATGCTGGCAATAGATATGTTGAAAAGTTTAGCGCCCATTTAAATACACAGTACCATGAGAGTACCCCTGTATTTACAGAAGATGGTAAAACTGTTTACTTTACTCGTAATAATTATAATAACGGGAAGTATAGAGAAGATAATGATGGGACAAATAAGCTTAAGCTTTATAAAGCATCACTAGTTAATGGTAAATGGACAGATTCTCAAGAGCTTCCATTTAATAGTGATGAGTATACAGTAGCTCACCCGGCGTTAAGCGTGGATGGCAGTCGACTGTATTTTTCATCTGATATGCCTGGAAGTTTTGGACTTTCTGATTTATGGTATGTATCTATAAATGATGATGAAACCTATGGAACACCTGTAAATCTAGGTAGCGGTATTAATACGGAAGGTAGAGAGTCATTTCCTTTTATTAGTTCGGAAAATGATATTTATTTTGCATCAGACGGTCATCCTGGATTGGGAGGTTTAGATCTATTTGTTACTGCTTTAGGTAAAAATGGAGAAACTGCAGAAATACTTAACTTAGGAGAGCCTGCAAATACCTCAAAAGATGATTTTGCCTTTGTAATAAATAGTGAGTCTAATACTGGGTTTTTGTCATCTAATCGTGGTAACAGAGGAATAGATGATGATATTTATATGCTTAAGCAAATAAAGAAACCTTCTGCTCCTTGTGATATTTTATTATCAGGTATTGTTACAGATAAAAATACAGGAGCTTATCTTGAGGGTGCAACAGTAAGTTTGTATGACACGAACAATAATTTGTTCAAATCTGTTGTCACTGGAGCATCTGCAGCGTTTGCTTTCATTCCTGATTGTGATAAGATTTTCCTTATCAGAGCAGAGAAGGAAGGATACAATACTTCGGAGAAAATGGTAACCACGCCTAATGTTTCTTCTGAAATAGAAGAGATATTACAGTTAGAAAAAACATTAAAACCAGTGGTTCCTGGAGATGATATTGCAAAAATATTAGACCTTAATCCTATATACTTCAACTTTGATAAGTATGATATACGTCCAGATGCAGAGGTAGAGCTTGCTAAGGTATTAGTATATATGGAAACTTACCCTTCTGTGCGCATAGACGTACGATCTCATACAGATAGTAGAGGTAGAGATGCGTATAACCTTAATTTATCACAAAACAGAAATGTTTCTACTAGAGACTGGCTTATTTCAAAAGGGATAAGTGCATCAAGATTGACCGGAAAGGGATATGGAGAAACACAGCTTGTTAACGACTGTGGTAATGGTGTACGTTGTAGTAAGGAGCAACATCAATTAAATAGACGTAGTGAGTTTATAGTAGTAAGTAATTAGTACTAAAATCTCATATATTAATAATAAGAGCGCCTCAATAGAGGCGCTTTTTTTATGAGTTATTTGTATTTTTACAAAGCTTATGAAAGAAGAATTAGTCATCCTTGTGGATGAAAATGACAATCAAATAGGGCTTATGCCCAAAATGGAAGCTCATGAAAAAGCTGTGTTACACAGGGCTTTTTCCGTGTTTGTTTTTAACAGTAAGAATGAACTTATGTTACAGCAACGAGCATTACACAAATACCATAGTCCAGGACTCTGGACAAATACTTGCTGCAGTCACCAGCGTGAGGGGGAAAGTAATGTAGAAGCCGGTATGCGACGTCTTCAAGAAGAAATGGGCTTTTCTGTATCCTTAGAAGAGACTATCTCATTTATTTACAAAGCTCCTTTTGATAATGGTCTTACAGAGCATGAGCTAGATCATATCCTAATAGGTCATTCTGAACAATCTCCGGCTATCAATGAAGATGAAGTTGCGGCTTGGAAATGGATGGATCTAGAAGATGTGAAAACTGATATTGCAAATCATCAAGAACTATATACAGAGTGGTTTAAAATCATTTTTGATAAATTTTATACCCACATTAAGCGATGAGAATAACTGCACATAGAAAAGCGCATTTTAATGCCGCTCATAGATTGTACAGAGCAGACTGGGACGATGCAAAGAATATGCAAATATTTGGGAAGTGTAGTAACCCTAATTTTCACGGTCATAATTATGATCTCACAGTTAGTGTAAGTGGGGAAATTGATCCTGAAACAGGATTTCTCATTGACCTTAAGATTTTAAAAGATATTATAAAGGCAGAGGTAGAGGATTATTTAGACCACAAGAATCTTAATCTTGAGGTTCCAGAATTTAAATCTTTAAATCCGACAGCCGAAAATATAGCGGTTGTGATTCATAAAAAGATTAAAGCGGTTTTAGATCCTAAATTTGATTTAGAGATCACCTTATATGAGACGCCTCGTAACTTTGTAACCTATAAAGGCGAATAACTATGGCATTAAAGATAGGAGATAAGGCACCTGGTTTTACGCTTAATAATCAAGACAACGAGTCAGTAATTGTAGACGAATTGATAGGGAAGGTACCTATGGTAATCTATTTTTATCCTAAAAACTTTACACCTGGTTGTACTGCTCAAGCTTGTAGTTTTAGAGATCAGTACCAAGATTTTACAGATGCAGGAGCAAAAGTATTTGGCATAAGTGCAGATAGCGTAGAAAGTCATAAACGCTTTAGAGCAAAGCATAATTTACCATTTGATACGCTTTCAGACGCAAATAATAAGGTGCGTAAAAAATATGGTGTAAAGAATGAACTATTGGGTCTACTGCCTGGTAGAGAAACTTTCGTAGTAGATGCAAGTGGAATTATAAAGATGCGTTTCAATAGCATGATGGCTGCAAAACATATACCTAAAGCACTTGCAGTTATTAAAGGATTATAAGTCAAAGCACTTTTTCGCGAAAGCGTAACTATTAAATATCAACACAAAAATAAAAGGGAGATGCTTAGCATCTCCCTTTTTATGTTATATAGACTTTACAAAATCTAGAAATACCTTTTTATGTAAATCTAAATCTAAATCTGGTGAGAGAGAAGCTCTCACGATGTAATCTTTATCACCTTCTTTAGTGGTTCCTTGCGTCGAGGTAGCTGGAATAGTCCAGTAACAGCCTTTAAGCTGGCCGTAGCTTACACAAAATTTACTTTCATTAGGAATCTCTGTAATCATTAAGTTAATAAGCTTAAGATTAAGAGCTCTTTTGTATTGCTCTCTCTCCACGTCATTAGCTCCCTTAGTAGGTAAATCTAGAGAAAATACCGAAGGAGTAAATCCTTGTGCGGCTAGCTCTTCTGATACAAAATTGATTTTTGCACCCGGAAGTTCCTTTTCTATAAAGGTTACAAACTCACGAGTGTTTACATAAGCCGCTGCAATACGCTCGTTCATAGAAGGTAACTGTGCCGCTAGAATCTCATATTGTAAATCTGTCGCCTCGTTATCGCAAAGCTCAAGGTGAAAAAAGATGCTCTTAATGAGGTCTTCTGCTTTATTGTTTACTACGCAATAGCCTGCAGTACATTTACCGCCACTTGGAAATTTTGATCCGCTGGCATAAGAAATGGTGCGTACAGTAGATAGTATTTTATCTTCTCCTAAGAAGT
Organism: Dokdonia sp. Dokd-P16; assembly: GCF_003095655.1. Classification (NCBI taxonomy): domain Bacteria; kingdom Pseudomonadati; phylum Bacteroidota; class Flavobacteriia; order Flavobacteriales; family Flavobacteriaceae; genus Dokdonia; species Dokdonia sp. Dokd-P16. The sequence continues at coordinate 2,653,651 of NZ_CP029151.1, forward strand.
GAACATTAGGACAAAACGTTTGATCGAGAATAAAAACAGGGTCTATTGCTGTTTCTCCAGTAGGCGTAGTGCGCTTTTTACTAAGCGCTTCTTTTAGTTTTAAAAGATCTGGAACTTCTACCCTTGGGTTCGTTGGTATTTCTGCAATAATATAAGGTACTGCATCCTGTGCAGCTATTTTAGTAAGTACAGTGTCTATGCTCTGTACCATATCATTATCACCATCAACAGGAAGATCCACAACTTCTACATTATCAAGGCAAGCAGCAACGCGTCTAGATTGATCATTTGTACCACCATAACAGTTAGGAGGGACAATAAATTTAATCTCCTTTCCAGGATGTTTATTGATAGCGTCATCCACTAACCCCATCATGATAGCATATTGTATAGAAAGTCCGCTAGAAGCCACGAGAGGCTCTGTATCGGTTCCATTTACTTCTTTAATGAGTTCGTGTACACGTGCTTTATCTTTTGCTACATTACCAGCCGTATATTTAATCGGAGCATTATGCACCAATGATGTTAATGCTACTAACGAATTTGAAGGTGTCATGGCAATAGTTTCCCTTCTACGCACGTGTTGAATATCTGAAACGTAGTCGTGATTGTCCTCACCGTTTATAACGAGCAAACTACCTATATTTTTATATACACTTACGTGAAAATCAATGCTGTTTGCTATAGGTTCTGCTTTTATTTGGTTCTTTTGCGAGAGATAAACAGTACTTCCGTCAAAAGCCGAAATATCTTCTGGACTGTCCACTTGGTTAAGTTCAAAGTGATAACCGTAAACGCGTTTCAGGGCTTCTACATCAAAAATAGCAGGAAGTTTTCCTGTGTAGTTGATTTGCGTCTTTTTACCGTCTAATAAATTCTTTCTCAGCACGGCAAGTACTGGAACAGTAATAGAATCAAAGCTAATAACGCTGTCTGATTCTAGGTGTAATAATCTCGCAACGCTCCATTCTAGAATACTAGAAAGTGGGTGGCCTAACCTTATGTAATCATAGGCTGTTGGAAGATTTGCAAGAGCAACAGTAGTTGCATTTTTCTCATTGTATAAAGCTTCAAATTCATCTAAAAACTCAGATTTTGCAAGCGTTTCATTATAAATATCCAATCTATGGGTAGTAAGATCTATCCAGTCGTTGGGCATATTATCGAGTACTTCTTTGATGTAGTGTAACATTTATAAGTTTTAAAAGTGTGTATTCATTACTTGAAGACACCTTGAATATTAAATTTTTTAAAAGATAATTTTAGACGCTTTTATCGGCTATTCCTAACAATAAAGACGGTTAAATAGTGCTAGTCTCTATTAGTATAAATGTGGTCAATTATAAATACTGTAGACCGTTCATTTACCTGAAAAATCAAGTAAAGTGTGAGCAGATAAAACGATTTTACAAAAGTATGCGAGTCATTTGCAATAGCAAAGACTCGCACAGTGAATTATTATTTTTTAATGAAGGTTTAACAATGAAATGACTTAGCTAGTAAATAGCCTAGGTATGATACATTGAAAACTTACAATGATGGTTGTTATCTAATCTTTGATCATTGGCAGTTCGATAGATGATGCATGTACCGCCGAGTGATGCACGTTATTATGTGCTACAACACCTTCTTTTTCATCATAATTATTTCCCCCAGTATTGAGATTGCGAGCAAAACGCGGGAAGTTACTACTTGAGATTTCTACACGAATGCGATGTCCTTTTTTAAAATAATTACTTGTAGACATCGGCGTAAGGTCTAATTTATATATTTCGCCCTTTTTCATAAATACCTCTTTGTCATATCCTTCTCGGTATCTTGCACGCTGTATCGTTTCATCCAAATTGTACGCTCTCCCGTCTGGATAAACATCAATCAGCTTGATAGTAAAGTCGGTGTCTTTCACATCAGACGACACGTATAATGTACTATTTATAAAACCAGATACTTCTACGCCTTCTTCTAATGGATCTGTAGTATACACTAAGATGTCATTTCTAGTTTCCATTTGTTGTTGGTCAAAAGCGCCACCTTGAACGGCATTTCCTGTACAACATACATTACCACCATAAGAAGGAACTGGTTGCATAGGGTCATATGTAAACCCATCTGCATTATCCGAAGTTGCTTTAGTAGTAGATAATGTCCCATCTCCAAAACGGCTATTGGCATTTCCATTACTATTTAAATAATAGGTGGTAGGTTCAGCTTTTTTAGGAGGCCAGGTTTCGGCAGCTTGCCACTTATTACTACCCATGGTATAATACTGAACTCTAGGTGTTTTTTCTTTAAAGTCATTTTTCTCACCCTTAAGCCATAAATCAAACCATCCATAAATCTGCTCTTCATAATTGAGTGTTGCATCACCTACGCTGCGCTCACCCACAATGGTATTTTCTGTTGCTCTTGTGTATGCACAATGTAGGGTAGGAGCAATAACGAGATATTGATTATCTCTCACAGTGGCATCCTTAGTATTATTTCTAACGTGGTTAAATAACGCTAGGTTAGGAGTAATGGAAACATCATACCAAGAGGCAAACCAGAAACTAGGTACACCAATATCTTTGTTATCATGATAGATACCTCCTTCAAACCATGCCTTATCATTAGGTTTGCGACGTATCATTTTGTCAAAAATCTCGTTCTTACCGTTGATGTTTTTTAAAATATCTTGAATAGGTAAGTGCTTCAAAGCCTCCGCCATATCTACTGGCGGGTTTTCTGGTGCTAGATCATAAAATCGTGAAATTCTTATTAAATCCTCTTGTCTCGCTCCTTCAGGAATACGAGGTTTAAATTTATCATGTTCCACGCCGTACAACCATGAGAAAAAGAGCATTTGCTCAACACCACCGCGATACCAGTTTCCTTGTTCTTGAATATCACCTATTCTTCCTACGCCAGCTCCATAACCTTGTGGTACCATAGCTGCATGAGAAGGATGATCTAGTGCTGCAACCGCCATTTGCCACTCAGCAGTAGAGGAGCATCCTAGTGTGCCAATTTTTCCGTTAGACCAGGATTGATTTTTCATCCATGTAAAGGCATCATACCCATCTGTGAGCGGTACGCCTAGAATATCCCATTCCCCTTCAGAGTAGTATCTTCCTCTTTCGTTTTGAACTACGTAGGCATATCCTCTTTTTACAGCTTCTAGCGCTCTTTCGGCAGTTCTTGTTCTTTGTTTTCCGTCACCCCAAGAATTAAAATTATAGGGAGTTCGCGAGAAAATAATAGGGACCTTACCACTCGTCTTTGGTCTATAAATATCAGTAGCGAGGCGTATGCCATCACGCATGGGCATCATGACTTTTTGATCTACAATAGCTATTTGTTCAAGTTCGGCGAGTACATCGTTTTGTGCGTAAAGGGTGTCGATCGATATCATAGACATCGCAAGCGCAAGAAATAGAAAAAACGTAATTTTCTTCATCGTATAGGGATATTAGCTTGTAATAAGGATTACAATAATTAATCAATAAATATGATTCTAAATATACAATGAATTTATTGGTGCTTATAATTTTTGTGGTAACAAGTGTTTAGTTTTGAGGGTAGTAAGGTGTCACTCCTCCCTAATCAAAGCAATTGCCTCCTTAATATATAAATCGCTATCATAGTGCAGCGCACGCTCTTTTAACTCGTGATCTAGTCGTAAGCCTTTACGTTGTACGCCGCGATCGTCCGGATAGAAAGCGCCCACTGCTGTAAAGTCAATTTTAGTACCGTCCATGAGTGGTACTTCGTTTCTATTCATAACGGCCCCAAAGGTTTGCTCACCCATGGTAATACAATTAGGTGATGCTTGGATTGCCATTCCTATCCATTCTGCCATGCTTGCTGTTGTTCTGTCTACTAGTAAAATCACTTTCCCTTTAAAGTAGTTCTTGTTTTTCTTTCCCGCTTTAAATGGGTCTATGATAAAGCTTGTAGCTGCATTTGCTCCATAGTTTCCATAAGCAGGTTTTTCGGCGGTTAGCGTTTTCAAAAATGTTGTTCTATCTGGATACAGATACTTCGCTATATATGCAGTACTTATATTCCTCGGATAGTTACGTAGATCTATGATAATACCTTTAAATAGTTCAAAATCACGAAAAGCTTCTTTCAGTTGGTTTTTATCAATGTTGTATAAATTTATATACCCAATCTTATCACTTACTATTTTCCAGTCCTCGCTCGCAGTAGGCTTTAAGCGCTCATACTTTTGGTAGGGATATGCTAATGGGCTTAGTTGGATATACTGCTCTTTGTTTTGACCATTTGTTTTTAATATACTAACAAGAATAGAATCCTTAGTCGATGCCAGTAAATAGGTTTTTTCAATAGCGCGTCTTAGATGATTCTTGTTTGAAGCACTTATTACATCAGAAAATTTGGTGTTGTAATAGGTGTCTAGTTTTTCTCCATTCACGGCATAAATTACGTCGCCTTTAGTTAATGAGTCCTCTTGAAATATCTTTGTATCGTACACAGACGTAATCACAAGGGAATCATTAATAATCTTTCCTCCAAAGTTTGGAAACTTGTCTAATGAATCTAGCGTGTAGCTATATTGATAATTGGAATGCGAATCGTTGAGCTTGCTAAATAAATGCTCCTTGGCTTTTTCAAAATTCTCCTTGCCTTCAGCGCTAAAAGCTGGTATTAGTTCGCTAAGAGTTTGTTCCCACGGTGTATCGGATAGGTATACATTCACATTCCAGTAATTCATCGTATTCCAGAATGAAGCAAGGAAGAGTAGCCTATGTGCGTCATTAGTGTAATCAAAATCTGCTAAAGCACTGTCATTACTAAAATCAATGGAACTGCTTAGTTTTTTAATATCAGCATAATGATTTTTATAGTTGGCGTTATTTTTTAAGTCGCTAAGTAGTTGCGATAGCTGCACACTATAACCAGACTCATTAATCCACTTAAAATTATAATTTTTGGTAAAAAGCTCTTGTTTAAAGTCCTCTTTTATGTCAAAATCTGAGGTTCCATAACTTTCTATCCAAGCAATCATTTCCTTGTCAAAAGCTTCCTTTGTAACTATTGAGGACAGTTTTTGATATTTCTTAATAAATTCTTTATTGACGTTATAGGCGCCGTTACTTATATCTGGGTGGTAATATTTTAGTAAGCCCCAGATTTTAATAAAATGATCCTCTTTTTCATGTTCCTCTATTTGACTAAATGAACTGGTAAGATTAAAGCAGAGTAGGAGTACTAAAATATATTTCATGAAGGTTTTAATTGTTACAGGTACGCTTTCGCGAAAGCGTAATTACTTAAACAGCAATGAGCTGATGAGTAAAAATTTTTCTATTCATTTTGATTTCTCACTACATCACCTTTTTTTAATGTACTTGCATCTACGGCATTGTCAAATGTATACTCGGTAGATATGAGGCCATTAGTTGCAGATGGAATTCTAACGTTAAAATGTAGATGCTCGACAGTGGTAAAACCCGTCATTCCACTAATCGCGATGGGTTGACCTTTTTCCACATAATCACCAAGCTCAACGATTGCTCCTTCATAGTTTAAGTGTACATATTGAGAGTACAAACCACTGTCAGGATGGTAAACGGTTAGGTAATTACTTCTATCATTATCTCTCCATTGCTGGCTTGTGCCATGATCTTTGTATTTATCAATTAATCCTACCACATATCCATCATCTACACTTACGATGGTATCTCCTATGCTTAGATCAAAATCAATTGCATACTTACTCGTGATTTTGTTATGAGAAAAGCTGTTGTTAAAGCCTTGTATGATTTTGTATTGTTTGCCTTTTGGAAAAGGTAATCCTATGCTGCTTTTATTAATTTTACGCTGTAAATCCCCATATTCAATGCTGTATTTTGGTTTTACAGTAGATTCTACATCAGGATAATGAATCTTAATGATGGTGTCTTGCTGTTTTCTCAAGGTTACATGCCCGAATAGTGTTGCTAGGTCAGGATACGTAGCATCTTTAACAAGCCTGACGCTTATGGGACACATAAGAGGGTTCTTTAATTGAAAAGATATGGTGTCATTTTCATACGCATCTCTAAAGCTTAATTTAGCAGAGTGCTCCAATTTAGGGAAATTATCTAGGCTATTGCAAGCTGCAAGGCAAACGATAGATAGTAAAAGAATAAGTTTTTTCAATGTTGATTTTCTTTAATGGGTTAGAAATATTTTAATCGCTGTTGTTCATAGCGTAATATTCTTTTTTTGTCACTAATTTTCCCATGTTGTAGAACTTTTCAGACCGAATACTTCCGTTGAAAATATTGTATTCACTCCAAACACTATCTTTTATGTTGTCTCTATAATATCCTTTCGTTTGAAGCCCTTTTGTTGAGGTATGATACTTTTCATATACACCATTAAGTGCTCCTTTCTTGTACATTCTTTTTATGTACAACACGCCGCCATTAGTAAATCTTGATACTAAACCATTTAGGGTATCTTTAGAATAATTTTCAATAGCATATAAGGTTCCATCTTTTAAATATTTTTTCCATTCTCCCTCTTTTAAACAGTTAACAATTTTACCCTCTAGTTTACTTGGGCCAAATACACCTTTGGGGCAAGGAGTACCATCTTCATTAACATAATTAAAAGATCCTTGAGCATAGCAGTAACTAGATAAAAGGGTAATTAAACACAGTAACACTATTTTCATTTTAATTAATTTTTTTAGTAATACAGTTGTCAACAAGTGGTAATTTATTGGGTGAATTTTAATTAAAATCAACTACCAAAGTCTGTCCATTTCTAGCATTATAATACATTATAATAGGTGTCTCAGAAGGTGAAGATCCTCCTACCCAAGAAGGAAACATATTGATGTTTGAATCAAGAGGTAACGTTAGCTCAGTTCCATCATCATTTACGGAAACAGACGACTCATTAAATTGATAAATCAAACCGTTATGTGCGACAATTCTAAGACCAGGCAATAAATTATTTCCCGTAAGGATTAACGTGTCATTATAACTATAATTTGTTTGATTAGAAGATATAATTTCTGGTGCATTTTCTGATAGGACATCGAGATTAAAAGGAGAAACAGATTTTACTTGGCCATCAACTATATATTTTAGTTTGTAGTCTATTGCGGTTACAATATCTGTAGGAAATTCAAATTGAAATGAGGTGTTTAATAAATTATTATTCTCGTAAGTAGTATAGTTATATGTCGCGATTTCATAACTATTAGTATCATTCTCTAAAATTATACTTGAATTTGGAATAGATAAATCTACATAGGTAGTCCTTACATAAGGAGTTGCATTACTATAATATCTAGTAGCAATGTCACTAGTGCTAATTGCGCTATTCACAGTATTAAATGATATCCACTTAGTCATTACAGTATAAACATTAGAGGTTTGATCCTCTGCTGTTACAGTGTATTGTATGTCACTATTAAAGTTTTGAGGTTCACTACTATCAGGTGAGATTGTAGCACCATCTGATATCGTAATTATAGGCGATACATATGATGGGTTTTTATCAGTTTCTATCTCAATTGTTAAAGAAGCATGATCGATTACTCCATCAAATACTTCGTCATCAATATTCAGTTGAAAACTTAAAATTTTCTTTTCACTCGCTATTGGAGTATTATTGGTGATTACAGTATAAGTTGTCTGTTCTCCATTCTCTGCCGTAACAACATATGTGATATTTTGACTAAAATCTTGAGCACTTGACGGGTTTGGTGATATTGTTGCGTTTTGAGAAATAGATATTTCAGGAACCAAAGTACTATTGGTCTCAAGTGCAACAGTGGTAAGCGTAATTGTTTTACTTTGTTCATTAATTACTCCATTAAAACCATCTCCATTTGAAGTGATTTTAAATGAGAGGATTTTATTTTCTGAACTCAAATCTGGACCCTCGTCCTTAGAGCAATTAATTAGTAATAAGCTTAGTATTAATAGTAATGATGCTTTTATTCTCATTTGTTAATTTTAAATAATTATTTAATTTTTTTATTATCTAATAGAAAGGACTTTGCAGATTTTCTTTGGATAGATACCAGTGATAATCCTCTTTACATTATCGTGTTCTGATATATAATCACCAGAATAGTCCAAATCAAAATTTAAGTACAGATTGACATTGTTTTGTTTTTCTTGAAGCTCCAGATGTTTTATAAATTGTGAAAACAATCTTTTTCTTGCGGTTGTACTTTTAATAATTGGTGGGATTTTTAAAAAGAAGTACAAGGTGTGATATAATCTTACTTTTTTTCTCAAGCAATTAATAGATTTCTGTTCAATAGCGTTTAAATAATTATTGTCTTCATGCATTGTGATAAAAAATTGCGTAATTCCATAATTTGAATAATCAAGTCGTGTGTATTCAATATTAATATCATCAAATTTGAAATTCAGAACCTCCTTCTTTTGAGAGTATGTAAGAGTAGTGATAAAAGAGAATAAAACTAAAAAGAGTGATTTCATAGATTATAGTATGATTGTTGTTGACAGTCAAATATATTGACTAATGTAATTTAATTACAAGGTGTTGTGAATAGCGTTTTTGCTTGCATATATTATTCATGATGTGTCTGAACTAATTTCTTCTTTTTTATTTTTTTTAGCTCTTCTCAATCTTTTTCTTTCGGCACGCTTTCTTACTCTACTTTCCTTTTTATCTTTTAGAAATGCAACGTTGGTTTTCTGGTCAATAACACCCGTAATATCAACGTCATAATTAAGGTCTTTTAAGTTAGACTGCAAAGAGGTTAATTCTTCTGTGGTAAGCTTGGTAAGTCTACAACTCACCTCTTTATATTCTTTGGTCAAATCTTCATTTACAACATAACAATAACATTTTTTTGAAAATGATCTTTCTTTCTTATAAGTGCTTTGAGACTTCACCTGATAAGAGAAAATTAATAGTAAAGTAAGGAGTATAATATTTTTCATGTATTTAATTTTCAATGATTATAATAACGTTTCTAGCTCAAAGTAAGCTTGAAAGTATGGACAGAGCAATACTCCGTAGTCTATGTTTTAATTAAACTAATTCTAAATGACACACTATCAAACATCCTAGTTCTATCATTAGACGCTCAATCTTGGAGAATTTGTGATTTTGAGGATTTCACCCTTTTTTGGATGCTTGATTTTCTTAGCTAAAAAGTAAATACAGAGTCCAATTAAACTTAGTCCAATTATAAGAGTTCCTGTAGTTCCAAGCAATTCTCCGGTAGATGCAATTATTTTCTTTAACCAGGCTCTTCTTCCTGTTATTCTCACAGTTCCTCCACTTTCTGCTTCTACTGCAGCGGCATAAGATGCTACAGTGAAAATTGAAATTATACCTAGAATAACTAGCTGAGGTATGATTTGTTTAAAAACAGAATAATTTTTTAACTCCGTTCCTTTCAAGTTGGCCTTTAAATAGTCACTAATTTCTGAATAGACATCTTTATCAAGTTGGAATTCTTCGTCGGTGGTTTTGTCATCCTTAAAATTTAATTCTATAGTAACATCTGTATCAATAAATACAATCTCTTTTAAATCTTCATAATGGATACTGTGTACCGCTCCTAAACTTTTTGAATCGATAAGGTCATTGATATTTGAACCCTTAGTTAAATCAGTTATCCATATAGCTTTTTCATTGGCTATTAGGTATTTGTCTAATAATTCAGTTTGTGAGATAATCCAATATTTCATTTGTAGTTAGTTTTTTATAATTGCGTATTCTATTCTCGTGATTGTAATGCTGTTTTTACAATCATTTTATCCCCCCTAAAACAACCCAAAAAGCTTTTTTCTTTTAGCAGTGTTAGGTCTATTAATTTCCAATATATCTGTCACTGCGTGCTTGTCAAAGCCATCAAAAAGCGCTTCTACGCCTTTTTTAATCTTTACATTAACTTCCTCGGTATAGAGAGGGATTAATGAATAAAAGTCAATGGTTTTGTTTGCCAACTTTAGAGAATGGAAATCCTCGTTAAATACTATTGTAGGTAAGAGTACCATGGTGTTAAGCTTTGTGTTTGGGGCAAAAGGCTCAGCGGGGTTACCATTGGGTATGGTGTGTCCGTAACCAACCCAAGTGTTGTATTCGTGAGGGAATCTAGCTATTTGTTTTAACCATCTAATAGGCCAGTAGTTGTTTTCATCCTTAAAGTCTTCTTCAGAGATTTTCCATTCAGCCGGTAGACAAATACTTATTTCTGCATAATCGCAATCTATAACATCCTCTGGTGTATTCATTGCCTTATCACTCATGCCAGAAGTAACGAGTGTATGAAATGGTCTTTTTTCTGTAGGTTGTACCCAGTGTACATCAATATGAACTTGATCTGATATAAGCTCATGAAACACCATATGGATCTCTCCAATATGCTTTTCAATATGATCTGATATATCATCTATATGTTCTCCTCCAGAAGCTAACTCAAAATCATTTCTATTAGACGCTGTATAACGATAAATAGGCGCACCTGATTCAGATTTTTCCATGTTGTTTAAGGTTGATTTTTTGTTTAGTTCTTTGTTGGGTGAAAATTTCTATCTCAATTTTATAGACACCTCTTTTGATGAAATATTAAATTTATCCATAATACTAGCTATTCGCTGAATACATCTTGTTGCGGAGATATTTATATGAACAAAAAGTAAATCATCATTTAAGTCTTTTACTTTGTCCCATACTTTCCCTTCAAAAGTTTTATACCTACTTGAATGATTAAAGTTTGCATCAATAATTTCCTTTAAAACACTCCATTTTAAAATAGTTTCTTCTCTACTGAATAAGTCAAGTTGGTTGTCCAAAATGAATTCAAAGTCGAACTCTGAATCACTTTTGAGGTGTTTTAGAAATCTCAAAATAACATCCTGCCAGGACTTAACTTTTATCACTTTATCACCAATGGTTAATTCATCTGGCTTGTTACCTTCCGCCATTTCACCCGCATCAGAATCTAATGGAGAAAAGTTTGCTTTTTCAACAAGCTGTGTATTCCAATTTGAGCTCTCTTTTAATTCTTCAGGTAGAGAAAATGTATTAAGCAGCCATTTAATCATATTAGATTGGTGTTCTAATATGCTATGCTCATTCCAATGAGTGTGCTTAACGATGTCCAATCTATAGTTAAGCGATGAAGTTTTAAGCTTTTCTTTCTTCTGTGAAAATGGCTTATTTCCTATTTCACTATTAAACTCTGTAAGTATTAAATTTCCAATATTATGTAAAAATGTTTTATGAACTTCCTCATAGTTATTTCCTAACTCAGTTTTCCATTCCTCACCAATTTTTTGCGGCATAATATGTTCAATAGTAACTTTTTTATTTCGGAAATCTACCGCTACCTTGGTATTGTTCTCTTCAATCTTGCCAAGAATTAGTTTTGAATACTTGCTAAGACCTTTGTAGAAATTCATAGTTTTCAAACTATTACTTAATTCTGTGTCATTCGGGAGCCTTAACCTGTAAATCATGTTAGTGAGCAACTCCATCATTGATTGTTTGCCACGAGCTATATCTGGAATTCGTTTACTTAGTGTAACTATATTTTTATTTTCACCTTGTGTAAGACCTAAAATTCTCCTGCGTATTAAGTAGGTACGTATGGATTGAAGAGTAGTAATTAGTGTCTCATCACTTAATCTGAGGTCGTTAACATCATATTGATGGTATTCTAGAAGGCCTAACACCAATGGTTTAAATGCTTCAGATTTAACGTCGTGAAATATTATTCTAAGCAATTCTTTAATGACTTTATCATTATTGCTGTCGCGAGATATAATATCAGAGTTAATTTCGGTGATAATCCACTTATAGCACTTGACATATCTAACTATGTCATCAATGAAATCATTATGTTTTTCAAAACTTTCATCTACAAAGTCCTTAAATTGTTTGTATAATTCTTTGGTGTTGTTATCACTTACTACTTTTAAGGATGTAGCCTTTTTATACTGTAGATAATCTCTAAAAAATCTCGAACTATTATTATCGAAAGCTTCTTCAATTTTTGGGTGCCATACTTTCTCATAAATGTGTGACTGACTATCACTATCCATTTTAAGCAAAACAAAATTTCTTACTAAATCTGAAAGCGATAATGGTTTGCCTAAGGAATTTAAGGTTTCAAAAATAATTTGTGGGTCTTCACCTTTAAATGGCCTTTCATCAAGGAAGATAACTGCAACGTTCATTCTTTGTATCGCAGTAATATAATGTTCAAATTTTACATCTTGATTAAGCCTCTTTTTCTCACGTATTAGCTTTTTAAATAATTCGTAAGCTATTTTGATTACGCCGGGATTTGCGTCCTCACCATTTACTAGAGATTTATAAGAATCCCAATCTCTGGTCACTTGTTTAAGCTTTATTTTGTCCTGGTATGTTGAAGTATTATTGGTTAGGAAGTTTAAATTGATGAAATCTACCTTATCTTTTTCAGTTTCAGAATCTCTTAATGCGATTAAAAAAATAAGTGTAGTTGTGAGTCTTTGCTGTCCATCGACAATTACTGATTTGTTTGCGAATCCAGACTTTTCCTCTTTAATTACGAGAGTTCCAAAGAAATGCTCGAGTTTGTCTTTTTGCTTTTCATCTAGGTCTGAATCAATAATTCTTGTAACGTCACTAAAATATCTTTCTATTTCAGGCTTTCCCCAAGCGTATGCTCGTTGAAATGGAGGTATAAAAAATGATGTTGCATTTTTTGCTAAAACATCATTTATAGAATGGCTTTCTGTTTTCATATAATGTAGTTTTTTCCGTTGTTATGACATAACAGTCTAGTGAACAAGAAGCAGAATATTAAAAAGAATATACTGACTTTCAGATAATACATAAGAGTCGCAATTTATCTAGCTTCTATTTGACATTCAAAGGATCTCTGTGACATCATGGGCGCTCATAACATCTTATAACAAAATTTTAATTTAAATGAGCTTAAAAGAATGTGCTGGGGCTTGATTGAGATCGATTTTTTTAACTCACTACTTATTGTGAATATTTTTTCTAATTATATTTTTCAAATTCCAAAACACAATCAATTAAATATTCTTCGAAATTTAATTGTATTAGATTTTCGAATTCAATTTCTTTTTCATCTAGTTTTCTTTGATATCCCGAGCTTTCTACAGAAATCCATATTGAATTTAAACTTTTATTTGGGTCTGCATCTACATATAAATAATACTGAGCAGCTTGTAGTTCTATCCAAATATTGAATTCACATTTATATTTATACGGATAGTCGTTAATTTCCTTATTCAATATTTTAAAGTCAAAATCATTCGATGTTTTTGAAATTGATTGTAGTTCACTAATCAAACCGTTCACAACTAAATTTTTAAAATTTTTCTCAAAGTCTATAAGTTCAAATTTTTGTGACAATAGATTATTTTGGTAATCTATTTGATCTTCAACTTGTGTAACCCTTTTATTTTCAACGTAATCATTTAATTTCATAATTTTCATTTTAATTCCCATTTTTAGAATAATTGATGTTGGATTAAACATCAATTATTTTCATTGTCGTATTGTGATAAGCGTTGTGTAAAGTCTGAGCATACCAATACAGTTTTAAAAAAAAATCGTTATTGTGAATAGAACACAAAAACTGTCATCCATTAACTTCAATAAAATAGCAACAAGAAGCCTTCGATATCTCAAATTCCTATACATTTCATTATAAGAATGATATTAGCTCAAACAAACTTTTTTCAACTCAATTTTTTGGGAATAAATTTTTAAATACCTTCTGGAACCATTAGATTTTCAAGTACTTCTTCTCGGTCACAATTTTTCAAAAAGAAGTAAAAAGTAGAATCGATTATCTTGACAGAAGTGGTGCTTATATCATAATCAAATATTGGTGGAGAAATATTCTTTTTGATTTGACTTGAAACAAGATTTCTCAAGAAATAACCCATATCAGAAGGTCTTACATTATCTGATCTATGGTGTATATCCTTTATCTTTTCTTGAATAGACTTTCTTTTTAAACCAAGGGTGATATTGTCAAATGATTCGTCCAATAAGACTTTGATAAAATAATAGGGAATATATAGAGGTACCTCATCAGAGCTTTTTGCTTTCTGTTCAATAAAACTTTCCAAACATCTAATATGGCGGCTCGCGTAATCATTTAATTTTTTTTCAATTGCATTATCTACATTTTCCTTTTTAATTTTTACCAGTTCATCTTGAGTTCTATTAATGTGGGCAGAGTAACAAGATTCTTTGCATATTTCTTGAAAAACTCCAACACTATCAAAGCAACTCTCAATTATATATTCTAATACTGAACTAAAATCAGCATTTAAAAGCGGTAAGCCTACATCTGTAATTTTCGCTAAATCACTCTCTTCCCAAGGTTCAACAGGCACTTCGATAACTCGGTCAACTAAATCTCCATTGAATTGAGATAATCGGTTTTTTTCTCGCCAAATACCTAAGATTATGAAAAGAATATTATAATCTTCAAATATTCGTAAATCTATAGAAAGTTGTTTTTGTACATCTTCTTCTAAGTAATGGAAATTCTCTAATATAATCCTCTTATCAAAATTAATTTCTTTTAATAACTCCGATAAGTCTTGAGCTAATGCAAGATTGTAGTCTACTACTTTAAATGAAACACCCTTTTCCTTTTCTCTTGAAGCAGTTGCCTCTGTTTCTGCATCAGTTCCTCCAAAAAAAGGTATTTTAATTTTTGCTTTTAATCCAATTTTGATCTCACCACCAACAGTAGTCCTTGTGTCTTTTGATTCGATAATGTCGACGTCTAGTTGTCTAACTATTGAATTAAATAAATCTAAAGTAGTTGAAGAAGGTGAACAATTAACTTTTACATACTCACTTTCATCTAAATGTTTGTTTGTCAGGGAAGTTTTTCCTTGCTTAGAAGCTCCATAAATTATAATATGTTTATTTTTCTGTAAGCCTTCCGTAAAGAGGTTGTCAACCTTTGGGCGGACTATATATGTGTCAATTAATTCATTTGAAACTCCAAATACTTGGTTTGTTAATCTCATGTTTTTATTTTTAGTAGCTGGCAAGCCATATAAACGCAAGCCACCATTCAAACCACCCAACCCCAGCAAAACCCAGAAACAAGATGACCTATATTATTAATTATTAAGTCTTGATATTCAAAAAGTAAAATCACTCATTCACTTTCTAAAAAGCTAATCTACAACCTCAAACTCACACTTCTTTACGCATTTCCTCATTTTGGGTAAAAAAATGTAAAATATTTAGTTTCAGCATGATAAATCTTTGTGCTAAGCATCGTCATTTACTTCTATCCAGTAGCCATCTGGATCCTGGAAGTACACTTGCTGGATCCCATCATTACGTACATAATCTTTAGTGGGCGTTCCTCGCCAGTCGGCATAATCTATATTGAGATTTTTAATGTGCGTGATAAAGGAAGCAAGGTCTGCGGTGGCAAGTGCGAGGTGTACAGCTTTGTTAGTGATTACAGTTTCGCCTGGTCTTGGGATGAGGTGCAGCTGCTTGCCATCACCTAGGGCGAGCCAGCGAGTAGGGGAGGCAGAGGCGGTGTTTTCTATTTCGGTAAGCCCAAATACTTTTTGGTAAAAGGCAACAGAGACGGCTACGTCTTGTACAGAAATGGCAATATGATTTATAAAGAAAGTGCTCATGATGATTGGTTTTGGAAGCTAAATATCTTCATTTTTAATGAAATACGCCGCTCCTCACTAGCAATAGTTATCATGGATCGCGGGAGGTGTGAGGTGTCAAATTTTCGCGAAAGCATACCTATTGTTATTGTTTACAAAAGAGCTATAAAATCATGGATTGTGGTTTTAATTCTTGGGATCAATCCGTACTTTGTACCCCTGCTATGGATTCAAAATTAGAAGTATATATTGAGGGCTTAAACGAGGCCCAACGCGCTCCCACACTACATAAAGACGGAGCATTAATTGTAATTGCAGGTGCGGGATCTGGTAAAACGCGTGTGCTTACCTTACGTATTGCTTACCTCATGTCACAGGGAGTAGACGCCTTTAACATCTTATCACTCACCTTTACAAATAAGGCGGCACGTGAGATGAAAAAGCGTATCTCTGATATTGTGGGTAGCTCTGAGGCAAAGAATTTATGGATGGGAACCTTTCACTCCATTTTTGCCAAAATATTGCGTATTGAAGCAGATAAGCTAGGGTACCCGTCTAACTTTACGATTTATGATACCCAAGACTCGCAGCGTTTAATAAGCGCGATTATCAAAGAGCTGCAGTTGGATAAGGATATCTATAAGTACAAGCAGATACAAAACCGTATTTCTTCTTTTAAAAACAGCTTGATTACGGTACGTGCGTATCAAAATGATCCTGAGCTGGTAGAGGCAGATGCGATGGCAAAACGCCCGCGTATGGGGGAGATTTATGCAGAGTATGTAGATCGCTGTTTTAAAGCAGGGGCGATGGACTTTGATGATTTACTACTACGCACAAACGAGTTGCTTAACCGTTTTCCAGAGGTGCTTAATAAATACCAAAATCGTTTTAAATACATACTGGTAGATGAGTACCAAGATACCAACCATAGCCAGTACCTGATTGTAAAGGCACTGTCTGATAAGTTTCAGAATATCTGTGTGGTGGGAGATGACTCGCAAAGTATCTACGCCTTCCGTGGGGCAAACATTAATAACATTTTGAACTTTCAGAAGGATTATGAGAATGTAGCAATGTACCGCCTAGAGCAGAACTATCGCTCCTCAAAAGTGATTGTGGAGGCTGCAAACAGTGTGATAGAAAAAAACAAAACCAGACTGGATAAAACAGTATGGACCGCAAACCCAGATGGTGGTGAGATTATCGTGCACCGCTCTCCTACAGATGGTGAGGAGGGACGCTATGTGGCGAGTTCTATTTTTGAAAATAGAATGAATCACCAGCTCATGAATGGGGATTTTGCGATTTTATATAGAACAAACGCACAGTCACGTGCGATGGAGGATGCCTTGCGTAAGCGAGATATCCCATACCGTATTTATGGAGGGTTATCCTTCTATCAGCGTAAGGAGATTAAGGATGTGCTGGGTTACCTGCGCGTGCTTATTAACCCAAAAGATGAGGAGGCACTCAAGCGTGTGATTAACTATCCTGCAAGAGGAATAGGTGGTACGACCATAGATAAGCTTACGGTGGCTGCAAAGCACTACGGGCGCTCTATGTTTGAGGTGATGGATAAAATAGAACAGCTAGGTCCGTCGATGAATATAAATCGCGGTACACAGACCAAGCTTAAGAATTTTGTCACGATGATTAAGAGTTTCCAGATTCTTAATGAGCAAAGTGATGCCTTTACGGTGGCAGAAACGGTAGCAAAGAAAACGGGACTCTTACAAGAACTTAAAAAAGATGGAACTCCAGAGGGTGTTGCTCGTATAGAAAATATAGAGGAGCTACTCAATGGTATGCGCGACTTTGTAGAGGAGCAAAGGGAACTGGCAGATACTACAGGTTCGCTAGCAGAGTTTCTAGAAGATGTGGCACTTGCCACAAGTATGGATAATGATACCGGTGATGATGATCGCGTGGCGCTTATGACCATACACCTGGCAAAGGGACTTGAGTTTCCATTTGTGTACATTGTGGGTATGGAGGAAGATCTCTTTCCTTCTGGGATGAGTATGAGCACGCGTAGTGAGCTAGAGGAGGAGCGCCGCTTGTTTTATGTGGCACTTACAAGGGCAGAGAAGCAGGCGTACCTTACCTATACAGAGTCTAGATATCGCTGGGGTAAACTGGTAGATGCAGAGCCTAGCCGTTTTATAGAGGAAATAGATGATAAGTATCTGGATTACCAGACGCCTATGATGAGAAACCGCTATAAGTCACTCATGGATATAGATGAGTATGGCGAGGTAGATAAAAGTAAATTACGATTAAAGAAGCCGGTGAGTGGTACGCCACCTAGAGTGGGTAACCCATCACAAGACCAACTACGCAAGTTGCGCAAGATAAGACCCACTAGCGGTGATGAGCCTGTCTCTTCACTCGCAGGAGCGCTGGAAGCGGGAACGGTGGTAAAGCATATCCGTTTTGGTAAAGGGATTGTGGTAGGACTGGAAGGGAAAGGCCAAGATCAAAAAGCAGAAATTAATTTTGAAAATGGCGGCCTTAAAAAGTTGTTATTACGTTTTGCTAAACTTGAGATTGTAAGCTAGTAATTGTATAAGCTGATATAAAACACAAATGCTGACGTCTAATAGATGTCAGCATTTTTTTATGGTGATACCTACGCTTTCGCGAAAGCTAAACAGTAACACTCCCTATCTCGTCATACTGTTTAATACGATGTGCTTAATCTTCTATAGGTAAGTAGAGGTTGATGTATGCGCCTATTTTTTGCTGAACATCGAGGTAGCTCGTTGCATCCCAATCTCCATGACCACCTTCATAAATAGTAAATATATGCGGAACACCAGCATTAGAAAGCGCCGTATCTAGTCGCTGACCATTAGTAAGCGGCACCAGCGGATCTTGATCTCCGTAAAACTGAAGGGTAGGGCTAGCACTTGCAGTCACTACTTTGGCAGGGCTTAATAGTTCGCTGTAATTGGCATTCTCAGGATACGCACTTTCATCAGTAAGTGCGGCTACGTAGGTTTCAAAACCTGGACCGTCAGCATAAAAAGGATCTGTAAAATCTGCAGGACCTACTATGTTGGCTACAAATTTTACTTGGTCATCCACATCATAGGTATAGTCATACATCATCGCAATATGTGCACCAGCACTAAGTCCTATAAAACCATACTCGTTATTAAATTGCAATTCGCTAGCAGTATCATTCAGCTGATTGATAACCGCCTGCACATCCAGAAACTGATTAGGGAATGCCGGTATCGCAGGAGGATCTGCCAGCACGTAATTCATATTTACCACCCCATAATCAGGATGTTGTGATTGTACAAGATTTATAAAAGCAGATACATTTTCCTTATCTCCCTCTGTCCAGCCACCACCGTGTATGAGGATAATCATCTTAGTTTTGGCAGCACTACGTCCTGCAGGTAAATAGATATCATACACCTGCGCAGGGTCATTACCGTAGGGAACATCTGTAAGCGTAATCGCCTCGAGTGCAACAGCTTCTTCCATCTCCGTATCAGGAGTAATGACATCTGTGGTAGTCTCGCCACTATCTGAGCAGCTCCAGCTCATTGCAGTCAGTAAGCATAGGATATATAGTAGTTTCATTAAGATAATTTTAAGGTATAACGCACAGATTTTACTTTTATGTTAAGGTTGCGTTAGTTTCTGCGAGTTATTTTAAGCTTATAAGTAACTTTAAATAAAAAAGTTATGATCAAAGAAGGAACAAAAGTACAGTGGAAATGGGGTAACGGTACCGCAGAAGGAAAAGTAACCGAAACATTTACAGAGAGTGTAACCCGCACTATCAAGGGCAGCGAAGTTACTCGCAATGGAGAGTCTGGTAATAAGGCGCTATACATCGAGCAAGAAGATGGAGATAAAGTACTCAAACTTGAGGACGAAGTAGAGCGCGTAGATTAGGGAAGGTATGCTTTCGCGAAAGCGTGCACGTCATATTAATTGTTACTCGTACATTCACAAAAAAAATACAGCCATGTCAAAGTTTATAAAACTCTACGAAGAGAATCCAAATCCTAAGGACTTAAAGGAAATCGTAAAAATCCTAAAAAACGGCGGACTCATTATTTATCCAAGTGATACGGTGTATGCGCTGGGCTGCGATATTACAAATACCAAAGCACTAGAACGCGTAGCACAGATAAAAGAAGTAAAGCTGGCTAAGGCAAACTTCTCCTTTGTATGTGAGGATCTAAGCAACCTATCTGATTATGTAAAGCAGATAGATACTAAGACCTTTAAAATATTGAAACGAGCACTACCTGGACCTTATACATTTATTTTACCGGGTAACAATAACTTACCTAGCGTCTTTAAGAAGAAAAAGGAGGTAGGAATCCGTGTTCCAGATAATGAGATTACAAGAGCCATCGTAAGAGCATTAGGTAATCCTATTATTTCTACGTCAATCTATGATGAAGATGAGGTGATAGAATATACCACAGATCCAGAATTAATATTCGAGAAGTGGCAAAATCGCGTTGACGTAATTGTAGACGGTGGTTATGGAGGTAATATTCCTTCTACCGTAATTGACCTTACGGGTGATGAGCCTATTCTTATAAGAGAAGGAAAAGGAAGCCCAGAATTATAAAATGTATGGATAATAGATTACTAGTTCAATACCGAATTTCTTTTATCGTTGATTAGATGAGATAGATTCAGATTACTAATATTGTAGATTTAATTATAGGAATTACCATAATGACCGGAGAGGAGATTAAATTACGTCGTAAAGAATTAGGTTTAACTCAATTAGAACTTTCGAAAAAAATTGGAGTCAGTGTTAATACTGTAGTTAATTACGAAAAAGGTAAAACTATTCCAGATAGTAAATTATCACTACTGAATTCTATATTATTAGTTGACGAAAAACCCAATTGTCATTATTCCTCATTAAATGTAAAAACAAAAACAGTTGATTTGATTCCATTATACGATATTGGATCAACTAGAAGAGAAAATTCCAGAGGAGAAATTGGAGAATTCAATCCAATAGAAATGATTGACGTAGGTGATATTCTGAGGGATAGCAAAAGCGCAATGCGAGTTTATGGTAACAGTATGATACCTAATTACCCATCTGGTTGTATAGTAGGGCTAAATGAAGTGAAGGATAATATCATTAATTTTGGTGATGTGTACGTTATTGAGACAATAGATAACAGATACATAAAAAGAATTTATGACGCAGACGATAGCTTAGAATGTTACAGCGATAATATTTCAAAATTTACAGAAGGACCAAGGGCGGGAAAGTATTGTTACGAGACTTTTAATATGCCAAAAGAGAGTGTAATTAGAGTGCACAGAGTGGTGGGTGTTATTATAAGAAATCAAAACGGATCACTGCTTAAATAGCTGTTTATGCATTTATGTCTAACAAAATTGTTGAGAATATATCGGAAAAATAATGATCTTAAAACAATGAAACCCCTATATTAAATAGGGGTTTGCAAAGCTTAACTAAATCTAATTAAAGATTTGGGGTACTTACTAATCTAACCTAAAGACTAGTAAATTATTCGCCAGCCGCAAGTAGGGTAGCAGTTTCTGTAAAGTTGTTGTTGTTGTACGTAAGCTCATCTAAGTTAAGAGTATTAAGCTTTGTAGGAAACTCACCTGTAAAGTTATTGTCAAAAAGGTTAAGCTTCTTTAATTGTGGTAATGCTGCAAGACCGTTAGGGAGTTTACCAGTAAAGTTATTACTACTTAATTGTAAGTCTGTAAGTTTTTCTAATGAAGTGATTGCTACAGGAAGCTTTCCTCTAAAATCATTATTTGCAAGACTTAGTCTTTTTAAGTTTTTTAATCCAGCTACATCGCTCTGTAACTCTCCACTTAAGTTATTAAAGAAAAGATCTAAGTACTCTAAACTTCCCATCGCAAGAATCTCATCAGGGATATTCCCCTCAAGTTTGTTTAAAGCTAAGTTGATTGTTTTAAGACCTTTTATAGTTCCTAAAGAAGCAGGTATCGCTCCTTGAAGATTATTTTTCTGAAGGTTTAATATTTTAAGCCCTGTAAGATTTGATATACTCGCTGGGATTGTACCTGTAAGGTTGTTGTCCTTAAGACTTACCGCAAATACTTTATCTCTAAAGATAGTAACACCCATCCAGTTTTCTGGAGTTTGAGAAAGATCCCAAGAATTTGTCCACTCATTTCCGTTAGTGCTATTGTATAAGTCTACAAGAGCTTGCTTTTCCTTTGGAGAAATTCCTGCAACAAGTATTGATGAGCAGAAAAGAGCTAAGATCACAAGAGTAATATTCTTCATAATGGGGCGGTTTTAATTTACTATACATACGAAAGTATTGTGAAAACCTCTATGAACCGCACAATTAAGACGATAATCGACCAAGTACACTAAATTTTAACATTTAAACGTATAAATTGTGTCTTTAAGCGGTGATTTTGACACCCAAGCGTACTTTTTGAAAACTCATTTGTGTCGTTAAACGAAAAAAGCGACTATCTTGCCGATAGTCGCTTTTCTCTGTAAGAGTAAACTAATGAGATTCTTAGTTTCCTTCTTCTACTTGTACATCTTCTCCAGACATGTTCTTCATTTCTTGCTCAATCATATCGTAAAATTGATCAATCTTAGGAAGTACATATATCTTCGTTCTACGGTTTGTAGATCTGTTTTCTGCAGTACTGTTATCTACTAGCGGTACAAACTCGCTACGTCCAGCAGCAATAAGCTGTGCAGGATTTGCTCCTAGGTCTACTAGCTTTCTTACGATAGCAGTTGCTCTTTTTGCACTTAAATCCCAGTTGTCTATAAGAACACCACCTTTATTATAAGGAACGTTATCTGTGTGACCTTCTACAAGTGCTTCAAAGTTAGGCTTACCATTAATTACAGTAGCAACCTTTCCTAAGATCTCTTCTGCTCTTGAAGTAATGTTATAGCTTCCGCTCTTAAATAATACCTTGTCAGAAAGTGATATAAATACCACACCTTTCTCAACATTGATTTCAATATCTGTATCGTTGATACCTACCTCTTTCTTAAGGCTAGTAACTAGTGCAAGTGTTACACTGTCCTTTTTAGTAAGTGCATCTTGAAGACGGTTAATCTTAAGGTCTTTTTCTTTTAAGCTCTCTAGAGACTTTTCTAAGTTAGACGCTCCTTGCTTTGTAAGCATTGTAAGGTCTTTAGAGCTTTGGATAAGATCATTTCTGTCTTTTCTCATTTCTGCAATGCGTTCCTCTAGTGACTTCACACGAGTAGTAGCACTTGCTTTTTCTTCTAGACATGAGTTTAACTTTACCGTAGCAGAGTTAAGAAGATCTTGAGTTTCTTGTTGTCTTGCTTCAAGCGCAGCATATTCTTTCTTAGAAACGCAAGAAGTAAGTAATAGGGCACTGGTAATACCAGCAATCAATAATCGTTTCATAGTTTGTGTAACTTTTAAATTTGTGATAAATGTACTAAAACGGCAATGCCATAGATACTTGTTAACAGTAATTTATGGTTTGTTACTTAAGTCCTTATACGTGTGCTTTTTCTGTACAAAATAACTCCATATAATAGAGGTTGTATCGGCATAACGTTTAGAAGATACTAGATGAAAGCGTCTTTCTAATAGCGCAGGTAAGTGTAAATAGAAACTTAAATGAGCCTTCAATATAGCCAAAAGATGCTTAGGCTGCCCAGATAATAGAAACTTTAGTGCCGCAATACCGTCAAGCACGAGCCTTGATAGTATGATAAATAGTGCTTTAAATCCTTTAATATTTTTGACAACATTAAAGAGGGTATTCCTAAAATTATAAAATGTTTTCTTCGGGTTTGCAGAGGGTAATGTTGCTCCGCCTAGATGATACACTTCGCTATCACCACACGCAAGTATGCGATATCCCTTGTTTTTAATTCGCCAGCATAAATCTATTTCTTCTTGATGAGCAAAGAATATTTCGTCTAGTGCTCCTGCTTCCCAAAAGGTAAATGCTCTCACAAAGAGACAAGCTCCGCTAGCCCATTGTACATCTATGGTAGCATCATATTGTCCTGTATCTTCCTCGCAGGTGTCAAAAAGTCTACCTCTACAATATGGATATCCTAACTTGTCTAGAAAACCTCCAGCTGCGCCTGCATATTCAAAGTGCGTAGGTTTTTTTAAATCTTTAATTTTAGGTTGTGCCGCAGATACCCTAGGATCGTCAAAAAGAGCAATCATAGGTGCTAGCCAGCCCTTAGTCACTTGCACATCACTATTAAGGAGTACATAAATATCTGCCTTTATAGTCTTAAGTGCGTCATTATAGCCTTTTGCATAACCACCGTTTACAGCATTCTTTATAATGTGAACGCTAGGGAAGTATTCTTTTACATAACCTATAGAGTTATCTGTACTTGCGTTATCGGCTACATAGATAGTTGCGAGGTCTGCGCTATGCTCAATAATTGTGGGAAGGAATCGTTCAAGTAGTTCTTTTCCGTTCCAGTTTAAGATGACGATGGCTGTATTCACGTTGCAAATAAAAGGTTTTTATGGGATTCCGCTTTCGCGAAAGCGTACTTATTTTACTTGTCGCTCATAATCTGGTAGTGATCGCAAGAAGTCATAACGCTCTGCAACTGTGTCTACTTGGCAATAATAATGAGAAAGTCCGTTGCTCACCATTAGGTAATCTGCTTGTAGTTGCAAATTATAACGAGCAATCTGGTCAAAGGTTTCTTGGGTGATTTTTACAGCAGGAGCTTTACACTCTACAATAAGTAGGAGGGTGCCGTCTTTATTAAAAATGACAATGTCATAACGTTTGCGAGTATTGCCTACTTTTATTTCTTTCTCTACATTAATAAGACTCAGCGGATATCCTTTTTCGGTAAGGAGCCATTGTAATATGTGTTGTCGCACCCATTCTTCGGGAGTAAGTACCAAGAACTTTTTACGAATGACGTCAAAAATATACCGTTTGTTTTCGCTACTTTTGAGTCTGAAAGAGTATGCAGGAAAAGAGAGTTGTTGCATACCACAATAGTACGAGTTCTGCAGGAAAACCCAAAGGTGAAGCACGCAAAAAACATAGTTGAAGACATTAAAAAAGGAATCATAAAACCTATTTACTTTTTAAGTGGGGAAGAGCCTTATTTTATAGATCAAATCTCAGATTATATAGAGCACAATCTACTCGATGAAGCCGAGAAAGGTTTTAATCAAGTGGTGCTTTATGGTCGTGATGTTACCATAGAAGATATTGTAGGTAATGCTAAGCGCTACCCTATGATGGCAGAGCGCCAGGTGGTAATTGTAAAGGAAGCGCAAGATCTCTCGCGCCAGATTGAGAAGCTAGCAGATTATGTGAAAAACCCACAACCTACAACGGTACTTGTGGTGGCTTATAAGTATAAGAAGTTAGATAAACGCAAAGGACTCGCAAAAGCCCTAAAGGAATACGGAGTTCACTATGAAAGTAAGAAACTCTATGAAAACCAAGTAGGCGACTGGTTACGTCGTGTTCTTATAGATGAGGGCTATCATATCCAACCTAAAGCAGCGCAAATTCTAGTAGATTACCTAGGTAATGATTTAGGTAAAGTAGTTAATGAACTCAATAAGTTGATGCTTATTCTTCCTAAAGGAAGCGAGATTACACCACAAGCTATAGAAGAGAATATCGGGATCAGTAAGGACTTTAATATCTTTGAGCTACGCAAAGCAATCTCAGAGAAGGATATTGTAAAAGCACAGCGCATTGCACAGTATTTTACACAGAACCCTAAGGATAACCCGCTAGTGTTGACGGTGAGCCAGCTGTTTAGTTTATTTGCGAGTATTCTCAAATATCACGGGCTTCCTCAAAAGGATAAGACTACGGTGGCTAGAGCACTCGGGGTTTCTCCATTTTTTGTGGGAGAATATATTACTGCAGGTCGCAATTATCCTATGAAAAAAGTAAGTGCATGTATCTCCTTAATAAGAGAAGTAGATGTAAAGAGTAAAGGAGTAGGAGCAAGTGCCTTTGCAAGTAACGACTTACTAAAAGAGCTGCTTGTAAAAATCATGAATTAAGATTTTACAAGCAGCTCTAAGAATTTTTTGAAGTGTGCGCTAGCTTATTCTGCTGCGATAACGCTTATTTCTACATTTACATATTTAGGTAGATTTGCAACCTCTACCGTTTCTCTTGCAGGAGCTGTAGCTTCATCAAAGTACTTTCCATAAACGCTATTGATCTTCCCGAAATTTTCCATATCACTTATAAAAATGGAAGTCTTCACCACGTTTTCAAAAGTCATTCCAGCCTCAGTAAGAATCGCTTTTACGCTTTGCATTACAAGTTCAGTTTCTTCTTCTATGCTTCCTTTAAATAGTTCGCCTGTTGCAGGTATGATGGCAATCTGTCCACTTGTGTACAGCATTCCGTTTACTAATGTTGCTTGATTGTAAGGGCCTATTGGAGCCGGAGCGTTTACTGTGGTGATTATTTTTTTCATGAGTAATGGTATTTAGTACGCTTTCGCGAAAGCGTGATTATACATTTTGTACTTATAATTGTTGATCTGGCGTACGGCGTTTGTCGTATTTAATATCACTAAGTAAGTTACCAGTAATCCCGATAAAGAAATTCCAAGAAGTTCTACTAGGATCTGAATTTACAGGAGGAACCCAACTGAAACGCATGTTCCAACTCTCAAGATCACGAGCAAAATTAAGTGAGGTAAAAGTGATACCTGGGTTTGCAAGATCATATCCAGTAGATCCACCTACCGTCCATCTATTTCCTAATTTTATATCTCCGCTTATCACGATAGAGTGGGAGCTTACATCGTTTTGACGAGCATTATTTGCGTATCCTACTTGATAACCAAAGCGTAAATTCCATGGAATTTTAAACCTATAAAATTCAATCTCTTTTTCTTCTTCGTCTTCTGGCTCTCGATTTCCAGCGTTTGTGTTTCCAGTAATGTCAACGCCTTTACCTAATAAATCATCTGGGCGTCCACCACCTGCAAAGGTTTCGTTTTCTGTTCGATCTGTATTTACGCCAGCCTTAGCATCTTTGTCAAAATCTCTACTAGAAAAACTGTACCCAAAACTCGCCTGGCCACTGGTAAGTCTAAAGAGGCTACCTCCATTATTTATGTTAAGCGTGTTTATGCGCTGGTTTGCACTATTAAGTGCGTAGAGGTCTAAGTTTGCACTGAAGTTGATGTCAAGTTTCTCTTGTATAATAGGAACAGATCCGTTTACAGAAATTGGAGAGAGTTTAAGATCATCTGCAGCAAAATTATAGGAAGTCCTTATGTTGAGGTTATTGATGAGTTTTATTTTCTTGGGTTCTGTATCTGTGCTATCCTTACTCCGTACTTTTGCTTCTAGTGTGTTTGCAAGACTAAACGAGAGCGAATTAGAAACGCGATTACTAGGGGCACCAAAGAATCCTCCATCAAATCTTGAATACTCTACTTCTACATTTTGAGGATCTGTCACGTCATTAGGATCAGGTCGAGTGTAGGTCTCGTAAAACTGATCAAAAGCAGGAGTGTATGACCAGCTTAATGATGGTCGTACTACGTGACGTATAGTTTGAATCTTGCTTGTTTCCTTAAAATTAAAAGTTCCGTAAACTGTGGTACCTAGACTTAAACCTCCTCTGTAGGTTCTATAAGCATCAAAACCATTTACAGTATCTCGTACAACAGTATTGGTTTCTTCGTCAAAATTTTGATCTATCGTCTTAAATACCCAACTTTCCTCAAGACTACCACTTACCGAAGCACTGATGTAGTTAAAGAGTTTAAAGTTGGTTGCAATAGGAATACTATGTCTTATACCGGTTTCTGCACCTTCAAACATGGCAGCTGTAAAAAACTCATCGTCGTTTGTTCTAAAGCGGTTATCTGCTCTCAAAGCATAACTCAAGTTCAAATTCTTGATAAGCCCTTTTTTTGATCCAGACTTACCAGCAAAAGGATAAATTCTATCTACGTTAAGTTGGGTAGTAGGAAGTGACATGGTGATTTCTTCCGTTCGTGAGTTTTGGCTGTGAGTTGCTGCAACAGTAAGATTTACAGGAACTGTACCAGGAAACGTACGAGAGTAAGAAACAGAAGAGCTAAAGTTGTTATTTAAGAAGTTACCAGTGTTTGCTTGATTAAGTGATTGTCTATAAAAGTTACTACTACCTAAGTTTACAGAGGCCGAAAATCTACTGTTAGGGCTAGACTTCGTGTCCTGACTGTGATTCCAGCGTATGTTATACGTATTAGTCTCAGAAAAGTCTGGAAGGCCACGCTCACTAAACAAAATACGCTCAGAGCTAAAGCTAAACCTACCATTGTACTTATAACGCACCTTATAATCTGTATCTGCTCTAAAGGCATAACTACCGTTTGTGTAATAATCACCCGTAAGCTCTAGATTAAAATACTCGCTAAGCGCAAAATAGTAACCACCATTTGTAAGAGAATATCCACGTTCTCTGCTTTCTCCAGGTCCAGGTAGTATAAAACCAGATACGCTTGTTTCTTTTTCCATAGGGAAAAAAGCAAAAGGTAGACCTATAGGAGTAGGAACATCTGCGATATACATATTAGTAAGTCCGGCAACAAGTTTCTTGCCAGGTACAAATTTTACTTTACGAGCTAGAAAATAATATTCTGGATTATCAAGATCTTCAGAGGTAGATATCTTTACGTTACTCATAAAGATTACAGAATCATTTACTCTCTTACTGCGCTCTGCTTTTAAATTTATTTGCTGTCCGCCAGCTTTTTCTACACGCGAACCATAAATAAGAGCTCGTTGTGTGTCAAAATTAAATTTTATAGAATCTGGCTTAACTTGATTAGGACCTTGAACAAAAAAGGGAATTTGAGAATAATTTCCTGCAGAATCTTTAATTCCTCGAGCAAAAACGGTGTTAGTTTCATAATCGAGAATAATCTCTCCTGCGTTTATTTTCATATCCTCATACACAATCTCAGCCTCGTTATAAAGGTAGATTTTCTTTTTGCGTTGTGATATGCGCTGGTAGTCTGTTGCCTTGTAAACAACCTTATCTGTAAGAGTTTCTGGCTTTTGTTTTATAGAATCTTGTATTGTTCTGGTAGTATCTTCTATAGCAACTACGGTAGGAGTGATAGAATCAAGCCTCGCAAAACCTTCAGTTGCCGTTTGAATCAACGTAGTATCCCTTGCAGGTACGCGTCTGGCATCATTCTTGGATGGGAGTTCTTGTGCACTTACCGTAAGCAATGGTAGCAGGCAAAGAGAGAGTACAATAAGAAAGTGTGCAGTTTTTGTTTGCAATGCGATTAGCCTATTTTTGTGCAAATAATTATCAATTAAAGTGTCAAAATTACGTATATTTTTTTCGGCTACAGCCCTAGAAATGCAATTTTGAAAATAACAAGCGTGTAAAGCACGTTACCTATTTACAGAGATCAATTTAATACCTAACGTTCAAAAGAGTCATATTTGATATAAATGATGCGTAAAAAAAACATATTTAATATTTATTTAACAACTATGCTGCTTGTAGGTAGTTGTTTTTCAGGCGCTTTCGCGAAAGCGCAATCCAATAATTCTTCTAAAAAATTTAAAGTCGTTCTTGATGCGGGACATGGAGGAGGCGATAGTGGTAACCGTGGAAATGGATACTATGAGAAAAACATTGCCCTTAATGTTGTCTTAGCATTAGGAAAAGAATTAGAAAAGCAGTCTGATGTCGAAGTAATTTATACTAGGAAAACAGATGTTTTCTTAGAATTATGGGAGCGAGCAGATATTGCAAATAATGCAAATGCAGACCTTTTTATAAGTGTACATTGTAATTCCCACTCCTCACAAGCAAAAGGAACAGAAACTTTTGTACTTGGTATAGACGGTAACGCTAAAAATATGGCAATTGCCAAAAAAGAAAACTCAGTAATCTTACTGGAGGAAAACTATGAGAAGCGATACGCAGGTTTTGATCCTAATAGTCCCGAAACGAGTATAGGTCTTGAACTCATGCAAGAAGAATACCTAGATCAAAGTATAAATCTAGCAAGCTTTGTAGAAAATGAATTTACAGGAAGCGTGAAGCGCAGCAGTCGTGGTGTAAAGCAAGCGATTTTCTGGGTATTGCACAGGTCTGTAATGCCTAGTGTGCTTATAGAAACAGGTTTCCTTACTAATAATGAGGAAGGGAAGTTTTTAAACTCTAGTGCAGGTCAAGAAAAAATGGCCAAAGCAATAAGTAAGGCAGTTACTAATTATAAGAAAAGTATACAGATAAATGAGCGTGTAGAGATTGCAGATCATGTAGTGGAAACTCCAAGTGCTCCGGTTGTTGCTACGAAGTCTAAGGTGGTAGAGGGCGTAACTTTTAAAGTACAACTGGCAGCGAGTAAACGTAAGCTAGAAACAAAGTCTTATAATTTTAAAGGACTTAAGTCAATAAGCCGTTCTAAAGATGGTCGTTTGTATAAGTATTATTATGGCGCAACCTCAGATTATAATTTAGCTCACAAGCAGCTGCAAGAAGCAAAAAGTAAAGGATACAAAGAGGCCTTTATCGTATCTTTTAATAAAGATAATATTAAAGTGCCGCTCAATCAAGTGTTAAATTAGTCT
Organism: Dokdonia sp. Dokd-P16; assembly: GCF_003095655.1. Lineage (NCBI taxonomy): Bacteria > Pseudomonadati > Bacteroidota > Flavobacteriia > Flavobacteriales > Flavobacteriaceae > Dokdonia > Dokdonia sp. Dokd-P16. Next base: position 2,683,862 of record NZ_CP029151.1, read on the forward strand.
TATACGTAAGGACTGCCTTTAACAATTGACCTACATTTGTTTTAACCAATAAGCATCTTATTTAATGTCTAAAGAAATAAAAACCGCCATTCTAGTTATTGCAGCATTGCTGCTTGTAATATTTGGCTACAACTACCTCAAAGGCAATAATCTTTTAGATAAAAGTAAAATCCTTTATGCAAAGTATGATAACGTAGAAGGACTAGCGCCATCTTCACAAGTTACCATTAACGGATTACCAGTAGGTAGAGTAATGTCTATAGACTTTGCAGATAGTAGCGGTAAGCTAGTAGTTAAGTTTGTAGTGGAAAAGGATTTTGAGTTTTCAAACAATAGTCTTGCTAGAGTATATGGTGGAGGGCTTATAGGTGGTAAATCACTGGCAATTGTCCCTTCTTATGAAAAAGGTAGAAATGCAAAGACTGGAGATACCTTGCCAGGTGAAATGGGCGAAGGGATTATGGAGCTTGTAAATGAGCGCCTTACTCCATTACAAAACCAAGTTGAAAAAGTAATAGGAGATACAGATTCACTATTAGTTAATGTAAACTCAGTATTAGATAGAGATACAAGAGCCAACTTAAGAGATGCCATTGCAAACTTTACAGCAGCTTCTCTTGAGATGAAAGGGATATCTAAATCTGTAAATGGATTGTTAGCTTCTAATCAAGATAAATTAGATCGTACAATCACTAATCTAGATAAAATGAGTGGCAACTTTGCAACTTTATCAGATTCGCTTTCTAAAATTCAAATGGGACAAATGGTTGCAGATTTAGAAAAAACTATCGCAGATTTCCAAGAATTATCTAATAAGTTAAATTCTCCTGAAGGAACCGTAGGTAAACTTTTGAATGATGACCAACTTTACTTAAATTTGGATCGTACAGCAAACCAGATGGGAGATCTTCTTCAAGATATGAAGCTTAACCCAAAACGTTATGTACATTTTTCACTCTTCGGGAAAAAGCCAGGAGAGTATACTCCGCCTAAAGATTCGTTACAGTAGGCGCGAGCTTAACTAACGAATTTATATGCAATACGTACAAAACATCATTTTTCTCATTGTTCTAGTTTTAGGAGTTGGTTTTTTTGTTAAAAACATCAAGAAACTTCTACGTAATATTAATCTAGGAAAGGACGTAGATCGATCCGATAACAAGCCAAAACGCTGGCGAAACATGGCAAAAATTGCCTTGGGTCAGTACAAAATGGTAAAGAGACCAGTTTCTGGAATTTTACACGTAGTTGTTTACGTAGGTTTTATCATTATCAATATTGAAGTCCTCGAGATTATCATAGATGGACTTTTTGGTACTCACAGAATTTTTAGTTTTCTAGGCGGACTTTATGACTTCTTAATTGGAAGTTTTGAAATTCTTGCATTTCTAGTACTGGTTGCCGTAATTATTTTCTGGCTTCGTCGTAATGTGATGAACATAAAACGATTCATTAGTTCAGATCTTAAAGGATGGCCTAAGGCAGACGGTAATATCATCTTGTACTTTGAAGTGGTATTAATGGGTTTATTTCTTACAATGAACGCCGCAGATTTACAATTACAATTAATGGGAGCAGATCATTATGCTTCGGCAGATGGTAGTATCACAGGTGCATTCCCAATAAGTAGCTTTATTGCGCCACTTTTTGAAGGAATGTCTGAGAGTGCTCTTATAATAGTAGAGCGCGCAGCGTGGTGGATACATATTGTTGGTATCTTAATTTTCCTAAACTACTTATACTATTCTAAGCACCTACACATCTTACTGGCATTTCCAAATACTTGGTATGCTAAGCTGAAACCACAAGGAGAGTTTAATAATCTTAAGGCTGTAACAGATGAGGTTATGCTTATGATGGATCCAAATGCAGATCCTTTTGCAGCCCCAGCCGAAGGTGCAGAAGAAGTTGAGGTGGGTAAATTTGGAGCAAGTGATGTGACAGATCTTAACTGGGTACAACTTATGAACTCATATAGCTGTACAGAGTGTGGTCGCTGTACAAGTGAATGTCCTGCAAACCAAACTGGAAAGAAATTGAGCCCTCGTAAAATCATGATGGATACGCGTGACCGTCTTGAGGAAGTAGGTAAAAATATAGATGAAAATAATGGAGTATTTGTGATGGATAACAAGCAATTGCTTGATGATTATATCACAAAAGAGGAGCTTTGGGCCTGTACTACCTGTAATGCTTGTGTGGAGGCGTGTCCTATAGGTATCGACCCGTTAAGTATTATTATTGATATGCGTCGTTACATGGTGATGGAAGAAAGTGCAGCGCCTACAGATTTAAACAACGCGATGACAAACATCGAGAATAATGGAGCGCCATGGCCGTTTAACCAGATGGATAGAGGTAACTGGATTAATGAAGCATAGATATTTTATAATTGTAGGGTTATTGTTGAGTTTCGCTTTCGCGAAAGCGCAATCTCCTACAAAGAATTATAAAATAGATAGCTTACAATTTAAAATGTACACCCGTCTTTTTGTAAATGAACAGTTACAAATAGACAGTGTTACCGTAAAAAAAATTTTTTGTGATTATTGTAGTGACTCTCAAATGAGTGTGCTACGTGAAGAAGCAATGAGGCAATCCCTTATAGAGCGCTATAATCCGAAATATAATAAACCAGGAGAACACAGACTGGCCCTTTATGTGAGATTCAGTAAAGAAGATTTTAAGAATTTAAACGACAACCATGAATAAAGAAGACGTAGACAAGATGTTAAGTGAGAAACTAGAGGATGGTGAACACGTAAGTCCGGTGCTTCCTGAGGGAGTTAAAAATTACTTAATTGACATAGATGGTACCATTACGGAAGATGTTCCTAATGAGGAGCCAGAACGTATGGGCACATGTGAGCCATTTCCAGATGCGCTTAAAACATTAAATAAATGGCATGATGAAGGCCATATTATTTGCTTTTTTACCTCTAGAACAGAAGAGCACAGAGCAGTTACCACAGAATGGCTTAACCGTCATGGGTTTAAATTCCACAGCTTACTTATGGGGAAACCTAGAGGAGGTAACTATCACTGGGTAGATAATCACTTAGTAAAAGCAACTCGTTATAAAGGTAAGTTTACAGACCTTATCGAGAAGAAAGTAACTATTGAAGTTTTTGAAGATTAATTAAATACCGTTTTTTACACGGAATACAAGAATATGAGCGAGACACTTAAAGTACCCACTATGGCCGAGTATGTGGCGCTAGGAAAACAACCAGAAGTATTATTTTGGGTAGGTTGTGCAGGAAGTTTTGATGATAGAGCAAAGAAGATAACAAAGGCTTTTGCACGTATCTTAAATAAAGCAAATGTAGATTTTGCAGTATTAGGAGCAGAAGAAAGCTGTACTGGAGATCCAGCAAAACGTGCTGGGAACGAATTTTTATTCCAGATGCAAGCGGTAACAAACATTGAAGTGTTAAACGGATATGAAGTTAAGAAAATAGTAACGGCTTGTCCACACTGTTTCAATACACTTAAAAACGAGTATCCATCATTAGGTGGTAACTATGAAGTTGTACACCATACACAGTTTTTAAAGTCATTACTAGATGATGGCCGTCTTACGGTAGAAGGTGGTAAGTTTAAAGGAAAGCGTATCACTTTTCATGATCCTTGTTATTTAGGTCGTGCAAACGGTGTATATGAAGCGCCAAGAGATTTATTACGTAAACTTGACGTAGAGCTGGTAGAGATGCGTAAGTGCAAGACTAACGGTTTATGTTGTGGAGCTGGTGGAGCGCAAATGTTCAAAGAACCAGAACCTGGTAATAAAGATGTAAACATAGAGCGTACGGAGCAAGCACTCGAGGTAAAGCCTGATATTATTGCTGCTGGATGTCCTTTCTGTAATACAATGATGACAGATGGGATAAAAGGTAAAGAAAAAGAAGGAAGCATCGAGGTAATGGATGTTGCCGAAATGATAGCAACTGCCGAAGAATTATAGAGGCTATGAATAATAAGGATAAACCTAGTCAGAAGCCGGATTTGTTCGATAAGGTCGTTCATGTTATAGCTACTCCTGGCAGTATTGTACTCCTTATTATTATTGTTAGACTCACATATCGATACTTTAAGTACGATAGTTTAAGTTTATTTTAAAGCGGATTAATTTCCGCTTTTATTTTTAAAAAAATATAAAAATGCTCGTAGATTTTAATTCACTTTCTGACTCATCGAGAATCTGGTTATATCAATCTGATCAAAAATTTACAGAAGAACAAGTAGCTCAACTAGAGAAGGATATGGCTACTTTTTTAACAAGCTGGACTGCTCACGGAGCAAGTCTCAAAGCTGGTTTTGAAATTAAGTACAACCGCTTTATTGTTATAGGTCTAGACCAGTCTGAAGCTGCTGCAACTGGATGCTCAATTGACACACAGGTGCGCTTTATCATAGCGCAACAAGAGGAGTTAGGTGTAGATCTGTTGGATAAAATGAATGTGACCTATTATCAAAATGATCGTATTCATTATAAAACACTTCTTGAGTTTAAGAAGATGGTTAAAGATGGTGCGGTAAGTAAAAACACTATAGTTTTCAATAACCTTGTTGCAAATGTAGGTGAGTATAAAACTAATTGGGAAATTCCAGCAATAGATAGCTGGCATTCTCGTTTTCTCAAGAAAGGTAAATAGAGGTAACTTGAGGTTCTTAAGATGTTGTTAAGATTTGCACGCTTTCGCGAAAGCGTACCTCAAACCCTTTACTTTTATATTAGAATGTAATAAGCGCTATCTGGCGTCGTTATTGCAGTCGTTACTACAATTTAAAATTTTGCATTTATGGCGCCTAGACGCATTATCACCATATTATTCTTCTTATTTGTTTCCGTAATTACTTATGCTCAAGAGCGATACCCGCTCTATGCAAATGACATTATTGCTCAGCGTAAATGGGTAGATTCTGTTTATATGCAAATGACGCCAAAGGAACGTGTAGGACAGTTATTTATGGTTGATGTATTCTCTAGTGATCCAAAGGCTAAAATTGATAAGATCAAAAAGCTTATCAAAGAAGAACACATAGGCGGACTTATATTTTCTAAAGGTGGGCCTATGCGTCAAGCAAAACTCAATAATGAGTTTCAAGAATTGGCAAAAACGAAGCTGCTCATAGGGATGGATGCAGAGTGGGGACTTGCGATGAGATTAGATAGTACCTACGCTTTTCCTTGGAATATGACGCTAGGAGCTATACAAGATAATAATATCGTAAGGAAAGTAGGAAAGCGTATAGGAGAGCATTCTAAGCGTTTAGGGGTACACATTAATTTTGCTCCAGTGGTAGATATTAATATCAATCCCGCAAATCCTATTATAGGAAATAGATCTTTTGGCGAAGATAAAATCAACGTTACAGAAAAAGCAATTGCCTTCATGGAAGGAATGCAAGAAGCTGGGGTCTTAGGAAGTGCAAAACACTTCCCAGGTCATGGTGATACAGATAAAGACAGTCATAAAACGCTACCTACGCTTAACTTCACTAAAGAACGCCTCCAGAGTGTAGAGATGTATCCATATAAGCCAATTATTGAGAATGGTATTGCGAGTATTATGGTTGCACACCTTAATGTGCCAGCGCTCGTTCCAGAAGTAGGAGTGCCTACGAGTATCTCACCTACTATCGTGACAAAAATGCTTAAGGAAGATTACCGCTTTCATGGGTTGATATTTACAGATGCTTTGAATATGAAAGGCGCTGCAAATTTTAAAGAACCAGGAGATATTGATCTTGCAGCATTTGAAGCTGGAAATGATATTTTATTGATAAGTGAAGATGTCCCTTCTGCATCTGCCAAAATTATGAAGGCTCTTGAAACAGGTAAGATTACCGAAGAGAGACTAGCGCACTCAGTTAAGAAGATTTTATATGCTAAGTACAAAGTGGGCTTAAACAAATACAAGCCTGTTGTTACAAAATATCTTCTAGATGATCTCAATGCTCGTATAGATGATGTGGTTTACAGCGAGGCTATAGAAAATGCAATAACCGTTACTAAGAATAACAATAATGTACTTCCTGTTGTAAACATTGACCAAAAGAAAATTGCTTATTTAGGCTTAGGTGATGATGATGGATCTGCATTTAAATTTCAACTACGCAAGTATGCGCAGGTGGATGAGATAAAATCTAAAACACTCGAAGCTGCTCAGAAAGAATTACAAGATTTTAATTATGTCATTATAGGTTTTCACAGATCTAATGCAAACCCTTGGAAGTCCTATAAATTTTCGGCAGAAGAGATTAGATGGATTACAGAGATTGCAAAAACTAAAACTGTGGTTTTAGACCTTTTTGTAAGGCCTTATGCAATGCTAGATTTGCAAAATAGCGCAGATATTGAGGCTATAATTCATAGTTATCAAAATAGCCAGCTAGCGCAAGAGAAAAGTGCCCAACTTATTTTTGGAGCTATACCTAGTAAAGGACGTTTGCCAGTATCTCTAGGTAAAACGCCTATAAGAACCGGTTTACAATCTGGAACATTAAGAAGACTTTCATATGGAATTCCAGAAGAGGTAGGAGTAGATGCAGATACGCTTAATATCAAAATAGACTCGCTAGTGAATCTAGGTATTAAAAGAGCGATGATGCCAGGCGCCCAGGTGCTTGTGGCACGTAGAGGGAAAGTGATTTATGATAAGAGTTTTGGATATCATACCTATAATAAAAAGCGTGCTGTGCGTCCAGAAGATATGTATGACATCGCTTCTATGACAAAAATTCTTGCTTCCTTACCGTTATTAATGGAGCTTGAGAGTGAAGGGGCTATTGCGTTAGAAGATAAACTAGGCGCTTTAATTCCTGCACTTAAAGGAAGCAATAAGGCAAATATCACACTCAAAGATGCGCTATCACACTATGGAAGATTTAAGGCGTGGATTCCTTTTTATATAAGTACCCTAGACTCTGTTACAAAAAAGCCACTTGATGATTATTATAGCACAGCATACTCAGAAAATTATAATATCAAAGTTGCCGAAAAAATGTACCTCCGTACAGGATACGGCGATACACTAGTTAAGAAAATCGCAGATAGTGATCTTCGCTCTAGACTATCCTACAAGTACAGTGACCTTCCTTATTATTTGATGAAAAAATTTCTAGAAGATCATTACAATGACAACCTTGACGAAATTACAAGATCTCACTTCTACAACGCATTAGGAGCAAATTTTACTGGCTACAGACCATTGCGTAAGTATGAGAAAGATATGATAGTACCATCAGAAAATGACTCCTACTGGCGTAACCAGAAAGTACAAGGCTATGTGCATGATATGGGAGCGGCTATGCAAAGTAATATGGGTGGTCATGCTGGTTTATTTTCAAACTCAAATGACGTTGCCAAATTGATGCAAATGTATCTTCAAAATGGATATTACGGTGGTAAGCGCTACTTTTCAAAAGAGACCATGGAGCGCTTTAATACCTGTTATTACTGTGATAATAATGTGAGAAGAGGCGTAGGTTTTGATAAGCCACAGCTCAGCGGTGGTGGTCCTACCTGTGGTTGCGTGCCTATGACGAGCTTTGGTCATAGTGGTTTTACGGGAACTTACACTTGGGCAGATCCAGAAAACGAACTTGTATATGTCTTTCTATCTAATAGAACATTCCCTACAATGGATAACCGCGCACTCATAAAATCTGGTTTAAGAACCCAGATTCAAGAAGTCATTTATAATGCTTTAATTGATTAAATTTGTCGTGCTATTATATACTCGTATTGTAAGTGATATGATGTGAGTACGCTTTCGCGAAAGCAAAAAGAAATCTACCAAAAATCCTGTTATGAAAATTGCAATTGTCTGTTACCCAACCTTTGGAGGAAGTGGAGTGGTAGCAACAGAACTAGGAATCGCTTTATCAAAAAGAGGTCACGAAGTACACTTTGTAACGTATAAGCAACCTGTACGCCTAGCTTTATTAAATGACAATATTCATTTTCATGAGGTAAACGTTCCAGATTATCCACTTTTTCATTATCAGCCATATGAGCTAGCGCTTTCTAGCAAGTTGGTGAAAATCATCAAGAAAGAACAAATAGATATTTTACATGTACACTATGCGATACCTCACGCATATGCAGGCTATATGGCAAAGGAAATGCTCAAGCAAGAAGGTATTCATGTACCTATGGTAACTACGTTACACGGTACAGATATTACACTTGTAGGTAGTCATCCATTTTATCGTCCTGCAGTAAGTTTTAGTATCAATAACAGTGATGTTGTAACTTCAGTTTCAGAAAGCTTAAAACAAGACACACTGAGACTCTTTGAAATTACTAGAGAGATTGATGTGGTGCCTAATTTTATAGATTTTGGAGCAGAGACAGACACCTTTACAGATTGCCAGCGTGATTTGATGGCAAACGAAGGGGAGCGCATTGTTACACATGTGAGTAACTTTAGAAAAGTAAAACGTATCTCAGATGTGATTGAGGTGTTCTATCGTTTGCAGCTAGAAATTCCTTCTAAGCTACTTATGGTAGGTGAAGGCCCAGAAAGAGAAGCTGCAGAGGAGCGCGTAAAAGAACTTGGTATAGAAGATAAAGTACGCTTCTTAGGTAACAGTAATGAAGTAGATAAAATTTTATGTTTTTCTGATTTATTCCTGCTGCCATCTGAAGCAGAAAGCTTTGGACTTGCGGCGCTAGAAGCTATGGTAAATCGTGTGCCTGTGATTTCTAGTAATGCAGGCGGTATTCCAGAAGTAAATGTAGATGGAGTGACTGGTTACTTATCTAACGTAGGTAACATTGCAGATATGGCTCAAAATGCTATCAGAATCTTAGAAGATGATGATACGCTAGAGAAGTTTAAAACCAACGCAAGAAAAGAAGCGGCCAAGTTTGATATACAAAACATTGTGCCGCTTTATGAATCTCTTTACAAGAGAGCTTTAGAGGAAGTCTCTTAATTAAAATAGGTAACGTATTCCTAACGCTACGTCAAATTCAAGGCTGTCATCAAAGTCATTAAGTATTCCTACTTCTGGTCTAAAATCTAGAGATAATAGTAATGGGATATCAAAACGGTACTCAATACCGATGTCTCCTGCTGCATTTAGAAAAAACTCATTATCATCATCGTCAAAGAATGGAGCATCATTGTCTACATCAAAAGCACCTACAGAAGCTCCCACACCAGCATACCAGTTAAAACCGCCATCAATGTTCCATACCCACTGGTAAATCCCAGTTCCTTTTACTGCGTCAAAGTTATTTCCTGTTCTCCAAGCTAGTCCTAATTCTAATCTGTTATTTTCACTTAAAGCTCTTTGGTAATTTACTTCTGTACTGAATCCGTCATTGTCTCCAATTCTCAGTCCTATTGCATTAGGAGAGATATCTTGAGCATAAATTATTCCACTTAATCCTAGAAAAAGTAGGGCAGTAACTAGTGTTTTTTTCATTGTAATTGTTTGTTTGAATTGGCAAAACTATTAGTAATTATATAGTCATAACGTTAAGGGCTACATAAAGTTTTAGTTACTTTTATCTTAATGGAAATTAGTTTGAAAAAATTAGAAATCGAGTTTGATGGAGAGTTACATGTAGATCAACTACATAAAATTATCTATGCAACAGATGCATCTGTTTATCGCAAGATTCCGCTTGCTGTTGCATTTCCCAAAACTGTAAATGATATAAAGAAGTTATGCGCTTTCGCGAAAGCGCAACAAATTACCCTCATTCCAAGAACGGCGGGAACCTCCCTTGCAGGACAATGTGTGGGCGAGGGTATCGTAGTAGATGTGTCTAAGCATTTCACAGAGATTATTCACTTTGATAAAGAAAAGCAGCAGGTAACGGTACAACCTGGTGTTATAAGAGATGAGCTCAATTTATTTTTAAAGCCTCACGGTTTGTTTTTTGGGCCAAATACTTCTACAGCAAATAGATGTATGATAGGAGGTATGGTGGGAAACAACTCATCTGGAACCACCAGTATCAAGTATGGTGTCACCAGAAATAAAGTAGTTCGATTAAAAACGGTATTATCAGATGGTAGTGATGCTATTTTTGAAGAACTAGATGCAGTTGGCTTTCGCCAAAAATTGAACCTTGACAACTTGGAAGGTTCCATTTACAAGACTGCGAATGATTATTTTTCTCAAAGTGCCGTTCGCAGTGAGATTAAAGAGCAGTTTCCAAAACCTGAAATCCATCGCCGAAATACGGGTTACGCACTTGATGAAATTGCTAATGCCGCACCATTTGAGGAGAACGGAAAACCTTTTAATTTCTGTAAACTATTATCTGGAAGTGAAGGTACACTTGCATTTACCACAGAAATCACCTTGCAGTTAAACGTGCTGCCGCCTGCTTTTGGCGTTATGGTAGCTGGACATTACAAAGATTTAGAATCATGTTTACAAGCGGTAGTTCCTGCCATGAAGCATGATTTATATACTTGTGAGATGATGGATAAGGTGATTCTAGATTGTACAAAAAACAATCGTGAGCAAGAGAAAAACAGATTTTTTATAGAAGGCGATCCAGCAGCAATATTAATGTTTGAGTTAAGGGATGCTACTCTTGAAGGAGCCATGCAGCAAGCAGAAGCCCTTATAGATAGTTTGCAGCTAGATGGGCAAGGGTATGCATATCCTATATTACAAGGAGACCAAATTGCACAAGCGATGGATTTGCGCAAAGCTGGTCTTGGCTTGCTGGGGAATATGATAGGAGATAGAAAGGCCGTGGCATGTATAGAAGATACAGCAGTAGCGCTAGATGACCTTGCTCCATACATAAGTGAATTTACTGCGCTCATGAAAAGACATGAACAAGATGCCGTGTACTACGCTCATGCTGGCGCTGGAGAGATACACTTGCGTCCTATTCTTGATTTGAAAACGTCGCAGGATGTAGCACTTTTTAGACAGATAACTACAGACGTAGCGCATCTGGTTAAAAAATACAATGGCTCGATGAGCGGCGAGCATGGAGATGGTATCGTACGCGCAGAGTTTATCTCTATGATGGTAGGTGATGAGAATTATGAGGTAATGAAAGCTGTAAAAAAAGCTTTTGATCCCCATCAAGTATTTAATGCAGGAAAAGTAATCGATGCTTTCCCGATGGATGAAAGCTTGAGGTATGAAGTAGATCGTAAGGAGCCAGTGGTGGAGACGCTCATGAATTTTGAGGATAACCAAGGAATTCTAAGACTCGCCGAAAAATGTAATGGAAGCGGCGATTGCAGGAAATTACCAAGCGCTGGAGGTGCGATGTGCCCTAGTTATAGAGCAACACGAGATGAGAAGGATACCACTAGAGCAAGAGCAAATGCGCTAAGAGAGTTTCTAACTACATCAGATGAGCCTAATAAATACGACCACACAGAATTAAAGGAGGTCTTTGACCTTTGTTTGAGCTGTAAAGCCTGTGCTAGTGAGTGTCCTAGTAATGTGGATGTAGCTACATTAAAAGCAGAGTTTGAGTATCAATATCAGAAAACTAACGGGAGCAGCCTTCGTACAAAACTGTTTGCAAACACGACAAAAATCAACAAACTAGGAGCATTTTCTCCTAGAATATATAATACGTTACTTCGTATAACTGCGGGTATAGCAAAAGCTAGTTTAGGTATAGCAAAAGAGCGAAGTCTACCTTTATTAAATGTATTTTCAGATCCTGTAGGAGTATCTGGTATAGCTCATACTAGTGTCAATCAGAAATTCAAAAGTGAAACTAAAGTCATTTTATATATTGATGAGTTCACTCAGTATCTAGATGGAAACATTGGTCAAGATGCATTAACGTTGTTACGTCGCCTTGGTTATGAGGTGGAAGTTGTGAAAAGCCATGATAGTGGGCGCTCTTACATTTCAAAAGGATTTCTTGAGGAGGCTAAGACACTGGCAAATAAAAATATAGAGCTTTTTAAAAATGTAGACAAGGATACTGTAATTCTAGGTATTGAACCTTCGGCTATTTTGTCATTTAGAGACGAGTATCTTAGGCTTGCAGATGATGTGGAGATGGCCAAAAAGCTTTCGGAACAATCATTTTTAATTGAAGAGTTTTTACATAGTGAAATCAAACGAGGAGTTATTACCTCCAAGCAATTTTCGGCGAAAGCTAAAAGATTGAAAATTCATGGTCATTGTCATCAGAAAGCACTTTCTTCTGTGTCACATACTTTTGCCATTCTTAACCTTCCTTTAAATTATACTCCTACTATTATACCTTCGGGTTGTTGTGGTATGGCGGGCAGTTTTGGGTATGAAAAAGAACATTATGGGGTGAGTATGAAAGTGGGTGAGCAAACGCTATTTCCTGCTGTAAGAAAGGCTAGTAATGATACCATTATCGTTGCAAACGGTACAAGCTGTAGACATCAAATTAAGGACGGTACTGCACGTGTAGCTGTGCATCCTATAACGGTATTAAATGATGCGCTTTTAGTGTAATTTTAAATAAAGCTTTGATAGTATTCTATTAATTAAAAATATCTGGTTGGAACATGTTAGGCTCAAGGAGAACTTTTGAGGTATTTTGAGGCTTGTTATTTTGATTTTCTCTGTAGTAATTGAGGCTCCATTTGCGATTATTATACTCTAGGTAGCTCAGATTTTCTATCCAATCACCACTATTTAGGTAAAGTGTACTTCCTTTTTGATTGTGTACTAATCGCTTTGCGGGTTGATGTATATGACCGCAAATAACGTAATCAAATTTGTTTTCGATAGCGAGATCTGTTGCTGTTGTTTCAAAATCTTTGATAAACTTCACTGCTCCTTTTACACTGTTTTTGATCTTTTTTGAGAGAGAGTATTTCTCCCTCCCCATACTTATAAGCCATTTGTTAAGAAGCCTATTAAAGAGAATCAAAAAGTCATAACCCCAGCCGCCTAGTTTTGCAATCCACTTAGTGTGCTGTATAGAAACATCAAAAACATCACCATGAAAAAACCAAGCTTTTTTACCGTCTAGATTAAGCACAAGTTTATCGATAAGGTGAATATTTCCCATGGTAGCATCGCTAAATTTTCTGAGCATCTCATCATGATTACCCGTGATGTAATATACGTGTGTTCCTTTAGAAGCCAGTGTGATTATTTTCTTTATGACCTTGAGGTGCTCCTTAGGGAAGAAACGTTTTCTAAACTGCCAGATGTCAATGATGTCACCATTTAAGATGAGTATTTCTGGTGCGATGGAGTTTAAATATTGGCAGACTTCTGCAGCATGGCAGCCATAAGTGCCTAGATGTATGTCTGATAGTACAGCAATTTCTACGGGTCTTTTCACCGAGATTGTTTTGCTTGTAAGATCTTTAGATTTTTAAAAATTGTAGTAAACTAGACGTTAAGAAGTATAAAAGTTATAGTTATTTAATAGAGACCAAGTTAATTAATCATTAAGTCAGTTTTTAGCTTTTGATTATGGCCTTTTCAATTTACATTTGTTAAAAACACATACGATGGCAGGTAATACGTACGGAACTATATTTAAGGTCACAACTTTTGGTGAATCACACGGTAAGGCTATAGGTGGAATTATAGATGGATGTCCCGCCGGTTTAAGTATTGACTTTGATGCGATTCAGCATGATTTAGATCGTCGTAAGCCTGGTCAATCTAAAATTGTAACACAACGTAAGGAGCCAGATACCGTAGATTTCTTATCAGGAATTTTTGAGGATAAAACAACAGGAACACCTATTGGGTTTCAGATAGTAAATACTAATCAAAAATCTAAGGATTACGGTCACATTAAAGATACTTACAGACCTAGTCACGCAGATTACACCTATGATAAAAAGTATGGTAACCGTGATTACCGTGGCGGAGGAAGATCTTCGGCTAGAGAAACAGCTAGTCGCGTTGTAGCTGGAGCTATTGCAAAACAATTTTTGAAGGGTATATCATTTCACGCATTTACTAGTGCCGTGGGAGATTTATCTATGGATACACCATATCAAGATCTTGACTTTAGCGAGATTGAAAAAAATGATGTTAGGTGTGCAGATGCCGATTTCGCGAAAGCGTGTGAAAAAAAAATTAAAGAAATAAAAAAACAAGGTGACACCATAGGAGGTGTTATAACTTGTGTAATACAAAATGTGCCTGTAGGTCTTGGAGAGCCAGTTTTTGATAAGCTTCATGCAGAGCTAGGAAAAGCAATGCTATCTATAAATGCTGTAAAGGGATTTGAATACGGAAGCGGTTTTGAAGGAGCAACTATGAAAGGAAGTGACCATAACGACCATTTTAATACAGACGGAACTACTAAAACTAACCTGAGTGGCGGTGTTCAAGGAGGTATTTCTAACGGGATGGACATTTACTTCAAGGTGGCATTTAAGCCAGTTGCCACTGTAATGCAAAAGCAAGAAACTATAAATGCCGCTGGGGAAGTAGTGGAAATGCAAGGAAAGGGAAGGCACGATCCGTGTGTAGTACCTCGTGCAGTGCCTATTGTAGAGGCGATGGCAGCACTTGTTATTGCAGATTTTGTACTACGAAATAAATCTATTAGATTGTAGAAATAAATTTACGAGGAATGGTAGGTAGTAAAGCTGTTTGCCTCCGAGGGATTTATAGTATTTTGAAATAAATTTAAACATCACATAGTCAACTCACTAGTTGGGTTTTCATTCAAGAAGGAACTACTACCTATGAAAAAATTAGCACTACACTGGAAGATTATTATTGGTTTAATTTTAGGTGTGGTTTGGGCACTAGTGTCTTCTTCGGTAGGATTAAGTGATTTTACAATTAATTGGATTGCTCCTTTTGGGACTATTTTTATCAATCTTTTAAAGCTTATCGCAGTTCCTTTAGTTCTGTTTTCTATCATAGCTGGAGTTGCTGGTATAGGTGATCCTTCTAGTCTGGGTAGAATGGGTGGTAAAACATTACTAGCATATCTTATCACAACATTACTAGCTGTAGGACTAGGATTAACTCTTGTAAACATAGTAAAGCCTGGAGCGCTTGTAGATCAAGAAAGTCGTATAGATAATAGAATAAGCTATGAGCTATGGGCTCAAGAACAAGGTGTAGAAATTAAGGATGGCGTAAATTATTTACAAGATCCTCAGTTTATGGAACGCGCAGGACGTGTAAACGAACTCGTAAAATCTAAAGGAGAAGATGCTACTGTTGCAGAAAAAATGAAAACTGCAAATGCGACTAAAGACGCTGGTCCTTTACAGCCTCTTATTGATCTTGTGCCTCAAAACTTCTTTAAAGCACTTACTGATAATGGTTTAATGTTGCAAATTATCTTCTTTGCCATATTTTTTGGGATTAGCTTGTTGTTTATTCCTAAAGAAAAGTCTGGACCAGTCATTAAACTAGTAGATAGTGTGATGGAGGTCTTTTTAAAGATGGTAGATTTTGTAATGCAAGCTTCGCCATTTTTTGTGTTTGCTTTATTAGCGGGTGTCATAAGTAAGATGGCGGGTGACGATATAGGTAAGGTGGTTGAAATATTTAAAGGACTTTCATGGTATTCACTTACAGTATTCTTAGGCTTAATGCTTATGGTATTTGTGATGTACCCACTTATTATTAAAATCTTTGTGCGTACTATTCCTTACAAAGGCTTTTTCAAAGCAATGGGACTTGCACAAACTACAGCTTTTTCTACCTCAAGTAGCGCTGCGACACTTCCTGTAACGATGGAGTGTGTGGAGGATAATCTAGGAGTAGATAAGAAAATAACAAGTTTTGTACTCCCTATAGGTGCTACAGTAAATATGGATGGTACCGTTTTATATCAAGCCGTAGCTGTAGTTTTTCTTGCACAATTACACATGATTGACCTTACTATAGGGCAACAACTTACAATCGTGCTTACTGCAACGCTTGCCTCAATAGGATCGGCCGCGGTACCTAGTGCAGGACTTGTGATGCTAATTATTGTTCTAGGTTCTGTAGATTTAAATCCAGCTTGGATTGCAATAATCTTTCCTGTAGACCGTATTCTTGATATGTGTAGAACAGTTGTAAATGTTACTGGAGATGCAACGGTTTCTTCTATAATTGCAAAAACGGAAGGAATGCTCAATTATGATGATACTGTAAATCCAGACGACGCCTTTAATCCTGATAAATAGGTAGTTAGGCGAAAAGTTGGCTTATGAAAATAATGTAGGGGAAATCTTCATTACTTTCATAATCCCAGACTACTTCATTGTAAATTAATCACTTAGCTATGATATATAAAATCATAGTTATGAAAGTCTTTACGTGTTTATTGTTGCTTCTAGCAACTACATTTTTACATGCTCAAGTGGGCATAGGTACCACGACACCATCTAACGCTGCTATGCTCGAAATAAGCGGCGTTACTACAGCTGGTGCGTATAAAGGGTTTATTCCTCCTAGAGTGGCTACTACAGCAAATCAAGCAAGTATTGCACCCACCACTACAGATATTGGTCTTATGGTTTTTGTGGAAGAAACTGGCTGTCTAGACTTTTGGACTGGTACCGCATGGGAAAGTATTTATTGCTCAGGCGGACCTTCAGACATTTGGATTAATGAATTTCACTATACAAATAGCGGTACAGATGTAAATGAGTTTATAGAGATTGCGGGCCCTGCAGGCTTAGATATCTCTGGGTACTACTTGGTGAGATACCGTGCAGATACGGGTCAGCCTTATGGTGTAATTCTAACGCTCTCAGGTACCATAGATGATGAAGAAAATGGCTACGGGGCTTTATCTGTAGATGCCAATTTAAGAAATGACACCAGCGGCTTTGCGCTAGTAGGCCCTGACGGTAAGGTTATACAGTTTTTGAGTTATGAAGGGACTATCACAGCTACTGGTGGTCCAGCAAACGGACTTACATCCATTAATGTGGGTGTCGTAGAGACTACAAGTACAACAGCAACACAATCTATACATCTTACAGGAACAGGTAATTCTTTTATAGATTTTGCTTGGAGTACAAGTGCTGTAGGTCAAAGCACAGCGGGAGTAAAGAATATAGGACAAACTTTTAATTAGAAGATTATGAGTTTTTCAAAACAGTGTTTGTGTGTAATTGGAGTAATTTTCTATTCATATGTTTCAGTAGGCCAAGTAGGAGTTGGAACAAGAAATCCATCAGAAAAAGCAATGCTCGAGGTAAGTAGTCAAGTAGATGGTGTGGGAGCTTATTTAGGCTTTATGCCGCCACGAATTCCATCTGATGCAGCTAGAGATGGTATACCAACAACTATAGCAGATAAAGGTATGATGGTCTATGTAGAAGCTACTGGATGTATTGATATTTTTAATGGTGAGTTTTGGGGACATATAAAGTGTGCTTCAGAAATTCCCGCGAGAACAGATATTTGGATAAATGAGATACATTATGAGAATATAGGTACAGATACGGGAGAATTTATTGAGATCGCAGGAGCCGCCGGTTTAGATATAAACGGATATTCCATTGTGCTTTATAATGGTAATAATAACGCTGCTTACGATACCCAGTTTTTATCAGGACTTATCGCTAACGACACGGGGAATGGTTTTGGTTTTACAGTTATTAACTATCCACCTGGTGGAATTCAAAATGGTGGTCCACAGCCAGATGGGATCGCGCTTGTAAATCCAGCGGGTAAAGTTATTCAGTTTTTAAGTTATGAAGGTGCGTTTACTGCTACTGCTGGAGTGGCAGCGGGAATAACTTCGGTAGATATAGGTATAGAAGAAAATACAGATACACCCATAGGTGAATCTCTACAACTCTCAGGTGGCCCCGGAAGTGTGTATTCAAATTTTAATTGGACTTTGCCCTCCACAAGTACTTCTGGAGCAGTTAATAATGGTCAGAGTTTTAATTGATGATTGAGAAGTACTAGATAACTATAGTCTTAATACATTATATAAATTTATAATTATAGATCGCTCTTTGATTTTTATAATTGAACACTTTCTTAATAAAATGTTAGTGTGATGTACGTCTTAATTACAATCAATAGTCTCAACTATTGTTACAGTTATATTGTATTTTTAAACGGTATAAATTCACACCTTATGATCATAAAAAATGGCATCCTTCTATTATTTCTTTTTACAGCTATTGTGAGTTGTAAAGAAGCAAATCAAAGAAATCAAGACTTAGAAGGTGATGTTGAACAAACAGAGTCCTCTTCTCAGAAAGATATAGAAACTACAAAACTGAAGTGGAGTGAAGAGTTTAATGGTACTGCAATAGATACCTCGCAGTGGAATTACAAGACAGGTGCTACTGGATGGGGTAATAATGAATTACAAAATTATACAGATGGGAGTAATGTTGAGGTTGCAGACGGATCTCTCAAAATTATTGTAAAGAAAGAGGGCGAAGGTCAAAAAGTAGGCGATTATACCTCTGCTAGAATAACTAGTACTCAGAAAGTGCAATACGGTCACGTAGCCATCAGAGCAAAAATGCCAAATTATAAAGGAAAAGGTATCTGGCCTGCATTATGGATGCTGGGCGCAGATATTACAGAGATAGGATGGCCACAATGTGGGGAGATCGATGTGATGGAGTATGTGAGCAAGAATCCAGATCAAGTATTACAAACCATACATAGCATTGCAAATAACCACTCCAATGGAACGCAAATTTCAACAGATTTTATTGCGCTTCCTACTATTGAAGAGGAGTTTCATATTTATGGATTGTTGTGGAAAGAAGACCAACTTCAATTTTATATAGACAGCCCAGATAATATCACGCTTACCATAGATCGTCCAGAAGATTATAATAATGAAAACTGGCCTTTTATGAAGGAGTACTATTTTATACTCAACATTGCCGTAGGAGGTAATCTTGGAGGTGAGGTAGACGACCTTATTTTTCCAGCAGCAATGGAAATAGATTATGTACGTGTTTACGAATTAGACTAAGAGATTTACGCTTTCGCGAAAGCGTGCTTAAAACAACAACATGAACAACATTCATACGATTGCCTTTGATGCAGATGATACCTTATGGGTAAATGAAACCTTTTTCCGTGATGCCGAAGATGAGGTGTGTAAATTACTGAGCCCCTATATTAACTATGAGTCTTGCCAACAACGGCTTTTTGAAATGGAAATGCGTAATCTCTCACTTTATGGATACGGGATAAAACCCTTTACTTTATCACTAATTGAATGTGCGCAAGAAGTTTCTGAAGGGAAGGTGACTAATGAGATTATTGCAAGTATTATAGATATAGGTAAAGAGATGCTTAATGCTCCTGTAAACCTTATTGATGGCATAGAAGAGGTGCTGGACCAGCTTTCTGATAAGTATAAACTTGTAGTGGCTACTAAGGGAGATCTTCTAGATCAAGAGAGGAAATTAGAAAAATCTGGACTTTCAAAATATTTTCATCATATAGAAGTAATGTCAGATAAGCAGCCGGCAAATTATCTCAAGCTTGTAAAACACCTTGATATAGACCCAACATCTTTTCTTATGATAGGTAATTCATTAAAGTCTGACGTGCTTCCCGTCTTAGAAATAGGAGGGCATGCATTTCATATTCCTTTCCATACTACATGGGCGCATGAGCAGGTAGATATAGAGATTACTCATGAGCGTTTTAAGTCATTTAAAGCTTCTAGCGATATTCTCAAGTATTTATAATCGCTATTTTATAAGAGTCATTTTATGAGTTACTCTTCATATTTATGAAGATTATTGATGATGTGGTAAAATGAATTAATTAATTCCGCTTTCGCGAAAGCGAGACCTATCTTTTTGCTAACTTTAGATAAATCTCAACCTAAATATGATGAATTTTCACACACGTAAATGGATAAAACCAGAAGATCTAAATCCCAATGGAACACTCTTTGGCGGAAGGCTGTTAGAATGGATTGATGAAGAAGCAGCACTTTATGCTATCATCCAACTTGAAAATCCTAGGACGGTTACAAAGTATATGAGTGAGATAGACTTTCGCTCTAGTGCAAAAAAAGGTGATATTGTAGAAATAGGGATAGAAGCTACGGCGTTTGGTACTGCATCTCTCACTTTGAGATGTGAGGTGCGTAATAAGATGACTAGAGAAATTATTATTAGCATTGAGCGTATTGTAATGGTAGGTCTAGATGAAGAAGGAAAGGCGCAGGCACATGGTAAAACCCAAATAGAGTTTGTAAAAGATAGGCTAGACAAATAGCAGGGCATAAACAGTATTGTTAATACGACCGTATTCTGTTAATGTTATCTAAAATTAATCTTGCTCATTGCAGTCAATTGTTATTTTCGGAGTACTTTAAACAAACTCCATGAAAAGAATACTACTCCTTTGTCTCATTGCTACCTTTTTTAATGTTCAAGATTCTTTTGCACAACGCAAAGAATTAAGAAAACGTAAGTCAAAAAACAAGAAAGAGCAGGTTGCAACTCCTAAGAAAGCTGATAAGGATGCAATCAAATCATACACAGATGTAATTACAAAAGAAGCAGTAACAGATTCTGGTTTATTTCAAGTACATAAGGTTAAGAATAATTTCTATTATGAAATCCCATTTACGGCGCTTGAAAAAGACATGCTATGGGTCACTCGTATAGCTCAAATCCCTAATGGATTAGGTGGAGGATACATGAATGCTGGTTCAAAAACAAACGAGCAAGTTGTACACTGGCAGCGTTTTCAAGATAAGGTCTTACTTAAGATAAAGTCATACACCAACATTGCAGATAGCAGCAAGGCGATAAGTAACTCTGTACGTGTGAATAATTATGAGCCTACATTATATGCTTTTGATGTAGAAGCTTTTAATCAAGACTCTACTGCCGTAGTAATTGATGTAACAAAATTATTTTCTACAGATGTAAAAGCGATTAGCCCGCTATCTGGGCGTTTACGTAAAGAATACAAAGTAAAAAAGCTTGATGGTAGCCGTAGCTTTATCAATAGTGTTAAGAGTTTTCCAGAAAATATAGAAGTGAAGCAGGACTTTACTTATGATGCCTCAGAGCCACCTACAGAACGTTCTGCAGAGAGTATCAGTCTTCAGGTAAATCAATCTATGATTTTACTTCCAGAGGTAGCAATGCAACCTAGATTGTATGATTCACGTGTTGGTTTTTTTACTGTAAATCAGTTTGATTATGGAAGCGATGCTTTAAAAGCAGATGAGAAAACGTATATACGTCGCTGGAGACTAGAGCCTAGTGATCCAGAAGCGTATAAAAGAGGTGAGCTGGTAGATCCAGTAAAGCCTATTGTCTACTACTTAGATCCAGGAACGCCAGAAAGCCTTAAAGAGTACATTAAACAAGGAATAGAAGACTGGCAAAAGCCTTTTGAAACTGCAGGATTTAAAAATGCAATTATTGCAAAGGATGCTCCTACACCAGAAGAAGATCCAGATTTTAGCCCAGAAGATATAAGATACTCTGTGGTGAGATATGTCGCGAGCACTACGCGTAATGCAGTAGGACCAAGTGTATCAGATCCTCGAAGTGGTGAGATTATAGAAAGTGATATTATTTGGTATCATAATCACCTGCGTAGTTATAGAAATAGATACCTCCTTGAAACTGGAGCAGCAAATCCAAGCGCAAGAACCTTAGATACTCCAGAAGAAGAGATAGGAGAGATGATGCGTATGGTGATTGCTCATGAGGTAGGTCATGCATTAGGTTTTCCTCATAACATGGCAGCAAGTTATGCGTATGATGTAGAATCCTACAGAGACGGAGCTTTTACTCAAGAAAATGGGATAGCAGCTAGTCTTATGGATTATGCTAGATATAATTATATAGCGCAGCCAGGAGATACAAACATCCGTTTTGTGCGCCAGATGGGACCTTATGATCATTATGCGACTAACTGGGGTTATCGCTGGTTACCAGAAGCTTCTTCGCCGTTAATGGAAAAAGCAACTCTTAATAAATGGATTCAAGAAAAAGCTGGAGATCCCCGTTTTAAATTTGGACGACAGTCTAGTAGTTTTGATCCGCAATCACAGACGGAATCTATAGGTAATGATCCTGTTAAAGCTAGTACTTACGGAATTAAGAACTTGCGTTATGTAGCACAAAACCTTCCAAGCTGGACGTCAGATAAAACAAATGATTATGGAGATCTAGAAGAGCTTTACGGAGAACTAGTAGGTGTTTATAGCAGATTTGTAGGTCATGTGGTTACAAATATAGGAGGAGTTTTTGAAGATATTAAAATGCCTTCACAATCTGGAGTAGTGTATACTCACCTAGATAAAGCTGCACAGAAGGAATCTATGAGCTGGTTACAAAACAATCTTTTTGAAACTCCTACATGGCTAGTAGATCCAGCAATCATGCAAAACATAGATCACGCTGGATATGCAGAAAAGGTAAGAAGAACACAATCACGCTATCTTAATAGAATCTTGAGTTTTGACAGAATAGGTCGTCTTATAGATGCAGAGACTACGCAAACAGAGTATTATAGTGCTCTAGAAATGCTTTCAGATCTTAGAAATGGTATTTGGTCTGAGACTAGCAGAGGCACTTCGGTAGATCTTTATCGTCGTAATTTACAGCGTTCTTACTTAGATAGAATGGAGTTTTTAATGACAGATCAAGGTCCTAGAGCTAGATCTGGAAGATCTGGTTTTGAAGGAACTCTATATTACGATGTGAGTGTATCAGATGTAAGGCCACTAGTAAGAGGTGAGTTAGGTAAACTGCGTAGCAAACTTCGCGCAGCGCGTAATAGTAGTGTGAATACAGTTACAAAATATCACTATGAAGATGCCATTGCACGCATAGAGCAATTGCTAGATCCTAAATAAAATTACTCACAGTCAAAATCGATGTCGAGTACTTTGAGACCATAGTTCTTTGCATCATAATTAAAGTGCCACCACTCGGTACGAATAGGTGAGAACCCAAATTTTTTCATAACAGACCATAACTGCTTTCTATTTGCAGTTATGGTCTCATTATGTGGATGATCTATATGAGCAGCTTTCCCAAAAAAGTCATAGTCACTCCCCATATCTAGCGGAGTGCCATCTAGCTTAACAATAGTCATATCTATGGCAGCTCCACGATTATGTATAGAGCCACTACCATAGGGATTTCCTACGTAACCTGGATTAGGATAAATTTCCCACATTTTTTTCTGTACAGATAATGGCCTGTAGCAATCATACAGCTTTACCATGTAGCCTAACTCACAGAAGTAGTTATTTGCATCTACAAGCGCCTCTGCCACCTCGGGTATGAGTAAGCATTGCACACAGTCATAAACTGTTTGTTTTAAAAAATTATCATCTGTTGCATAACGTACATCGTATGCAAAAGTGGAGTCAAACTGGTCTATATTTACCAGCGGGCTTTCATCATCACTTTGGAAGGTCAGAAAAAAAAGGGCCGATACTACTAAAAAAAGCGTGCGATACATTCTCATACTGGAAAATTACGATTAATTTGGTTTTTTTCACGCTTTCGCGAAAGCGTAATTTCATAATACTACATCTTACATGATAGATTTACCTCAAATAAAGACAAAGAGGCTTGCAGTACACCTCACTACAAATGCCGAAAAACTTGTAAAACAAGGGCATCCGTGGATTTTTGAAAATAGTATCGCAAAGCTTAATAAAGCTGGAAGTTCTGGTGACATCGCTATTCTTTTTGATAATCGATCAGATAAAGTATTTGGAATAGGATTGTATGATCCAGATTCTCCTATACGAATAAAGGTTCTCAGTAATGTGCCGGCAACCATAAATGAAGAGTTTTTTAAAATTAGAATAAAGGAAGCATTCTCTTTGAGAAAACAACTATTGAGGACAAACACCAATAGTTATCGTCTCATTTTTGGCGAGAATGATGGTTTTCCAGGGCTCATTGCAGATGTTTATGACGATGTCATTGTTGTAAAAATTTACAGCGCCATTTGGTTTCCATACCTAGAAGAAATATTACCTGAGCTTATCGAAACCTCAAAAGCAAATACGATGGTATTGCGCTTAAGTCGAAATGTGGCCAAAGGTAAATCACATGGGTTTACAGATGGACAAGTGATCTATGGAACGCTCAAAAAAGAAGTAGTTCGTTTTGTGGAACACGGTGTGAAATTTTCGGCAAACGTGATTCATGGGCATAAAACAGGTTACTTTCTAGACCACCGTAACAATAGAAAAAGAGTAGGAGACATGGCTAAGGGTAAGACTGTGCTAGATGTCTTTAGCTATGCAGGAGGATTCTCTGTACATGCACTTGCAGGAGGAGCAACACAGGTGTTGAGTCTTGATATTAGTGCTCAGGCATTACAAGTTGCTTTAGATAATGGTAAACTCAATAAGCATGCAGGTAAACATAAAATTCTTGCTATAGATGCCTTTGTAGGTTTACAGCAACTTATAGATGCAGGTGAGAAGTATGATATCGTTGTGATAGACCCACCAAGTTTTGCAAAGAGCGCAAAGGAAGTAAATACAGCAAGAAATAGCTACGCTAGACTTGCTCAATTAGGAACCAAACTAACAGCCAAAAAAGGGATGCTTGTACTAGCTTCTTGCTCTTCTAGAGTAGAAGCAGAGGCATTTTTTGATATCTGTGAGCTCAATATTAAAAAGGCAGATCGCAAGTTTACGGTGGAAGGTAAAACTTACCATGATAGCGATCACCCTATTAGTTTTCCTGAAGGAGCATATCTTAAGTGTGGTTATTATAGATTAAATTAATTAAGATTATGGCTTTAAGATTCTTAGTACTTGTTATTTGTGTTTCATTTTTTTCTTGTAAAAAGGAAAAACCTATAGTGCCTACAAGTATTGAGAATCTTGTTCTCATCCCAATTCCTGATCAAGTTGTTGCAGCTAATTATGGTTTTCTATTTGATCAAGAAACAGTTGTTACTAGCGATACGCTGCCAGAAATTAAAGCGATAGCTTCTCAGTTTAAAAAAATATTAAAGAATACTGCTTTTCCATTAGCCTTAGATAAAGAGGTAGATGAAAATGTAGTTTCATTTAATATTGTGTCTAGTGATAGTATTTCTTCTCCAGAGGGATATGTGCTGGAGATAGATAATAATAGGTTATCACTAGCTGGATCTACACCTATTGGTGTGTTCAGAGGTATGCAGACCTTATTGCAAGTATTACCAGATGCTCTTATCGCAGGAAAGCAGATTGATAGTTTGGTAATCCCAGGAGTGAAAATTGTAGATGCACCGCAGTACGAGTATAGAGGGATGATGCTAGACGTTGCACGTCACTTTTTTACTGTAAATGAAGTAAAGCGTCTCATTGATCAAATGGCATTTTATAAACTCAATAAACTACACTTACACTTAACCGATGATCAAGGGTGGCGTATAGAAATAAAATCATGGCCTAAACTTACGGAAATAGGAGGGAGCTCGTCTGTGCGTAATGAACGCCCTGGATTTTATACTCAAGAAGATTATAAATCGATTGTAGCTTATGCTCAGTCAAAATTTATTACGGTGATCCCAGAGATTGACATGCCTGGACATACCAATGCAGCACTGGCATCTTATCCAGAACTTAACTGTAATGGTAAAGCTACTAAGTTATATAAGGGAATGCGTGTAGGTTTTAGCACCTTGTGTGTAGATAAAGATATTACATACACATTTGTAGAAGATGTGATAAAGGAAATAGCAGCAATGACCCCTGGGCCATATATACATCTAGGAGGTGATGAATCTCATGTCACTTCAAAAAAGGATTATAATATATTTCTTAATAAAGTGTTTTCTATAGTTAAGAAGTATAATAAACACGTAATAGGCTGGGAAGAGATAGAAAGTGCTGGTGTAGATAGCACCTACGTAGTACAACACTGGCAAAGAACTACTACCGCATCTCGAGGACTTGCTCAAGGTGCAAAAGTAATTTTATCTCCAGCAAAGCGCATGTACTTAGATATGAAATATACTAAGAAATCACCTATAGGGCTTACTTGGGCAGGAACGGTTGAGGTAGATAGTGCTTATATCTGGAAACCATCACAAATTTTTGAGGATGTACCGCCCTCACAAGTGTTGGGTATTGAATCTCCTTTGTGGTCTGAAACTATAAAATCTACTGGTGATATTGAGTATCTCTCTTTTCCAAGACTCATAGGTCACGCCGAGTTAGGCTGGAGTAAACCCAGTAATTATAATTGGGATTCTTACAAGGAGCGATTAATTAAACATTATAAGAGAATGGATATTCTTGAGATCAACTATTATAAATCTCCAATACTCAAAACTAAAATCAAGCTGTAGTTTTTTTAATCTTATATTCTTTTTGCTGTTCTACAGCCCATGTTACCGCTTCATTTAAGTCAAAGAATTTTTTGATTTTAGACTTAAAGAAAAGGCGTTCTATAAGGATATCAGTTTTTTCTTTTTCATTATATGAGACTACAGCAAACGCACTTACAGAATTACGTGCTTTAAAATATTTAAGCCAGTCTTGAGGTACTAAAGAATATGAATGAACACGATTTGATATGTAAGCTATCTTATTTTCTGCTCCATAATGGTTTTCGGCTAGATGGAGGAGTTCTTGTGCCATCTCCCAGTCAAAGAGCATACCTTCATTAATTTCTGAGATAATAAAGTCTTCAAAGAAATAGTAAGTCCCTGTTTTTAAGATGTAAACATCTTCTAATACGTTGTTGAGGTTTGATTCTGATACTAGCATAATACAAAGATATACTATTGTCAAAATTGTTATTTGACAATAGTATCTTGTAATCGCGTGTATCTGTAAGGCTATCTTTTAAGTCGATTAACTACTCAAATTGAGTAGTTTAAAAACCTATTCACAACCACTAGTGAATCCTGTTGCGTCAAAAGAAGTTTGAACTAGTCCATCTTGATTTCCATTAATTACTTGAATCACAAGGTTATTCATACCACTTCCATCACGTTTAGGGCTGCAGTATTCAAACAAGTAAAAACTATTTGCTTGTGCCGCTACACCATTAGATATATCATTAAATACAGATTCTAGTTCTGCTGCATTAGATGCAAATACACTTTCTGTTTGTCCTATTTTAGAAAGTATGCCTTCATCTATCTCTGAGCCAAGACCTATAGTAAAGAAGCTAACGTCATCATCTGCATCAGAAACAGCATCTACTGCCTCTTGTTCTGTATATCTAGCTGCTTGATCTGTTCCGTCTGTAAAAATTACTACAGAGGCTGCTGCAAATAGTTCTTCGTTTTCAGACACATCAATAATATCATCTGCAATCTCCGCAGCTTTAATTACGGCACCATACAAATCTGTAGATGGATCATTACTTATGTCTTCTGTAATTCCATCTATAGCTTCTTGAAGCATAGTTGCACTGGTAGTAAGAGGTTGTAGCTCGTGAAGTACATCTTCTCCATCAAACCAGTAAATAGCCATTTTAAAAGAATCTGTAGGGATTGCTGGCATCACATTAGATATAAAGCTGCTTGACGCTTGCTTAAGTTCTTGTAAGCTTGTGCTCAAGACACTGTTACTTAAATCTAACACTAGTAATGTATTATTTGAAAAAATCTGAGCATTTGGGGATATTGCTCCTGATGCTTCAGAATTTGAAATTTCATTATAACAATCATCATTACGACCTTGCTCAAAAATTGTAAAATTAGAAGGCGTTAATCCTGCTACTGGACTACCATCACTGCCATTTACTTTAAAGAAAACAGATACCTTTGAAGGTAGTGTGGTAAAAGATTCTTGAATGGTAATATCAAGCTCTTGGGTTCCTAAGTTGAGACAGTCTATATCTGTTGTGCTATTTCCATCGTCGTCCCTTGAACTACAAGAATACGATAAAGAGGTTAAGACAAAAAGAGCAAGTAGTGCGTGTAGTTTCATAAATATTCATTTGTTTGATGTGGTAAGAACGTACGACATTGAATTTTATTTCTTAATATGCTGTAATGAACTATAAATTTTGGCAACTGATATATTGACCTATAAATTTCAAATATTTTATCTTTGGATACGTTAGGTTGCTGTTACGCGTTCGCGAAAGCGTAATTTTAATCAACAATGGCATACTTTATGGTAAATAAGCATAGAAGCCATCACTCTAAAATGTTACATCGACTCACTTACTATTTGAAAAGTACTTTCCCCATATCAATTAAAGCTCTTCCATTATTAGCTTTGCTCTTAGTGTCTCTATGTGCACAAGCTCAAATAGATGCGCCTAGTGCTTCTATAGAAATTAAGGGAAAGCAGCCTAATGATGTGCCAGCGCCTGTGTTTATTGCACCTATGGCAAGAAAAAAGAGTAGTGATGTACAATCTGGTTCTCTTATTTTTAAAAGTAAAATAAAACTTAAAGATCCTTTTAAATCAAATGAGAAAAGAGAGATCAACTTTATGGAAGGCACCGACTTTGCCGAAAAAACCTATACTGCTCTTGAAAACAAGATGAATAATTCTCAAGAAAAAGATATAGAAAAACTTCGTCCAGAATATTTTAGAAATCAAAATTTAGGAGATTTTAAAAGCGGATCCAAATTTGTAAACTTTACATACAGAGATCACGGCGCAGTAGATGGAGATTTAGTGAGCGTGAGTGTAAATGATACAATTGTGCATCCTAGAATATTTCTTGAAGGTCAGTTTCAAGGGTTTTATCTCGACCTGAAAAAAGGATTTAATAAAATAGAAATTAAGGCGCTTAATCAGGGCTCTGTAGGAGCAAATACCGCACAGTTCGTGATGTACGATGATATGAAAAAAGTAATATCTTCAAATACTTGGTTTCTAGCATCTGGTTATACGGCAACCGTTGTCATTGTAAAAGAGAACGACTAGTCTAAGCTTCTTCAAAAGATTGCATCGAGACTAGTTTGTGATACATTCCCTTCTTATCAATAAGCTCTTGATGTTTCCCTTGCTCTACAATTTCTCCTTTTTGCATGACTACAATCTCATCTGCATTTTGAATAGTAGAAAGTCTGTGAGCAATTACAATAGAAGTTCTGTTCTTCATCATATTTTCTAGCGCTTTCTGTACGAGACGCTCACTCTCCGTATCTAGTGCTGAGGTAGCTTCATCTAAAATCATGATAGGAGGATTCTTAAGAACCGCTCTAGCTATTGAGAGGCGCTGCTTTTGACCTCCACTCAATTTATTACCACTATCACCTATATTAGTATCAAGCCCCTTAGGAAGGTCTTGTACAAACTCCCAAGCGTTGGCAATTTTTAATGCATCGATGATTTCTTGATCTGTGGCGTTTTCTTTACCTAGATTAATATTGTTGCGTATAGTGTCATTAAAGAGAATAGCGTCTTGAGTGACTAACCCCATGAGGTTACGTAGAGATTTTTTAGAAATATCTCTTATATCTGTATTGTCTATTTTTATGTTTCCTTCATTAACGTCATAAAAACGAGTAACTAGATTTGCAATTGTACTTTTTCCAGAACCAGATTGACCTACAAGTGCTACAGTATGTCCTTTCTTTACATTAAGTGTAAAGTTCTTTAGTACACTTTCCTCATCATACTTGAAAGAGATGCCCTCTAAATTTATACGACTGTCAAATGTATCTTTACTAATGGCCTTGGGGTTGTCTTTTATAGTTGTTTCAGTTTCTAATACTTCTAGAATACGAGCGGCAGCAGCGTCTCCCTTTTTTACCGAGTAACTAGCCTTTGCAATAGATTTTGCAGGGGTTAAAATTTGATATGCTAATCCCATATAAACAATGAACTGAGCCCCATCTAATCCTCCAGAACCATCTAACACCATATTACCTCCGTACCATAATAAGATTCCGATTACTGTAATTCCCAAAAACTCACTTACGGGAGATGCTAAGTTTTGCCTATGTGTAAGAGTATTGCTGTATTTTTCAAAATTAGTAGTAGAGGTTTGAAACTTAGTTTCCATTCTATCTTCGGCTGCAAATCCTTTTATAATTTTAAGATTGGCTAGTGTTTCTTCAACTAGAGACAAGAAATATCCCTGTTCTGTCTGTACTTGACCTGATTTCTTTTTGAGGCTTTTCCCAATTTTAGAAATTATAAATCCAGCCACAGGTATGAAAATAAATACAAAAAGAGTCAGTTGTGCACTCATAAACAACATAGTACCTATAGCAAAAAGAATAGTAAGAGGTTCTCTTATAAAAAGCTCTAGTATCGATAAGAAAGAATGTTGCACTTCAAGAACATCAGACGTGATTCTTGCAATAGTATCACCTTTCCTTTTTTCTGAGTAGAAACTTAAATTAAGATTGACGATACGGTTGTACATCTTATTACGGATGTCTTTAAGAACTCCATTCCTTAGATAGGTAATGAAGTAGTTTGCTAAGTATCCAAAGACATTTTTTAATAAAAAGGTTGCAATTACAAGTCCAACCATTATACCTAATACATACACGTCACCATGCAGATCAGTTTGCGTATTGATAAAATAGTTAAGAGAGTCATCTAAAAAGCTTTTAAAACTGCTGGAAGATTCAAGAGTAGGTTTTATTCTCACAGGGTCTACTTGTTTAAGTAGCACTGTAAGCATAGGTATAAGCGAAACGAAAGCTAGCGTACCAAAAAGAGCATATAAAATATTAAACAAAATATTTAAAAATCCGTATTTCTTATAAGGAATGGCAAACTTGAGAATCTTCTTAAAATATTCCATAGAGTGTTTCCGCTTGCGCGAAATTTTGAGTTGTTTAAACGCCTAATGCATTTTTTATACCAGCAAGACGTTTATCTAATGAAGCAGAAATTGTGTCATACTCATTTAATGAAGCTAGAGGAGCATTTACACTTATATAAAACTTTACTTTAGGTTCTGTGCCACTTGGTCGCGCGGCAACTTTACTGCCATCTTCTGTATAAAAGATAAGTACATTAGACTTTGGAACATCAATATTAGTGGTTTCTCCAGTAATAAGGTCACGACTTATAGATGATTGATAGTCCTCTACACGTATCACCTTACTTCCATTAATTTCTTTCATAGGCTCAAGACGAAGATCTTTGAGCATTTGTTTGATTTCTGCTGCGCCAGATTGTCCCTTTTTTACAAGAGCAATTAATGTTTCCTTGTAAAAACCGTGTTTTACGTACAGTGTTTTAAGTTTTTCAAACAGTGTTTGTCCTTCTTCTTTTGCTTGAGCAGCAATTGTACATGCGAGTAGGGTAGCGGTTACAGCATCCTTATCTCTTACAAAATCGCCAACCATGTACCCGAAGCTTTCTTCACCACCACCTATAAAGTGTTGGTTAGGATAATCTTCAATCATTTTGGCAATCCATTTAAAGCCTGTAAGTCCTGTTTTGCATTCTACATCATATGCTGCAGCAAGAATATCCATCATAGGTGTAGATACGATGGTGCTTCCTATAAATGGTGATGAGTGTTGATCTGCGCTTTCGCGAAAGCGTTCTAATAAATAATCTGTCATTAAGATCATGGTTTGATTACCATTTAAAATGGTAAGCTTGCCATCATCTCCTCTCACAGCAATCCCTAGTCGATCACAGTCTGGGTCTGTACCTATGACAATATCTGCATTTTTTTCTTCTCCTAGTTCAAGCGCCATTTTAAGAGCAGCAGTTTCTTCTGGATTAGGAGAAACTACGGTAGGGAAGTTACCATCTGGTACTTCTTGTTCTTTTACAATGTTAAGAGTGGTAAAACCAGCTTGTTTTAATGTATCTGGCACGAGTGTGATTGAGGTACCGTGTAACGAGGTGAAAACGATATTTAAGTTCTTTTTTACTTCATTAGTAAGGCCAAAAGATACATTTGCAACACTTGCATCTACAAAGGCTTTATCTACCTCTTCATCCACAAGTTCAATAAGGGAGTCATCTCCTTCAAATTTTATAGCGCTAAAATCAAGCGCTTCAATAATAGCTATTATTTCTGCATCTTGTGGTGGTACAAGTTGACCGCCATCTTCCCAGTATACTTTGTAACCGTTATATTCTGGCGGGTTGTGACTTGCAGTGAGGACAATACCGCACTGGCAATCTAGATGACGCACAGCAAAACTTAATTCTGGTGTAGGTCTAAGATCAGAAAATAGGAATACTTTAATCCCATTTGCCGAAAATACATTTGCAACCACCTGGGCAAGCTCCTTACTATTATGACGGCAATCATAAGCGATAGCAACCTTAATTTTCTTATCAGGAAACTGTTTGTGTAGGTAGTCAGATAGACCTTGAGTGTTTTTTCCCAAGGTATATTTATTAATTCTGTTAGTTCCAGCTCCCATGATACCGCGCATACCGCCAGTACCAAATTCTAGATTTTTATAGAAACTATCTGCAAGCTCATCTGGATTGTGAGCGATATTTTCTTTGATAGCTTGTTGAGTTTCCTCATCAAAGGTCTCTGTAAGCCATGCATTTGCTTTTTCTAAAATAGCGGGATCGTGGTATACCATAAAAATGTGTGTTGTTTACTAACAAAAATACGATTTTGTTATAATTTATAAAGCTCACTACGAGGTATGTCTACGTGTTGAGCTACTAGTTATAAAGTTTCTTTAATATTATATCTCTTTTTATCACGTTTTGATCTTAGTACGAGTTCGCCTAAGAAGCCGGCAATAAATAGTTGAATACCCATGAGCATCGCAACAAGTGATATATAAAATTGTGGTCTCTCTGTAATCAGTCTGCCCGCTCTATGAAAGAATACTTTGTCTATACCTAAGTATCCGGCAAATCCAAAACCTATAACAAACATGAGTACACCTAGTGCTCCAAAAAGGTGCATAGGTCGCTTTCCAAAACTTCCTAAAAACCAAATCGTGAGTAAATCTAAGAAGCCATTTAAAAAGCGTTCCATACCAAATTTAGTCTCACCATACTTACGAGCTTGATGTTGTACTACTTTCTCACCTATGTTTGAAAATCCTGCATTCTTAGCAAGTACGGGTATGTAACGGTGCATCTCACCATATACATCTACAGTTTTGATCACCTCTTTTTTATAAGCTTTTAAACCACAATTAAAGTCGTGTAGTTTGAGTCCGCTTGTTTTTCTTGCTGCGGCGTTAAAGAGTTTGCTAGGTAAGTTTTTTGCAATTACAGAGTCGTAGCGTTTCTTTTTCCATCCTGAGACCAGGTCATACTTATCTTGAATAATCATGCGGTATAGGTCTGGAATTTCCTCTGGATTGTCTTGCAAATCTGCATCCATGGTGATAATTACATCACCTTGAGCAGCCTCAAAACCTGCATGAAGTGCTTGTGATTTACCGTAGTTACGGTTAAAGCGAATTCCTTTGATGTTATCACGCTTTCGCGAAAGCGTTTCAATCACCTCCCATGAAGCATCTGTGCTTCCATCATCTATAAATAGGATTTCATAAGAAAAACCATTGGTTTCCAGAGTTTCTGAAATCCAATGGTGTAGTTCTTTAAGTGATTCTACCTCATTAAGTAGAGGTATGACAACAGATATTTGCATAAATAATTTTTAAGCGTCTGCGTATGGGTTTTCTTTTTTCATTATTAATCCTCCTATTAAAGAGATGATAAATCCAAAAAATAATGACAACATGATCGCAATAGGAATCATAAAGCCAATTTTAGTAAAAGGCTCTTGAAAAGAAATAGTCTGATCAATTTGTGAGTCTGTCATGTCTGGATACATCTCAATCATTTGAGTACGTAGCGCGTCAAGTGCAAGTTCTGAGTAATTAGGTTCGAGAACTTGAGTAAGTACGAGAACCCACAATGCACCTAAGAGTGCTGCTATTAGTGATACCCCAAGACCAATTTTAATTGCTTGGCCCAGTTTTAAAAAGCCACCGTTACTTTCTTTAAACGCTTTTAAAGCTAGAATAATAACGACTACGGTCATTACAAAATTGAGAACTCCTAATGACCAGTGAGGGGCAAGGAAGTTGTCTGTTACGTATAATATTACATTAAAAAGAATGGCTAGTATTCCTAGTACTAGACCAAATTTGAGCATTACATCTTTTGCAGATGTTGGTTTGTCTTCTAATATCATAATAATGGTTGTTTTGGTTATGGTCAGTTAGTAGACAAATATACAATATCGTTACGCCGAGCGCAGAAAAATCGTAACTTCGTGAAATAGGTAATATTTATTTTGAAAAATAGTTGCTCATTTTTAAAATTTATGTAAATTTGCACCTCGAAAAATAGAATAATTTTTAAGTACGATTATAATGAAAGCAGATATACACCCAGAAAATTTTAGAGTAGTAGCATTTAAAGACATGTCTAATGAAGAGGTGTTCTTAACGAAGTCTGCTGCAGATACTAAAGAAACTATTGAGATCGAAGG
The DNA here is from genome assembly GCF_003095655.1 of Dokdonia sp. Dokd-P16. Taxonomy (NCBI): domain Bacteria; kingdom Pseudomonadati; phylum Bacteroidota; class Flavobacteriia; order Flavobacteriales; family Flavobacteriaceae; genus Dokdonia; species Dokdonia sp. Dokd-P16. The sequence goes on from NZ_CP029151.1 coordinate 2,718,100, forward strand.
AACTGAGTATCCTTTAATAAAATTAGAAATTTCTAGAACTTCACATCCATTCTATACAGGTAAAGCTAAGCTTGTAGATACAGCTGGACGTATTGATAAGTTCAAAAACAAATACGCTAAGTTCAAGAAGTAATTTCTTGTTCTTATCAAGTACAAAGCCTCCTTTTATGGGAGGCTTTTTTTGTTGGTTACAACTCATGTTTAAAAGCTGTTTGTTTTTCTTATTAGAGTTGGTGCTGAGTCTATTAGCTCTTCATGTAAATAGCAGTTCTTTGCTTGTTATCACCTCTTATAAGAAGTTAAGCGCAAGCATGAATCAATAGCACTCGTGGCGCTCATTGCATTGCTTCTAGTTAATAAGTAGTTTTCTACACATTTTTATAGAATCTGTAATTATTAAAGGAGTGATAAACCACTACAAATCCTTAAATTTGCAACCTTTACAATAGCAGATAACTATGTTTGATAATTTAAGTGATAAGTTAGATAAAGCCCTACACGTACTCAAAGGTCACGGTAGCATTACGGAAGTAAACGTTGCAGAGACACTTAAGGAAGTGCGTCGTGCTCTTATAGATGCAGATGTTAACTTTAAGACTGCAAAGGAATTTACAAACCGTGTTAAAGAAAAAGCTTTAGGATCTGACGTATTAACGACCTTACAACCTGGGCAGTTAATGGTGAAGCTTGTAAAAGATGAGCTTACAGAGTTAATGGGAGGTGATGCAGAAGGGATTAATCTTTCTGGTACTCCATCTATTATATTAATGTCAGGTTTACAAGGTTCTGGTAAGACAACCTTTTCAGGTAAGCTTGCAAACTTTCTTAAAACCAAGAAAACAAAAAAACCTTTATTAGTAGCCTGTGATGTATATCGTCCAGCGGCTATTGATCAGCTACACGTAGTAGGAGATCAGATTAAGGTAGATGTATATTCTGATCGTGATGAGAAGAATCCTGTAAAGATTGCTCAAGATGGTATCGCTTTCGCGAAAGCAAACGGTCACAACGTAGTAATCATTGATACAGCAGGTCGTCTTGCTGTAGATGAGGCGATGATGAAAGAAATTGCAGATGTACATGCTGCAATACAACCACAAGAGACACTCTTTGTAGTAGACTCGATGACTGGTCAAGATGCTGTAAATACAGCAAAAGCCTTTAATGACATTCTTAACTTTGACGGGGTTATCCTTACAAAGCTAGATGGAGATACAAGAGGTGGAGCAGCAATCTCTATCAAATCTGTAGTAAACAAGCCTATTAAATTTATAGGTACAGGGGAGAAAATGGAAGCGATAGATGTATTCTATCCTTCACGTATGGCAGATCGTATTCTTGGAATGGGAGATGTTGTGTCACTTGTAGAGAGAGCACAAGAGCAGTTTGATGAAGAAGAAGCTAGAAAGCTTCAAAAGAAAATTGCAAAAAACCAATTCGGTTTTGACGATTTCTTAAAGCAAATCCAGCAAGTAAAGAAAATGGGTAACATGAAGGACCTTATGGGAATGATCCCAGGTGCCGGAAAGATGCTCAAAGATGTAGACATAGATGACGATGCATTTAAGCATATAGAAGCAATCATTCACTCCATGACGCCTGGTGAGCGAGAAAATCCTACTACGATTAACGCAAGTCGTAAAAAGCGTATAGGGAAAGGATCTGGTACCTCGGTACAACAAGTAAATCAGTTACTCAAGCAATTTAATCAAATGAGTAAGATGATGAAGATGATGCAAGGAGGCGGAGGCCGCAAGATGATGCAGATGATGAATCAAATGAAATAACAATATCCTTAAAAGGCACCCATAACGGGTGTCTTTTTAATTTATATGAACACAAACTAAACCATAACGCTATTACCTATGACTATTCTTGACGGGAAGAAAACTTCAAACGACATTAAAAACGAAATCAAAGCCGAAGTTGATAAAATGAAAGCAAACGGTGAGAAGGTTCCTCATCTTGCTGCAGTGATTGTAGGTAATGATGGAGCTTCTCTTACATACGTAGGAAGTAAAGTGCGCGCTTGTGAGCGCGTAGGTTTTGAGTCTACTATGGTACGCATGACAAACATGACTAGTGAAATTGAATTGCTAGACAAAATTGAGGAGCTTAATCAGAACGAAGATATTGATGGTTTTATAGTACAGTTACCATTACCTCCTCAAATCGATACTCAAAAAGTATTACTAGCAGTAGATCCGGATAAGGATGTAGATGGTTTTCACCCTACAAACTTTGGAAAGATGTCTCTTGATATGAGTACTTTTATACCTGCAACGCCATTTGGTATTCTTGAACTTATGGATCGTTACGGAGTAGAGACTAAAGGAAAGCATACCGTGGTTATAGGCCGTAGCCATATTGTAGGGAGACCTATGAGTATATTAATGGGACGTAAAGGCTTCCCAGGGAACTCTACTGTTACCTTAACACACAGTCATACTAAGAATATAACGCAAATTACATCACAAGCAGATATCATTATTACTGCACTAGGAGTTCCTGGATTCCTTAAAGCCGAAATGGTAAAGGATGGAGCTGTAATTGTAGATGTGGGGATCACTAGAGTACCAGATGAAACTCGTGAGAGAGGTTACTATATTACTGGAGATGTAGACTTTGAGCCTGTAAGTAAAAAGGCAAGTTTTATCACGCCAGTACCAGGAGGAGTAGGGCCTATGACAATAGCAATGTTACTTAAAAATACCTTGCTAGCTCGTGAGCGTCACAGGGCGATGTCTAAGAAAAAATAATTAAGCATGTCTTGCGGCTCCGAAGAAAATAGGAATCGCAATCATGAGCATGCTCATGATACCTAAGATTGTAACAATCCAGTTATATCGTTTACCAACGAGTCTTGATAAAACATATAACAAAGCTGTTGCAACTCCTAGAATAAGTGGAATCCCAGCAACCGAAGCTGCATTCTTGCTTAAAGTACCATAATCGCCATAGTAGAGCATTGCGGTACAGATGATAATAAAACAGCCCAGAGTGATTAAGTTCCACTTTGGGCTGTTCTTTTTTTGTTTAAAACTCATATTATTTGATGACGTTTACATCTGTAAAGTATAGTCTAAAGCTACCATCTTCACTCTTGTGATCTGTAGCTATCGAAAGTCCCTCAATATTCTTGTATTCTTGAAATGTTGTAATCATTGAGGGTTCGGTAGCATTTCCTTTTCTAAAAACCCATTCGGTGATTACATAATCATCGCCGTAGTAAAAGTCGTAGGCGTCTCCTGGCGTGTAACCTCCTTCATTTCCGTAGAGAAGGGTAAGTTTTTTAGTTTGCTTTCGCGAAAGCGGACTCATTACACTGTCGGTTACTTTTATTGAAGTTCCTTCATCCCAAACAAGTTGATAAGGAGCAAGAAGCCAGTATTTGTCATTTATAAACCCTTGGTCTGCTTGCATAGAGATGCTGTCTACGGTAGCACGATTATAAGAAATGGTATCTCCAGCGGCAATCATAGTCACATCATTTGTGACTGGTTTCCAAGACCATGAACGACTTGCTACAGTAGCGCCGTTGCGATCTACATTAAATGTAAAGTCAAGTTGTTTTACATCTTTCCAGTTTGCAAGACCGTTTGCATAAGCAACTTTTTCTGCCTCTGTGGTTGGTGTGAATGTAGCTTCAACTTCGAGCTTATTCGTATCTTCTATAGTTGTGTTATTTCCCTCTTTACAGCTTAGGATAATTAGAGAAGATGCAAGAAGCATTGAGTATAATTTCATAGTGTTATTTTTGAAGTACAAAAATAACTAAAAAAAGCCCTGTATAAGATTATACAGGGCTTTGCTATATTTAATATAGGTTACTGCACTACAAGAACATTGTCTGTAGCTGTCTTGTTAAGTGGGCAGAAGTAAACATACTCACCTTTAGCAAGTTTTGTTACATTTGAAGTACCTGTTGTATTGTTAGGTACTACTGCAGTTACATAAGCAGTTTTGATGTGATTTTCTGGATTAGAGATGTCTTTTCCTTTAGGTACTAACACAAAACCTACATCTGTACCTACATTGTTATTTGCAATCGAAAATGTGTAAGTTCCTTCACTTACTACTATTTGCTTTTGAGTAAACTCTCCTTTAGTTTGCTCTAATGCGATCACTTTATTTGAGCTTTCCTTCATCATTTTATCTTGCGCTTGTGCAGAGAAAGTTACAGTTAGAATAAGCACGAAAATTGAAATTATTTTTTTCATTGTATTGGATTTTGAGTGTAAATGTTTTTTTTTAAATCAGTTTAGTAATTTCATGGTGGTTATAGTGATCACTAAAGCTTTGCCAATTGAAATTCTTATGCTCGGTTGGACGGAGCTTTATGGAAACGCTTACATTTAAGTAGTAATATTTTTATAATAAAGTAGTAACTATCTGTATATCAAATTAAAATAAAAGTTTTTTTCTGTAATAGATGATCCAATTAAGGTAGTTCTATCGTATATAAAGCTATATAATGGTTCTTAAATGTGTTGAGTCATTTAAGATTGATAAATAGATTACCGCAAGTTTCCCAAATAAATCCCTCATTCTGAATGCGTTTTGAAGAGCAATTCTTCAAAATGCATTCTTTCTTAATATAAGAAACAAAAAAAAGCCTTTCCGTTAGGAAAGGCTTTTCTATTAAAAATTTTGATGCAATTAATCTACTGCATCCTCTACGTCATCTACTGCATTTTCTACTGCGTTTCCTACTTTTTCACCAGTAGTTTTTTCTCTACAACTTGAAAATGAAAGTGTGAAAATTGCGATTGCTGCTAGTGTTAAAAATTTCTTAGTCATTGTTCTATGGTTTATTGATTAATTTGTTTTTATAACTTTTTTCCGGTTGCTAGTCTATAGAGAATGCCTATTACAGCCAGTACGAGTAAAATGTGAATTAAACTTCCTACTGCATCTCCAAATCCAAAGTAGCCTACGAGCCAACCTATAATTAGGAGTACTACAATTAGGGATATAATATCTCTCATAACAATTGGTTTATGGTTATTTGAGAATAAAAGTAGATGGATTACTGAGATCCAGTTGTTTGCTTAACGATATTTAACAAGGCATTCTTAATAAATTGACAATTTCTCTGGAGACGTTGGGGAAATTTATCGTGCTAGTTTTGACTAGTCAACTGTAACGACCACTTTTTAAATCCTGCCTCAAGCTTATGAGCAGTATGTGCTAGTTGCTGTACACTATGACAGCGATTGCGGTAAAGGACTTCGAGCTTTTTACAAAGTTTAGAAAGTTGGCTTACGCGCTCCTCTATATGCTTTTGAAAATAAAGCTTTTTTGAATAGTCGGCAGTTATTGCGGCTTCGGCAATGGACATAGGTAGTGATAGCGCTGTGTGTGAAATAAATACAGATAGATTTGTGGCAAGTTCTTTTTCTGAGGGACAGTTTAAAACACTGTGTTGCAAATTTCCGTTAGACAGCTTTCGCGAAAGCGTAAAGAGATCCATAGCCTCATTGTATAAAGCGAGGCGCTTTATATCAAAAGATTGCTGAAACTTAGATTCTTGAGCTATTTTCATCGTAAAGTAAAAATACAATCAGAATACTTATTGTAAATTTAGTTTATTAAGGAAAATGTTATTTTTGCTTTAAGAATATTGTATTATTAACCTTGAAGTTTAAATTATATGGTGGATGCACTTAATAATCGTATTTTAAAATGTTTGCAAGAAAATGCGAGACAGTCTAATACTGCAATTGCTGCACAGGTAGGAATAAGTTCGCCAGCCGTAGGAGAACGCATAAGAAAGATGGAAGATGCAGGGATTATACTAGGTTATAAAGCAGAAGTCTCTGAGGAAGCTTTGGGGTATCAACTCAAAGCAATTATTACGATAAGAGCTTTTATGGGGAAGTTGAAACCTTTTTTAGAAAATGTAAAAGGATGGGAAGAGGTTGTAAATTGCTACCGTATTACAGGTAATGAAAATATAGTGATGGAAGTTGTGTTGCGCAATCAAAAGCACCTTGAGCAATTTATAGATAGAGTGATATCGTACGGGGAGTCAAAAACACAAATAGTGCTTTCTCACGTAGTTGCTCAAAACCCTATTCTTAAATAATAAAGAAGCTTAATTATTTAAGTTTTCGTCATCACTATCTTCCCAGTTATCATCTTCATCTAGATTATTTAAAAGTGTGTTTGGGTCTATGTTCTTTAATTGGGCCGGATCATCAAAATTTACACCTACGGGATTGAAGAGTCCCCATCTATCAATAATATATTGAGTAGCATCAAAAGTCTGAACCCAGCGAGCAAAAATTGGTCTAAGCATCTCAATAGCATCTCCTAATAAATCGAGATACTCAACATCTTTATAGCCAGAGGCTAATAAGCCTTTTGAATCCTGAATGATTTCTCTAGCCGCCTTTCTTACTACGGTGGCATTTTCCATTTTGAGGTCATAAAGATCTACTCCGTGAGCAGTGGCGATGGCAGATGGAATAAGAATCGCATTATCCATCATTTGTTGTGTATATCGCTGGTAGAGCGCTTTTTTATATTGAGAGTTAGGATTATTATCCTCTAGCTCAATACCTTCTATGATATGCTCGATAAGATGAAGAATTACAACGCCTTGTCTAAAAACAGGAAGCTTGCGCCATTCATCTATTCCGCTTTCATAGTGATTGTTTTCATCTTCGGTCATAAGGAATTATAAGAAGTTGTTTATGTGACCTTAACTTATTTTTTTAATGTAGGTAGGATTACATGTATAAAAGCAAAATTAAATCATTTGTTGCAGTTTAAAATCATAGTTTGTTAAACCCAACTACTTCTCGTTGAGGAGATAAAAATCACCGTTTATAGGCTGCTATTTTTCAGAATTTAATTGTTATCGCATGCATCATGTGTTTATTTTTTGACGCTAATTGAAATATTAAACTTGTTTGTCCTCATATCCTCTGTCTTGTAGGAGTTTTAAGCGTCTTTACGGAGCTCCCTCAAATTGTAAAAGCGCTGTAGAAAAAAATCCAAATATTTCTGCTTTTGTCTTTATAGGAACTCTATCAAATTATGCTATTTTTGTCTATGCAAAATAACGTCCTCATATTAGACTTCGGGTCTCAATACACGCAGTTAATAGCACGTAGAGTGCGAGAATTAAATATATACTGTGAGATAAAACCATTTAATAATCCTCCTAAAGATCTTTCTTCTTATAAGGCTGTAATCCTCTCGGGATCGCCGCATTCTGTAAGAGGAGAAGATGCTCCGCATCCAGATCTTTCAGAAATAAAAGGTAAAAAACCTCTTCTAGGAGTTTGTTACGGAGCGCAATACCTAGCTCATTTTTATGATGGTGAAGTAGGACAATCTAATACTCGTGAGTATGGACGAGCAAAACTTTCTGTAGTAGACGAAGGAGAACTTTTCTTAGAAGGTGTTTATGTAGGAAGTCAGGTGTGGATGAGTCATAGTGATACCATCAAGAAATTACCAGCAGGAGCAAAACGTATTGCATCTACACATGATGTAGAAAACGCTGGATACAAACTAGAGGGAGAAGAAACTTATGGGATACAGTTTCACCCAGAAGTATATCACTCTACAGACGGGAAGCAGATTTTAGAAAACTTCTTAGTGAAAATTGCAGGAGTAGCTCAGACATGGACGCCAGATGCCTTTGTAGATACTACGGTTGCAGATCTAAAAGCAAAGCTTAATGACGATCGTGTAATTTTAGGACTCTCTGGAGGTGTAGATAGTACAGTCGCAGCTACATTACTACATAAAGCAATAGGCAAGAACCTATATTGCATTTTTGTAAATAATGGATTGTTACGTAAGGATGAATATACGCAAGTACTCAAACAGTACGAAGGTATGGGGCTTAATGTAAAAGGTGTAGATGCTTCGGCACGTTTCTTGGAAGCGCTAGAGGGTGAGAGTGATCCAGAGACTAAGCGTAAAGCGATAGGTCGCGTTTTTGTAGAAGTATTTGATGACGAAAGTAAACTTGTAGAAAATGCAAAGTGGCTTGGTCAAGGTACTATCTACCCAGACGTTATTGAATCTGTAAGTGCAACGGGAGGACCTAGCGCAACTATAAAATCTCACCATAACGTGGGAGGATTGCCAGATTATATGACACTTAAGGTTGTAGAGCCGTTGAGAATGTTATTTAAAGATGAAGTACGTAGAGTAGGAGCGAGTATGGGATTATCACCTGAGCTATTAGGTAGACATCCATTTCCTGGACCTGGTCTTGCGATTAGAATATTAGGTGATATTACAGCCGAGAAAGTGCGCATCTTGCAAGAAGTAGATCATATATTTATCAGCGGTCTTCGTGAGTGGGGATTATATGATCAAGTATGGCAAGCAGGAGCGATGTTATTACCAGTAAACTCTGTAGGAGTGATGGGCGATGAACGCACGTATGAAAAATGCGTTGCACTTAGAGCTGTAGAGAGTACAGATGGAATGACGGCAGACTGGGTAAATCTTCCTTATGAATTTTTACAAAAAGTGTCTAACGATATAATTAATAAGGTAAAAGGCGTTAATAGAGTAGTCTATGACATAAGCTCTAAGCCACCTGCTACAATTGAGTGGGAATAATTCTTAACTATGAAAAAATATATTACTGTAATTGCGATAGTTGTTTTTAGCGCTTTCGCGAAAGCGTGCTCAACACCAGCAGCTACAATATCTAGCAATACGGCGATTGTTCAAAAGTTTGTTTCTCATCAGGTAAAAGCTGGAGAAACCATCAAGGACATAGCCAACAAGTTTGGTATTACTGAAAAAGAAATCACTAGGCTCAATCCAGACGCTCGTGAGGAAGTTTATGAAGGCTTGGTATTGATATTGCCATCTACGGCTACTGCTGTTAGAAATGCCGATAGTGTTACTCAGGATAACCTAAAGTTTAAAACACACAAGGTAAAACGCAAGGAAACACTTTATAGCATCTCAAAAAAGTATGGTGTTTCTCAAGAAGTGATAAAACGTTTTAATAAGTCTTTATATAGCGAAGTGTTACGTAAAGGTGATAAACTGCGCATACCTGTCAACTATAGCGAAAATAGTGTTACAGATGCAGTAGTAAATGTGCCGCAAACGCAAGCAGCGTATATAACGCACAATGTAATTGCAAAAGAGACTAAATACGGTATCGCTAGAAAGTATGGAATTACTATAGCAGAGCTTGAGAGTACAAATCCATCACTTAGAGATGGACTTAAAATAGGCGATGAGCTTAAAGTTCCTAAGGCAAATTTTGCAAAAAGCACCATCATAGATAATGATGAGTATGCCTTTTATGAAGTGCAAAAAGGAAACACTTTATACAGTTTATTACGCATTTTTAAACTAGAAGCAGATGAGTTAATCGCACTAAATCCAGCATTAGACGAAGGTCTTAAAGAGGGGATGATCCTCAAAGTGCCTAAGGGAAGTCCAGGTTCTGGTACCCCAACGCAAGCCGTTGCAGTAAACCAAGGAAATCCTGACGTTACTATTCTAGAAGGTGAAAAAGGATCTCTGGTTAATCAATTAACGGATTTCTCTCCTAAACGTGTAGCTATTATGCTTCCATTTGGTGTGGGGCGTGTAAATGCTGGTAATACTGAAGTAAATGAAAATCTACTTAGAGATGATCGTATCCTTAGACTATCACTAGATTTATATAGTGGAATGCTTATGGCAGTCCAAGATGCTAAAAAAGCTGGTATAACCACAATTGTTGATACTTATGACACATCATACAATCGCAAAGATGGCGCGGCAACAAATGCACGTAAAGTAGAAACGATTATACAGTCTAATGATTTTTCTGGTGTTAATGCAGTAATAGGGCCACTTCTAGGTAATAACATAGACAGAGCGTCTTCACTACTCAACGCACGTAAGATACCAGTAATCTCACCTATGTCTAACAAAGTAGCTGGTGGAAATAACATTTTTGTATCAAGACCAGAAGATAATTTGTTAAGTAAAAAGATGCTTTCTTACTTAAAAGCTAATGGGGCAGGAAAAAATATTGTTGTAATAGCAGACAAGAAAAATAGTGCTACATTATCAAAGATAAAGGCAATTTTTCCTAATCTAAAGACGGTAACACCTCGTTCTAACGATAAAGGATATTTCTTGTATCCAGGAGATATCCCAGCACAGCTTTCTAGCGAACTAGAAAACTGGGTGATTGTAGAGACTAACGATGTTCCTTTGATTAGTAGTGTAACCACAAGTCTTAATGGGCAGTTAGGTACTATGAAGGTAGTGATGTTTACTACTGATAGGGGTAATGCTTATGAAAGTGATGAGATACAACATGATCACCTAAAGAATCTCGCTTTTCATTTCCCATCTGCCGAGAGAGAATATAAGTACAGTCAAGCAAAAGCATTTATTGATAGTTATGAAACCATGTATGGAGTGAGTCCAAGCGAATCTGCCATAAAGGGATATGATTTGATGTATGATACTTTACTGCGTCTAGCATACTCATCAGATTTATATGCTGCGGCAGCTACCGGTGTGGAGACAGATTATGTAGAAAACAAGTTTAAGTATAGCTCCAGAGCAAAAGGCGGATTTTCAAATAACGCGGTATATCTTATGAAATATACAGATACATTAGAGCTTGAAGAAGTACCTTTTATAGAAGAATAATTGATAAAATTAAATGATATTAAAAAAGGGATTGACTTGCGTCAATCCCTTTTTTAGTTGTTGTAATAAATTTTTATAATCCTCCGTTTGCTTGTAAATCTTGAATACATAACGCGTCAAAATCTGGTAGTGACGCTGTATTGCTAGTATTAAAGATGGTTGTTACCGTTTGAAAATACATTAAGCAATCCTCAACACTGCAATGTCTACCATTCTCTTCATCATGATGGTCTGATGTGAGTGGTGTTCCACCATTTACTAGTCCAAAAATATGACCGAATTCATGTCTTATGGTAGAAGTCTCTATTAATGTTCTGCTTATGGCTGTTGTAGAGTTGTTTGCAAGTTCTAGAAAGGTTTTTTCATAGATAACCATCGATGTGTTTCTATAGGCAGTTCCTAATACTACAGAGTTGTCACTATCTCCTTCACTACTTTCATCAGAAAAGAATAGCCACACGCCCATTTCATCCCCATTATTAAAAACAGATCTGTTTGCATCTTCTATAGCTACGATGTCATTTATATCATAAGGACCTTCTGTATTTGTTGTAATTGTAGATTCTACCAGTGTAATACCATCTGGTTTGTTAAGTCGCTCTTCAAGAAATGGTATTAATAATTCTATAGTGCTATCCGTTGGTCTAAAACCCTCTGGATATGCTATCTCTACTCGTAGGCTAGTAAACTCATCACTAGATAGTAATTCATTTGCAGAGGTTCCTAGTGGTTGTTTATTTGCAGCATTCTCTGTTGGGTCAGATGATAGTGTAGTAGGATCATCATCGTCACAACTTATAATAAAAAGAAGTGATAGTATTAAAAATGCAAGCTGTTTCAATGATTTCATGTGTATAATGTTCTATATTTATGCCCTTATTAGAACAACAAAAATGATGAAAAAATTATTTATAGCCGTATTTCTCTTTACTTCTTTAGCTGGATACTCCCAGGAGAAAACGTATCACGAGCAAGTTTTGAGATATTTTCAAGTGAATGGTACTGCAGATCAGTATAGTAACGCAACTAATGGCCTTTTTGATTTATTAAAAAATCAATACGCTAGCAAGAATGTTCCAGACGCTGTGTGGAACGAATTAAAGACAGAAACACCTAAACAGGTAGATCGCATCTTAAATATGCTGGTTTCTGCTTATAGAGGAAACTATAATCAAGAGGACATTCAGAATATGCTTGCTTTTTATGAAACGGGTGCAGGACGTCAAATGCTTACAGATAAAACAGCATTAGATTATGAGCAACAGAAAGAAGTAACGGTATTTTATAATACACCTACAGGACAAAAGATCTTAACTGTAGAGCCGGATATTGCTCAGAACATAGGAGAAATATCAGAAATCTGGAGTAGAGATTTATACAGAATGATGGTAGATAAACTTGCCGAAAAAGGATATACTATGTAAGCGTAATTTTCGCTAGATATTCATAATGATCACCTTCTAAAATGAGCTCACAATTGAGCTCATTTTTTTGTGCATACCATGCAAGTCTTTCATAGTCTAGATAAAGCCAGTCAAAGCTAGAGCTCTGCTCGCCTTTATAGCTCATCGAGTACGTGACCTCTCCATAGTAGTCACGATGTGTATCCATCCAGAAGCCTCCATCTTCGTCTTCAAACATAAATGCAATATCTGATCCATCTATAAGTATCTGACCATCTTTATTAAGCAGTGTTTTAAGGTGCTTTAGGTAATCGTCTATTTTTGATATACGCTCAAAAATTCCTGTGCCATTCATGAGTAATAAAAGTGTGTCGTAGGTGTCTTTATGTTCTAGAATATTAGAGTGTACAGCTTTTTTTAAACCACGCTTTCGCGAAAGCGTAACAGCTCCCTCACTAATATCTATTCCAGTAACATCAAGTCCTTGCTCTTGTAACCACAAACTATGACTACCCGCGCCACTACCAATGTCGAGTATAGTTCCCTTAGAAAGTGATAATGCTCGTTGCTCTATCACTGGCATTTCTTCAAAAGGCCTGAATAAATATGGAATAGGGATTACATCATCTTCTGCAATAGAGGAGTGTACCACGATGTCTTCTGTGTACTTGTTTTCAATAAAATCTTGGAGCGCTGCTCCAAAAATATCTACCTCTTTTGCCATAGCTTTATGATTACCTTTGCGTCATGGAAGATTTTATTAAAGCCCTCCCTCAGCTGGCCAAAGATAAGCAGAATGAGAATAAAAAGTTCTTTGCAAAACTGCGCAGTAAACCTCCAAAAAACTTGGACTACATCATGCAAGAACTGCATGAAGATGAGTTTGAAAGAACAGATTGTCTTACGTGTGCAAACTGTTGTAAGACAACGGGACCGCTCTTTACAGATAAGGATATCCAGCGTATCTCAAAACACTTCCGCATGAAGGAATTTGACTTTATTAAAACGTATTTACGTATTGATGAAGAGAAGGATTACGTACTACAAGAAACACCATGCACTTTTCTAGGAGCAGATAACTACTGCTCTATCTATGATGTGAGACCTAAGGCTTGTAGAGAGTTCCCACATACGGATAGAAAGAAATTTCAGCAAATTTCTAAGCTTACTATGGAAAACGTAAAGATGTGTCCAGCTGCTTTTAATATCGTAGAGGAGATGAAAAAGAGAATCAAAGTATAGTTGATATACTTAAAAGTCAAAAGCTGGATATTTTAAAAACTCTTTCCTAACTCAATTCCTCCAAACACTGCAAGAATACCAAGTGTAAAACTTGCAATGGTATACAATGCAAAAGTCATAAAATCTCCAGATTTTAGAAGCACGTGATTTTCATATGCAAAGGTAGAAAAGGTGGTAAAACCTCCGCAAAAACCTGTTGCTAGTAATAATGTAGTGTTACTATTAAGTGTGTTGTTTTTGAGAGCCCATCCTAAGATAATACCTATCAACAAGCTACCTATAATGTTTGCCGCAAAAGTGCCATAGGGTATACCAGAACTAGGGTCATTTATAAACTTCCCTAGAAGGTATCTTGCAATACTTCCAGTACCACCACCTATAAAAACGAGTATAAGAGTTTTCAAGGGAGCTTATTTTAAATCTTCAATTGGCACATAAATTTCAGTAATCCAATCTGCTGGGTTAGGATGATCTTGAGGGTCTGTTACATAAACCTCAAAAGGTTTTTCATTGGAAAGTGTATATCCTTTGTCCTGCACATGTTTCATAGCAGTGCTCCATGCCTCTCCCAGATTTATATAATTACCCACTAGGGTTACTTTTACCGCAGTTACTGTAGGCATATATCCGCTAAAAACGTTTGTATCTCCAGCTACAATGATCTTCTCACGCACAGGTAATGCATTTGTCATAATAACATCACCGTTAGGGAATGTCTCATTGTAAATAGTAAAAGGCATTCCAGTTACTGCAATATTATTTTCAGACATAAATGTAGAGATGCCGTTATAATTTTGAGACATGATAGTAGGTACAGAAGGAGCTTTGGCAGAAGTAGTTCTGTAAAGATAAAAACCTCCACTGTATTGCGTTATTCCATCTATATTAACAGCGTACTTACCTATTTCCTCGCGAGCAGCCGCTTCAAGACCAGTAAGCCCTTGCTCATACATTTCTTGCATATCGGCTTCAAAGTCCATTCCTGTAAAGGCAAAATATACCTTATCCATAAGCGTATGCTCACCTTTAATTCCCCAGGTTGCTATGGTTGCAAGTTGCTCTGTAGTTTCAAATGTCCAGTACACCTCAGGTTTACGTTCACCTCCTGGTGTTTGTAGTGTCATGTCTTGCTTTAATGAAATACCCGGAACAGCTTCTGTAGTAGTCATGCTGCCGTCCACTTCACCTTGCCAGCTGTAAGAAGCTCCTTCACCAGAAGTTTTGTCAGCATAATTAAAAACCATAGTAGGCTCTTCCTTCTTCCAAGGACCCCATTCTTCCCATGTTTTGTACTCGTTTACAATATCGTAAACTACCTCTCTTGGTGCATTAATCTCTCTAGAAGCTTCTATTTGATAAGTGCCATCCTGAGTGCCAAAGTATATTGCTCCAGCAATAACAACTATAAGAATAACGAAGAGTAAAAATTTTAAAAATTTCATTGGTGATGGTTTGGTTTTGCAGTAAAGATAACAAAATTCATCGTGTGGAATTTTGCTATATTTACGTGCACAAATTATTAAATAACTTATGAGTCACAAAGGAATATACGCGCTAGCAATTGCAGCGATTCTCGCAGTAGGATGTGGAGAAGATAATAAGGATGATAACGCTTTCGCGAAAGCGGAAACAACAACTACAGATTTTGATTATACAGTTGGCCAGTTTGCCGATATTAAGATATTACGTTATCAAATTCCAGGTTTTGAAGACTTAACACTTAAGGAGCAAAAGCTGGTGTATTACATGACACAAGCAGGACTTGCAGGACGTGATATCATGTGGGCACAGAATTACCGTCACAATCTTGAGATAAGAAATGCACTAGAGACGATTTATACGTCTGACAAGGTTGCAAAAACAGGAGTAGAGTGGGAGCAGTTTGAAACATTCATGAAGCGTGTATGGTTTGCAAATGGTATACACCACCATTACAGTAACGCTAAGATGAAGCCAGATTTTTCTCAAGATTACTTAAAACAACTACTTACCGAAAGCGGAGCAACACTAGAGGGAGAAGCTTTTGAAGTACTCTTTAATGATAAGGACAGTAAGAAAGTAAACCTAGCCAAAGATGTTGATATCGTACTTGAAAGCGCGATTAACTTTTATGGTCCAGACGTAACGACAGCAGAGGCAGAAGCATTTTATGATGCTATTAAAGTAGATGAGAATGAGCCTATTGAAAAAGGACTCAACACACGCCTTGTAAAAGAAAACGGTAAACTTGTAGAACAAGTTTACAAGAGTGGAGGATTATATGGCGAGGCTATAGATAATATAATCGGTTGGTTAGAAAAAGCACAAACCGTTGCCGAAAATGAGCAGCAAGGAAAAGCTTTAGGACTGCTTATTGAATATTACAAGACGGGAAGCCTTGATACTTGGGATGATTACTGTATCGCATGGGCAACCTCTACAGAAGGAAATATAGATTGGATAAACGGTTTTATAGAAGTTTATAATGACCCTAAAGGTTATAAAGGATCTTATGAGACTGTAGTTCAAATTAAAGATTTTGACATGTCAAAAAAGATGGCAGCACTATCTGTAGATGCACAATGGTTTGAAGATAACTCGCCATTAATGCCTGAGCATAAGAAGAAGGAAGTAAAAGGAGTTTCTTATAAAACAGTGATTGTAGCGGGAGAGGCTGGAGATGCTTCACCATCTACACCTATTGGTGTAAACTTGCCTAACAATAACTGGATACGCCAAACGCATGGAAGTAAATCAGTCTCTCTAGGTAACATAATCAATGCTTATAATAACGCTGGTGGATCTGGACGTCTTAAAGAGTTTGCACATGATGCAGAGGAAGTCGAGCTAGAAGAAGCATATGGACAATTAGGAGATAAGCTTCACACTGCTTTGCACGAAGTAGTAGGTCATGCATCTGGACAGATTAATAAAGGAGTGGGAACACCTAAGGAAACTCTTAAACGTTATAAGTCTACGATAGAAGAAGGTCGCGCAGATCTTTTTGGACTATATTACCTTATGGATCCAAAACTTCAAGAAATAGGACTGGTAGAAGACTGGGAAAAAACTGGAATGGCTGCTTACGATGGTTACATTCGTAACGGATTGATGACGCAACTTATTCGTCTTGAACTAGGAGATAATGTAGAAGAAGCACACATGGTAAATCGCCAGTGGGTGAGCGCATGGGCTTTTGAGCGTGGTGCAAAAGAAAATGTGATTGAAAAAGTAACTCGTGATGGTAAGACCTACTTTAACATCACAGATTACACGAAGCTTCGTACAATCTTTGGAGAATTACTAAGAGAGACACAGCGCATTACTTCAGAAGGAGATTATGAAGCTGCAAAAGCACTTGTAGAAAATTATGGGGTGATTGTAGATCAAGATATCCATAAGGAAGTGCTGGCTCGTAATAGCCAATTCAAAAGCGCACCTTACAGTGGTTTTGTAAATCCTGTAATCGTTCCGCAAATGGAAGGTGAGGAGATTACTGGCTTTACTATTGAGCAACCAGAAAGCTTCGAAAATCAAATGCTTGATTATTCTAGCAAATACGGTCATTTAGATTAAGTATAACAAGTACGCTTTCGCGAAAGCGTAAAACTCAAAACCTCCCATCTTTGAAAAAGGATGGGAGGTTTTTTTATAGTATAATATCAAAAAAAATCTCCACTGCAATATATAGCAGTGGAGATTTTAAATAGTTGGGTAAGTTTATTTTTATAAATCTCTTAGTACTCTACTTACAGCGTGTATTACACCATTTGTAGCTTGTACATTTGTAGCAACTATTGGATTTGCATCGCCATCTGGATCAATAACCGCTGCAGGATCTGCTTGAATAGTCACATCTGCTCCTCCTAATGGAGTAACTGCAGTTCCATCAAGATCTGCAAGATCTTCTGCTCTTACATTTGAATTAGGAATCACATGCAATTCTAAAGTTGCGGCAAGTGTCTCTGTAGGGATATCTGATAAATTCTCTAACTCTAGGTCTGCTAGTAAATCTGCAAAAGCATCGTTAGTTGGCGCAAATACTGTAAACGGTGCAGGTGATGTTCCAAAAGGAGTTTGCAATGCAGCTACGTATCCGAAAGATTCATCTGCAGTTAATGCTGCAACAAGTGTAGAAAAATTAGGATCTGCAGTAGCAAATGTCGTGATATCTGGAAGTCCTATTACGGTGTCAACTACATGAATCACACCATTTACAGTTACAATATCTGCTATAATTACGTTTGAGCTTCCATTAAGCGTTACCCCATCATCTGTATTTACATAGAGACTTATAGGTGCATCTTCGTTTCCTTCAAAAGCAGCGGCTGTATTTACATATCCATTGCTTAATGTTGTAGAAATTGCAACAGCTCCTGGTACCACGTGATTAGATAAAACTTGTGCAAGCACGTCATTATCTACATCTCCAAGCATATTATCACCTAAGAAGGTAGCAAATGCATTGTTAGTAGGCGCAAAAACAGTGAAATCTGCCTCTGTATCACTTAATAAATCTGTAAAGGCTGTATTGCCTTCATCTGTAAGAGCGGCAACTAGTGATGTTAATGCAGGATTTGTAGATGCAAATGTTACGATTGTTGGTAAATCAATTACGGTATCTACAGCATGTATTACGCCGTTATCCGTTACGATATCTGCAGTTGTTACTGTAGATTGTCCATTAAGTACAACACCATCTGTGGTATCTACATATAGACTTATGTTTGCGTTAGAAGAAGGCTCGGTAGCTAGGTTACTTACGTATCCAGTCGATAGTTCGCTAGAAGTAACTGTCGAGTTTAGCACGTGATTTAATAGTACTTGTGTCAATACAGCGTCATCTACATCCTCTAGAGCAGCTCCATTTAAAAATGTTTCAAAAGCTGCATTATCAGGCGCAAATACAGTAAATGTTCCGCTTCCTGCTAGTGTAGCATCAAGATTGGTGCGTTGTAACGCAGCTAGTAAAGAGCTGTAATTTTCATTACCAGAAACAAAGTCGGCAATAGTGTTGCTTTCTCCTTCAATAATGTTTGCATTATCATCATCATCGTTACAAGAAAATGTGATAAAGAGCGTTAAAGCAATAAACGCTAGTTTTGTAATACTCATTAGATTTTTCATAAAAATGTAGTTTTTGATTTTGTTTAATGTAAAATTAAAATGACTAAACAGAATAAACTCCTAATAAATAGTTAAAATGTCAAGATTAACAATTGTTTTAATAATTATAATGGCTCAATATCAGCAGTTGAGCGTAGCGCAAAGCTATAATCAATTTGATGATGAAGGTAAGCGCCACGGGCTATGGCAGAAAACTTTTAATAATGAAAAGCAATTGCGATATACTGGAACTTTTAGTCATGGTCAAGAAGTAGGTACCTTTAATTTTTATGATATTAACGGAGGTCATCCTACGGCCGTAAAAGTATATACGCCAGATTCACCTTATATAGATGTAACTTTTTTTACAACCGATGGAAAAATGGTAAGTAAAGGGAAGATGAATGGTAGAGAACGTATAGGAGAGTGGTTATCATATCATCAAGATGGAAAATCAATAATGATAAAGGAGAATTATGATAACGGGAAGTTAGAAGGAGAGCGTACCGTTTATTTTATGAATGGCTTACTGGCTCAGCAAGAGTTTTATAAGCAAGATTTAAAAGAAGGTAAAGCCACCTATTATTCAGAAGAAAAAAAAATACTCAAGGAATTGCAATATATAAACGATAAGCTAGAAGGCCCAGTTCGATTATATAACGGTTTTGGGCAGCTAGAGGTTGAGGGTATTTACAAGAATAACCGTAAGCACGGTCTCTGGAAGTATTATAAAAATGGTGCTGTAGATAAAGAAATTAAATATCCACGTAATAAAATAGGGGTCCAGTAATCTTAGTGTAAGTTTTCTCTTTAAATATCAACTACTTCTTATGTGAAAAAATGCACTCTTATTGTGTAAATTTGCATCCTCAATTATGAGCTAGAATTATAGCTCTTACAATAGCAAAGTGAAGCTATAATTAGCCGATGTTTTGCAAACATATATCAGATAATGAAAACGGTAGTAGTAGGTCTTAGTGGTGGAGTAGATAGTAGTGTTACGGCTCACTTATTAAAGGAACAAGGATACAACGTGATAGGTCTTTTTATGAAGAACTGGCACGATGATTCTGTAACGATATCTGATGAGTGCCCGTGGCTAGATGATAGCAATGATGCAATGCTCGTTGCCGAAAAGTTAGGAATTCCTTTTCAGACTGTAGATTTAAGCGAGCAATACAGAGAGCGTATTGTAAATTACATGTTTAAAGAATATGAGATGGGACGAACTCCTAATCCAGATGTGCTGTGTAATCGTGAGATTAAGTTTGATGTGTTTATGAAAATTGCACTATCTCTCGGAGCAGATTATGTAGCGACAGGACATTACTGTCAAAAGACTTCGATTGAAGTAGACGGTAAGACAATGTATCAGCTTAAAGCCGGAGCAGACGATAATAAAGATCAATCATATTTTTTATGCCAGCTATCGCAAGAGCAATTGGCAAAGACATTATTTCCTATAGGGCATTTACAAAAGCCTAAGGTGCGCGAGATTGCCTTAGAGCAAGATCTCGTAACGGCAGGTAAGAAAGATTCTCAAGGACTTTGTTTTATAGGTAAAGTACGATTACCAGACTTTTTACAACAACAATTAAAACCTAAGGAAGGTGTGATTGTTGAGGTGATGGAAGATACTATTCCTGAAGTTGCAGGAGGTATGGAGGCTAGTAACGCTTTCGCGAAAGCGGACTTAGAAAACCTTGTAAAAAAGCCAACATATAGCGTTGCCGAAGGAAAGGTGGTAGGAAAGCACCAAGGAGCACATTACTTTACAATTGGTCAGCGTAAGGGACTCGCAGTAGGCGGAACCGTAGAGCCACTTTTTGTAATAGATACAGATGTAAATGAAAATGTGATTTACACAGGTCAAGGAAAAAATCACAGAGGATTATACCGAAAAGGACTCTTTGTAAAAGAAGAAGAAATACACTGGATACGTGAGGATCTCACGCTTGCAGTAGACGAAACTATGGAAGTTGAAGCAAGAATACGCTATAGACAACCACTAGAAAAGGCGACACTTTATAGAGTGGAAGGTGGCATGTATGTAATTTTTGACAATCCTCAAACCGCAATTGCCGAAGGTCAGTTTGTAGCATGGCATCATGGAGAAGAGTGCTTAGGTTCTGGAGTTATTTCGTAACTTACGTACTCATCTTACGGAGCTTAGCTCAACTTCTTGCTTATGAATATAAAATTACTCTTAGTACTCCTATTTATGACGGCTTATGGAAATGCTCAGCAGGATGCTTGGGTATTTTTTGTAGATAAAGAAAACGTTGCGGCAAGCCTTGATAATCCTATTTCTATACTCACACAAGATGCACTAGACCGAAAAGAACTACACGGTGTAGCTATAGATGAACGTGATGTGCCCGTAAATGAAAATTATATCACTCAAATTAAATCTGAGCCTGGTATAACTGTATTAGCAAAATCAAAGTGGATGAACTGTGTCCACGTAAGGGGTTCACTAGCGCAAATCGAAGCTTTAGAAGCATTGCAAATTGTTGATTATATAGAATATGCAGATCGAAGTTTAACAAGACAATCTACTCCATTTGAGTTTTTAAAAGATGATCCTTTACCTCCACAATCACGAGTTACATTTAATTACGGAGCAACAGATAATCAAGTAACTATGCTCTCTGTAGATGAGTTGCATGAGCAAGACTTTACGGGCGCAGGAATGGTGATAGCAATTATGGATTCTGGTTTTCCTGGAGTTGATGTGAATGCAGGATTCTCAAGATTGAGAAATGCAGGGAACTTGCTAGATGGATATGATTTTGTGGGAAGAAATGACGATGAGTTTGAATTTTTAAATAGTAGCCATGGAACTAGAGTAGCAAGTGACATTGTAGGTTTCATAGAAAACCAATTTGTAGGCACAGCTCCAGATGCTGCTATTTACTGTTTTAGAACAGAAGATGTGGCAAGTGAGAATCCAGTAGAAGAATCTTACTGGGTGGAAGCTGCAGAAAGAGCAGATAGCTTAGGAGTAGATGTAATAAATACATCACTAGGATATAGAACTTTTGATAATTCTAATTATGACTACAGCTACGATGACATGGATGGTGAGACTACTTTCATTTCTAGAGGCGCTACACTTGCTTTTGAAAAAGGGATGCTGGTAGTTACTAGTGCAGGCAATAGTGGTACTGGAATGATAAGCGCTCCAGCAGATGCCGTAGGTTCATTTACAGTAGGTGCCGTAAATGCTAGTGGAAATTATGCTAGCTTTAGTAGTATAGGACCGTCAAGTGATGGTAGGGTTAAACCAGATGTAGTCGCAAAGGGAGCGGGTAGTGCAGTTATCGATCAGAATAATAACATTACTACAAATAATGGAACGAGCTTTAGTTCGCCGATAATAGCTGGAGCAATAGCTAGCTTTTGGCAGTCAAATCCAGAGCTTACAAATGCCACTATAATGCAGCTCGTTCGGGAGAGTGCTAGTATTTATGATAATCCAACTGTGCAGTTGGGGTATGGTATTCCAGATTTTGGCGCAGCATTAGAAGAGGTTTTAAGTACCTCAGCGCTTAATGAAGCTCAAGAGTTTAAAGACTATCAAATTTTACCTAACCCAGCATCTGAGATGGCAGTATTAGTATTGCCAAAGGAAGTTACTCAAGTTGAGGTGACTATTTTTGATATTTTAGGTAAGAAGATCACGACCAAACGTATGTCACAACAAGTAAATGCACTTCCTATCTCAACACTTAGAAAAGGAGTTTATCTCATACAAATTAACGATGGTACCTCAATCGTTACTCAAAAATTTATAAAAGCATAATGAATAGAATCACATCCCTATTTAACGTTAAGTATCCACTAGTACAAGGTGGAATGATATGGAACTCTGGCTGGCGTCTCGCAAGTGCTGTGAGTAATGCTGGAGGTCTAGGATTAATAGGAGCGGCTTCTATGTATCCAGAGGTACTAGTGGAGCATGTAGAGAAGTGTAAAAAAGCTACCAATAAGCCTTTTGGGGTAAATATCCCTATGTTATATCCTAACATAGAAGAGCACATGAAAACGGTAGTAGACTACAAAGTTCCTATTGTTTTTACCAGCGCTGGTAATCCAAAGCTGTGGACTAAAGAGTTAAAGAAGCACGGAATAAAAGTGGTGCATGTAGTAAGTAGTGTAAAGTTTGCCTTAAAATCACAAGAAGCAGGAGTAGATGCGGTGGTTGCCGAAGGTTTTGAAGCTGGAGGTCACAATGGAAGAGAGGAGACTACAACATTCACGCTGATACCTATGGTGAGAGAAAAGTTAGATATCCCACTTATTGCGGCTGGTGGTATTGCAACAGGTAGAGGTATGCTCGCAGCAATGACATTAGGAGCAGATGGTGTGCAGGTAGGAAGTCGCTTTGCCGCTAGTGAAGAATCTAGTGCGCATCAATTATTTAAACAAGCTATAGTTGATACTCAGGAAGGAGATACCGTATTAACACTTAAAGAACTTGCGCCTGTAAGACTTATAAAAAATAAATTTTATAAGCAGGTAGCAGAATTATACACTACGGCACCATCAAAGGAGCAGCTGTCACAATTATTAGGACGTGCACGTGCAAAGCGAGGCATGTTTGAAGGAGATCTTGAGGATGGCGAACTAGAAATAGGTCAGATTTCTGGGCTTATACATGATATAAAACCAGCGGGGCAAATAGTGTCAGATATGATAGCAGAATATACTGAAGCAAAGAACGCTTTACTCAATTTTGACAACTGGTAGTGTTATCTAGATGAACTAAAAAATGCTCTGGTTTACCAGAGCATTTTTTTAACTTATAGAGTAATCAGTTATAGTCTAGTTACTCTTCTTTACGTATTGAGTAACTATAACAACCTGCTGTCCTTGAATGCGTCCTTCTATGTGCTCAGGATTATCATGTACAAGATTAATATTACGCATAAACTCTCCACGTTTTGCAGTAAAGTTGGCTCCTTTTACATCTAGATCTTTAATTAAAACAACACTATCACCGTTAGCCAGTCTCGTTCCATTGGAGTCTTTATGAATAATCGTGTTTTCATCTTCTTCTATGTGCTCTCCAGTAGCTTTTGCCCACTCTAACGTTTCTTCTTCAAGATACATCATGTCAAGAAGATCCTGTGGCCATCCTTCTTTGCGTAGTCTTGTAAGCATACGCCACGCTACCACTTGTACTGCAGGTTCTGTGCTCCACATGCTATCATTAAGACATCTCCAATGGTTTACATCTACTTCCTCTGGATTATTAATCTGGTTAATACATGTTTTGCAGGCAAGAATGTCGTCCTCTCTTGGTTCCACGATAAATGGAGAAAGATCGTATTCGTTGCTGCATAGTTCGCAAATAGTGGTGCGTTTGTTAAGTTCTCTTAAGCTCACAGTACTCGGTTTATGGGTTGTAAAAGCAAATTAATTTGCTGTCAATTTAAGGCATTGCCTTGATATTGCTGCGAAGTAACAAAATTTCCGTCTAAGGTGCTTTATTCCCTACGCTCTTTTTCTTGTTTGTAGATCTCACGGCCTAGTTGCGCGAGAAAAGGGATACCTATATTTTCATACTCATAGGTATCATCATTAAAAATTGCATTCTCATTTACTAGGATAGTTGCAGAGAGTATAAAGCGTATGTCATTCTCGGTGTCAACAATGTATGCAGTCTCTGTGAGCGTTCCATATGCATATCCCACTTTATTGTAAATTTTGATATTACTAGGTATATCATCTTTGGAGTCTCCATACATGAAAAACTTAACATAACTATCGTAATACTTTTGGGAAGTATACTTAGCCTCGCGAGGTAATGCTTTCATTGACGATAGTAAACGAGTTCTACTTTCTTCGGTGAGGTCAAATCGTTCTGCTTCGGGAAAGACTTCTGGTGCTATAAGCTTTTTGATTAGTAGATGTTGCTCTTCTAGTGGGAAGTAGTTTTTCTCGCTAAAGTTCATTGGAGATTCTTTTAAAACACCATCTTCTATGTATCCTTTACCTTTGTTAATTCCTTGTATAGTAACTGGAGTAATATCGCTATCTGTTTGATTTTTTAATTCAATTACGTCTTCCGTATATCCTGGAAAGAATTGAATGTTGTTCCTGCTAGCTTTATCAGCATCTGGCGTAGATAATCTATGGGCGATACGGGTGTTGTTTAGTCCTTTTTCGCGCAAGCGGTTATTAATATAATCTCTTCCTAAAATCTCATAAATTCTGTTGTAGGATGCATTGTCACTTACTGCAAAAATCTGTCTAATGTCATCAGACACTGTATGTAAATTGTCGTCATCACCTATAATATATGGGGTATCAAGATGTAGGTTCTCACGTACATCCATAAACTCTGCAGCTAGCAGTGCTACAGGGAGTTTTACCGTGCTCGCAGGGTAAAAATACTGGTCTGTATTTACGTTGTACTCGTAATCTGTAAATACCATCTCACCAGTACTTGACGTATCGATTTGTGTGAACAGTATTTGTACTTCGTGTTTTTTAATATCGCTTACAACGGTTTTTATAAGCTCATTTTTTGAGCTTAATGCTGTCTCGATAGGATTGCTGCAACTTGCAAATATTACTACTATTAATACCCAATATTTCATAGTATAAATGTACTGAGTATTCATAAAAAAGACCAGCTGTTTGCTGGCCTTTGTGATAGTTTTATGTGAAGTTATTCTTTGAGAATAACTTGGTTGCTTATGAGGTCTTCAAAGGTTTCTCGTTTACGTATTAAATGCGCTTCGCCGTTTTTGATCAACACCTCTGCAGGTCTGTAGCGACTATTATAATTGCTCGCCATCGTAAAGCAATACGCACCTGCATTATCAA
The DNA here is from genome assembly GCF_003095655.1 of Dokdonia sp. Dokd-P16. Classification (NCBI taxonomy): domain Bacteria; kingdom Pseudomonadati; phylum Bacteroidota; class Flavobacteriia; order Flavobacteriales; family Flavobacteriaceae; genus Dokdonia; species Dokdonia sp. Dokd-P16. Next base: position 2,743,314 of record NZ_CP029151.1, read on the forward strand.
AGGCAAGAATATCACCTTCAGAAATTTCTGAGATGCGACGGTTGTTTGCAAAAGTATCGGTCTCACAAATATATCCCACAACACTATAAAAACGTTCTCGCCCTTTTGGGTTGCTTATATTATGTATCTCATGCTGGCTTCCATAAAGCATAGGTCGTATTAAGTGGTTAAATCCACTATCTACTTGAGCAAATACTGTTGAGGTTGTTTGTTTTACCACATTTACTTGTACAAGAAATTTACCTGCTTCGCTTACAAGGAATTTACCAGGTTCAAAGGTTAGCGTGAGTGGTTTTCCGTACGCTTTCGCGAAAGCGTTAAAACGTTTCCCTAATTTCTCTCCTAGTTCCTCTATGTTAGTCTCAATGTCTCCTGCTTTATAAGGTACTTTAAAACCGCTACCAAAATCAATAAAAGTAAGATCGCTGAATTTTTGTGCAGCATCAAATAATATTTCTGTCGCATAAACAAATACATCAATATCAAGAATGTCACTTCCAGTGTGCATGTGAATTCCATTGATATTCATTCCGGTATTTTCCACAATGCGCAGTACATGCGGTAGCTGGTGAATACTAATCCCAAATTTACTATCGATGTGCCCTACAGAAATGTTAGTGTTTCCACCTGCCATTACGTGAGGATTCACGCGGATACACACAGGTATTTGAGGATGCTTAGTCCCAAACTGTTCTAATATAGAAAGATTGTCTATATTGATTTGAACACCCATTTGTGCTACCTCCTCTATCTCTGCAAGTGAGACACCATTAGGTGTAAAGATGATGCGATCTGGAGTAAAGCCAGCTAGAAGTCCTAGCTGTACTTCTTGAATAGAAACCGTGTCTAGTCCAGAACCCAAGCTCTTTAGATGCTGTAATATAGAAATGTTGCTTAAAGCTTTTACGGCGTAGTTAAGTCTTAACTGTTTTACATCCTTAAATGCATTAGTAAGTCTATTATATTGTGTCGTAATAGTCTCTGCATCGTATACATAAACTGGACTTCCGTGGGTGTTGACCACGTTTAAAAGATCTCTATTTTTCATCTTAACGTATTTAAAGCAAAATTAGAAGAGTTTTGTAAATTCATAAGATACAATGTCTAGAAATGTTGAACAATAAGGTTAAAAATTGTTCATTATATAACAGTAAGCAGAAGCTTTTGTATTTTTCATACATAAAACAGTGTTATGACTACAGCAATACTCCCCATGTTCCCGCTAGAAATGGTAGCCTTTCCAGGTGAGCCTCTCAATTTACATGTGTTTGAAGATAGGTACCAGCAATTACTACAAGATTGTGAATCTGGAGGAATCACCTTTGGTATTCCCACTTATATAAATAATAGTCTTGCCTATGGTACAGAAATGGAAGTTACACAGGTTGTAAAACGTTATCCTTCTGGAGCTGCAGATATTATCTGTAAGGGCTTGAGGGTTTTTAAACTGATCAACTTTTATAATACGCTAGGAGAACGATTATATGCTGGAGGGGAGGTTACATTTATTGAGGAACGTCAAGAGCCATCTTCTTCTCGTAAAATAAGACTTATTACATTGCTATCTGATTTTTATGATGAGCTTGATATGAAAACTCCTGAAATTAATGTGAACACCATACGAAGTTTTACGCTTGCTCATAAAATGGGATTGACCTTGGAGCAAGAATATGAGTTATTGCAAATATCTTCTGAGGATAAGAGGTTACAATATCTTATAGAACATCTAGAGATAGCATTACCTACACTAAAGTCTGTAAATAGGACTAAAAGACTTATAGCTCTTAATGGACATTTTAAAAACTTTGATCCTTTAGATTTTAAGGATTACAACATACAGTAATCAAGTCAAGATATAGAATATCTCATGAATGATCATATCATTGCGAAATCCTCAATAGTTGTAAAATTATTAAGGATAATGAATAAGATATTGTGAGTTTATTTGGATTTATTACATGTAAATAAGGAGGATTTGTCAATTTCATTAAAGAAATTAATTTTTTTTAGGATTTTAGTTCGCTGCTTTTCAAGTGATTGATTTCAAAAAAAGGATTCCCTTTGTCGGTTTGCGAATAATTATGGGATTTAAATAATTATATGATAAAAATAATAACGAAAACGTTGTAGTGCTATGATTACTATATTTTAATTGTTAAAAAGAGTTAAATTTGAACCAAATGTTAACCCTTATAAACAATCCAAATGAAAAATCAATTCAAATTTAGTGCTATGGCTATCGCGATGATGGCTATTACATTCACATCATGTGAAAAAGAAACAGAAGAAGCTATCGAGAATGATCTTGTAACTGAGGAACTTGTAGCAGAAACTAGAGAAGCCGTAACAGATACAGGTGTTCTAGGCAAAATTAGAGAAGATCTTAAGCTTGATGCAGGTGCAGTAACAAAAGGAGATTTCCACCTTCCTGATGGAACAGTGCAAGAACGTATCTATATAGGCGAGGATATTGTGGTAACAGCAAAGGAGCTTAAAGAAATGACAGCAAACCAAGACACAAGGCAGTTTAGAACAAACAACCTTGTGACTGGAGCAAACAGAACCATAGATATCATAGGATATACTGGTAATGACAACTTCGGACTTTCAACAAAAGGACGTACTGCATTAGAGTGGGCTGTAAATAACTATAACCGTATCTCAGGATCTGCATTACGTTTCCGTCTTACTTTTGGGACTAACTTCAATAACAGTGATATGGTAGTGTATGATAACACTGCAAATAATCCTGGAAAAAGTGGAGGTGTAGCTGGTTTTCCAAGTGCACAAGGGCTTCCTAATAAGTTTGTACAGATTTATGGTCTTGAGGGATCATCTACAAACGTAAATGAGCATGTAATTACACACGAGATAGGTCACTCTATAGGTTTCCGTCACTCAGATTACTATGATCGCGCGAGCTGTGGAAGCGGCGGAGGTGAGTCTGCTGGATCTACAGGAGCAATACAATTATCTGGAACTCCAACAAGAGATTTTGATTCTATCATGCAAGCTTGTTTCTCAAACAATGAGGATGGTGAGTTTAGCTCAAATGATGTAACAGCTTTAAGAGCTATGTACTAAATATTATAGTTTACCCACACTATAGTTTTATATGTAAACACCTCGTCTGTAAAAGGCGAGGTGTTTTTTATGTAACGCTTTCGCGAAAATGTGACAGCATTATTTTACTTCTTCCCGACCATCTGCATGTAGTGCAAAACGTCCACGCTCTTTAGGATGTGTGTGATCATAAGAACTCCAAGGCCAGCCACCAAAAGCCGTCTTTCTAAATTCGGAAATGGCTTCATGAATTTCTTGAGGGCTATTCATTACAAAAGGTCCTTGCTGCGCTACTGGCTCATTGATAGGTTTTCCTTGTAAGAGTAAGAAACTTGCAGTGGTATTGCCGTTTTTTATCTCAAGCTCTTGATCACTTAAAATATCAATACTGTGATTAACGGGTATCTGATTACCTTCTATGGTTACTTCTTTTCCATTATAAAAATATAGAGATCTATTTAGTTGAGCAGCAGCTTCGGGTAACTTCCATACGGCATTTGGTTCCATAGTAATGAGCCAGATGGCTACGTGATTACTAGCATCCATTGCCCAAGAATCTGGAGCAGCATCTGGAGCCTTTACATCATTGTAATCTCCAGATATGAGTTTTATGCTTGTACTTTTTCCATGATCATCTTGTAAGTTATGAATAGGTATGTCTTCATTCCATAGCATTTTGAAATGCGGGTCAACCAGTTTATTCTTTTTAGGAAGGTTGAGCCAAAGCTGAAATAATAACAGCGGATTTTCTTTATCGTCATGCAGTAGCGGAAACATCTCGCTATGCTGTACGCCCTTACCAGCAGTCATCCACTGTACATCTCCATTCCCAAAACGCCCAGCAGCTCCTAGAGAGTCACTATGGTCTGCAAGACCTCTCTCTACAATAGTAACAGTCTCAAAACCGCGATGAGGATGCGCAGGAAATCCTGGTACTGTAGTGCCGTGATACATATTCCATCCCTCTGCGTTGGGTTCAAAATCCATTCCTAGATTACGTCCTTGTAGTGATGCAGCCGGACCTAGCTGCTCATTACCTTTCGGGTAATTATCTAGATGATACGCACAAAAAAGAAAAGGATCTTGGGTTTCCCACTGAAAACCGAGTTGTTTGATTTTTTTAATTGCTGTCATGGTGTTTTGTTTTTACATAGCGTTACAAAGGTATGAATGAATGTTCGGCATTGTTAGCTACAGTAGAATGTCAAATTTAATTAGAGATGTATGTAAATCTGATGTGAGGTTATAATTTCCTTAAGGGCAGGGTATTCAATTTTAATTTTTTTATGTTTTTAACGTACTGTTCTAGACTGTTAAAATCCTTTTCACAACTCTATATAATTAACAAAGATTTCTGACGTTATGCTTAGGGAAGAAACTTAACTTTGAAGTGATGTAAATAGCGTGTTTTGCTTTCGCGAAAGCGTGCTTATTTTACATTTTTTAGTCTATTCCTGATAATGATCAGAACTCATAAAACAACTCTTAACTATGCATAAAATCAAGTACGTACTTGTTGCATTATTTTTATATTCAACTATTGCTGTAGCGCAACAATCGGCAATATATACGAATGATCTTGTACAATTCAATAAGGCACTTTCCTTATATAATAGCAAGCAATACCTAGCAGCGCAAACTCTTTTTGAAGAAGTAAAAGGAGATACAGATGATACAACTGTAAAAGGTGATTGTGCGTATTACATTGCAAACGCGGCAGTGCGACTCAATCAGCAAGGGGCAGATGACCTCATGACTACTTTTGTAACAGAGTATCCTACGAGTACAAAACGCAACAGTGCTTTTCTTGATGTGGCACAATATTATTTTGATAATGGCAAGTTTGCTTATGCTCGTAAATGGTATGATCGCGTAGATGAAAGCACCCTTACAGCAGGAGAAAAGGAGACTTTTTACTTTAATAATGGCTATGCTTACTTTAAAAGTAATCGTTTTGACGAGGCGAAGAAATATTTAAACCGCGTACGTGATTCAAAAAAATATGGAGCGCAGGCTAAATATTACATTGGCTTCATGGCTTATGAGGGTGATGATTATGAGGAAGCAAAAGAGCTTTTTGAAGAAGTAGAAGCAGAGACAGGAGGAGCATATAATGAGGATCTTGCATACTTTAAAGCAGACCTTAATTTTAAGTTAGGGAAATTTGACGAAGCAATTTCAGAAGGGAAGTCTCAGCTAGCAAAAGCAAACCCAACAGAAAAGTCTGAGCTTAATAAAATTATAGGAGAAAGCTATTTTAACCAAAAGAAGTATGCAGAGGCATTACCATATTTACAAGCCTACAAAGGAAAGCGTGGTAAGTGGAATAACACAGATTATTATCAGCTAGGATATACTTATTATAAGCAAGGAGATTATGCAAATGCTATCAATGAATTTAATAAAATTATTGATGGAGATAATAGTGTAGCACAAAATGGATATTACCACCTAGCAGAATCTTACCTAAAATTAGATAAAAAGCAAGAAGCGCTCAATGCATTTAAAAATGCAAGTGAAATGGACTTTAATGCACAAATCAAAGAAGATAGTGGTCTTAATTATGCAAAGCTGAGCTATGAAATAGGTAATGCTTACAAGTCTACACCTGCTGTAATTACAGATTATATAGATGCCTATCCAAAATCTCCAGCTAAGACAGAACTAGAAGCATTACTTATAGATTCTTACATCACCTCAAAAAATTACAAAGAGGCAATGCGCTTGCTAGAAAGCAACAGCAATTTTGATAATAAGGTAGCTTATCAAAAAGTAGCATTTCTTTATGGGCTTGATCTTTATAATGAAGGTAATTATCCAGAGGCTGCTGCAGCATTTAAAAAATCTCTTAAAGAACCACGCGATCCTTTATATGTGACACGTGCGACCTACTGGAAAGCAGAGAGTGATTATGTTGCAAATGATTTTAAAGAAGCAATTATAGGGTACAAGCAGTTTTTAAATAACAGTAATGCTGCAAGTACTCCAGAATATCAAGACATCAATTATAACCTTGCATATGCATATTTTTCTGATAAGCAGTATGAACAAGCAGCGACCGTTTTTGAGTCGTATGCTGCAAGTAATGTGCAAGATCAAACTAAACTTAATGATGCGTATTTACGTCTAGGTGATAGCCGTTTTATAAGCAGTAAATACTGGCCTGCGCTTGAAGCGTATAATAAGTCTATAGCGCTTAACAAGACAGATCAAGACTATGCAACTTTTCAAAAATCGATGAGTTATGGTTTTATAAAAAAGGATGAAGACAAAATAAGCGGACTTCAAACTTTTTCGACTAAGTTTCCAAACTCTACCTATCGCGATGATGCGCTTTATGAATTAGGTAACATTTATGTATCTCAAAATAAAAATGATCAAGCAATTACTGCTTATGACAAATTAGTAAGAGATTTACCTGGTAGCTCTTATGTGTCAAAAGCAATGCTTAAAAAAGCGTTGATACTTGATAATAAAAACAAGTCTGACGAGGCACTCGCACTTTTGCGCAAGGTAGCTGGTGATTATCCAGGGACTCCAGAGGCATTGCAAGCAGTGACTACGGCAAAGCTTATTTATATAGATCTAGGTCGTGTAGATGAGTATGGACAATGGGTGAGTACATTAGATTTTATCGATGTGGAGGATGCAGAGCTTGATGATGCTGCATATGCATCGGCAGAGAAGCAGTATGTGGAGAATAATGTAGGTCAAGCAGAACGACTTTTTGAGTCATACTTGAATGACTATCCTAATGGACAGCATGCATTACAGGCTCATTTTTATTTAGGGCAGCTCGCTTTCGCGAAAGCGGAATACAAAAAAACAATTCCGCATTACCAATTTGTTATAACAAAGGAGCGTAGCGAATTTACAGAGCAAGCTCTTGCACGTTTAGGGCAAGTATATCTTACAGATAAAAACTACACGGCTGCAATTCCGGTGTTAAAACGACTAGAAACAGAAGCAGACTTCCCACAGAATATTGTTTTTGCTCAGTCTAACCTGATGAAATCTTTTTATGAAGGTGAAGACTTGACAAAAGCAGTGAGCTATGCCGAAAAAGTGCTTGGAAATGCAAAAATTGACAATGCAGTAAAAAGTGATGCGCAAATAATAATTGCTCGCTCTTCTATAAAAACAGGTGATAAAGCAAGAGCTAAAACGGCGTATGCTGAGGTTCAGAAAATTGCTACAGGAGCACTAGCAGCAGAGGCTTTATATTATGATGCTTATTTTAAAAATGAGGCTCAAAACTTTGAAGCATCTAATGTCGCAGTGCAAAAACTAGCTAAAGACTACAGCGGTTTTAAAGAGTATGGAGCCAAAGGACTTGTGCTTATGGCAAAGAATTTTTATGCACTAGGAGATGCATATCAAGCAACATACATTTTAGAAAGTGTGATTACAAACTTTGCAGATTATCCAGAAACTGTAGAAAAAGCACGTGGCGAACTAGCAATTATTAAACAAGCAGAAGGAAAAACAAATGCCTCTGTAGAAAAAGGGTAATTGTTGATTAATACATCAACACATCACTTGCTTTATAAATAAGACAAACGTCTAACGAATTAAGACAATACATTATATGAATCGTTCATTCAATACATTATATAACTTAGGACTTGTTGCATTTACAATGCTTCTTGCACAGGTAGTTACTGCACAAGAAGAAGAGTCTACCATAGGTACAGAGGTGGTAAACGTTGTAAAAGCGTATACTCCTACCATAAGTGATGCTTTTAAAGTAAAAGCGACACCTGCGCTTAATGACTCTATCACTACGGCAAAAAAGAAGGTGACCTATAGTATCTTTTCTGTGCCTGTAGCGAGTACGTTTACTCCAGCCAAAGGTAAAGCTGCCGTAGTAAAGAAAACTAAAAAAGAGAAGTTGTATGACAACTATGCAACTGTTGGTTTTGGTAGCTATACATCTGTTTTAGCAGAGCTTTACAGTAATTTTCAAATAAGCCGTACAGAGGATTTTGGTGTCTTTTTAAACCATAACTCTTCTCAGGGCGGAATTGATGGAACCGTAGTAGATGATTATTTTTATGATAGCAGACTTAATTTAAGTTATGGGGCACGCGAGCGTGATATGACTTGGAGAGCAGATCTTGATGCAAAGCATCAAGTATATAACTGGTATGGAATTCCTGAGGAGCTTAAAACAATTAACGGAGCGGGTAACACACCGTTATTTAATGAAGATTTTGACGTGTCTCATTCTTTTCTCACAGCGGGATTAAATGGTAGTGTGAGTTTGCAAGATTCTTTCTTTAAGAAAGCAAATGCTACGTTGAGATATTTTGGTGATGATCAAGATAGCGGCGAACTTAGAGCGGTAGTTGCTCCTACGTTTGAGTTTCCTATTGCGGGAGAGCTTATTACTACTAAAGTAACAGCAGATTATGTAAGTGGTTCTTTTGACAACGCATTTGATACCGCAGATACAGAAATCAATTATAGCTTTCTTAATGCTGGGATTAATCCAAGTCTTGTAATTTTAAGAGATGACCTTGAAGTGACTTTAGGAGTAGAGGCAATGGTGTCGCTAGATACTGAGGCAAGTGAAACAGACTTTTTTGTGTATCCAAAAATTACAGCATCTTACCGAGTGGCTGGAGATTATTTCATTGCGTATGCAGGACTTGAAGGTGGATTACAACAAAATAACTACCATGATTTTGCACAAGAAAATCCTTTTATATCACCTACACTTACTATCAAGCCAACAGATAAACAGTACGACGGTTATTTAGGAATGAAGGGTAAATTATCTGAAGCTTTGAGTTATAACCTACGTGCAAGTTATACGGCAGAGAGTGATAAGGCTTTATTCATTCACAATCCATACTCGCAAAGTGGTAATGGTTTTGGTGCAAATGGATATGCAAACGGAAACTCTTTCTCAATCGCTTATGATGATATTAATACAGTAGGAGTATTTGCGGAGCTTAATTTTGATGTGAATGCAAACTTTAAAATGAAAGTAAACGGTCAATATTATACTTATAACACAGATAGCCAGCAAGAAGCTTGGAACCTTCCAGACTTGCAAGCATCTGTTTTTGCAGATTATCAGATTACAGAAAAATGGTTTGCTGGGGTTAATTTATTTTTTGTGGGTGAGCGCAGTGATTTAGTGTCTAGTAACGATCCTACAGATCTTTTGGTTACAAATACAGTACAAACCTTAGATAGCTATTTTGATGCAAATGCTCATGTGGGATATCGCTTTAATAATCGTTTGTCTGCATTTGCTCGTGTAAACAATATTCTAGACAGTAATTACGAGAAATGGCTTAACTATGAAGTGCAAGGCCTTCAAGGAATGGTGGGGGCTACTTATAAATTTGACTTTTAAAAGCAACCTTTCTGCAAGGACTGCATCTTCCATATAAACCCCTAAGGTTATGAAGAGATTAATAGGTGCACTAGCATTCATTATTATATTAAGTTCTTGTAGTAGTGATGTAGATAGTGCACTAGCAGACTGTAGTGCTGTATCTTGTGCGTCAGGTAATATTATTATACAATTTTTAGATGCCGAAACTGGAGAAGATGTGTTTTTTAACGATACATATTCTTTTGATGAGTTAGTAATTACAGATGTATCGAACAATGCAGACTTCCCTTTTTTTACTGGAATTTCTGCTGATTCACAAATAGCTCAAGTGGCACTTAATGCCTTTTCTGAAAGTCGCTCTAATGTGATATTGCGCATAGCCGTTCCTGATGGCTTTGAAACAGATTTGTCTTTTAACGTGGAGTTTCTAGAGGGAGAATGTTGTAATATAAACAACTACTCAGATGTACAGTTTTCAAATGTTGAAAATGTAGTACAGAGTCAGGGTGGTTTTTTCTATAATGTATATCTTTAGGCCAGTCTGTTATTAAGATATGAGCAGTTATTTAAGATATTAGAGACTATTGAATAATAATTGGCACTGCGAACTTTGTAATCACCAGCGTAAAAACTTGCGTGAGGGTTCTATTTGTAATCTCACAAAACGCAAGCCGGATTTTAATCGCACGTGCTCAAAAAAACTGTTTTCTACAAAATTTAAAAATCGGTTAAGGGAGGTTAACGTTGTTTTTGAGTATGCTAAAGCTGAAAAACACTCAAAGAATATTAGTGTTTTTATTTTTGGGATGTTAGGATTATTCTTAATAGGTGTTGGAGTTTATTTCCTATACTACATGTATACAATACTTGAATCCATGAAATCCCCTGGATATTATGTAATTTTTAAATTGTATGGATTACCTTTCTTTATTTTTATTTTCGCTTATAAGTTTTTATCATATAGCATTAAGATGTATAGTACATACGCATTAAAGCTTCACGAAGAAAAGCTCAAAAAAGATAGAATAGACGCAGTTTTGGAGCTATATAATATTACTTATGATGTAGAGATTGATCTTCACCCCAATTATAGGTCGCCTTCAAGATGCAAAAGTTAATCTTGAGGTTCATAAACCTAGATAAAAATTATCAACGTAGTAGGAGTCTTTTGTATTTTTAAACAAAAAACCAACGATGCGTAAAATTCTATATTCTTTAGCAATTCTTCCTTTATTATTCTCTTGCGAGACTAAGCAATCTGTAGATCTTATTGTCACAAATGCAAATGTGTATACGGTAGATAACGCTTTCGCGAAAGCGGAATCTTTTGCAATCAAAGATGGAAAATTTATAGCAGTAGGTACGTCTAACGACATTACTGAAAAGTATGAAGCTGCTGAAATAATAGATGCTACTGGAAAAACAGTATTGCCAGGACTTATAGACGGCCACTGTCACTTTTATGGATTAGGTCAAAACCTCCAAATTGCAGACCTCGTTGGTACTGAAAGTTATGATGAGGTAATTGCAAAAGTATCTGAGTTTGCAAAGGCAAATCCTGATGCAACAGTCTTGAGAGGAAGAGGATGGGATCAGAATGACTGGGCTGTAAAAGAATTTCCAACTAAAGATAGATTAGATGTTTTATTTCCAGATGTTCCTGTTGTTTTAGAACGTGTGGATGGTCACGCATATTTAGTAAATCAAAAAGCGTTAGATCTTGCCAGTATTGACGCTTCTACAAAGGTAAGTGGAGGAGAAGTAGTACTTGTAGATGGCAAAGTGACGGGTGTTCTTATTGACACACCGCAAACATTAGTTGACGCAGTATTACCACAACCTAGCACTGCCGAAAGTGCTCAAGTCTTACTAGAAGCACAAGAGCTTTGTTTTTCTTACGGCCTAACTACAGTAAACGATGCAGGTCTTAACAAAAACATTGTAGAACTTATAGATAGCCTTCAGCAAGCTGGAAGTTTGCAAATGAGAGTATATGCAATGTTATCTAATAATGAAGAAAATCTAGATCACTACCTAACTACAGGAAAAGTAAAAACAGATCGTCTTAATGTGCGTTCTATAAAGGTGTACGGAGATGGAGCTCTTGGTTCTCGTGGTGCAACAATGCGTGAGGCTTATAGTGATAAGGATGGGCATTTTGGAGCGATGATCACACCATCTGAAGAGATGAATGATCTTGCAAAACGTATCGCCGCTGCAGATTTCCAAATGAATACACATGCAATAGGTGATAGTGCAAATGTTGTCGTGCTTAGAGCTTATGAAAAAGTACTTGCATCTAAAACAGATCCAAGATGGAAAGTAGAACACGCACAAATAGTTTCTAGAGAAGATTTTGGCGTTTTTAGCGATAAGATTTTACCATCGGTACAGCCTACACACGCTACTAGCGATATGTATTGGGCAGAAGATAGAGTAGGAGCAGAGCGCATCAAAGGAGCATATGCATACAAAGACTTATTAAATCAATCTGGAATTGTAATCCTAGGAACAGATTTTCCTGTAGAGCAGGTAAGTCCGTTTTATACGTTTTATGCATCTGTTGCTCGTAAAGATCTTAAACAATATCCAGAAGGTGGATACCAGATGGAGAATGCACTTACTAGAGAAGAAACATTAAAAGGAATGACAATCTGGGCTGCTTATTCAAATTTTGAAGAAGATGAGAAAGGAAGTATTGAAACTGGGAAGTTTGCAGATTTCATCATCATGGATGAAGATATTATGACGGTAGAAGAGGATAAAATTCCTAACTTAAAAGTCGCTGCTACGTATGTAGATGGTGTAAAAGTGTATCAGCAGTAGGCGATACTGCTTTAGAATCCAGGTGAGGCTAGCAGTTTTTTATATTAATCACAATCACACTATAACTCTATGAGCTTCCTTACTGCAGCATGGCGACAGCTTGCCTTTATTAATTATGAGGTAGAGCCTGCTCTTTTAGAACCCTATGTCCCTTATGGAACAGAGCTAGATTTTTATGAAGGCAAATGTTATGTGAGTGTCATTGCCTTTATGTTTATGGATACACGCATAAAGGGTATTAAAATCCCCTTTCACGTAAATTTTGAAGAAGTTAATCTACGTTTTTATGTGCGCAGAAAAGATGGTGGTATTTGGAAACGTGGAGCAGTGTTTATAAAAGAAGTAGTTCCTAAACCTGCGATTTCTATTGTAGCAAACGCACTCTATAACGAGAGCTATGAAACGTTACCCATGCGACATGAGTGGGAAATTACAAATGAAGAGCGTAAGATCTCATATGGATGGAAAAAAGATGGTACCTGGCAGTCTATTGATATAGAGGCTGCTGTAGCTTCACAACCCATCGAGAAGAATAGCGAGATGGAATTTATATCAGAACATTACTGGGGATATGCGAGTCCTTCTAAGTTTAAAACGAATGAGTACGAGGTGACGCACCCGCGATGGAATCATCATCCTATAAAGAAAGCAACGTTTGATATTGACTTTAGCGCAATGTATGGTGCTAAATTTAGCTTCCTGCAAACACAGAAGCCTACCTCTATTTATTTGATAGAAGGTTCGGCAATAACGATTGAGGGTAAAACGGTGATTAAAAAATAAAAAGCATGGCAGACATACATAAAGAAGCACAAGATCACCTTATCGAGATGGCTTATTATAGAATGCCTTTTGGTAAATACAAAGGTTGGTACCTAGTAGATCTGCCAGAATCATATTTTGTATGGTTTAGACAGCAAGGTTTTCCAGAAGGTAAGCTGGGAAGGTTACTTCAAGAAATGATGGAAATAAAAGTAAATGGTCTAGAACCTATGATTAAAAAAATCCATCAAAAATACCCTAGGCCAGCTAATTTAAGGCGCTAAGTTAATACGACTTGTGAATTATAAAAATAGCAGGTCTTTTGTGTAGATCTGGTGCATTAGTTTTCCAGAAAGAAGCATTTTTTGTTACAATATATTCTGTAGGAAGCGTGATGTCACATGCAATACAAACTTGTGTTTCAGGATGAACAGTATTGCAAATGTCTTCTAGCATTTTATTATTGCGATATGGAGTCTCAATGAATAATTGCGTTTGTCCCTGCTCAGAAGATAGTCGTTCTAATCGTTTTAACTCTTGCTTGCGCTGTTGTGCGTCAATAGGTAGATATCCATTAAAAGCAAAGTTTTGACCATTCATACCGCTACTCATCATTGCCATAAGTATAGATGATGGACCTACAAGTGGCACAACTTGGATACCTTTTTGATGTGCAATTTTTACGACTTCTGCTCCGGGATCTGCGACACCTGGAACTCCAGCTTCAGATAGTAACCCTACAGATTCTCCTTGTAAACATGGCTCTAAATAAGATGGAAGCTCAGCAATATCTGTGTATTTATTTAGTGGAAATAATTTTAATGAGGGCTGCGATTTACCTGGAGATATCGCTTTAATGGAGCGACGCGCCGTTTTCTCATTTTCTACGATGTACGTATCTATAAATTCTACTACCTTTTTTACAGAGATAGGCATTACTTCTAGTGCGCTTGTGTCACCTAGAGTAGTGGGTATCAGATATAATTTTCCAGTAACAGTAAATGAACTCATAGGTACGTAGTTTATAGGTTGGGGTTATGGTATAGATTGCAATATAATTACATCGCGGGATATGGGCAATAGTTACTTTTGCAATGTCTATAATTTCTAATGAGATGTATGATGTAATAAATTACGCTAGTTCTTTTGCAATCTGGTCACAGGCTGTATCTAGCATTTCATACACTCTCTCAAAGTCTTCTGCACTTCCATGATATGGGTCTGGAACATCTACTTTTTCTCCATGAAAAACCACATCAAGAATCATTACCACTTTACGGCGTTGCTCGTCAGTAGTTGCTTTCGCTAGCACATCTTCTAGATTGTTTTGATCCATCACATAAATATGGTCAAAATCATTAAAGTCACTTTCAGATAACTGTCGTCCTCTAAGTCCTGAGATATCTACACCATGAGATAAACCTACTTTTACACTCCTAGGGTCTGGCGGATTTCCCACATGCCAGTCTCCTGTGCCTACGGAGTCTACATTAAAATGGGTTGCATCTAGTTTAGATCTTAAAATACCTTCGGCAAGGGGAGAGCGGCATATGTTTCCTAGACAAACCATCAGGATATTTGTAACTGTAGTGGGTGTTTCATTCATTACTCTAAGGTAATTAAATTTATTACGCTTTCGCGAAAGCAAAACCAAAAACCCTAAAAACAGTAAACCCCGACCAAAAATGGTCGAGGCTTACATACACATAGCACAAAACTCAATATTAATGCTCGTTTAAACGGAAATCTGGATAAGCACTCATTCCGTGTTCGTGAGGGTCAAGTCCCTCAATTTCTTCAGTTTCTGAAACTCTAATGCCAACTGTCTTCTTAAGAACAAACAGTATAATAAATGAAGTGATAATACAGAAAACAGCATAAGATCCTACACCTATAAGCTGGCTCACAAATTGAGCTCCACTAGCTAAGCTTCCAAAAATACCCACTGCAAGTGTTCCCCAAATACCACAAATTAAGTGTACTGCAATAGCTCCTACAGGATCGTCTAGTCTTAGTTTGTCTACAAGCGCAACACCAAACACAATGATAGCTCCTGCAATAGCGCCTATGGCAATCGCATCTGTAGGGCTCATTACATCTGCTCCCGCGGTAATACCTACAAGACCTCCTAGTATACCATTTAAAAACATGGTGAGGTCATAGTTTTTATACATTAAGGTAGATACAAGAAAAGCAAATACTCCTCCAGCTGCTGCTGCAAGTGAAGTTGTAACAAGTGTAAGTGAAGTAAGCGCAGGATCTGCAGATAGTACAGAACCTCCATTAAAGCCAAACCAACCTAACCATAAGATAAGTACACCTGCCGTTGCGAGTGGTACATTATGTCCAGGGATGGCTTGTGGTTTACCATTTTCATCAAACTTCCCTATACGTGATCCCAGTAAGAATACGGCAACGAGTGCAGCCCATCCTCCTACAGAGTGAACAAGTGTAGATCCAGCAAAATCATAAAAAGGTGTTTCTAATGTTTGTAAAAATCCACCTCCCCATTTCCAAGAACCAGCGATAGGGTATACAAATCCAACATAAAGTAATACGAAGATCATAAAAGGACCTATTTTAATACGCTCTGCTACGGCTCCAGATACAATGGTTGCTGCTGTTGCTGCAAACATCCCTTGAAAAAGGAAGTCTGTCCAGTAGGTGTAGCCTTCGTTATAAGTAAGATCAAGAACACCTTCTGCGTTAAGAGGTGCATTTAGGCCAAAACCTGCAAAGCCTAAAAACCCATTAAACTCTCCGGGATACATAAGATTAAAGCCTACTAAGCAATAAAGTAGTAGACCTACTGTGATGATAAAAATATTCTTAAAGAGAATGTTGATGGTGTTTTTTTGACGAGTAAGACCTATTTCTAAAAATGAAAAGCCAAGGTGCATGAAGAAAACAAGACCAGTACAGATCATCATCCATACGTTATTTACAGTTAAAATTTCCATAAGTTGTTAATGCTATATTATTATAAGTTTTTAGACTACTTGAGTGTTTGATTTCCTTTCTCTCCGGTGCGTATGCGATAGCACTCACTTATATCTGAGACAAAGATTTTACCGTCACCTACATCGCCAGTACGAGCAGACTCGATAATTGTTTTAATGGTAATCTCCTCAAATTCATTATTTACTACGATGCTTAAATAGCGTCTTTGTATGTCGCTGGTGCTATAGCTCACGCCGCGGTAAACAGAACCTTTTTTTTCGTTACCAAGTCCAGTAACATCCCAATAGGAGAAGAAGTTTACACCTACATCATGCAGTGCTTTTTTTACTGCAGAGAATTTGGATTTGCGTATGATTGCTTCTATTTTTTTCATGTTTTAGGGTATTTAAAATTTATATATGCCTGCTATTAGAAATGAAGATAATGAGCTGTTAGGTTCAAGGTCAGTATCAAGGAAGGTGTCTTCACTTGCACTGTCTAAACGAAATTCTGGTTTGATGGTTAGATCACCTACGGTATAACTTCCAGTAAGAGTAACTGCAAGTACAGATGCATCTCCTTCATCATCATAACCTCCTATGGCTCCAGCACCACCTTCTGCTTCTGCAAAGTATTCTCCTCTCAGTCCTAGTGTAAAGGATTCTGATGTTTTGTATTGTGGATATAGCGCAACACCATAAAATGAAGCTCCGTCTGTATCATTATATGTAGCGTTGAGACCTAGGTAAAAGTCATCTGATAGATCGTGACCAGTAGTAAGATCTACTTGGAACGTACTTTCTGTGCTTCCTCCTTGTTTTCCATATAGAAAGTTAAGGTAAGTGGTTTTATAACCTAATTGAGCGCCTAATGTATAGTCGTTGTCAAAATTAAATTCTGTTGCATCTGTTTGGTTGAGTACACCAAGCATTGCGCTCCAATCTTCAGACAGTGTAAAATCTGCTTTTATACCTGTATGAGAAAATGGTCCATATGAAAACATATAAGACGTAGAGTAGTTGAAGTTAAGAGTGGGAGAGATTACTTCATAACCTAAGAACGTATTGAAATTTCCTAAAGTAAGTTTTACTTTTTCCGAAACATTCCAGTAAACGTATAGTTGGTTTACAATGTTTGAAGAAGGTCCAGATAGGAAAACCGCTTCTTCACCTCTAGGGCCAAAAACTAAATCTGCGACTGCACCTACTTTTCCATTTTCACTTTCAAAAGAGCCTATCACATTTGCCATACCTATTGCAAAGCCATTGCGATTTGCAAAAGAGGTGTTTGGAGCGATAGCATCCTCACCATTTGGTCCAGAAAGATTTTGTCTAAAGTAAGTATCGACGCTTCCCTCTACACTAAATTTTTTCTTTGTTGATTCTTCTTGAGCAAATAAGGAAGTGGTGGTAATGGCCAGCACTAAGAACGTAATAATGAACTTCATAAGAGTGTGATATTTTGTTGATTAGGTCTCAAATGTATCTTAAAATTTAGTTAAGGGTGTGAAATATGCAGGTGTTTTGTAAATTTTTATGGTTTTTTTAAAATGACCCCTATAAAATTAGGGGTGTGGCAAATAAAATGTGATTTTATTGAGATATGTGTTTTGAGGTTATTGCGTTTTTTTTAAAAATCAAGCGTTATTGTTGAGGATATTGTTGATTTTAACAGTATTCATTAAAATAGCTATAACGTTTTCGTGGTTTTTAAGATAATTTAAGAATCAGAATATGATAAAATAACATACCTAATAATGAACTTTTGTGAAATATTAAGTATCTATATTTTATTAATCGTAATAATGAGATGTGATTTTTGACCCTTAGATAAGTAGGATTATCTTGTGAATAAGTAATAATGGTTTTACCATAAAAATGTAGACAATGCTTAAGGATCAGGGATTATATTTAAGAGAATTTGAACACGATGCTTGTGGAGCAGGATTCATTTGTAGTTTAAAAGGAATAAAGTCAAACGACATTATCCACAAAGCACTAGAAATTCTTGAAAAACTAGAGCATCGAGGAGCGGTAAGTGCAGATGGAAGAACGGGAGATGGTGCAGGAATACTTATAGATATCCCTCATGATTATTTTCAAGCGAGCTGTGATTTTGAGTTGCCACAAGAAGGAAGTTATGCAGTGAGTAATGTGTTTCTCCCTCGTAAACAAAATCAACGAGATTACTGTATTTCGGTGTTTGAGAAGAGTCTTACAGATCAAGGCATTCATATTATAGGATGGAGAGATGTGCCGGTAGATAAATCTATCTTAGGTGAGATTGCTCAGGTTTCTGAGCCCTTTGTAAAGCAAATCTTTGTTTCATATGACGGTGGTGATAAAAATCCCGCTTTCGCGAAAGCGCAACAAAAACCCACTCCAGAATTTGCATTCAACTTAAAGTTGTTTACTGCACGTAAAATTGCAGAACACACTATATATGATTCTAAGCTATCTGAAAGTTCATTCTTTTATGTACCTAGTTTTTCAACCAAAACAATCATTTATAAAGGGCTGTTAATGCCTCAAGACATTAAAGTTTATTATAAAGACTTGATGGATCCTAGGGTTGTGACGCGCCTGGCACTTGTGCATCAGCGTTTTTCAACAAATACATTCCCTACTTGGGATCTTGCACAGCCTTTTAGATATATGTGTCATAATGGAGAGATTAATACATTGCGAGGCAATGTAACTCGTATGTACTCCAGAGAAGAACTTATGGAAAGTCCGCTTTTTGGAGAGGATATTAAAGCTGTTCTTCCAGTGGTAATCCCAGGCAAATCTGATAGTGCTTCTATGGATATGGTGGTGGAGCTGCTATTAATGACAGGTCGCTCACTTCCAGAGGTAATGATGATGCTCGTGCCAGAAGCGTGGGAGAAAAATAAGGAGATGTCTCCTGCAAAACGTGCTTTTTATGAATTTAATTCCTGCCTTATGGAGCCTTGGGATGGTCCAGCGTCTATCCCGTTTACAGATGGTAATTATATAGGAGCGGTACTTGATCGTAATGGATTGCGTCCATCTCGTTATTCTGTGACAAAGGATGGCTACGTGATTATGGCTTCTGAAATTGGTGTGGTAGATATTGAGCCTAGCAATGTGCAGTTCCATGGTCGTCTCGAGCCTGGTAAAATGTTTCTAGTAGATATGGCGCAAGGCCGTATCATTAATGATGAGGAAATAAAAGAGGAGATTGCAACGCGTCACCCGTATCAAGAATGGCTTGATGAAAATTTAATTCACTTAAGGGATATTCCTTATAATGAGTGTCCGCTATTTTTAAATGAAGCACCACTCAAGGAGCGTTTGATCACCTTTGGGTACACACAAGAAGATATAAATACCATCATATTACCCATGGCTGCAAATGCTAAAGAACCTATAGGTTCAATGGGTAATGATGCTCCTATTGCTGCGCTTTCAGAAAGACCGCAGCTCATTTATAATTACTTTAAACAATTGTTTGCTCAAGTAACAAATCCGCCTCTTGATGGAATAAGAGAGGAGCTGATTACAGATATTTCTCTAACCCTGGGAGCCGATTATAATATTTTTGACATTAATGCTGCGCATTGTAGAAAACTTAAAATCCAAAACCCAGTTATATCAAAACAAGATTTAGACAAGATTAAAAGTCTAGATGACAAAAACTTCAAAGTAGTTTCTGTACCGATGTTATATCAGGTAGAGAGAGGTCATAATGGCCTCGAGGAGGCACTAGAAAAACTCTTGCAAAACGTAAGCAAGCAGCTTGATGAGGGAGCAAATATTGTTATTCTATCAGATAGAAATACGTCAATTACAGAGGCACCTATACCAGCATTGTTAGCATGTTCTTATGTAAACAACGGACTAGCAACTCATAAGAAGAGATCTCAATTAAGTTTAATTATTGAGTCTGCAGAGCCTAGGGAAGTGCATCACTTTGCACTATTATTTGGTTATGGTGCGAGCGCGATTAACCCATATATGGTAAATGAGATTATAGAAAATCACCCAGAAGATCTTGAGCTTGCTAGTGTAGATGTAGAGGAGGCTATTCAAAACTTCAATAAGGCTGTAGGTAAAGGCGTGCTCAAGGTGATGAATAAGATTGGTATTTCTACACTTAATTCATATCGCAGTTCGCAATTATTTGAATGTATAGGTATTAGTAAAAAAGTAGTTTCAAAATACTTTCCGCGCACAGTGACTAGAATTGAGGGTGTAGGATTGCATCAACTAGAAGGAGAAATAAGTAAGCGTCATACAGCTGCTTACGATAAAAAGGAAATTGCTGCAGACTTACCACTAGAAATAGGTGGTGAGTATAGATGGAGAAGAGATGGGGAGGCGCATTTATTTAATCCGCTTACGATTGCAAAACTTCAAGAATCTGTACGAAGCAATAAGCCAGTAATTTATAAGGAATATGCAGATCGTGTAAATAATCAAGCTAAACAACTAATGACTATTAGAGGCTTGTTTGAGTTTACAAACTATGATCCTATAGATATTGACGAAGTAGAGCCGTGGACGGATATAGTAAAACGTTTTAAAACGGGAGCAATGTCTTATGGATCTATTAGTAAAGAGGCACACGAGACACTAGCTGTAGCGATGAATCGTATAGATGGTAAATCAAATTCTGGTGAAGGAGGAGAAAATCAAGAGCGTTTTTATAAAGATGTAAATGGTGACTGGAAAAACAGTGCAATCAAGCAAGTAGCTTCTGGGCGTTTTGGTGTTACTTCAAACTACCTGACAAATGCTGCAGAGATTCAAATAAAAATGGCTCAAGGAGCAAAACCTGGTGAAGGAGGGCAGTTGCCTGGGCCTAAAGTAAATCCAGAAATTGCAAAAACACGTAATTCTACTCCATATGTAGGATTGATTTCTCCACCACCACACCATGATATTTATTCAATTGAAGATTTATCACAGCTTATTTATGACCTTAAATCTGCAAATAGAGAGGCACGTATTAATGTGAAATTAGTATCAGAAGTAGGTGTAGGGACTGTGGCCGCAGGTGTTGCAAAAGCTAAGGCAGATGTGATTTTAATCTCTGGGCATGATGGAGGTACAGGTGCAACGCCACTTACTTCATTAAAACATACGGGGCTTCCGTGGGAGTTAGGACTCGCCGAAGCACAGCAAACACTCGTTATGAATGATTTGCGTGGTCGTGTGAGGTTAGAGTGTGATGGCCAACTTAAAACCGGTAGAGACGTAGCAATCGCATGTCTTTTGGGAGCAGAGGAATTTGGATTTGCCACAGCACCACTAGTAGCTTCTGGATGTATTATGATGCGTGTATGTCATTTAAATACTTGTCCTGTGGGAATTGCAACACAAAATCCAGAGTTGCGTAAACGTTTTAAAGGAAAGCCGGAGCATGTGGTAAACTTCATGTATTTCGTAGCGCAAGAGCTTCGTGAGATTATGGCAAAGCTTGGCTTCAAGACGGTAGATGAGATGGTCGGGCAAGTACAAAAGCTAGACCGCAACAAGACTATCGATCAGTACAAAGCATTAGGACTCGATTTGTCTCCTATTCTTCATAAAGTAGAAGTTAAGGAAGGGCAATCCTTGAGAAATATCGAAAAGCAAGATCACGATTTAGAAAAGGCATTAGATTTTAAAATTATATCTCAGGCACACCCTGCATTATTCAGAAAAGAGAAAACCACGCTTGATCTTAAGATTACAAATGAAGACAGAGCAGTAGGAGCCATTTTAAGTAATGAGATTTCAAAAATTTATGGAGTTAATGGATTGCCAGAAAATACATTAAAAATCAACTTTGAAGGTTCGGCTGGGCAGAGTTTTGCGGCATTTGCAACGCATGGACTTACACTTTCGGTAACTGGAAATACAAATGATTATATAGGTAAAGGGCTTTCTGGCGCAAAAGTGATTGTAAAAGTACCTGTAGAGGCGACCATTATTCCTGAAGATAATGTCATTATTGGAAACGTAGCATTTTATGGTGCCACTGCTGGAGAGGCTTACATTAATGGAAAGGCTGGAGAGCGTTTTTGTGTACGTAACTCGGGAGCTAGAGCTGTGGTAGAAGGTATAGGTGATCATGGTTGTGAGTATATGACAGGAGGAGTAGCAGTGATTTTAGGAGCTGTGGGAAGAAACTTCGGGGCTGGAATGAGTGGCGGAATTGCATATGTGTATGATGTTGATAGCTCGCTTTCGCGAAAAGCAAACTCAGAAGGCTTAAACTTCTTAAAGGTAGAAGAAACTCAAGACCGTGAGGAGCTTAGACAGTTGGTTGAAAACCATTATAATGCCACACAATCTCCACTAGCACAACGTTTTCTAGAAAATTGGGATGTGGAAATAGGCAATTTCACGAAAGTGTTACCAGAAGAATACCGCCAGGCTTTAATTAGGTTAGAGGAAGAACAAAAATTAGCAAACTAAGAGATGGGAAAAGTAACAGGATTTTTAGAATATAAGCGTAAAGATGAGAGCTATGTAGCTCCGGAGGAACGCTTAAAAAATTATAAAGAATTTACCGTTCCTCTTGAAGAGTCAGATCTCAAAAAGCAGGGAGGAAGATGTATGGATTGCGGGATTCCGTTTTGTCATTCTGGATGCCCACTAGGGAACCTCATACCAGATTTTAACGATGCAGTGTATAAAGGTCGCTGGCAAGAGGCTGCAGGGATACTGCATGCGACAAATAATTTTCCAGAATTTACAGGAAGACTTTGTCCTGCTCCATGTGAGGAGGCTTGTGTTCTTGGTATTAATGAAGACCCTGTAAGTATTGAAAATATTGAAAAAAATATAGTAGAGCGTGCATTTGACGAAGGTTGGATTATAGCGCAACCACCTTTAAAACGTACGGGGAAATCTGTTGCTGTTATTGGATCTGGACCTTCTGGACTTGCTACAGCACAACAGCTCAATAGAGCTGGACATACGGTAACTGTTTTTGAAAGAGACGCAAAAGTAGGCGGATTATTACGTTATGGAATTCCAGATTTTAAGATGGAGAAAAATGTAATAGACCGTCGTCTTGAGGTTCTTGAAGAAGAGGGGATTACCTTTAAAACGAATGCAAATGTTGGGCAAAATATAAGTGTAGAGGCGCTCCAAGATGAGTATGATGCTATTGTACTTTGCGGTGGGGCTACTGTGAGAAGATCTATTCCCATTAAGGGTGCTCATCTCAAAGGAGTGTATCAAGCAATGGATTTTTTAAAACAAAATAATGAGCGTCAAGATGGTCTAAATGATTGGGAAGAAGAAATTGTAGCAACCGGTAAAAACGTTGTTGTAATAGGAGGGGGAGATACAGGTTCTGATTGTATAGGCACGAGTAATAGGCAAGGAGCAAGTAGTGTGACTAACTTTGAGATTCTTAATAAGCCTACTGTAGAGCGACCTACAGAACAGCCTTGGCCATATTATCCTATGCGACTGCGCACAAGTTCTTCACATAAAGAAGGGGTTGATCGTGTGTTTAGTATATCAACCAAAGAATTTGTGGGGGACGCTGCTGGAAATCTAACAGGATTAATTACTTCAGAGGTGGAGTGGATTACTCATGAAAGTGGTAGACGTGAACTAAAAGAAGTTCCTAATTCAGAAAAAAAATGGGAATGTGACATGGCATTTCTAGCATTAGGTTTCACCGGACCAGAAAAAACATTAATTGACCAATTACATCTCGACACAGATTTGAGAGGTAACATTAAGGCAACTGATTATAGCACCAATGTCTCGGGGATATTTGCAGCAGGTGATATGCGTAGAGGGCAATCACTTATCGTCTGGGCAATTTCTGAAGGGCGTCAAGCAGCACATCACGTAGATAAGTTTTTAATGGGAAGTTCTGAGCTTCCATTAAAAGATGAAGAGAGTGATTTGCCTAGGCGTTAACTATGTGTGTTGTTAGTTGTATATTGACATTTCTAACAATAGAAATAGTTTCATGAAAATTCAAAAAAGCACAAAAGGAGAATGGGTGTCAACTTTTGGTGGCGTACTTATAACTACTGGTATTATGTGTATGACATTTGAGGCTAGTAATTATTTTGTATTTGGATTTCTTTTAACGGCTATGGCTGTAACGATTTACGGTATAGTTAGTTCTTCTAGAGAAAAGGCTGCGAGTGACAAGATTAAAAAGAAATAAGTGCTTCAATAGTTTTTATTCATTCCTAAAAATTAACAAAGCCTCTACATGAAAATGTAGAGGCTTTGTTATTATAATGAATTCAAGTTAGAAGTTACACAGAGAGCTTCTTTCCTAAATCTTCTACGTATTTTCTAAACTGCTTATCTGTACTAGCAAGGTTATCTACCGTTTTACAAGCGTGTAATACGGTTGCGTGATCGCGTTGTCCTATTTGAGAACCTATACTTGCAAGTGATGCTTTAGTAAGTTTCTTTGCAAAGAACATTGCGAGCTGTCTTGCTTGTACGATGTGACGTTTACGAGTTTTAGACTGTAGTGTTTCTACATCCATCTGGAAGTAATCTGACACAATCTTTTGTATGTAGTCTATAGATACTTCGCGCTTCGTGTGCTTCACGTAGTTATCTACAATTTTCTTAGCTAGATCTAATGTGATTTCTTTCTTATTGAAAGAAGAGTGAGCAATAAGTGATATAATAGCACCTTCGAGCTCTCTTACATTTGTTTTGATGTTATTTGCAAGAAATTCTACAATTTCTTCTGGCATCTCAACACCATCTTGATAAAGCTTTTGCTTTATGATGGCTATACGTGTTTCAAAGCTTGGGTGTTGCAGCTCTGCGCTTAATCCCCATTTAAAACGAGAAAGAAGGCGTTGCTCAATGTCTTGCATATCTACTGGCGCCTTATCTGAGGTAAGAATTACTTGCTTACCATTCTGATGTAGGTGATTAAAGATATGGAAGAACACATCCTGAGTTCCTGCCTTACCACTTAGTAATTGAATATCATCTACAATAAGAACATCAATAACTTGATAGAAATGTATAAAATCATTTCTGTTGTTCTTTTTTACAGACTCAATATATTGTTGTGTAAACTTCTCAGCAGAAATATATAAAACAGTCTTTGCTGGATATTTATCTTTTATTTGAACACCTATAGCGTGTGCAAGGTGTGTTTTTCCTAAACCTACACCACCAAAAACGAGTAGTGGATTAAAAGATGTTCCTCCGGGCTTATTTGCAACTGCCATTCCAGCAGATCTTGCAAGACGGTTGGACTCACCTTCAAGGAAGTTATCAAAGTTATAGTTAGGGTTGAGCTGTGATTCGATTTGTAAATTTCGGATTCCCGGAATTACAAAAGGATTTTTGAGCTCTGGATTCTTGTTTTTAAATGGAGCATCAACATCTTGAGATTTCATGGCACTACGATTAGCGCTAGGAATCTTTTCTGTAAACGGTTGATTGTTTCCATAAGTGTTTTCCATTCTGATCACATAGACCAGTTTGGCATTTTCACCTAGTACTTTGTTAAGCGCAACTTTAAGAAGTTTAACATAGTGCTCTTCTAGCCATTCATAAAAGAATTTACTAGGCACTTGTATGCTTAATGCGTTATCTGTGAGCTTGACCGCTTTAATCGGTTCAAACCACGTCTTGTATGCCTGGGGTGTAATATTGTCCTGAATAAATGCGAGACAATTATCCCATACAGATTGCGCAGTTAGAGTCATTCGTTGAGTTAAATTATTGGTTGTTTTTTAGTACAGAATGCCTTTTAAAAAGATTATCGTATTGTTGATAATGCCCCTTTTAAAAGCTAAGCAAATATGTGAACAAAAAAAGTAATAAAAAAACGAGTGGAGGGTTGTTTTTTCGCAAATTTTGTTGCATCATATATTAGATTTAAAATTACAAAAAATTAGACCTCCCTGCCGTGAAAAACCATAATACTTTTGTTAAAGTTCGCTACTCAGAAACCGACCAGATGGGCTTTGTGCACCATAGTAACTATGCTCAATATCTTGAAATTGCGAGACTTGAATGGCTAGAACAATTCGGAATTTCTTATAAATGGATGGAAGAAAATGGTGTAATGCTACCAGTTTATAATTTAAATACAACATTTAAAAAATCTGCACTTTTCGATGATCGCCTTAAAATAGAAACCTCACTTAGGGATATTCCTACGGTGCGTATTATGTTCGATTATAAAGTTTATAACCAAAATGAAGAGTTATTAACAGTGGCGAGTACAGAATTGATCTTTATGAATACAAAAACTGGGCGACCTATGAGGTGCCCAAAATACATTTTAGAGAAGCTCTAGTTATTCGTCTTTAAGGAGGTTAATTCCATAGACTTCATTAAAAGCCTCAATGACCTTTTCAGACTCTTTTCTTCGTATGGCGAGATGAAACACACAGTCCATTTCCATCTTCTGTTCGATTATGGTCACCTTATGATCATTTATTAAGCGCATCGCTTTATTGAGTAGAGGATATTCAAATTGTACAGAAAAAGGGATGTCAATTGTTTTCTTTACGATACGAGCATTCTCAAGTGCAAGTTGTGCTCCGGTTCTATAAGCATTGATTAGACCGCCTACACCTAATTTTGTCCCACCAAAATATCGTACCACAACTACAAGCACATTAGTAACATCAAAGGATTGTAGTTGACCATATATAGGGGCACCTGCACTATTAGAAGGTTCACCATCGTCATTTGCGCGGTATTGTTCGTATTCCTTACCTAATACATACGCATAGCACCAGTGTCTGGCTTGGTAGTGCTGTTTTTTAAGTGCATCTATATGTTCCTTGACTTCTTCCTCTGTGGTAACGGGAAATGCATAGCCAAAGAATTTGCTATTACGATCCTTAAAGAGTGTTTCTTCAGAAGGTGATAAAATGGTGTTATAAGTGTCTTTTTGTTCGATATTGTAATTGTTTTAGGTACGCTTTCGCGAAAGCGTAATCACACTACTTTTTACTCTTTTTCATATGTTTCAACACTAAGAAGTTCTGAGCATTTGGTTCAAAACCTGAAATGGTCTTCTGTGTAAAGCGTACGACCTCATCATAATATAGTGGAATTATAGGAGATTGCTCTATAATAAGAGAATCCATCTTGATATAGTATTGCTTGCGCTCATCTATGTCTGTAATGCTCAAGCTTTTCTCATAAAGACTATCAAAAGTCGCACTTTTGAAGTGTGTATAGTTAGGTCCGTTAGGAGTGAAGTTTTTACTATAAAATAAACTCAAGTAGTTTTCTGCATCTGGGTAATCTGCAATCCAGCTTGCACGGAAAGCGTCTAGCTCACCACTACTTTTCATCTGGCGCAATGTAGATGGAGGCATTACATCAATTTGTACTTCCAGTCCTACTTTTTGCAGCTCTCGCTGTATGTACTCACAGATATCAAGATATTGACTATTCGTACCTATAGTGAGTTGTGGCGACTGGTCCCCAGTTTGTGCGATATACTGAGCTACAAGTTCCTTAGCAAGTGTAGGATTGTAGCTGTAGCCTTCAATATTATTAAAACCTGGAAGTCCCTTGGGAATAAAACCGTTTACTGCGGGTTTTCCTATTCCATTACGCAGGTAGGTGATCATTTTCTCGCGATCAAAACCGTAGTTTACAGCTTTGCGTAATAACGTAGATTGCACTTCTGGAGTGTTACTATCTAAAAAGAAACCTATGTACTCAGTGTTGAGCCAAGGTGTTTTTTCAAAATTCACTCGATCTTCATACTTCTCGCGTAGCGTTCCAGAGGCAGTGAGTATCTCATCTTTATAGGAAGGGTCAAGGCTATTTAAAAAATCTATATTACCTTGAGCAAACTGTAAAAATTCGCTTTGCTTGTCTGGTAAAAAAGTAATGGCAACAGCTTCTAGATAAGGGAGGTTATTCCCAGCAGCATCTTTCTCGTAATACAATTCGTTTTTACGAAGTACTAGTTTTACACCTTCTTCCCATCGCTTAAATTTAAACGGACCAGTACCTATTGGGTTTGATCGAAATTCATTACCATAAAAAGTCGTTACTTCCTTAGGAACAACAGAGCAGTATCTCATGCTGAGTAATCCTAAATATGCTGGAAAAGGCTGCTTTAATTGCACTGTAAAAGTGCTATCATTATCTGCCTTATAATGTTCCACATTACTAAGCACCCAACTTCCTGGGGATGCGATAGCTGGATCTGTAAGTCTATCAAAAGAATACACGAAGTCACTTGCAACTACGTTCCTTGTACTATCTACAGTGTAAAAAGCTTCATGTTTATGAAACTTTACATCATCACGTAGCGTAAAAGAGTAGGTAAGTGCATCTTCAGAAATAGACCAAGACTTAGCGATATCTGGCTGCACATTAAGGTCATTATCTAATTGAACAAGTCCATTAAATAGCTGATTTACCGGCCAGATAATAGGTGGATTGCGGGCAAAAGCAGGATCTAGTGTAGAAATCTGGTATTGCTCGTTGTATCTAAACACTTCATGATCTCGCTCTGTACTTTTACTATTTGAGCAGCCTACTGTACACAGACTTAAAAGCACGACAGCAAGCCATGCAGCTGCTGTCATTGTGCTAGATTTTCTTAAAAAAAGATTGTTATGATACAATATGGAAGTGTCTCTTTAATGATATTAATTATTGCGTTATTATTTCTCCCACTCTGTGTGGAAGATTCCCTCGCGGTCTAATCTCTCATAAGTATGGGATCCAAAATAATCTCGTTGTGCTTGTATAAGATTAAGTGGTAATCTCGTTGAAGTATAAGCGTCAAAATAGGTTAACGAGTTTGATACTCCAGGAAGCGGGATACCATTAATAGCTCCGTAAGCGACAAGCTCTCTAGCCGAGTCTACCGTGCTTTGTATTTTTTTGATAAATGACGGGGATAATAAAAGGTTAGGTAATTCTGTATCCTCTGTAAAAGCATCTGTGATATCTGCGAGTAGCTTTGCTCTAATGATACATCCTGCTCTCCATATTTTTGCAATTACTGCAATATCGAGGTCATAACCATATTCCTTAGAGGCATCTGCTAGCTGATGCAAACCTTGAGCATAAGTAATAATGTAAGAGAAGTAAAGCGCCTCTTCTGTAAGCTTTGTTAGCTTTTCTTTATCCATTGTTGCCACTTTTGGGCGATCGTATAGAGAATCTGCAATGGTACGCTCATCTTTAAGTGCAGAGATTTCTCTCATACTCACAGCGATATCGATAGAAGGTACGGGAATACCTAGATCCATCGCGTTTTGTGAGGTCCATTTTCCTGTTCCTTTTTGTTTTGCTTTATCGAGAATCTGATCTACAAGGTCATCACTAGTAAGGGTATCCTTTTCGGCAAAAATCTCTGATGTAATCTCTACTAAGAAGGACTGTAAACGTCCTTCATTCCATGATTTATAAGTCTCGTGTAGCTCTTGATTAGATAAGTTTCCAGCTTTTTTAAGCACGTCATATATCTCAGAGGTAAGTTGCATGAGTCCGTACTCAATACCATTGTGCACCATTTTTACATAGTTTCCAGCAGATTTAGGTCCTAAGTAAGCAACACAAGGTTCTCCATTATATTTGGCAGATACTGCTTCAAAAATGGGTTGTACCGCAGCATATCCAGGTTTGGATCCTCCAGGCATGATACTTGGTCCTATACGTGCGCCTTTGGCTCCTCCAGAAACTCCTGCTCCAAAAAAGTGAATTCCTTTTTCAGATAAGTACGCTTCTCTTCGGTCGGTATCGGTAAAGAAAGAGTTTCCTCCGTCTATGATGATGTCTCCTTTATCTAAGTGTGGCAGTAAACTTTCTATGACAATGTCCACTACTTTGCCAGCGGGAACTAGTAACATGATTTTACGTGGGGATGATAACGCTTTCGCGAAAGCGGATACATCAACCGTAGCATCTACGCGTTTTGGGTCACCGCCTTCTTCTATAAGTGCCTGCACTTTTTCTGGGTCAAGGTCATTGCCCATTGCGCTAAAGCCATTATCGGCTACATTTAATATAAAATTGCGTCCCATTACGCCCAGTCCAACTAAGCCAAAATCGTAAGAATTTTTCATAAGTAAAGTTTCATTCCCCACAAAAGAGCTCAAAAAAGCAACTCAAAATTATCAGTGGGTATTGCTCATCAAAAATAGTGGAAAAATAATTGTTTTTGTGAGTAAGTGGTGGGGAAGTCGGTTGGGAATGGACGAAAGTTTCAATACTTTTGAAGCACCTTAAATAAGTACTTCATATGCGCAAGACAGAGAATCAGTTATTAGTCATTTTTGGCGCTTCGGGAGACCTCACTGCCCGAAAATTAGTTCCTGCTCTATATAAATTATATAAAGACAAACACCTGCCAAAGCATTTTGCCGTACTCGGTGTGGCGCGTAGTTTTATGACGGATGAGGAGTTTAGAAAACGCGTAGCCCTAGAAAGTAAATATCTTGATGATAGTGAGGAGTTTATTGCCGCATTTTCTGAGAAGTTATTTTATGAAGATCTTCATAAAAAGTACGATGTAGATTACCGTGAGCTCAATGAGCGCATACAAGACATCAACACGACGTACCAGTGTGATAATAATATCATCTTCTATTTATCTACACCTCCTAGTTTATTTGAAGCCATTGCAAAAAACCTTACTGCAAAAGGACTTAATGATGAGCGTCTAGGCTGGAAACGACTTATTGTAGAAAAACCCTTTGGCTACAGTCTTGAGACTGCAAAGTCACTTAACGAGGGATTACATAGATATTTTAAAGAATCGCAGATTTATAGAATAGATCATTACTTAGGTAAAGAGACGGTTCAAAACATACTTGTTACTAGATTTGCAAATAGCATTTTTGAACCTTTATGGAATCGTGATTACATAGATCACGTTGAGATTACAAATGCAGAGAGTGGAGGCGTAGAGTCTCGTGGTGGTTATTATGACAAGTCTGGAGCTTTACGAGATATGTTTCAAAGTCACTTATTACAGCTTGTTGCATTAATAGTAATGGAACCACCATTAAGTGCAGATCCAGAAGAAATACGTAACGAAAAATTAAAAGCACTCAAGTCATTACGATTAATGACAGATCCAAAAGTGCTAGAAGAAAATACTATACGCGGGCAATATTTAAGCAGTGAGATAGATGGCGAGCGTGTAAATAGCTATCGTGAAGAAGAAGATGTAGATCCAGATAGTATTACAGAAACCTATGCAGCGGTAAAGTTTTTTGTAGATAACTGGCGCTGGGCAGATGTTCCTTTTTATGTGCGTACAGCAAAGCGTATGCCTACAAAGGTTACAGAAGTTGTGATACACTTTAAATCGCCACACCACCAGATTTTTAAAAACTCAGACATTAATAAGGATAATAAACTCATCATACGTATTCAGCCAGATGAGGGTATCTTAGTAAAGTTTGGTGTGAAAGTACCAGGTCAAGGATTTAAGGTAGAACGTGGTAATCTTGATTTTTACTACTCTAGCTTAGGTGATACAGATATTATGGAAGCTTACGAGCGACTATTACTGGATGCAATGCAAGGAGATGCTACCTTATATTCTCGTGCAGACGAGGTAGAAGCAGCATGGAGATTTACAGACCCTATACTTGAATACTGGACAAATCGAGATGTAAAGATGTATGGATATGCGGCAGGAGTCTGGGGTCCAGAATTTGCAGATGATCTCATAGAAGGTCGAGGCGGCTGGCGTAATCCAGGAGCCCATCTGGCAGATGATCCAGGATACTGTGTGATAGAATAACAATAATGAGTTTTACCCGTATTAACTAGCTTCTGCAGTTGCAGTTATAGAATAGAAAATAATGACACTACATATATCAAAAACAAAACAAGAAGTAGCTCAAGATTTTGCTACTTATTTAATGGAAGCTGCAAGCGGTAAAGAACGTTTTACTGTAGCGCTATCTGGAGGAAGCACTCCGAAAATTGTTTTTGACTTACTTGCAGAGAAGCATAAAGATGCCGACTGGTCTAAGTTTCAGTTTTACTGGGGTGATGAGCGTTGTGTTGCGCCTACAGATGAGCAAAGCAATTACAAAATGACCGTCGATCATTTGTTTTCAAAAATCAATATCCCTGCAGGAAATATACACCGTATCCTTGGCGAAAATAATCCAGAAGCAGAAGCTATACGTTATGCAGAGGTTTTAGAAAGTACGCTCGCTTCAGAAAATGAGGTGCCACAATTTGATTTAGTCATATTAGGGATGGGAGATGATGGTCATACAGCTTCTATATTTCCACATGAAATAGAACTGTGGGACTCGTCAAACTGGTGCGAAGTCGCAACACATCCAGAATCTGGGCAACAACGCGTGAGTATTACGGGCGATATTATCAACAATGCGCAAGCCGTAGCATTTCTAGTTACTGGCGCATCAAAAGAAGAAAAGATAGTGACTATCATTAATCAAGAAGAAGATTTTAGAGACTATCCAGCAAGTCTTGTGTCACCACTCTCTGGAGAACTTCGTTGGTTTATGGATGAGGAAGCAGCAAGTGGTTTAGGCCAATAGATTTACCCGAAAATAATAATATGTTGTCGTAATTTATATCTTATGAAAGTAGCTAGTTGTATTGTCTTTTTTCTTTTTGCGATAACAATACATGCTCAAGATGTAATTACGGGAACGTTACTAGCCACAAAAGATAGTCTAGCCATCGAGAATGCTTCTGTCTATTTTAATAATACTACCATTGGCGCTATATCTAATGCGCAAGGTAACTTCACGATAACAAGAGATAACAACATACAGACAGAACTAATTATAAGTGTTTTGGGTTTTGAGACGCTTATTATCCCTCACAATCAATTAGGCTCTTTAGGAACGCTTTACCTCAAGAAAAGCATCGATTCACTAGATGAAGTGATATTAGATGATGATACTTGGAGTCGCGAGCGCAAATTGAGAGCTTTTAGAAGATATTTTATCGGTCCTCTCGTTAGCGCGAGCGATGTGAAAATATTGAATGAAAAAGATATTCGGTTGAGATATAGCGCTACTAACGGGATGCTATATGCGGACAGCAAGGTGCCTATTAAGATTAAGAATAAAAACTTAGGGTATCTCGTATCTTATGACCTTATGGACTTTGAGGTTACTTATGAGAAAAGTCTCAACGGATTTAATATGGCAAGCAAGTCCTTTTTTGTGGGTACTGTATTTTTTGAAAATATTAAAGAAAAAACGAGCCGTAAGATTTTAAAAAATAGAACTGCAGAATATAATGGCTCATTACTTCACTTTCTAAGAGCCTTACGCGATCATAAACTAGTAAAAGAAAAGTATAGAGTTTTTCTAGGTAAATATGAGACTGCTCCATATGCACCTTTTAAAATAATTCCTACAGATAAAGGGCATGAAGTAACCCTTCTTGAAGAGGATATCCAGATTCTTTATAACCAAGACGAGCAATCTAAACTTGAAGCTACAGCTCCATTTTTGATTGATTCATTTGGAAATCATAGTCCTGTTGATGTCTTGTATACAGGAGGTGCGATGGCAGCACGTAAGGTAGGAGCAATGCTACCTTTGACTTTTGAACTAGCAGAAGAATAGTATGCAGATTTTTTATCTTTCCGCTTAGATTCTTATTTTGAAATTACGCTTTTGCGAAGGCATACTAATCTTCACACAGCACCACTTAATATAGTATTTTTGCAATCTTAAATTTATATTATGATTGCAGTAGATAACCTTGCCGTTGAGTTTAGCGGAGACACACTTTTTGCAGATGTTTCTTTCTCTATTAATGAGAATGATAAAATTGCCCTCATGGGTAAAAACGGAGCTGGTAAGTCTACCATGATGAAAATTATCGCAGGAGCGCTAAAACCTACTCGCGGTAACGTGCGAACTCCAAAGGATGCAGTCATAGCATACTTGCCACAGCACTTACTAACAGATGATGATTGTACGGTAATGGAGGAGGCTTCTAAGGCATTCTCTACTGTTTTTACAATGAAGGAGGAGATGGCTCGTCTTAACAAGGAACTTGAAACTCGTACAGATTATGAGTCTAAGGAATACATGGATATCATCACTAAGGTGACAGATCTTGGCGAGAAGTTCTATGCGATTGAGGAGGTGAATTATGAAGAGGAAGTTGAAAAAGCATTAAAAGGACTTGGGTTTAAACGCGAGGATTTTACAAGACCTACGAGCGAATTTTCTGGAGGATGGCGCATGCGTATTGAGCTAGCCAAAATCTTACTACAAAAACCAGATCTTATCTTACTGGATGAGCCTACAAACCACGTAGATATTGAATCGGTGATATGGTTGGAGGATTTCTTGTTGAATAAGGCAAAGGCTGTCGTTGTGATCTCTCACGACAAGGCGTTTATTGACAATATTACAAATCGTACGATAGAGGTTACGATGGGTCGTATTTACGATTACAAAGCAAATTACTCGCACTATCTTGAGCTACGTGCAGATCGTCGTACGCATCAAATTAAAGCCTACCAAGAGCAGCAAAAATTTATTGCAGATAATCAAGCATTTATAGACCGTTTTAAAGGAACGTACAGTAAGACAAATCAAGTATCTTCTCGTGAGCGCATGCTAGAAAAGCTTACCATTATTGAGATTGATGAGGTAGATAACTCGGCACTAGCATTGAGATTTCCGCCGGCGCCTAGATCTGGAGACTTTCCTGTAAAGGTGAAAGATCTTACTAAAAAGTATGACGATCATACGGTGTTTAGCGGTGCAAATATGGATATCGCTCGAGGCGAAAAAGTAAGTTTTGTAGGTAGAAATGGCGAAGGAAAATCGACGATGATTAAAGCCATTCTAGGAGAGATAGAAGTAGAAGGTGCTTGCGAACTAGGACATAATGTGAAAGTGGGTTATTTTGCTCAAAATCAGGCTGCTTTATTAGATCCAGATCTTACCGTTTTTCAAACAGTAGATGAGGTTGCCAAAGGCGATATGCGCACGCAAATTAAAAATATATTGGGTCGCTTTATGTTTTCAGGAGACAGCCTTGATAAAAAGGTAAGTGTACTTTCTGGAGGAGAGAAAACGAGACTAGCAATGGTGAAGTTACTTCTTGATCCCGTAAACTTATTAATACTGGATGAGCCTACAAACCACCTAGATATAAAGTCTAAAGATGTTTTAAAAGAAGCACTACAAACCTTTGATGGAACACTTATCCTAGTTTCTCACGATCGTGATTTCTTACAAGGACTCTCTAAGAAAGTTTTTGAGTTTAAAGAAAAACGAGTGATTGAGCACTTTGAAAGCATAGATGACTTCTTAAAAAGAAACCGTATTGAAAATCTTAAGGAAATAGATTTAATGAAGTCTTAGGTCACTCTAACTTACAAACCCCTTGATAATTAGTCGAGTACGCTCTAGGTGAGTTTGTAGATTTTATTTTGAATTAGAATATACTTAGCAATAAAACTGTATCATTGAATAAATTATGCTAATTACTTATGCGTCTAAAAACGATATTTCGAGCACGTTCATTTGCCGTTCCTTTAAAGCCATTTACTACGTTATCTTTTCTTGTGAATTCTAGAAAAAGTCGCTCACAGTTGCCTCTATCGCGAGACACCAATAATGAACTAGACAGTCCTGGAGAAAATTTTATAACTAGCTGACTATCTTTAATTAAAATAGTATAAGTTGTGTCTAGTTCTTCTGAGTAGTAATTACCAACATAATCATTGAAATTTATTTCTCCAGAGGATTTTGCTAATCTTTTGAACGTTGAAGTCGTATTATCTTGTTTGATTTCTAATTTTTGAAATTTTTCAAACTTATTTTCTAAAAATGTAAAAGAAAGAGAATTGTCTTCTGGAACTATATAGGTATTACCTTCCTTATTTTTCAATAAATAATCTTGTTCATCCCATTTCTGAAAAACTTTTAGTGTTTTGTTCTCAATAGTGATTTCCATTTCAATGCCTGGTTGTAACTCGTATGCACCTTTGAAAAATTCTAAATCTGTAATTGTAACTTCAATATCTTCTATTTGATTATTAGGTTCCTTTTTTTCTACTTTATTTATAAATAGATTTAAGATTTGATAAGTCTTCTGATATTTTTTAAAGTCATCTCTATTTGCGAAAATTATAATAGATAGATGTAGTTCAGGTACTCTTAAATATTGAGTTTTAAAACCAGCTTTATCTCCTCCATGAGATATAGTTTTATAGCCTTTGTAACTTCTAGGAAATTGACCAAAACTGTAACCTGAATCTCTGCCATCATTGAGTTTACTCTCTGATTGCATTTTATCAATAATTTCTTGATTTCCTTTTCCTAATTTATTGTCATAGAAATTTTGATCCCATAAATATATATCTTCTATTGTTGTATATATACCGCTTGGACCAACGATATCAGAGCGGATTATTTGATTTTCAAATTCACCATATTCATTATGATGGTAACTAAATACCCTGTTTTTTATCAATTTTGTATTGTCATTATAAAACACAGTATTAGACATACCCAGTGGTTTAAAAATATAATGTTGACCAAATTCATCTATCGATTTACCACTTACTTTTTCTATTATTTTTACTAATAAGAAGTA
The DNA here is from genome assembly GCF_003095655.1 of Dokdonia sp. Dokd-P16. Lineage (NCBI taxonomy): Bacteria > Pseudomonadati > Bacteroidota > Flavobacteriia > Flavobacteriales > Flavobacteriaceae > Dokdonia > Dokdonia sp. Dokd-P16. Next base: position 2,779,779 of record NZ_CP029151.1, read on the forward strand.
ACCACTGTTGCTGTATGAGAATTCTTCTCCGGTGGGGAAGTTTAGTTCTTTCTGAGATTTTATAAGTTTATACAGATCTGCAGGATCAATATTGTCTAGACTATTGATTCCTTTCAAATATAATAATACACCGCTATCTCTAAGACCACTTGTATGATGAATGAGATGTGATAACGTTATAGGAGAAGCATATTCTGGAAAGTCAGGTAAATGTTTCTGAATAGGATCTTCTAGGTTTAATTTACCTTGCTCTTCAAGTAAGAGGATAGAAAAAGCTACAAACTGTTTTGTTATTGATGCTATGTTAAATACAGAATATTCTGTTAATGGAATACTGTGCTCTAAATCTGCATTACCATATCCTTTTTTGTAAATAAGTTTACCATCCTTAATTATGCCTACAGAAGCACCAGGAAGGTCCACATTTCCGTATTCTTTAAATAGAGAGTCAACTTTTGAAATTGAAAAATTTTGACTAAAAACAACAGTCGAAAATAAGATTAAGATAATTTTTAAAAACTTCATTAATTGTTTTTCAAATATAAGTTGCTGAGTAAATATAAGCTTCAATGTTAAGGTATCTCCATACATTCCCTATACTTTCCATTTTAATTAAACTGCTTCCCATCATTTACTTCCACCCAATATCCATCTGGATCTTGGAAGTAGAGTTGGCGCACTTTATCTGGACGTGTTGAAATTTGGTTAGCACTTCCTGGCCAGTCATAGTAGTTGAGATTTCTTTTTTCTATGCTTTCGCGAAAGCGGTCAAAATCACCTACAGCAAGCGCAATATGAACTCCTTTAGGTATTTTCTTATCAAGGCTATCTACTTGAATGATATGCAATTCTTGCGATAATCCTAGTCCAAACCATCTTATATGCGGCTGCTCTGTACCATCTTTAATTTCCTTCAAACCGAAAACCTCTTGATAAAAAGCGACACTTTGATCTAAATCTGTAACGTTAATCGCATAATGATCTATCGCAACTTGAAATCCTGACGCTGAGTCTGAATTAGTGGTTTCTGTGCTTGTTTTTTCTGCACACGAGAAAAAGCATAACGCAGTAACTACAATAGCTACTGCGTTTGTAAATAATTTATTAGTCATCATTATTTTCCTTGGTTTACTGGCGGCGGTCCTGCTGGTACAATCGCTTCGTACACGGCATCACCTTTACGTTCTTTATATTCTGCTTTCACTTCTTTTACAAGCGCAGGATCTTCAAAAAGATCAAGCATCGTCATACTCATTGCTTTACTAGCATACGTCATTCCTTTGTGACCAATAGACATCCCGCCACAAGCCACGACAGCCCATGAGTGCCATGGTGTATCCTTAGGAGCAGTGGTAACTCCAAGGTTGATGTTTGCAACATTCCAGCTTACATCTCCCACATCTGTACTACCACCACCTGGATTTTCTCTAGTCGCTTCAAGTGGTTTTATAGCACTGTCCATACCCACCTGAGGCTTCCCGGTTACTTCTTGAATTTTTTTACCAAAGGCAATTTCTTCTGGCGTGTATGTGATAGGTCCTAGAAGTTCGAGGTTATTTTGCATTACCGCTCCACCAGTTCTATTTACAAGTACTTCATAAATTCCAGAAATTAGAGAGACCTTATAATCCACATCTGCGAGGATGGCTGCGCCTTCTACCATTTCTTGTAAGCGCTCATACACAGGCATCATGCCTTTGCGTTCTGTGTCGCGCACACGCATCCAGAGACGCGAATAATCTGGTACTACATTTACCACTTGACCGCCATCTTGTATGTGGTAGTGCATGCGTACGGTAGGCTTTACGTGCTCACGATAATAGTTTACACCTGTTGTATAAATTTCAAGCGCATCAGAGGCAGAGCGTCCATTCCATGGGTCTGCACTGGCGTGTGCTGCTTGACCAAAGAATTCTATTTTAAAATCTACAAGCGCGAGAGAGCTTTGTACATCTGCTTTCATTTCTGCTGCTGGATGCCAAGAAATATTTACATCTACATCATCCCAAAGACCTTCACGCACCATCCATATTTTTCCAAAGAACTTTTCTTCAGATGGTGTTCCCATGAACTTTACGGTTCCTTTGATTTTTCCGGCTTCTATTTGTTCTTTTATGGCAATGGCAGCACCTAAACTCGCTGCGCCAAACATATTGTGACCACAGCCATGACCAGGCTCACCTTCATTGAGCGGATTCTTTGTTGGCTCTGTTTTTTGTGAAAGTCCTGGAAGTGCATCAAACTCTCCCAATACACTAATAACAGGACTGCCAGATCCATACGTAGCGACAAAAGCCGTAGGCATTCCAGCAACGCCGCGATCTACGGTAAATCCATTTTTTTCGGCATAACTAGCTAGAATTTCAGCCGACTGGGTTTCTTCAAAAGCAGTTTCGGCGATAGACCATATCTCATCAGAAATACGGATGAGTTCTTTTTCATGTTTTTCAACAGCGGCAATTACTGCTTGTTTGTTTTTTGATAGTTTTTGAGCAGAGACGCTTAGCGTGATCATACTCAAAACGTAGAGGAGTGTCAATTTTTTCATTAAAGTCTAACATTTTGGTTGGTAGCTTCTAAGATACACAAAATCAAAACTCTAGAAAATGTTATCGTTACGATAGGTTACTGCTTATCACTCCATACCATAATAACGCAGCCCACGCCCAACATATCAGCGCATATATAACTCTCAGAATATGTACAGAATGTAGTTTGTTGCGTAGAAAGTGCCAAGCAAGCCCAGCCCAAATAAAACCGAAAGACCAGAACATACCAACACCTATGGTTGCCGGCCATACCCAATCACCTGTCCAGTCATTGAGGGTAGGATAGGAGGTAAACAAGAATGAAACGGGATAATAGAGTAACGCTCCTAGAATCCCCATGCTAAAGAGTCCCATAGGAAGTATTGCGATAAAGGCTATGATGGAGAATCTTGTAGTGTATGATAATGACTTCCAGAAAGTGAGTATGGATGATAGCATGGGAGATTGTTAGCTACTAATATATAAAAAGTACGCTTTCGCGAAAGAATAATGAAAGAAGGTTACGGCAACATGCCAGTATTATTTGTAATTATGTGTAAGCTTTTTAAGGAAGCCATTACAAAGTACTTTCAAAAACTCCTTTATACTCTAAAATCTCCGTTGATTTTAATTTAGATTTGTTACTATCTATTGCCTTTTCAAATATTAAAATAAGTGCTTTCTTGTCTAGTTCTGATTTTAAATGTCTTACATTCTTTGGGTTTTGTATCATTCCACATAGATATTCAAATTTGTCACCCTCAGTAATTGTTTCAATAAAATCTCCATCCAAATAGCAGTTTAAATCAGATTTCATTTTCCATTTTGGATTACTATTTTCCCATATTTCATAATCTCTATCAGATACAGCTTCATTAGGTTCAGTCTCCCAATATGATTCAGTATAAGATGTCGCATCTTTTCTAGTTTCAAACTCTCCTAAAAAAACGTGTACTTTCATTTATTTGACATTTTTTCAAATTTATGACAACAGCCCATCACACAAAGCAAATACACCTTCAAATAGCTATAAGAATTGCGACTTGCTTTAATATCTGGTCTTATTTATTCGACCTAAATATACAATGAATTTGCAGACAGAGCGTAGCGCTTCAAAAGGCGCTTGAACAAATACGCTTTCGCGAAAGCGAAAACTATACGATACCACCATTTGTGTATAGCACTTGGCTAGACACCCATTTTGAATCATCGCTTACCATAAAAAGAACTGCTTTTGCAATATCTTCTGGTTGTGCAAGTCTGTTAATTGGGATTTATTTTTAAGTTGGCCTATTAATATTTTATAATTATGCCACCGCTTCTTTATACTTCTTTAGACAACGCTCTCTAGCTTCCTTGTGGTCCACCATTTTCTCAGGATACTTATCTGTATCATGCTCTGGAATCCACTTTGAGATGTATTCTTTTTGCTTGTCAAATTTATCCACCTGCGTTATGGGATTAAAAATGCGGAAGTATGGTGCTGCATCAACCCCAGAACCTGCTGCCCACTGCCAGTTTCCTACATTTGAGCTCATCTCATAGTCCAATAACTTTTCGGCAAAATAAGTTTCTCCCCATCTCCAGTCTATAAGTAAGTGCTTACACAAAAAGCTCGCCACCAGCATACGCACTCTATTGTGCATATATCCCGTAGTGTTGAGTTCGCGCATACCAGCATCTACAAGTAAATAACCAGTCTCGCCATTTTTCCACTTTTCAAATTCGTCTTCATTATTTCGCCATTCTATGCGGTCGTATTTTGATCTAAATGCTTCATCTTTTGTATGTGGAAAGTGATACAGAATTTGCATAAAAAACTCCCGCCATATGAGTTCGCTCCAGAAAATCTCGTTGGTTTCTGCAATAGCTTTTTTCATCATCTTGCGCACACTTACGGTTCCAAAACGCAAATGCGGACCTAAATGTGAGGTACCATCTTGCGCAGGGAAGTTGCGAGTGTCTTCATAATTTTGAATAAGGGTAGGAGTAACTTCATACTCAGGGACCTCAATAGAAGATTTTTCAAACCCCATGTCTGATAAACTCAGATTAGGCAATCGACTATGCTCAATAAGATTATCAATGTGTTGTGAGGTGTAGTGTATTTTGAGATCCTTGTCTTCATCAAAATGTTCTTTCCACTTATTCTTAAACGGTGTGTAAACTACGTATGGATCGCCATCACCTTTAACCACCTCGTCTTTTTCAAATATCACCTGATCCTTGAAGGTCTTAAAATCAATATCATTATCCATGAGCAATGATGTAATCGCCTCATCTCTCTCCTTTGCATATGGCTCATAATCACGATTTGTAAAAACCGTAGCAATCTCATAATCTTTACTGAGCTGCTTGAAAACTTTTTCTGGCGTATTGTAATACATGGCTAGCGAACTACCATGCTCGTCCTGCAAGGTGCTACGCATTTTTTGAAGCGTTTCAAAAATGAACGTCACGCGGGCATCATCTTTTGGTAATTTATCGAGAATTTCTTTGTCAAAAATAAAGATAGGAAGCACCGGTAAGTCACCTTTAAGTGCTTCTAGAAATCCTACGTTATCATCTAATCGTAAATCACGACGAAACCAAAAAATATTTACTTTATTACTGCTCATAGTTGTTGCATAAGAAAGCCCAAAGATACTAATCGCATCTTTGAGCCCTGTGATAATGAGTTCCACGCTTTCGCGAAAGCGCACCATCCATAATTGTTAAATGTAGGGGTTTAATTTACGTTAAGCGTACTCATTCCTCCGTCTACACCAATCACTTGCCCAGTAATCCAAGAGCTCTCATCGCCTAATAAAAAGGCAGCAATGTTTGCAATGTCTTGGCTAGTCCCTACGCGTTTAAGAGGGTGACGAGCATCCATCATTTCTTTTTTCTTGTCATTACTTAATAATCTTTTGGCAAGAGGAGTATCTGTAAGTGATGGTGCGATTACATTTACTCTTAGTTTAGGAGCATACTCTGCTGCTAGTGCTTTTGCAAAACCTTCGATAGCGCCTTTTGCCGCAGCTACACTGGTGTGGAAAGGCATACCAACCTTAACCGCTACAGTACTAAAGAAGACTAAACTCGCTTGCTTAGATTTTTTTAAGTGCTCCATAATCTGGTGAACTACTTTAATCATGCTCAAAAAGTTGAGTTCCATATCATCTCTAAAGGTATCTACGCTTAGCATTTTAAAAGGCTTAAGGTTAATAGTCCCAGGACAGAACACAAAACCATCGATATGATCTGGCAGCTGGCTCAAATCTAGTTCGTCTTTTTCTGTGTCGTACTCGATGTAGTTTACATCAAGATTTCCTAGATTTTCATTAGTACGCGATGCTACGTAAACTGTGTGATCGTGGTGTAATTTGCTGGCTATTTCAAAACCAATTCCGTGACTTCCTCCTATTAAAAGTATGTTTTTGCCCATAATGTTATTTGTTATTGTGGTGATGCAGTTATGCGATTATATCTTGTTTTAAGGTTGTGGTAGTATCTGAAGGAGCTTTGTACACTCCAAATTTTTCTTCAAGCGCTTTCTTTCTATATTCAAAAATCTCATCAAGCTTAGGTTGTACTAGATATGGATGTGCAAGTCTACCTAAGAATCCTGCAGGTACCGCATAGTCTACAATATCTTCCATCTCTACACCACCAGGAATTGCTTTGATAAAGTGTTTGTGATGCCACAATGCGTATGGACCATACTTTTGCTCATCTACAAAGTATTCTCCTTCCTTTACACTTATAATTTCTGTCACCCATTTCATTTTAATATTAGAAATAGGAGTCACCGTATATTGTATAAGCTGTCCCGCATACACTGGTCTATCGGCACCAGATAGAATGTTGAAATTCATATATGATGGCGTGATAGTACCTAGGTTACGTGCATTTGATAAGAAATTCCAAGCTTCTTCCACCGTGATAGGAACATTTTGCTTGGTATGTATTTGATAGATTTTCATAGTCGCTTTATTGAGAGTTTAAAAATACAATCAAAATGTTTAATAACAAGTGACTAAAGGTTAAACAAAAATTAAAATAAAGTTGTATTGAGTTATGGGAATCTGTCTTGAGAATAGCTTAAGGAAAGAGCAGATTAAGTAAATGTATATAGAGTAAGCGCAGACAATCGGTAATGTTTACAGAAAGAAACAGCATCAAGCCATTTAAGAGAATGCGCTGATATTAAGATTTTGTTAACATTTGCCCTTTAAGAACGCCTTATTTTTGTGAAAGATATTTTCGCGAAAGCGTAAAAATCACCTTAACTAAAAAAACAACAACAATGAAAAAATTACTTTTTGTAGCCTTCTTGGGGCTCATGACAGCGGGCGTTAATGCGCAAATTGACACACCAGCACCAAGCCCAGCGGCTAAAGTGATGCAAGTAGTAGGTCTTACAGATGTGACATTAGAATACTCACGTCCAGCAATGAAAGGACGTACTATTATGGGCGATCTTGTGCCTTATGGAGCAATGTGGCGTACAGGAGCAAATGCAAATACTACGGTAAGTTTTTCTACTCCAGTAACAGTAGGAGGGAAGGAACTTAAAGCAGGTTCTTATGCAGTATACACAAAGCCTATGCAAGATGCGTGGGAAGTATATTTTTATACAGATACTAGCAACTGGGGAACTCCAGCAACTTGGGATGATAGTAAAGTAGCAGCGACTGTTACAGCAAAAGTACAGACTACAAATATGGCAGCAGAGTCATTTACTATGGGAATCAACCATATTAATAATGATGGTGCACACTTAACTATGCAGTGGGATAAAACGTATGTTGCAGTACCTTTTAACGTACCAGCAAACGAGACTGTAATGGCGCAAATTGATAAGATTATGGCTGGACCAGCAATGGGCGATTATTATGCAGCAGCAGTATATCTTTCTAGCACTGGGCAATCTCTAGAAAAAGCAAACACCTACATGGAGAAAGCAATGGCGATGAACAAAGAACCTAAGTTCTGGCAATTACGCCAGCAGTCTTTATTACTTGCAAAAGTAGGCAACAAGAAAGGCGCTATCAAAGCTGCACAAGCATCTCTAGAAGGAGCAAAGGAGGCAAATAATCAAGATTACATTAAGATGAACATGGACTCTCTAAAAGAATGGGGAGCAATGTAAGTGATAATTTTTCGCTTTCGCGAAAATTTTAAAGCCCTCACTAGAGGGCTTTTTTTATGGAAAATTAGTACTGGATATTATGATGATTTTATACAAAAAAGGAGTCTTGTTTATGTTTTAAACTACTGCTCATATTTGTATCTTTGAATAACTTTTAAAAATAAATTATGAGTTCATACGATGTAGCCGTTATAGGCTCTGGTCCTGGAGGATATGTTGCAGCAATACGCTGTGCACAACTAGGAATGAAAACTGCAATTATAGAGAAATATAGTACACTAGGAGGAACATGTCTTAACGTAGGGTGTATCCCTTCTAAGGCGCTTCTAGACTCATCACACCACTATGAAGATGCTATCAAGCACTTTGAAGAGCACGGTATCGAAGTAGGTGATGTAAAATTTAACCTAGAGAAAATGATTTCTCGCAAGCAAGGAGTTGTAGATACTACTACAAAGGGTATCGAGTTCTTGATGGGTAAAAATAACATAGACGTTTATCAAGGTGTAGGTTCTTTTAAAGATGCTACACACATCAATATCGCTGGTGAAAAGAACGAAACTATTGAGGCAAAAAACACCATTATTGCCACAGGTTCTAAGCCTAGTACATTACCTTTTATCACGCTAGATAAAGAACGTATCATTACTTCTACAGAGGCGTTAAAACTTCCAGAAGTACCTAAACATCTAGTTGTAATAGGTGGAGGAGTAATAGGTCTTGAGCTTGGTCAAGTATATAAGCGTCTAGGCGCAGAAGTAACAGTAGTCGAGTATATGGATCGCATTATCCCAACTATGGATGGCGCGCAAAGTAAAGAACTACTTAAAGTCTTCAAGAAGCAAAAAATGAAATTTGCACTTTCTCACGGTGTTACTGCTGTGGAGAGAAATGGAGATGAAGTAACTGTAAAAGCCACAGATAAGAAAGGACAAGAAGTTGAGTTTAAGGCAGATTACGTGCTTGTAGCCGTAGGTCGTCGTGCTTATACAGATGGTCTTAATCTTGATGCTGTAGGTATAAAGACAGATGAGAGAGGAAAAGTTGAGGTAAACGAGCACTTGCAGACTAATGTGTCAAACATTTATGCAATAGGTGACGTGATTAAAGGAGCAATGCTTGCTCACAAAGCAGAGGAAGAAGGAACACTCGTTGCCGAAATCATGGCAGGTCAAAAACCTCACATTGATTATAACTTAATTCCAGGTGTTGTATACACATGGCCAGAAGTTGCCTCTGTAGGTAAAACTGAGGAGCAACTTAAAGAAGCTGGTGTAGCCTACAAGTCTGGGCAGTTCCCTATGCGTGCACTAGGACGTAGCCGCGCAAGTGGTGATACCGATGGATTTGTAAAAATCCTTGCAGACAAGGAAACAGATGAAGTACTAGGAGTACACATGGTAGGAGCTCGTGTAGCAGACTTAATTGCTGAAGGTGTAACCGCAATGGAATTCCGTGCAAGTGCAGAAGATATTGCACGCATGAGCCACGCACACCCTACGTATGCAGAAGCTGTAAAGGAAGCAGCACTAGCCGCAACCGAAGATCGCCCGATACATATCTAAAAGACATTAGAATGATACAAAAAAAACCTGCTAGTGATAGCAGGTTTTTTTGGTTTGTGGGGTATTTCCCGGGTTAGTAAAAATCCGTTGAAGGATTATCTAAATGTATATGGAAGTTTTTAGGATGCAACATCCGTATTTCTCAATTATATGGAGAATCGAGACTTAAGTTATCTTATGCTAATTTTTATCTTTTAAAATTTGTAATAATCTTTTTGGATTTTGCCTATTATCCCAAAATGCGGTAATTAATATTTCCTTATCGGTCACTTTATAAAAAATACTAAAGTTTCCAATCGACGATACTCTTGTTTCTTTGAAGGGAGCTTCTTTATATATAAAAGGTGTTTCCGCAATTAGAGTTGTTCGTTTAGCTACAGTTTGAATAAGCTTTTTTGAGTATATCGCAGATTTGTTATGTTTTACCCAATATTCAAGTATTCCAACATATTGAATATCGGCTGTACTAGTCCATCTTACATTTCGTTTAGCCATTCAAGATTCCGTTTATCCATTGCTTCCTGTGAAATCAATCGTCCGTACTTTATGTCAGCTTCGCTCATTTCAAGCATTTCTTTTTGTTCATCAGTTAACTCTACAATATTATTTTCTGCTGAGCTGGAAGAAATTATATTATCCAGCGCTACCAAAAAGTCTTTATTCTGGATAGACAAAATTTTGTCAATCAGTTTACTACGTATTTTATCAACTGTTGCCATAATTGTTCAATTTATATTACAATTTCGGAAATTTAAGTGAAGTTTCATAATATTTGACAACAAGACATTGTAAAAGGTAAATTTGGCATTTCACGGTTGAGGCTGTAAATTTCCCTCATTCTAATTGTTTCTTTTAATACAACATACAATTAATTCTTAAATAGTCTTTTACTTTCAAAGTTATCAACATCTTATGCGCTGAGGAGACTGTTGCCAACTTTCATCCACCTCAAAAAACCTTACCAAATAAAAGAGCTAAACACAATGTGTTTAGCTCTTTTATTACGTCGTTCTCAAACTGTAATAGCAGCTTGAGTTTGTATCGAATTATTTAATAGTCTTTACTGTAAAAATCAAACCATCTGTATCAATCGCAGCATTAGTTACATTTGCTATTCGTATTCTTACGGTGTCATCTCCTGTAATAAAGCAGTTCCACATTAATCCTATTGAAGGTAGTGTTTGAGGTGTGCAATTACAAGTCATTCCTACTCTAGCACCCGTAACAGTAATATCTCCGGAATCAAAAGTGCTTTGTGGATTAACTGTTTCAGTTATACTTGGTGAATCAATACTTCTACCTACGTTTACTATGTTGCGAGTACCAGTATTATCCGTAAAATAAAGATTAGTTCCACTATACTCAAGAGCTCCAGCTTCTGGTGTATTCATGATATTACCTTGACTAAACTTTATAGGTGCAGATTGAGCAGCTGTTGTTCCAGGTCTTATGTGTAAAGTAGCAGTAGGGTTTGCTTCAGAAAGTCCAGTATTACCTGTACTTTTTACAATAAGACGTTTTTCTCTTGATGTGTTGGTTTCTGATGCTAAATCTAATTCAAAACGTGTAGGTACACTTCCAGGTGATCCTGTATCGTCCATATAAAATCTCAAACCACCTATTTCTTGTACAACATTGTTATCGTGAGTTTTTGCTATGAATGAACCTACTTCTTGATCTAAAGGTAATGCCGTTGGTGCATCTAGTGTACCTCCTGAGTTATAAACAATTACGTTAGGCGGATTTGAATTTGCACTTGTAATTTGAAAATCATTATCTCCAGGGCCTCTAAACTCAAAACGCTCTATAGGATCTTCTGTCCCAAAACCTATACGACCATCATCGGTGATTACGATTTGTGTGCCTGTAGTGCTGGCTTGAGATGCAAAAATTAAATCATCTCCAGATGCGTTCATACCATCTCTCCACTCATCTGCAAAACCCACCCACCTAGTTTGCGAGTGATCCCAGTAATAAAACCCACGATTATCTGTGCCGTCTGTAGTATTTAAAAAGACTAGAATACCATCTTGGTCTGCTGTAGGATCTATAACAGGAAAAGCTTGTACTCTCGGGATTAAAATTCCATCTGTGTTACTTGGGAGGGCTTCGTTACTAGCTGTAATATCAAGAGTACTAGCAGGTGACGTAGTATTTATTCCTACCTGTCCAAAAGAGGGGATAGAACAAAGTAATAAAGCACCTAAAAGAGCTGTTGTGATAAATTTCATAGCAATAGATTTGGGTTAACCAGTAGTAAAAATAGTAATTGACTGTAAGTCAGTAATTCAAAATTGAGTTTTTTCGATATAATCATAATTACTCACGATTAACGACCTAGGTCGCTGCTATATAGGGCTTAAGAGAAATGGATAGAAGGTTGTAGAAGAGGCAAAAGCTTTTAGTTAAAGTGTAAATAAGACCAGAAAATGAATATTAAAAGTAGTCTCAATTTTCAAGTATTTTGAACACCAAACAAGATTTAAAATAGGGTTGTTTTGTATTTTTGCACTTCGTAAAAAGAGCATTTATGTGGTACAGACGTCTCCTTAAAATATCCATTATATTTTTATACTTAATTATCATTGCTGGAGCGGTGGTACGTATGACGGGAAGTGGAATGGGATGTCCAGACTGGCCGCAATGTTTTGGATATTTAGTACCGCCTACAGAGGAGAGTGAGCTACGATGGGAGCCTAACCATCTGTATGAAGATGGACAAGTAATCATACTGGAGGAATCATTGCGTATTGCTCCTACAGATTTTACTTCTGGAGATTCTTATAATGAAGCCAACTGGGAAACCTATGATAAACATGATTACGCTAGTTTTAATGTATGGCATACGTGGATTGAGTATATAAATAGACTCGTGACTGCACTTGCAGGAATCCCTATGTTACTCATGGTTATCCTAGCTTTCTGGTATTGGAAAGGTAATAAATGGCTCATCTTTGCCACGTTTATGGTGTTACCTCTCATGCTTTTTCAAGCATGGCTAGGTAAGCAAGTGGTAGACTCAAATTTACTTCCAGTAAAGATTACCATTCACATGATTGCGGCGTTATTTATTGTAGCCCTATTACTGTTTTTATGGTATAAATCTCAAATAAAGGAGGGTATGCAGGATACGCTTTCGCGAAAGCGTACCTACGACCCACGTTTTAAAAATCTAATTATTATTGCTAGTCTATTGACACTTGTCCAAATAGCGTTAGGAACCCAAGTGCGTCAATATGTAGACGAGCGCGTTGCCGAAGTAGGCTATGAAGCAAAAGAATTATGGCTTAACCCTGCGACCATATGGTTTTATGTGCATAGATCTTTTTCTATACTTGTCACGCTCCTCAACCTTTATATTTTCTGGCGTAACAGAAGTTTAGTCTTAGGTCATACTAGGTTGCTCAACTGGGTGCTTATTTTTATAGGGCTTGAGGTAGTAACTGGGATTGCTATGTATTATATAGATTTCCCATTTGGTACACAGCCTTTACACTTAGTGATATCGTCATTATTATTTGGCGCACAATTCTACGTATTGTTAGAAAGTTTCCCAAAAAGGGAAGTAGTCTCTCCTGCGTAGTTGTTTAAAACCAATTATCTTTACCATCTTAAAATTTTTACAATGATTTACCGTTTTAGAGCAATTCTAGACACAGAAGAAGACGTTTTTCGCGATCTTGAAATTGAAGCAACAGATACCTTAGAAGATTTACATAATGCTATAAATCAGTCTTTTGGATTTGATGGGGCAGAGGTTGCCGCTTTTTACTTAAGTGATGATACATGGATGCAAGGAGAGGAGTTTGCACAATTTGATATGGGAGAAGGTGAGAGCCAGCTACGTATTATGAATGAGACTTCGCTGGATGGTCTTTTAGGAGAACACCAGACGCGTCTTATCTATGTATATGACTTTTTAAATATGTGGCGTTTTCTAGTAGAACTGGCTGAAATTACAGAACCAGAAGATGGAATGACATATCCTAACCTGATGTTTGTGCAAGGGCAAGTGCCAGATCAAGCACCAGAGTTTGAAATGGAAGATCAGGAGCTAGGAGCAGAGGACGACGATGATGATGAGTTTAATGATGACTATAACATCGACGATTTTGACAATCTTAGTTTTGATGAAAACTGGAACTAGTCTGCTTTAAATTTTACGTATTATCTTGAGCCAGCTATCGCAAGCTCATAACTAACAACCTATACCTACAAATGATAAACTTATACAGTGCCCAGATAGAATCACTTTCCATTCACCGTATTGGAAATAAAGGTAAAGCAGAAGGGCTTTTTGTATCTCAAGATCCATATCCATTAAGTGACGAACTTACACCACTTATTAAGGAGTTTTTCTTTAAGCCTTTTCGTGAGAAAGAGGAGAATTATTATAAATTCTTCCATGAGCAAGATATAGAGTTTAACACGCTCTTTAGTCTAGCTAAGAAAATCTTTGATAATCCAAGTGGTACACACTTACTTTCTGAAGATATCGCAAAGCATCTTTATGCACAAAGTGATCACCCGCATATCAAGCCAGGAGAATTATACATCGTACACTTAGATGGTGTGCAGATTGATAATATTAAAACAGATGCGATAGGAATCTTTAAGAGCGAACTTAAACAGGATTTCTTACAGTTTCGCGAAAGCGGGACAAACCTACAGATGATTCTTGAGCAAGGGATTAATCTTAATAAACTAGACAAAGGGTGTTTGATTTTTAACCATAAAGAAGAAGAAGGTTATAAAGTGCTCTCTATAGATTCTAACCGCTATGATACAAAGTACTGGCTAGAAAATTTCTTAGGCGTAGAGATTTTTGAAGATGAGACTTTCTACACTAAAAAGTACTTGAAGTTCTGTCAAGACTTTGCAAAAGACGTTGTTTTACCTGCAGAGGATAAGAAGGAAGAAGTCCTTTTTATGAACCGTGCGGTTAATCACTTTGCAAAGAACGATACGTTTGACGAGTCTGCTTTTATGAATGAGGTGATTGAAAATCCAGATTTGATACCTGAGTTTAGAAACTATAAAACTGAGCAATCTCCAAAATATAAAATAGAGGATCTTACCGATTTTTCTATAAGCAACAAAGCGGTAACAGCACAGCGTAAGAAGATCAAGAGTGTTATAAATCTTGATACTAATATTCAGATAAAATTAGATTTTATCAATGGAGAAAGCGCAGAGAAGTTTGTTGAAAAAGGATGGGATGAAGAAAAACAGATGTACTATTACTTAGTGTACTTTAATAAAGAACAGAAATAGTAATAACTACTTCTTATACAAAAAAAGCGTAGCACTGTGTGCTACGCTTTTTTTTATGTTTTAAAATTATAGGGCGTTATATATCCTTTATGAGTCTCTTCAAGCTGATATCCTCGTAATTGCGTTTTACAAATTCTAAGGCTGCTCTAAGTATTGCTCCCATATTTGCTGCACGTCTAAATTTCATATCGTTTGTAAAATCATAAATATCTGCTCTCAATTGTTTTACATGGTCGCGTGGTGAGATATTATCAGTTGCCATTACTCTTAGTAATCTCGTGAGGCGTTTTTTGCCATTTATGATTCGCTTTGCTAGTAAAGCTCTTTCCTCATTGCGATATTGTTCTATTGAGCGGTTATCTAGACGTTTTGCAACTAGCCGTACAAGTTTTATATTTTCTTTAAAAATTGCTGGTTGGTATACTTTAAAGTTACCTTCATAACACTGCTGGTCAAAATCTATCGCGCGTATTTTGTAGCGTACTAAATCAAAATCGTGTGTAGGTATAATTACAAAATTGTAGGATCTCATGTCGCCTAATAGGGTAATCATACAGCTTTCATTAAACTTTACAAACTCCTTTGCTATTTGTGCAAGTCCTAAGTCATCACAATCTTTAAGGTGTTCATTGATAAATTCGTCACCAGGAATACCAGCAATATGCTCTTCAATGAGAGTATTTTTATAAACTAAAAAATTAATTCTGTTAGGAGAAAGTATGTGCTCTAGTTCTAGTCCATAAATTCTACTCGCGTCTGCCTGTTTTACATAAAAGTATACGTAGTTATTATTGTACACATTTAAAACTTTGATGCGAAAAGGCTTAGAGTTTCCAAATGTACAGTAGTCTATGCCGGCTATTTTTAAGTAGTCAAAGATGTTTTCATTACCATCAGAGTGCAGTTGGGTATATATACTTTTGAGATTGTATTCAATTTCATTTTGTTCAAACTCGGGGTAGTACACGCGTATCCATAGCGTGTCATTATCTTCCTTATCATAAACAGTAATACCACCAGAAAAGCGTAAAAGATCTTCATAAGAAATAGAAACCTTAGTAGTCCTTCCGTAATTGTCTAAATAAGCTAGTAGCTTTTCATTTACGGGAAATGAGGGTTTCTTTTTAGACATCAGTTTACTTTCCATTGGGGTGTATTTTATGTAAAGATACTAAAGGCTTGTAACAAATACCGGAGACAGACGTCTTGTAAACACTAGCAATCAAAAAACAACCAATACATTGGAAACTATATTAACGATTAACAATCTCACGAAGCATTACGGCCATGTGAAGGCGGTAAATGACCTCTCGTTTACGATAGAAAAAGGAAACGTGTACGGAATTCTAGGACCTAACGGAAGTGGTAAATCTACGACCTTAGGAATGGTTCTCAATGTGGTAAATCCCACAGCAGGAACCTTTCACTGGTTTGATGGGACAGATACTACACACAATGCCTTAAAGAAAGTAGGAGCAATTATAGAGCGTCCTAACTTTTACCCATACATGACAGCGGCGCAAAATCTTGCTTTAGTTTGTAAGATTAAAGATGTCTCACCAGATAAAATTCAAGAAAAACTTACTATTGTAGGTCTGCTAGATCGTATGCACAGCAAGTTTAGTACGTATTCTCTAGGGATGAAACAACGTCTTGCTATCGCCTCTGCATTGCTTAATGATCCAGAGATTTTAATTCTTGACGAACCTACTAATGGTTTAGATCCTCAAGGAATACACCAGATCAGAGAGATTATAAAGAATATTGCAGCAGGTGGTACTACTATTCTCTTAGCATCTCACTTACTAGACGAGGTAGAAAAAGTGTGTACACATGTCGTGATCTTACGTAAAGGAGTAAAACTTTATGCTGGTCGTGTAGATGCTATGAATGCAAGTCATGGATTCTTTGAGCTACGTTCTGACAATCTTGCGCTATTGAAAACGTATTTAGAGAGTCATTCAGACTTTGGAGAAGTAAGTATAAAAGATGATCTTCTCACGGGATTTTTAACAAATCCGCTTGACGCGAAAACGTTAAATACCCAACTACACCAGCAAGGAATTGTACTTACGCACCTAGTAAAGCGTAAAGAAAGCCTTGAAGAGCAATTCCTTGAATTAACTAAAAACTAAACCTACTACCTATGTTACGATTATTTAGTTTTTTCTATGACAAAATAAAAAGTAGAGAAACACCAACCATTCAGAAAGTCATTTTTTTTAGTTTACTTTTTAGTTTATTAGGGTTTCTAAGCTTAAAATTCTTAATTTTTATTGATAAAGAACCAGAGTCGTTCGATTCTTTTGCAATAGCTTACTTCTCAATAGTAATTTTGTTGTTCTCTATTTTTGCTTATTTTAAATATCAAACTTTAATAGCAATAGAATATCATAAACTCAAGCACAGTAAAACGTCGCGAGTACTCATCATAGGCTACTTTATTTTACTATCGGCAATAGCATTACTTGCCTCTATAAAATTTAATCTTTTTGGAGCCGAGTTCCGCCTGGCAGATCAGGGTATTTTTAATTTTCCTTACATCTGGCATTTTAATACCTACGTTGCGGCAATACTTAAGTTCTTTCTTGCCGTGGTGATTGTCTCCATGACGGCAAATGAATATAGTAATAGAACCCTCAAGCAAAACCTTATAGATGGATTAAGTAAGAAAGAGTTTATACTCTCTAAGTTTCTCACAGTGGTTGTGTTTTCGGCAGTGTCTACCATATTTGTAGCAGTAATGAGTCTTATTTTAGGCTTTGCTTTTTCAGACTTTACAGAGGCTTCTATCGTTTTTTCTGATATGGAGTACTTACTGGCATTTTTCATAAAGCTAGTTGCATTCTTTTCATTTTGTCTCTTTTTAGGAATACTTATAAAGCGTTCGGCCTTTGCGTTAGGATTTTTATTGATGTGGTATTTCTTTGAAGGCGTAGTACAATTAGTGTGCTTGTTCTTTCAAGAGAAGTATGACATGGAAGGCTTACGCAGTAATGTAACACAGTTTTTGCCGCTAGAGTCTATGAGTAATCTAATAGAACAACCTATTACAAGATTAAACGTAGTACAGTCTGCAGCAAATCAGATTCAGGCAGATGTACTTTCAGATTACACGGTATATTTCCATGAGATAGCCATTGTATCTGTATGGATTTTTATATTTATTTATGCGAGTCTTGCTTTACTTAAAAAGAGGGATTTATAAGATCTCGCTTTCGCGAAAGCGTACATACATCAAAGCGTTCACTTCATTGTGAGCGCTTTTTTTATGGAGTAACCTCATATTTTAAGGCGTAATCTAGTCCTAAATTTTCTATTTAAAAAGAAGGTTATTAATCATTTGTGGTGTGACCAAATTTTAAAAAGGGGCAATACCCATAAATGATGTACTTTTAAGCGATAATACGCTCTAAAGTACTGTCAATCTTTAAAAAAGAGGTATTTTCGCGTTTATAGCTATGACTTTTAAAGACCTCAATCTCGATAAATTTTTGTGGAATGCCCTAGACGATATGGGATTCACTCAACCTACTCCTATACAGGTGGATGCACTCGCTCCAGTTATGTCTGGTGGAGATGTGGTTGGGATTGCACAAACTGGTACGGGTAAAACCTACGCGTATTTACTTCCTATACTTAGAACACTTCCATATTCTCGCCAAGAGAATCCGCGTGTGCTTATCCTTGTCCCTACAAGAGAATTAGTGCTGCAAGTGGTGAGTGAACTAGAAAAGCTTACAACGTACATAGATGTGCGCGTGGCTGGTGTATATGGAGGAGCAAATATTAATATACAAAAAACACTTATTGCTCAAGGGCAAGATATTATTGTAGCTACTCCGGGAAGGTTATATGACCTTGCGGTGAGTAGGGTATTACAGCTCAAGAGTATCCAGAAAGTGGTGATTGACGAGGTAGATGTGATGCTAGATCTAGGTTTTAGACCGCAACTCATGAATATTTTTGATATTCTACCTAAGCGTCGCCAGCATATCATGTTTAGTGCAACGATGACAGAAGATGTGGATGCACTTATAAAAGATTTCTTTAGCACACCTCAATTTATTAGGGTTGCAAAAAGTGGTACACCGCTAGAAAATATCACGCAGATAGGTTATAAAATGCCTAACTTTTATACAAAGGTAAATTTCCTTTTAGAAGAACTTGCTTTTTCAAAGAAGTATCCTAAAGTGCTGTTATTTGTGCGTGATAAACGTATGGCAGACAGGCTTTATTTAAAATTAGAAGAAGCATTTCCGGGTGATGTAGATCTTATACACTCAAATAAAACGCAAAACTACCGTATCAATAGTATCAATGCCTTTGCAAAAGGGAAGGTACGTATGATGGTAGCTACAGATGTGATGGCGCGTGGTCTTGATATAGACGATATCACACATGTAATAAACATCAACACTCCACGTTTTCCTGAAAATTACCTGCACAGAATAGGTCGTACAGGTCGTGCTCAGAAAGAAGGAGTTTCTATTGTGTTGAGTACTCCAGAAGAAGATGAATACCTAGCAGAAATCGAAACATTAATGGGAGTAAAGGTTGCAATTCAACCGCTGCCAGAAGGTGTCGCGATTTCTAAGGAACTTACTCCAGAGGAGCGTCCAGAGGCAAAGGAGATTTTTAACCCGCATCGATGGAATAAAAATGACGACGATGCTCCAGGACCTGCCTTTCATGAGAAAAGTGAGAAAAACTCTAAAGTCAATTTAGGTGGTGCTTATAGAAGAGAAATAGCCCAAAAATATAAGAAACCTAAGACTAGGGGAGATAAGAACTACAACAAAAGAAATAAACGTAAATAAGTAAAGAAATGTGTCGACTACTACAGATGTTAGGGATCTGTCTAGCCGTACTACTATTAAACTCCTGTTTTGATAATAGTAAGTATGATCCAGAACCATATGTGAGATCTTTGGAGATCATAAAATTATCAGAGCAAGATTACATACATGTATCTTACCTAAAAGATAGTTATGGTGGTTATATTCCTTGCAATGGTTACATACGATTAGAAGGAAGCGAAGCTTTTATTTTTGACACACCTCTTAACGATACACTTTCTGAGCAGCTTATCACATTTGTACAAGAAGACTTAAAGGCAACTATAAAAGGGGTGCAAGTGAGTCACTCTCATATAGATGGAGCTGGTGGTATTAACGCTTTCGCGAAAGCAAAAATACCCACCTACGCATCTACCAAAACAGCAGCATTACTAGTCAAAGATTCTTTAGCAATAAGTAATCCTTTCTCACAAAAAGACAGCATACAGATAGCCAAAAAATTTGTTGTGATGGAGTATTTAGGTCCTGCTCACAGTGATGATAATTCTATTGCATACATACGAGCATCAGATATTTTATTAGGTGGTTGCATGATAAAGCCGCTAGATGGAACTAAAGGCAATCTCGCAGATGCAAATCTCGATGAGTGGGCAAACACGGTAACTACTTTGCAAAACCGTTATCCAAAAGTTTTACAAGTGATTCCTGGACATGGCAGGAGAGGAGATAAAGAATTACTGGATTATACAATCAGTATGTTCCAAAAGGATAGTCCTGAAAATAATACTACAGCCGAAACTGTGGCCGTAGTTAAAAATTAATAATATAAAACATCATCACCCTTACGGTGATTATCAAATAAATTATGGAAGACAATAAAAAGGTAGCAGGTATTGCACCAATAGCTGTAGAGCTAGAAGAAGGAAAGAAATATTCATGGTGTACTTGTGGTCACTCTGAGAAGCAACCTTTTTGCGACGGAGGACATAAAGCAGCAGAAAGTACGCCTAGCTTACGTTTTGAAGCAGAAAAGACAGGAACAGCATACTTATGTAACTGTAAGATGACAAAGAATCCTCCATACTGTGATGGAAGTCACAAGACGTGTGAGATAGGTTAATAGCATAACTAACTATTATTAAAAAGCCCTTAGTATATCTACGATATGCTAAGGGCTTTTTAGTTGAATGAAAACCTTCTCTATTTAATAAGTTTTATGTCTTTTGCTTTTTTGATCATAAAAGCAATGGCAGCTTCCTTTTCGTTAGGGATATCGCCTTCTAAGATAGCTTCTTTAATTGCTTCCTTAAGTATACCTATCTCACGACCTGGCTTAAGATTAAAAGCTTCCATAATTTCCTCTCCAGATACTGGCGGCTGAAAGTTGCGCACGTGGTCACGCTCTTCAACTTCCTTCATCTTCTCACGTACCACTTTAAAATTATTGTGGTATCTCTTAAAGCGTTTTGGGTTCTTGGTAGTGATGTCTGCCTCACATAGCGTCATGAGATCTTCAATGTGATCTCCTGCGTCAAAAATGAGCCTTCTTACAGCGCTATCTGTCACATGATCTTCTGAGATAACGATAGGTCGCGAACTCATAAGTACCATTTTTTGAACAAACTTCATTTTGTCATTTAATGGCATTTTGAGGCGTTTAAATAATTTGTAAACCATTTTTGAGCCTACAAACTCGTGCCCATGAAAGGTCCAGCCCACTTTTTTTGAAAACTTCTTTGTTGGCGCTTTTCCTATGTCATGTAACAATGCAGCCCAGCGTAACCAGAGATCATCAGTATGTTCTGAGATGTTATCTACCACTTCAAGGGTGTGGTAAAAGTTGTCTTTATGCTTTTGCCCCTCAATCTCATCTATACCTTTTAACGCCATGAGCTCCGGTAAGATATATGGGAGTAGTCCTGTCTTTTCCAGCAGTAAAAAACCTTTAGAAGGAGTAGGGCTCAACATTATTTTATTAAGCTCATCTACAATGCGCTCGTTTGTAATAATCTTAATGCGCTCTGCATTTTTAGTTATAGACTCAAGCGATGTGCGCTCAATCATGAAGTCTAGCTGTGAAGCAAAACGGATTGCACGCATCATACGAAGCGGGTCATCACTGTATGTGATATCTGGATCTAGAGGTGTTCTTATAATCTTGCGCTCAAGATCGCTTATTCCATCAAAGGGATCAATCACATCGCCATAACCGTTGTCATTGAGTTTAATAGCAAGTGCGTTTATTGTAAAATCACGACGGTTTTGGTCATCTTCTAGTGTACCATCTTCTACTACCGGATTACGACTGTCTGTCGCATAAGATTCTTTACGAGCACCCACAAACTCAATATCCATATTACCTGAACGTAACATAGCAGTGCCGTATGTTTTGAATACTTGTACTTTAGGTTTGTTTGGTAAAATTTGCGATACTTTACGAGCCAGTGCAATACCACTTCCTACAGCTACAACATCAATATCTTTTACTTCTTTATTACGTTTTAAAAGGTAATCACGCACAAATCCACCTATGACGTAGGTTTCTAGTTCAAGTGCATCTGCGGCATTAGAAATGGTGTTAAAGATAGGAAGGGAGAGTGCGTTCTTTAGATTCATTACTAGAATTTAAATAGAGGTAAAGGTGTGATTTTGGCACATTTTCGCGAAAGCGAGATAATGCCAAGCATATTTTTATAAAAATAGAGATAGGCTTACTTAATTAAAAGTAGGTACTTAAATGAATTATTCTCTAATGATGGTTACTTTACCATCTTCTGTAAGTTTTATAATTGCGCTAGGTTTTGTTGATGTGCGATCACGATCTAAATTCACTACATAATCTACACCGTCTATAATTTCTTGAGAAATCTCACTAAAACTTTGAGGAGTAGGCTTTCCAGTTACATTTGCACTTGTAGAAACGATAGGTTTTCTAAACTTCTTAAGTAAGAAGTTACAAAACTGATTACGACACACTCTAAAGGCAGTGCTATTATCTGGTGCAATCACATTAGTCGCTATACGTATAGGATCATCATAGATGATTGTAGTAGGTTTTGCAGCATATTTGAGTATGTCATAAGCTACCTCAGGAATATTTTCAATATACTGGTTAAGCATTTTAAAATCACTTACAAGACAGATAAGAGATTTGCTCTCTGCGCGCTTTTTAAGTGCATAAACTTTATCTACGGCATCTGGGTTTGTAGCATCACAACCTATTCCCCATACAGTATCTGTAGGGTAAAGAATAAGGCCACCTCTTTTTAAAACGGCTAGTGCTGCGTCGTGTTCTTGTTTCATCAAATAAATTTAACTGCAAAAATAACCTATTCTTTTTTTATTAGTATACTCTAAGGCACTTTGTAAAGGGAAGGATAGCAATTTTATATATTTGCGTGATATAATGTACGAATGTCTATTGCTATCAACGGTAATCGTAATAGTAACTTCTTATAGATTTATAACGCAAGGACATTTAATATTATCTTAACGAACTCATATCTGTGAATATAGTTTTCTCTAAAAATTTTAAGGGTGATACAGAAGCAATCAAGCAATGTATCACAGATTTTGATACTTCCGGTAAGAAGTTTGATGAGCGCAAGCGCAATTCTTTAAAGCTTTTTGAAGTAGGAGGAAGCGTGATTAATGTGAAGTCCTTTAAGGTGCCTAATCTTATTAATAGAGTAGCTTATAAATATTTACGTAGCTCTAAAGCAGCAAGATCTTTTGAGTATGCTCATAAACTTTTAGAAAACGGTATTCTTACACCACAGCCCATTGCTTATTTTGAGGAAGAAGGACTGTTGTTTGGACATAGTTTTTACGTGAGTAATCATCTTAACTATGACCTTACGTATAGGGAGCTATGTGAAGCATCTCCTTACTTAGGAAATAAAGATATATTGAGTGCTTTTGCAAGGTTTACGTATAATTTACATGAAAAGGGAATACACTTCCTTGATCACTCCTTAGGTAATACCTTAATTGTAATTACGGATAAAGGATATGATTTTTACCTAGTAGATCTTAATAGGATGAACTTTGGCCCTATGGATTTTGAAACGCGTATGAATAATTTTGCGCGATTATCTCCACGTCCAGAGGATATTGCAGTAATGGCTAGTGCTTATGCTGCAGAGAGTGGTGATAATGAGAAAAAAGTATTTGATGCGATGCTGGCATCGGTACAAAATTTTCAAGAAGCATTTTACAAAAAGAAACGACTTAAAAAGCGTTTAAAATTCTGGAAACGCTAGTGACAGGTAAATCTTTCTGTGCAAAGAAGGCATATAGTCACAACACTTTGCTAATAGCGGAGTAAGTAATTAAATAAGCCCTACCTTCGCGACTTTAAGGAAGTGACTACATTTAGGTCATTTCACAAAACCTTTATATGTCATTTAAATCTTTAGGGCTCTCTGATGCCCTGCTCAAAGCTGTGAGCGAAAAAGGCTATACAACGCCATCACCTATCCAACAAAAAGCAATTCCAGAAGTACTCAAAGGCAAAGATGTCCTTGCAAGTGCACAAACAGGAACAGGAAAAACCGCAGGATTCACACTGCCTATGATCCATAGGCTTATAAATAACCCAAAACAAGGACGCCGTAAGATAAGAGCACTAGTACTTACACCTACAAGAGAGCTTGCTGCTCAAATACAAGAGAATGTATTAGAGTACAGTAAGTACGTAGATATAAAATCTATGGTCATCTTTGGTGGAGTAAACCAGAACCCACAAGTACGCACCTTACGTCAAGGAGTAGATATTCTAGTTGCCACTCCTGGTAGACTATTAGATTTACAGAACCAAGGTTTATTGAGCCTTTCTGATGTAGAGTTTCTAGTACTTGATGAAGCAGACCGTATGCTTGATATGGGCTTTATACACGATATAAAGAAAGTATTAAAAATGGTTCCGGCGAAAAGGCAGAACCTCCTTTTTAGTGCAACCTTTAATACAGATATTAAGAAGTTTGCAAGTAGCATTCTTACTAATCCTGTATTAGTAGAAGCAACACCAGAAAATACTACTGCAGAGAAAGTTGATCAAAAATCGTATAGAGTAGATAAGTCTCGTAAAACAGAAATGCTTATCAAATTTATAAGAGAAGGAAACTGGGATCAAGTGCTGGTGTTTACAAGAACTAAGCACGGTGCAAACAGACTTTCTCAAAAATTAGAGAAAGACGGAATCTCATCTGCAGCAATACACGGTAATAAAACACAAAACGCAAGAGTAAAAGCACTTGCTGGTTTTAAGAGTGGGAAAGTTCGCGTACTTGTAGCAACAGACATTGCTGCTCGTGGTCTTGATATTCCTTTATTACCTTATGTAATTAACTACGAGCTTCCTAATGTGCCAGAAGATTATGTACACCGTATAGGTCGTACTGGTAGGGCAGGAGCAAGTGGTCAAGCAATATCACTAGTAGGAGTAGATGAGGTAGATTATGTAAGAGGAATAGAAAAACTATTAGGAGAAAAGCTACATAGCGAAGTATTAGAAGGTTTTCAGCCAACAGACACCCTAGCGCAGATCAAAAAAGAAGCTGCCGAAAATAAAGCAAGACACCAACAAGGACGTCGTAACGCACGTAATGGTGGAGCACGAGGAAAAAGTACTGGAGGGAACAAAGGTTCTGATAGTAGAAACAAAAATTCAAGAAGACGTTAATAGTTTTCTTTAATAAATATGATACCTCTTATCTACATGGATAAGGGGTTTTTTTATGCTTTCGCGAAAGCGTAAGTTAAGTAATCTTTATTATTCTTAAACTTATTTAGAATAATTAAAGATAAGGTTGTCTCTTTTTCAACTACGTATTATTTTTGCCGCATGATACAAACAACCATATTATGAAGATTCTTCGATATTTTTTGATCATTGCACTTATAGCGCTTGTAGTTATTCAATTTATTAGGCCAGATAAACAAGAAGGGAATTATCTCGCTATAGAAGAATTTGAAACAGAAACTAATATGCCTGCAGAGGTTAGAGCGATATTCAGCAACAATTGTTATGATTGTCATAGTGGTGTGACCACATATCCTTGGTATGCAGATATTGCACCTTTATCTTATTGGCTAAATGATCATATTAAAGATGGTAAAAGACATTTTGATGTAGAAGACTGGAATAACTATTCCCTTAAGAAAAAAGACCATAAACTAGATGAGCTCATAGAAGAAGTTGAAGAGGGAGAAATGCCTCTAAAATCATATACATTGGTTCATGGAGACTTATCTGACGAAGAAAAAGAGCTTTTAGAAAATTGGGCAAAAGAAGTTCGAGACCAGATACAGAGCGAGATGGTGGTGCAGTAAAAACAGCAAAAATCAATTTTAACACATTCTTATTCTTATTTATTCTAAATAAGCTTGCGAGAATTAGAAATGACTATTATTTTTGCCGTCGTAAACAAATTCACTATTTATATTAAGTCTAAATAAAAATGAAAAACTTCTTACCAATAGCATTAGCTATTACGACAATCGCCTTTACATCATGTGAAGATGACGATAGCCCAGTAATCGAACAAGAAATTGAAGTAGTTGCACCAGCAACTTATTCTTTTGAAAGAAATGGAGAAAGCACTGTAAGCTTCTCAGGACAAACAACACGCATCGCAATGGCACAAGAAATTGTGAGCGAGATGAGTGATTTTGATAATGCTTCTATAGCATCATTAACAGACATGTTTGCAAATGAAAATAACCCTTTTGAGAATGCAGATTTAAATGCATCTGACAAGAGTGTAAAAAGTAAAGTAGCTGCTTCTACAGATTATTTTTCTACAAATGCGGCAGCCTCTGCTGAAATTAAAGCATATATAGAGTCACACTTCACAACACAAATAAATGAAGTATTTCCAGCTCGAAATACACAAGCATCTGTAGGTGTTGCTGGACAAATAGCAGATGGAGAAAGTACTCGCTACGTAGCCGGAAATGGTTTTGAATATAACCAAGTAGTAGGAAAGAGTCTTATAGGTGCTTTGATGGTAGATCAAATGCTTAACAATTACCTAGGTACAAACGTACTAGACGCAGGTACTAACGTAGCAGATAATGATGCAGATGTACTTGTAGAAGGTAAAGTTTATACAGACATGGAGCACAAGTGGGATGAGGCTTTCGGTTACCTTTTTGGTAACAGTGTAGATCCAGCAAATGCAAATGCTACTATAGGATCAGATGACTTCTTTTTAAATAGATATTTAGGCCGTGTAGAAGGAGATGAAGACTTTGCAGGTATTGCTCAAGATGTTTTTGATGCTTTTAAACTAGGTCGTGCAGCTATCGTTGCAAAGGATTACGAATTAAGAGATGAACAGGCAGAAATCTTAAGAACAAAAATCTCTGAAGTTATTGGAGTACGTGCAGTTTATTACTTACAGCAAGGTAAAAATGCAGTAGAGCAGGGTAATTATGGAACTGCATTTCATGATCTATCAGAAGGTTTTGGATTTGTATATAGCTTACAATTTACACGTAACCCTGATACAGATGCACCATACTTATCTAGAGAAGAAGTACAAGGAATCGTAAGCCAACTAACAGCTGGTAACGGACTTTGGGAAGTTACACCAGCAACCCTTGATTTGATTTCAACTACGATAACAGATCGTTTTGACTTTACGGTAGAACAAGCGGGAAGCTAATAAAGAGTAATAGCCACTTACAGGGAGCTCATTTGCTCCCTTTTGGTGGTAAAAAGAAGAATTAATTATGAAAAATATTTTTGGAATTATAGCAATTGCTTTGTTCTTTTATGCATGTGGTAGTGATGATACAACCATTACAACAGACGATACTGGGACAGAAAACACAAGTAACTTTGATCGTAGCGCGATGCTTACTAACTGGGCAGATAATATAATTGTACCAGGTTATGTAGACTTTAATGCAAAGGTAAATACGCTAGAAAGCGCAACAGCAGCATTTACAGCAGATGCTAGTGATCTTACTGCAGTGCGTGCCGCATGGTTAGACGCTTATACAACATGGCAACGTGTTTCTATGTTTGAAATAGGCCCAGCCGAAACGGTGAACCTACGTCTTAACGTAAATATTTACCCAGCAAATGTTACAACCATAGAGAGTAACATTACTAACGGTTCTTATGATTTTGGACTTTCATCCAATCGCGCTGCCAAAGGTTTTCCAGCAATCGATTACTTGTTGTATGGTCTTGGAGCAGACGATGCTGCGATTCTTGCAGTTTATAATGGAACAGAAGGAGCAGATTATAAGCAATATTTAAATGATGTTGTGGCAGATATGAAGCAACTTACGGCATCAGTATTAAGCGAGTGGCAAGGTTCATACAGAGCTGCTTTTGTAGAAAATGATGGAGCTTCGGCGACGGCGTCTACAGATCGTTTTGTAAATGATTATATCTTTTACTTTGAGAAGCACTTAAGAGCAGGAAAAATGGGAATTCCTGGAGGCGTATTTTCTGGTAATGTAGAAGTTGGCAATCTTGAAGCACTGTATGCAGGCAACCTTTCTAAAGAATTATTTTTAGTAGGTCTAGACGCAACTCAAGACTTCTTTAATGGAAAAGCATACAATACTAGCGCTCAGGGCGAAAGCTTATCATCTTATCTTGATGAACTTAATGCTATAGAAGGGGATGTATTTTTAAGTTCGATTATTAATGCTCAATTTGATGTTGCACGTGCTTCGGTAAGTGCATTGGGTAGTTTTGAAAGCGAACTTTCTCAAAATCCTCCTTCTACATTCTTAGAGTCTTATAATGAAGTACAGCGCCTTGTACCACTTCTTAAAGTAGATATGGTAAGCGCAATGAGCATAAGTATTGATTTTGCAGATGCAGACGGAGATTAGATCTTAGATGATACAGCAAGTCAAAAGATATTTAAATACACAAAGAGAGGCCGCACCACTAGCGGTCTTTCGTGTGTCTTTTGGGTTGCTCATGCTAGCCAGTCTCATCAGATTCTGGAGCTACGGTTGGATTGAAAAATTTTACATTGCACCATCCTTCAATTTTACATTTTACGGTTTTGAATGGGTGCGTCCCTTAGGGAATTATACCTACTTATTATTTGCGATATGTGCGTTAAGTACAATCATGATAACCATAGGTTATAAATACCGTTTGGCTATCATTGTCTTCTTTTTGAGCTTCACGTATATAGAGCTCATGGATAAAACCATGTATCTCAATCACTACTACTTCATCAGCATGCTTAGCTTCCTGATGATTTTTATACCTGCTGGCTCTTATTTTTCTATAGATGCGTTACAGCTTTCGCGAAAGCGTACAGCTACATCCATCCAGTTTGTGCCTCGCTGGACAATTGATAGCATCAAACTACTGCTGGGGATAGTGTATGTGTATGCTGGCCTAGCAAAACTTAATAGCGATTGGCTCATTAAGGCAATGCCGCTTAAAATCTGGTTGCCTTCTAAATTTGATATTCCGTTTATAGGTGATTTATTGGGTCAAGAATGGGTGCATTATGCCTTTAGTTGGTTTGGAGCGGGATATGATTTGTTGATTCCTTTTTTCTTGCTCTGGCGTAAGTCGAGGCCTGTTGCATTTATCATGGTTATTATTTTCCATGTGCTTACACGAGTGCTGTTTCCTATCGGGATGTTTCCGTATGTGATGATAGTGAGTGCGTTGATTTTCTTTGATGCAGCTTTTCATAAAAAGATTATTTACGCTTTCGCGAAAGCGGTAAAATATCCACAACAGTTATTAGAAACTACACAGCGTTATACATCAAGAAACCCTAGTCTAGCAAAGACTTCTATAGTTATTGTAGCCATGTTTTTTACAGTCCAACTACTCTTGCCATGGCGTTACCTAGCATATCCTGGTGAGTTATTCTGGACAGAAGAGGGCTATAGATTCTCATGGCGAGTGATGCTCATGGAGAAATCTGGCTATGCACAATTTAAAATAGTAGATGGCGTAAGCGGAAAGCGATTTTATGTAGATAACACAGATTTCTTAACGCCACTACAAGAAAAGCAAATGAGCTTCCAGCCAGACTTTATTTTAGAATATGCTCACTATCTTCGCGACCATTTTGAGAGTCAGGGTCACCAAGAGGTAGAAGTCTACGTGGAGTCTTATGTTGCTCTTAATGGAAGGTTGAGTACCGCATATATTGATCCCAAAGTGGATCTTGCGCAAATAGAAGATTCTTTTGCTCATAAAAATTGGATTATACCATTTACAGATGAAATTAAAGGTTTATAGTACGTTGTTATTGATGTTATGTGCGCTTTCTATGAGTGCACAATTTACATTCTCAGGAAAAGTCACAGACGCTACAGGTGCTGGTGTTGCTGAGGTTGAGGTATATGTGCGCCAGGCAAATATGGTCGTTACTACAGATGCTTCTGGAGCGTTTACATTTGATAATGTGCCATCTGGAAGCTACGCGGTAGTTGTTTTTGGCTTTGCTTATGAGCTTGTAGAAGATCAAGTTTCAATTACCAATAATGTTACTAAGAATTATACCCTTCAAGAGCTAGGGGAATCACTTTCTGAAGTGGTACTTACAAGCCGTCGTGAGAAGATTTTTGCACTTCGCTCACTTAAAAAAGTAGAGGGAACAGCAATTTATGCTGGTAAAAAAAGTGAAGTAGTACTTGTAGATCAACTTACGGCAAATCTAGCGGCAAATGCACCTAGACAGATTTATAGTCAGGTAGTAGGACTCAACATTTACGAGAATGGAGATGCAGGATTGCAACTCAACATTGGAGGAAGAGGATTAGACCCTAATCGCTCTGCCAACTTTAATATTAGACAGAATAACTATGATATAAGTGCAGACGTTCTTGGATATCCAGAGAGTTACTACACGCCACCGGCAGAGGCTCTTAAAGAAATTCAAGTAGTACGTGGAGCAGCATCATTGCAATATGGAACACAGTTTGGCGGGTTGATAAATTTTAAATTTAGAGAGCCAGTAAAAGACAAAAAAATAGAATTGATATCAAGACAGACAGCAGGTTCTTATGGGTTGCTTACCTCTTTTAATAGTTTAAGTGGTACGGTAGGGAAATTCAGTTATTACACCTACTTCAATTACAAAGAAGGAGACGGCTGGAGACCTAACTCTCAGTTTAATAGCCGTAATTACTTTGCGCACGCAGCATACCAGCTTAGTGAGAACACTAAAATAACGGGAGAATTAACATTGTTTAATTATCTAGCCAAACAGGCTGGAGGTCTTACAGATGCTCAATTTATAGAAGACCCTAATTTTAGTAACCGTGGTCGTAACTGGTTTGATGTAGACTGGAAAGTATATTCTTTACGCCTTGATCACGCCTTTAGTAATAAAACAGATTTTAGTTTAAATGTTTTTGGTCTAGACGCACAACGTAGTGCCGTAGGTTTTAGAACAAACAGAGTATCACAGCCAGATGATTTAGAAGAACCTAGAGAATTGCTAGTGGATAACTTTACAAACTGGGGAGCAGAGGCACGCTTGCTTACGAGATATAAGATAGGAGAGAAGGATGCTGTTTTCTTAATAGGAAGTAAATATTATGATGCAAGTAACAGTCAGCAGCAAGGACCTGGAACTACTGCAGATGATGCAGATTTTAGTTTTGCTAAAGAGCAGTTTCCTAATTATGAGCGTCAAGCAGAATTTGATTTTCCTAATAGAAATCTCGCAATTTTTGGAGAAAACATTTTTAATGTGACAGACAGACTTTCTATAACTCCAGGTTTTAGATATGAGCAAATCAAAACAGAGAGTGCAGGTTCTTTTAATAATGTGGTGGTTGACCTAGCGGGTAATTTACTTGTAAATGAGGATATAGCAGATAATAGAGTTTTTGACCGTGATTTTTTACTGTTAGGTGCAGGCGTAACGTATGATCTATCTCCAGCAGTTGAATTGTATGGGAACTTTAGCCAGAATTATCGTTCTGTTACATTTAATGATATTAGAATTACAAATCCATCATTTGTAGTTGATGAGAATATAACTGATGAGGAGGGTTTTACCGTTGACTTAGGTGCTAGGGGTCGCATAGTTAATAAGTTTGCTTACGACTTTAGTTTATTTGGTGTGCGATATGATGACCGCTTAGGGGAAGTGCTTTTTGTAGATACAGATAATAGTATAAAGAGACGTCGTGGCAATATAGGAGATGCATTTATTTACGGCCTAGAATTTTTTACCGATTGGAATATAAAAAACACATTTTTTGAAGAACAATCAGATTATAAACTTAAGCTCTTTACAAACCTAGCGCTTACGAGCTCAGAATATTTAAGTTCTGATGCAAATGGTGTAGAGGGTAATGAAGTAGAGTTTATTCCAGATGTAAACTTTAAAACTGGGGTAAATTTTGGATATAAAAATTTTACAGGAAGTGTACAGTACACATACCTTACAGAACAATTTACAGACGCATCAAATGCTCCACAAGACGTAAATGATAATCAACGTGGTATAGAGGGGACAATACCTTCATACGGAGTGCTAGATATTTCTGCAGCTTATACTTGGAAACGTTTTAAACTAGAGGCTGGATTAAATAATGCGCTGGATGAGTCTTACTTTACAAGACGTGCTACAGGATATCCTGGCCCAGGGATTATACCTGCAGAGCCGGTTACTTTTTACACTACGCTACAGATTAAGTTATAATTATTCGTTGAGTAGTCTTAACGGGGGATTGTGAACTTTAAATAAGGCACTATTTTTTGGCTTCAGCTAGAGGGTGCTCATTGTATAATATAGGTTGCAGTTCTTAAATATGATTTTTGACTCGCAAGGTTTACATATTATCTGTATTTTTGCACGCAATTAATTGTTAGCGTGGATTTATACTTTATTCGCTTTCGCGAAAGCGTAATAATCCACTCTCACTTCTTAAAACAATAATTGCGATGACTGCACACGAGAATAAAATCTTAGGAGAAGGACTTACGTACGATGACGTACTTTTAGTACCAGCATTTTCTGAAGTACTTCCAAGAGAGGTTAGTATACAATCAAAATTTACCCGAAACATCACACTTAATGTACCTATTGTCTCTGCGGCAATGGACACAGTGACAGAAAGCCGTATGGCAATAGCTATAGCGCAAGAGGGTGGAATAGGCGTGTTGCATAAAAACATGACGATTGAGGAGCAAGCTATTAAAGTGCGCAAAGTAAAGCGTGCCGAAAGTGGAATGATTATCGATCCAGTTACATTACCTCTTGAATCAAATGTAGGCGATGCAAAAGCAGCCATGAAAGAGCATAGCATAGGAGGTATTCCTATTGTAGACGATGCCGGGAAATTGATAGGTATTGTGACCAACAGAGATTTACGTTTTGAGAAAAACAATGATCGTCCGGTAAGCGAGGTAATGACTTCAGAAAACCTCGTTACAGCTGCCGAAGGAACGTCACTACAACAAGCAGAAGAAATTCTTCAAAATCATAAAATTGAAAAGCTACCTGTAGTTACAGATAGCAATACACTTATAGGTCTCATCACTTTTAGAGATATTACAAAACTTACTTTAAAGCCTAACGCAAATAAAGATATCTACGGGAGACTGCGAGTTGCAGCTGCGATAGGTGTTACTGGAGATGCTGTTGAGCGCGCAGGAGCTTTAGTAAAAGCAGGAGTAGATGCTATTGTTATAGATACTGCTCACGGTCACACTAAAGGAGTGGTGGAAGTACTTAAAGCTGTAAAGAAAGAATATCCTACACTTGATTGTGTAGTAGGAAACATTGCAACTGGAGCTGCTGCAAAATATCTTGTAGAAGCAGGAGCAGATGCGGTAAAAGTAGGTATAGGTCCGGGATCTATATGTACTACGCGTGTAGTGGCAGGTGTTGGTTTTCCACAATTTAGTGCAGTACTTGAATGTGCCGCAGCTATTAAAGGAACAGGAGTTCCAGTAATTGCAGATGGTGGAATACGTTATACAGGTGATATCCCTAAAGCAATTGCTGCAGGAGCAGATTGTGTGATGCTAGGATCATTACTTGCAGGAACTAAAGAATCTCCAGGAGAGACTATCATCTATGAAGGGCGTAAGTTTAAATCTTATCGTGGAATGGGTTCTGTAGAAGCAATGAAGCAAGGATCAAAAGATCGTTACTTCCAAGATGTAGAAGATGATATTAAAAAACTAGTCCCAGAAGGAATAGTAGGTCGCGTACCATATAAAGGCGAACTGAATGAGAGTATCCACCAGTTTGTAGGTGGTCTTAGAGCAGGAATGGGATATTGCGGAGCTGGAAGTGTAGATGCACTAAAGGAAAATGGACAATTTGTAAAAATTACGGCTAGTGGTATTAACGAAAGTCACCCACACGATGTGACAATTACAAAAGAAGCACCTAATTACTCTAGATAAATAGGCTGCTTTTATTAAAGCTTAACTTAATTTACAAAAGGCAATCCAGCTTAGGATTGCCTTTTGTTTTGATTAAATAAACGGGTCAAGTGTCTTAAAGTCTCCTTAAAATCTTGTACTTTTACACCCCGTAAACGAACTACAGAAAAACCTTCAATGGCATCTACAAAATACATCTTCGTAACGGGCGGAGTTTCTTCTTCTCTAGGTAAAGGTATCATCGCTGCATCGCTAGCTAAATTACTTCAAGCCAGAGGCTACAGAGTTACTATCCAAAAATTAGATCCTTATATAAATATTGATCCAGGTACTTTAAATCCTTACGAGCACGGTGAGTGTTATGTAACAGATGACGGTGCTGAGACAGACTTAGACCTAGGTCACTATGAACGTTTTCTTAACGTTCCTACATCACAAGCAAATAATGTCACTACAGGACGCATTTACCAAAGCGTTATCGATAAAGAACGTCGAGGAGAATTCCTAGGTAAAACGGTTCAAGTAATCCCACACATTACCAATGAAATCAAGGAGCGTATCCAGATTTTAGGTAAAAGTGGAGATTATGATATCGTTATAACAGAAATAGGTGGAACCGTAGGTGATATAGAATCACTTCCATATATAGAGAGCATCAGACAACTTAAGTGGGAATTAGGAAAGCAGAATTCGTTAGTAATTCACTTAACGCTTATTCCTTTCCTTGCAGCAGCAGGAGAGCTTAAGACTAAGCCTACACAACATAGTGTGAAAACACTTATGGAAAGTGGTATCATGGCAGATATCTTAGTATGTCGTACTGAGCATGAACTAGGATATGAGCTCAAGTCAAAACTTGCTCGTTTTTGTAATGTAGAGCAAGAGGCAGTGATAGAGTCTAGAGATGCAAGTACTATTTATGATGTACCTAATCTTATGCTAGAGGAAGGGCTTGATGTAATTTCCCTTAAGAAATTAGATCTCTCAGATACTACACAACCAGAGCTCACTGGATGGAATGAGTTTATTGCAAAACATAAGAACCCAAAATCTACAGTTACTATTGGATTGATAGGGAAGTATGTAGAGTTACAAGATTCTTATAAATCTATACTTGAATCATTCATTCATGCAGGTGCAGAAAATGAGGTAAAAGTAAAGATAGAAAGTATACATAGTGAGCATATTACTCCAGACGTCATCAAAAATAAAATAGCAAAACTAGACGGTGTTCTTGTGGCGCCAGGTTTTGGAGAACGTGGCATAGAAGGAAAAATTAAAGCGGTACAGTACGCTAGAGAGCACAAAATTCCGTTTTTAGGAATCTGTCTTGGGATGCAAATGGCGGTGATAGAATATGGTAGAAACGTTTGTAATCTAGAGAAAGCAAACTCTACAGAGATGGACGCAAATACTCCGCATCCAGTTATTGGATTAATGGACGAGCAAAAGAACATCACAGAGATGGGAGGTACCATGCGTTTGGGAGCTTGGGCTTGTAAATTGGAGTCTAACAGTATTGTGAGTGATGTTTATGGTGAGGAAGTAATTATGGAGCGTCACCGTCATAGATATGAATTTAACGATGCATACCGCGAGCAGCTAGAAAAGGCTGGAATGAAAATCACGGGGACAAATCCAGACACTGGACTTGTAGAAATTATAGAATTAGAAGACCATCCATGGTTTGTGGGAGTGCAATATCACCCAGAATATAAGAGTACGGTATCTAATCCACATCCGTTATTTGTGGCATTTGTAAGAGCAGCTGTAAGTTATGCTCAAGATAGTACGCGTGCCACTATGTCATAATTTACAATAATGGAGGCAGAATTGCTTTGAGAAAATCACGCTTTCGCGAAAGCGTAATAAAAACACTACCTAAATACAATTGATGAAAAAGAACTTCGACACAAATTCTCTTATCGGAATGCTCCTAATGGGAGGGATTCTAGTATGGATTATCTATTTTAATAAGCCTACTCCAGAAGAAATAGAAGCACAAAAGGCAGCACAAACAGAACAACTTCAAGAAACTGAGGATGATGTTGCCGCACTGCCAGTAATGGATGCTACGCCTGCAATTGCGACAGATTCTTTAAGTAATGTAGCATTACAAAATAGATTAGGAACATTTGCTTACTCTGGTTCGCTACCATCTGCAAAGGAAGGAGCAACCACTACGATTGCAAATGATGTATTGGAGCTTAAAGTAAGTAATAAAGGAGGATATATAACAGAAGTAAAACTGCTTAAACACAGTACTTTTGATTCAATTCCTGTATATCTTATTAAGGATGGAAATAGCCAATTCAATGTAAGTTTTAGCACGGCAGATAATCGTAATCTTAATACTAAGGACTTATTTTTTGAGCCTACCTTATCAAAAAATGGAGGGAATGATGTCCTGTCTATGAAGCTTAAGGTTTCTCCAAGTGAATACTTAGAGTATCGTTATGAGCTTAAAGAAGGAGATTATATGATGGATTTTGGGATGAAGTCTCAAGGGCTTTCTTCTCGTTTAAATACGTCTAACCCTATGCGTATGCAGTGGGATTTTAAAGGAATGCGTCACGCACGTAGCCAGTCTTATGAAAATAGATACACACGTCTTACTTACAAGTATGAGGAAGATAAGACAGATAAGTTATCTCCAGCAGGAGATGACGATGAGATAGAAGAAGATCTTGTGTGGATGAATTACCGCCAGCACTTCTTTAGCTCGATGCTTATTTCTGAGACTCCATTTAAAGAAGCAAGATTATCATCTACAGATTTATATAAGGAGGCAGATGATAGAGATGAGGTGACTATTTTTACAAAAGAATACAAGTCTGATGTATTGCTAGAAGCAAAAAATGGTGAGATAGACTATGCCATGCAGATGTACTACGGTCCTACAGATTATACAATCCTAAAATCTTATGATCAAGGCCTAGATGAAGCAATGCCTTTAGGATGGGGGATCTTCGGGTTCTTAAACAAATACTTAGTAATTCCGTTTTTTGCATTCTTAACTGGATTCTTACCAGCGGGAATTGCAATTATCGTAATGACTATTTCAATCAAGTTATTATTATCACCTGTACAGTACAAGCAATATACTTCTCAAGCTAAGATGAAAATCTTAAAGCCAGAGATTGCAGCAATTTCTGAGAAGCATAAGGACAATGCAATGAAGAAGCAGCAGGAAACAATGGCGCTTTACAGCAAAGCGGGGGCAAGTCCCGCCGCAGGTTGTTTACCAGCATTATTACAGATTCCTGTGTTTTATGCACTATTTACGTTCTTCCCATCTGCGTTTGATTTAAGAGGAAAGAGCTTCTTGTGGGCAGATGATTTATCTAGCTATGATGAGATTGCAAAGCTTCCGTTTGAAATTCCTTTTTATGGAGATCACGTGAGTTTATTCCCAATACTTGCAGCAGTTACTATTTTCTTCTCAATGAGATTAACTACAGGTAACCAGCAAATGCAACAGCCTACGCAAGAAGGAATGCCAGATATGAGTAAGATGATGAAGTACATGATGTATTTCTCTCCACTACTTATGCTTGTTTTCTTTAACCAGTATGCAAGTGGGTTGAGTTTGTATTACTTCATATCAAACCTTCTTACGATTGGTATTATTTTGGTAATCAAAAACTTCATCATTGATGAGGAAAAGATTAAAGCAAAAATCGAAGTGAAGAAAGCTAAGCCTAAAAAGCAAGGTAAATTTGCTAAGAAAATGCAACAGATGATGGAGCAGGCAGAGCAACAACAAAAAGGAAAGAAATAATACACCTGTAGTATTACTACTTCATATTTACTTAGAAATCCCGTCTTTATTGAGACGGGATTTCTTGTTTTTAAATGAGAGGTGTGTAATTATATAATGTCTATGTGCTGAAAACTAAAATTTGAATCGCAATCTATAGGTTGAGATTTAAACTTTTATTTAACTCTGCTAAGTGTTCTGGAGGAATAAGTAGATATCTTTTTGATGCCGAATCATCACTTATATTGAGAAAACGATTTCTTTTTGTAGAGTCCTTCAAAATGGAATTTATAGTTTGAACAATACTCTTATCTGCATAAAAATCATCTGTGTCTGCGAGATTAATTTTATATGTTTTATTTGAATTTTTTAGCTGTAAATAGATTTCATAATGGTCTATTTTATTTTCATTCTTGTAAACTACTACTTGTTTATAAAGTAGTTCAAGTGAAAATTTTTCTTTTAGACATGTAGAGAATTTCTCAAGAATACTTTCATAATTGTTGGGAAACTCTCCTGACTCTGCTTCATAATCAACTACACATATATTATTTACGTCTATAAAATTATCTAATAGTAATTGTTTTGGATATTCGCGTTCATAGGGTAAATAACTCTCATAAATTAATTCATGTTTCAGAGAATCTTTTTTGGGAGAATTTGTGTATCCAAGGGAATTGAAGAGTCCATTGAAATAGTCCAAAGAATTATGTTTTTTTTGATAAGTTTCTATTTTATGACTAAATA
The DNA here is from genome assembly GCF_003095655.1 of Dokdonia sp. Dokd-P16. Classification (NCBI taxonomy): domain Bacteria; kingdom Pseudomonadati; phylum Bacteroidota; class Flavobacteriia; order Flavobacteriales; family Flavobacteriaceae; genus Dokdonia; species Dokdonia sp. Dokd-P16. The sequence continues at coordinate 2,817,945 of NZ_CP029151.1, forward strand.
GATTGAAATTTTCGGGGTTATTCGTTTTAATTTGTTTCTTATTTTTCGTGTAATATTCTTTAATTCTTACAACTTCATTTTCACTTTGTGAACCCATCAATATTGTTAAAAGATCTAATGCATTGATATCTTTATTATTTTCTATAAAGGATTTCCTCAAATGAAAGGCCTCATATTTTCTACCTATATTTTTTATATTATCATCATTACTTTTGGCTAAGAAAGGTATTAGTGTAGCCCATTCTTCTGTATTTAACAATTCACTTCTGTGAATTACATCAAATAGGATAAATACTTTATTGTAACTGTAGATGTCCTTATTAAAAAGCTCTAGCGTCAAGTTTGAAAAATCACTTTGAATTGTAGAATCTTCAGATAGGGCGTATCTAATTAAAGTTCGTTTTGAAGGAAATCTTATATTTTTGTCGACATTTTTTTCGAGGAGAATTTTGGATAAATAATTGAGGCTAGCCATCAAATCGCTTTGAGATAGAATTTCTACTAATTGGATTTGAATATTCTTCTTCAGTGGCTGTTCTTTATTTAAGTTAAACAAAATAGAATCTTTAACATTTCCATAATTTGCTTCACTCATAAACTGAAAAGCAGAGATGAAATAGGCATCCTTTATTCTGTTGTTACGAATATCTTTCGCATACTTTGAAATGTCTGAATAAAACAACTCTTTGAATTCGAGTTTCAATTTAGATAAATCTTCTTTGCTATTTCTAACCTTAAAGAAATCGATTTTTCTTTGATCATCATTTTTAGATAGATATTCATTTTGAAAACTATCGTCAAGTATACTTTCGACTTCAGCTTTAGAGATAATTGATTTAGATTTTTTTGTAAAATCAGGATAACTATTTACTATACTTATTTCGCCATTTGTTTCATTAGCTAAATTGAGTGAAGCTAGTTCTTCATTAAATAAATCCTCATAATCTAAATCATCGGCGGTATACTGTTTGTCGTAAGTATACTCGGTTTGTTTATCTTCCTTTTTGCATGAGAATAAGAAAATTAAAAGTAGTAGGGGATAGGTTTTCGATAACTTCATAAGCAATGGTAAAGTGTTTTTTAAGAGATCAATATAATCATATTTGAGTTTTTTTTTCTGTGATTGTATCACGTTTTCGCGAAAGCGAAATAAAAATTCTTATTCTCATTGTAACAAAAGTAATACTGCTTCGTCTTCCTTATAACTAACCAATTAATCGATGGACCAACATAAGTTCATAAATCTTGTAACTCCTTTTAAGGATAAAGTGTACCGCGTTGCAAAGCGGTTGCTCGTATCTGATGATGAAGCTCAAGATGCCACGCAGGAAGTACTACTGCGTTTATGGACAAAGAGGTCCGAAATTAAAAAATATCGAAGTGTTGAAGCATTTGCGATGACGATGACAAAAAATTATTGCTACGATAAGCTCAAGGCAAAAGGAAGTAATAATCTTAAAATCGTTCATAATAATTATGAAGATCACTCAGGTAATACAAGTAAGCATATAGAAGTTGCAGATGAGGTAGCTTGGGTTTTTAAACTCATCGAAGATTTACCAGAGCAACAACGACTTATTGTACAAATGAGAGATGTTGAGCAAATGGACAATGCAGAGATTGCTGTGATACTCGAGATGAATGAAACTGCTGTAAGAGTTGCATTGTCAAGAGCTCGCAAAAAACTAAGAGAAGAATTGATTAAAAAACGAAACTATGGAATCTCATAATATAGAGAAGCTACTAGATGGTTACTTTGAAGGAGCAACTACGCTTAAGGAAGAGCAGGAGTTGAGAACTTATTTTGCAAGTGATCAAGTGGCGCCGCACTTAGAAGAATATGCTAGCATGTTTACGGCATTTAGTGTCGCTTCAAAGGAAACTTATGATGCACCAATAGTGCTACCTCAAAAACAACGATCAAAGTCTATTTATAGATTTGCAGCCAGTGCTGCAGCTGCAGTTATTGTGGGACTAGTATTATGGACGCAAAGTACACAAGTAGATGCTAGTATTTCTACTAATTATGAGAATGAAGAACTAGCCATCTTAAAAACAAAACAAGCACTTGGGATGATGTCCCAAATGATTAATCAAAGTACGACACAGCTGGAGGTGGTGCAAGAATTTGATAAGGCATCCAGCACTTTATTTAAATAAAAATTCAAATTAAAAATATTATGAAAAAGTCAATAATGTTAGTGGCATTTGCCCTCGTAACTTTAGTAGGTTACGCACAAAGTCCTTTTGATAAATACGAGGATGTAAAAGGAGTTACTTCTATAGTAATGAATCAAAAGATGTTCAAGCTGCTTAGTAAAGTAGATCTCAACTCATCTGACCCAGAAATGCAAAAGTATATCAACCTTGTAGACAATCTTGAGAATGTAAAGATGTACACAAGTGCAAATACGGGAGTAATGGACCAGATGAATGGTACAATGAAGAGTTATATCTCAAGTAGCAATCTTCAAGAGCTCATGAGAGTAAAGGACGATGGTAAGAATGTAAAATTTTATTACAAGGAAGGAAGTAGTGAAGATTATGTAAAAGAATTTGTAATGTTCTTAAATGGAGATATGGATGGTGAGAAACGTGCTGTATTCTTTCAAGTAACAGGAAACATTGATCTCAAGCAAATCTCAAAACTTGCACAAGATTTAGACTTTAAAGGTAGTGATGCTCTTAAAGAAGTAGGTAATGCAAAAAAATCTTAAGATGAACACATTTATAAAAGTAACCATCACTGCAGTGCTAGCTGTTATTACACTTGCCAGTTGTAGTAATAAGCAGTCTTTACAAGAATATTATGTAGATAATCAAGAGAATGGAGATTTCATTCTTGTAGATGTACCTACAAGCCTACTTGGTAAGAATGTAGAGGCATTAACAGAGGAGCAGCAAAAGGTTTTTAAGACCGTGCGTAAGATCAATCTTATGGCATATCAAACAAAATCTGGAGACACTGCAGCCATGCAGATAGAGCGTGATAAAGTAAAAGATATCCTCACCTCAGATGATTATGAAGAGCTTATGAAAGCTTCTGGCGATATGGGTCAAATGCGCCTTTATTTTAAAGGAGAAGAAGAGGCTATTGATGAAGTAATTTTCTTTGGTGCAGATGAGAATAAAGGCTTTGTCTTAGCTCGTCTATTGGGTAATGACATGAATATAGGAGATATGATGCGTATGGCAGAGTCGCTTAATAAGAGCGATATAGATGTATCTCAATTTGGTAGTATTATGGAAGTTTTTGAAAATCAGTAATGATCAAAAAATGTTGAACGCATGAGTCCTATTTGGCGATAGGCTTTCCATATATAAAGAGCATCCCTTGGGGTGCTCTTTTTTTGTTTGGAGCATATGGGTATTGTGTATTATGCATCTGGGTTTCCCGCTTTCTGTTGCAATTCCTTGCGCCGGCTGCGCCAGGCAGCTGTGGGATTTACACGACAATCGGGGCTAGCTTGTAGGGTATTGTGTGTCTCTACTATATTTAGCCAGATGATATTGGCTATTTTGATATTTGGATTTACTTTTTTGAGCTAAACACGTATCTTAGACAACCTTAACAACAATCCATGAAAAAATATCTAATTCTTACCGTTAGCCTGCTTGTCGCAAGCTCTGCGTTTGCACAATTTTTAGAAACAAAAAAAGACCTCGTTACAGAAAAGGGTTTTTTCACTCTTCACTATGATGAGAGCGAGGATAAAGTATATGTCGAAGTTGACAAGTTGGATGAAGAGTTTTTATACGTTCACTCCCTTCGTACAGGTTTAGGAAGTAATGATATCGGGATAGATAGAGGACAACTAGGAGGAACTGCTGTGGTAAAATTTCAAAAGGCAGGTAATAAATTATTATTAGTCCAACCTAATTTAAAGTATCGAGCAAATACTGATAACGCCTTAGAGCGTAGATCTATAGAGGAAGCATTTGCAAAGTCGGTGTTGTTTGGATTCTCTATTAAGGAAACAAAAGGAGGGAAGTACCTCATTGATTTTACACCATTTTTACTAGAAGATACTCATGGAGTGGCTGCTAGATTAAAGCGAAGCAAGGAAGGAACCTATAAACTTGATAAAACCAGAAGCGCGATGTATATGGAACGCACAAAAGCGTTTCCAGAAAACACAGAGTTTGAAGCGCTACTTACGTTTAAGGGAACTCCTACTGGCAGAAACATAAGAAGTGTAGCTCCAGATGCGAGTGCACTTACAGTGGTACAACATTACTCTTTTGTGAAATTACCAGATGACAATTATACGCCTAGACGTTTTGATCCAAGAGCTGGAAATATCTCAACAACATATCTAGATTATGCAACACCTATACAAGAGCCTATTGTAAAGCGTTATGCAAATCGTCATCGTTTAGAAAAGAAAGATCCTACGGCAGTAGTAAGTGAGGCGGTGGAACCTATCATATATTATCTAGATCCAGGTACTCCAGAACCTGTTCGTTCTGCACTATTAGAAGGTGCTAGCTGGTGGAATCAAGCCTATGAAGCTGCTGGTTTTAAGGATGCTTTTCAAGTAAAAATGTTACCAGAAAATGCAGATCCTATGGACGTGCGATATAACGTGATACAATGGGTTCATCGCAGTACAAGAGGATGGAGTTATGGAGCGAGTGTTACAGATCCACGCACGGGTGAGATTATCAAAGGTCACGTGAGTTTGGGTAGTCTGCGTATTCGTCAAGATTTCCTTATTGCTCAAGCGCTTATGAATAAACCTTTTGCCGAAAGAGATGATAATTATAAGCCTATGCTAGAAATGGCACTAGCTAGAATACGCCAGCTAAGCGCCCATGAGGTTGGTCACACGATTGGTTTTGCACATAACTTTGCTGCTAGCACAGAAAATAGAGCAAGTTTGATGGATTACCCACACCCTACGCTTACCTGGTCTGGTGACAAAGTAGATTTTTCTAATGCCTACGCCACAGGTATAGGAGCTTGGGATAAAGTAACGGTTAACTATAGTTACGGAGTGGCACCTCAGGGAACATCAGAAGAGTTTTTTCTTGATAATATACTTACTACCGCAGAAAAGGCAGGATTGCGATACATTACAGATAGCGATGCAAGAGCCCAAGGAGGAGCACATTATAAGGCACACTTATGGGATAATGGAACAGATGCTGCAGAGGAGTTAGAAAAAATGCTTGTTCTTAGAAAAGGTGCGATTTCAAACTTTTCTCTAGACAATATTCGTACAAACGAGCCATACTCGATGCTTGAAGATGTATTTGTCCCTTTATATTTCTATCATAGATATCAAACCGAAGGAGCAGTAAAGATGATAGGAGGTCTTGATTATAACTATGCAGTAAAAGGTGATAATAATCTTAAAGTAACAGAAACACTTGCCCCCAAAGAGCAGCAGAGAGCTTTAAAAAGTGTTTTAAAAACTCTTACTGCTAGTGAACTAGCAATTCCCAAAGATAAATTAGCTTTATTTCCACCTAGAGCGCAGGGATATTCTCGCTCTAGAGAAAGCTTTAAAAGTAATGATGGAGTAGCATTTGATGCACTAGGTGCAGCAGCAACAGCTAGTGATATGACTTTAAGCTTGCTATTACATCCAGAACGTGCAAACAGGTTAGTACAACAGAAGGCTTTAGATAATAAGCAAATGGGGTTAGATGGTATGCTAGATACTTTGGTTGAGACTACACTTTTTTCAAAAGAATCAGATAGTTACCGCAAGGAGGTACAGCAAACTATAAATTACAATGTACTAAAGCACTTAATGAACCTTGCAAATCATACAAAGGCAATACCTCAAACTAAGGCTTTTGCAAAAGCACAGTTAAAAGAGATAATGTCAAAACTAGGTTCAAATTCTCCTGATGCTAATGCAGTATTTATGGTCGATGAAATTAAAGACTTTTTAAAATCACCAGAGAAGTTCAAAGTTATTCCTTCGCCTAAGATTCCTGATGGATCACCGATAGGGTGTTTTGAGTAACATTTTCGCGAAAGCGTATACATTTATAAAACAATCATAATGGAGATTAACCAATGGTCTCTATAATTAATACCTATATTTTTTGATGAAAATAGATTTACGTTCTGATACAATTACAAAGCCTACGCCTGAAATGCTTGATTATATGATGCGCGCAGAAGTGGGTGACGATGTTTATAAAGAAGATCCTACGGTAAATGAGCTCGAACAGCGCATTGCTGAGATGTTTGGGATGGATAGTGCACTTTATTTTCCTACGGGAAGTATGACTAATCAAGCTGCAATAAAAATTCATACACAACCTGGTGAACAACTCATTGCAGATAAGTATGCTCATGTTTACAATTATGAAGGTGGAGGAGTATCTTTTAATAGTGGCGTGTCGTGTAAGCTTATAGATGGTAATCGTGGTTTAATAACTGCAGCACAAGTCGAGGAGTCCATAAATCCACCAGATTTTTATCATAGTCCGCTCACAACCTTGGTATGTCTAGAAAACACTACAAATAAAGGAGGAGGCGCTTGTTATGATCTAGATGAGATTGTGAAAATAAAAGAGGTTTGTGATACACATGGATTAGGGTTACACCTAGATGGTGCACGTTTATGGAATGCGCTTGTTGCTACGGGACAAACGGCTAGCTCTTATGGCGAACTGTTTGATACTATTTCTGTGTGCTTATCAAAGGGGCTAGGAGCACCTATGGGTTCTGTTTTAGTGGGGAAGCAACAATTTATGGACAAAGCGATGCGCGTGCGCAAGGTTTTAGGCGGAGGTATGAGGCAAGTGGGCTTTATGGCAGCTGCGGGATTATATGGGCTAGATCATCATATTGATAGAATGAATGATGATCATGTTAAAGCAAAAGAACTTGCAATGTTATTAGAATCACTCTCCTATGTTAAATCTGTTGAGAAAACAGAGACCAATATTTTAATTTTTAATCTAAAAGAAACGACCGATGAAGCTACTTTTGTTAGTTATCTTTTGATAATGATGTAATTATAAGTGACATGGGGCAGGGTAAGTTGAGGATTGTAACTCATTATGACTACAGTAATGCGTCTCACAAGCTTGTTTTAGACGTTTTGAAGAAATTTGAGAGTATCTAGTTTTAGAGGATTTATGCATTAATATCATAACAATTGCTAAGTTTCAATTTATTTATGTATTTCATCGATAAAAGATGTGATTTCGTCAGAAATAAAAATTCTTAAAAAAAAGTTAACGCATTTGTTAGGGAAAGCTCTTATTTTTGTACTTTGAAATTGAAATTCACAACAATTACTTTTAAAATCAACATTATGAAGAAAATTTTATTTTTATGTGCCTTTGTAGGTTTTGCATTTGCAAATGTGCAAGCACAAGATTTACCAACAAACCCAGAGCCAGGAAAGTGTTACGTACGTTGTACTACTCCTGATATCTATGAGACTCAAAGTGTACAAATCCAGAAGACTCCTGCTTACAAGGTTCTTAAGGTAGTTCCTGCTCAATACGATACAGTAACTGAGCGTGTTATGGTGAAAGAAGCTTCTAAGCGTCTTCGAGTAATTCCAGCAACTTACAAAACTGAGACAGTAACTTACGTGAAAAGTACTTCAGGTTCTTCTTTAAGAATTGTTCCTGCAACTTTCTCTAACGATACTGAAACTATTGAAGTAAAATCTGCATATGCGCAGTGGGAATTAGGTGCTCCAGCTCCTGATTGTGCTTCTTCTAACCCTGACGATTGTCGTTACTGGTGTTACAAAGGATACCCAGCAGAATATACTACGGTATCTAAACGTACTTTAGCTTCTGACGCTGCTGTTCAATCTACTCCAGGAGGTTCTGCAAATGGAACTTATACTGTAAGAGTAATTGATCAACCAGCACGTGTAGTTGATGAAGAAATCCCAGCTGAATTTGCAACTATTACTAAAACTGTAATGGTTAAAGATGCAACTACAACTGAAGATGTTGTTGCTGCTACTTTCTCTACTGTTTCTAAAGAAGTTCTTAAGCAAAAAGGTGGTCTTACTACTTGGAGAGAAGTTGAGTGTGCTCTTGTTGAGTACCAGGCACTTCCTATCAACTGGAATACTAACTCTGCTACATTAACCCCTGCTGCTAAAAGCATCATTGACACACGTCTTATGCCATTATTAGCTCAAAACCCAGGTGTAAAATTAGAGATTGCTTCACATACTGATTCTAGAGGAGCTTCTGCTTCTAACCAAGATCTTTCTGAGCGTCGTGCACAATCTGTTGCAAACTACCTTATTTCTAAAGGAGTAAACAACAGCTTACTTGTTGCAAACGGTTTCGGAGAAAACAAACTTAAGAATCGTTGTGCAGATGGTGTTTCTTGTACTGAGCGTCAGCATGCTGACAACCGTCGTACTGAATTCCGTCTTATCAATAACTAAGACTCTATAAAACATTAGCTAACCAGCCCAATGTTAAAGCGCCTTCGAAAGAAGGCGCTTTTTTTTGTTTATCATTTTTCTTTTGCAGCATTTCTATTAAGTTTACAGTTATGAATGATTACTACCTCAATTCTTTATTAATAGCGCTATTGTTTGTAATGCCGTTTAGTGCTCAGGCACAATTTTTTCAATCAACACAACAGAATGTATTTGTACCATTACAAAATTCTCAATCATCCGTAGGAGACTACGATAGGGATGGGGATATGGATATTGTAGTTATGGGAATTGATAACTCAGCTGGAAGTCAATATCGAATTATATTATATAATAATGATGGTCAAGGGATTTTTCAAGAAAGTGAAATTATATTTACTGAGCAGTTTACTAATGGAGATATAACATTTGTTAATATAGATAGAGATGATGATCTTGATATATTTATAACAGGTTTATCAAATAATGGAGAAGCTAAGACATTATTTTTCGTTAATGACGGAGCTACTTTTATCCAAGATGATTATTTATTTAATAATACAATAACTAACGGACAATTTGCTTGGGGTGATCTCAATAATGATAAATATGCAGATCTATTATTATTAGGAGAGGTGGATGCATTATATGAAGAAGCTTATTTATTCAAGGGTTCACGAGACGGCACCTTTGAAAGTATTACACATGATTTTTTACCATCATTACAGGGGGTTACAGCTTTTGCAGATTTTGATCGTGATGGAGACCTCGATGTAGCTACGTCTGGAGCGTCACTTGGTGCAGCAAACTATCCATTATATGTCTACGAAAATTTAGGTGATTTTAACTTTCAAATCGCAGCGCAACTTGAAGGCTTCTCTAACGGCTCAATGAAATTAAGGGATATTAACGAAGATGGTTTTGTAGATATCATTAAGACAGGGTCCCTTAATAATGATAGTGAATCAGGTTCTAAGGTCTATTTAAATAATACCAACTTTGATTTTTTATTAGCAGAGAACATTAATCTTCAGGGAGTAGGAGATGAGTCCAACTTGTTAGTAGCAGATTTCACAGGAAATGGTAGTTTAGATTTGTTAAATATAGGTAGAGTTCCTCCATTTACACAGGTTTTATTTTATAATGAATTATTAGAAAATGATGGCGACTTTACATTTGTTGAAAACACTAATACGGGATTACCATTAACATCTTATAATGATATGGAAGTTGCAGATTTTGACTTAGATGGTGATTTAGACCTATTTGTAGTTAATTCTCAAGAAAGTGACATTTACCTTAATACACAGGCAACTCCGAACGAGATGCCCAGTTCGCCACCGGTTTTAGAAAGTGCTGTAGCTGGAAGTACAGTGTTATTATCATGGGAAGCTGGAACAGCTACCAAAACAGCCGTTGATAACTTAAGCTATAATCTTTATATAGGCACTGAGCCCAATACAAGTAATATACTAAGTCCTAATGCAAATATTGAAACGGGTTTAAGATATATTGTAGAATTAGGAAATAATCAGTATAGCACAAGTTATAATCTAGCTGATTTTGAGATAGGAACTTATTATTGGTCTGTGCAGACTATTGATAATCAGTATGTAGGTTCATCATTTTCACAAGAACAATCATTTGAGATTAAAACCCTAGGTTTAAACGACGATACAACATCGCTAGTTATGGTCGCAAATGATTATGATAATAGTCAATGGAAAGTAAACGCTTCATCACATATTGAGATAATCTCGCTGTATACTTTGAGTGGACAAGCCATAAATCAATACAGACCTAACGCCATTGATTTTACAATAGACTATTCAGAATTATCTAGTGGTATTTATATCTTAAGCTTGAAAACTGAAAACGGTTCTCAAGCTTTTAAGGTAATAAAGAATTAATTTACTTAAACATATCCATACCAGGTATGTTAGGCATACCTTCTTTGGCAACTGCTGCCATTTCTGTATCGTGGATGTTTTGTGCTTTCTCTAGCGCTTTATTAAGCGTTAAGATTAAATAATCTTCTAGTTGCTCTTTATCTTCAAGTAGACTATCATCAAGACTGATTTCCTTTAATCGCCCGCTTGCAGTTACTGTAAGTTTTAATAAATTATCTGATGACGACTCATCTACAAGTACTGTTTTAAGACGTTCTTTTGTTTCTTCTGCTTTTACTTTTGCTTCCTGGAGTTTGCCCATTAAGCCCATCATATCTCCAAACATAGTTTTGTGTTTTGTATTAAGAAGACAAAGTTATTAAATGATTATGAAGCTATTTACAAGAACGGAAAATAGTTAAGCCTGTGCGTTGTATTTTTGTGAGCATTTTATAAAATAAATTACTTTGACAAAGCACATATTACCTCCAGTAGCCAAAAAGATTTCAGTACAATTAGAGAAGCATGGAGATATCCGTACTGATGACTATTTCTGGATGAAAGAGCGCGATGCTCCTGAGGTTCTTGATTATTTAAATCAAGAGAATGAATATTATCATAAACTTACAGCGAATACAAAGGACTTTCAGAAATCACTTTTTGAAGAAATGAAAGCGCGTATTAAGGAAGATGATTCCTCGGTGCCTTATAAGCATAATGGTTTCTGGTACTATCGTCGTTTTGAGACTGGAAAAGACTATCCACTATATTGTAGAAAAGAAGCCACCTTAGATAGTGAAGAAATTATAGTTTTTGACAATAATAAAATGGCAGAAGGTTATTCTTATTTTAGTCAAGCTAGTTATGCCGTATCTGAGGATAATATGATTGCTGCTTTTGGGATTGACACGGTAAGTAGAAGGCAATATACAATCAGATTTAAAAATCTTAAGACTGGAGAAATTTATCCAGCTGAAATCAAAAACACTACTGGTGGCGCCGTTTGGTCTAACGATAATAAAACAGTTTATTACACTCGAAAAGACGAAGAAACCCTACGATCTAATCAAATATTTAAGCACACCCTAGGAACAGATCCAAGCCAAGACGAACTTGTTTATCAAGAAAATGACGAGACATTCTATACTTATGTTTTTAAGTCGAAGTCTAAGGATTACATCATGATAGGTTCTGATAGTACGATGACGAGCGAATTTCGTTTTGCATCTGCGGCAAAGGGTACTACAGATTTTAAGGTTTTTCAAGAACGTACAAGAGGGCTGGAGTATGCAGTATCTCATTATGACGATTCTTTTTATATACAGACTAATAAAGATAAAGCGACCAACTTTAAACTCATGAAAACGCCAGTATCTGCTACTGGAATGGAAAATTGGGTTGACATAATCCCTCATCGAGATGATACCTTGCTAGAAGATGTAGAGATTTTTAAGGATTTTCTTGTGGTAAGTGAGCGTAGCAATGGGTTGAATAAAATACACATCAAGCGATGGGATAATTCAGAAAGCTATTATTTGCCTTTTGATAATGAAACATACGACGCTTATCCTACCACAAATATCGATTTTGATACTCAGATTTTACGATATGCTTATAATGCGCTTAATACACCTGCGTCTGTTATAGATTTTGATATGGTCACTCAAGAAAAAGTGGTCCTTAAAGAGCAAGAGGTATTAGGCGGAAACTTTGATAAAGATAATTATAACATGGAGCGCATCTGGGCAACTGCTCAAGATGGAGTTAAGGTTCCAGTATCTATAATCTACCACAAAGACACACAACTAGATGGTACAGCTCCTTTGTTACAGTATGCCTATGGAAGTTACGGTAGTACTACAGATCCTTCTTTCTCAACAATAAGATTATCTCTTTTAGATCGTGGTTTTATATATGCAATCGCACACGTGAGAGGAGGTGAGTATTTAGGCAGAAAGTGGTATGAGGATGGAAAGTTGCTCAAGAAAAGAAATACGTTTACAGATTTTATTGATGTTTCAAAACATTTGATAAGTAACTCTTACACTTCGGCGAGTCATTTATATGCTTACGGAGGTTCGGCAGGAGGATTATTGATGGGTGCAATTGTTAATATGGCACCAGAGCTTTACAATGGTATTATTGCGGCCGTACCTTTTGTAGATGTAGTAACAACGATGCTTGACGATACTATTCCGCTTACCACAGGTGAGTATGATGAGTGGGGAAATCCTAATGAAAAGGAGTCCTATGAGTATATGAAGAGCTACAGTCCTTATGATAACGCTTTCGCGAAAGCGTACCCAAACATATTTGTTACCACGGGATACCATGATAGTCAAGTACAGTACTGGGAACCTGCAAAATGGGTGGCAAAGTTGCGAGAAATGAACCAAGCAGATACAAAAATCATGTTTCATTGTAATATGGATGCAGGTCATGGTGGTGCTTCTGGACGTTTTGAAGCATTAAAAGAAATCGCCGAAGATTATGCCTTTTTACTTGACTTAGAGTCTATTACTCAGTAAGTGGGTAAAACGCTGTTTATAACAGTATGATATTGAACTAGTGTAGAGGAAACACGTTCCATATTTTTATGTTACTTTTGCTCTGTTTTGCACGTCTCATTTTTGAGATTGTGTAGCGCTTTAACCAAGATATATGAATAAGGATTTAAACGTGTATGATAACGTGTTACAACTAGTAGGTAACACACCACTCATCAAGTTAAATAAAATTACAGAAGGCTTTGAAGGTCAGTTTTACGCAAAGGTAGAGGCTTTTAACCCGGGACACTCATCAAAAGATCGTATCGCTCTTCATATTATAGAAGAGGCAGAACGTACAGGAGTTCTTAAACCTGGTGATACTATTATTGAAACTACATCTGGAAACACAGGGTTTAGTATCGCAATGGTAAGTATTATTAAAGGATATGAATGTATCCTTGCAGTGAGCTCAAAATCATCACCAGATAAGATTGATGCTTTAAAAGCGATGGGAGCAAAGGTGTATGTATGTCCTGCAAATGTAAAGGCAGACGACCCGAGATCTTATTATAGTGTGGCAAAGCGTTTACATGAAGAAAATAAGGGCTCTGTTTATATCAACCAATATTTTAATGAGTTGAATATAGACGCTCACTTTAATACTACAGGACCAGAAATCTGGAATCAAACAGAAGGTAACATTACACACTTAATTGCTTGTAGTGGAACTGGAGGTACCATATCTGGTACTGCACGTTTTTTAAAGCAACAAAATCCAGCAATAAAAATTATAGGTATAGATGCTTATGGATCTGTGATTCAAAAGTATCATCAAACCCGTGAGTTTGACGCAGCAGAAATTTATCCGTACCGTATTGAAGGACTAGGAAAAAACTTAATACCCTCTGCAACAGACTTTGATTCAATAGATAAATTTGAAAAAGTAAGTGATCAAGAGAGTGCTCACAGTGCGAGAGAGATTGCTACTACAGAAGGTCTATTTGTAGGATATACAAGTGGTGCTGCTATTCAAGGAGTAAAACAACTTGCAGCTCAAGGAGAGTTTGACGAGAATAGCAAGGTGGTAGTTATTTTTCCAGATCATGGAAGTCGCTATATGAGTAAAGTGTTTTCTGATAAGTGGATGAATGATCAAGGTTTTTTTGATAGTCAAAATGAAGAGACTGTAGCAACTATAGAATACATCAAATAAACGTTTAAAATATTACGTATATTTAAGCTCCTACCTATGTAGGAGCTTTTTGATTTTGGGCATCATATTACAATTATTTTTGTATTTGTTCAAAATATCAAAAATGTGTACTTTTGCACCTGTTTTCAAAACAAGTTTATGAGAGATTTATTTGATAAAATTTACAAGGATAAGGGGCCATTAGGTAAATGGGCTTCAGTGGCAGAGGGATACTTTGTTTTTCCTAAACTAGAAGGACCTATTTCTAACCGAATGAAGTTCCAAGGAAAGGAAGTAATTACATGGAGTGTAAATGATTATTTAGGTCTTGCAAATCGTCCAGAAATACGTGAGGTAGATGCGCAAGCAGCAGCAGATTATGGTGCGGCTTACCCTATGGGAGCTCGTATGATGTCTGGTCATACTTCATTACATGAACAATTACAAAATGAGTGTGCGGAGTTTGTACAAAAAGAAGCTGCATATCTTTTAAACTTTGGATACCAAGGTATCATGTCTACTATTGACGCATTAGTTGGTAAAGATGATATTATCGTATATGACGTAGATACTCATGCTTGTATTATAGATGGTGTTCGTTTGCATATGGGTAAACGTTTTACCTACAAGCATAACGATATGGCAAGTATCGAAAAAAATCTTGAGCGTGCTACTAAGATGGCAGAGCAAACAGGAGGAGGAATCCTCGTGATTTCTGAAGGTGTTTTTGGAATGCGTGGAGAACAAGGGAAGCTTAAAGAAATAGTAGCCCTTAAGAAAAAATTTAACTTCCGTTTACTTGTTGACGATGCACATGGTTTTGGAACTTTAGGAGCAACGGGAGCTGGAGCTGGAGAAGAGCAAGGAGTACAAGATGACATTGATGTGTATTTTGCAACATTTGCAAAGTCTATGGCATCAACAGGAGCTTTTATTGCTGGAGATCAAGAAATCATTGATTACTTAAAATATAACCTAAGATCACAAATGTTTGCAAAGTCATTGCAAATGCAACTTGTGGTAGGAGCGCTCAAACGTCTTGATATGTTACGCACAATGCCAGAACTTCGTGAGAAGTTATGGGAGAATGTAAACGCACTTCAAGGAGGATTAAAAGAAAGAGGTTTTGATATAGGGACTACACAATCATGTGTAACTCCTGTATATCTTAAAGGAAGTGTACCAGAAGCAATGGCACTTGTAAAAGATCTTCGTGAGAATCACGGTGTATTTTGTTCTATTGTGGTGTATCCAGTGATTCCTAAAGGACTTATTTTACTTAGAATGATACCTACAGCTTCACACACTCTTACAGATGTAGAAGAGACTTTAAATGCTTTTGAAGCAATTCGTGAGCGATTAGATAATGGAACTTATAAAAGACTTTCTGCTAAAGTAGCAGAAGCTTTTGGAGCATAAAACTCCACTATATATTTAAAAAATAAGCCGTTACTTTTAAAAGTAACGGCTTATTTTTTTTTACACTATTTAAAATCTATACTTGACTATCATTAGAAGAAGCCATTTGTAGTTGATTATCAAATTGCAGTGTTCTAATAGGGAACGGAATATTTACATCATTTGCGTCAAAAGCTTTCTTTATCGCTAGCATTCCTTGGTGCTTGGCAGTTAGTTTTTCTTTTCCATTTACACAATCTACCCAGTATCTACATATAAAGTCAATTGAACTTCCTCCAAAGGAAGTGTAGAAAAATTCTACCTCCTCCTTGTCACCTTCTTGAGGAAATTTACTTGAGATGGTATCCTTAGTTAGTTTTTCTACCATTTCCAAGTCAGATTCATAACCTACACCACATTCTATTATAATGCGCATACGCTCTGTAACCGAATAATTTTTCATCGGGTTGTCAGTAATCGTTTTGTTTGGTATCACAACAATATTATTATCTGGCTCCCTTATGCTAAAGTTATTGAGCTTAATATCTTCTATAAAACCTACATATCCACTAGTTTCTACCCAGTCTCCTATATTTACCCTTTTTCTAAATGATAAAATAATACCTGCGATCCCATTTGCAAGAGCTCCTTGAAGTGCAAGACCTATTACAAGTCCAGAAACTCCTGCTCCAGCAATTAGCGTATTCAGTGTTTTATCTAGATTTAATACACCTAATGCGAGAAATATACCTACGAGTACTACAAATACAGCGAGGGCTCTACCTATGAGTTTTGTGATAGATTGTTGTGGGACGTATCGTTTTACTATTTTCTGCGAGTACTTATTTACAAATCTCGATACGAAATAAGCAATTAATAGCACTAGGAGAGCGACTCCTAAGTTTGGTAAGTTCCTTATGAAAGCTTCTACCCATCCCCAGAGTTTTTCTGAGAGATTATTTAATGATTCAGTAATCTTATCCATGTCTTTTTTTTGGTTGGATTTCAATTTACCTCTGCTTGCTATGGTGAACAAGGGCTTTAACCATCATTAACGCATGGAATAAGATATTTTGAGTAAATATTAAGAAGTTATATGAGAATGTTACGCTTTCGCGAAAGCGTGAAAAAAACAATAATTCTCCGCCTAATGATTCTCTGAAACTCTAGCCGAAAGAATCCCATCGCCTATTATCTCCTGAATGTTTTCCTTGTCCTCTGTTGTGATTTCAGGATTTGCAACATCAATATTTACCATAGGAAATGCTATGTTATAGTACATAGCAAAATGATCTGACCCAAAATAAGCTAGTCGCTTCATGTTTGTTACATGAAGATCTTTTGAGTAAAATAAATGGTCAAGAGGGAATCTGAGTAACCAATAATTTGCATGAAAGGAAGGGTAGAGACCACGGCCTACGCGTGGATCTAGATACCCAGTGATTTTACTAAAAAGTCTAGAAGTCTTAGACCATACCACATCATTGAGATCACCGCAAACTACGGTTGCATCTTTGGATTCTCTACATTGCTTACCTACAAGCATCAACTCTGCATCACGTTCTTTTGAAGTCTCGTTTTCTGATGGACTAGGAGGAGCAGGATGTATTGCTATAAGATTAAAAGGCTGCTCTGCATACGTTATCTCGCAGTGTATGGATGGGATATCCTTTTCTACAAGATATTTTATCTCTGATGATTGAAACGGAATTTTTGAATATACATGCATTCCATAAAAATTATCTAGTGTAGCTTTTACGGTGTGAGTATACTCTGGAAAAGCTTGAGATATTTCGTTGTCCCACTTTTCGTCAGACTCCATGGTGATAAATATGTGAGGATTGCTCTCCTTTATGATTGTTATAAATTTATCGTAGTTCGTGTTGGTCTGTAATACATTTGCGGTCACAAGAGTGAGCTGTTTTTTGTGGAACTCTGCCTGAGGTTTACGTCTATGATAGAAAGGTGTGTAGGGTCTTATAAGCCATAATTGAAATAAAAGAACCGCTATCATTACAGCTATAAAAATAATATGTGTGACAGTGAAGACCTCCCAAGATATAAATGCAACTCCCAATAATAGTAGCTGAATAACTACTGTTTGAATTCTCACAAAATCAAAAAAGCGTATACTCCAGTGCGTAGCCGGAAGCAAGGGCAGTAGTGGCCCTATGATGAATATTGAGAAGAGTAGTAGTAGTATCATTATAGTAAATGTAAAAAAGCATCGCGATAGGAGCGATGCTTTTTTAGAATAGTTTGTGATTTAAAACGCTATATTTCTCCTAATAGCTCTTTCATTTTTGCTCCTAGTGCAGGACCTCTTAGGTCTTTTGCTATAATAACTCCATTTTCATCTAGTAAAAATGTCGCAGGGATTGCTCTTACTCCATAACTTCTAGGGATAGGATCTTGCCAAAATTGTAGGTTTGAGACATGGTACCAGTCCATTTTATCTTTTTCTATAGCTTGTAGCCATCTTTCTTTTTGATCTGGTCTATCAAGGGATACACTTATGATGTTAAGACCTTTATCATGATATTGATTATACACATTTACAACATTAGGATTTTCCATGCGACAAGGGCGACACCATGAAGCCCAAAAGTCAATGATGGTGTACTTGCCTAAAGTTTCAGAAAGGGAAAGTTCTTTACCTTCTGGAGTTTTTGCGCTAAACTCTGGAGCTTTATTTCCAATACTAGCAAGACCGCTAGCGATACGTTGTGACTTGAGCTGTGCTATATAGTTCTCTACACTTTCTCCCACAGTGGAGTTTTGAATATCTTCAGAAAGACTATTGTAATATGCTTCTGACTCTTCAATCTTTAAAACTTTCTCATTTATTAAGTCAGATAGTGCAATTACCGAGACCATTTTATCTGTATTATCCTCTACGACTGCTTTTTTATCAGTAATAAATTGCGCATCCATCGTTGCTATTTGGTCGCGTATCATGTTTACCTTAATTCCATCTGTTTCTCTTTGTGCCTTTTGCATCTCTTGAATAAGTTGTTGCCTTTTCTTATTGCTCTGCATTGCAGTCTTACGATAATTATTAAACAACTCATTTTCTATACTACCTGTGACTAAAGAGCTAGATAAGCTATCTTTGTAAAGTGTTAAGGTAAGTGGCTGCACATCTTTTACTAGTAAAAGTTGGCTAGTAGCTGTTGCTTCACTTAATATTAATAATCCAGTACCCTGGGTTATGGCCTTTGTAAATGCAAATGCACCAGCATTTACAACGGCAGTATCTAAAGGAATACGTCTATTGTTAGGACCTAATTCCTCTAAGATAAGTGAAGTGCCATCAGCCATACCAGCTGCTGTACCTTTTATAGGAGTACTATTATTATCTCCGCAGGAGTATAAAGAGAATAAAATTACAAGAATTAGTAATTGTTTCATGAGATCATATTTTTATAGTAACAAAAATAAGGTTTACAATTATTAATATAGAGAAGTAGAGGAGTTTTGAAGACCCAATTTATGAAAACCGGAGTACATTTTAAAGATCAAGAGTTTCCACTAGAATTAAATTTTAGTGTAGGGAAGTTAATGAGTCATTATAAAAACAATCTTACCTCTAATAATTTAAGATTGAAAAGGCGTGCTACAGAAGTAATGGAAATTATTTCTACCTATCCAGAATTAGAATCAGGAATAAATAAGCTGGATACCCTAGAAAATTATAGTGATCAGATAGATGAACTTTTAAGTGATCTATTTCCAGATGCACTGCAACAGAACGAAATAAAAATTGCGTCTATGCCTTTTCAAGAGGCTGTGCTACAATCTACCCAGAGATACGACAATATACTTCTCAATGCTGGAGATAATTTTATTCCAGAAATTAAGAATTTTAATGAAGACCACTATTACCTTATGGGCTGCAGTATTATTCTTATGCAGTACTATGGATTTAAAATAGACTTTAGACGTCCTTTTTACTATGAAATTCCTGACGGTCTTAAAATGACACGTTTTTATAGAATGCTCTATAATGGAGATTATATAGACATAGAACGCAAGGAAGGAACCCCTCAAATAACAGAGGACGAGGTAAACATACTATTAGATAACTTTGATAATATAGAAATGTGGAAAGAAAAGTTTCCTCCACATAGCTATGTTTTTAAAGGGTTTGTAATAGCAAATTTATATGATGCCACAACAGAAGTAGCGATATCTGACTTCAAATCTGGCTTGCTACGTTATGAGGAAGAAGACATCAACTTTACAGACGATTTTCATAGAATTTTTCAAGCAATTTTTGATCTTCCAGAACTTCAAATTGGTTTTTCAAATTACAATCAAGAAGATGAGGCTTTTGAACTTGTTCCTTTTAAAGATATAAGCAGTTACCTTTTATATGGTGACACAGAGGCCTCTTGTAACACCATACTTTGTAAGGGCTCTTATGATGCAGTTTTTAATACAGGCGATTATTTTGCTGTATCAGATATTGCAAAGCAGCATAAAAAGGATAAAGGCATAAAGATGTATCAAAATCTATATGACCAGGGCATAAAAAGTGTTATTCTAGCTCCTATTCGTCATAAAGGTGTGTTACTTGGTATCTTAGAACTTGCCTCTCCTAATAAAGGAGCGCTTAATAGCATAAACGCAAATAAGCTTGCAGATGTAATGCCTTATCTTATTGATGCCGTTTTACGTAACAAAGAGCAGCAAGAAAATGAGATAGATCTTATCATTCAAAACGAATGTACTTCTATTCATAAAAGTGTGTACTGGAAGTTTGAAAAGGAAGCTAAACGTTATTTAAGACTGCAAATAGAAGGCGATAGCAATGTGCAGTATAGGGATGTAGTGTTTAAAGATATTTATCCATTATTTGGACAGATTGATATAAAGGGCTCATCTGAGTCTCGTAATGCTGCTACCCAAAAAGATATTCTACTGCAGTTACATAATGCTATTGCAATACTAGAAGCGGCTAAGACTAATGAAAGTCTACCTATTTATGAACAGCTTATATTTAATCTAAATGTATTTTTAGATAAGACAAAAGAAAAGTTAGAAGTAGATAGCGAACGCAAGATTTTAAATTTCTTGAGTGAGAATATTAGACCATTATTCACCCATTTACTTAAGAAAAGTGACGAGCTTAATGAATTAATTACAGCATATAGAAGTCAGATAGAAGATAGTCTTGGCCTTGTGTATCGCCATCGTAAATTTTATGATGAATCTGTAATGTTATTAAATAAGCGTCTAGCATCAGTATTGCAGCGCAAACAAAAAGAGGCACAGATGATGTACCCTCACTTTTTTGAACTCTTTAAAACAGATGGAGTAGAGCATAATATGTATATAGGTGAGTCTATAACCAAGCATAATAGCTTTAATAAGATTTATCTCTATAACTTACGTTTATGGCAACTTCAAGTAATGTGTGAGATGGAAAATGAGCATTTCTCGCTTGCGCAAAAAATGGATCACCCACTTGAGGTAGCTTCTATGATTCTAGTCTTTAATACTTCCTTATCTGTACGATACCGTATGGATGAGAAGAGATTTGATGTAGATGGAACCTATAATGCTCGTTACGAAGTAGTAAAGAAACGTGTAGATAAGGCCTTTATTAAAGGGACAACAGAGCGTATTACACAACCTGGCAAAATCACTATTGTTTATTCACAAGAAGCAGATGAGCAAGAGTACCTTAGATACATTAACTTCTTACAGTTAAAAAATCACCTTGGTACCGAAGTAGAAATTCTAGAGCTAGAAGATTTACAAGCCGTTACTGGTCTTAAGGCTATACGAGTAAACATACTATACAAAAAAGTGATAGGTAAGAAGACAAAAGAGTTTTACACCTATGAAGATCTCATTGAAGAAATAAAAAATTAGTATTGCATAAAAAAAACGGGTTGTGTAAAGAACCCGTTTTGATGTTATAAAAGTGTTGACATCACATTAGTGAGGCCTTCTACATCCTCCATGACTTCTACCGCTTTATCTCTGTATGCAAAGAACACCGCAAATGTGAGTACGGATATAATGATGCCCACCATAAATATATTGTAGGTAATTCTTAATAGCTTGTATTTTCTATCGAGTACAACTCCGAGAAAGTATAAATCTTTAGTAAGGGCAGAATATATGTATTCTTTATCTTGAAGCATTTCTCCTATAGCCCATTCATAATCTTCAAGTTTCATTTTATGAAAATTGCCAAAAAATAATAGGTTTACTTTTTTAAGCTTTACATCCTCTCTATCAAACTCTCCCCTCGTGACATTAGGTCGCGTAGCAATGATTGACATAATCATTGATATCATGGCAAAAAGAACAAATACTGCTGTAGGGTAAATAAGGTGAGCATTACTAGGAGACTCTAGTTTAGGAATCAGGTTTGCAAGAGCAAGGGAAATCACAATGGCATTTACAGATAGAAGGATGTTTGCCTTAGTATCTGCAATGTCACTTAACTTAATGTGATTACGCAGCGCAATACGATACATAGATTGTATTCCTTTTTCTGGGCTTGCATCTTTGAGCTGTACTTTTAGTTTCTCCTTTTTGCGTGCCTTTTTAGCCTTTTTTCTTGCTTTGGTAAGGTCGTTTAGGTTGTTATCTTTTTTCGGTTTCCAGTTTTCTTGAGCATAATGCGTATAATATCGATGTTTTATAGTGAACATCTCAATATTTGCTTTATTCCATTCTTCTGTAGTAAACTCCTTTATGCCTTTAATTTTCAATTCTTGACGCAAGTATTCACTAGCCTCAGGAAAATAATCCTTAGCAAAATGTGAGGCATCTGCATCTCTTAAAACTTGTTCAAGGTACGTTTGAGGTTCTACACGCATGTCTGTGGCAAGAATCACTTTTTTAACCTCTTCTATAATAGAAGTCTCAACGCCTTGTTCTTTTAAAAAAGTTTCAGCCATTTCGGCGCTACGCGCTTCGTGATCTTTTGTACCATCTACATATCCTATGTCATGTAGTAGTGCGCTAAGCTGTAAAATTAGCTTTTCTTCATCTTTAAGACTTTCTTCACTATTATCAATTATTTCTTGGGTACTTTTAAGTACTCGTTTGGTATGGACATAGTTATGATATATACATGTCTTAGGTAGTTCATTATCAAATAGTTCAGAAATAAATCTATCTGTCTTTTCTAGTAGTTCAGTCATAGTTACTATAAGCCTGTTAGACCTCTAATGTACATTAAAAACAAGGACATGAACAAATATTACCGTTTTCTTAACTTCTCAGTAGCAATTTTGCTCAGTAGTTGTGCGACTTATTCTCCCAAATATGCAGAGAAATCAAGTGAGCCTTCTCGTTTTGATAATAGTTCGCTTTCGCGAAAGCGTATACATAAAACCTTCTATCTTATAGGAGATGCAGGAGGAGATAAAGATGGTGGTAGTACTTATGCTCTAGATGCTTTCAAAAAGGTAATAGACACTGCACAAACAGAAAACGATTATGCAATCTTTTTAGGTGATAACATTTATGATGCTGGACTTCCATCAAAAAACAACCCAGAAAGAGCCGAAGCTGAGCGCAGGTTAGACATACAAGTAGCAGCAGTCGAAAATTTTAAGGGTAAAACTATTTTTATTCCTGGAAATCATGACTGGTACGCAGATGGTGTAGAAGGTGTAAAGCGTCAAGAGAAATATATAGAGGATGCGCTAGATGATAAGGAAGCATTTCAACCAGAAAATGGATGTCCTATTGAAATGAAAAGCATAAGCGACTCTGTAGAATTGATGATCATTGACACACAGTGGTATCTAGAAGACTGGGACAAACATCCTACAATTAATGATAATTGTGATATTAGAAATAGAACCGATTTATTTTTAGAAATAGAAAATGAGTTCAAAAAGAATAACGAAAAGACAATTCTTGTAGCGATGCACCACCCTATGTACACAAATGGGATACATGGTGGTAAATATGGTATAAGAAAGCAGTTGTATCCTTCTCAAAGTAATCTACCGCTTCCAGTACTTGCGTCTCTTGTTACTCAAGTAAGATCACAGGGAGGAGTATCAATCCAAGATCGTTATAACAAGCAGTATAATGAGTTAATGCAACGCATATCTGTACTTGCGAGAGATACAGACAAAGTAATTTTTGCATCAGGACATGAGCATAGTATCCAGTATATAGAGCATGATGGTATAAAGCAGATTGTGAGTGGAGCAGGAGCAAAGAACAGTGCCGCGGCTTTAGGAGACGACGGTTTGTTTTCTTACGGAGGTCAGGGATTTGCTATTTTAGACATATATGAAGATGAGTCTTCATCTGTAAGATTTTATGCAGCAAATCAAGGAGAACCTACGTTACTATACACAAAAGAAGTTTTTGCACCTCGCAAGGAAGTAAACTTAGATTCGTTACCAGAAATATATCCAGAGACTGTTATGGCTACGGTATATGCACAGAATAATACAGATGTGTCTGATGTACATGAGTCATTATGGGGAGATCATTACAGAGCGGTTTATGGAACACCCGTAACTGCTAAGGTTGCAACACTTGATACACTCATGGGCGAATTTACAGTGGATCGTAAAGGTGGAGGTCACCAGACGAGATCATTAAGACTTAAGGATAAAGACGGGAGAGCTTATAATTTAAGAGCAGTGAGAAAAAGCGCCGTGCAGTTCTTGCAAAGTGTTGCCTTTAAGGAGGTTTTTGTTCAAGAAGAATTCAGAGATACATTTACAGAGGATTTGATTTTAGACTTCTATACATCTGCACATCCATATGCTTCCCTTGCGGTGGCAGAGCTGTCTGATGCTGTGGGTATTTATCATACAAACCCAAGCTTAATTTATGTTCCAAAACATGAGGCACTAGGCAAGTACAATGCAGATTACGGGAATGAACTATATATTATAGAAGAACGCCCAGACGAAGATTTTCTAGATGTACCATCTTTTGGAAACCCTGATAGTATTGACAGTACAGATGATCTTTATGAAAACCTACGTAAGGATGAGAAGTATCAAGTAGATGAAAACTCTTATTTACGAGCACGTATTTTTGATATGCTTATAGGTGACTGGGATCGCCATGCAGACCAGTGGAGGTGGGCGCGTTTTGATAGTGATGGAAAGAAAATATACAAGCCTATTCCAAGAGATAGAGATCAGGTTTTTTCAAAATTTGATGGTGCTATTTTAGGTTTACTCAAAACATTAATTCCAGCGTCTAGACAGTTTCAAAATTATGATGGAGACCTTGAAAACGTAAAGTGGATAAACGAGGCAGGTATAAAAATGGATAGAGCGCTCACAAAGAATTCTGTAAAGAGAGATTGGATTGCACAAGCTCAATACATTCAAGATAACCTTAGTGATGAAGACATCGCGAGAGCATTTACAAAACTACCTCTCGAAGTACAAGACGTAGGTGTAGATGAGATTAAGAAAAGCCTTAAAGAACGTAGAGGTAACATTGTTGACATCGCAGGTGAGTATTATGATTATCTAGCGTCGCTAGTGGTACTTACGGGAACAGATAAGGATGATCATTTTGAAATAACTCGTAACGATAAGGAGACTAGAGTGCAAATCTCAAGAATTAAAGATGGAGAAGTTCAAACTCCTTTTGTAGATCGTGTTATAAACTCTGATGAGACTGGTGAGATATGGATTTACGGACTTGATGATGATGATAGTTTTAAAGTAAGCGGAGAAGGTAAGTCGCCTATAAGAATGAAAATTGTAGGAGGGCAAAACAACGATATTTATGAGATAAAAGATGGACGTCGTCTTAAAGTATATGAACATAAGACGCTTCCTAATACAATTAAAGAAAAAGGGGGAGCAAGTTTTAAAATGTCAAATATCTATTCATTTAACACCTATGATCCTTTAAAGAAAAAGAGTTATGCAAATAACATTTTACCAGCCATAGGTTTTAATCCTGATGACGGTTTTTTAATAGGAATAAATGACGTCTTTACAACTAATGGATTTAAAGATGATCCATTTAGTAGTAAGCACACGGTAAATGGAACTTACTCTTTTGCTACGGAGTCACTCAACTTGAAGTATGAAGGAAGTTTTGCAAACGCCTTTGGACAATGGAATTTAATAGTAGGAGGGAAGTTTACAAACGAAGCTTTCTCTCGTAACTTCTTTGGTTTTGGTAACGAAACTGTAAACAACGATGATGATTTAGGGCTTGACTTTAATAGAGTTCGTAATGGAGAAATAGGCGCACATATAGGGGTAGAGAGTGATAATACCTTTGGGAGTAGATTACGATTTGTATTTAATTATGAGCGTATTGAAATAGAACCTACAGGTGGCCGAGTGATAGATGACGCTAGTTTATTTTCACCAGACCGCAGTAATTTCTTTGGAGGACAATCTTTTATAGGCGTAGAAGGAGCTTACACTTATGTAAGTGCAGATAACCAAGCTAACCCTACGAGAGGGATGGATTTTGCAACTATAATTGGAGCAAAGCGCAACATAAGCGATGGCAGTAGAATGTATGCTTATGTAAATCCTAAACTAGGTTTCTACAATGCACTATCTAAAAACAGAAAATTAGTTCTCAAAACACTTGTACAAGCTCAAGTGCGTATAGGTGACGATTATGAATTTTATCAAGCTGCATCATTAGGTGCAAATTCTGGTTTGAGAGGATATAGATTTAATAGATTTACCGGAGAATCAGCACTCGCTGGTTCGGCAGATTTGAGGTATAGTTTTAATAGATTTTCTACAGGTTTAATTCCTATCCAAATAGGTGTTTTTGGTGGAGGAGATGTAGGTCGTGTATGGCTTGATGCAGAAGATAGCGAGAAGTGGCACAATGACTTTGGTGGAGGTTTCTGGTTAAATATGATAGATACCGTATCTGGACAAATAGGTGCTTTTTCTGGTGAAGATGGCGTGAGAATTGATTTTAGATTTGGTGTAAGATTGTAATAATCTTTAATAGCAAGACTCTAAGATCTCGCTATAATGCATAAAAAAAGCTCCCTATTTGGGAGCTTTTTTTATGCGTAATATTTTTCAACCTGTAGGTTGTGCAAGATTAAGATTTAACTTTTTACTAGTGGGTGAATTTTTTATTCACGCTTTCGCGAAAGCGTTATTTTAAAACAGGTAATCAATTATAATCCTAGTGAAATTCCGAAGCCTAGTCGCCCACCTTCTGGTCCGTTAAAATAGTTTAGAGTTCCTTTTAGTGCACCAGCAGTAGACACATTAAGACCGCCACCGTAGCTATAATGTAGTGTGTTGCTTTCCATGAGCTCACTCCATACTCTTCCTGTATCATATCCAGCATAGGTATCAATTCTTATTGGAAAGAAAGCTGTTTTTATAGGCTTAAATAAGTAGGCTATATCTACCGAGCCTGCTAGTGATTGCTGGCCAATGAAACGGCTTTGTCTGTAAGATCTCAATCCATTGTTTGCTCCTAAGGTTGCCGCTTTGTAAAAAGGTATTTGATCTCCTATACGTAGCTGACTCGTCACAGTTGTTTTAATCACAAGATTTCTTGATCTATCAATGGCATTCCATAAACTTATACTCGGATCTATAATCCCAACAGTATTTGTATTTGTAAGTTCATCAAGGAACCCTCCTTTTAATGATACTTCCATACCTCGAGTGGGAAATTGCTCATTGTCTATACTGCGATAGTTATAATAACCACTCACTCCTAAGTATTGCACAGCTGTTATTAAGGGCTCATTATTTAATACTGTATCTATATTTTCATAAGTGATGTTTACACCTGTGCTGGTTCCATACTCTCCATCGTAATAGAGACTAACACCACCTGTAAGATATTGCGTATTGATACGATTATCATCAAATGATCTGTTCTCATTAGTACTACTGTTTCCTAAGCCAAAAAAGTTCTCTGTAAAATTTGCTGTAGTCGCTCGTCCAAAAGCTTTAAAATTCCAATCGTGGAAGAGGTGTGCTTTATGCCAAGCTATTCTTACATCTGCGGCTTGAGTAAGAGAAATATAGCGCGCATCTAATTCAAATTTTGTTGTAAACGGATTTCCTTCAAAGCCTATTGTAGATTTACTGAATTTGAACCTTGGAGTAATTCCTTCGTCAGGGTTATAAGATGTTTGGAGTGCAAAGCGACCCGCCTTATCTGGTCTACGCTCTGTATCAAAAATGCGATTCTCATAAATGTCATCTATGTGCCTAGTTGCCTTTCCTTTATTTATGATATTATTTTTAGAAGATTTTTGGTCATAGAGCGTGACATTTTTTCCTCCTTCAATAGTATAACTATCATTATCCAGTCCTCCTGATAAGACAATATTTATAGGACTCTTTAATAATCCTTGAACATTAAAGACATCTTTGTCATCAAGACCATAAATCCAGATATCATTTGTGGTTTCTGATGAAAATGTGCGGTCAAAAAGTAATGCGCCTTTTTCACCATCTTTTATTCTATATCCCATTATGTGCACATCACCATTATCAAGATTTGTGATGTCAAAATGGTCATCTTTATCTGTTCCTTTTAATACTTGAAATTTAAGGAAATGATTGTAGTATCTATCTACGATATCGCCTAGGCGATCCTTACGAGCTAGTAAATCTGCCTGAATACCTTTCCATATATTATCTTGAATTTCTATCGGTGCTTCGCTAAATGCTTTTGAAACAACTTCTGGCGTAATATGCTGTTGAATGTATGCAACTTCTTCAAGCCACACAGACTTATCTGATCGCAAAACCAAAGAGCGATCAAGATTAATTGCACTCTCACTAAATTGCTCTACATAAGGAATATCTGGACCATAATTTCCAAACTGTCTCATGCCGCTCATTATACCTTGCATACGAGTTAAAAACTCACCGTCAAACTTTGCAAAAACTTGATCTCGATCACGAGGTACTGCACTATAAATCGTTACACCTTCCTCTTCGTCAACTTGGCTTTGTGCCCAGCGCCATTGATCTTCATGTCTATCCCAGTCACCTATGAGCATATCAAAAATACGAGCTCTTATGTAGGTTCTCTCATCTAGTTTGTGCTGCTCATCCTCTCTAAGTTCTTTAAAGAGATCTTGGGTACTTTCTACCTCTTTGCTAAATTTAAACATATGTGATTTATCAAAATCACCATCAGGCTTTTCTACAATCATATATAACTGATCACCGTGTACTTTATTAAAATCACCCAGTAACTTTTGCTTAGGTACATAGAATAACTTAGGATGCGTATGTGGTAATTTTATCGCACCAGCTAATCTTGGAATGGCAAAAGCACCATAAGGATGTGCAGCCGTGTAAAAATCTTGAATAATAGTTGCTGGAACAGTGCCAGCAAAATAATCATCTGCATCAAGGTCATTATACCCAGCAGATTTTAGAAAGGCGATAGGGTCTTTTGCAATGGCTCGCATATTATATTCTTTATCGTCCTTTGTTACAAGACGTAACCCATTAGTCTGGTTTCCACCACCGGCTCTTTCTACCGTAAGTCCTCCATATAAGGTATCAAGTAATACTACAGGCGCCTCAATTTGTACTCCATATACGTAGCGATAATGTTTACCCCAAAATTTTTCATACTTCTCAGATTTCTTTACAGCCTCTGCAGGATACACAGATGCTGTCATTGTTTTTGGAAACACAGTAGGAAGAGCATCAAGGTTGTAAGGTTCCGGTTGTTTAAAAGCTTGCTGACTAAAGGCTTCTTTAAAAGCACCGTTTTGTAATGTAAAGAAGTGAACAGAAGATGAGTTATCTTCATAAATCCTTACTTCTGTATATCCAGGCTTTGTTGAGGTAAACAGCCCTCTTTTACTTAATCTAGCAGGCTTAACACTACTTCCGGTTCCTGATATTACTTGCTTTATTGCACCATGATTTATATACTGTAGGGAGCGCTCGTGACCAGAGACTATAATAACTTTAGGAACATCAAATGCAGCTTGCTCTATAGAGGTCATTAATTCATTCATGAGCGGATTGTTACGATCTTGCTTAGATAATCCTCCTTGAGCTCTTAAAAATGACCAGGCAGCTCCAGCAAATGGTATAAATGCATTTTCTGACGTGGGCTTATAAACTACACTTGACGGGATTTCTCCTCCATATATTCCATTTGAGTATAGAGGATGATGCATAGCAATAAGCACTGTTTTATGTCGTGCTTTACGCATTTCGCTAGCAAGTAATACATTAAATTGAGTGCGCGTTTTTAATTCGCATTTGTCATTAATTCCTGCCGTTTTACTCCAGTCCTCAATATACCATTGTGAGTTTATGAGTATAAGCTCTATTTCATCGTTAACACTGATAACCTCTAGCGGACAACCATTTTTAGGTAAGAAGTGATCTTCTTCCTTGTAAAAGTCTTCAATGTAGGTTTCAATATCTTCAAGTCCTTCCACACCGCGCTCATTCCATTCTTGTTCTCCAGTGAGAAATAAGGAAGTTCCTTTGAAAGACTTAGATAATGACAATTGTGCATCAAGTTGAGGAGCTACTCGGCTATCTTCTAGATTGCTGTTGTGTACATTATCTCCTAAAAATAAGAGGTAGTCATCTTCCTTTGATGATGACACAATGTTCTCTTTTAATGCATCTAGCAGCTTGTCATTTGGACCACCTAATGCTGCACCAGCATTGGCTATAGAAAATATGCTCGTGTATTCTCTAGAATTGGAGTCAAAAAAAATGCTATTCTCCTTATCTCTATAATTATCACGATGGACAGCGCAGGCTATAAATAGCAGTGACAAAGTAGATAAGGACAAGGATTTACTAAGGCAGCGTAATTTTTTATTCACGGAAATTGTTTTTTCTAATGTACATTTCTTTTCTGCTAAATAGTTGCCATAGTACTATTAAAGTATGTTAATAAAAAAGGGTCTTGCTTATATAAGCAAGACCCTTTAAGTAATTGTACTGTATTAATATTTATATGCGAATGAAATCTTTATTGAGATTAGTATCTGCAATCATATCTCTTGTAAAGCTAAGGTGTCCTTTGGTGGTTATAATTCTAAAGCGGTAATCTTTCATTCTAGTTAATGTATCTAGAAGTAACCACTTAGATTTTAATAATTTTGGTTTCGAACTTTTTAAACTCACTTCAAAAAAGTATTTGATACCGCGTTTTTCGGCTACGATATCTGGAGTAAGAGAATTTCCTGTTTCCTGTCTTTTAAAGGAAATAGGAGTTTCATAACCTTCGGCATCTGCCTTAATATTCTCGAATCCCTTGTTTTCTAGATATTCGATAGTTTCTGTTAAAAAAGCGTTGTTCTTGTTTTCTGTTTTATCTGAGTATATCATAATCAGTAAGATACAAGATAGAGGAGCCTTTAAGTATTAAGCTCGGGTTAAAATAGTTACAATTAATGTTAAAGCTAGGATTGAGGATAGGTACGCTTTCGCGAAAGCGTAACATAATGCAATTCACATCATCGAAAAATTATAACGCTATTGATAAGACATACCTACATAAGCCACCCAGTGCGTGCTATCTGCCTGTGCGGTGTGTCCCATGCGCAAATCGTTCACTTCAATATGAGGGCTGTGTAGACTAGATCGCCAGTCTATAAATGTGCCAGTAAGGTTAGAAAATTGTCCATCTTTACTAGGTGCTGCCGTAAGTTGCTCTATGCGATTTGCAAGCAGTAAGCCAAAAGGAGTGGAATATCTACCACACCAAGTCCATTTATAAGCCTTATAATCATCCTCCATAATGGTGATGTCATTGAACTTTTTAACCCTTTTTGTCGTTAATTCTCCCTGGAGTGTCTCGTTTACAATATCAAGATCTTTCTGCCTAGCCTGGGCTGTCCCTGTACTGTCTGTGCCAAAGGGAGCGAGATTACCGCTTCCCCAGCCATCAGAACCATAATGTATGGCATCATTAGAAATCACAACAGCTATATCTGTACCATAGGTGAGTTTTTCCTCCTCCATAAGTGCAGCAATACCACTTCCTATATCATTAGAAAAGGACTGCATGTTTTGAAACGTGTTGTAAGGAACGAGCATAGGTATGATTTCTAAAGCAGGGTTTTTACGTTTCAAAAAAGGGGTTATAGCTTCTAGAGAATGCTCTAACTGCATCATAGAATCATGTACAACGTATGTTTCTTTATTAAGTTTGGTGAGCAGTTTATCTCTTAGGTTACTTACCGGAATGAGACCATCTGGAGATTGCCAACTATCATAACTCCCAAAAATGATACGATCTTGTAAGTCAAAATTTCTTGCTCTGTGAGCTACGCCCACAAGAATAATTGTTTTGGCTTTTATTCCAGAGAGCGTTTTGTAATATAAACCTCCGGCATATCCATAATCATCATGTGGGCATATAACGGCTTTATAGGTTTCAGGATTTGGTACCTTATCTGCATCATCCATTCTACTTATGATACTATCCATTTGCCATGAATATTGAGCAAAACCAATGGTGTCTTCTTGATGCCTAATATGATTTTTGAGAGTTACAGTCTTTACTTCAGGCGTTTTACTGCAAGAAATAATTACTACAGAGCAAATAAATAATAATAGAACAAAACGCATGAGCTGTTAGTTAGACTATAAATATAGAAAATCTTTAATCACTAGAAATTATAGGCATTTCCATATTGAGGAGATTTTGTTCTTTTAATTGTGACTGTGCTCTGTCTAGAATTTCCTGAGATGGTTTTTCTGCTTTTTGTTCTTTTGCTTTCTCTGGTTCAAAAGTAAGTTCTGTGTACATGGGAAAATGGTCAGACTTAATATCTTTTGTACGGTTTAATGTTTGCACGCGAAACTCTTCCGAAATAAATAAATGGTCAAGTGGCCATCTCATCAATACATTTTTTGCATTAAAAGTATTATAAAAACCACGACCTATGCGAGGGTCGAGTAATGTGCTTGTTTTTCTAAAGAGTGAAGTAGTTTCAGACCATGCGACATCATTAAAATCACCCATGACAATCACTGGCATTTTTCTTTTATAAACGCGCAATGCAGTGGTCATCATTTCTGTATCCCTGTCTGAGCTCATTGGGTTATGCTGTGGCATAGGTGGCGTAGGGTGGATGGCAAATAATTGAAATTGATTACCACTCTCCAAGGTAACAATCGCCTCCATAGACGGTATTTCCTTGTCTACTAGGTGTCTTATGTGTTCATCACTTATAGGTAATCGCGAGTATAGCAACATTCCATACGTATTGTCTAGCGGCTCCAGCATAAAATAAGGATGTGATGCAGATAAAGTGTTATGCACAGCATCTTGCCACTTCTGGTCTGTTTCCATGAGCAATACGATGTCTGGATTTTTTTCTTTTACTTGATTGAGAAGTAAATGATACTCTTCATTCTTCTGTAATACATTGGCTGTATAAATTTTTAATGTATTTGACGAGTCAGTAATTGTGCTTTCTTGAGCTTCAAAATCTGCAAACGGCGTATAAGCATAAATCTTACTTAGCTGAAATAAGAAACAACCTATAAGAATAACTACAAAGAGATAATCTTTATAGTACTTAATGTCAAATTTTATAAAGTATGTGATAATTGCAATAAGCGTTAATCCCGTAAGCTGTGCATGCGGAAAATCAAAAATGCGTATCCACCAGTAATCTATAGCGATGAGTGGTAACAATGTTAAAACAACAGCGGTAATGCCAAATCCCTGAAGAAAACTCTTTAATTTCAAAATATGATAGGTTGGTTAGTATAAGCTAAAGTACTCGATATGTTAAAATAGCTATCTTAAAATCATATTAAATGGGATATATTTAAGATTTGAAACATCAGCTACCACTAGGTCACTAATCAAGTAAATAGCGCCTATTGTAATTCTTGAGAGTTAATGTGACACATTTTACCTTGACACTACTTTAACGCAACCGCAGTTCCCATTGCCGAAATCCCCAATCTAGAGTTTTCAATGATCACCTCTACATCCATACTAACACCTACAACTGCGTGGGCTCCTAGCTCTTTTGCCTTTGCCTCAAGTTTTTTGAGGACTTCTTGTTTTGCAGCATTTATTCCGTCTTCACCGCTTTTATAGATTTTTTCACTATCAAGTGAATCTCTAAAGCTAAGTCCTTTGGTATCGTAAATTTTGGCATAGACGAAGCTAGTAATAATACTTAAGTATTCTATAACCTCTCTGCCCTGTATACTGTTTGTAGTTGTTGTTATCATTTGATGGTTTTATATGTAAGTAGCTTTTAAAAGGGTTTTGTTACGCTTTCGCGAAAGCAATAAATATTACATTGGTGGTTTTATGAAGACAACCAATCCTTTCTAAATTACACCTTCGATGCATTTTCTATTGCCTGTTCAACCGCAATGGAAGGTTCTTGGATATTGGCATTTATAATCTTACCATCTTTGCCAATGAGTATGTATTTAGGAATAAAGTTGATATTGTATTGTTGACCATATTCTTCACTTCGTCCATCTTTAATAAATAAATTGTAACCAAGTTTTGAGTTTTCTTTACCTAAAAACTCTAGCCATTTCTCTTTAGAACTATCTACAGACATTAGCAAAATCTCTACATCGCTATTATTTTTATACTTATTAGCAAGTTCTAAAACATTATGCCTGTGATTAAGACAAGCCCTACACCATGTGGCCCAATTGTCTATAAAAATTACTTTCCCTAGATGATCTTCAAGTTTATATTGATTTCCAGATGCATCTTCTGCTGTAAATAAGTAAGCTTTTTCTCCACTTTGAGAAGCATAAAAAGAGTTCGATGACTTTTCAAGTAAGTACTTGTATGGGTTTTCTTTTTCTGATATGAGGGCTTGAGTAAGTACCTCAGTGTTAAATAATCTCTCATGCTTTTCCCAATAAGTAGGTGATTCTATCAAACCTTTGATATAGCTCGCTCTGAGATAATCAGCAAGCTCCTTGTTACTCGTCTGTCTATCTATGAACGCTAAAAAATCAGTAATACTTTCAATAGCATCATTTTCTCGCAAATATTCAATTTCATATTTGTAGAGATAAATATCGGGAAGAGATTTTGCTGATAGCGTAAGCTTCGGAATTCTATGGACGAAATCAAAATAGCTGTTATTTGGTTTTAATTCTTTCATTATTCTGCCATAATAGAATAGGAATGAATAAATTCTCGCATCATTCTGATAGTGTAGCAATTCTAAAATATTAGGGCCTATTTCACCCTTTAGTAAGTTAATGTTATTTGCTCTCTCCTGTCTGAAAGTTTTAAATACAAGCGGAATTGTATCTATGTTATTAGAGCCAAAAAGTAAATTACTGTTTTCACTTATAAACTTGTTGTTGCTGTGCCATAGATAGTTGAGCAATGAATCTACTTTATCATGAGTGTTTATAATACCATCTTGATTAAGAAAAATGTTTAAATTTTTATTATCAGCTAGAATAGCCAGATAGGGATCATCATTATTTTTGTGATTTATAGTTACTGCCGTAGGATGTGGCAAGTCTACAATTTGTATTCTGCTGCTATTTCAAATTTTAGCAATGAGCTTATCAGTATTAAATTCTGAAATATAGATGGTATCTATAGAAGTCTCAGTTTGCAAACTTATTTGTGCAGGGTTGTTTTGGTTTTGACAGCCAACTAATGAACATATAACTACAACTAGTAAAAGACTTTTTAGATTCATGCTTGTCTAAGTTTTGTAAATACTTAATTATTAAAGTACTAAATATACTTCTCGTCTATTTGTTTTACGAGTAATTAAACTTAAAACCTTAGGTTAATCTACGATTTCGCGAAAGCGTATTATAAAAACATGATAAACTTCTAAATAACCCGTGATTAAAACTGCATAGGCACCTCGATAAGTAATATTTTAGAGTCAGATTGTGCGGTAATTTCTAGCTCGGCAACGTCATAAACTCCTATGGCATCACGTCTGTTTAGTAGTTCGCCAGCGGCGTGCGCGCTACCTTCAAGTACAAAAACAAAAAGGCCATTCTTTTCTTTATGAAGTTTATGTACAATCGTTTGCTCTTGAGTAAACTCACCCATGTGAGCCCAAGCATCTTGGTAAATCCATACTCCCTCATCATCTTGATTTGGTGAGAGTATTTGCACAAATTCATTTTTGAGGTGATGTTCGTTTATTTTAATTTGGTCATAACGAGGTGCCACAAGGCGCTGGTTAGGCATAATCCAGATTTGTAAAAACTGTACCTCACGATCATTATTTTTATTATACTCACTGTGATCAATTCCCGTCCCTGCGCTCATCACTTGGATGTCACCTTGCTGTATCACCGTCTGGTTACCCATACTATCTTTATGCTCTAGATCGCCAGAGAGAGGGATAGATACGATTTCCATGTTAAGATGCCTGTGCATATCAAAACCTCTACCGGCCGCCACGGTATCATCATTGAGCACGCGCATCGCCCCAAAGTTCATACGTTCTGGATTATGGTAACTAGCAAAGCTAAAGGTGTGAAAACTCTGCAACCAGCCGTGGTTTGCGTTTCCTCGAGTGTTTGCTTTATATAGAATCGTTTTCATAGGTGATAAATTAGGGAGTGAGTAGCTTTATTTTTGATGATAAAGTTACGATATGTGATTTTGTTTTTAAACGTATTTATGACGCTTTCGCGAAAGCGTCATTCTATTTCTAAACAGTGTAAACTATATTTTTAATAGTAAGTTTCCTCTCCTTATTACCCAGCTGAAATGTAGTTGTTTCATCTATTCTTTTTCCGATAAGTGCTTTTGCAATAGGAGCGGTAAAGGCGATCTTTTTATCTTTAACACTGGCCTCATCTACACCCACAATTTGGATGGTAATGGGCTTAGGCATACCAGCGATGGTATAGGTGACTGTGGCGCCAAAACGTATTTCTCCCTCATCCTTTATGTGATCAAGTAGTCTTGCGCTCTGTATGCGTTCCAGTAGTAAATTGCGCTTCCCATTAAGAACTGCGAGTGCGCGCCTGCGCTCGCGCTCATCTGTTTCATCTAGGGTGGAGATTTTAGTATCTAGCGTACTAAGTTCATCCTTAAGCTGGGTTAACCCGTGGCTTGTGACGTAGTTTGTTACACCATCTGGCAGTGCCGCCCTCGGTGGAATTATAGGAGTTTCTTCTTGGTCATCTTCTTTTACAAATCCTCTACTCATCTTCTTTATTTTTCGTTCTTCATTAAATCTATGCTGCGCTCAGACCAGCTTACAGTGCGGGGTCCAAAGCATTCTAAAATTGCATCTACACCTATCACACTTCCTTTAGATAGTCTGCCTAATACCGCTAGTGGCACAAAACTTTTACCTTCAGGCACTTCTACATAACCATAATCGTCTGTGCGTATGCCTAGATCTGTATGTTTAGGCTCAATCATCTCGTTGTGTAGTAAGTTTTTTATAATTGGTGTATCTACCGTAACAAGTTGTGGAGAGTTTAGTACAGCATTAAGCATTACATCTACGGTAATTTTTTTACCATCAGATTCAAGTTGCCAGCCTCCGTCTACACAAGTGATTGCTGGATTATTTACCAAGTTAAGATCTAACAATCCAGCTTTTGCAAGTGCAATAAGCTGTTGTATACTTTCAACTGGAGGACCGTAAGAATATCTTTTTGATGCTTCGTCTAGTGCAATAACTTCTGCCACCACATCATCTGCAATTTCTGGATATGAGAACTCTCTATAGATGGTAGGCTGGCAGTGTCGCCATACTTGCCCTATAACGTAGTCAAGGCTTACAGGTGCTTCTCCTACTGCCATTTCCACTTGCTGTTGCATCATTTGTAATACCGGTTTTTGATGCGATAGGAGTAGGGGATGCGCTAGTGATTTATTGTTGAGGTAATTTATGCTTAAGAAATAAACTTCCTCTTCAGATAAGTCGTGTGAAAGTGCCTTGTCTTCTAATCTTAAAAATAATGGAGCTACCACAGCTGCCATTGCCTCTAGCAAGAAATACTGATCTTTTGCTGGGTGATCGCCGCAGGCGCCTTGGTGTATCGCTTTCGCGAAAGCGTCTATAGTATCATCACTGGGCATAAACCACTTATCTACCGCTTTGTTTATAGGTTTAGGCACCATAGGAAGCCCGTCTAATGAAAAGGGAACAAACCGCTGCGGATGGTTTTCTCCAGCGTGAAAAGCTACTTCTTTTGAATCATTATCAAGGATCTCGAAATGTGCACCGCGTTGCAAGGTAAGCGCACGTATCTGGTCTATCATAGCAAGCCCGAAACCTCGAAAAGCAACTACGCTCTCTGAAGTTATGTTTGCTTGCATTATTTTTTCTACTGGGTATGCTTCTGTAAAGAGAATGGTGTTGTCTTTTTGCGCTACATGGTCTTGCCACTCTTGCAACTGATCTGAAAGTATCGTGTCTTGATGTCCTATCGTGAGGACTACTTCTTCTATTTGTTTTACAGATTGTGTTGATGTCTCTGCTGTAAAGTATGGCGCTACGTAAGTGAGTTCGTTTACGGTCTCTGTTATGGTTTCTAGCAATCCAAAACCATGAAGTGCCGCGGCGAGGACTTCAAAACGAGCATTAAGGTAGGTTCCCATTTTTGCCCGTGGAGGGAACTGGTCTGGATGTGTGGAAGGAGGGTTTTGTTGTTCTTTTGGTAACCATTCTGTATAAGAGGGAAATGCAGGGATGATATCATCACCTAGTTTTATTTCTGGTCTGCCAGGCAAGTCTTGTAAGGCACGCTCAGTAATATTAAGCCAGTTATTTTCTACTTGTTCTGGATTCCACACCCATCCAGCACCAGGATACTTAAATGGTTCAAATAAAGTGACTTTTATTTGAGCTTCTGGAGCGTTATTGTAAAGCGCAATAAAAAGACTTTCAAGAGCAAAAAGTCCTCTAGGACCTCCTCCTATTATGGCGTAGTGTTTCATAGGTTGGTTGTTATACTTAGACCTTTAAGAAAGGGAAGTATAACAAAGCTATAAGATGACTAGCGCTTGCGTATAGAGTTTAAGATTGTGTTAGGAGTTATTTAAGACCCCATACTGATAGTGACATCGTTTGCAAAGCGCTCGTTATGAACTACAAACCGTGTATGGAACTCTTTAAATAAATCTATAAGGGGAAGCACAGGACTGTTCCAGTTATCAAATTCTAGATGATACTTTGCTATTATTATGTAGTGATTATCCTCATTGCTTCCTGTAATAATAGGCTGGAAGCTATCTTCTTGAGCAATTTCTTTTAAGCTCGCAATATGGCTGTTGTTTCTTAAAAACTCAGTCATTTGAGAGCTGGCGCTATTGATGTTAAAGCGTTTTGATTTCCCTATGAAAAGAGATTTAATATGCGAGTTTGTAATGAGTTCAAAAGTGTGACTTTCTGGCTGTATAGGCAACTTCATAGAGATATGACCAGAAAATTCTTTTCCAGTGATATTAATGATGTTTATCTCCGTGTCCCCTACAGGTATTTTTAATAAATACTGAACCTTAGGAAGGCGTATGCCGCCACCTATGCCTATATCTTTATCGTGATATAAAAATGTACCACCTTGCTCTGTCGCTATATTTTGAAAAAATGATTTATACATACCCTATATGTAGGAAAGTATTCCACTTTGTTACATTAACTACTTTTTTTAATCTATTAGAGTCTAAAAACCAGCGCATACGCAAACTCAAGGTACTTTATCAAGTATTATAATCGCTAGTAGCTAAAACATTTTTACAAATCTAGCCTGAAGTATTATTAGGATTGTGAACTGGGTGGTTATGAAATATTTTATTCTACTTAAATTTTTGAGTAAACTCTTTTAGATTCTTTAGATCTGTTTCATTTTTAATAAACGCTTGTGCGTCCTCAAGAATGAGTTGGGCTTGTGTATTTATGACCTTTTTGTAACTATCATCTATGGTCTCCACATTTTTGAGATAATAAAGCGAGGTCAACATTTTTGTCATCATTATAAAATCTGCCTTGCAATACTGACGCAAACTAGCAAATATGTAATAAATAAGCTCATCAAAGTCAACCGTATCTAGCGACACAACAGCTTTATTATCATCATTTACTACGTAGCTATTATCTTTCTTGAGCATTCTCAATGCAAAAAGCTCTGTAAGGTAATCAATACAAGTTATGGCAGTTCCAGGGTCATTTATACCTGGACTCATCGCTTTTACAGCAATCTCTGTAAGTTGTTTAAAACCTAATACATAATTGAGTTTCACTATCTCACTACGAGAAAACCCAAAACATGATTGAAGCATGTCTTGATTTTCTTCATCAAGCTCTTTATTTACCTTTACTATAGGGACATCTACTAGTACAAACTCTCCTTTAGAAACGAGCATCTTTATAGAGATATCCTGGTCTTTTGCAAGTTTTGACAGTGAATCAAAGGCAATATCATTAAGATACCCAGATGAGGTACTTTTATAGCCATGCCAATCAGAAACATCGTCAAAAATGTCAAGGCCTTCCACTTCATTTTCCTTATCAATGAGTGTTTGTAGTCTCTTTCGTGCTGCTCCAAAAATGCGGTCAGTAATATTGTTAATCTGTATTGCTTGCGAGATAGAGTGAATAAAGTAGATAAATGCTGCTAGTACATGGATACTTAAAATAATCCCCACAAGAACTGCAAAACCTGGTAATTGATGTTTATCATCTGTAGGAACTATACTCAATAATATGATAATACAATAGATAATTACAGCAATGTAAAAACCTAACACATACTGGTGTTTTTTATTTGATATAAGTCCTGGGAGAATACGAGGGGAATAATTATTAGATGCTTGATTGAGTAATAACATCACCATAGAAAAGCTAAAAACCATAAGAGAGATAATACCTCCTATAAATGTGCTTAATAGTGTGCGTGCAGTATCTGCATTATTAATAACGAGCCACGGGAAATTGTCAATAAAGTATTTGGAAACTCCTTGTTCCTCTATGTAGAGCATTAAAAAAGCAAAGGCAAGTCCCATCAATGCTATAAGACTTGGAAAGAAACCTATGTTTCCTGTGACTTGACTATATAGCAATTTGAGTTTTGTGTAAATTTTATTCATCGTTGCAATTTCCGTAAAATAGTTTGAGTAGGTTGCTATTTTAATATTAGTTAACAGTGATAGTAGGGTGTTGAGGTGTTACGCTTTCGCGAAAGCGTAAAAATAAAATTGGTTTACCCGTATTATGAGACTATTCCATATTGAAGAATTCTAATAACCCGATCTCACAAACGCTATATGTAAATTAAGAATTTCAAAATTAATAGATGCGCAAGGGTAAACAGACAATAATTTAAGAATCTCATCTTCTACAATCTAGGCCGTCAATATATTTTAACATTTTTTAAAAGTTGGCGTTAATTGTATGGTAAAAAGAATATTTTCGCTAAAGCGTTTATAATAAAATCCAATTCTTTGCATTAAACGTATAACCATTAAAACAACTATTAAATTATGGATAACGAAAAAAGTGGAAACGGGATTAAGATTATTGCAGGAAT
Source organism: Dokdonia sp. Dokd-P16 (assembly GCF_003095655.1). NCBI lineage: Bacteria > Pseudomonadati > Bacteroidota > Flavobacteriia > Flavobacteriales > Flavobacteriaceae > Dokdonia > Dokdonia sp. Dokd-P16. The sequence goes on from NZ_CP029151.1 coordinate 2,858,724, forward strand.
CCTTGCAGTACTTCTTGTCGTGGCCGGTGCCTTTGCTGTAAAATTGTATAATCAAGAGAAGGATACAAAGAGCCAACTCACAAAGGAAAAAAACGTAGTACTCTCAGATCTTAAAGAAATGGTGAGTAAATACGATGTAGTCATTGAGGAGAATAACCTTAAGGACACAGAACTTAATGATGCGCGTGATAGAATCCAAAAGCTTATAGGTGATATTGAGGCAAAAGATGCAACTATTGCTAGCTTAGGAAAGTATAGAGCAGAGGTATTTAAATTACGTAATGAACGTGATTTCTTATTTGCTCAAAACGACTCACTACGAGGAAGTAACCAGATGCTCGCTATGCGCATAGATAGCACAACTTATGAACTTGAAGTACAGCGCGGGGTAGGGGACTCACTTACGCTAGAGAATTCTGCCCTAGCAGAAAGAGTAACGTTAGGATCTGCACTTGCAGCAAACAAGCTAAGAGCGGTAGGTGTTATAGAACGTTCTTCTGGTAAGCTGGTAGAAAACTCAAATAATAAGCGTGTCGATAAGCTAAGAGCATGTTATACAGTACCACAAAACAGACTTGCCGAAGCTGGTGACCGTGTGTTATATGTACAAATCATTGATCCTTCTGGAGCAACACTAGGAGAAAATAAGCAAGTTGCCTTTGATGGTAAGGTTGTTAATTATAGTGCAATTTCAAAGTTTTACTATGAGAATACCGCACTTGATATTTGTGAGAATATAGGTAAAACAACAAAGGATTTTCTTGAAGGGAAATATGAAGTAAACGTGTTTGATAAAGGAGTACTTATTGCTCAAACATCATTCAGTTTAAAATAGAAGAAACTTAAGTAGGTTAAGTAAGAAGCCGCAATGCGACCTAGGTCCATTGCGGCTTTCTTTTGTTATAAACGCTACTATTAAAATGTGTTTTTAGCTACGATTAGGATACCAATCTAGTTGTACAACCTCAATAGCATCACTTCCTTTATTTACAAGCGATTTAAATGTGTCAACATCACTTAAACCTTCTGACCCTCTATAATGAAATGGATATACTTGTGTAGGTTTAAAATCTAAAACTGCACTAGCAGCACTCTCTACCGTCATTGTATAAGGTAAGTTCATACAAACAAAGGCAATGTCAATATCTTGTAAATTGCGCATCTCTGGAATATCTTCTGTATCTCCAGAAAAGTAAACTCTCTTACCGTCTTTCTCTAGTACATAACCATTACCCCATCCCTTTTTGTGACGGCGTTCCTCTTCTGGACCTAGATTATACATAGGTACAGCGTTTGTCGTGATGCCTAAAGTTTCTGTTTTTTCTCCGTTATTTAAGATATCTAGCTTTGAGCTAAAGGCTTCTGGCATCTTATCTGCTACAGATTGTGGCACGACGATTCTCGCGGTTGAGGTGTCTAGACCTTCGAGCGTTTTTACATTGAGGTGATCTCCATGAAGGTGAGTAATTACAATAAGATCTGGCTTTTTATAACCTCCGTAGAGCTCAGGTTTTCCGACTGGATCTACATAAACGGTTCTACCATCCCAGTTAAGAATTGTAGATGCATGCTCAATAGGGATAATTTCAAATTCTTTTACCTCTCCATCTGTTGTTGCAGTTCCTTCTTCCACACGTTCTACTTCGAGAACAGTTTCCGTTTCTTTTGCGGTTTCTTTACAACTAGAAATCGTAAAAGCAATTAAAAAAAGAGTACATAAATGTTTCATAAATCTGTCTTATTAGGCTACTTGAATGAAAGGGTAGCATTGTTATTACTTAAAGTTATTTGAGTGGTAATTCCATCTTAATATTCGCACGTTCGTAAGCCGAGTTTTCTTCGAGTGGAATTTCCTTAAAATCCCATTTTTTATAAATATAAATAGCATTTTCAAGCTTACGGTGTGAGTATAAAATGAGTTTGTTGAGATGTTGCGCTTTCGCGAAAGCGATACAATGTGCGATCAATTGCTGTCCAATTCCCATCCCTCTAGCCGAAGGTGAGACTGCCATTTTTGTAAGTTCTAACACAGCAGTATTTCCAGTTGGCATAAGCGCTACCGTACCTAGAATTTGATCATCTTTTGATGCAAAGAAGATAAAACCTCCTTTGTCAATGATGTATTCTTCGGGATTACTCAACACTTTGAGATCATAAGGCTCCACATAGAAAAAGGCCTCGAGCCATTCTATATTAAGAGTTTTAAAATCTGCAGCAAATTGAGAATTATATGGAATGATGTTCACGGTAGTTTCTTATAAAATCTGTTACTAAATAGGTGAGTGCCTTACCTATCTGGGATTTGTTCTTTTTTGATGGTGAAGCTTCACAAATATGAAGGTAAGCAGGCAATGGTAATTGTGCAAGCTCGGTCAAATAATAGCGCATCATTTCCAGACTAAAACCAGTAGAGGACTGCGCACTACTTGAAAAGTGTGCAATACTATCACAATCTACCTCAATACCAAGACTCTTTTTTGAAAGTGTGCTTTTTACTTTTGTAAATTGGCTTACTTGAGCAGCTTCTAAGAGCATGTCTTCCATAAGGAAGAGACTCACGCTGTCTTTATATGAACCTCCCTCTATAGCATCAAGAATATATTGTGGTGTATAATTTTCATGAAGTCCAAATACAGTATAGTGATTCAAGTAAGCGTTCTTTTCTTGCTTAAATGCATAAGAGAAACCATTACCACTATGTCTATAATCTGTACTTCTTAAATCTGTATGCGCATCAAAATTAATGATGTCAATAGGCTTCTTTAGGGCACTAGCAGTACCTTTAATAATTCCGTACGCGTTATTATGACCACCACCTATAATTATTGGTATTTTGCCAGACTCAATAATGCGTTGCACTACAGCAGCTACCTTGCTATCAATTCTATTTACAATGGTTCCGAGAGAATCTGCTGGCTCCTGCGCGATGTCTTTAATATCTGGAGATACAGAGATGTGACCTAAGAGAATAATATCTGCTCCTTTATTAAATTTGTTTTCTTGTATGTTTACAAATGTGGTCAAAAAGCTATCCCAAGCCTTTCTTGCTCCAGGCTTACCGTAATTTGCTTGAACTCCAATATCCTCACAAATACCAAAGACTACAAAAGTTCCAGAAGTTGTTGCCATATCATCAAGGCTATCACATATTTGCACAGTCTCACCTAGTTTAGTCTCGCCTTCTCTTACAGAAGTACAAGTACGTATAAGGTCTCGTGTGGCTATGTGAAGTTGAATCATGGTGCTATAATATTTTTACGCTAGCTAACTCTTCAATACATTGCTCGCGTATGTTCCAGATTTCGTCTAGGGAATATGCTAGCTCGTCTCTTTTTATCCAGTCTTCTAGAACAGATTTGTGATATTCCACTTTAAAATCTTCTATTTGATCTGTATCAATAGTAGTTTGCATGAGTACAGCCTCTCTCCAGCTCATATTATGAGTGCCTGCAAAGGTGTAATCATACATTTCATCGTCATATGCTAAGACAGTGTGTGCCTCTAGCATGTATGGTAAATTATACTTCTCAAGTATATTTCCTATGCCAGGAGTATTTTTATTATCCATTGCATAAATTACTAGTTCTAGCTGTAAGCCATAGATTGCGTGCTCATCTGTGAGTGTCTTAAGCGTTGCATGCTTGGTACTGCAAGTACCTCGTCCCTCAGTAATAATGTTACCAAAATCAAGTGGGTTATCAATACGTCCATAAGGCAATTTATGTATAGCGCGTATGGCGTCATAAAATGTTTGTATTCCTTTTTCTATAAAAATATCGCTTACGGTGTTTCCTGCTGTGATGTTAAAGTTAGGTATGATCATAAAATGTCTCCGTTTACGATAAGGGTATCTATCTGGCTTTCGCCAAAATGATAAGGTATCGCATTATAAGAAGGTAGGGGTTTTGTGATTATTAAATTAGCTTTTTTTCCTTTGGTAATACTTCCAGTTTCGGCTGCTACGTCCATGGCAAAAGCGCCATTAATGGTGGCCGCTACAATTGCCTCTGCTGGTGTCATTCTTAAATTTATACAAGCCTGAGAGACCACAAAATTCATAGATGAACTAGGGGATGAACCAGGATTATAATCTGTTGCAATCGCAAGTGGCAACCCAGCATCTATAATACTACGTGCTGGTGTATATGGTATATTCAGGAAGAAAGAACAGCCAGGCAATGCAACAGGTATCGTGGTTGAACCTTGTAAAGCCGATATATCAGCGTCTGTTAATTCTTCTAGATGATCTACAGAAAGTGCATTTAGAGCTACTGCTTTTTGGATACCGCCTATACTATTAAACTGATTGACGTGAACTTTTGCTTTGAGACCATGTGATTTTCCTGCCGTAACAATACTGTCCATTTCCTCAACTGTAAAATAGCCAGTCTCACAGAAAATATCTATAAAATCACACAAGCCTGCTTTCGCGAAAGCGGGAATCATCTCCTCTACAATTTCTTTGATATAGCCTTCTCGATTATGTATATAATTCTCAGGAAACGCATGTGCAGCAAGTAATGTAGCCTTAACAGGTATATTTACTTCTTTACGCAATCGTTGTATTACCTTGAGCATTTTTAGTTCTGCATCTTTTGTAAGACCATAACCGGTTTTAATTTCAATAGCGCCAGTACCGCTTGCAATAGCAGTATTAAGTCTTACTAGGGCGTCTTTATAAAGATCATCTTCACTCATCTCACGCAAGGTTCTTGCGCTATTTAATATTCCGCCGCCTTTGGTAGCAATTTCTTGATAGGTAAGACCTTTAATACGATCTACAAACTCATCTTCGCGCGTTGCTGCATATACAAGATGTGTGTGTGAGTCACACCACATAGGGAGCACTATTTGTCCAGAGGCATCAATTACCTCCTCTACAGCTATAGGATGGAGGTCTTCCATAAGACCATATTCATAAATAAGATCTTCATCAATAACGAGGTATGCATTCTCGAGATAAGGCATTGCCTCCATATTTTTTCCAGATAGGGGAGTTGTAAAATCACCTGTTACAAGAAGCTGATGTATGTTTGTTATTAATTTCATTGTCTTAAAGGTAGTTACTTTAACTGATAGTTTCTGTGATTTTTTGCGGATTATTTGAATTTTGCAGCTAAGATATTGGACTTTAGATTTGTAAGAATTGTCTTGATTACCGACCTAATAATCTATTATAATTGAGTCGCAAGCTGTGACCCTTTTTTGTACTTTTAGATTTGAAAAAAAAACACGACTATGAGTAAATCACATAAAGGCCTTAATACAATTTGTACACATACAGGAGAGATTAAAGACGAGCAGTTTCAAGGAGCTGTATCTCCTATTTATTTATCATCTTCTTATGCCTTTATGGATGTAGATGTAAAGCGCTACCCTCGCTATTTTAATACTCCTAATCAAGAAGGATTAAGCAAGAAAATTGCAGCCCTTGAGAAGACAGAGGCTGGGATGATCTTTGGTAGTGGTATGGCGGCAGTAAGTACTGCATTGCTGGCTTTTTTGAGAAGTGGCGACCATGTTGTGCTTCAAGAAACATTATATGGAGGTACGTATAACCTAGTGGTAGAGGAGTTTGAGAAGTACGGTATTACGTATTCTTTTACGGAGGATTTGAGTGAGGCCGCTTTCGCGAAAGCGATAACTCCACAAACTAAAGTGATTTACATTGAGACGCCTTCTAATCCACTTATGAAGGTTACAGACATGAAGATGGTTGCTGCACTTGCCAAAAAGCACGGCATTGTGACCATGATTGATAATACGTTTGCCTCTCCGGTAAACCAGAATCCAGCAGATTTTGGGATTGATATTATACTTCACTCTGCGACAAAATATATGGGAGGGCACAGTGACATCTGTGCAGGAGCAATTGCTGCGAGTCAAGAACATATGGATCGCATCTGGGGTCTAGCAAAAAATCTAGGAGGAAGTCTAAGTGACCTAACCGTATGGATGCTTGAACGCAGTATGAAGACCATGGCATTACGTGTAAAAGCACAAAATAGAAATGCAAAGAAAATAGCCAAATGGCTTGATAAGAAAGACGAAATAAGCCGCGTGTACTATCCAGGGTTAAAATCTCATCCAGACTACAAACTTGCCAAAAAGCAGATGAGCGGTTTTGGAGGGATGATGTCTTTTGAACTTGCAGCACATATTGATGCCGAAGATTTTCAAAAAGCACTACAACTTATCAAACCTTCTATGAGTCTAGCGGGTGTAGAGAGCACCATGCTTTGTCCAGCACAAACTTCGCATTCATTACTAGGAGAAGAAGAACGAGCAAAACAAGGTATCGCAGATGGATTAATTCGCTTTTCTGTAGGAATAGAGGAGAAGGAAGACCTCATGGAAGATATCGATCAAGCGCTAAAGGCAGTATTAAAAAAGACAGTACTAGTTGCGGATTAAAACTCGATTGAGCATAGCTTTCTTGGTTTGTTTTTTTTAGGAATGAAAAAATGACCAAGTGCACATGTAATTTATGAGTGAATCCGATTACTATATAATTATAATCAAAAAGATACTCGCCTAGCGAGCATACATATGAAACTAGATATACTTGCCATAGGAGCACATCCAGATGATGTAGAATTAGGTTGTGGTGCAACCCTAGCAAAGGAGATAGCAAATGGAAAAAATGTAGGAATACTTGATCTCACAAGAGGCGAACTAGGAACTCGAGGGAGTGCAGAGATACGCGATGAGGAAGCAGCTGCGGCAGCAAAGATTCTAGGTGTAGCAGTACGTGAGAATCTTGCACTTGCAGATGGTTTCTTTGTGAATGATAAAGAGAGCCAACTTAAAATAATCGAAGTAATAAGAAAGTATCAACCGGAAATGGTGCTTTGTAATGCAATTACAGATAGGCATATAGACCACGGAAAAGGCAGTAAACTAGCGAGTGATGCTTGCTTCTTGAGCGGATTGAAAAAGATAGAAACTTCTGTAGACGGAAAGTCACAAGAAAAATGGCGCCCTAAAACGGTATATCACTATATTCAATGGCAACACATAGAGCCAGATGTAGTGGTAGACGTAAGTGGGTTTATAGATAAAAAGTGTGATGCTGTCTTTGCATATAGCTCACAGTTTCACGATCCGAACAATAAAGATGGTGACACTCCTATTTCTAGCGAAACCTTTAAAGAGAGTATTAATTATCGCTCTAGAGACCTAGGACGTCTCATAGGTACAGAATATGGAGAAGGTTTTACCGTAGAGCGTTATCCGGCGGTAGATAGTTTGTTCGATTTAAAATAATTAGTGATGATACAGCGGGTATTGATTGTTGGCTTTGTAATGTTTGGAGTTGTAGTCATAGGGCAGACGCCTTTGTTTCATTTAGATAGTATACCCACTTCGGTGCGTTTTAAACACGCGCCTAACCTAACTAGTTTTGATAGTCTTAAGAAGTTACCATCACAACTGCTTAAGAGGTATGATATGTCAGGTGATATCATGATTGATGAAAAGTTTGCGTCTAGTAAACAGAAAGCCTATACCATGAGGGTTTATCCTGTTAAATCAAATGACGAGATGAGAGTCGTTATCTCAGATACCACCACGAAGCAATACTTAAGAGTATATGGAGTAGATAAGATTACATTAAGCAACTAGGGAATAAATACTCTGAGTTATAAAAAAGCCACCTAAGGGTGGTTTTTTTGTGCTTATTGCTTTCAGCTAAGCGATGAGTCGCCCACTTATGCGCATAAAAAAAGTCTTCAGAGAAATCTGAAGACTTGAATAAGGGTGGAAGACCGGGTTCGAACCGGCGACCTCTGGTACCACAAACCAGCGCTCTAACCAACTGAGCTACAACCACCATTTTAATTGCGAGTGCAAAGATAATTAATATTAGAAGATGTGCAACTTTTTCTAATAAAAAAAGGAGTGAAATTTTTCACTCCTTTTTCAAAGTGTTGATTATTAGGTGAATTTACTTAAATAAAACACATATTTTTTTTAAAATAATTTATTCTTCTTTTTCCGCTTTGTCTACCACAGGTCTATCCTTACGATTTGCAAGTTCCCAAGCAGTTGCAAAGACAAGTTTTGTGCGCTTTTCAAGTAAAGGGTAGTTAATCTTATCTGGTGTATCACCTATTTTGTGATAATCTTCATGAGTACCATTAAAGTAAAAAATGATAGGCACATTCATTTTTGCAAAGTTGTAGTGATCTGAGCGGTAGTAAAAACGGTTAGGCTCATTTTCTACGTTGTATCGATAATCTAGATTAATATCAAAATACTTAGCATTTACTGCAGATGATACATTGTGTAAATCTGTACTTAATTTATCTGACCCTATTAAATAAACATAGTTGTTGTCTTCTAAGTGTGCATCATCATTGCGACCTATCATATCGATGTTAAGGTCTGCAATGGTGTTTGCTAATGGGTACACTGGATTTTCTGAGTAGAATCTAGACCCGTATAAGCCTTTCTCTTCTCCTGTAACGTGTAAAAAGAGGATAGAGCGCTTAGGTCCTTTTCCGTCTTTTACAGCTTGTTTAAAAGCCTCGGCGATCTCAAGTAAAGCAACAGTACCAGATCCATCATCATCTGCTCCGTTAAAGACATTTCCCTTTGAGTCCATTCCTACGTGGTCGAGATGTGCAGAGAGTACAAGTACTTCATTAGGCTTCTCTGATCCTTCTATAAAAGCTAGCACGTTTTCTGAGTCGTTTAATTCGCTTCCTTTTCTAAAAAAAGTCTTAGGTACAATCTGGTAATAATCACCATTATTTCCTGGAGCTACTTCTAATTGCTTATAGTAGTTTACTAGGTATGCTGCTGCTTTCTTTTGCCCTGGATCTCCTGTGTTACGACCTTCAAAATCATCTCCTGCAAATACGTAGAGCATGTCTTGCAGCTCATTTGCAGTAATAGTATTGGTGTATTTACGTACGTCGTTCTCATTGCTTTCCAATGAGGTGACATCTATAAGTACAGGTTCTGGAGGAGCAGCAGGTGCTACTACTTTTTTAGATTCGTTACAAGAAAGGGCAATGAGTCCCAATCCCATGAGGGCAATATATTTTTTCATTTATGAGGAGTTGTTTATTATGCTAAAAGTACTGATTTCAGTTGAATAAAAACGCAGGTAATTATATTGTGTTTTTTTGCTTTCGCGAAAGCGTAACTATCCATTATCCCTTAGAAGAGATCCAAAAAGGGTATAAAAAAAGGTCACTCTATTGCTAGAGTGACCTCGTTATTATAAAGATATTAAATCTTAGTTGTTAAGCATTACTGGCATAACAAGCATTGTTACTTGCTCTCCTTCATCTAGTCCATCTACTGGAGTAAGGATACCTGCTCTATTAGGTAGTGACATTTCTAGTGAAACATCATTTGCATTCATATTATTAAGCATCTCCGTTAAGAAACGAGAATTGAAGCCTATTTGCATATCATCACCTTGATAATCACAAGTAAGACGCTCTTCTGCTTTATTACTGTAATCAATATCTTCTGCAGAAATGTTAAGCTCTGCTCCAGCGATTTTTAAACGAATCTGGTGTGTAGTCTTATTAGAGAAAATAGAAACACGACGTACAGAATTTAAAAACTGGTTACGGTCTATAGTTAATCTATTTGGATTCTCTTTTGGGATTACCGCTTCATAGTTAGGGTATTTACCATCAATAAGACGACATACAAGCTCGACATTGTCAAATGTAAATTTTGCATTACTCTCATTATATTCTACGGCGATTTCATCATCAGAAGTAGAAAGTATTCCCTTAAGTAAGTTAAGTGGTTTCTTAGGCATGATAAACTCTGCTGCTTGAGAAGCTACCACATCTGTGCGGCCATACTTTACAAGCTTGTGAGCATCTGTTGCTACAAAGGTTAGTCCATCTGTACCAAACTGAAAAAATACACCACTCATTACTGGGCGTAAATCATCATTTCCTGTAGCAAAAATTGTATTACTTATTGCTGTAGCTAGTACACTTCCAGGTATTTTTACAACACTAGGATCTTCTAGTGATACTGCATTAGGAAACTCTGCTCCATCTGCATATGCAAGTGCATATTTACCATGGTTTGAGCTTATCTCTACGGTATTGTTCTCATGTTGTGTAAACGTAAGTGGTTGCTCTGGAAACGTCTTAAGCGTGTCAAGAAGTAAACGAGCTGGTAACGCAATAGCGCCATTATCACTAGACTCAACATCTAATTTTGATGTCATCGTAGTTTCTAGATCTGATGCAGAAACTGTAAGAGTATTTCCGTCTAATTCAAAAAGGAAATTATCGAGTATAGGTAAGGTGTTGCTGTTATTTATCACACCACCCAATACTTGTAATTGTTTAAGGAGGTATGTACTAGAGACTATAAATTTCATAGAAAGTTAGGTTTTGCAATACAATAAAATGGTACTGAAAGTGGCGCAATGTAAGCTCCACTCACTACTTACAAATATATTTTAAATGCGACGGCTTTTATAATTAACTTATCAACATCTAGCGTGTGTAACGACGTTTCCTAATTGCGTTGTAGATGAGTCCAAAGATAAACAAAATAGCTAGCGGAAGCCCAATAGTCAAGACTTGCCACGTGCTCATACTTTGTGCCGTCTTTTTCATATCAAGAAAAGGAAGCGCAATTTCTTTACTACGTATGTTAATAAGCCCAGTGTCATCAAGGAGATAGTTAATCGCATTGAGCAAAAACTCCTTATTCCCATAGCTGGTTCTTGTATAATAATCAAATCCTAATTCTAGTGGTTGCCCGCGTGCATCAAGATTATTTGAGATTATATCACCATCTGCTATGAGTATAAGCTTAGGATTTTTTTGTGCGCTTTCGCGAAAATTACTTTTATCACTTCCATCTGGTAATACTCTATTAGTAAAAGCCGAATGAAACGAGCCTTCTAGCAAAACGGCCAGTGGTTGTTGCCCATTTTGAAAATCACTTTCTAAAGGTTCAATATCTACCTGACCGAGAGAGATTTCTCGTGGCGTGCTTTCTATTTTAGTATAAATACTAGACTGCAATAAGACTATTTTATTTACGCCACTATTATTATCTAATAAGGTGATAGGATTTGCATAATTGAAAAGAACAGGCTTTTCAATATTAGTATTGATGGGGTTTGTGTTCATACTAGGTACTTGTGGTCTATATAACCATGGCAACTGTATATATTGAGCATCACTGCCATCACCAGAGGCAACACTAAGTGGGGCAGAGTAGAGGTCTACTACTAAGGATGGGTCTACTCTAATCCCGTATTTAAAAAGTTGGTCATCTAGATTAATATCTCTAGGGAAGGCAATAGTTTTACCTTGATCATTGCGCAGGCTATCATCTTCCATAGCTACAGCATCTAGCATCCAAAGGCTGTTACCGCCATTCATGATATATTGATCAATCACATACTTCTGCTTGTCTGTAAATGCTTTTGTAGGCTTTGCAATAACTACTAGATCAAAGGTGTTTTGTAACGCTTTGAGTGCTTTATCTGGATCTTGATTTGCAAATTCCATTGGGAAAGGTGCAATATTGTAAGTGTCACCTAGTTTACGGAACATATCTGCAATATTTGCATCTGGTAGCTCTCCATTATCTCTCAATACTGCAATACGCTTAGACTTTGCATTTAATGTGCTGTGTAAACTTTCGGCAAAGACGTATTCAAGGTTTTGTATTGAGGCATATACGAGTTGCTCTGGAGAAGCACCTACTACATTCTTTACAAGTCCTACTGGTACAGCCTTGACATTGAAATTTATAGTAGCCCAAGGAAAAATAGTTTGCGTGGTCTCCTTTCCATTTTCTTTTACTTTGAGAGGAATGGTGGTCATCCCAAACTCATTGAATTGACCCGCAACTTCGGCTACATTTTCCCCTTCTTCTACTGGGTTTGAAAATTCGAACCTAATGTTATCATTATAGGCTTGCATTTCCTCTAGCAGGTAGCGCGTCTCGTTTTGAAGTTTCTTAAACTCCGCAGGAAAATTACCTTCTAGAAAAACATCAATAATCAGCGGACTGTCAATCTGATCTAATAAATCAAGCGTAGGATTACTTAAACTGTAGCGTTGATCTTGTGTTAGGTCATAGCGTTTGTGAACTAGCGAACCTATAACGTTAATTATAAATAGGCCGATAATTACAAGAAGAAGTGATAGTATGTATTTTAAATTTTTCACGAAAGTGTACTCCTTTTATGCAGTCTCATCATCGTAATAATGATAAAGAATGTGGTTACACTAATAAAGTAAATGAGATCCCTAGTATCTACCACACCACGGCTTATGCTGGTATAATGCGATTGTATGCCCATTAAATTTATGAAATCTCTCGCGCTGCTTGTGGTACTAAATGCTGCTATGCCTTCAAGTCCAAAATATAAAAAGAAGCTCAAAAATACGGCGATTATAAAAGCTATGATTTGATTATCTGTAAGGCTTGAGGCAAATATGCCTATTGCCGTAAATATTGCAGCTAGAAGCATTAATCCTATGTAGCTACCTATGGTTACTCCTACATCGAGGTTGCCCACGGGATTACCTAGTTGGTAAATTGCGACTACATAAATAAGTGTGGGTATGATAGCGAGAATGATAAGAGCAAATGCTCCTAGAAATTTCCCTAACGTTAACTGAAGTTTTGAGATGGGTTTTGTGAGTAATAGTTCTAAGGTACCTACTTTTTGTTCCTCACTAAAACTGCGCATGGTTATCGCAGGGATAAGAAATATAAATATCCATGGTGCAATCTGGAAGAACGGTGCGAGATCTGCAAATCCGGTCTCTGTGATATTAAAAGGCCCTTTAAAAACCCATAAAAATAACCCAGTAACTATGAGAAATAACCCAATAACCAGATACCCAATTGCCGAGGAAAAAAATGAAGATATTTCTTTTTTAAGTATAGCGAACAAAGTGGTTTGTTTTAAAAAGTAAATGTACAGTAGTTTTTGAATTCCATAAAAATTATTTATTGAGGATAGTTTGACTGTGGCGGTCCATCAATTGGGATTTTTGGACCTAAGTACGTAGGTTCTTTATTTATAGTCAACTCCAGAAAAGCTTTTACATTTGCTAGTAATTCTCTGCGCTTATTTGCGCTTTCTCTCTGGTAGGTGCGTTTGTCACCCACAAATCCATAGTACGTAAGGTCTAACTTATTTGCAATATATAGTGCGCGTGGCAAGTGAAACTCTTGAGTAACGACGATAGCTTCTTTTACATTAAATACAGAACTTGCTCTATACATACTATCATAAGTGTCAAACCCGGCATAATCTAGAAAGATATCATCCTCTGGAACGCCTTTGTCCATAAGGTATGCTTTCATTGCTTTAGGCTCATTATAAGAAGCAGTGCCATTATCTCCAGACAGCAGAAAACGTGTTACTCTACCTTCATTATATAATTTGAGAGCACTAGCAACACGATCTTCTAGCATCGTTGATAGATTACCATTTGCTCTCACACTAGCACCTAGCACTATAACAGTGTAAACTTCTGGTACTTTTGAGCTACGAGTAAAAGTTTGATCCTTCGTACTTGATTCAATATGGTGAGAAAGCGCGTACACTCCGCAAATAAGGAGGATAATCCCAATGAGAGCGACGGCAATAAATTTCTTTAGATGTTTGAGCACTAAGCGTTATCTATTATTTTAATAGGTTTCTTTTCATCATTGATAGCAACAAAGGTAAATGTACCAGCTACTGCAAGTTCGCGGTCATAATTGTACATATCTTCTTTATAGATCTCAACGCGTACTACGCAGCTTGTATTGCCCACTTTTTCAATACGAGCAATTAATTCTACAATAGTTCCTTGTGGGATGGCTTTAGTAAAGTCTATTTGGCTGGTAGATATGGTAACTACTTTCTTTCGGCTAAAGCGTGTGGCGCATATAAATGCTGCTTCATCCATCATATGCATTGCAGTCCCTCCAAAAAGGGTGTCGTAATGATTTGTAGTATTAGGAAACACCGCTTTAAAGATGCGAGTTTCAGAGTTTTCAATACGTTCTTCAAGAGTAATCATGCTTGTTTAATGATTTTATATAATTACTAGACAAAATATGTGCAGTACTTACTTCTAAGTGTATCTTTGCAAGGTCTTAAAATAGAACAGATGCCACAAGTAATAGAAGCTTTAAAATGGAGATATGCGACTAAAAAGTTTGACAACTCGCGCATACTTCCAGAATCAAAAATAGCGATTGTAAAAAACGCCTTTAACCTTACTGCTACTAGCTTTGGGTTACAGCCAGTACGATTAGTTGTAGTAAGTAATAAAGAGAAACAAGAAGCTCTCGTTCCATTATCAATGAACCAGCGACAAGTAGCAGATGCTTCACATGTGCTAATTTTCTGTATTGAAAAGCAGGTGGATGAACATTATGTAGAAAACTATTTTGATAACGTAAAAGAAATCAGAAACACGCCAGAGGAAATTATAAAGCCATTTAAGAATTATCTTCTTGATCATTTTAAAAAAGCTACAAATGCAGAAAATGACTTGTGGGCTTCAAAACAAGCATATCTTGCTATGGGTAATTTGCTTACCGTCTGTGCGATTGAAGAAATAGATGCGTGCCCTATGGAAGGTTTTTCTCCAGAAGGATATGATGAGTTTTTTGATCTTGCTAATAAAGGATTACAGTCTGTATTAGTAATGCCCATAGGCTATAGAGCAGAAGATGATATATTTTCTACTATGAAAAAAGTGCGCAAAACATTGGACAATGCGGTTCTTGATTTGTAACTTTCCACAGAATATAGGGCTGTAATACAATTTTGTGGCAGGATTCTTGTTATTTTCTAAAAGTTTATAACTTTGCGGTAGCCCTAAATTTAGTACAATGAAACATATAGTATTTTTATTATTCTTTATTTCGACAGTATCATTACAAGCTCAGGAAGCTAAATGGCATACTGATTTTGACAAAGCAAAAAAGGTAGCGCAGCGCCAGGGAAAGCCTATTATCATGTATTTTACAGGCAGCGATTGGTGTGGACCTTGCAAAATGCTTAAGAAAGACCTCTGGGAGACGGATGAGTTTATACAACAAGCAGACGACTTTGTGTTGCTTGAGGTAGATATCCCTTTTAGAGAAGATATCATTTCTCCAGAACAAAAGAAGAAGAATATGAAGCTTCAAGACAAATACAATAAGGATAAATCTTTTCCTACTGTACTCTTACTAGACTCAAATGGTAGAAGAAAGGATGAAGTTTCTGGTTATAGTATGCTTAGAGATACAGCACCTTACTACGCATTTTTTAATAAAGCAAGACGTTCGAGATAATACACGCTTTTACAATCATATATAAAACGTTCGGCATATGCTGAGCGTTTTTTTTTTATGCTTTCGCGAAAGCGTAACCCTCAAATTACCCTATAGAAAGATACTACTAACAAAATCCCGCTTGTTCTAATTAACAATAAGCGAACTTCTTATCTTTGACCACCTTTAAATAGATTTATGTCAAAAGTAGTTTTAATCACTGGGGCTTCCTCAGGAATAGGTTTAGCCATTGCTCAGTATCTTGTAAACCAGTCGTATACTGTATATGGAACCAGCCGAAACCCAAAAAATAATATAGAAAAAGGAGTGCATATGGTTGCGCTAGATGTTACAAAACCAGCGACTATTGCGGCTGTGGTAACCTCTGTATTAGAAAAGGAAGGGAGAATAGACTACCTAATTAACAATGCTGGAATGGGGATTACGGGTCCTCTAGAGGAAACACCAGATGCCGAAATTAAAAGAGTCTTTGAAACTAATTATTTTGGAGCTTTAGAAGTAATAAAAGCTGTCTTGCCTACGATGCGTAAACAGCGCAGTGGTATGGTAATTAATATAACCTCGATAGCAGGATATATGGGATTACCATATAGAGGTATTTACTCTGCGACCAAGGGTGCATTGGGAATTACTACAGAGGCGTACCGTATGGAGCTTAGAGAATTTAATGTAAAGATGACTACGGTTGCGCCAGGTGACTTTGCGACTAATATTGCTGCAGGCCGTTACCACGCACCAGTGCTCGAAAACTCTCCATATAAAGAGAATTATAAGAATACCCTTTCATTAATGGATGCACATGTAGATGAAGGAATGGACACGGTAGTCATGGCCAAAGTGGTAAAACGTGTGATGGAGTCAAAAAACCCTAAAGTGCATTATCGAGTAGGTTTCTTTATGCAGCGTTTCAGTATTGCGCTCAAGCGCATACTACCTGATACTTGGTATGAAAAACTACTTCTTAATCATTATAAACTTTAGTTAACAAACAATTAAACACCCTCTTAGCTTCTGCACATCACTTTTAGCTACATTTGTGTATAATCATAAAAAGAAAAGACTATGAAATTTTTTATAGATACAGCAAACCTTGACCAAATTAAAGAAGCACAAGATCTAGGAGTTCTTGATGGTGTTACTACAAATCCATCATTAATGGCCAAAGAAGGCATTACTGGACGTGAAAATATATTACAACATTACGTAGATATCTGTGAGATTGTAACAGGAGATGTAAGTGCAGAGGTAATTGCTACCACCTATGACGAGATGGTAAAAGAAGGGGAGGAGCTTGCTGCATTACACGAGCAAATCGTAGTAAAGGTACCTATGATTAAAGATGGTATTAAGGCTATAAAATATTTTTCTGATAAAGGAATACGCACAAATTGTACACTGGTATTCTCTTGTGGACAAGCTTTACTAGCGGCTAAGGCTGGTGCAACATATGTTTCTCCATTTATAGGAAGACTAGATGATATCTCTACAGATGGATTAAACCTTATTGCAGAGATTCGTCACATTTATGATAACTATATGTTTGAAACTCAAATTTTAGCAGCATCTGTGCGTCACACAATGCACGTAATAGATTGTGCAAAAATAGGAGCAGATGTAATGACGGGACCTTTATCATCTATAGAAGGATTATTAAAACACCCACTTACAGATAGCGGTCTTGCAAAATTCTTAGCAGACTACGAGAAGGGTAATAACTAATACTTATCTCACACCAATAAAAAGCCCCTTTTACTGTAAAGTAAAAGGGGCTTTTTCGTTGCTATAAATTAGTGGCTATTGATTTAAATAAGCCAGTAGTTCGTTTTCAAATTTAGAGTTGTGCAAGTTTGCGTGACTGTTTAGAATTTTTCCGTCTTTGTCAAGAACGATGGTCTTGTTAATATCATTGAGCACAAGTTGCTTTCTAGCTTGTTCTGGTCTTGAAAGTCTATATTCTTTAGACTCATCAAAGTCATTTTTCTTTAAGTGAAGCATCCATTTGTTGTGCTCTGTATTCACATTAATAGCAATAAAATTAAACTCAGGATACTTTACTTGCAACTCTCGAGCTTTAGCATGAGAATTGTCCATGTGAGCCATTCTTAAATAAGACCAGAAAAATAATACTGTAGGCTTTGTGATGCGACTAGATAAGGTGTTCATTCCAGAGTCGGCACCTACAATCATGACATCAGGAATCATATTTCCTGCTTGCATAGATTTATTATTGTCATATAATGCATCGACTAGCGCTACCGTTTCATCAGAAGTAGAGACTTCCTTTATTTCGTCAAAAAGCTTATCAACTTCGTCTAGATTATTACTGTTAGCAATAAAAATACGTGACATTTGAGATAAAAGTCGCTCCTTAAGGTCTTTGTTATTGATAAGGCTATCTATAACCGCTATCTGGTGATGGTTGTGTATGTATGAAGTGCGATTATAATCGTTTTCCTTTCCATAACGAAGGTAGGTTAGATTATTAATGTAAGAAGCAAGGTATCTTCTAAAACTGTAAAGTTCTTCAAGATTAGGATTGTTTACATTTATGCTTTCGCGAAAGCTATAAAAGTCATTAGGTAAGCTATCAATAAATGATAACTTGTCTTTACCATAATGAGCAAATGGATACCATTCTTTGCGCTGATAATTATCAAATTCTGTAACAGATGTTGCTATTTCAATAAATTCATCCGAATAATCCTTATCAAGCAAAAACTTATCTAGTTCTTCTTTATGAGTAATCGCCATGGAATCTAGCGTCTTCTGAAAATTCTTTGGATTTTTTTGATATTTTTTCTTGATGCCTTCGTTTTCACTCTCCCAGTGTAAATACATGTCTAGTAAAAAAGTGCTTTTTCCTGACCCATAACCAGAAAAACTAAGCGACTCATCAAAATCCTTAGTGTTAACTCTCAATAATATACTATCTCCTTCTTCTATATGAACTAATTGATGTTCTCCATGCTCTAGTCTATAAAGTCCAGGTTGAAA
This sequence comes from Dokdonia sp. Dokd-P16, assembly GCF_003095655.1. Taxonomy (NCBI): domain Bacteria; kingdom Pseudomonadati; phylum Bacteroidota; class Flavobacteriia; order Flavobacteriales; family Flavobacteriaceae; genus Dokdonia; species Dokdonia sp. Dokd-P16. The sequence continues at coordinate 2,877,015 of NZ_CP029151.1, forward strand.
ATTGTCAAATTTATATAGAAACCTATTTCTTCTGTCTAGTGGAATACTGTCTGTCACTACTTCTCCCTTACGTAGCAACACATAGCTCTGTACAGGGTTAATAATCTGCCCTCCTAGGTAAGTCCCTTGAGCTTTGTCATTTTCTTCAAAAACGCAGCTAGTAAGGGTGGTAGATAGAATAACTAAGAGTAGGAGGTACTTCATAAAAGGTCAATTTACACTAAATAAGATAGCTTATGGCGCTATTTCCAAAAGTAACTTTAATGACTTTTGCATATTGTTAACATATCGTTAAAAGCATTTTGTGTTTGTTATCATTATAATTTCTTTAATTATAGGTATTTTTGCACGCTCAAAATAGAAGTTTTTTATGTTATCAGTCTCTAATCTTTCAGTTCAATTTGGTAAGCGCGTTTTATTTGATGAAGTTAATACTTCATTTCTTAACGGTAACTGCTATGGCATCATAGGTGCAAACGGTGCAGGAAAGTCTACCTTTTTAAAAATACTTACAGGTCAACAAGACCCTACCTCTGGTCACGTGCATCTAGAGGCTGGAAAGCGTATGTCTGTACTAGAGCAAAACCACTATGCTTATGATGAGTACAATGTACTTGAGACAGTGGTGATGGGTAACAAGCCTTTATATGAAATCAAAGCAGAAATCGATGCACTGTATGCAGACTATACAGATGAAAATGCAGATCGTATCGGAGAGCTTCAAGTAAAATTTGAAGAAATGAATGGGTGGAATGCAGATAGTAATGCTGCAACCATGCTTTCTAACCTAGGAATCAAAGAAGAGCATCATTATACAATGATGGCAGATCTTGATGGTAAGCAACGTGTACGTGTGCTTATTGCACAAGCACTTTTTGGAAATCCAGATGTGCTTATCATGGATGAGCCTACAAACGACCTGGATTATGAAACAATTTCTTGGTTAGAAAATTTCCTTGCAAACTATGATAACTGTGTTATTGTTGTATCGCATGACCGTCACTTCCTAGATGCTGTGTGTACGCATATCTCAGATATTGATCACAATAAAATCACACACTACAGTGGTAACTATACTTTCTGGTATGAGTCTTCTCAACTAGCGGCAAGACAACGTGCACAGCAGAATAAAAAGTCTGAAGAGAAGAAAAAGGAACTTCAAGAATTTATTGCTCGTTTCTCTGCAAACGTTGCAAAGTCTAAGCAAGCAACTTCTCGTAAGAAGATGATTGATAAGCTAGATATAGAAGAGATTAGACCTTCTAGTCGTCGTTACCCTGGTATTATTTTCGATAGAGATCGTGAGGCTGGAGATCAGATTTTTAACTGTGCTGGTCTAACCGCTACTTTAGATGGTGAAGTCCTATTTAAGGGAGTAGATATGAACTTAAATAAAGGAGATAAGGCAGTGTTGTTCTCAAGAGATAGCCGTGCAACATCTGCTTTTTATGAGATTATCAATGGTAACCAGCAAGCAGATAGTGGGACTTTTGATTTTGGAGTAACTACTACACAATCTTACTTGCCTCTAGATAACGCATCTTACTTTCAAGATGGAACGCTTAATCTTGTAGACTGGCTGCGTCAGTATGCGCAAACAGAAGAAGAAAGAGAGGAAGTTTTCTTGAGAGGTTTCCTAGGGAAAATGATTTTCTCTGGTGAGGAAGCGCTTAAAATGTCAAATGTACTTTCAGGAGGAGAAAAGGTACGTTGCATGATTTCAAAAATGATGATGAAGCGTGCAAATATCCTTATGGTAGATGAACCTACTAACCACTTGGATCTAGAATCAATTACAGCGTTTAACAATGCACTTAAGAACTTCAAGGGCACTGTGATGCTTACAACGCATGATCATGAGTTTGCGAGCACGGTAGGTAACCGTGTGATAGAATTAACGCCTAAGGGAGTTATAGATCGCTACATGAACTTTGATGAGTACATGAGTGACAAGAGCATAAAAGAACAACGTATGGCAATGTATGAGTAAGGCTAAGCCTTACTCTTGTTCATAAAGTGTGTAATGAGCATATAGCTACAAAAAACAATAAGGCCTCCACTTAGCACAATGCGCAAAGTAGGGAGCTCTTCACCTTGAAGTAACGGTGAGAGTCTCCAGATGGAGAGTCCTAAGAAAAAGACATATAATAGAAGGCGGCCAGAAGATAATTCTGGCTTTTTCTTTTCTGGTGCTGTTCTTGTGATTCTATTGATTGTTACTTTAGGCGCTTCTTGTTGCGAGAGATTGTTTAATTCCTCGTCAGATAGTGCGTTGTTTGAAAAGTCTTCAAGAGCAATCTCTACAATATGTTTTGCCTTTACCAGATACTCTTTATCAACAAGCAATCTAGATTGGTCAGGAGAGCCTAGCGCATAGCCTGCAAGCTTTGCACTCTCATTATCATCTCTCACTATACTAGGAATGTCTTTCTCCTCTAAAATGGCCTGTAATCTTTTAGTTTCTATGATAGACCCAGTGTGGATTTTTTCATAACGAGAGTCTGGAAGTATGCTCATATATTATATTGGTAAAGTTATCTTGTTTTGTCGTATTTACTATTCCATATCGCTTTGTTAAAGTTCTTACCTAATGCAAATGCATAAAATAGTACTACCGCTCCGATGGATTTAAACATAAAGAAAAATACCATAATATCTTGACCAAAATCCTGATTCTTTGCAAAAAGACCGTCTGGGGTTAACAGCGTAGCGATGAAGCTGATAAGTACTGTCGTGATTATTAAGTTCTCGACAGACTTAAATGACCATGCCCATTGCTTTCTAAAAGGATTAAGATCATTACCCCACTGGTGTATTAGATAGTAATATCCATTACCCATAGGTGCAAATAATAATGGGTCATCTGCTTTTTCTAATACAAACATTTTTGAAGGAGCAATGATTTTAAAACCATCAAGCTCCGTGTGATGTGTGTTTTCTAGGTATTTGATATTATCCAGTACTTCTTGAGGATATTTTCCTTTAAAGTATTTGGTATCGAGAAAACGTAGTCTGTAGTCTACGCAAATTTTCTCTATTTGTTTAATGTGGAAGATTTTTGAGGTTTCAAGTAAGTCAAAGTCAAACTCGTTATAACCTGCCTCAGAAGCTCCGTTTAGGGTTTTGAGGATTCCGCTTTCGCGAAAGCGGTCTTGATCAAAAACCTGTTGTACTTGTGCTAGGATATCTTGTTCTTGCTCACTTTTACTGCGCTCACGAAGTAACTTATCGTAAATGTTGGTTCTGGATAATAGCATCTTTTTTTCTTTTAAAGATACAATACAAATGCGATAATGTCAATGGGAATAATTGATACTAGGTGTTTTATGTATTAATTAAACAAAACAGTTAAGAAAATATGAGCCAAAAAAAGCTCTTAGATACATAGAGTATCTAAGAGCTTAAAAATAGTACAGCTACCTTACTATCTAAGTATAGCTCCTAGTTCTTTTTCAAAACGCTGTTGCAATTTATTCATCGTTTTGTCTATCTGCTTATCTGTAAGTGTCTTGTTTTCGTCTTGAAGTAAGAAGCTTACTGCATAACTTTTCTTGCCTTCAGGAAGGTTTTTACCCTCGTAAACGTCAAAAAGATTTACATCTTTAAGTAATTGTTTTTCGGTTTGCTTTGCAATTGTTGCTATATCTTCAAACTGAACATTAGCATCTAGTAAAAGTGCAAAGTCACGACGTACAGAAGGATATTTTGGAATGTCCTTAAACTTAACATTATTACGAGCAGCAATCTCTAAAATAGCATTCCAGTTAAAATCTGCATAATATACATCTTGTGATAAGTCAAATTTCTTGAGGATACTTTTCTTAACAATACCGTAGCTTACTACTTGTTGTTTCCCTAGTGAAAGTCCTACGGCTTCAGAAAAAACATCATTCTTCACTGCAGAAGACCGTACTCTAGTAATCCCTAATTTTTCTAGTACAGCGCTTACCACACCTTTGAGGTAATAGAAGTTAGTTGGAGTGGTAGGGTTGGTCCATGATTCTTCGGTGCGACTTCCAGTGACAAAAAGGGCAAGGTGCTTATCTTCTCTGCGCTCCTCTGTGTAGTTATGGTAGGTTTTACCAAACTCAAAGAGTTTGATGTTTCCTCTACGACGGTTTACGTTGTATGAGATAGCTTCTAGTCCAGAAAATAACATAGACTGTCGCATCACGCTTAACTCCTTCCCTAACGGATTAAGCATCTCAACTTGGTGCTCTTCCTTAAGATTTTCAGAAAGTGCTGTGTATGCTGGCGTAGTAAGGCTATTTGCCATCATCTCATAAAAACCTTGAGCGGCAAGTTGGTTTCCTATCACGTCGCTTACTTTGTGATCGTCAAATTTTGAACTTGAAGACACCGTAGCATTAAGCTTTTTACCAAAGTTGATATTGTTGTAACCGTACACTCGTAGAATTTCTTCTATAACATCTGCCTCGCGAGTTACATCGTTTCTAAAAGCAGGAATAGTCATTCCAATACCACTTTCTGTAACATTGTTAATTTTGATATCTAGTGACATCAAAATTCCTTTAATAACTTCCTTAGGAAGCTCTTCTCCTATAAGCTTAGTAGTGTTATCAAAGTTTAAGAATACCTGCTGGTCTTCTATCTTTTTTGGGTAGATGTCTACAATCTCGCTGGTAATTTCTCCACCCGCAATTTCCATAATAAGAAGTGCAGCTCTAGTAAGAGCATACTCTGCAATATTAGGATCGATACCTCTCTCAAAACGGAAAGATGCATCTGTGTTTAAACCATGGCGTTTAGCCGTCTTACGTACAGCAACAGGGTTAAAATAGGCGCTTTCTAAAAATATAGCAGAGGTGTTTTCTGTAACTCCGCTGTGGGCTCCACCAAAAACTCCTGCAATACACATAGGCTTCTCTGCGTCACAAATCATTAAGTCATCTTCATGTAACTCACGCTCTACACCGTCTAGTGTAGTAAACTTGGTGCCTGCTTCTACAGTGCGCACTTCAATCTTATCTCCTGCAATCTTGTTTAAATCAAAAGCGTGTAGTGGTTGTCCTAGATCATGTAATACATAATTAGTCGCATCTACAATGTTGTTAATAGGAGAGAGGCCTATGGCTTTAAGTCTGTGCTTTAACCACTCTGGAGATTCGCTCACTTTTAAGTCGCTGATCACAACTCCTGCATAACGAGGTGCTTTTTCTGCATCTAGTACTTGAACATCAATTTTGTGCAGGCGCTTCTCAATTTTAAAAGAAGATGTAGATGGAGTAATAAGACCTTTATTAACCTCATGTTGTAATAAACCTGCTTTAAGATCACGGGCAACACCCCAGTGGCTCATAGCATCTGCACGGTTAGGTGTGAGTCCTATTTCAAAAACTTGATCATTTTCTATTTCAAAAACCTCTGCGGCTGGTGTTCCAGGGATAAGATCCTCATTAAGAATCATAATTCCATCGTGGCTCTTACCTAATCCTAGCTCGTCTTCTGCACAGATCATTCCGTGAGATTCTTCACCACGTATTTTACCTTTCTTTATTTTCCAGGCTTCACCTTCTTCTGTGTAAAGTGTAGTTCCTATAGTCGCTACGGGTACTTTCTGCCCTGCTGCTACATTGGGAGCTCCACATACTATTTGTACAGGTTTATCTGCACCTATATCTACGGTGGTTACTTTAAGTTTGTCTGCATTTTCATGCTGCACACAAGTCAGTACGTGACCTATTACAATTCCTTCTAGTCCACCTTTTACACTTTGGTAGGTGTCTATTCCTTCAATTTCTAGACCTAGGTCTGTAAGGAGGTTTCCGGTTTTTTCGGCACTCCAATCTATATCGATAAACTGCTTAAGCCAGTTGTAAGAAATCTTCATAAAACGTTGCGATTTTAAGACGTCAAAGATAGAATAACCTAGCTAGTGAGCAAAGCAGATGAGCGAGTATCTCAGTAGTTTTTTTACGCTTCCCGAGGTGAGTTCGGTACTAGTTTCGTAAAAGTGTGTTTTAGCAACATGTCATCTTGATAATTGGTGACTATAAACGCTGTTTTTGTAGGTGTTTGGTAATTTCTAATTACTAGGCGGTGAGACTTTATGCGTTTGTACTATTTAAAAACTTCTGTAAGGCACTTTAAAAGAATGAGACTGTGTTGGTATATCTTTGATTTATGAAACAGATACTTATTCTCATCTCATTTATTAGCATTATTTCTTGTAAGCAGGACAAAGGAGTAATCACTCCTCAAACGTTGAATTCAGGATTTTGGAGGGCAACGTTAGCCGTTCAGGATCAAGAAGAACTTCCTTTTATATTTGAGGCAAATGAAGATGGAACGATTACCATTTATAATGCAGAAGAACGTATTGAGGTAGACGAGATTGTGATTAATGGCGATAGTATACGTATTCAAACTCCTGTTTTTGAAGGGTATTTTTCAGGACGCTTTCGCGAAAGCGGTAATCAAATAACGGGCTCCTTTATAAAACCTAGTCTTGATCGTGTGGTACCGTTTTTAATGAATTACGGTGTAAAAGAACGTTTTATTTCTGCTAGCGAAGAGACGAAGGAGCATAAAGTACAAGCCAATGTAGATGGTAGTTGGGAGACTGTTTTTAGTCCAGATAATGCTGACGAACGATACATTGCCAAGGGTACTTTTAAGTCAGATGGTGATATTGTTACGGGTACTTTTAGAACTACAACTGGTGATTATAGATATCTAGAAGGGAGAATAAACGGAGATGAACTAAGGCTTTCTACTTTTGACGGGGCTCATGCTTTTCTTTTTGCAGCAACTGTAACAGATACTACAATGCAGGGGCATTTTTATAGTGGTGATCACTGGAAAGAGCCGTTTGTAGCAACTAAGAATGACAACTACGAACTTCCAGATGCAAACACATTGACTTATTTAAAAGAGGGGTATGATAGACTTGCATTTTCTTTCCCGGATAGCAGTGGGGATTTGGTGTCACTAGAAGACAAGCGATTTAAAAATAAGGTAGTACTCGTTAAGCTTATGGGTACGTGGTGTCCTAATTGCTTGGAAGAATCAAAATTTATAAAACAATATTTGAAAGAATTTCCATCAGATGATCTTGAGGTAGTTTCTTTGGCATTTGAATATGCGCCCACTAAGGAAAAGGCGTTTGCGAGCATTAAGCGTATGCAAGAACGATTAGACATTCCGTATCCGATACTTCTAGCGCAATGGGGAGATTCTGATAAGAAAAAGGCAGCCGAAAAACTACCTATGCTTAATCATGTGCTTTCATATCCTACACTCATTTTTGTAGATAAGAAAGGAAGTGTGAGACGCATCCACACAGGATATAATGGAACGGCGACAGGGGAGAAGCACCTTGAGTTTAAAAAGGAGTTTGAGGAATTTGTAGCGCAGTTGCTTGCTGAGTAATTACGATATATAACTCCAGATATTCTTAAACTTCATCATCTGAGCATACATGAAGCGTATAATTTGATTTTCTTCTTTTTTAAAGGTGGGATCGTCCTTAACTACAGCCCACGCGTAGCTTCGGGCTACTTTAAGAATATCATTATCTCTTATAATATCGGCTATTTTGAGGTTTAAGGCGCCACTTTGTTGAGTTCCTGTAATATCTCCTGGACCACGTAGCTTGAGGTCAACCTCGGCAATTTCAAAACCATCATTAGTGCGTGTCATCGTTTCTAAGCGCACTTTACTGTCGCTTGATAACTTATGACTCGTCATCAAAATACAGTAACTCTGCTCTGCACCACGACCTACACGACCACGTAATTGGTGTAGCTGACTTAACCCAAAACGCTCTGCGCTTTCTATAATCATCACAGATGCGTTGGGTACATTAACGCCAACTTCAATAACAGTAGTGGCGACCATGATTTGTGTTTCGCCTTTGATAAAACGATTCATTTCAATCTCTTTATCGGCTGGTTTCATCTGTCCGTGGACGATGGAAATTTGATATTTTGGCATGGGAAATTCTCGCGAAATACTCTCATATCCATCCATCAAATCTTTGTAATCCATAGCCTCAGATTCTTGGATTAATGGGTAGACAATATAGACCTGTCTTCCTAGTGCAATTTCGTCTCTAATAAACTTGAAAACTTTCAGTCTATTTGCATCATATCTATGCACTGTTTTTATGGACTTTCTACCTGGTGGAAGTTCGTCTATAACACTCACATCTAGATCTCCATAAACGGTCATAGCAAGTGTACGTGGAATAGGGGTGGCGGTCATCACAAGTACGTGTGGAGGGTACTCATTTTTGTGCCATAATTTACTACGTTGTTTTACGCCAAAACGGTGTTGCTCATCGATTACTGCAAGTCCAAGATTCTTAAATTTCACCTTGTCTTCTAGTAGTGCATGAGTGCCAATTAAGATGTCTAATTCGCCATTTTCAAGCTGTTCATGAATAATTTTACGTTCTGAAGTTTTAGTTGAACCTTGTAGTAGTGAAATACTGGTGTTTAAGTCTTTACATAATTCTTTTAAACCATGATAATGCTGTACTGCCAGGATGGCAGTAGGTGCCATCAGGCAAGCTTGAAAACCGTTGTCAAGTGCCATGAGCATTGACATGAGCGCCACTATGGTCTTCCCAGAACCTACATCTCCTTGCAAAAGACGATTCATCTGGGCATTTGTGCCTAGGTCATGACGTATTTCTTTGAGCACTCTTTTTTGTGCACCCGTAAGTTCAAAGGGTAAATGGTCGTTATAAAAGTTGGTAAAATTAGGTCCAATTTTTTCAAATGGATACCCTTTTATTTTAGTTTTATGGTTTACATTTTTGAATGCTAATTGCAGCTGAATGTAAAAAAATTCTTCAAATTTTAATCGGTATTGTGCCCTTGCTAAATGCTCTTGAGATTGCGGGAAATGAACGTTCAAAAGTGCCTCTCTTTTTGGCATCAATTTGAGCTCTGTAATTATAGGTTTTGAGAGGCTTTCAAACAGGTGACTTTTACACTCTAAAAAGAGGGTTTGCATGACACCATTTACTACCTTATTTGTGACTCCTCGATTGCTCAATTTTTCGGTAGATGGATAGACCGGTTGCATGGCAGATTTGATACTTTTTTCATGATCTGCGAGTAGCTCCATTTCTGGATGAGGCATGGAAAAATTGCCATTGTAATAATTACATTTTCCAAAAATCACATAAGGAGTATTGAGTTTTATACTTTCCCTAATCCATTTGTGACCCCTAAACCATACGAGCTCCATTTGCCCACTTTCATCCTTAAATGTAGCCACGAGTCGTCGCCCTTTTCCCTCTATCATTTTAACCCCCGTAAACTTCCCGATAATTTGCACATCGGCATTATTACGTTCTAGTTCGCCTATTTTGTAATACTGCGTCTTATCGATATATCGATTAGGAAACAGGTGCATTAAGTCTTGAAAAGTATGAATACCCAGCTCAGAACGGAGCAAGTCTGCTCTATTGGGACCAACGCCTTTGAGGTAATCTATGGGAGTTTGTAAAAAAGTGGGATTCATTAAAGTAAAAATAAGGTCTTTAATTCAGATTTTCGAATTGATATTTAAAAGATAGTGGCTTAAAAGTTGTTATTTTTAAAATATGAAATACCTATTCCTATTTGTAATCACTTGTTGCGCTTTCGCGAAAGCGTATGCTCAAGATATATCTCCACAAACCGCTACTGTTGATTTTAAGACTATCGACGCGTCCTTGTCCTTAGATTTTGACAGTAAATCCGTTTTGGGATCCATTGAAACCACCTTTACGATATTACAAAATGTAGATCAAGTAGTCATGGATGGCGTCGCAATGAAAGTCGTAGATAAAACACCGTCAATCACTGTAACCGCTACAGATACTACCATTGTTCTCAAAGGGAAATTTAAGGCGGGAACGACATACAAAGCCCAATTCGATTATCAAGTAAAACCATCACAGGCTGCTTATTTTGTGAATAATAATGGAAAAGAAGAATTCTGGACGCAAGGACAAGGTAAGTACACATCACACTGGTTGCCAAGTATAGATGATATGAATGACAAAATCGTTTTTGACTTAAAAGTAGCTGGACATAATAGCAAGACGATTATTGCAAATGGAAAAGGCAATAGAGTTTTTAAGGATTATGGTGCTCTATTTTCTTCTTTTGATATGCAACAGCCTATTTCTAGCTATCTCGTTGCCCTCGTAGCAGGAGATTACGCTATGAAGAGCGAGACTGCTAGTTCTGGAGTTACATTGGAATATTATTACCGTCCTGAAGATTCGCTCAAAGTCGAGACTACTTATAAACACTCTAAAGAGATTTTTGACTTCTTAAAAACCACGATTGGAGTGCCGTTTCCTTTTCAAGATTATAAGCAAGTTCCCGTAAAGGATTTTCTTTATGCAGGGATGGAAAATGCAAGCCTCACTGTGTTTTCAGATAGTTTTATGGTGGATGAGATAGGCTTTACAGATCGAAATTATGTCAATGTAAACGCACATGAGCTGGCGCATCAATGGTTTGGAGATTTAGTGACAGAAACAAAAAGTGAGCATCACTGGCTCCATGAAGGTTTTGCTACGTACTACGCACTGCTAGCAGAGCGTGAGATTTTTGGAGATGATTATTTTTACTTTAAGCTCTTTGAAACCGCAGAGCAACTGCGTGAGCTTAGCGATATGGGAGAAGGGCAGAGGCTCGTCGCCGCTGGAGGTAGTAGCCTCACGTATTATCAGAAAGGTGCATGGGCAGTGCACATACTAAGAGAACAAGTAGGTGCTGGAGCTTTTGATACTGCAGTAAGAAACTACCTGACTAAGTACGCTTATAAAAACGTCACTACAGACCTATTTATGGCAGAAGTGGCCGCAGTAACAAGCGTGGATCTCACTGCATTTAAGAAAAACTGGTTGTACCAAACAGCTTTTCAAGCTGAGGAAGCGCTTGCTTCCCTCAAGGAAAACACATTCATGCAGCAGTATTTCCAATTGCAGTCGGGTAGAGCAGTGGCGCTCTCTTCTAAGTTTACAGCGCTTATGAATGCCATAGCTACAAATAACGATTATCTAGGGGCAGAGGCAATCTACCAACTCTCACAAGAATCCATAAATGCTACGCTTCCGGCATACAAACGCGCCATGGAAACAGAGAATGTGTTTATAAGACAAGCTATTGCTAGTTCGCTAGAGACCGTTCCAGAAGCGCTGGTACTTGAATTTTATGAGTTGCTTAGTGACAGAAGTTATGTCACTCGAGAGCAGGCTATGATTAAGCTGTGGGTATATCACCAGCAACGCAATGATCCTACATCGCAACGCAAGGTTCTTAATCTTATGGATAATCAGATGGGGTTTGCAGATGGCAATATAAGAACGCTGTGGCTTGCGTTATCACTAGCTACACCACAATATAAACCCGAAGCGTCATTAGCCCGTTATAAAGAGCTTATAAGTTATACGGCGCCATCTCAACCATATCAGCTTCGGGAGAATGCTTTTAACTATATAAGACAGCTAGGCTCTTATGAGGAAGAAAGCTTACATAATCTTATAGAAGCTAGTGTTCATCACGTTTGGCGTTTTCGCGAAAGCGCAAGGAAGCTACTTGACAATGAGCTCAAAAATCCAAAAATAGCCGCTATGCTTATAAATATAAAAAGCGACCTCTCAGAACAAGAAATCGCTTATTTAAAACGTATAAAGGCGTTATAGCTAGATAATCTCGCTCACCTCCTGCTTTATAAATTGTAAAGCTGTGTCGCTAGGAGCCGCTCTATCCATGAGATCACGCAAGATCGTCTCACGCAGTTTATCACTCGTATCCACTTTATCACTCATATTAGTCTTACGTATGAGGGCCGCAGTTGCACTCTTTGCAGTGCGCACCACGTTCCAGCACTCCTGAGTAATATAGATTTGCTGTGATAAGTTATGTTCAAACTCCTCTGTAATGGTGCGCAATAAAAGCGCTTCATATTCATTAGCATCGTCACTGTAAGGCTTTACACGCGATACTAGATTGCCTGGTGAGATACGCTCAAGAAAGAGTGTAATGCGCTCATAAGCTTGTAATTTTTGCGGCAATGCATTTGCCTGATTGGCTTTATGAAGTTGGAATCTGCGTTGTCCATCTTGCTCCTTTACGTATTGGCTAAAAAAGTAATATGCCAGCAACGCGACGATCACTGCGGGTAGAAGATTAAAGGCTAGATTAGTAAGGTCTTGTGTCATATAAGTAGGTTCTTGTTGCTATGTTCTGGATGAATAACAAACTTACTTGCTTTTTAGTATGCAACCAAATGGGATGTGATTATTCGCTTTCGCGAAAATTTGAGTTTCATTAACCCATGCCATTAGATTTGACATGAGAACTCAGTAATAAGTTGGCTCATAATTACCCGTTCTCTTTTTCGACATTAGGTAGGCGGTAGCTTTTTATGGCACCCCAAAAGCCTAAAATAGATAGTACTACAATGACAACCTCTACAGATATCAAGGATAGCACAGCACTCAATCCTCCTGTAAAAAGTAAAATAATTCCTATGATCGTGTTACTTACAGAAACATAATTTGTTCTTTCATTTCCCTTTGCCATATCTAAAACATACGTTTTTCTACCTTGACGTACGCCGCTGTGTGCAATACCAAGGATAAAAAACGCCACAGGATATAGCCATAGTTGCGTTTTAAGAGCTGCTGTAAAGCTTACTAGAATGACTAGAATAATACCACAGAGCGAGGCTATCGTAACTGCATATGCCATCGTATTTTTACTAGACTTATCTGCCAGCTTTCCCCAGGATGGGGCACTTACAATAGAGGCAAGTCCATTTGAGACAATTAATAAACCTAAGAGATAGCTTGTACCTTCAACATTATTTTGTGCAAGAGTCACGTAAAACGGCGCAGATAGGGCAGAGCAGAGTAATAACGATCTTGCGATCACGAAGTTTCTTAAATTACTATCGTCTTTTAACAATTTAATGTTATCTCTAATACTATTTTGATCGCCCTCATCTTTGGTGATGTCTGTTGGAAATTCTTTGATAAACGCATAAATTATCGCAGCAATGATCCACATGGAAGCTGCAAAAAATATGAGAGTTGTGTAAAACTGTATATCCTCATCAGTTTTAGACTTGTAAGTAATATATAAACCTGCGATAAGGACTAAAATCCCTGCAAATGAGGAGGTATAACCTCCTAGTTTTCCTCTTCTTGTTTTTGGGATAGTCTTTCCTTTTACATCTTTAGAACTCACAGAAGCCAGAGCACGCGCAAGGCTAAAAATGATTAAACATATAATAATTAACCATCCTGCATTTTGTTTTTCAAATTGTAATGCCACAATCCCTATTGCAGCAATAGCAAGACCTTGAACAATAGACCCCACAATCCAAATATATTTGCGTATAGGTTTTCTTTTTACATAATTTGAGATAGCAACTTGCGGGATAAGCGCACCAGACTCGCGTATAGGCACAATGAGACTTATGAGAAAAACAGGAGCTCCCACATAGTTCATGAGCCAGGTGAGCACGGTTTTAGGGTTGCTAAGTGTATCACCCAGTTTTGTAAAGGTGTGTGTAAAAAGTATGCTAAAGTAATTAGTAGCAACATGCTTACAAGCCTCATCCGTAATGCCTTTGCAAACACGCTCATCTCTTTCATTATTTAAATACTTGTAGAGTTTATTAAGGGAAGAAGATGGCATAAGACGCACTAAGATAATTAGATGATATCAAACGTTAAATATACGTTTATTATGCCTTCCAATCTTTATAGACAGTAGTTGTGGGGTTATTACGCTTTCGCGAAAGCGTACAACTATTGAGAATCCTGTACTTAAAAGAAATGTAGTCTTGTAAGTTGGTATGAATGAATATCCCAAATATGCCATTGTAATCAATGCTATGAGAGCGTCTTACCTAAGATTATGCGGTCGCCTCTGTCTTTAGTTGTAATCTGGTCAACATATTCCATATCAAGCTTCTCTAATACTCTTCTAGATGCTAAGTTGTGCGGACTTACAGTGGCAATGATCTGGCTTAGTTTTAGGGTGTCTGTTACGTATGAAATCCAGTGATGACCTATCTCCGTTGCAAAACCTTGTCCCCACTGACTATCGTTTAATATAAAGCCAAATTCGCAATACTCGTTATCTTGGTATTTGATTTTATGAATACCAGAAACTCCTATAAAACGATTGCTCTCTTTTAATATGACGCACCAGAAGCCAAATACAGGCTCTTGCTCGTTTATAAAATCTGTATAAAGTAAGGAATCAAATTCGCTTCTAGTAAAAACGCTGCCTTTTAGTGTAGATGCCATAACCCGATTATTAGTGCAAAACATATCTGCAGCATCTTCTAGATGTTGTGGAGATATTGGCTCAAACCTTAGTCTGGTAGTTTCTAGCATAAATAATAATCAAAGTGTGGGGAGTGATACTTGTCTTTAATTTTAGCTTAGAAAAAGTAAATAACAGTTTATCACACATTAAATATACAAGAATTTATGGTGAAGCATACGCTTTCGCGAAAGCGTAACAGCCATTGAAATATCTATAAAAAAAACAAGCTTTTAATACAATCACGGGCTATAAAACTATAGCGAGAGCCAAAGGTTTACATTGGCATAGATTGAATTAAAAGCTTGTAGTAAGTGACTAGAACGCTAACTGCTTAGTGCAGCTTTTTTATTCTAATGTCTTATTCCTCATCTTCATCCTCTTGGAACTTGAATTGGTGCGCTTGCTCTAATTTGGCTAGCTGCGTTAACTCATTCAAGTAGTTTTGTTCTTGAATAGAAAAGGTAGTCATCATTTTTGAGGAACCTCCTGATATGATGAATGTAATTATTTCATCAATAAGATTAACGATTTTGTCAAACCATTTAGGCAGTTTGATACCAATTAAATCTATAATCGCGTAGATTACTTTTTTGATCTCCTTTATGATTCTATCAAGGCCAAGTTTTCCAACTAGAGATCCTATGTTAGGGAACATCCCTTTTGCATTTTTGGCAAGTGATACTCCTGAGCTTATTTTCAAAACTTCTAGTACATCGCGTTCTTGTTGTTTTGATGATTTTTTTGCACTCTCTCTAATGAATTGATTGAGTTCAAAAATTTGATTATTAAGTGATGGAGCAAATGATTGTATCACCGCTTTTTCATCTTCGTCCTCTGCATTTTTTAATGCGTGCTCGGTGATTCCGGATACTAAGGTTTCAAATTCGCTCAAAAATTGTTCAAGAGCGTTGTCTGATTTTTTTGTTTCTGTAGGCATGTCAAAAGTTTTATGATTTATATTGACACAAAACTATCTTTAGAGCAATGATATGCAGTTAGTTAATTGCTCAACTTCATTGAGCGTAATCTTCCTTTATACAACGTGAAACAACTATTGGTTTAATAGGTTGATTGATTAGATGGTGGTTTTGAGGTATGGCAAAGTGTTAGATTTTTCAATCAATAGCTTTTTAAACATCTGTAAGCTCTGAGTTCCATTTTAAAATTTCAAACACTCCCAAGATCAAAATCGTCATAATAATACCTTGTAGGAATATTATTCCAATACTAGATGCAATGACCTTTATAATTTGATTGTTTTGATCTTCAGGCATATAATTACTGTGAAATGTAGTTGTAATGATTACAAATCGCTCAAAGTACATGCCGCTTTTCATCGCAAAAGCGACCAATAGCACATACCAAAACTTTGATGCTAATTTCTGAACGAGTAGGGTAAGGGGTAAAATTAAGGCAGATAGAAACATTAACCAATAAGCCCATGCATAAGGGCCAGTTGCTCTGTTGATAAACGCATATTCTTCAGGGTTATTAGTAGTTGCCATCCCAATTAGATAAAAAGTCCATGTGATTACTGTATAGATGATAATTATCCAACGTATTACATTCAATGTTCTTTTAACTTCAAATCTCTGTTTGAATATGAGTTTGATAAAAAGCAAAGTCAGAATCATTGGAATCAAACAGTTGATCACATTTGCGTCAACTATTTCAATAAGTCGTTTATATAATTCCATATGTACTATTTGAGGTGGCTAGTGATCTCTCTCAATATTTTAGATTTTAAATAATTTTATGTTGATTATCGCATCCAGCCTTCAATGATATAATTTTTTTGAGCGATTTTCTTCTCTTCATTTGTATCATCAGGAATAAACCAAAGCTCAAACCTTGCTCCATATGGTTGACCCCAGTCTCCTTCGTAAATGGTGAAATCATCTTTAGAACTATACTTTTTAATCTTTCCTTGTGTGTTTTCTATTCTTATACTTGACTCATTCATAACACTCGAAGATGAAAGCAACATTTCCTGAGTAATTTTATAAACCTTTAAAAAGACAGTTCCGCTTTGATCTGATTGTATCCATAGGTCATACTCATATAGCCCTGGTTGATATGAATTATAGAGTTGGAAATTGATATTGCTAGATAAAATTTCTCCACTATTCTCATGTTTTATTAGTACTGGAGGAGTATCGACTCTTTCATTAAGTGGTTTTTCAAGTAGTACATTATCTGGTAACTCAAGGTTGTCTGCAAATGAGTCTGTAGGTCCATATAGTGAGTTAAAAGAAAATACTAATATGGCTATAAAACTTAGGATAAGTACAGATAAGCAAACATTCAAAAAGCCAACAAGCCTTCTATTATTGAATATTTGAATAACACCTCCTAGAAATAGTACTACAACTCCAAAAATCAAGAAGAGCTTAGGAGGAAATACGTCAATCCCAATGGTAGCAAAGAATATAATTACCGATGCTATAAAAATTAATAGAGGCACCCACCATTTTTCGATAGTGTATTTCTTTATGAAGGTATTCATTGGTGGTATTACTCTAACATGTTATAATAAAATCTTTATGGATTTATTTTGACGGCATTTGAATTAGAAAACTCAATATTTTTCATGAATTATTTTTTGTTTGCTTAATTCAACGTATCCAGTTCAGACCGTAAATTACTTATTGCCTGCCTTTCATATTTATCTCTAAAGAAACTAGTTTTAAATATGGAATCTAATTCAAGGATATGACTAAGCACTTTTTTCCGTCCTTTTTTGTACATAAAATCAGGATAGATTTTATACTCTTTCCTAATATCTTGGGAATATTTAGTGTATTCATTTGCACTCTTACCTAAAATAGATAGATCTAAATCTAAGAGAATATTTATGTCATTATCAGAAGACAGTTGGTGCTCTTTTGTAGCTTCAATCTGCTCTACGCATTCCTTTATCGGTTTAAAAGAGGTTGCAGAAATTCTCTTTTTAAAAACCAGCGCGCTTTGATGTTCATTATCACTTTGAGTTGCTTTGTAAACGATGTCGTGGTAATAAATGGAAAATAGTAAAGCGTCTATGTTGTTAACTTGAGATTCAACATGATCCAAATCAGAAATCATGTTTTCTAAATGTGAAAGATTATGATAGTGACGAGATTTAGATGAATAGCTTTTTTCTATCTCGGTCCAACATTCTAAGTTGTAATTGTTGTCATTAGAATACTTTTCTATAAGATGTAGAAATTTTTCTTTTAGCATCTTCTTATTCTATTTATTTCAAAACACTCCAAAAATAGCAAACTGTGTTTTGTCGATACTTATTATTATCAATATGTTGCTTTAATATACAAGTAATTATAGTGAATCATACGCTTTCGCGAAAGCGTAATAATTACACAGGAATCGTTTTTTCAACTTCAACTTCAATTTCTACTTCAATTTCAACAAACCCTACCCACCAATCAATTCATAAATATTATCGTCATTGATCGCCGAAATAGGCAATAGCTTCTTATCTAAAGTCGTTGTTTTCTTCTTACCGATGGTCGACACTCTTTTACCTTCTATAAAGTTGGAGCTTATGTTACCAGCACCATCTTTTGCAGCGTTGCCGTAGTTGTTATATTCGGAGCCAATGAGCATATAGTCGTTGTATGTTTTATCATATTTGATTTTCAACTCATAATCATGTCTCATCGATTCGTGCTTCACACTGATTACATTTGCTCTGGCAACTTTTATTCTTCGGTTAGGGTTTACATGTAAAAAGGCTGAAGTTAGATTACCGGTTTGGCTTTTGAGTATAAAGGAACCATCACTTTGTCCTTCAAAAATCGCCAGTCGTACATCTTTACTGTTAGCGTAATCTCTGTCGTTTTTTCCGCTGGCTAGTAATACCGCATAATCAGAAATACCGTCTTTATTAAAATCTGACATGACCTTGTTGAGCTCGTTTCTAGAAATCACAAGTTCGTAATCACTTGGGATAAAGTCATTAAAACGCTTGATGTTACTTTTAACTTCCTCTATGGATTTTATGGTGGGTTGTACAACTTCCTTTTTTTCTGGAAGCTGCTCTTTCTTTTCGGTGTTGTTACATGAAATTAATACGATTGAAAGGAGTAGTAGTGTTAGTCTGTTCATTGGTTTGGTAATCTAAGGTTGTAAATGCTGTTACTGGGTTATTTTAATACTAGGCGTTGCTGCTAGATTTGCTACTTTGAAATTGCTTTTTGCACTTCAAGAGGTCTATCGGTTGCAAAAACATCAATACCAAGCTTCACCCATTCTTTATAGAGTACATCGCCTCTTGCTTTGGATTTTTTATCGAGGTTACCTAGAGTTCCTAGCATACACATCACTCCTTTTTCATGCAACTTGGCATATAATGATGGATCTGATGCTATAGTTCCCGTAAAAGCGACCATATTTTTCCATGGAATGCCAGAGCTAGCAGCCGTATCAAACTCTTCCATATTTCTAATGGTAACAGAAAGTACAACCTCAGGGTTTAACTTGTAAAGTTGCTGTGCCGTTTCCATGGAGTAAGTAATAATCACCGATTGCGCTAAGGCATCGTTGTCCTCTATAAAACGAAGTACAAGTTCTGGATCAACGCTGCGCTTAATGTCAACCGTGAGGATGGCGTTTTCCTTTTTTGCCCAGTCTAACACATCCTTAAATAATGGGATTTTATAATTAGTAATGGTGTCAAAATCATCTTTCAGGTGGAGTTGTGAGAGTGTTGCCCAATCTTTTTGATCTACTCTTCCAGAGCCTGTTGTTGTTCTTTCCAGCGAACTGTCATGCATAAGAAATAAAACATCGTCTTCACTACTTGCCACGTCAATTTCAAACAACGCGTTTGGAATAGACTCTTTGATGTATTTCATGGTTTCTAAGCAGTTCTCAGGGTAGCCTGCATAACTCTTACCACCGCGATGCGCACTGATTAAGGTCTCGCCATTCTCAGTATAACTGAAGAACTCTTGTAGCGTATTTGTCTTCTCTGTAGCCGGATTGCATCCTGCAATAAGAATTCCAACTAGGAGTAGGGGAAGTAGTAGTTTTTTCATTGGTGTGTTTCCTTTAAGATTTCTCAATAATCCTGGATAAGTACGTCGGTTGGGATGTGTAATGTAGTGTTTAGGTTTCTTATCATTTCCAAAGTGAGCTTGCGCTTTTTATTCATTATTTCACTCACTCGACTTTTGAAACCAATCATTTCTACTAAATCCTTTTGTTTCAATCCCATCTGTTCCATTCTAAAATTAATGGCTGAAATTGGGTCAGGCATTCCAATCGGAAAATTCTCTTTTTCGTAGTTGTCAATGACAATGGCAAGAATCTCTAGTTCGTCGCCTTCTTCAGTTCCCATTGTTGCATCAAAGAGGATTTCTAAACGTTCAAGAGCCTTTTTGTAATCTGCCTCGTTTCTAATAGGTTTTATATTCATCTTAAATTTCGTTTGCGTTAATTTTGTCATATTCAGCGTGCGTTCCTATAAAACGAACCCATGCAAGTTGGTATTCAAAATTAAATTTTACAAGGATTAATTTTTGATTGTGATGAATGGTTTGTTAGTTGCTTGGTAATAGTAAAGTCTCGTATAAGCCTTAGCGAGCGTAAATTATAAAATTACTTTTTAAATAAAACTATGGCTACTCCAAAAGCTTATTAATCTCTTTTTCAATCGTATTTGAGCCGTCAGTAAAGCCTATGAATGATCTTACGATAATACCTTCTTGATTAATTAAAAAGCTATTAGGAATAGCGGTAACGGCATATTTTGAAACATTATCACCTTTCATTCCTTGTAAATCGGAAATATTAAGCCAATTGATATTATCCTTTTCGCTTGATTGTTTCCAGCTCTTTTTATCAGTGTCAAGGGAATAACTTATGAGAACAAAATCGTCTTTGCTATATTTTTTAATTAACTCAGGAAACTCCTTTTTGTTTTGTAAACGGCAGGGACGACAACCAGCTGCCCAGAAATCTAATAAAATTACTTTTCCAGCATAGTCAGAGAGTTTGTGTTGTTTGCCTTCTAGATCTGTCCCTTTGATGTCTCTAAAGCTATCTCCAGCTTTGATATCAATCGCTTTTGTGTAGGTCAGTAACTCCTGACCCTTTATTGAGTTTGTATTGATTGTATCTAATTTCTCATAAAAGAGTAACAAGCTATCTTTTGAGATTTGTTTTTTCTTGTATAGTAGTTCCGTCAAGGCCATTTGGTTATTGGCATTAGCGTAGAGGAAGTCTACTTCTTTTTGAAACCTATTAGATGTATCGCTGTCTTGAGATAGAGCGTTATATACGGTATATAGATCTGTTTGCTCAGAGCCTGTTACTTTTGCATTAAGGAAGTCTGAGTACTCTCCTATAACAGACATATTGGTATTTTCTAAAAAGAAGTACTTGTATGGTTCTAGTGGCTTACCGTTTTTATCATAAAAGTTCAAATAAGAAAGCGATGGTAGCGCTACTGTTCCAGAAAAGTCAAAGCGTTCATTAACCGCAAAACCTGAGTCTATATCCTTATCAATATCTCTATTGTAAAGAACAACTTTAGTGCTGTCAGGAAAATTTTTGGCTTGTACTGATAGGTTAAAACTATCAACTTTTGTTGCAGTCTTGTCATTCTTACAAGAAACAGACAACAAGAACACCGATACAATAACAAAGAAGATTCTCAAGAGGATGGTTTTAAATTTGGTTGCAACTGGCTTTTCTTTCCGCAAACTTGCTAGCGTTGGCGTGAAAGCTCTTTTAAATTTGTGAGGCACGAGCAAACTTTAAATGTGCTTGAACAAGCGTTGGCTTTTCCATTACATTAAACCCACCTTCTTCTTAGGCTTTGATTTGGCAGACTTACCTCTATTTATTCTTCGGTCAGACATTTTTTTCCAAATGTTCCTAAATTCTATCGTTTCTTCTAATGAGAAACCATAATGGTCAATTAGAACTGCCTTATCTACAATGTCTAACACTTCTTCAATTCTATCCTCACGAATTAACTCATCAATAAAGTTTACATCAATTCCGTGTTCTTCAACAACAGGAATGAGCAATTCTTCAATTTCAGAGGGTTCAAAAGTCATAACACCACCACCATAACTTCTTCCAGTGACTTCAGAAAAAGCAAATGTTAGTGAGTTTAAAAAACAAACAACTATGCTTTCAGGACTAAATTCGTCTGATAAGAACCTTACTCGATGTATTGTATCCGTTGAAGAAGCTTCAACATGATTAAGCACCAATTTCGGGTATCTGTTTACTTGTCTCAAGGCAAAACCTTGAGGAATCCATAAAGAAGGAGTGATATACCACTTCTTTCTAATTCTACATTTATAGCCAGTATGAAACTCTTTTTCTTCACCGTATTTAATATACCTTTTACTATTCTTATCTAAGTTTTTGAACTCAGTGTTCTCTGGTAAAAAGAGTTTATTAGGTAAATCTTTTTTAGCATTTTCATCAAAGTCTGAATCGTTGAAAATGATACCTGATAATTGATTTGACTTGCTGACTACTTTTGTTGTAACATCTTGTAGCTTCCATTCAGCAACTTGAGATTTCTTTAGCATAAAGAACTCATTACGACCAGTAACTATTCCGACATCAGCATCTAATATATCATTAGCCAAAGGAATACGGTTACTGTCTTTTATTTCTCTTAGCAAATCTATCTCCCTTGGATTTAAAAAGTATTTAGTCCATTTTTCAGTATCGTGTTGGATTTCTACAACTTCTGTTTCTGCTACCGCATCAAAATCAATATCATTAAGCTCTTCTAAATCGTTTAATTGTAAGACTCTAATTCCCTGAGCATTTGGAACTGACTTTTCACATAACAATAAAACTACTTCTTGCTGTATTCCGTCAAAGACTAATTTCTTAAATGTTACAATGGTAATTCGTTCGAAGAAATTTGAAAGAAATACTCTTGTTTGTTCAGCATACTTAACTTGAAATAATTCCGCAGGAATAACCATTCCTAACCTACCATTTTCATTAAGTAAAGAAGAGCAAATCACTAAGAATGGCACCCAAATATTTGTAAGTTTATTAGGTTTTAAGCCAATATCTTCCATCATTTTAATAGCAATATCTCTGTGTTCAGCTGGAAAATTCTGATACCGTATAAATGGCGGATTACCAATTATTGAATTATATGTAGCATTCTCTTGGTTTGAAATAAAACTAAAGAAATCATCATTTACTATTGTGTCATTGTTTAAACCAAAATTAGCTGCACGATTAGCAGCTTTTATTGCTTCCTCTGGTATAAGCTCAACACCTCTTAGTCTACCATATAGTTCATTACCGTTTACACCCAATTCACCGAATCTCTCAATAGCTGCTTGTATAAAATTTCCGTCCCCACAACTTGGCTCTAATACTAAATCGTCCTCATTTTGGATTGCCCAAGAACAAATGAACTCAGCAATTGGAGAAGGTGTATAATAGCCGCCTCTTAGCTTATCAAAATCAATATGTTGTTCTTTCTCTGCCATTTAAAATTCTATTGGTGCAACAAATAAGTTGTCGCCTGTTATGCAATCTATATCATCTTGAGTGAAGCCATATAAGACATCTATCTGATTGAATAGCTTGTTGTATAATCTGTTTGTTTTTCTTTGAAATATTCTCTTTTTTGCGTATCCACTTTCCGCTTTTAAACTCTGCTTGGTTTTTATAATAGACTTTACGTTTCTTACTATTGCATTATGTGCTTTTTTCTGGTCTTTATCAGCAAAGTCAATTTCTCTTATTGGTAGATTCTCAATAAACTGCTTGCCGTGAGAATAGTAATCTCCTCTAAATTCGCTTGCTCTGGATTTAACCATAGCTTCTAAAACTGGGTGAGAGAGTAAACCAGCTATGTAATAAATTGAATAGTTAGATTCTGAAGTGATTGAATAATATGGGCCATTACCACCACCTGTAAATTGAAAATTTGTTTCATCAATAATATAGCTTGGTTCTTGACTAAGAACAGGAAATACTATTTTATCTGTGTTGTGGAATTTAGTTAGACTTTGGCTTCTGCCGTATTGATACCATACTGGGTTTTTTCCGTTTATACTTCTTTTCTCTAATTTTTCCTTAAATAGTTTCAAGTACGCCCAACAATCTGGATAATCATTTTTAAAATCAGCTTCTTTAATTACTGTTGCTGTATCTCCTGCAATAGTGTAAGGAAAAATCATTTGACCATTTGCCGAAACAGTGTCAAAACTATTGAAACTAACATCATATAATGAGGGTTTGCATATTCCTTTTTCAACTTTATATTCTGTATCGCCTTTCGAAAAATAAAAGTGAGTAGCATCTTCTTTAGTTGGCGTGAAAATATAAATTGGGTCAGCACTGGTTTGTAACCCAACTGGAATTTCAGCAACAGACTTTAACGGCAGTGTTCCTTTTGAAATAATTCTTTGGAATAGCTTATCTGCATTTTCAGATACAAACACCCAAGGTGCAGCATTAAAATTAGTATTGGAATAATTGATAATTGGTGTAGTTTGAAATATATCAGTAGGAGCTAAATTATCTATTCTACTAAAGTCAAGATTTTCTTTTTCGTCTTTCACCAAAACAACAATAGCGGTATATGTGCTTCTGTTTGGGAAAAGCTGTGTAACTCCAAAATGAATAATTCTATCCAAGGACATACTGCTCGTAATATAAGCTCTTAGCTTCTTACCGCCTTTTACAATAAAGAATTTGTGAGGTACTATGTAACCAACACGTCCACCATCACAAAGTAGATTTATAGCCCTTTCAATAAATAGGTAGTATTTGTCAAACAAATCTTTTTTAGTATATGTATATGGGGAAAGTTTACTTCTGTAATATTGAATTTCTTCGGGTGAATACTTCACAAAGTTTTGAATCCTAACATACGGTGGGTTTCCTACTATTGCATTAAATCCATTAGTATCTTCTAAAAAAGGAAATTCATCTCTCCAATTGAATGGGTTTATTTTGAAAAGCAAATCATCATTATCCTCTGCATCTTCATCAAACTCAAAATAGGTGTCATCAAGAAGCGAGTTTCCACACTTGATATTTTCGTCAAGGTTAGGCAATACTTTCTCACCTGTATTATCTAAAAAGCTTTGAATAGAAACAGCATTTTCGTTTTCAATCAAACGAAGAAGCAAGCTAAAATGAGCTACTTCAACTGCATAAGGGTTAATATCAACACCAAAAATATTATCTGTAAGTATGGTATGTTTCTCAGATAGAGATAAACTGAATTGACCTTCCGATAATTCTGTTAAACAATCATCTTTTAATTCTTCTTGGTCTAAGTAATATGCTTCACGGTAATGCAGAATGTAATCAAATACAGACAGTAAAAATGTACCTGAGCCACAGCAAATATCAGCTATTCGAAAATCTAAAGAATCTTCAAAGTCAGCACCTAAATAGAGATTATCTAATGTTTCGCTTACTATTTGCTTTACAATCCTTTTAGGTGTAGGTACTACACCATTGGAGGCAACTACTTCAGGTTCTTGAACTATTGAAACTGAATAATCATCTGCTAACTCAATTTTATTTCCTAAATACTGCTCATATATTTGACTTAAAATATCGGAATCTATAACTGAGAAATCATAAGGACTTACAGGGTAGTAAAGTTCGGAGAAAATATCAATTAGTATTTGGTCGTCAATCGTTATTTGTTGTGCCAAATCATCTTCAATGAAAGAAAATAAACCAGAGTTATACTTGTTGTCTGAAGCAATGAAAAGTTCCTTTAGTTCATCATAAGTGGTAATGCTTTTTAATGTCTCATACTTCTCAATTTCTCTATCCTCACAGATTCTCAAGAATATGATTTTATTTATCATTCTTTGGATAAGGAAATTAATATCATCTTGAGATAAGGCCGCATTGTTCCCTACCAAGTTTTCTGCGAGAATTTGACGCCAGTTTTCTATTTGATTTAAGAAATGGTTATCGAAGGATTCTTCACCTTTAAGTTCACCAGTATCTATACTGCTTAAGCTACCTGATTTGATAGCTTCAAATGATAGTAGGGAATATATTTCTTCTAAGTTATCAAGGAAGTCAGTGTAGCAAAAGGACTTATATCTATTGTGAGAAGCAAGGTCTTCTAATTCTGGCTTAACAGTACAATCATAAAAAACTAAGTATTCAAAATTGGTAAGCACTGAAAAAGGCAAATTAGCACTCCAACCATATCTTCTTGTTTGAAATGCAGGTGCTTTTTCAGCTGTAACATTAATAGAAACTTTTTTAGCTTCCACGAATAAAGAACGTTGTCCAAACTGTTTTAAAGTATAGTCAGGGTTCTTTTTGGTTATTTTATCTTCTTCCTCAACATCAATAGATTCCTCTTGAATAACTTCTCTATAAAGTTGCGTTTTACGTGTTTCATTATCAACATCCCAACCAAGACATTTAAGCAGGGGATTTAAGAAATCAATTCTCACTTGAGCTTCACTATACGCACCTTTCCTGTAGTCTGCATACCCATTACCAAAAGCATCAACTAAAACTATTAGTTGTTCTCTACACTCATCAATATTTTGGCAAATCTTATACGCCATTATTTAGTTCCTTTTTTTTGGTATTTAACTTCTTTTTCAGCTACAATTAATGCCTTTAGTGCTTCATCTTCATTCTCCACTACAGCATATACCTGGTCTGCCAACCAAAGAGCTGTTGTGTCTGCTTCGTTAAGATTAAAGATTTTAATGAGCTGGTGTAAGTGTTCACGTTTAGCCGTTCGTTCCCCTCTTTCTATTTTACTCATTTGAGCGGTGTCTATATCTAGTTCTGCTGAAAGGTGTCGCAATAGCATATCCTGCTTTTCTCTTTTCGTTCTGATAAGGTTTCCAAACTTATTCATTGTTCTTTTCTTAACTTGACAAATAATGACAAATATAATAAAAGCAAGAGGTATTTTGTCTATTTTAGATTGTTGTTTTTAGCGTAGGAAAAGAAGCAATGTGTGCGATAGCACTCTTTGCCTTGTGGGCTGGTTTTTCAGATAGTGTACATCTTAAATATATAAGCAATCTACCAAAACCCCAACTACAAACCAATGAATATCAGTTCATAAAAGAGCTTTAATAGATTACCCTTTACTGCTGTAAATAATCAATACCTACAAGCAAACCACTAATCTACCACCTCAAATCCAAACTTCCATACGGTAATCCTCATTTGGAGTCAAATAATTGAAAATAAGTAGTTTTTTTATAAATAGAGTAGGAGTGTACTGTGATATCTAGCGCTTGCGGGGATCACTTTCTAAGATGGCATATTCATAATTATCTGCCCAGCCAGTGCTTAGTGGGAGGATCTGTCTGCATCTGCCTTCTCTAGTCATGCCTACTTTTTCTAGTACTTTATAAGAGCCTATATTCTGTACTGCGCAGCCAGCTGTTACACGGTGTAGGTGTAGGGTGTCAAATGAAAAATCAAGGATAGCTAGCGTTGCTTCGGTAGCATAACCGTTGTTCCAGTAGTCGCGGTGTATTTTATACCAGATTTCGGCTCTTTGGTATTTTGGGCTGTCTATTTTCAGTCCGTAGAGTCCTATAAACTTTTGATCTTCGCTACGCACCATGGCAAGGGTGTGATTTGTGATGTTTTCTTGATTGTTATCTGCTATCCAGGGAGTGATAATCGCCTTGGTTGCTGTGATACTTTCTGGTATGCCAAGTGCATTATATGCATCTGTTTCTGGTAGCGAGTGCAAGTTGTGTATCACATCAAGATCTGCAATCGTGATAGGGCGTAGGGTTATCCGTTGGGTGGTTAGTGGGAAGTGATTCATGGGTATTAAAGATACTATTTCGGCAGCAGTCACACTGTAAAAAACCACCCACTAAACACATTACTCATAAAAGCATATGGATATAACGCGAGACATTTTCGCGAAAGCGTTCTACACCCACAATGCTATAAACGCCTACTGGCTGTAAGGTTACAGAGCAGCTGCCGACAGATGTGTAACAATTAAATCCTACACGCGCTATGTCAAAAATCTGGTTTCTTGAAGATGTAAATGTTTTTAGCGTGTTGTGTCCCCATAAAACAAAGCAGTATAGAAAGCGGCATAACTTCTCACAATACGGGAAGCAGGACTTTATTTACTTTGAGGAGGATGCGGCAAATAAGGTGTATTTGATAGAGAAGGGTAAGGTAAAGCTGGGCTACTATGCAGAGGATGGTAAGGAGGTGGTGCGGGCGATACTTACTAAGGGCGAACTCTTTGGCGAGAAGGCAATACTAGGGGAGGAGTCGCGCAGTGAGTTTGCACAGTCTATAGATGCAAAAACCTCGGTATGCCCCGTGCCGGTGTGCCAGATGCAGGAGTTAATGCGCAATAACCACAGCTTTAGTCTTAAGGTGTATAAATTTCTCGGGATCAGGTTTAAAAAGTTAGAACGCCGTCTGGACTTGCTACTCTTTAAAGATGCAACCACACGTGTAAAGGAATTTATGACAGAACTAGCCGAAGATTATGGCTACTGCTGCCCAAATACGGGTGATACCGTAATTAAACATCCCTACACGCAAAAAGATATTGCGAGTCTCATAGGCACCTCACGACCTACGCTTAATGCGATTATGAACGAGCTTAAGGCGACGCAGTTTTTAGAATTTTCTCGTAATGAAATTCGCATAAAAGTGGCATAAAATCACCAAATGTAAGCTAGCTTACATTTAAGCAATCTTGATGGTTTTAGATTTACCATATAAATCAAAAAAAACTATCAATAATGAAAAAGCAACTATTAATGGGATGCTTCGCTCTAGGAGCTATCCTTGTATCGTGTGACTCTGACGACGATACGACCACAAACGCAATCACACCAGAAGCTGGGACGCTAGCAGGAGGTCCTTTTACCTTCTTTGTAGATGGAGCACCAGATATGGTAACGGGCGTGACACTCACTGGCGAACTAGTAGGAGATGTGACTACTTTTGTAGTAACAGATGACTCTAAAAACATCTTAGGAATCCCACCTACGCTGGAGGCGCTGGAGGGTGTAAACTTTGACGATGCTGGTGTGGGTGCCTGTTACATCTATCACCTTGCATATCAAGATGGCTTGAGCGGACTAGCAACGGGTGAAAATCTTGACGACTTTGCAGGAGATTTTGAGCTCTCTAACTTTCTTGTCGTAAACCGTAACGCGGGACCACTTGCTGCCGAAATCGTAGGAGGACCTTTTGAGTTTTGTGTAGATGGTACGCCAGATATGGTGAGCGGTTTATCACTCATGGGTGATTCTGTAGGATCTGAGAATAGTTGGGTGATTACCACAGACACTGGCGAAATTTTAGGATTACCACCTACGCTTGATGCAGTGCAGGGTGTAAACTTTGACGATGCAGGAGCAGGAATCTGCCTTATCTGGTACCTACGCTATGAGCCAGGACTAGAAGGGCTGGAAGTGGGAGCAAATGCAAATGACCTTACGGGAGTTTTTGATCTTTCTGAACCTGTAGAAGTAGTACGTAACGAGGCCATCGCTGCCGAAATTACTGGAGGTCCTTTTACCTTTACCGTAGACGGCACACCAGATATGGTAAGCGGGCTAGGTCTTACGGGAGAGAGCGTAGGCGCTTTAAATAGCTGGGTGATCACTACAGATACTGGAGAGATTCTGGGATTACCACCTACACTGGCTGCGGTAGAGGGTGTAAACTTTGACGATGCTGGGACGGGCGTTTGCCTTATCTGGTACCTGCGTTATGAGGAAGGACTTACCGGCCTTATGGTGGGTGCAAATGCAAATGACCTAAGCGGTTGTTTTGACTTATCAGAACCTGTGACGGTTACTCGTAATTAAGTATAAAAAAACGTAAGTTTAATGCGTGTGTACGACTCATCGTGCACACGCATTTTTTTATTCCCTATGGCTCAGAAAAAAAGATTTAGTTGGCAAAATATAGTGTTCATCATTGTGATTCTCCTGCTTATTATTCCGCAGACGAGGACTCCTATTCAAGTGGCAATAAATAAGGTGAAGGTGGCGATTTTTTCTCCGTCCGCTTTCGCGAAAAAGGACCAAACTCAACTCCAGTCTTTTGATTATAAAGTAAGCTCGCTTGAAGGAATCCCAGTCGAAGTAGGCGTAGGGAAGGGCAAAGTCACTTTTATAAGTTACTGGGCAACCTGGTGCCCTCCGTGTATTGCCGAACTACCATCTATAGCCGAACTGCATGCAGATTATGGAGATAAAATGACGTTCTTGCTCATCACAAACGAAGATCCTGAAGTAGTCAAAAAGTTTATGATCAAAAGAGAGCTAGACCTCCCAGCAGTACTACCTGCGATGGAAACACCGGAGCTACTTTTTGAACGCTCGATACCTACGAGTTACATCATAGATCAAGAAGGAAATATTGTGGTGAAAGAAACAGGCGCCTCAAACTGGAATAGCGACAGCATAAGAACCATTATAGACAACCTACTCGCCAAAGATTAATCTTCTACCCGCCAGAATATAAACGGAATTTCCATTTCCTCTGAAGAAATGGTTGCCGTAAGCACATCATCAAAGTAAGAATAGGTAATCACCTTAGGAAACTCATTCTCAGGATTTACAGCTGTAAATGACTTACCGTCATTCTCGGTGATCTTAAAAATCGTAGGCGTTTCATTAGGTCCGCTTATCTGTAGTTGCCACTCGTTTTTCTTTTGTACAAGACGTATGCGCTCGTTAAAAACGGTATCCTCGTCTTCGTTCCAAGCACAAGAGGCGTTATTACAAAGTAAGCAAGAATATCATTTTACATATTATCGATTGTTTTAGTCACTCAAACTGATATCTATTCTATTCCATCTTTTAAAGTATACACTAACTATTTCGAAATCTGTACCATCAAAATGCAAACTCCATTTGTTAGATTTCTCTGTTGGATACGTAACTTGACTCGGAATTATTTTTAATTCCAAATTAGGGTTCTCATGATATTCTTCAAATTGTTTTCGTACTTCGGATTTAATTTCTTGCGTAATAATTTTTGGAATTTCGAGGTCACTATCAGTCTTTAATTTTTCCAAAAATGCTAGTTGAAAATTGGTTAATTTCTGTGGTACTTCAAAATCAATGAACCCCGTTAATTTATTTTCTATATTTTCTCTGAGCGTTGTATCCTTTTCTATCTCTAAGCTTCTGCGAATAAGATTCTCCTTAAAATCAATTAGTAATTTGGCATATTTGCTTTTATCTTCAAGTTGCTGTAATTCTTGAGATATTTTAAATGCTTGATCAGCGTAGTATTTCCCAGGTGAATTAGCATTGTTATTTTCTTGTGATGATTTATTATAGTACTCAATTGCAAGCTTTATTTCACCTAATTCATGATATGAATCACCTAAATCTTTATAAATTTTTGTAATGGGATCGGATTCATTGGGTTGATGTTTTTTTAGATACTTAACTATTCCTAAAAATATTTGAATTGCTATTCCATGCTCTTCGACTTGATCTTGCAAACATATTTGTGACCATTTATAAGGAACTTCATTATTCAATTGTCCGTAATAGAAATATGCTTTAAATGCTTTTTTCCATTCTTTTGAATTATTTAGAGTTGTTGTAAATGATAAGTAGTTCCTTAAAGTGATTTCCTCTCCTAATTGGATGTCATCCCACCAAACGGGTTGTTCAATATCGAGATTAAAGTCATTTAATTTATATGTTATGATCATATTTTAATTTAAATATTAAGTCAAATAACTATAATTCGTTTATTCACTTTAGAATAATCGATAGCTGGCGTAGTATCATGACCACGTAGCTCTGTCGCCGTAACTGTTTTCCAGTGTTCAAAGGTCTCACTGCCGCCTTTGCTATTAGTGCGCTCCCAGTCTCCTAGTAGATAATCAAAAGGTGTGGTAACTTTTTGTACGGGTGCTTTCTCCTTACAAGCGATATAGCTCATTACTAGACAAGAAATGATAAGAATACGTATGCGCATATAAGCTTATGTTTAGGTGAGAAAACTAGTGGAAATATTATCCGTGTATGGTTTCTGTAACACTTAGATCCTTCATCACTTGCTTTTCAAAATCTAAAAGTTCTTGCCACTTCGCATCTACTTTTGCTCTGTCTCCGTACTGGCGGGCAAAGTTTAAGAACATCGTATAGTGTCCAGCCTCGCTTATCATGAGTTTTCGGTAAAACTTCGCAAGCTTTTTATCTTCAAGCTCCTCAGACAGTAAGCGGAAACGCTCACAGCTTCTACCTTCAATCAGTGCCGCAACCAATAATCTATTTACTAAACTCTCTACTCTTGATCCTCCTTTTGGGAAAAAGAAGCGTAGCTTGTGCACATAAGCATCTTTGCGCTCACGACCTAGGTGTAATCCTCTTTCTACCATGATGTCATGCACCATTTTAAAGTGGCTCATTTCTTCCATAGCAAGATCACTCATTGCACTCACAAGCTCTGTGTATTCTGGAAAACCTATGATAAACGAAATCGCACTTGAAGCAGCTTTCTGCTCGCAGTAGGCGTGGTCCGTAAGTATTTCTTCTATGTTTTTTTCTACAATATTTACCCAGCGAGGATCTGTAGGTAATTTAAGGTGGAGCATCTGGATAGCTTCTTTATTTTCCATAGCGTGTTTTTTTTATAGGTCGAGATCAAATGTTTTCCTGAGAATATCTAGCGCAGGATTATGTTCTCGTAGTTTATCATATCGTTCTTGAGCAGTATACGCATATTTGCGCTGTACTTCTTCATTTACTGTAATTCCTAAAGTAATATCATAATTGTTAAGACTACGTTTTAAAAATTCAAGTAGTGGCCCTTGAGCGCGTTCTACCTCAATTTTCATCGTCTCGTTAGGATATTCTAGTTCAATAGTAGTCCCATTTAAAGTCGGCTGATCTGCTTCTAGGTTAGAGGCAATAATACGTTCTCCTTTTGCAAGGAGACGCTTTACATACTCTGCCCAGGCAGCTTGCATCGCAACTTCTGTAAAAGGTTCTGTAGGTAGATTTTCAATATCTACTTTCTTGTTTGCTTTTTTGAGTTCGAGCTCCTTTTTCTTCTGTAAGCCTTTAAGCGATAACCCAGACACACGATCCTTGCGCAAAGATAATTCTGGTACGCTAGGAGTGGTAGGTGATGCTTGTGGTGTTACGGGAGCAGCTTGCTGTGTAGCTGCAGTGTTTTGTGTAGGAGCTGTGTTTTGCGTTGGTGCTTGTGATGGTTGCGTAGCACTTGAAGCTTGTGCAGCTATATTTTCTTGTACAGGAACACTTTGCTGTGCAGTAGGCGGTGGAGTAGGAGTGCTCGGTGCTTGCGTAGCAGCCGCTGCTACTGGTGCAGCACTTGTAGCACTTGGTGCTTGTGTAGCTGCAGTATTAGTTGGAGCAACTGCCGTTTGCGTTTGTGGTGCAGCGCCAGTCTGTGTATGATCTACTTTATAATAAGAAGGTGGTACTAAGAACGGACCGTCATTTTTTTTTTCTCCATCAAAAGTGATAGAGGCAAGTTGCATGAGGCAAAGTTCTACAAGAAGTCGCTGGTTGCGGCTGGTTCTAAATTTGAGATCACAATCATTTGCGATATTGATAGCTTCCATTAAGAAAGCCATATCAGTTTTTTGTGATTGCTCGTAGTACTTTTTCTTAGTAGTATCGCCTACTTCCAATAAATGAATCGTCGGCGGATTTTTACAAACCATCAAATCTCTAAAGTGAGAAGCAAGACCAGCTATGTAGTGATGTCCATCAAAACCACGAGACAAGATATCGTTATACTGTACCAGTACTTGTGGGATATCATTTGTAAGTAGATAATCTGTGGTGGTAAAATAGGTATCGTAGTCTAGAACGTTTAAGTTCTCTGTAACTGCCTTTCGCGTAAGCGTTTTACCACTAAAGCTCACTACGCGGTCAAAAATGGATAATGCATCACGCATCGCACCATCTGCCTTTTGAGCAATGATGTGTAAAGCTTCTTCATCTGCTTCAATACCTTCTTCTTGCGCAATCTGTACAAGGTGCTTACGAGCATCTGTCACTGTAATTCGCTTAAAGTCAAAAATCTGACAACGAGAAAGTATCGTAGGGATGATTTTATGTTTTTCTGTAGTCGCTAGTATAAAGATAGCGTGCTTGGGAGGTTCTTCTAGTGTTTTAAGAAACGCATTAAAAGCTGCTGCAGAGAGCATGTGCACCTCATCAATAATATAGACTTTATACTTTCCTACTTGTGGTGGGATGCGTACTTGATCTATAAGACTACGTATATCATCTACAGAGTTGTTTGACGCTGCATCAAGCTCAAATACGTTGAAAGCGAAGTCCTCATCTGGGCTTGTATTTTCGTCGGTATTAATTTGCTTTGCAAGAATACGTGCACAACTCGTCTTACCTACACCACGAGGACCACAAAAGAGTAGCGCCTGAGCGAGGTGGTTGTTGCGTATTGCGTTTTCTAAAGTGTTAGTAATAGCCTGTTGTCCTACAACATCTTTAAAGGTGGTGGGACGGTATTTTCGGGCAGATACTATAAAAGGTTCCATACTCACAAATATAATGGGGTACGTATAATTATGCTAGTGAGTATGGACTCTTTATTGCTTATTTATTAACAGTAAGTGCAGAGAGCTTCTGGTCAATCACATGCACCATAATCTGGTAGCTGTGACTAGCCATTTCATCTTTAGTGCTCCATTTTTTTGCGTTGCATATAGCTTTCCTGCGATATGCCATTAATCGCCTCAGTTTTGGCGATGAGTTGAATAGGGATTTCATACTTCGAGTGTTTTTGTTTGCAGTTGTAAAATATAATTTTTTTTACAATTAGTTAGCAATATGATAACAATTTGCGCAAAAAATTATGAATGCTGTGATATTTGCTTCTCAATCTCTGCAGCTTCTGCATATAGACTATCACTTGCACTTCTATCACTCTTAGATAGTTGGTACGCCTTTTCTAAAATTTTTTTGTGTTTTTCCTGAAGTTTCTCTACTTCGCTTTTCTTTTTAAATAATCCGAACATAGCTTCTTTTTTTACATAAAGATACGGTTAATAAGAAAGGATGTCAACGAGTTTAGGAGAGTTTTACAATTCAGTAATGAATTTCTACACTTCGGTAAGTACTAGTTTTAAAAAAGAGGGTTTGATATGATATTTACATCATCAAACAAAAAATAAACGTCATGAACACATCAAATCAAAAAACCAAGTACGACAGAGCACAAGCAAAAGTAAGTGAGCTTAAAGAATTTTATAACCACCTAGGGACCTACCTCATCTTTGTATGTTTCTTCTTAATATTAAACTTTTATACCACAGGTTTTTTCTGGGCTATATTTCCTATCGCAGGTTGGGGGATCGGGATACTAAGTCATGCTGCAAAGACCTTTGGCTGGAATCCTTTCTTTTCAAAAGATTGGGAAAAACGTAAGATAGATGAGTACATTCGTAACGAGGACTTTAAATAAAATAACATGGAAACACAGAAAGAAAAGTATCAAAGAGCTACAGAACATGTGCAAAATGTTAAGAAATTTTATGGCAAGATTATCAATGCTATTATCGTTTCGGCTATTGTTGCAGCTATAAATTACTATGTTAATGAGTTTCGCAATCCGTGGGTATTGTGGGTAATTGGCTTCTCTTTACTAGGTATCGTTATTGAAGCTATCAAGCTATATGGTATCAACTTTTTTTTAGGCAAGGGATGGGAGCAACGTAAAATACAAGAGCATTTAAAAAAGGAAGAAAACGAATCGCAGTCTAATACACTATTTAAGAAATAATGGAATCAAATACAAGTAAATACGAACGCGCAAAAAAACGTGTAGAAGAAGAGAAAGGGTTTTACAGGCATCTCACGGTTTATCTTGTGATAAACATCCTGCTGCAATTATTCTACTCGGGGATGTTCTTTAACTTCGATGTGCTGGGTAATGCTCCTTGGTGGGTACGTTAT
The DNA here is from genome assembly GCF_003095655.1 of Dokdonia sp. Dokd-P16. NCBI lineage: Bacteria > Pseudomonadati > Bacteroidota > Flavobacteriia > Flavobacteriales > Flavobacteriaceae > Dokdonia > Dokdonia sp. Dokd-P16. Next base: position 2,912,260 of record NZ_CP029151.1, read on the forward strand.
ACAACACCATTTTTCTGGGGATTATCGCTGCTAGTACATTGGATTTATGTTTTTAAAGGATTCCGCTTCTTTAAAGGATTAAAGAAATGGGAAGATCGCAAGATTCAAGAGTTTATGGATCAAGAGGAAGAAGAGTTTTCAAACCGCTTTCGCGAAAACAGGAACTCATGATACGTACGCTGTTTATCTTACTATTGCTGGGCTTCTACACAGTGAGCGCGCAACAAAGCTTTGTAGTAGAACATGTAACCTTATTTAACGGCACCGAAATCTTAGCAAATCAATTTGTAAAAGTAGAAAAAGGAACCATCAGCGAGGTGTCTTCAAATGCACTTACTGCGCAGACTACCATAGACGGCACTGGGAAGTTTTTAATGCCAGCATTAATAAATGCTCATGTTCACACGTGGGCAGCACCGCAACTACAAGAAGCAGCCCAAGCAGGTGTTCTCAATCTGCTAGACATGCACGGCATGGAACCTATGCAAGAGGCAATGATTAATCTGCGAGATACACAGGGCAATGCTAGATTGTATCGCGCAGGATATGCAGCTACCACAGAAGGTGGTCACGGTACGCAATACGGTTTTCCTATTCCTACACTTTCTAAGCCAGAAGATGCTGCACAATGGGTTGCAGATCGTGTAGCAGCGGGAGTCGACTACATAAAAATTATTGTCGAACCTTGGAAAGCTACACTTGATAGAGAAACGGTAGCGGCTATTATTAAAGAAGCACATAAGGCAGATAAAATAGCGGTAGTTCACGTTTCACGAGCACAAGATGCTTTTGATGCTCTCTCTAGTGGTGCAGATGGTCTCGTGCATATTTATAATGATGCGCCTCTCACAGCAGCACAGCTCGCCATACTTAAGGAAGATGCAAACTTCTTTGTGATACCTACCATACTCACCACAGTATTGATTCAGCCTTTGTACTACAATAAAACAGCGGAAGAAACTGCCGAAATAGAAACGCGTCTCATCAAGGAAGTTAAGCGCTTATACGATGCAGGAATTCCGATACTAGCAGGTACGGATCCGCCAAATGCCAATATTAATATAGGCAGCGATTTGTATAAAGAATTGGCTTTTTTCGCGAAAGCGGGATTACCCATAGAAGCAGTGCTCGCGAGTGCCACCTCATTACCAGCAGATAAGTTTTCTCTAGAGAACGTAGGTTATATAAAAGAAGGCTTTAAAGCAGATATGTTATTGCTTGATAAATCTCCTGTTGAAGATGTATTAAACATGAACTCGATAGCCAAAATCTGGAAAGAGGGCGTGCTTATCACACAAGAATAAGGAATTAGTATTTTTACCTACATCAACAAAACCATCAAATAACCAATCCATGAACGTACTCATTATAGAAGACGAAAAACCATCTGCAAGACGCCTCAATAGAATGCTTGCCGAAGTAGGAGTTACTGTAAATGAAATGCTGCATTCTGTAGAGGAAGCTGTGGCTTGGTTTAAAACGAATACGCACCCAGATTTGATTTTTCTAGACATCCAACTTTCAGATGGATTGTCTTTTGAGATTTTTGATCAAGTAGAGGTGAAGAGTGCTATTATTTTTACGACAGCTTTTGATGAATACGCGCTACAGGCTTTTAAACTTAATAGCGTAGATTATCTATTAAAACCTATAGACGACGAAGACCTTGAAAAAGCAGTAAACAAGTACAAGGAGCGCATGCCTAAGGCGCAAGATGTGTCACTCAACTTTGAAGACATCCGCAAGCTACTTGGCGCAACAGCAGTAGAACGTGAGTATAAAAAGCGATTTACAACTAAGATAGGGCAGCACATAAAAATGATTCCTATAGATGAGATTGAGTGTTTTTATAGTGAAAACAAAGGGACGTATGCCGGTACTATAGATGGACGTAATTATTTGCTGGATACCACACTCGAGTTACTAGAGAATGATCTAGAGCCTGAAACCTTCTTCCGCGTAAGCAGGAAGTTTTATGTAAATATTAATGCGATAGCAGATATCATAGCATACACAAACTCAAGATTAAAAATAAAGTTGAACACTTGGAGCGAGCAAGAAATTATTGTGAGCAGGGAGCGTGTAAAAGACTTTAAAACGTGGATTGCTTAATCCTCAAGGTTTTCATTAAAAGCACTAGGTAGCATTGTTGGGATTAATCGCACGAGAATAGGAAGCAATAATCCGCCTCCTGGAAGTAAGAATACTGCCAGTGATGGTATGCTCTTGCAAATGTCAAGTAGCTGTTTTTTTACCACTTTGCGCTCTTCTTTAGATAAATCTCGCGTAGTAGACTGACCTAGTAAAATCACTAAGTCACGACTCTCTCTTATTTCTCTCACAAGGCGATTGCTATTGCGTGAGATAAGATTGCCGACAGAAGAAGTCGTCTGACTATAAAAGTGCTTTATAGGATTACTGTATTTGAGATACGAAATCTCTGTGCCGTGCTCCGTCAAGAATGTTTTTACGGCAAGTACAGCATCTAGGTAACCTTTTTCATCAAGCCCCATAATCGTACAGAACTGCATGATAAATTCGCGCTCGTGCTTATCGATTTTCTCGTCATCCCATAGCGATAGACTACATAAATCTAGAAGGTATTGTTGCTCTAGAGGTTCGGTAATAATCTTGAGGTTAATCTCAGAAACCTCGGTATGTGTGTGCTTTATGAGTTCGTTATAGCGTACAGAGCTTTCAAATAATTTTATAAGAAGCTTGTTATATTCATCCTTACTCTCCTTTTGTTGCAATGCCAGCCATATAGATTCTGTAAGAACAGCCTCTAGGTTTTTTGCATACTCATAAGGATCACCTTGAGTAATGAGATAGTGATCAAAACTTAGGATATCTATAAAAACTAAGGCATTGGTAATCAGATGGCTAAAACTCTTCTGCAAGGCAGACTCATTAGTCTGCACCCGCTGGTGGATAATTTTCTCAACCTTAGAGGAAGCAGATTCATTACCCAAAGGGATTTTAATAAAGTACTGTTCCTTTTTATCTAACTGTCTATAAAATGAAACGATGGCTTCTAGGCAGTCTTCTTGTCTTGCATTTGCAATCGTATCGTAATACGTAAAAGCAAGAGCGTCAAAAAGGTTAATCTTTGTTTTCTCTTGTACCGTCCACTTAAGTTGTGACGATTCACTATCCAGCAAGGTATCTAGAGAGTGTCCATAGATAAAACCCTTGGCTCTTAGCGAGTCATAAAATGCACGCTCATCCATTGGGTTCTTAACCAGATAGTCAAGAAGCTTTGGGAAATGTTTATTTATCCAGCCAGTGGCAGAAGGATTCATAAGTGAGCTTATTTATAAAACGATAGTTATTCGAAATTTGCTAATTGTGAGCGTTGTATTAAGCGTTCTTTTGTGCTGTGATTTCTGTAATTCGCACAATGACCTCAACGGCTTTCATCATACTTTCTACAGGTACATATTCATATCGCCCATGGAAGTTATGGCCACCTGCAAAAATATTAGGGCAAGGTAATCCCATAAACGAGAGTTGTGATCCATCTGTACCTCCACGTATAGGTTTAATAAGTGGTTCTATGTCAAGAGACTTCATAGCTTCTTCTGCAATATCTACAATGTGCATTACAGGTTCTACTTTCTCGCGCATATTGAAGTACTGATCTTTAATCTCTACAGTCACCACTTCTTTTTCTAGCTGTGCATTAAGCTCATCTGCTAGTTGGATCATCATTTCCTTACGTGCTTCAAAATGTCCTTTGTCGTGATCTCTTATGATATATTCTAGCGTAGTATTATCTACACTTCCAGTAATGTCATGTAAGTGAAAGAATCCTTCACGGTCAGAAGTGTGTTCTGGAGTTTCTAGTCTAGGTAAGCTGTTGATGTAGTCTGTAGCGATGTACATACTATTTACCATTTTACCTTTTGCATAGCCTGGGTGTACTATTTTACCTTCTATGGTAACCACTGCTCCAGCAGCATTAAAGTTTTCATATTCTAGTTCGCCTATCTGGCTACCATCCATCGTATAGGCCCATTCCGCACCAAATTTTTCTACATCAAATTTATGTGCACCACGACCTATTTCCTCATCTGGCGTAAAGCCTACGCGTATTTTTCCGTGTTTTACTTGAGGATTTGCAAGCAGGTATTTCATTGCTTCCATAATCTCAGTAATACCCGCTTTATCATCTGCACCTAGTAGCGTCGTACCGTCTGTTGTGATAATGGTTTGCCCTTTATATTGCTTTAAGTCGTCAAAGTATTCTGGCGATAACACGATATTCTGTTCCTTATTAAGAACAAGATCTCCACCGTCATAATTTTTCCAAATCTGCGGTTTCACGTCTTTTCCTGTAAAATCTGGAGTCGTATCAAAGTGTGATATAAATCCTATAACCGGTACATCATGAGCTACATTGCTAGGTAGTGTCGCCATCACATATGCATGTTCATCTATCGTCACCTCACTCATTCCCATTGCCTCGAGTTCATCTTTGAGCTGTCTCGCAAGATCCCACTGGCACTCCGTACTTGGAGTGGTGTCACTGTTTGGGTCACTTTCGGTATAGGTAGTTACGTAGCTTATAAATCTTTTAAGAAGTGCGTCTTTATCAATCATAATGGGTGGTTGTGAGTACGCTTTCGCGAAAGCGTAAAAATCATCATTCAGTTCTGCTTCAAAAATACCTCTTTTTGGACTATTTTTGCACCACAGAAACGACCGAAATGTACAAACTCCTCATACGCCCAATTCTCTTTTCCTTTGACCCAGAAAAAGTGCATTATTTTACCTTTAGATGGATAAAGCGATTGCACAAATTAGGACTCTCAGGACTTCTTAATCGTATGGGAAAGGTGGAAGACAAGCGACTAGAGCGCAAAGTGCTGGGACTTACTTTTAAAAACCCAGTAGGACTAGCAGCAGGTTTTGATAAGGATGCAAAGCTTTTTAATGAACTAGGAGACTTAGGATTTGGTTTTATTGAGATAGGTACGGTTACTCCAAAGGCACAAGAAGGAAACCCAAAGCAGCGTCTGTTTCGATTAAAAGAAGATCAGGGGCTCATAAACAGAATGGGTTTCAATAATGGAGGAGTAGCAGAAGCGGTAACTCGATTAAAGTCTCGCAAGAATCATAACATTATCATAGGTGGAAACATCGGTAAAAACACCGATACCAAGCCAGAAGATTATACAGCCGACTATCTTACTTGTTTCCACGAGCTACATCCGGTAGTAGATTATTTTGTGCTCAATGTAAGCTGCCCGAATGTGTCTAGTCACGCAAAACTAAATGACAAAGATTATCTAGAGGAACTTATAGGGGCAGTGCAGCAAGCAAATAAGAAGTATGCAGTACAGCGACCAATTGTACTTAAAATAGCCCCAGATCTTAATGATCAGCAATTAGATGAAATCGTAGCGCTTGTAAAAGAAACAGGTCTAGATGGTGTGATTGCAAGTAATACCTCTGTAAATAGAGAGGGATTAATAACCACAAATGCCCGTCTAGCAGAAATAGGCAACGGCGGACTAAGCGGTAAGCCAGTAACTGATCGTTCTACACGTGTGATTAAATACTTATCAGACAAGAGTAATAACTCATTCCCAATAATAGGTGTAGGAGGGATTCACTCTGCACAAGACGCTCTTGATAAACTTGAGGCAGGAGCATCACTCGTACAACTATATACAGGCTTTGTATATGAAGGTCCAGGGTTAATTAAAGAGATAAATAACGCCATCTTAGCGAAAGGATAGTACGTCACTGCCGTCTAGTAACTACACGCTAATCAATTCATACCATGAGGAATTCTCATAAACTTATTTTTGCTTCCATTGCCGTCATGCTTTTTGCCATGAAACCTGATATCGCAACCTTTATCCCGCAATGGGCAAAGCTCGCTGCAGCAGGTCTTTTATTATTGCTAGGCTTTTACTCGATGTGGAAGGAACGACAGTGGTAGTGTTGTAGGCATCATGTTTTTTCTTATTTTGCGAGGACTAACTAACTAGTATTCCTTTGATAGAATCCATCATTGCTTTTCTAGCAGCAACTGCTTTACTTGCGTTTTCGCCAGGGCCAGATAACATCTATGTACTCACGCAAAGTGTTGCAAATGGTAGTAAATCTGGACTAGCAACCACCGCAGGATTGATTTCTGGATGTATTGTGCATACTACACTTGTTGCTTTTGGGCTCTCGGCAGTGATTGCTGCTTCGCCTTTTCTGTTTTTTGCAATTAAAACGGTAGGAGCAATGTACTTGCTTTATCTAGCCTTTAAAGTATACCGCAGCGATGCGTCTATTAATCTCGCAGATGGTGCTCCAAAAAAATCGTACACAGCCCTTTTTAAACAAGGTGTGATTATGAATATTCTTAACCCTAAGGTGACCATATTCTTCTTAGCATTTTTCCCAGGATTCCTCTGGGATCCGGAAGGCAATACCGTATATCAATTTTATGTATTAGGATTGCTATTTATGCTAGAATCCTTTGTCATCTTTGGAAGCATTGCACTCGTCGCAGGAAAAATCTCTCATGTACTACGCACTAATAAGAACGCGGGTATTGTTTTAAAGTGGCTCCAGATTATCGTTTTTATAGGGATTGCTGTTTACATTTTTATAGACGGTTAGTTTTCTAAACGATATACAATAGCTTGCCATGGGCGTAGTGTGAATTCCTTAAAGGTTCTATCATCTATAATTTTATCATTTGAAATTACTTTGATCTTTCTGTTATAGCTTACAGAAAGTGGTAGCGAGAAATGCGCTGTATCTTCAGAGAAGTTTAAAAGCACTAAGAAACGCTCACTCTCTAGCGTGCGCGTGTAGCAATATATTTGCTCATCTTCAGCCTTGATGCACTTATAAGCTCCATAAACAAGCGCTGGGTACTTCTTACGTAAGGCAGTCATCTGTTTGAAGTAGGAGAGTGTAGAGTCTTTTTTATTGAGTTGGTCTTTTACACTCACACCTGTCTTGTAATCACTATTTACATTTATCCACGGAGTGCCGCTTGTAAATCCAGCGTTTTCTGTATTGTCCCACTGCATGGGAGTGCGTGCATTTTCCCTAGCGGCATGTTGCTCGCTGTCCATAAAAGCCTCAAGATCTCCGCCTCTTTTCTTAACAGTCTCATATCTGTTAATCGTATTAATGTCCCGATAATCTTCTATGTCTGTAAAACGTACGTTAGTCATCCCAATCTCATCACCTTGATAAAAGTATGGAGTACCGCGCATGGTCAATAAAAATGTTTGAAGTAGTGTAGCGCTATTTCTCCAGTGTTCTGGAGTGTCATTACCCCAGCGGCTTACCGTTCTAGGGAAATCATGATTTGCTAGAAATAATGATCCCCAGCCGGCTTTTGCAAATGCCGCATCCCAGTCAGTAAATACTTTTTTAAATTCAGGTAAGGAATAGCCGCCATCACGCATTTTAAATACTTCGCCAGGTGCACGATCTAAGCTCATAAGGTCAAAGTGGAAGAACATATCGATCTCCTTGCGGTCTTCATGAACAAAATCCAGTGCATCATCAATGCTTATCCCTGGGCCTTCACCTACCGTAAATGCGTCGTATTTTGAGACTACTTCATTATTGAGTTCGTTGAGGTATTCATGCACTTTTGGGCCATTTGCATAATATGCAATGTATTCATGTGGTTCCTTTGCGTCAATTTCTGGGTAGGTGATGTCTTTGCTTATAAAGGGAATTACATCCATACGGAAACCATCTACTCCTTTTTGAAACCAGAAGTGCATCATGTCATATACCTCTTGACGAACTTTTGGATTTTCCCATTTGAGGTCGGGCTGTTTTACGGCAAAGTAGTGTAAGTAATAAGCATCCGTTTGTTTATCGTATTGCCATGCATTTTCTTCTAAGTCAAAGTAGCTCCATCTTTTTGGAGGAGTACCTTTTTCGGCTGGCCACCAGTGGAAGTAATCTCGATAAGGATTATCACGAGAAGCCCTACTTTCTTTAAACCATTCATGCTCATCACTACAGTGATTTACCACAAGATCCATCACTAGTCGTAATCCTCTAGCTTTCATGCCAGAAAGCAACTCGTCAAAATCATCCATAGTTCCAAACTCGGCCATAATCTTTCGGTAATCACGTATGTCATAACCATTATCATCATTAGGAGAATCATAAATAGGGTTGAGCCAGATAATATCTACCCCTAGACTAGCGATGTAATCTAACTTTTCTATGATTCCACGCAAGTCACCTATACCATTACCTGTGGTATCTCGATAGGATCTAGGGTAAATCTGGTATACAATTCCTTCTTTCCACCATGTTTGAGTTTGCATCATTTTTTGAAAGTTGAGATTATAACGAAGTTAGTAATAGATACGCTTTCGCGAAAGCGTAACAAACATTACCATCAATCCACAGAATTATGTAACTTTGACCCCCGAACAGATTTCGGAAAATTCTATGAGCCAAAAAGTACTTCTTACTGCGACAGAGATTAACATCATTCTCAATCGTCTGGCTTGTCAACTCATTGAAAATCATACTGATTTTAAAAATACCGTTCTCATTGGGATACAGCCTCGCGGCGTTTATCTAGCAGAACGTATTAAAAAGTTGCTCACTACAGACTATGGCATTGAGGCTATTAAACTTGGTTATCTAGACATTACATTTTATCGTGATGATTTTCGCCGTAGCGAGAAAACACTAGAAGCAAATAAAACCAAAATAGACTTTGTAGTAGAGGATAAGAAGGTGGTCTTTATAGACGATGTCTTGTATACTGGGCGTAGCATAAACGCTGCTCTCACTGCTGTGCAGAGTTTTGGGAGACCAGAAGAAGTAGAGTTATTATGTCTTATAGATAGACGTTTTTCTCGCCATTTACCTATACAGCCAGACTATAAAGGCCGTCAGGTAGATGCAATAAATGATGAACAAGTGAAGGTGTGCTGGGAAGAAAATGATGGAGAAGACACCGTATATCTAGTAAAAAGCTAACTATTATGAGCGAGTTGAGTGTCAATCATCTGTTAGGTATCAAGTACATAAACGAGGCAGATATTGATCTTATTTTTAAAACGGCAGATCACTTTAAGGAAGTGATTAATCGCCCTATTAAAAAGGTGCCATCACTGCGTGATATTACTATTGCAAATCTCTTTTTTGAAAATAGTACACGTACAAAATTGTCTTTTGAGCTTGCAGAAAAACGTTTAAGTGCAGATGTAATTAACTTTTCGGCAGCAGCATCATCTGTAAAGAAAGGAGAAACGCTCATTGATACTGTAAATAATATTCTATCGATGAAGGTAGATATGGTTGTCATGCGACACCCTAATCCTGGAGCTGGCGTATTTTTATCTAAGCATATCAAGGCAAGTATTGTAAATGCTGGAGATGGAGCACATGAACATCCTACACAAGCATTACTAGATAGTTATTCTATAAGAGAGCGTCTAGGTGAAGTTGCCGGTAAAAATGTGGTGATTGTAGGCGATATTTTACACAGTCGTGTTGCACTTTCAAATATATATGCACTAAAATTACAAGGTGCAAACGTAAAAGTATGTGGTCCAAGAACATTACTGCCTAAGTACATAGAATCACTAGGAGTAGAAGTAGAGCTAGACTTGCGTAAAGCACTTGAGTGGTGCGATGTGGCAAATATGCTCCGTGTGCAAAATGAGCGAATGGATATTAGTTATTTCCCTAGCACAAGAGAATACACACAGCAATACGGAGTAAATAAAAAGTTACTAGATTCTCTAGATAAGCAAATTGTAATTATGCACCCAGGACCTATAAACCGTGGTGTGGAGATTACCAGTGATGTAGCAGACTCAGAACATGCAATCATCTTAGATCAAGTGCAAAACGGAGTAGCAGTGAGAATGGCAGTAATGTATCTACTTGCATCAAAAATCAAACAATAATGACGGTTACAGAAAAGCCTACCTATACCATACTTACAGATGACCGCACAGACGTGCGTGATTTTGCATTATACCTAGAAAATATAGTACCAGAACACTATGATCAAAAGAATCTAGTCATAGATCTTCTTAAGTATGATAAACTCACACTTGAAGATCTTGTACAATTCTTAAAACTCTCAAACTACCAGCGTGCAGATAAGAAATCATTTGTATTTGTAAATACAGGGATAAATTATGATGCTGTACCAGATGAGATGATTGTGGTTCCTACGATTGAGGAAGCTGGAGACGTTATTGAAATGGAAGAAATAGAGCGCGATCTCGGATTTTAATATTTTATATGTCTAGCAATCTACATCTTACAATTTTAGGTTGTTATGCGGCAGCTCCCAGCTCTTTTAAAAATCCTACCTCACAGGTTTTAGATATACGCAATCATTTATTTCTCATAGACTGTGGAGAAGGTACACAAGTGGCACTACGCCGTAATAAGATTAAATTTTCTCGTATAAAGCATATATTTATATCGCATTTGCACGGAGATCATTTTTTTGGAGTCATGGGAGTCATTACTACCTTTAGTCTTCTTAAGAGAACCGCACCACTTACCATTTATGGACCTAAAGGCCTCAAAGAAATTATACTTTTACAACTCAAAATCACGCAAGGATTTACTAGTTATCCGCTACGCTTTGTAGAGATTACTAGCAAAGAACCTACGGTTATTTATGAGGATGATGAGGTGACGGTAACTACAATACCACTTAAACATCGCATTTACACTAATGGTTTCTATTTTCAAGAAAAGCTTGGTGAACGTAAGCTTGATATAAACGCGTGCCTCAATCTTGAAATTGATAAAGCTTATTATTCAAAAATTAAGCAAGGAGGCGATATTACCTTAGACGATGGAACGCTTATCCCTAATGATAAGCTTACCTTTGACCCAGCTAAGCCTAAGAGTTATGCATATTGTAGTGATACTGCTTACAAAGAGGCAATAGCCACACAGATTAAAGGAGCTACCGTGTTATATCATGAAGCAACTTTTTTAGAAAGTCACGCACATCTGTGCAAGCCTACGGGGCATAGTACTGCGGCACAAGCAGCACAGATAGCCGCAAAGGCTGAGGTGGAAAGCTTAGTATTAGGTCATTATTCCATAAGATATGGAGATTTGAATCTATTTGCAGAAGAAGCTAGGCCTCATTTTGAGAATGTCTTATTAGGAGACGATGGTAAAGAATTTACATTTTAAAGCGTTATGATGGAAGAAGAAATTAAGAAAATAGCAAAACCAGTGCTGGCTAAGTTGCAAGAGCATTTTGATATTTTGATACCGCGTAACCTATTTCTAGTAAGCCCAGATACGCAGCTTAAGAAGATTAATACCATTTATGGATCTACTTCTGTAAAAGGAAATATCAGTATTACTTTTAAGTTGTTTATGCTGGAAGATCAATATATCTGTGAGTACTTTTTACAAGCAGATGGATTTACAGAGCATCGTCGTTATAATATTTACACAGATCGTGTGGAGATGCTAGAAAACTTTGAAGGTCAGTTTGCCGCATCAGGAGTAGATGATGAGGATATGGATTATGAAGAGTTTACACGTATTAGAAAGCATAATGATAAGGTGAGGAAGCTTTTGATTAAAAAAAGATTCATGAGGAAGTAGAAGTACGCTTTCGCGAAAGCGTGCACCTCAAAATCTTTATCTTTTAAAGAGTATATTTTAGTTCATTTTTACGAATTCTGGACTAATTCTGACTTTTATCTTCACCACGGTCTTCGTACATTTACTGCAATGAACAGAGACTTACACGACTACAGAAAATCATACGAGAAAGGCGAGTTGCTATTAGAAAACTCGGCTTTAGACCCTATGGACCAATTTAAAACTTGGTTTAAGGAAGTTGAAGACGCCGGAGGCGTTGCCGAACCGAATGCGATGACTGTCGCTACGCTAGGAACAGACGGTTTTCCAAAATCAAGAATCGTTCTTCTCAAAGAGCTAGATACAGATGGGTTTGTTTTTTATACAAACTATACAAGCGAGAAAGGAGAGAGTATAGCTCACCACGATAAGGTGGGAATTTCTTTTTTCTGGCCTAATCTAGAACGTCAAGTGATTATCAAAGGTGATATAGAAAAAGTAAGTACAGAGCGCTCTGATACTTATTTTAATGCTAGACCAAAAGATAGTCAGCTAGGTGCTTGGGTGTCTGACCAAAGTAGCGTGATTGCAGGAAGAGAAGTGCTAGAAGATAAGATGAAGGAGCTCAAAGACACTTATGAAGGAAAAGATATACCACGTCCAGCACACTGGGGTGGTTATATTGTAAAGCCAGTATCTATAGAATTCTGGCAAGGAAGACCGAGCCGTTTACATGATAGAATACGCTACAGACTAGAAAACGACCAGTGGATCAAAGAAAGACTAGCTTCATAATATGAAAACACTCTACCTCGTAAGACACGCAAAATCAAGTTGGAAATTTGATGTTATAGATCACGAGCGACCGCTCAATGAAAGAGGTCTAGAAGATGCACCTGCTATGGCTGCCCATATTTCTGCAACAATGCCTAAGCCAGATCTTATGATGAGTAGTGATGCATTAAGAGCAAAAACTACTGCAGTATTTTTTGCCCAAGCATATGGAATTGATGATAGAGAAATACAATTAGACTATAAAATGTATGACTTTGCAGGTACAGATCTCGTTGAGGTGATACGTGCAGTAAATGATGAGGTTAATTGTTTAATGGTTTTTGGGCATAATAATGCAATGACTAATGTGGTTAATACGTATGGAAATGAAACCATAGATAATGTCTCTACAGCTGCATTTACAGCAATAACTTTTGATATTGATAGCTGGCAAGATCTCAATAAAGGAAAGACGATTTATTACAAAGCTCCTAAAGAATTATAGTAATGACACAAACAGGCGAAAATAGATATATAAACCGAGAGTTAAGTTGGCTGCAATTTAACGCTAGGGTATTACAAGAAGCTGCAGATGAAAATGTACCACTTATTGAGCGTTTTCGTTTTTTAGGTATTTTTTCAAATAACCTAGACGAGTTCTTTAGAGTGCGATATGCTACAGTGCGTAGAATTGTAGATGCTGGTAAAACAGGAAGAAAGGCCTTAGGAGTTTATTCTGCCGAAGAATTACTTGAAAAAATCACTGAGATTGTAATAGAACAGCAAACAGAAAGCCTCAAGATTCTTGAGGATATTTATAAAAAGCTAGAAAAAGAAAACATTTACATGCTCACCGAAGATGAGATTACACTTCCGGAGCATAAAACATTTATTAAAGACTTCTTTACAGATCAAGTATCTCTCGCTGTAGAAACCATTATCCTACGTGAAGATGTAGAGCTGCCACGTATACAAGATCTTGACGCCTATTTAATGGTAAAGATGGTGCTTTCAGATACAAAGAAGCCGTTATATGCACTTTTAGAGATACCAAGTACGATAGATCGTTTTGTCGTGTTGCCGCAAGTAGATGGTAAGGATTATATCATGATGCTTGATGATTTGATTAGGTATAATCTTGATACCATTTTTAGCATTTTTGATTATGACAGTATTACTGCTCATATGATTAAAATAACACGTGACGCAGAGCTAGATATTGAGTCTGATTTAGGTAAGAGCTTTTTAGAAAAACTCACTCGAAGCGTTAAAGGGAGAGAAGATGGGGAACCTGTGCGCTTTGTTTTTGATAAAACAATAGAGCAAGAAACGCTACAGTTTCTACTTAGTAAATTAGGTATAGAGCGCATAGATAGTATCATTCCTGGTGGTAGATATCACAACAGGAAAGATTATATGAACTTCCCGACCTTTGGTAGGAAAGAGCTCTACTACCCAAGTGTCAAGCCATTACCTATTGCTGGAATAAGCTTAGAAGATAACCTACTAGCTAAGGTTGCAAAGAAAGACTTCTTGCAATACACACCTTACCAGAGCTTCTCTTATACTATTAAATTTTTAAGAGAAGCAGCACTAGATCCTAAAGTGAGATCTATAAAAATCACTATTTATAGACTTGCAAAATTATCAAGTATCGCAAGCGCACTTATTAACGCCGCCCAAAATGGAAAAGAAGTAACGGTACAAATAGAGCTGCGGGCACGTTTTGACGAAGAGTCGAACATGCGCTATGCAAAGAAAATGCAAAATGAAGGTGTACGTCTCATCTTTGGTGTGCCTGGTTTAAAAGTGCACAGTAAAGTCTGCGTGATCGATAGAGAGGAAGAAGGGAAGATCGTGAGATATGGTTTTATAAGTACAGGAAACTTTAACCACGCTACGGCCCGTATTTATACAGATTACACACTCTTTACATCAAACAAGGAAATATTAAAGGATTTAAATAAGCTCTTCAATTTCTTTGACACCAATTATATAGTAAATAAATACAAGCATCTCGTTGTAGCGCCACACTACTCAAGAAATAAGATGTACAGGCTTATTCAAGAACAAATAGAGGTTGTAAAAAATGGTGGGAACGGTTTAATACGATTAAAGCTCAATAGTATCTCAAATTATGAAATCATTGATAAGCTTTATGAGGCGAGTAACGCTGGCGTAAAGATAGAGATGATTGTACGTGGTGTATGTTGTTTGATTCCTGGGGTACCTGGAATGAGTGAGAACATTAAAATAATTAGTGTTATAGATAAATTCTTAGAGCATACAAGAGTATATATTTTTGGAGAGCCAGGATGGGAGAAAGTTTTTATCTCTTCGTCGGACTGGATGAGCCGTAATCTTGATAATAGGGTAGAGGTAACTGTGCCTATTTACGATGAGGATGTCAAGAAAGAAATAATAGAGACACATGAGATTGCGTGGAGTGATAACGTAAAAGCACGTGTACTAAATAAGGAGATGGATAACAGATACAAAATAGACGATATGCCAGCGATAAGATCACAATTTGCTACGTATGACTATTATGTAAATAAACTCTCTCAATTATAGTGCTTACCATAAAAAAATATGCCGCAATAGATATAGGTTCTAATGCAGTACGTCTGCTCATAGCAAACATCATTGAGCAGGAAGATGGACCTACGCTATTTAGAAAAAACGCGTTAGTCCGTGTGCCTATTAGGCTTGGAGAAGACGTTTTTATTAACGGGGAGATTTCTACAAAAAATCAAGAGCGCATGGAGGATGCCATGAAAGCTTTTAGGTTACTTATGAATGCTCATCAAGTGCTAGAATATAGAGCTTGTGCTACAAGTGCGATGAGAGATGCTCGCAATGGTTTTGCTTTCGCGAAAGCGTTAAAGAAAAAAACGAATATTACAATAGATATCATAGACGGTGAGGAAGAGGCAAAAATTATAGCCGCTACAGATCTTAATAGCTTTATTAAAGAAGACCGAACCTATATTTATGTAGATGTAGGAGGAGGAAGTACAGAGATAACCATCTATCATATGGGTAGCATGATTGCATCTAGATCGTTTAAAATAGGAACCGTACGCTTGTTAAATGATCTCGTATCTCAAGAAGATTGGGAAATTATGCAGAAATGGATTGCTTTAAAATGTGAAAACTATGATCATATTGACCTAATAGGATCTGGAGGAAATATAAATAAGGTGTTTAAGTTAAGTGCAAAAAAGCCAGGAAAAACCTTATCATACCTCTTCCTAACGCAATTATATAAAGAGCTCAAAACTTTAAGCTATGAAGAGCGAATTGTGAAGCTGTCTCTCAACCCAGACCGTGCAGATGTAATAATTCCAGCATTGCATATTTATTTACAAGCAATGAAATCATCAAAAGCAAAACAGATAATTGTTCCAAAAATTGGACTTGCCGATGGTATTATCAAAAGTTTATATCATGCTAATAATTCATGATGAGGATTTTAAATTTAATGTATATTTGCTTGTAAAACGTAGAACTACAAAACTTTAGCTTATGAAAAAGTCATTATTTTTTATTACGGGATTGTTTCTTTTATCTTTTTCTTGCATCAACGCCCAAGTTACGTCTGGATTCAAAGCAGGGGTAAATATTGCAGATGTAAATGGATTGTCTTTTGACAATGATGGCAGCGCTTCTGCAGATAGAATTGAAAACCAACTTGACGGTAAGCGCACAAGTTATTTTGTAGGTTTTTTAGTAGATATTCCTATCTCAGAGAAGTTAAGTTTTATGCCAGAATTTATCTTTTCACAACAGGGGAAGAATTTGGAGAGCTTCCGTTTAGATTACTTAAACCTTCCTTTAGGATTAAAGCTTAATTTAAGTAATCTTTATATCAATGCAGGACCACAAGTAGGAGTAAAAGTATGGGACCCTAATAAGTCTGGAATATTTTCAAACTTTGAAGCTTCTGCATTTGGAGGTCTAGGATACATCTTTGATTCTAATATTTTTATTGAGGCAAGATATACTTATGGCCTCACAGATATCTTTCAAGACAACAACAATTTTACTTTTGATAACGCTGGCGAGACTCGATTTTCAGATTTAGAAGGTAAAAATGCTGTGATTCAATTGGGAATAGGCTATAGACTTTAGATCAAATCGTGTTCGTTATCGGGTGTAATTTGTTTTTTATAGTTTATTTACTTGGTTTTGTTATTTTACTATAGAAAACTGATTTATACAATTTATCTTTATACCCTGAGGTTCCCGACGTTATCTCTATTTACTAATGACGAATATCTTTTAATTATGAAAAAAATAGTACTATCTATCATCTTTTTTGCATTTTTATGTAGCACACAGCTTTTTGCACAAGGCGTACGTTTTGGCTTTAAAGCAGGATTGAGTGTGAGTGAAATAAGCAATCTAGAGTACACTATCGTAAATACAGGTTTAGATGGCGATCCGGCTATTGCGCCTTTTAATTCAATAGATGAAGGCCGCTACGGATTTGCAGTTGCATTTCTTGCAGAAATTCCAGTAACTAACAAATTAAGCTTTCAGCCAGAATTTGCTTTTGCATCACAAGGAAACAAGTATGAAGGTGTTCGTTATGATTTTTTACAAATCCCTTTAGGATTACGTCTTAATCTTAACAGACTTTTTCTAATTGCAGGACCACAAGCAGGACTTAAGATTTCATTTTATGAGCAATCAGAAAATTACAAATCATTTGACTTTTCTGCATTTGGTGGTGTAGGATATCACTTTAACGAGAGCATCTTTGTAGAAGCTCGCTTTACAAAAGGATTCTTAGAGGTTTTTGAAGACGATGCAGCGGTACGTTTACCATATACTCCTGGAGAAGGAGATCCACAAGCAGATAATAATAGTCTTGTAAATGGTGATAACTTCCTTGTAAATGGATCAGGAACTAATCAATACATAACATTAAGTATAGGGTACCGTTTATAAGTTACCTTTTATGAAATATGAAAGCCCAGCTATATCTAATAGTTGGGCTTTTTTGATTTGTAAAAACAAGTGCTACTTTTCTTTTGTAACAATCATTCTAGTTACTATGAGCATAGGGATCATAATAGAATACGCTATAAAAAAAGGAATGATATAATCTGCAAGCCCAACTACAAGAAACAACGCAATTAATAATAATTGAAAGCCTAGACCAAAAGTAGAAACTATTGTCATTAACCAGTTAGGTGTGATAGATCCTTTCTCTGCCTTAGGGTCAAGTTTATAAATGATGGCATCAAATGCGCCATACAACACTCTGTAGGTTTTATATAAAAAGGTAACCGTACTTTGCTGCTCTCCTGGTAATGCGGTAGGAATTCCTATTTCTATAACACGACTTGTGGTGTCGCCATCAAGCTTGCTGCGCAATATCACATAATAGTAATTATATAATGTTCCTTGCAGCTGAATACATAAGAAGGCAAGTACTGTCCAGTATAAACTAGTGTCAGTTATAAACCCAATAGTATAGAGAATTGCAGCGTTTAGAAGAATATCAGATATAGAATCTAGGTATCTTCCTGTATATGAAGGAGTATTTTTAATTCTTGCGAGTTCGCCATCTGCGGCGTCAAGAATTGATTTTAAAATTAAGAAGAATGCAGCCCAAAAGTAAAATCCTTTTACAATACAAATAATAGCAATAAAACCACTTATTACAAAAGAGTAGGTTACTTGTACAGGGGTAGCAGAAGTGTTTTTTAGAGAAAGAGCGATACGGCGAGCTATGGTCCGGCCATAATCAGAAAGGTCAACAAATTTGTGGGCTTTGGGTAATTTTGACATAAACTTCTAGGTAGTAGCATTTTTAAAAACCTAGAAGGTGCATTTAAAACAGCAATTTATTTTGGGTACAAAGATACGGGTTAAGTATGTTTATTTTGCTTTCGCGAAAGCGTAAATCATCCATTAATTTCTCGTTTTACAAACGGATATATAGATAGCATTAAAAAGAAAATGATGCTCACTACAACAATTATAGATATAAAACCGAATACTACATTTAACCCGAAGAGAAGTGTAATGGTAGGTTGTATTACCCCAAACATAACGAGCAATACAATTAGTATAAATGCAACCGTTATGACTTTGGGAACCTTTCGTACAGACTGCGATGTAAGACTTAGTAATTGAGGTAGTACTTCTTCAGATAGGTGCATTCCAAGTTTTGAAATAAGCTCTTCGCTGAATCCCATACCTCTGTATCTTATAGGATCTAACTGTGTTGCATACTTTAAGATCCTCTCTTGATGGCGTTCATACACGCGATGTATATCTAGTTCTTCTTTAAACTGGTTATATTTAAACCCAAAGTAATGGTTCCAGCCCATTCCTACCTTATGCTCTGTCCATTTTTTGAGCATGCGTACATCATATTCTTTAGGATTCATGTAACCTTTTACACTGCTCTTACTAGGGTCGTTGAGAAGTAATGCTTTGGTTTCTAGGTAAAGTATTTCTGTTTCTCCGTAGCGATCTTTTTCTTCAATATATTCTAATGCTAGTTTAGACCTTCCTTTGTAGAACTCTTTGACTAAAAAGTAGTTGAGACTTGAGAATTCCTCATCAATATATTCTTTAAGACCCGGTGCCCACACTGATGATCTTAAAAGAATATCTGCAATATCTCTAAAGTAGTGAACTTGCTGTGTCAATTTTTGTATCTCTTGAGATAATGAATCTCCAGAAAACTTAAGACGGGCGGTTTTTGAGAGAATAAAACCTAGAAGAACGACAACAAGAATAGAACTCAAAAATAATAGTAAAAGAAGTATGTTTTTAAGCTCAGGTAGGTGGTCATTTGTAAAAAATAACTCTAAGCTTATCATCATAGTAATGCCTCCGCAAACGCTCATAAGCGCCGGGATAAAGGGTACAACCGTCTTGACAAAATTACGCAATTTTATCTAATCTTTTGATTAATAATAGGTTGGGCCTTTATCTCTTGTGGAGACGCAGGAAGCAAATAAACCATTAATATTTGAATTTACAAAATCTGGTTTTAGTTCTAGTGTTTTGAGTACAAATGCAAGTGATTACTCATTTACAAAAGCGACGCTGTGACAAGCAACTACAGCTGCTGTCTCTGTGCGTAAACGACTATTACCAAGAGACACAGGAGTTATACCTTGCTTGAGAGCAAGTTCAATTTCGGCTGTAGAAAAATCTCCTTCTGGACCTATGAGTATAGTGTATGATTTGTTTGGCTTGAGATAATCTTTAAGGGACTCTTTTTTAAGATCTTCACAGTGGGCAATGAAGGTATTTTCTATACTACAATGCTCCACAAACTCAGAAAATGACGTGAGCGGATGTAAGACAGGAAGATGATAATGCAGTGATTGCTTCATTGCGCTTTGGATAATCTTCATGAAGCGCTCTTCTTTTATAACCTTGCGTTCACTATGGTCACAAAGTAGTGGTGTAATTTCTGTGATACCTATTTCTGTAGCTTTCTCTAATAACCACTCAAAGCGGTCATTAAGTTTTGTGGGTGCAACAGCTAGATGAAGTTTATAATCTCTAGGCTCTTGATAACGGTAGCTTTCTATTTGTAATCTACACTTGTTAGGATTTTCTTCTGCCACGATTGCATTAAAAAGATATCCCTGTCCATTAGTGAGGTGAATTGCATCACCAGTTTTTTTACGTAACACACGTATTACATGCTTACTTTCATCTTTAGGTAGAGTATAAGTATCGCTATCTATTGTTAATGTCTCACTATAAAATAACTGCATTCTTATATTTTTAATCGTGATTGAGCACTAACACCAAGGTCTTGATACACGTTTTTCTCAGATAGCTCATTATATTTTAAATAACCCACAATTCCTATCATTGCTGCGTTATCTGTGGTGTATTGAAATTTAGGTAAATAGGTAGTCCATCCATATTTTGACTCAGATGCTTTTAATGCACTGCGTATTCCACTATTTGCTGAGACACCTCCTCCTATGGCAATTTGTGTAATACCAGTTTCTTTTACCGCTTTTTTAATTTTGTCCATTAAAATATTGACAATAGTATATTGGATGGAAGCACAAACATCATCACGACGATTATCTATAAAGCTTGGATCTGCTAGCTGTTGCTTCTGTACAAAATACATGATTTGCGTTTTAAGACCACTAAAACTGAAGTCTAGTCCGCCTACTTTAGGTTTTGTAAAAGGAAAGGCCTTTGGGTCCCCTAGTTGTGCATATGTGTCAATTAATGGTCCTCCAGGATATGGTAGGCCTAAGATTTTTGCGCTTTTATCAAAAGCTTCGCCTACGGCGTCGTCTATAGTTTGCCCTATTACTTCCATAGTGAAGTAATCATCTACACGTACAATCTGTGTGTGACCTCCAGAGATAGTAACTCCTAGAAAGGGAAATGTAGGTTTACTATAGCCTTCTTCATCAATAAAATGAGCTAGAATGTGTGCTTGCATATGGTTTACATCAATAAGCGGTATATCTAGACCCATAGCAAATGACTTAGCAAAAGAGGTACCTACAAGTAAAGATCCTAATAAGCCCGGACCACTTGTAAAAGCTATAGCGCTTAGCTGATTTTTATCGATATTTGCCTTGCGTAAAGCAGCCGTTACAACGGGAACAATATTTTGTTGATGTGCACGTGAAGCAAGCTCTGGAACTACCCCTCCATATTCTTGATGAATGTCTTGGTTTGCAACAACATTTGAGAGTACCTTGTCGTTGTGTAAAACAGCAGCAGCGGTGTCATCACAAGATGATTCTATAGCAAGAATATAAGTAGAAGTAATCGTATTATTCATAAGGCACGTATGTTGCAGTAAGTGTACAAAGTTAAAACAATAAGCCCTATCAAGAAATTTAAAAAAATAGCACTTCGCACACTTCTAGTGTTATTCTTGCTTTTTGGGCTCATTCTATTGTTGTTTTCTCTTCCCAGCGTTCAAACTCGAATTGCCAAGAGCGTTACAGAGCGCATTAATAACACCTATGGTACCAGTATACAAGTAGAACGTGTAGGTCTCAAATGGAATGGAGATGTCCTTGTAAAAGGAACATTAATTAAAGATCACAAGCAGGATACCATGATCTACGTGAGAGAGCTTGCTACAAGTCTCTACAGCGTGCAGAAGGTGCTAGACAATAATATGGAGCTGGGCGATATTTCACTTGAAGGTGTAAACTTTTATCTCACAAAGTATAAAGGCGAAGCTTCAGATAACTTAACGCTATTCTCACGCCAGTTTGCGACAAATACTCCTAAATCTGGAAAGGCTTTTATTATGTCTTCAGATAATGTGGCAATTTCTGAAGGTCGATTTATGTATGTAAATGGAGATTTAGAAAACTCGTTAGTGCTCGATTATCAAGACCTTTCAACTAACTGGGAAGATTTTTATCTCAATAGCAGTTCTGTAGATGCTCATATTGAATCACTATCATTTGATGCTATAAGAGGCTACCAGATAAGATCGCTAGATGGAACTTTTCACTATGATCCAGATTTAATAACGCTCAAAGATTTTTCACTTACAACAGATTTTTCTGCTATAGAGGGTGATATCAAGTTAGATACCTCAGATGGAGCGCTAGATGATTTTAATACGCTAGTGGAGGTGGATGCCGCTTTCGCGAAAGCTAAAATATCTACTAATGATATACGCCCATTTTATAGAGAGATTGCGCCAGACATTGATTTAGATATATCTGGGAATGTAAATGGACACCTTAATGACTTTAGAGTGCCAAATCTTAAAGTAACAGGATTAGGGAATTCTGTGATAGAAGGTGATGTTTATTTTGACGGAGTAGTGAGCGGTGATGATTTTAGAATATCTGGAAATTATAATAAGCTTGAAACCAATTATTTTGATTTAAAAAGATTGTTGCCAGACGTACTCTCTTCCTTGCCAGCAGAAATGTCAAAATTAGGTCAAGTATCTTTCCGAGGTGCTAACGCGGTTACGCTTTCTACAGTTGTATCCGAAGGTGATATTACCACAAACTTAGGTGATATCTCACTGAATCTTTTATTGAAAGGATTGAGAGATGCAGATAATGCAGGCTATGAGGGGAATGTAAAGTTCGATAACTTTAACTTAGGTAAACTGCTAGATGATAAGCGACTGGGGAAGACCACCTTTGACATGGATGTTGAGGGAAAAGGATTTATACAAGAAACCATAAACACAAAGCTCTCTGGAAGCATAAGAAGTATAGAATATAATAACTATGTCTATAAACATATTACGGTCTTTGGAAATCTTAAAGCGCCAGTTTTTGATGGAGAGTTATTGCTTGATGATCCTAATGCAAAAGCAAAACTTAACGGATTAATAGATATCTCAAAAGAGTTTAATAGCTACGATCTAGAAGCTCAAATTGACTATGCAGATCTTAAAATGCTCAATTTTATTAATGATAGCATTTCTATCCTTAGGGGTAATGTAGTCATTGATATGAAAGGTACAAATGTAGAGGACGTCTATGGTAGAATTTCCTTTGCAGATGCTAGTTATCAAAATAAGAATAATACCTACAGCTTTAAAGATTTTGAAATCACCTCAAAGTTTGACGCAAAGAAAGTGCGTACCATTGATATCAACTCCACAGAGATTATAAGTGGAGAGGTTCGAGGTGTTTTTAAATTTAATGAAGTAGTACCATTATTTAAAAATGCTATTGGGAGCTTATATACAAACTATCAGCCAGAAATTCTTACACAAGATCAGTTTATGGATTTTGAGTTTACCATCTTTAATAAGATAGTAGCCATATTTGTTCCCGAGTTAGATTTTGAGCCAGAAACAATCATACGAGGTAGTGTGGTGGCAAATGATTCTGAATTTAAACTTACGTTCAAGTCGCCTAAGATTGATGCTTTTGGCTATATGGCAAAAGATATTGAAATACGTGTAGATAATAAGAACCCTTTATTTAATACTTACGTAGCTGCAGATAGTATAAATGCAGGTTTCTATGCAGTATCAGATTTTAATCTTATTAATGTTACTCTAAAGGATACATTATTCATGAGGTCAGAATTTAAAGGTGGTAAGCGCAACGATGATTCCTTTGATCTCTCTTTATATCACACCATTAACGCAGAAGGAAACTCTGTGTTAGGATTTAAGAAATCAAAAATTATCTTTAAAGAGAAACCTTGGTTTATCAATGAGGAAAATGATAGAAAAAACAGCGTAGTCTTTGATAATAATTTTAAGGACATCGATATTAATACACTCGTATTAAGTCATCAAGATGAGCGTATTGATCTTAAGGGACAGCTCAGGGATAGCACCTACAAGGATATCAAAGCCAATTTTAAAAATGTTGACCTTGCCAAGGTAACACCAGATCTTGACAGTCTTGATTTAGGAGGACGTATCAATGGTAAACTCGATATCTTACAAAAGAACGGTGCTTATTTGCCAAATACGTCTCTTGCCATTAAAGACTTTTCGGTAAACGGGACTAATCTTGGTCAGCTGGACTTAAATGTTACTGGTAATGCAACACTTTCAAAATATAGTATAAAATCTAAGTTAGAGCGCGATGGTCTCCGTTCTTTAACAGCAGATGGAAGTATAGATGCTTCGGGAAAAGTGCCTTATATTGATATGGATGTAGGACTCAGTGATTTAGATTTAAGCCCCTTTAACCCGATGGGTAAAGGAGTTATAGATCAAATAAGAGGACTAGCAAGCGGAGAGGCAAAAGTAGTAGGTGATTACAGAAATCCTGACATTAATGGGAATCTCACGCTAGAGAATGCGGGAATTGCCATTCCTTATTTAAATGTAAACTACGATTTCAAAGGCACTTCAAATGTTACATTAAATAAACAACAGTTCATTTTTGATGCAATACAGTTGGAGGATGTTAAGTATAAAACGCTAGGTGCACTTAACGGTTCTATAAGTCATAAGTCTTTTAGTGATTGGAAACTTGATCTTGGCATTTCGTCTACGAGAATTGCAGTGCTGGATACCGAAGAAAATCTAGAATCACTGTATTATGGTACCGCTTTTTTAGAAGGTGAAGCGTTTATCAAAGGGCCTACAGATAACTTGGTTATTGATGTTTTTGGAGAAACTGCGAGAGGAACTACTTTTAAGATCCCGATAGATGACTCTGAGGCACTAGGTGACAACTCTTATATTAAATTCTTAAGTCCAGAAGAAAAAGAAGCGCGCATTAATGGTGTACAAGTAATTACAGAGGCTGTAAAAGGACTTTCTGTAAACTTTGATCTAGATATTGATCCAGATGCAGAAGTAGAGGTTGTGGTTGATAAAGCAAACGGAAGTACGCTAAGAGGTAGAGGAGTGGGAACACTATTGATACAGCTAGATACTAACGGCAAGTTTATAATGAACGGAGATTTTATTGCTACCGAAGGAGTCTTTAACTTTAGATATGGTGGCTTTATTACAAAGGATTTTATATTACAACAAGATGCAAACATACGTTGGGATGGCGATCCTGCAAAAGCACTTCTAGATGTAAGCGCAATTTATAGAACGCAAGCCAATCCTGGGACGTTACTGCAAACTTCTACAGTAAATAGAAAGATTCCAGTAAATGTAGTTATCAATTTAGATGGTGAGCTACTTAAGCCAGATATTACCTTTGATATAGAATTTCCAGGAGCAGGAAGTACGGTGGTTTCAGAATTAGAATTTTTATTACAAGATAGAAATGCCAAGGAGCTTAACGCTATATCACTAGTATCTCAGGGAGCCTTTTTAAGTACGGCAGATATTAATACGGCTTCGGCTGCGGTAAATAACCTACTTGAGACTACGTCGTCTATTCTATCTGGAATTCTCTTTAATGATGACGACAGTATTTTTGACGTAGGTATAGATCTTGTACAAGCAGATCGTGACCCTACACTCGATGTACAGTCTGCCGGTAGAGTGGGAGTCACGCTCTCTACACAAATTACAAACCGTGTACTTATTAATGGTAAGGTAGGAGTGCCTACGGGTGGAGTGAGTGAGAGCGTGATTGTAGGAGATGTAGAAATAGATTTTCTCTTGAACGAAGATGGGACACTGCGCGCCAAAGTTTTCAACCGCCAGACAGATATTCAATTTATAGGCGAGACAGAAGGATATACGCAAGGAGTGGGATTATCGTATGCGGTAGATTTCAATACCTTCAAAGAATTACTTCGTAAAATCTTTAAGGGTAAAATAAAAGAAGCTGTTGAGCAAGCCATAGGTGAAAAGGACGTGCCTAAAAAAATAGCTCCAGATGGAGTTCAGTTTAATCGCTAATTAGACTTTTTTACGCTTTCGCGAAAGCGTATTTCCAATATTTCTCTTCTATTTTCTTCATTTTTTCTCCCAAATTCTCAGAATCTGAAAAAACTTTTCAAACGAAAACGTTTGAAATTGACAATCCCGCAAAATACCCTCTAATTCCTTGATATTTCTAGGGTAAGTTTCCTAAATTTAATTTTTATTGGCTCTTATATGACAAAAAAAATAAACAAAATCGCAGTGATGACCTCTGGAGGAGATGCTCCAGGGATGAATGCTGCTGTGCGTTCTGTAGTACGTACTTGTGCCTACCATAATATAGATTGTGTGGGTATCTACAGAGGTTATGATGGAATGATTGAAGGTGACTTTATTCCTCTCGATGCAAGAAGCGTACGAGGAATCATTAATAAAGGAGGAACCTTTTTAAAGTCTGCAAGATGTCAACGCTTCAGAACAGAAGATGGAAGGCAGATTGCACACAACGAGATGGTAAAAGCCGGTATAGATGCACTTGTTGTTATAGGCGGTGATGGAACGTTTACAGGAGCACTTCACTTTAGTGAAGAGTTTGATTTTCCAGTAATAGGAATCCCAGGGACTATAGATAATGATATATCTGGTACAGATCGTACTCTTGGCTATGATACGGCACTTAATACAGCAGTAGAGGCGATTGATAAAATACGTGATACTGCACACTCACACGACAGACTTTTCTTTGTAGAAGTAATGGGACGTGATGTAGGCCATATTGCTCTTAACGCTGGTGTAGGAGCAGGAGCAGAAGAAATTTTAATCCCAGAAGAAAATATGGGGATTGAAAGACTGGTAGAATCTTTACAGCGTTCTAAAATATCAGGAAAATCTTCAAGTATCGTAGTAGTTGCCGAAGGCGATAAAATAGGGAAGTCTGTTTTTGAGCTTAAAGACTATGTAGACGAGAATATGGAAGGATATGATGTAAGAGTATCTGTGCTAGGACATATGCAGCGTGGAGGCTCTCCTACGTGTTATGATCGTGTTCTTGCAAGTAGAATGGGAGTAAAAGCAGTAGAGTCGCTTCTAGAAGGTAAAAGTAACTTTATGGTGGGTACTATCCATGATATGATGGAGCTTACGCCACTTGATGAAGCAATAAAAGGAAAAAGTAAAATAAATAAAGAATTAATCCGTGTGTCAGAAATAATGACCACATAATTATAAATAGAGATAAGATGGCAAACTTGAAATTAGGAATAAACGGTTTTGGACGTATAGGACGTATTGTTTTTAGAGCAACTGTAAAGCGTGATAATGTAGATGTAGTCGCAATAAACGATCTTCTAGATGTAGAACACCTTGCATATCTTTTAAAGTATGATTCTGTACACGGTCGTTTTGATGGAACCATTGAAGTAAAAGATGGTCACCTAGTAGTAAACGGTAAAACGATACGTATTACTGCAGAGCGTGATCCTAAAAATCTTAAATGGGATGAAGTAGATACAGATGTTGTAGCAGAGTGTACAGGTATTTTTACAACACTTGATACTGCAGATTATCATATCCAAGCTGGAGCAAAAAAAGTAGTAATCTCTGCACCTTCTAAAGATGCACCTATGTTTGTAATGGGTGTAAACGATGAGAAATTAACAGCAGATCACAAGATAGTATCTAATGCTTCTTGTACAACTAACTGTCTTGCACCACTTGCAAAAATAGTAGAAGATAACTGGGGTCTTGAAGAAGGTCTTATGACTACAATCCACGCAACTACAGCAACACAACTTACAGTAGATGGTCCTTCTAAAAAGGATTACCGTGGAGGTCGTAGTGCACTTGTAAATATTGTGCCAGCTTCTACAGGAGCAGCAAAAGCAGTAGGGAAAGTATTTCCTGCGGTAGACGGTAAACTTACGGGTATGGCGTTTAGAGTTCCTACAGCAGATGTATCTGTGGTAGATCTTACAGTACGTACTAAAAAGGAAACTAGTTTAGAAGAAATCAAAGCAGCTTTCAAAAAAGCATCTGAAGGTTCTATGAAAGGGATCTTAGGATATACAGAAGAAGGAGTTGTATCTCAAGATTTTGTAAGCGATGATCGCACAAGTATTTTTGATGCAGATGCTTCTATTGAGCTTAACTCAAAGTTCTTTAAGCTAGTATCATGGTATGATAATGAGTTTGGTTACTCAAACAAACTAGTAGACCTAGCAGAAAAAATTAACGGACTATAATACCGTTATTGATAATCTAGTAGCTATTGATGTGCAATGCATCAATAGCTATTAGAATTATTTATCATACAACTATATATGCGCTCTCGTAGCGCATTATTTTCTCTTTATACACAATCTTACACACTTCTATATGATCTTAGTAGTAGATAGCGGATCCACAAAAACAGATTGGATCGCACTTTCTGATGATGGTAAACACCTCTTCCAGACTCAAACATTGGGCTTAAATCCGCAGGTATTATCACAAGAAATTTTACGTGAACGCATCGTAAATAACTTTGAACTATATAAGGATCGAAAAAAAGTAAAAGGACTTTACTTTTATGGAGCAGGTTGTGGAACTACAAAACCTCGCGAACTTATAAGAGAGGTATTTGATGAGATATTTAAGGAAGCAGATGAGATTGTAATTAAGGAAGATACATATGCTGCACTATATGCAACTGCTACAGAAGGTGAGAAGAGTGTCGTTTGTATACTAGGTACTGGTTCTAACTGTAGTTACTTTGATGGTAATGATATCATTCAAAAAGTAGTGTCACTGGGTTATGTATTAATGGATGACGCTAGTGGTAATTACTATGGAGCAGAACTCATAAGAGACTATAAGTTTGGAAAAATGCCTAAATATTTATCAGAGAAGTTTGAGACAGAATATGACCTTACCTCAGAAAATATTAAGAATCATTTATATAAAAACCCTAACCCTAATACGTATCTAGCAACTTTTGCTCGTTTTCTTATTGAAAATAAGGACGAGGATTATTGCCAAGGTGTAATAAAGAGAGGACTCTCTCTCTTTATAGAACATCAAGTAGTGCTTCAATTTCCAAATGCAAAGGATATACCAATTCACTTTGTAGGCTCTATAGGTTTCTATTTACAAGCAGAATTAAAAGAAGTGCTTAAAGGTTTTGGATTAACACCTGGTAAAATTTTAAAAAGACCTATTGATGGTTTAGTCGCTCACCACAAGCAGCACATTTTAGAAGCTTAACCGTTTGTAGCAATGTCTTTAGATTATTAAGTTAGATAGTACTGAAATAGGCTTAGCAACAGGATCAAAACCCAAAGTATTACTCGTATCCAATTATGATGTACAAGCTTTTGTAGGTCCTTATCGCTGTGTTCACTTTTTCCAATACGATTGTGAATAGGTACAAACAAGACTGCCGTAGATATCCACGTAGCAGTGACTAGTAATAAATATATACTCCCAAATAAAAATTCTTGATGTGCTATTAATACGTAGATAGCCATTCCAAGTTGCGCAAGCATTAATGGACCTACAATAACCGCTATGGCACCTGTATACTTCTGATGCCAGCGCACTAAATCTTCAGTCTTGTAATACAGAAAACTGGGGTAAATGGTGAGTTGTACCATAAGGATCAACACTACGAGCCCAAAATCAATAAGAAGTTGAAAAAGGCTTAAAGCATCTATCATGATAGTTGGTTTTTGCTTTTAAAATTTTTTAGCGTAGCTGCTAGAAGTCTTTTCTATAAGTTCTTCTACGTTTATGGAGAATATGTTCGTAGTTTTTCCACAGCTGCTGTATTGCTTTGTTTTCCTCTAGCTCAGGATTTGTCTCTACTTGAGTAATCCCTCGCTTATTGAAAAGCTCTTGCATTTTTTGGAAGATTACCGCAGTAACTCCTTTGTTTTGATATTCTGGATCAATACCTATGAGATAGAACGCAGCAGTGTCATTTCGTTTTTTCGCTTTAAGCAAGTGATAAAAACCAAAAGGAAATAAACTTCCATTAGCCTTCTTAAGTGCTTCATTAAAAGAGGGCATAGTGATCGCAAATGCAACTAGTTTTCCATCTTTATCTTGCACACACTTAATAAAATCAGGATGTATGTACTTGATGTACTTTTCCTTATAATGATCAATCTGGTACTGCTGTATGGGAACAAACGTACTTAGCTTGTCATAAGTTTTGTTAAGCAAGCCAAACATCTCATTTACATAAGGCTTTACATCTGCAGAGGTTTTAAACTCTAACGGACTAAGCTCATATCTCTTTGCAATGATATCTGCAAACTTCTTAACCTTTGGATTTTGTGCTTCTGGCGGATCAATTTGTATTTTAAACTCTACCCATTCGGCAGCTTTTTCAAAGCCTAGTTGTTCAAAGTGATCTTTGTAGTATGGGAAGTTATACCAAGTAATCATGGTATTCATATACTCATAACCTTCTACAAGTAATCCTGCTTTTTCCATATTAGAAAATCCTACCGGACCTTCTATAAACTCGAGATTATTCTCTTTTCCTATTTCGGTAACCTTAGCAAGCAGTGCCTTGGTTACTTCGATATCATCAATAGCGTCAAACCATCCAAAACGCATTTTCGGTTTCCCTTGCTCTTTAATTTCAATGGCATTAATGATTGCACATATTCTTCCCACTACCTCTTCTTTTCCATTTTCCGCTTTCGCGAAAGCAAGAAAGTAACGAGCTGTGGCATTTTTGAAAACTGGATTTTTTGCTGGATCCATACTATCTAGCTCATCTGCCACGATAGGAGGTACCCATTTAGGTTCATTTTTATATAGGGAAAATGGGAACTTTACAAATTGTTTAAGTTCTCTAGGGGTTGACATTTCCTTAAGAGTAATCATCGATTGCATTTAGGGGAGTTAGTTTGTATCGTTGCTTTGACCATCTGGATCTACAGCATCCTTACGTTTCTTTTTATTTATGCGCTTTGCTTGTCTTTTAGATGAACTGTTCTTATCATCAGCCGCATTTTTATCT
Source organism: Dokdonia sp. Dokd-P16 (assembly GCF_003095655.1). Taxonomy (NCBI): domain Bacteria; kingdom Pseudomonadati; phylum Bacteroidota; class Flavobacteriia; order Flavobacteriales; family Flavobacteriaceae; genus Dokdonia; species Dokdonia sp. Dokd-P16. The sequence goes on from NZ_CP029151.1 coordinate 2,942,865, forward strand.
TCTATAATTTCGTCTTTCTCGTGTAGGTCTAATCGGTATGATACTCCTGCCGAAACGTTCCATCGAGTTGGTGTGTCCTTAAAATTTACAAGACCGCCTAAGTCAACTTGTAAATCCTTTGTAATTAAATATGCAGCTCCAGCTCTCACAATATAATCGGCATATAAATCGCCACTTATAAGTTGGTACTCTGCAAAACCAGCAAACTTCTCATTGAAGGAGTGTGTAAGCGTAGTAATCCATGAGTTTGTAGGAAATTCAGTGCCTACTCTGTCTAAAATGATATTATTTACCCATACCCAACGACCCCAGTTGTGCTGTAATAGTAAAGCGATATTAGGACTAATTCCGTCCTCTCTTACTGTATTGAACTGGCTATTTGTAAAGTCAAAAACACCGGCTGCATAAACACTTACTGCTGGAATTAATGTTTTCCACTTAAAGCGGTTATTTGCATGGTAACTGTATAGATTTACCTCGTCTTGAGCGTATTTATAAGGATCATAGACTAAATATTTTGCTCCTATTTGTACCGTTTCTAATCCAGAAATAGGGTCTAATGGAGCAGATCCAGAAGTAAAGGAAACCTCGTTACGTTGATAACGCATAAGCCCGTTTAATTCCAGATTTTCAAAAAACAAACCATATCTCAAATTAAGATTATAGCCTATTATGTCTGTGTCTGTTTGTAATAAAGAGTGAGTGTCGTTACCTATATCAAAACCTGTCTCTACTTGTAAAACTCGAGTGCCTACGCTAAAAGCGCCTTGCGATTCTCCAGGCCTATTTGAATTAATAGTCTCAGTATATTGAGCTGTAGCCGAGGCAACGACTGCAAAGTATATGAAGATTGAGGTTAAAAAACGCAACGTATGCATAGGTTTGTAGGTTAGTAAATCAAATATAGGAGAATTTATCTTTTTTTTAAGCTTATACGGGCTATTGTTGCGATTCATAATTACTAATTTTGTTTAAAAGCTACTTTTATGCTCTTAGTTGCAGAAATTCCTAGTTTCCTAAAAACCTTAGCCATTATATTGATGGTGTATTTTGGGTTGCGCTTCTTAGGTAAATTACTTTGGCCTTATCTCGTAAAATATATTACAAAAAAAGCGGGGCAGAAGATGGAAAACGCCTTTAAAGGTTTCCAGCAGCAAGCACAACAAACACAACGACCTACAGCTCAAACTAAAGATGTGCCTAAAAAGGCTTCAAAAGTGGTAGGTGAGTATGTAGACTATGAAGAAATAGACTAATCTTCTTTTTGTCTACGATTCCAAAAAATTACATTTCAATTTTTAAATTCTAGTTCGGTTTCAAGGTGGTAAGGACTTATCTTCGCGCTATGTCTACACTTGTTCAAATAAACGTACTCCCACACCAAGCAGAAGATGATGATTACATCGCAGAAGTTGCCTTTAAAAAAGCGCGACTCAGAGCAGATGATGTAAGAGAATGGGATATACGTAAGCGTTCTATAGATGCTCGCAAATCTCCAGTGAAAGTCTCCCTACAAATAGAATTCTGGAAAAATGGTGAGGAGCGACCACAAATTCCTCCTTTTGTACCTCAAGACGTTTCAAATGCAAAGGAAATCGCAATTATAGGTGCTGGTCCCGCAGGATTATATGCTGCGCTACGTGCCGTAGAAGGTGGATTAAAACCTATCGTATTTGAGCGAGGAAAAGATGTACGTGCAAGAAGACGCGATCTAGCAGCTATCAATAAGGAACATATTGTAAATCCAGATTCCAACTATTGTTTTGGAGAAGGAGGAGCAGGAACATATTCTGATGGAAAATTATATACACGTTCAAAAAAACGGGGTAACGTACTAAAAGCACTTGAGTGGTTTGTACATTTTGGTGCAGTGGAAGATATCTTAGTAGACGCGCATCCACATATAGGGACTAATAAATTACCTAAAATCATTACTGCGATGCGTGAAGCCATCATCCAGTATGGTGGAGAGGTGAGATTTGATACTAAACTTACAGATCTCAAAATTGAAGATAGTGCCATTACAGCAATACAAGTTAATGATACCGATTGGCTCAATTTTGATAATGTAATTCTTGCGACCGGTCATTCTGCACGAGATATATTTTACTTACTTCATAAACGTAACATTAAAATAGAGGCAAAGCCGTTTGCTATAGGTGTTCGCATTGAGCACCAGCAGGAGCTTATAGATGATATACAGTATCACTCAGATGGAGATAACCCATATTTACCACCAGCTTCTTATAGCCTAGTACAGCAGGTTGATGGACTAGGAGTGTACTCTTTCTGTATGTGTCCTGGCGGAATTATAGCACCTTGTGCTACAGATCAAGAAGAGATTGTAACTAATGGATGGAGCCCGTCAAAACGTGATAATCCATATGCAAACTCAGGAATTGTGGTAAGTGTAACTCCAGAAGATTTACCTAATTATATAGAAGGAAATCCTTTTGTGTGTTTAGATTTTCAAAAGTCGGTAGAGCGTGCATGTTGGGAGGCGGCAGGAAAAACACAAGCTGCTCCTGCACAACGTATGCGTGATTTTATAGATGGTCGTGTGTCAAAAGACTTTCCTAAAACCTCCTACCAACCAGGAATTGTAGCGGTAGATCTCAATAAGGTCTTACCAGATTTAATTGCAAAACGATTAAAGAAAGCGTTCTTAGGTTTTGGACGCAAGATGCAAGGCTACCTCACTAATGATGCAGTCATACACGCTCCTGAGAGTCGTACATCATCTCCAGTTTCTATTCCTCGAGATTGGGAAACACTTGAGCATATAGAGATTAAAGGATTATATCCATGTGGTGAAGGTGCTGGATATGCTGGAGGGATTATATCTGCTGCGATAGACGGCATAAACTGTGTAGATAAAATTGTTGCAAAACAAGAAGCGCAGTAGTAGATGTCGTTGAATCTTGTTGACAAGTAAATTATAAAATCATCACTTAATTGTCGCTTCTAGTTGTGATACAACAATTGAAACTGCTATTTTTACTTAGTGAATGAGAATGTAAAAATTATTGAGTGTCCTCGTGACGCGATGCAAGGTATAAAAGACTGGATTCCTACGGAGTCTAAGGTTCAATATATTCAATCATTATTACGCTGTGGTTTTGACACCATAGACGTAGGTAGTTTTGTGTCGCCTAAGGCGATACCTCAAATGCAGGACTCTGCAGAGGTATTACACAGTCTTGACCTATCAAAAACAGATAGTAAGTTACTTTCTATTGTAGCAAACTTGCGTGGTGCGCAAGATGCGGTACAGCATGAAATGGTAGATTATCTAGGTTATCCATTTTCTATCTCAGAGAACTTCCAGATGCGTAACACGCATAAAACAATCGCACAATCTGTAGATTTATTGAAAGATATTATAGAGCTCGCTTCTTCTAAGAATAAAGAGCTCGTTGTCTATATTTCTATGGGATTTGGTAATCCTTATGGAGATCCATGGAATGTGGATATCGTAGGGGAGTGGGCAGAGAAGCTCAGCAGTATGGGAGTAAAAATACTTTCACTATCAGATACTGTTGGTACCTCAGATGCAGAGACGATTGATTATCTTTTTTCTAATCTCATTAAGCGTTATCCAGAAGTAGAATTTGGCGCTCATCTTCATACAACGCCAACAACTTGGCATGAGAAAGTTGATGCCGCTTATAAAGCTGGTTGTCGCAGATTTGATGGTGCAATTCAAGGTTTTGGAGGTTGCCCTATGGCAGCAGATGATCTTACGGGTAACATGCCTACAGAGAAACTCGTTTCATATTTTGCCTCTGTAAAGGCAAATGATAACGTGAATGCAATGAGTTTTGAAAGTAGCTACAACGAAGCTTTAAAAATCTTTCAGAAGTACCACTAATATTTCTTTTACGCTTTCGCGAAAGCGTACCTCAACAACCTATAATCTTATATGACGAGGAGTCCTGCTTCTCGCAGACTTAGCATAGCCTTCGAATACCAGAATAACTCAAAATTTTCTTGCGTTTCCTCATATGAAGTCTTGAGTGCTGCGTAAGTCGGTAACTTATCTTGATTTGGGCTCGCGATTTCTAGCATATCAATTAGCCAAAGTGCATCCTGAGTATCTACCGTAATTTGTGTAGTTCCTGTTTGATCGTGAAATGTAAGTTCTGTGAGTTCGCGTTTTTTCTTCTTAAATGTTCTCTGCGTGGGAGCAAAACCAAGCCAGAGAATTCTAGAGGTAGATTTTGTGCTTAACTGCAATTCGTCTTGAAGGCTATCTTCTATCACATGCGGGTGTATGATTGTGCGAGGAACCTCAAAGTCAAACCATTCTTGCAAGCCTTCATCAAATCCAATACCGTGCATGTAATTGAATAGTGATTTCTTAAGTCCGTAACTGAATTTGCTATGGTCTATTCCTGTGCTATCACTAAAGTCCACATCATTATTTGCAAAGGTAATCTCATTGTAATGTGGAGTTACTCCGTAGCTCTCCGGGTCTTTGCCTACAGGGCTGTGTGTGGTAAGTGCAAATTGGTGCCAGAATCCTGATTGTATAATGCCTAACTCAAAAAGCTGGCGCACCATCTCAAGACTATCTATCGTTTCTTGCTCGGTTTGAGTAGGATACCCATACATCAAGTAGGAGTGCACCATAATATCTGCCTCTGTAAAGTTGAGTGTGACTTGAGCAACTTGTGCAACAGTTACTCCTTTATCGATAAGTTTTAATAGTCTATCTGAAGCGACTTCCAGTCCGCCAGAAACGGCAATACAACCAGAGGCTTTAAGGAGTCTACATAAGTCTTTAGTGAAGTTTTTTTCAAACCTGATGTTTGTCCACCAGGTGACCACCAGTTCACGTTTGATTATTTCTAGCGCAAGGGCTTTCATTAATGCTGGTGGTGCGGCTTCATCCACAAAGTGGAAACCAGTTTCTCCTGTTTGTGCTACAAGCGCTTCCATACGATCTACGAGAATACTCGCAGCGATGGGCTCGTAAATTTTTATATAATCTAACGAAATATCACAAAAGGTACATTTACCCCAATAGCAACCATGCGCCATGGTTAGTTTGTTCCAGCGTCCATCACTCCACAAACTGTGCATAGGATTTGCAATCTCAATCACAGAGACATACTGATCAAGCAATAAATCTGAATAGTCGGGAGTGCCGAGATATGCTTGTTTATAATCTTGACGGAGCGTGTTATTCTTGTAAACAACTTCACCATTTTCTAGAATGAATGTGCGCTTATAGGTAGGGTTTTCAACGTTTTGAACAACATCTTCTACAAGAAGTTCTACTGGAAGTTCGCCATCATCTAAGGTGATGTAATCTATAAATTCAAAGACTCTTGTGTCTTTTAATTCTCGTAATTCTGTATTAGGGAAACCACCTCCCATAGCCACTTTGACTGATGGATAGTGTTCTTTAATCCACTGCCCACATCTAAAAGCGCTGTATAGATTTCCTGGAAATGGAACCGACAGTAATATTAGTTTTGGTACGCTTTCGCGAAAGCGTGCTTCTAAAATCTCTATAGTAATCTCATCTACAATAGTGAGGTCATCTTGTAGCGAGGTATATAATTCATCAAAAGAGTTTGCACTCTGACCCAAACGCTCTGCATAGCGACTAAACCCAAAATTAGGATCAATACACTCCACAATAAAATCTGAGAGATCTTCTAGAAAAAGTGTGGCAAGGTGTTTTGCTTTGTCTTGCATTCCCATCTCACCAAAAGCCCACTCCATATCATCTAGCTGATCAAATCGAGAAGCACGTGGTAAGAAGTTGCCCGTGCATATTTGCCTAGCGATGGTTTGATTATGTCCTTGTAAAAAGGAAACAACCTCATCAAGTAGCTTTATATATGTATCTCGCATAGCGTAGATACGCTTGCAATTATCTGAAACAATCGTGTCATGCTCGTGAGCAATCTCAAACAGCCTTGTAAATTCCTTTGCCGAAAATAGTTGCAAAATCACCTCTATACCAAGATCCATCTGGAATGATGAGATATCCTTAGTGTTTAAAAACCCTTTAATATATGCCGTAGCAGGATAAGGGGTGTTGAGTTGCGTAAATGGCGGAGTGATGAGTAAAATATCTTTCAAAAAGAATGCTTTTTCTAACGGGGCATAAAGATACTTGAATTACCCCACACTATTGATATGGGTAACGTGACACTTTAAAAGTAAGCCGACTTATTGCGGATTTATCTCCATGTATTTTTTGAGCATCTCATTCGTCTTTTTTTGAATCGAGTTACGCATAAATCCTGACCATCCTAACAAGAAACCTGGTGCGCCTAGTGCTTGTTTAGTCCAGCTATACATATCAAAAGTATCGTGATGTTCTATGATTTTACCATCCTTAAATGTAAAATTTGCAGTCACATGATTTACAACGGGACGTTTTTTTGGTCCGTATGGATAACGGGCTGTCCACTGCGCACTTCCAGTGGTGGCTGTGGTTTTAATGTTACTATAGCTCACTTTATTGGCTCCTTTTCCACGCTCGATAAGCATGTGCCACATGGCTTTTGCTTTTTTTCCATGTAAGGTTCCAAACGCAGGATCAGAAAAAATAATGTCATCATGATAGCATTCGGTCATTCCTGCAGCATCTCCATTAGTAAACGCTTTGTAAAATGTTTCAATAAGAGTGTTGTGGTTCACGAGCTACAATTTTTTGGTTTCAAGTAGATGCTATGGCAATCATTCCAGTAATAGCATGTTTGTATATAAAAGATGGGTACACTTTCGCGAAAGCGTACCCATTATTTTAATTAATCCATTCCTCCTTTACGAGTAGGGGATTTAGTAGTAGGCCATTCACCAGGCTCTCCAGAACGACGATCTATAGGTAATACTGCTCGCTCACGAGATGTAAACTCTGGATCTTCACTAGCCATATACGTTAATATTGCTGTAAGAATTACGTTGTTTTGTATATCGTCAAAAACAATTTTATCATAGGTGTCACGGTTGGTGTGCCATGTGTAGTTCCAGTAAGACCAGTTAAGGCTGCTTAGGCTAAATCCTGGTGCACCAGCTGCTTGAAAGGATGCATAATCAGATCCTCCACGTGCAGGAGCTCCTGGAAATGTCGTCTCAATCTCATCTGTAATTTCGTTTGGCACTGCATTAAGCCATCTATTCAAATAGTCGTAGCTTCTTAAAAATCCGCCACCATTAAGGCGTACTACACGTCCAGTACCGTTATCCTGATTAAAAGATGCTTGGACCTTAGCAACAATCTCTGGATGATCTTCTACAAAAGCTCTTGATCCATTAAGACCTTGCTCTTCACTTCCCCAGTGACCTACTAGGATGGTACGTTTTGGGTTAGGGTAGATTTTCTTTAGAATACGCATAGCCTCCATCATTACTAGCGTTCCTGTACCGTTGTCTGTCGCTCCAGTACCACCATCCCAAGAATCAAAATGCGCCGAAAGTATTACATATTCCTCTGGTTTTTCGGTTCCTTTTATTTCTGCAATGGTATTGAAAGCAGGTACAGCCCCAAGTTCTTTTGAAATGGCTGTGATATTAATTTTTGGTGTATGTCCAGACTCAGCAAGTCGGTATAGCATTCCATAATCCTCTAGTTCTAAATCTACGGTTGGGATTTTCTTCGTACGTGCACTAAAGATTTTATTCACACCAAAACCTCTTGACCAGTTTGAAGTTACAATACCCACAGCTCCAGCATTTTCTAGTGCTTCTGGCAATCCTCTGTTAGTAAATCCTGTACGTTGTATGTTATCATTCCATAGGTTAGAAAGCGAGTCGCGTTGTCTTTTCATTTTGGCAAAAGACTTTTCGGTTGCAAACTCTTCCCAGTTGTAATCTGGTCGTCCTGTGATTTGTGGCATAGAAAGGAGTACAATTTTTCCTTTTACATTTTTAAGCCATTTTTCAAAATCTTTAGCATCTTTTACAGTAGGTAAGGTGATTACCTCTGCAGTAACTCCTTCTTTTGAGGTACTAGGATTCCATGCGAGTTGTGTACCGCGCAAACTTTGTACACGTGGTTCTAGCATATCTATGTGTGAGATACCACGTTCCCAGCCGCGCCATTCTCCATACTGCTCATTTCTTGCTTCAATTCCCCAAGATTTATATTGTGCCACTGCCCAGTCATTGGCAGCTTGCATTTGCGGGGTTCCTACGAGTCTAGGTCCTAATACATCTGTAATTTCATGTGCTAGTGTTTCTAGCTGCGAGTTGGTGGTGGCTTCTTTAATAAGCGCCTGTACTGTTGGATTGTCCTTTTGGGCAAATAGCGAAGTGCTTAATACAAGTCCTAGCGCTAGCGTGCTGTATTTTAATTTCATTTGGATTGGTTTTTAAGATGGTAAAAAATACGAATGAATATTAGATTGAGAGCAAGATGACTCACAATAAAGTGATTTCTCAGTCATAGTGCATCAATAACCACATGATTATCTATAGATAATAGAAATCGTCAAATACTTGACATCCTAAACATACCTCTAAATTTCCCTTCAAAGGGAGACTATTAATTTGGTAACCTACAAAAGGAACGATGGATAACGAATTAAGAAAATTCTTATCAAAACTAGTCGAATCTTATCTTATGCTATAGTAGCAGACTAACTTGTATAAAATTAATCAGTTAGCTTAATCTCTACCTCGTTACAAGTTCATTATCATCTTTTTTACACCATTAGAAACATGAGTAATTGTAAATGAGTGATCTGTGAGATTTGCTTGTAGTGTGGCGGTTTCTGTATCGCTTTTCCAGCTAATTTCTAATTTTCCATTATCATGACTAGCTATCGCCATATCGCCAGAAAATGCAGTAGATGTATTACGCAAGCGCAGCATGTCTAATTGTAATAATACGACTTGTTTTTCTAGTCCGCGCTCAATGTCTTCTTGTGTTAATGTTGTTCTATTAATTTCTTTATGACCTCCAGTACCAGCAGCGTCTGCCGCCTCATAATCATTCTTTCCTGCAAAAAGGTCTAGATACCAAACCTGCGGGATTCCAGGCATAAATATTTGTAAAGCACGAGCAAGTAGAAGCTTGCGGTCATCTTCGCCTAAGGCGCTGTAAAACGTAGCGTTTACTTGATAGTAGGAGATTTTATTCCCTTCGGGATCATAGATATTCTTTACACGTCCGCCACGATCTAATATCGTTTCAATAATGTGTTCAATTTCGGCGTCTTTGAGCAGTCCTGGATGGTTGTTTCCTTGAGCATCTGTAATTCCTTTAAGGTCGAGTACGGGAATCCCGTCATGGCAACCTAGCATATTTACGGTTTTATAACCTTTTGCAATAACTTCTTGTGCCCATTTTATAAAAGCTGCAGTGTCTCCAGTTTCAATGGTGTGAATAACAAGCCCAGGGAAAAAGAAGTCATAGATTTGGTATCCTTCAGAAGCTACTTCGTCGTGTAGGCCTAATCCATATTCTGAGTGAATTTCTGGCAATAAAGTAAGATCATATTTTTGAGCAATCTGGTTGATACGCTCTAGATATGTCCACGTACCTGGTTTGTTGAAAAAGTTAGTTTCGCCCACTTCTTTATGCAAATAAGCAAAGGCATCAAGACGCAAGATTTTACAACCAAAATCGGCTACTTTTTTTAGTGTTTCATCATAAAAATCCCACACCATTTCCGAGTTTCCATTCACATCCATTTGCCCTAGGTAAGAACGTTGTTGCTCTATCATCTGTAAAAGCTTAGGTAGGTGAGGTGTTACGCTTTCGCGAAAGCGCACTTCAGAAATATCAAATCCACCAGCAATCGCATTATTTACGAGCGCTACGGTATCCTTTTTATCTTCTTCTGACAGTTCGTTTAAAGTTTCTAAGTCTTCAACTGTTATCGCGTGATACGTAATTTGCTGATAGAAAGTATTCCAGTATGGACGTTCTGTACCATCGGGAAATAACACTTTAAGCACAGGCAGACCTGGCTTGCGCATAAATAATTTATTGAGATGTTCCTTTTTGGGAACTGCTACGCCGTTGTTGTAAGAAGCTGTGTTGCCCTCCCAGAAGGCATTCCAATCAATAAAAAAGTCTTTGTATGGTGATGCATCACCCTTTTCTAGAATATCCTTAAACTGTGGTGAGCCTACAGATAGGTGATTAAGTACAATGTCAAACTTAAGCATGACATCTAGTTTTTTAAGCGCATCGAGATCCTCTTGCGAGACAAGCTCTGTATTGATGTTGTAATCAACAATCGAAAATCCGCGATCTAGGTCGCTATTAAAAAATGTAGGTAAGACGTAAAATAGGGAGAATACATCCTGTAATTCTGGGCGTTGCAGTAAAGCTACGGTATCGCTTAATTTTTTTCCTATACTATCTGGGTATGCATTAAGCATTACACCGTTTGGGATTGTTGACTTCATAGTGGATAATAGATTATGAAATCTAAAAATAACAAAATAGACAGAAGAAAACGCGGCTATGAACTTCTTATATGAAAATTACTGCGCTCTGCGTTGTGCAGCGATAATTTCGCCAACGGCTTGTTTATATTTTACAGGATTTCCAGCCTTTTTAATGGCTTTGTACACCTTTTGCGGATTGTGAGTAGACTGAGAGAAAAACTCCCAGAAACCTAGCATTTTCATCTTGATAGGTGTAGGACCAGAAAGGGCAGCATCATATTGCTCGTAAATGGTATCGTGAAAAGCTCTAAAAGTTTCCCATCGCTTTGCAGGATACTCCGTCGTATCTGCTTTAATCATGCTTGGCAAAAACGGATCTGCAATGAGACCTCTACCTATCATAAAATGCTCGATAGAAGGAAATAGTTCGCGCATTTTTCTAAACTGCTCGACGCTTGTAATATCACCATTGTAGTATAGGGTGTGTTTTGCAACGTCTATACATTTCTGGAAACTTTCAAGATCAACGCCACCTTTATACAGCTGTTTACCAAGTCGCGCATGAATAGCCACATTTTTAAGCGGATATTTATCTAGCACTTTAAAAGATTCTAAAATCTCATTTGGGCTCTCATAACCTAGGCGCATTTTCATAGAGATGGTCACATTAGACTCGCTATGTGCACGATCAAGAATGTGATCAATTTTTTCTGTGTTACAGATAAGCCCAGAACCCATTCCGCTTTTTGTAACCATCGGGTAGGGGCAACCTAAGTTCCAGTTGAGCTCCGTGTAGCCCAGTGATTCTATATATTTAATCACAAACATAAACTCATCTGCACTTGCCGTCATCACCTGTGGGATTACCTCAAGTGTAGTATTTGCCGCAGGATCAAGATCACGTTGATAAGAACCCTTTATCGCCATCTTCCCGTTGAGACGTATGTATGGCGCGTAGTAGGTGTCTATACCACCAAAAAATTGCTGTTGCGCATTACGGAATCTAAAGTCTGTAAAGCCTTGTAGTGGTGAGGAAAGAAGGGTATAAGGCATTGTTTGTATTTGGCTGCAAAGATAAATTTAAAAAGGATGGTATGAGATACGTTTTTTACGCTTTCGCGAAATGAATTCGGGACAAGTTGCGCGAAATGAAATCGGGACGAGTTGACCGAAAGCTTATTTTTTTAAAGACTAGGCTTTATCATTACGAAGCGAAAATCGATAAAACAATACAGAAGCCCCCAAGCCAACTGCCGAAAACGCAGCGAGTAGCCAGAACACAGCCTCATGACCCGCACGACCAGGCATCCCATCTAAAAAGTAGCCAATCATAGGTCCTGCAAAAATATCTGGGGTGTAGCCTATAAACGAAATAACGCCTACGGCAGTTCCCGTGAGATATAAGGGGATATTTCCTTCCTTCATGACTGCAAAATACAGCACACGCGCAGCATACACACCTACGGCTGTGATAATGATAGAGAGAAAGAATAGTAGCGTAGTTCCTTCTTGAAGCACTCCCGAAGCAAATAATATGGCACCCAAAACTGACAATATAAAACCTATCATCAAGTATACAGAAGCTCTAGATCTATCTGCTAGAAAGCCAATTACCACGCCTACTACAGGACGAATAAAAAGTAAGAACGTTCCCGTTTTGGCAGCGTCCACTTCATTGTATCCCATGACTACATTTGCGTAAAGAGAAAAGATATCGGTGATTTTGTAGCCCACATAAGCACATAAAATAATAATCATTAATAAGGGCACAGAGGGAAGTTTGAGTACCGTTTTTATGGTATTCAAAGTGATTTTTTCCTTATTTATTTCTTGAGCTTCTACATCACTTTTAAGAAAGAAGAACACAAGAATCCCAATAATTGCTACAATAGCAGAGGAGTAATAGATTACAGAAGTGAATGCCTCCGCTTGCTGTTCTGGTGATAGTTCGCTTCCATTTTCTGGAGCAAATAATGAAAAGATAAATACTCCTAACGCTCCAAAAAGCGCACCTACGAGGCCGCGACCACCATCTAGAAAGCCGAAGGCTTTCCCTTGACTTTTCTCACCACCCCAAACACGCGTTGCTTTAATCATCGCTGCCCAGAACAAGAAAATGGTCGTAAACCCCCAAAATCCATACAGTACTTGCAAAGTAACTAGTGACGGATTATTTGCATATAGCAGTCCGCCGCAGGCGGTGAGCACCAGCGCCACACCCATTAACTTACGAGGAGGAAACTTATCTGCCAGCGGACCACCAAAAAGATACGACACCAGTGCCACCAGACCATAAATTGAAAAGCAAAAACCGAGTTCTGTGTTGTTTATCTCAAATACATCAAGTACCGTCGCCCTAAATACCCTAGCCAGCACAAACGGCAATATAAAAACCGCCTCACCCGCTAGTATAAGTAATACGATATAAGTGACGGAATATTTTTGCGGTTTGGCGTCCATAGGTTGAGTGCTGGTGGTGTGTTACTCAAAGATATGGTTTTGGTGGGGATGGGGTTGGTCACTGTAAATATCTCAAATACGTTTACGCGAAATGTAGATAGATATTCTACACAATTAATTTGGCTGACTCGTTCCAAATATATTTTGGTAAAGGCTCTTCTAATTCCCAATTTATATTCATAGGTTTTGAGCCTGAGTAGTCTTTTAGTTTGCCACGTCCTATAAATACATATCCAATTGTATTCTCATATTCATCTTTGGCTTGTTCTCTTAGAAATAGAAGAATAATCTTTTCATTTTTTTGATGTTGTATATAAGATAATCCTTTACCAATATCTGGTCGGGCAGAATTTTGTGTTTGCCAGTGAAATAGTGACTCTGTTACTGCATAATCATCATACATCGTTGTTGGCGAAAAATTCTCTTCTGATTTGATAAGATTTATAAATAGAATCTCAGTGTTTAATTTTTTATTTTCAGCAGTTCCTTCTCTGTTTGAAGATTTTTTCTCAAATGTACTACTACCAAATCCTGCTAAAATTTGGTCTCTAGTGTATCGAGCATGAACTTTCAATGGTTGAACATATGGAAGAGAAATATCATATTCTTTAAAGTCTATTTTATCAATAAGAATCTCTAGAACTTCTTTCAATTCTTTAACTAATATTTTATTAGCTCCTATTTCTCTAACGCTCTCCTCTAGGTTTTTAAATCCTGCTTCTTTTTGCCAAAAATCATAATGTAGCATTAACAACATTTTCTGTTCACTCTCAGAATATTCTTCAAGTTTTATGTCAAAATTTTTCTTAGTTAAAGACAATAGAAAATTGAAATAGCTTGATGATTTGCATGACAGCCATTTTTTACCAATTGTAGAAATTATTTCTTTCTCATTAGTTTGAGGGAAATTCGGGATTTTTCCAGCAATTTGACATAGCCTTGACCAACAGCCTTTTTTATAAATGGTTTGAAGAGGAATATTTGTAAAGTCAATGAAATTGGCAAGTGTTAACTTAAGGTCAGTTTTATTATTGAAAGTTTTTATTTTTTCTATAAGTTGATTGCGGTTGAATCGTGTCGCATTTCGGATATTATTTAATATTGTTTTTTTTGCTATTTTTTCAAGAATTATAGAACAACCTAGTGGCAAGTGAGGAAACTCATCTTCTATTTCTTTGATGACAGAACTATTGGTTTTCCCAATCAAGGCTCTAAATTTATTTTCAAAATTATATTCAGGTTTTGCATTACCAACAAAGTCTAAAACAGTTAGACAATCTTTATCTTCTGAAAGCCTCAATCCCCTGCCTAGTTGTTGTAGAAAAACTGTTAAACTTTCAGTAGGTCTTAAAAATAATACCGTATCAATCTCAGGTATATCGACGCCTTCGTTAAAAATGTCAACTACGAAGAGATAATTAATAGTTTTCATTTCTAAGTCTCTACGTATTCGGATTCTCTCTATTTTGTCAGTATTTCCAGTTATAAAATTAGCACTTAAACCTGCTAGTGTAAACTTCTCCGCCATATATTGAGCGTGTTTAATTCCTGCACAAAAACATAGCGCACGCACTTCATTTATATCATTGGTATATTTTTCTAGACCACTTATTATTTCTCCTACTCGAATATCATTTTTTGTATAAATCTTTGTTAGCTCAGATGCCTTATATTTTCCTTTTTCCCAAGTAACTCCAGATAAATCTATACTATCAGAAATTCCAAAGTAGTGAAATGGACAAAGAAGTTTGTTATTGAGTGCTTCGGGTAATCTTATTTCTGCAGCTATTCTATTCCCAAAGTCTTCCTTAATATCTTCGCCGCTCATTCGTTCCGGTGTGGCGGTCAAACCTAAAAGAATTTTAGGTTTAAAATACTCAAGAATTGTTCTGTAACTAGAAGCTGTAGAATGATGACATTCGTCAATAATTATGTAATCGTAGTAATCTGGAGATAGGTCTAAAGAACTTAATTGGTTTTTTACAGTTTGTACTGAAGCGAAAACATTATTGTAGGAAGCAGGTACTTTTCCATCACCCCAAAATTCACCAAAATTTTGATCTTTTAGGACAGCTTGAAATGTTTGTAGAGACTTATGAAGAATTTCTTTTCTATGAGCTATAAATAGAAGCTTACTTGATGAATGAGTAATTTTAAATCTTTTGTAGTCAAAGGCAGCAATCATTGTTTTTCCTGTGCCAGTGGCTGCGACAACAAGGTTTTTATGCTCTTTGTGTACAGTTCGCTCAACTTCTAATTTTTCTAAAATTTCTTCCTGAAAAGGATAAGGCTTTAGATCAAAATAGGTCATCAAACTATTTGAAATATTTGGAACTCCTCCTTCTTTAAGAGCGCCGATTAATTTTTCCTGTTGCTTTTTGTCATCATAAATTTCAAAGTCTCTATTTTCCCAATAGCTATCAAAAATCTTTTCAAATTTTTCTATAATATGAGGTACTTCTTTAGTAGTTATTTTAATATTCCATTCTAAGCCATTTGTTAGTGCAGAACGAGAAAAATTTGAAGAACCTATATAAGCAGTATGAAAACCAGTGTTTCTTTTAAATAAGTATGCTTTCGCATGTAGTCGTTCATTTCCTGTATTATAAGATATTTTGATTGTAGTGTTAGGTAAATTTGACAATAATTTGATTGCTTTATAATCTGAAGCCCCCATATAGGTTGTTGTAATGATGCGCAACTGACCTCCATTAGAAACAAATCTTTTCAATGCCGGCTCCAGGATTCGTATTCCTGAAAATTTGATAAAAGACACAATTAAATCAATTTTATCTGAAGAAAGAATTTCTTTACGAATTTCACTTTCGAGTGAAATTCCCTTATTCGACCCAGTAAATAATTCACTATGAGTCAATCTCGTATATGGAGTTATTTCCGAAAGCTTCAAGTCCATGTCAGAATAATAATTATCTGCTTTGGTAAATACACCTTTTAGTATACTGCCTTCGTTCTCAATTATATCATCTTCAAAGTTTACATTTTCTAATTCATCACGAAGTAGTCTAATTATTTTATTGGCTATACTAATTTTCCTGTTAGTTTTATCTGAGTTCTTAATTAGATTAAGCGCCTGTTTAATAGAATAAAAAAGATGTCTTGAAAGTATCAGTGAAGCTTCATCTCTATCAACGGGTACTTCTTTAATATAAAAGACATCCGCATTTATTGTTTCTATTTTTGTTCTTACCAATTTAGTGATGATCTGTTCATATATACCTTCCTCCATAACTGTACGAAATAATTTGACAAAGTTTTAAAGGCTGAAATTAATGAAAATGTTTATCACAATTATGTGGTTACCCACAAATAGAGAAAATAATTTGATTTATATTAACCCACAAAAAAACCACCCAATTCCTCGGGTGGTTTTTAGTTTGTTACACTTTCGCGAAAGCGTACTTAAAAGAAATCAATAGCGCAGCGTACTATTCAATGGTAAGAACGAGGTCATTTTGTGAGACCATATTGCCGTCGCTTACGGTAATGGATGCTACGCGGCCGTTTGTTGAGGCGACTACGGTGGTTTCCATTTTCATGGCTTCTATGATAAAGAGTGGGTCGTTCTCCTTTACCTCTTGACCTTTTTTGACAAGTACCTTGTAGAGGGATCCTTGTAGGGGAGCGCCTATCTGGTTGCTGTCTTCTGGGTCTACTT
The DNA here is from genome assembly GCF_003095655.1 of Dokdonia sp. Dokd-P16. Taxonomy (NCBI): domain Bacteria; kingdom Pseudomonadati; phylum Bacteroidota; class Flavobacteriia; order Flavobacteriales; family Flavobacteriaceae; genus Dokdonia; species Dokdonia sp. Dokd-P16. Next base: position 2,959,363 of record NZ_CP029151.1, read on the forward strand.
TAAGATTTTCTACTTTCTTAATGTTGAGTGAGGTGTCGTGTACTTCGACAAAGCGGTTCTCACCATTTACTTTAAAAAACACGGTACGCATTCCTTCATCACTAGGTATCCCAATAGAAAGTAACTTGATGATGACTGTTTTACCAGGTTCTAGCTCAATGAGAATCTCTTCTCCTAACGCCATACCGTAAAAGAAATTCTTAGTAGGTACGAGGGCTAGGTTGCCATACTTCTTATAATTCTCATGCGCTTGCTCAAACACCTTAGGGTAGAGCATATATGATAAGAAGTCTTCCATCTCTAGAGGACGTGTAAATCCTTTTTGAAACTTGGTTGTAAACGCTGTGTATTCTTCATCAAAATCTACTGGAGCAAGATGCGCATTAGGACGGTCTGTATACGCTTCTTTATTCTTTAAGATGATAGCTTGTAACTTTTTAGGGAAACCACCTACTGGCTGACCTAAATCGCCTTTAAAGAAATTAATCACAGATTCTGGGAAGGAAATCGTGTCGCCACGTTCCATCACATCTTCTGGCGTAAGGTTATTAGTCACCATAAATATTGCCATATCACCCACTACTTTTGAGCTAGGTGTTACTTTAACTAGGTTTCCAAACATACTATTTACAGCAGCATACATCTTTTTTACTTCGGCAAAGCGATCACCAAGACCTAAAGCAGTTGCTTGTGGTCTCAGGTTAGAATATTGCCCTCCAGGAATCTCATGCTGGAAAACCTCTGCCGTTCCTGCCTTGAGTCCAGACTCAAAAGGGTAGTAGAGCTCGCGGGTGTCTTCCCAGAAATTTGAAAACTGATTGAGTTTGTCCATCTCAAAAGGATGCTCACGCTCTTGATATTTCATCATCTCTACCACCGCATTAAAGTTAGGTTGAGAGGTGAGTCCTGATAGTCCGCCCAGGGCTACATCTACTACGTCTACATTTGCCTCAATGGCCTTGAGATAGGTAGCCGTCTGTAGTGATGACGTATCATGCGTATGTAAATGTATCGGTAAGTTTACGGTGTCTTTAAGCGCTGTTACCAGTTCTGTAGCGGCATATGGTTTCAAGAGTCCTGCCATATCTTTTATGGCAATCATATGTGCTCCTGCGTTTTCAAGATCTTTTGCTAGTTGGGTATAATACTTAAGATCATACTTAGTTTGCTTTACATCAAGAATATCTCCAGTGTAGCTTATCGCACCTTCGGCAATTCCTCCTGTGAGGTTACGCACGTACTGGATGCTAGGTTCCATGGCTTTTACCCAGTTAAGCGAATCAAAAATTCTAAAAATATCTACACCATTCTCCCAAGATTTTTCGACAAATTTCTCTATCAAGTTATCTGGATACGCCTTGTATCCTACACCGTTTGATCCTCTCAAGAGCATCTGGAAAAGAATATTAGGCACCGCTTTACGCAGTTCGCGCAGTCTTGTCCATGGGCTTTCGTGTAAGAAACGCAAGCAAACATCAAAGGTTGCACCTCCCCAAACTTCCATACTAAAGGTGTTAGGGTGATTTTTTGCAAAACTAGATGCTACTTTGAGCATATCATACGAGCGCATGCGTGTAGCCAGTAGGGACTGGTGTGCATCACGCATGGTTGTATCTGTAAAATGTATCTTTTTTTCTGCCATGAGCCATTTACAGAATTCCTCTGGACCTAACTCTGTGAGTAAGTCTTTGGTCCCTTTCGGGAAAGGGTCTGAGAGGCTGTATAATGGGGTTTCTGGTGTTCTAAATATCTTAGAGTCATCCTTTTTCTTTACGTCAGAATTTCCATTGACACTTACCTCTGCAAGAAACTGAACTACTTTTGAAGTTCTGTCTTGTGATAGCTTGATGTCAAATAGGGAAGGAGTGTTCTGTATAAAGTTTACGGTAGTTTTTCCATTCTTAAAAGTATCTGTCTGGATGACATTTTGCAGAAAGTGAATGTTCGTTTCTACACCACGTATTCTAAACTCTTTTAAGGCTCTGACCATCTTACGAATAGAGCCATCAAGCGTTCTACCATGTGCAGAAACTTTGACAAGCATAGAGTCAAAAAATGGACTTACTTTATACCCTTGATAAATACTTCCTGCATCAAGACGGATTCCCATTCCAGATGCACTGCGGTAGGTGGTAATCTTACCATAATCTGGCGTAAAGTTATTTACAGGATCTTCAGTTGTAAGTCGGCATTGTATCGCAAAACCATAAGTTCCAATAGATTCCTGACCGTAAATTTTAATCTGCTTATCTGAAAGATTATAACCTCCAGCGACAAAAATCTGTGTTTTTACAAGATCAATACCCGTTACCATCTCAGTAACCGTATGCTCCACTTGAATACGCGGATTTACCTCAATGAAGTAAATATTATCATCTGCATCCACAAGAAACTCAACAGTACCAATATTGTTATAGTTTACTTCGGTAGCGATGGCAACGGCATATTTATATAGATTATCACGTAGTGTTTGTGATAACCCAAAAGAAGGAGCCATCTCTACCACTTTCTGGTGTCTACGCTGTACAGAGCAATCACGCTCATACAAGTGCCTGATGTTACCGTGAGAATCTGCTACAATCTGTACTTCTATATGCTTAGGATCTTCTACATATTTCTCTAGAAACATGGTATCATCCCCAAATGAGTTTAGCGCCTCATTACGAGCCGAGTCAAAGCTAAGCTGTAAATCTTCTATCTTACGAATGATACGCATCCCTCGACCACCACCACCTGAGGCAGCTTTAAGCATCACAGGATAGCCTATTTTTGTAGCTTCACTAAGAGCGATGTCAAGCGTGTAAAGTGCAATTTTATTACTTTCTATAATAGGAACACCACACTTTTGAGCAACTTTTTTTGCAGTGATTTTATCACCTAAGGCATCCATCACTTCAGGTTCGGGACCTATAAAGATGATACCGTTTTCGGCACATTTTCTTGCAAAGGTGGAGTTTTCAGATAAGAAACCGTATCCGGGGTGAATGGCATCTACATGTTTAGATTTGGCTAGGTCAATAATCTGATCCATATCAAGGTAGGGCTTGAGTGGCTCATTATTCTTGCCTATTTGGTAAGACTCATCTGCTTTATTGCGATGTTGTGAGTATCTGTCTTCGTAGGTGTATATCGCAACCGTAGCGATGTTAAGTTCTGTACAGGCACGTAGTACTCTAATAGCAATTTCCCCGCGATTGGCGACAAGGACTTTTTTAATTTTCATTATATAAGATAGGGTGTTGTGTTACGAAATCGTTGTAGTAGTAGGGTACAAAAAAAGCCACTCCGATTGTAGAAGTGGCTTTGATAACATTAAATTTTCGCGCAAGCGAACATAAACACTTTTAAGTCATTTTCAATACGTAATCTATTACACATGTTTAAGTGACTTATTAAGGTTTATTGTGCGTCAAAGCGATATTTTCCAGCTTGCTCAACATCTGCAGCAATCTGGTTGCGTAAGCCTATTACATTAGGCTGGTTTGTATACTTTGTAAAACGCTTAAGACCCATAAGCATCATGCGTTGCTCATCACCTTCGGCAAAAGAGATAATCGCTTCTTTAGCCTTCGTCTGGATAATATCTACTGCGTTAAATAAGTATAGTTGAGTCATTGCAAGTTGTGTTGCTTGGCTCTCAAGACCAGAACGCTTGATATTCTTCTCAGTACGTAAGATTGCACTCTCAGACATATAGATTTCAATCAAGATATCTGCAGCAGCCATTAGTAATTGCTGGTGTTGCTCAAGTTCTGTACCGTACTTCTTTGCAGCAGATCCTGCTACCATTAAGAATACTTTCTTAAGACGCTTAAGAAGATCTTTCTCTTCAGATAACGTTTCAGAAAAGTCTGGTGTATCAAAAGAAGGAATACCCATAAGCTCTTCACCTACAGCAGTAGCAGGCCCCATAAAGTCTACATGACCTTTCATTGCCTTCTTTACCATCATTCCTACCGCTAGCATACGGTTAATCTCGTTTGTACCTTCATAGATACGAGCGATACGAGCATCTCTCCAAGCAGATTCCATAGGAGCATCTGCACTAAAGCCCATTCCTCCAAAAACTTGGATACCTTCATCTGTTGTATTCTGTACATCTTCAGATACGGCAACCTTAAGGATAGAACACTCAATAGCATACTCCTCAACACCTTTAAGCTCTGCTTCTTGGTGTGTATTTCCTTCTGCATGACGCATAGCGATACGATCCTCTATGTTCTTTGCAGCTCTGTATGATGCAGACTCATCTACATATACATTGGTAGCCATTATAGCAAGTTTTTGCTTGATTGCTCCAAAGTTTACAATAGGAGTTTTAAACTGTACACGCTCCTTAGCATACGTTACTGCTTCATTTACTACACGACGTTGTGCATCAAGACAAGCAGCTGCAAGTTTAATACGTCCTACGTTAAGTGCGTTCATCGCAATTTTAAATCCATTACCTCGCTCAGAAAGCATATTATCTGCAGATACTACTGTATCGTTAAAGAATACCTGACGTGTAGAAGAAGAGTGGATACCTAATTTTTTCTCTTCGTCACCTAGTGTGATTCCGTTAGAAGGATCATTTTCTACAATAAATCCTGTAATGTTCTTATCGTCTTCTATTCTTGCGAATACAATAAAAAGGTTACAGAATCCTGCGTTTGAAATCCACATTTTCTGTCCAGAAATCTTGTAAGATTTTCCATCTTCAGAAAGAACTGCTTTTGTTTTACCTGAGTTTGCATCAGATCCAGCACCTGGTTCTGTAAGACAGTAAGCACCAAACCACTCACCAGTAGCAAGTTTAGGTACGTATTTTTGTTTTTGCGCTTCGTTACCGTATAAAGTAATTGGCATGGTACCAATTCCTGTATGTGCTCCAAAGGCTGTACTAAAAGATCCAGTTGCACCAGAGATGTAATCACAAACAAGCATTGTAGATACAAAGCCCATTCCTAATCCACCATACTCTTCTGGTACTGCAACACCTAGTAAACCAAGTTCACCAGCGGTACGCATTGTCTCCTCTGTGTATGCATAATCTTTCTTTTCAAAACGCTCCCAGTGTGCCCATAGATCACGATCTACAAACTCCTTAGTACTGTCACGCATCATTTTCTGCTCCTCGTCAAGGTCTTCCATTGTGAAGACATCTTCACAAGCTGTTTCTTTTACGATAAATTGTCCACCGCGTAGGATATCTTTTTTTGTTTCTTCTGTTGCCATAATTTGATATTAGATTCGAGATTTTAGACGTTAGATAGGGGGTAATCATCCTTCTAAAATCTGATCTCTATGTTTAAATTGTGTTATTCTTTTTTAATTTTTCTTTTCCCGCTTTCGCGAAAGCGAACTTTAGATAGATGAGATGATCCTTTTAATAGAAGATCTCATCCATCATATTATTTAAGGAATTCGTAAATCCCTGCTGCTCCTTGTCCAGTACCTACACACATAGTTACCATCCCGTATTTACCTGACATATCACGCTTGCGCATCTCGTCAAATAACTGTACCGAAAGTTTACCTCCTGTACATCCTAGTGGGTGACCTAAAGCGATTGCTCCACCATTTACGTTAATAATATCTGGATCAAGACCTAGCTCACGAATTACTGCAAGTGATTGTGATGCAAATGCCTCGTTAAGTTCGATAAGCTCAATATCATTTTGCTTAAGACCTGCTTGTTTTAATGCCTTAGGAATCGCAGCTACAGGACCTATTCCCATAATACGTGGTGGTACACCAGCCGCAGCATAGTTTACCATACGTGCGATAGGTTCGATATTTAATTCTTTTACCATCTCCTCACTCATCACCATCACAAAAGCAGCACCATCACTCATTTGTGAAGAGTTACCAGCAGTAACGCTTCCGCCAGCAGCAAATACTGCTCTTAGCTTTGCAAGCGCTTCTTTACTAGTCCCAGCACGTGGTCCTTCGTCTTTATTTACAGTGTAAGATCTAGTTGCTTTCTTACCATTTGCATCGATATACGTTTGCTCCACATCAATAGGAACAATCTGATCTTGGAAACGGTCTTCTGCAAGCGCACGTAATGCCTTCATGTGTGAGTTGTATGCAAACTCATCTTGATCTTCACGAGATACCTTGAATTCATTTGCTACAGCCTCTGCGGTGTTACCCATTCCCCAGTAGTAATCTTCGTGTCCAGTTTTTACAATGGCATCGTAGTTCAATTCTGGTTTAAATCCGGTCATAGGTACAGAAGACATAGACTCCGCACCACCAGCGATAATACAATCGCCCATTCCTGCTTGAATCTTTGCAACTGCCATCCCGATAGTTTCTATTCCAGAAGAACAAAAACGGTTTACGGTTACACCAGGTACATCAATTACGTCAAGTCCCATTAATGAGATAAGACGCGCCATGTTAAGACCTTGTGATCCTTCTGGCATTGCATTTCCTACGATTACGTCATCTATGCGTTTTTTATCAAACTCAGGCAGCTCCTTCATCATATACTGGATGGTTTCTGCAGCAAGCTCATCTGCTCGCTTGAATCTGAAGACACCTTTAGGTGCTTTTCCTACTGCGGTACGGTAGGCTTTTACTATATATGCTGTTTTCATAATAACAGTGTTTCTTTATTAGGTTATAATCCCCCTCTTTGAAGAGGGGCTAGGGGAGATGCTATTGTAGTTAGAAAGTTATATGCTGATAACATCTAAATTTAAACATCCCCACCAACCTCCCCTTCAAAGGGGAGGCTAAGGGCATTTATATATTAGTTACGTAAAGGCTTCCCTTTCTGTAGCATATGCTGGATACGCTCTAGTGATTTTCTCTCAGTAGCTAGTGATAAGAACGCTTCGCGTTCAAGATCTAATAAGTACTGCTCAGAAACTCTTGTAGGCTCAGAAAGATCTCCACCTGCCATAACGTAAGCAAGTTTATTTGCAATCTTTTTATCGTGCTCAGAGATGTAGTGAGAAGCTTCCATAGAATCTGTTCCTACTAAGAACATTCCTAATGCCTGCTTACCTAATACAAGTACATCATTACGTTTTACCGGTTGTGTATATCCTTGATCTGCCATCTGGCGTGCTACAGCCTTAGCCGTTGCAATCTGACGATCACGGTTTACCACAACGATATCTTTACCGTGCTTTAGGATATTAAGGTCATAGGCTTCATGAGCAGATGTAGAGACTTTTGCCATACCAATGGTAAGGAAGTGCTCTTGAAGTACATTTAACTGTACATCACCTTTATCAAACTTATCTGATGCTCTTAAAGCCATTTCCTTAGATCCACCACCACCAGGGATTACACCTACACCAAACTCAACGAGTCCAATATAAGATTCGGCAGCAGCTACTACGCGGTCTGCGTGCAGTGTCATCTCACATCCACCACCTAAAGTCATACCGTGAGGTGCAACAACTGTAGGGATAGCAGAGTAACGAAGACGCATACACGTATCTTGGAAATATTTTATAGCAGCGTTAAGCTCATCATATTCTTGCTCTACGGCATACATGAAAATCATTCCAATATTTGCTCCTACAGAGAAGTTAGTACCTTGATTTCCTACTACTAGTCCGTCGTAATCCTTTTCGGCCATATCAATAGCCTTATTTAATCCTGCAAGAACATCACCTCCTATAGAGTTCATCTTAGAGCGGAATTCTACATTTAAGATTCCGTCTCCTAGATCTTGTACAGATACTCCAGAGTTTGAGAATACTTCAGTTTGTTTTCTAATGTTGTCAAGAATGATAAATGAATCTTGACCAGGTTTTTTTACATGCGCTTTCGCGGAAGCGGAATATACATGCGTAGCTCCATCTTTTACTGAATAGAATGTATCGATTCCAGCAGCAGTCATATCTGTTACCCAAGTGGCAACCTCAAGACCTTCTGCTTTCATTAGTTCGATACCTTTTTCTACACCAACGGCATCCCAAATCTGGAATGGTCCGTGCTCCCAGCCAAAACCAGCTTTCATAGCATCATCTATCTTGTAAAGCTCATCTGTGATTTCTGGAATACGATTTTGTACGTATGCGAAAAGGTGTGCAAAAGACTTGCGGTAAAATTCACCAGCCTTGTCCTTACCACCTACAAGCACTTTAAAACGATCGTATACATTATCGATAGTTTTAGTAAGCTCTAAGGTTGCAAATTTTGCTCTTTTTGCAGAGCGGTAATCCATAGTATCTAGGTCTAGCGTAAGGATTTCTTTCTGTCCTGTCGCATCAACATTCTTTTTATAGAATCCTTGACCAGTTTTTGAACCTAACCATTTATTTTCCATCATGGTACTGATGAAACCTGGTAAGGCAAATAATTCTTTTCTTTCGTCCTTAGGACAGTTTTCTGAGATACCGTTTGCAACATGTACAAGGGTATCAAGACCAACAACATCTACAGTACGGAACGTAGCCGACTTAGGACGACCTATTACTGGTCCCGTGAGTTTATCTACTTCTTCAACCGTCATTCCCATCTCCTTAACCGTGTGGAATAATGACATGATAGAGAAGATACCGATACGGTTACCTATAAACGCTGGAGTATCTTTTGCTACTACAGATGTTTTTCCTAAAAATTGCTCACCGTAGTTATTTAAGAAATCAAGTACGCTCTGGTCTGTTTTTGGTCCAGGGATGATTTCAAATAATTTCAGGTAACGCGCAGGGTTAAAGAAGTGTGTCCCACAGAAATGCTTCTGGAAATCTTCACTACGACCCTCAGACATAAACTGGATAGGAATACCAGAAGTGTTTGAAGTAATAAGTGTGCCAGGAGTTCTGTGTTTTTCTAAGTTTTCAAAAACTTGCTTTTTGATATCAAGTCTTTCTACAACTACTTCTATAATCCAGTCTACGTCTTTCACTTTTGCAATATCATCCTCAAGGTTTCCTGTGGTGATTCTACTTGCAAAAGATTGGTTGTAAATAGGAGAAGGCTTACTTTTTAAAGCAGTAGTAAGTGCATCGTTTACCATACGGTTACGAACTACTTTATCTTCAAGTGTAAGACCTTTTGCTTGTTCTTTAGCATTTAGTTCTCTAGGTACGATGTCTAGTAAGAGTACATCTACACCGATATTTGCAAAATGACAAGCGATACCGCTTCCCATAATTCCGCTACCGATGACGGCTACTTTCTTTATTCTACGTTTTGCCATTATTTTACTAAGGTTTCTTTTTGGTTAAAAACTTTTCTATTTTGAATCAAATCATTGATGGTATCAATAACTTCATAAAAGTTGTTGATTTTTTCTTCACTTATAGTTTCTCTCACAGCACCATTAAAGGTTTTTACTTTTGTTTTTGAGAAATCTCTTTTTTCTTTTCCAAATGGAGTAAGATGTATAAGAACACCGCGTCCGTCTGCTGGATTAGGTTTGCGTTCTATCAAGCCTTTTTCTTCCATAGTCTTAAGTGTACGAGATAGGGAAGTAGCTTCCATACCCATACGTGGACCTAATGCTGTAGAAGGTGTGCCTTGGTCTGGATCTATACTTAACAGGGCAAAACCAACGGCCATCGTTACATCAAACTCTGCTGCTTGTTCATTATACATTTTCATAACTGCTTGCCAAGTGGCTCTCAAACAGTAGTCTATTGTTTTGTCATTCATAAGGTTTCATTCCGAAATCGTTGTAAATATACAATAATTTACTATGCACGCACAGTAGTTTTTGCGAATTTTATTGATTTCTAGTCATTATTTTATTTGAGTAGTTGCTAATACATTGACTGTAATATACCTCAAGTTCGCAAAAAATTTGTAAATTCTATGTTATTATATCGTCTCAACTCATTCAATACAGTCAAAATGATATCGTATAAACGCTATAACGTTAAAAGTAAGCCGTTATCTTTGCCTCTTGAGCCGAACTGTTCAACACCCTAAAACGGCTCTTAAATGTATCGCCAGTATGATAGCACCAGCAACACCCGTAAATGAGTTTAAGCGCATGAAAGCTCTGCATGGTCTAGAACTTCTAGATACAGCTCAAGAACCAGACTTTGATTATATTACTAAACTTGCTGCTTACATATGTAATACGCCTGTAGCTCTCGTGACACTTGTAGACGAAGACAGACAGTGGTTTAAGTCTAAAGTAGGTTTTGCACCTTGCGAAACCTCACGAGATAGTTCCTTCTGCGCGCATGCGATTTTAACACCCAATGAGATTTTTGAAATCCCAGATGCTACTAAAGATTTGAGGTTTGTAAACAATCCTCTTACTAAAGGTGATTCACCAGTTATATTTTACGCGGGAATACCATTACGCACTAAAAACAGAATGGCAGTTGGATCACTATGTGTGATTGATCACAAACCTAATAAGCTAAATCAAGAACAACGAGAGGCTCTCATTACTCTAGGTAAACAAGTAGAACGCCTTTTTGAATTACGATCTGTAAATGCCAAGTTAAGAGCTGCCAAGGAAAATCTTACTAAGCATAATTCTTTACTACAAGATTTTGCAGGGACTGTGTCTCACGATCTTAAAATGCCGCTTGCAAATCTCATATTAACATCAGATATTTTAAAGAAAAAATATAATGATGAGATAGATGAAAAAGGTAAAAACTACTTGAGCTACCTCAAAAAATCATCGATGTCTATGAGTAAGTATATCACTAATATACTCACGCATTATGAGAGTACTGCTTATGATAAGGATGATGTGCATGAGTTCATGCTCAACGATATGCTTGAGGATCTTGTAGATCTTCTTAACATCAACTATGAGTGCGAAGTTCATTTTCCAGATAATAACATAGAGCTGCATTGTAATAGATCTGCACTAGATCAGATTTTCTTAAACCTTATAGGTAACAGTCTTAAGTATAACGATAAGAAGCATACAGTAATAGATATTAAAGCCACACAAACGTCTAAGCATTTTGAGTTTTCGGTAAGAGATAATGGTCGCGGTATAGAGGAAGATAAGGTAGAGAGTATTTTTACGCTTTTTAGTACTGTAGGACACCTAGATAAAAATGGAGAGCGCGGTCATGGAATCGGACTTTCTACTGTACAAAAACTTGTAAATAATCTTGGCGGTACCATAAGAGTTGAGTCAGAGCTGGGGAAATTTACAGAGTTTATTTTCACGATTGCAAGGTAGGTTAATACGCTTTCGCGAAAGCGTAACGCTTCATATCAGTATTATTTCAAGCCTATAAATGCTATCATAATTATATTATTTACTAATGAGTGTTCTCTAGACTGTAATCGTTATTATTAAGTTAATTATCACTTAGATTTACGTTAATCTCTAGTCAATCAAATTTGGACTAACCTATATTAGTCCGAACAATCAAATCAAACAACACTACATGTTGAAAATTACCCAGTTATTGCTTACAAGTTTTACTATCTGTATAGCAAGTACAGTGTATGCGCAGGACCTTCCTGTGGCATCTATAAAAAAGAGTATTGAAACATTTAAAGAAAATGCTCGCGGTCCTTACAAAAAGATAGAATGGTTTTGTAAAGATGGTACACAGCGTGAAGCCCGTGACCCTTGTCCAGACGATATAGGTGGTGGTGTACAGCACGCTAGTTATAGCGATGATCTTATTGCTCTTGGTAAAAAGCATCATTTATATGTAGCAGATATACTTGCAAATACAGACAAAGAACTTTTTTGGGATGTGGCAAATGACCATAGCCGCATTAAACAATATCAACTCGCTCGCTACTTAGGCAGTGTAGATGATGGATGGGTGCAGCGCAAATCTCAATTTTATAGAGGCGCAGTACAGTCTGAAGATGAAGAGGCATGGGGTATCGACTTTTATGAGTGGTTACTGCGCAGCGATACGAGACTAAGACAGAATTACTACCTATTACGTCAGACATTGCGAGATATACCACACGATGGAGATAGTAATATTGCACAACGGATGCGTAGCGAGTCAAAAATCCTTGCCGAAGATTATCCTAAGTTTATGGATGCTCGTATTAAAATACATGGTAAGCCTAGCGTGAGCGATATCCAGATGGTTCAAGAGTTTAGGGCAAAGCATAAAGGCAATCTCTCTGATAAATTAAAATCTCAGTTTGATACTCTAGAAAAAACTATGGCTGCTTATTATGCACCTATTAACTTTAAGGAATTGCAAGCACAAGTAAATCGTGTATCTGTAAAAAATGATCTTACAGAACGTATTGAAAGTTTTCTTTCAAACAGTGAGCGTGACGCCTCTCCTGAAATTTTAGTCCCAGAAATTGCAGATATTTTATGCTTAATCCGTCAGGAGATAGAAACTTTAGATAGAGGAAGTGATAAGCTTACCATGCTTGATCTTTCTAACGAACTTGAAGATATACTTCTTATAAAAACACAAGAGTGGAAACCAGAGACGCTTAAGAGTTTGCTATATAAGATTCAGACGTTGGGTTATGCCGCAACGGGAACAGGACTTATAGAAATGAATGAGTGGGCGGCTGTGGAGCCTTATTTAATAGCAGATAGTTATCATAATGATAGAAGCGTAGCACAACTTAATGATTTTCTTGCTACATCAAGAGGACTTGTAGAGTGGAGTGCTTCTCAGGTAAAAGCAAACTATCAGGAGATTGTAGATATCTATGCGCAATTTGAACCTAAGGCATATGGTTTTATAGATGATCGTGTACGTTCATCTGTAGCGCTAGACCTAGGAGAGAGTGTAAGCACCTTAGGAGCTTTTATCGCAAAGCATTCAGGTCTTGAGAATAAAGTAATGGATATAGATGGACAGTCTTCTGTAAGAGGATTAAACCCTGGGTATGCTTATGGTGAACTTGTGGTTATAGAAGGATCTCCAGAAGGAGTGGAGGTAGATACGGAAAAGATTTACGTTTTTGAAAAACCACCATCAGATCTTAAACCCGTTGCGGGAATTATGACCGTATCAGAAGGTAACCTTGTTTCTCACGTGCAATTACTAGCTAGAAACTTAGGTATTCCTAATGCGGCATTATCACAAGAAAACCTTCAGGATTTGAATAAGTATAGCGGTAAGAACGTGTTTTATGCAGTTTCAAATAAAGGAAGCGTTATCATAAAAGGCGAAGACGATATTACAGATGAGGAACGTGAGTTATTTACAAAGAAACAACGTTCTACGAGCCAAGTAACGGTACCTGTAGAGAAGATTCAGCTTGATAAAAAGAATATTATAAACATGCGAGATCTTGATGCAAGCGCATCTGGAAAACTTGTAGGTCCTAAAGCGGCAAATCTTGGTCAGCTTAAAAAGATGTTTCCAGAACAGGTGGTAGAAGGTCTTGTGATTCCTTTTGGAATATTTAAAGATCACATGGACCAAAAAATGGCCGATTATGACGGTTCTTACTGGGAGTTTTTAAATAACGCTTTCGCGAAAGCGGAAGACATGAAAGCCTCTGGTGCATCATCAAAAGAAATAGAGACCTTCCAACTAGAAGAGTTGAAGAGGTTACGTGATGCGATTAATGTAATGACACTGAAACCGTCATTTGTGAATAGCTTGAGAGCAGATTTCCAGAAAGTATTTAAATCACCTATTGGTAAAACACCAGTGTTCTTACGAAGTGACACTAATATGGAAGACCTTGAAGAGTTTACAGGCGCAGGATTGAACCTGACACTCTTTAATATCTTAGATGAGGATAAAATCTTAAAAGGGATTAAGGATGTCTGGGCTTCTCCATACACGGAGCGTAGCTTTAAGTGGCGTCAGCAATATTTAAGTAACCCAGAGAATGTATTTCCATCCATTTTAATTATACCATCTGTAGATGTTGCTTATAGTGGAGTAATGATTACTAAAGGGATTAATCAAGGAACGGATGAGGATCTTACAATTGCCTTTAGCCGTGGAGCAGGAGGTGCTGTAGATGGCCAAGCTGCCGAAACTAGACTTGTGACAGCAACGGGAAGCAGATTACTTTCTCCTGCACGTCAAGCAGATTATATACGCTTACCAGCAACAGGAGGAGTAGAGAAGAATATAGCAACCTTTGATAAGCAAATTTTAAACGAGAAAAACATAAATGATATACGTGCAATAGCTCAGTCTATAAGAACACGCCTTCCAGAAATGACAGGATCTACTTATGATGGAGCTTATGATGTTGAGCTAGGATTTGAGAATGATAAACTGTGGTTGTTCCAGATTAGACCTTTCGTAGAAAATAAAACGGCCAAGACTTCTGAATATTTAGAATCTATATCGCCTGTAATTAATGAAGACTTTTTAATAACCTTAGACGCACCAATAAACTAATGAAGACATTTATCACATTTACATTTATTGCATTATCCACACTTGTTGCCACGATGATCTATCCTATTGATGGTTATGATAGCACTGGAATCAAAAGATTGTATCGTCTTCAAAAGATGGAGAAAGATAGCATCACTAATAAACGTATTCCTAACGGAGCTTACTTGAAACTAAATGATATTAAGTTGAATTTGCTTTCGCGAAAGCAGGATTCTCTTGGTGCACTTCTCGTAGAAGATCCAGAGTTTGCACGTGCCATTGCAAGAATCACTCCCGGCGGAAACTACTCCCTTGCAGTTCTTGATATGAGCGATCCAGAAAACTTGAAATATGCAGCCCACAGAGAGAATGCTGGTTACCAGCCAGGAAGTGTAGGTAAAATTGCTGTACTCAACGGATTTTTTAATGAGCTTGCAGAAACTTATCCAGATGATTTTGCACTGCGCACAGGACTTATGTGTAATAAGCGAGTGAAAGCACGTTATTGGGGTACAGGTGATCATCATACGATTCCTATTTATGATATCGATAAAGACAAGCTTACAAAGCGTCAAGTAGTGGCAAGTGATGAATTCTCATTATACGAGTGGGCAGATCATATGGTGTCTGTGAGTAACAATGGAGCTGCGAGTGTATTATACAGAGAAACGATGTTGCTAGACGCCTTTGGAAGAGATTATGCCGACTTAACAGAAGAGGAGTCTGAAAATTACTTTGTAGAGACAGACAGAGACTCTCTTACAAGCCAAGCAAACCGAGTTGTGAATCAGCCACTAAGAGAGCTAGGAATAACAGAAGACGACTGGAGACTAGGAGGTATGTTTACAAGACCTGCTGGGAAGTATGTAGGTCGTGAAGGTGGAAGTATAGGTACTCCTAAAGGGCTCATGAAATTTCTAGTAGCCTTAGAGCAAGGAAACGTAATAGATGAAGAAAGCTCACTTGAGATGAAGCGTTTATTATACATGACAGATAGAAGAATACGTTATGCACAATCTAATAGACTTGATGATGCTGCTGTATTTTTTAAATCTGGATCTTTTTATAAATGTGATCGCAGTAAAGACCCAGGATGTGAAGATTATGCAGGTAATGTATATAACTACATGAACTCCGTAATCATTGTAGAACAACCTAATGGAAAGAAATACATCGTTTGCTTAATGACTAATGTTCTTAATAAAAACTCTGCTGGAGCTCATATGTATCTTGCAAGTAGTATTGATGAGGTGGTAAATCCATCTTAGTCATCACCATTAATACATTTAAAAATGCCCATTAGAACTCATCTAATGGGCATTTTTTATATTATTTCTTTGCTTTTTGAGAACTTTTAAGACCTTGTAATACTCTCGTAGCTAGCTTGCTTATGCCTTTATTTCTATGTTTAGTAAAGGATTGTGTGATGGGAATATATCTCGTGTCCTCTAAGATTTCTATAAGATGAAGCATGGCGATATTCATCTGCCTGCTTCGGTTTCTTATTAAGTTACGAATAGTTTGAAATTCTGACTGATCTTCTATTTCAAAGTGTGCTGTATCTGCTTCTTCTGTTTCAATAATGTTGTATTCTAACAGCGGTAGAATTTTATTCTTAAGCTTGATATGAAGTAGATTGTCTAGAAATTCGATAGCGTTCACTTTTGCAATATCATCATCGCTTTTTAATCCTAAAAAAGCGGCTGTAATGTCATCTTGGTTATAGCGTATGCTCAGTAATGTAAAAATACTATTCAAACTTAAATCTACCTGCTCTCTTAAAATGATAACAATCGCCTCACGAGCAAGTAAAATTTCTGTTTCTTTATCTGTGGAGCTTTCCAGCATACTTGTATTATTTACAAGCTTTAAAAAAGTTGATAGGGCATTTATAGTACTTTGATAATAGTTGCTTTCCGTTAGAATATACCTCGTTATACGTCGCTTATCAATTACTAGAGAAGGATTTTGTGTACTCAGCTTTAGCAGTGATTTTGAAGCATTTTTACGTACGATAAGATTATTACTAGCTAGGAATTTATATAAAATGCGCACGGCATTTTGCGAATTAAAAGTTGCGATAACTTTAGGTAAATTTCTTTTGATGTCAAGGCTAAAGGCATCCTCACTTTCTAATTGAAGCAGGGTCTTAGTAATCTCTGGCCCATACTGAGTTAAACTTTTAATAGCGCTTTTTCGTAAGTCTTTGTCCTCAAGATTCTGAAGTAGATGACCTACAAAAAGTGGGTCTGTTGTTATTCCTGCAGCCTGAATAGCCTTTCTAGCAACAGAACGTTGCTTATTGCTAAAATGAATAGAAATGAAGTAATAAAATTCTTTCATTCCAGAATATGCAATCGTTAGCAGTAATTCTGATGTTTCTTTTTGATTTTCTAATCCTTCAGGAGTTCCTAATCTCTCGATTTCTTTGGCAATACGATTTCTTAAATCAAATCGTGTTGCAAGGCGGTTATTAGTGCGCGCATCTTGTGCAAGGCAAAGTAATGCTGCTTTTGATATTCTTTGATTAGCGTGGTTGAGGTATTCGTTAAAGACGCTGTCATCTTCCAATTGGGTATGATGAAGTAGATATTGTAGTACCGCAAGGATGAGTGCATCATCTTCACTAGATAAAAGTGTTTTCACCTTTGCCAGCGCTGTGCCTTCTTTATAATAATATAATTCTTCTAAGGCTGCTTTTTTTACAGCGTTAGAAGGGTGATCGAGAAGTTTTACAATATGTGACTTAAGGGGATTGAGTTTTGTAGTAGATAACCTCGTAAGGAGCGTTAGTATTTCTTGCTCTTCACCGGTTTGTAAAATACGTTTCGCGGTAGAGATTGTTCTATCTTCTTGGAATGTCTTTTTAGAACTCTCCTTGTTGAGAAGTAAACTTTTTAAGTTACTACGGAAAGAGTCAAAATAAGCATCTCTTAATTTGTAAATTAAAATGAGCCAAACAAATAGAAAAAAGAGCGTGAGTACTGTCACAAACTTTGTGTCTAGCTCCATACCTTTTATTACGAAAATGAGCAAAAACCCAGCGAGACCTGTAGCAACACTGTCTACCACAATATCTATAAATGATTTAGCTTGATTTTTTATTGCGTAGGGTATGGGTAAAATAGAAAGCTCGGCAGCAGCTTTGTTTATTGATTGTTTGAAGCTACCATCTAATCCTTTGATAATGATAAGTACCCAAAGCTCAGGTACTGTGAGAAATAGAAGGGATCCTAAAGCAATCCCTAGTGGAAGGATGAGCATGGTTGAGGTTACCCCTAGATAACTGAGCACTCTATTTGTAATAAACAGCTGTATTAATAGTGCAACCACATTAAAAGAAGAGAACCAAAAACCTAAAAACGAAGCTAACTCATCTGAATCTGGCAATGCTCTATGCGCAAAATCACTAAATTGAAAGTCGACTAACTTTGCCACAACTACACTTACACCAATTATCGATGCGAGGTATAGTAAATGCTTTGATTTTGATATGAGTTGGTATGCATTTCTGTCTGGAGTTGTAGCTTGGTGAACCTCCTTTTTTCTAGTATATACAGTAAGGGTACGAAGCCTCAAATTCCAAATATGGTGTAAAATGGGAACACATGAGAGAATAAGAATACCTGCTATAAAAATAGAAACCTTATTCCCGAACATGGCAGAAATAAGCGTTGTCAAGTATCCTCCAAAGATACCTCCTGCAATAGCACCAGCACCTATAAAACCAAATAAGCGCTTTGCTTCTCTTGCATTGTACACCATGTTTGCCAGTATCCAGAACTGTGAGGTTACCACTACTGCAAAAAGCGATATAAGAACATAATAGAGATAAAGTACCCAGACTTCAAGAAACTTGAAGTGTAGCGCTACAGAAAGAATAATGAAAAATAGACAAAAAGCAGAGAGTGTGATGGTCGCAACTCTCTTAAAGGAATACTGTTTGAGCGCTTTGTTATAAAAAAACGAACTAATGATGGCTACCACGGCAACCATGAGATACCCATAGGGTAATTTTTCTGCACCTAGTGCAGAGAGGAAAAGCGCATTTACTGTAGGCTTAACAATGAGCAATACTGTGATCACCAAAAAGATGTACAGTTGCATAAAAAAAGAGATGGTGATTTCACCATCTCTTATATCAAAGGCTTTTTTATAAAGTCTTTTTATCATTAATTATGTTTGGATTGCGAGATGCTCTAGTTGAATGCTAAAGCTCGTGATTTTTTCATTGCTTTTTCTAAAGGAATTACTAAATCTCTAACAATCTGCTCTCCTTGAGAATCATCTATCAAAGCTACCAAAATATACTTACGATCTGGTCCCCAAACAAGCACAGAATCTGAGTGCCAGTTTTTCCATGATCCTGACTTTCTATAGATATCAGCTTTTGGAGCAATTTTATCAAGGGTATTTACAAATTTGTGGTGTAATGCAGGATCTTTCATGATTTTAAGCATTTCTAAAGATCGTGCTGGGTTAATAAGATTTCCCATTGCAAGTTGGTAATAAAAACTACATACCTGTCTTGCAGTAGCAGCATGACTAAGACCTTTCATAGGTTCTGGGTGGCGTCTTCCGCCAGCAGCATATCTTTTGCCTACCCATAAACCACCACCTACTTCTTCATCATAAAGTTTAAGCTGATCGCTACGTAAAACTTGTTCTATTTTTTCATAACCTACACGGTCAATCATACGTGTAGATGCAGCATTATTTGATTTACTAATCATGAGGTGCATATCCTTGCGTACTTCCTTAGAATCTTTGAGTTCGCCATTTTCTATAGCGTCCATAGCTGCAAGTAAAATTGCAATTTTGGGTAGACTCGCTGCATACATCATAAACTCATCGTTTAATCCTGCATATTCTATTCTATCTACATTACTCATATCTACAATACCTATAGACATTTTATTTGCTTTGACCATGCTCTTCCATTTAGGATTCTTTGCTATTTCTTGAGAAAGTAGCTCTTGAAGAATAGGACTAGAGTGTGTCTCTAATGGAGCGACATCATTAACCGCTAGTGGAAGATTTTGTGCCGTCATCATTGAGGCAAGGAAGGAGCACATAAAAAGCGCAATGTATTTCATAAATATATGTTTTTTTAAAGGTTTCTTATAGTATACAAAAAGGCTGCCAAAGATAGTAACCTTTACTGTTAAAACGATAAAAACGTTTTATAATCAACTATAGTATTTACTGTATTCTTAAAGTTATTATAAAATTAAGTGTTGTGCTCGTGAAGCTTTTTAAAACCCTACCGCAGTATCATCTCCACGTCTATCTGCTCCACCTTCTAAGGTGCCGTCAGGAAGCACTAAAATACCGTCCACTTTTCCAATAACTGGAGATTGCTCTTCATTAGTATTATATCCTTTTTCTTGTAATCCTTTTATAGTTTCAGCATCAAAACTATTTGGTTCAAACAATACAACATCTGGTAGCCACTGGTGGTGGAAGCGTGGAGCATTAACCGCTTCTTGCATAGTCATGCCGTATTCATGGACGTTAAGTATCGTTTGCAGTACAGATGTGATAATCGTAGAACCTCCAGGAGTTCCTACGGTCATCCAGAACTCCCCATCCTTTTCTACTAGGGTAGGAGTCATACTTGATAGCATACGCTTACCTGGTGCAATCTTATTAGCTTCGGCACCTATGAGGCCAAACATGTTAGGTACTCCAGGTTTGCTAGAAAAATCGTCCATTTCATTATTTAAAAAGAAACCTATCTCGTCTACATATAATTTTGATCCGTAAGCACCGTTAAGCGTTGTTGTCACAGCGATTGCATTACCGTACTGATCTATCGCACTGTAGTGTGTAGTTTCCATACTTTCATAGCCTGGTAACTTCCCGTGGCTCATATCGCTTGACTTTGTGGCGGTATCCCAAGAAAAAGTATCCATTCTGTTTTTTGCATACTCGTCAGAGAGTAATGTTTTTAGCGGAATTTCTACAAAGTCGGGATCACCTAGATAAAAGCTACGATCTGCATAGGCACGTCGCTCAGCTTCGGTAAGTAGCTGGATGCTTTCTACTGTATTATGTCCATATTGTGAGATATCATAAGGTTCAATCATCTGCATGATTTCAGATAAGCAAACACCACCAGAACTAGGAGGGCTCATGGAAATAATCTTTAGGTTATCATATTCAAAAGTTACTGGAGTGCGCCATTTTGCTTCGTAAGCAGCAAGATCTTCCATTGTTATAATTCCGCCTTTTGATTGTAGGTAGTTCACTAACTTCTGTCCAGTCTCTCCTTTGTAAAATTCATCTTTACCATTTTCGACAATACGCTCTAGTGTTTTTGCTAGCGATTCATTTTTGAGGGTAGACATTTTCGCGAAAGCATTTGCATATAAAATACTATCTCCATTGAGCTCAATAAATTTCTCGCGCAACGCGTCAAATCGTTTTGCTTGATTTTCTGTAACCACATAACCATTGCGGGCAAGATCTATTACCGGTTGTAAAATCTGGGACATAGGTAAAGAGCCAAATTTCTCATGTACGGCAAACATTCCAGCAAGACCTCCAGGAACGCCTACAGCAAGACTTCCTTCTGTGCTTAAGTTAGGGATTACATTACCATCTTCATCAAGGTACATATCGTGCGTGGCGGCTGCGGGAGCCATCTCTCTATAATCAAGGGCGCCTATCTCTCCATCCTTAGTGCGATATACTAGAAAACCACCACCACCCAGACTTCCTGCAAAAGGATAAGCCACGTTAAGCGCCATATCTGTTGCAATCATTGCGTCAAAAACATTACCGCCTTGCTCCATAATTTCTGATCCTATGCGTGAGGCTTCTTCACGAGCAGAAACTACCATAGCTTTTTGTGTAATTAATCCATACACGGGCTCAGGAGCAGGTGTTTCTGTCTTGCACGTTATAAATAAGATAGGAGAGAGGAGTAATAGTAGTTTTTTCATGTAGTTGAATTTTCTAACGTAAATATATTAAACTTAAAGTTCTTCTAGTTTTAATGCAACAAAGGCTTGTAATTCTTTAAAGAAGCGTGTGAACTCATCTTCAAAGGCTTCATAATGTTCGGCTAGGTCTTCTATGGCTCTATCCATCGCCACGCGACGTTTTGTGCGTATATTCATATTATAGAGTACTGTGCCTATACCTTCCATAGTAGCATAGCTAAGTAGCCAGTTTTGCTCTATCATAGGGATCATCATTTTCTGAATACGGCTCGTAAGCAGGTGGTGATGGTCTTGTAATAGTTTGTAAAAGTCACCTACATAGATATCAAGTGGTGCGCTGTGGTATTGTTGCCAGTTTTTGGCAAGAAAGTGATCATAAATAATATCTACTATCACACCAGAGTAGTGACCATACTTTGCGTGCAGGCGTTTTGTACTCTGCTTTACAATAGGGTGACTATCTGTGTAGCTATCTATCCAGCGATGCACGAGTATACCTCGCTGTATATCATCACTATACTTGAGGTACTTTTTACCTTTTATACCATCTGCCATAAAGTTGCCTATAGTTTCCATAGGTAAGCCGTCAGTAAGGTAAATGTGTGCGAGAAAATTCATAGTGGTGAAGTTAATAGGAAAAATTCACCTGTTCAAAGAATTTATCAGGCATTGTGAAGCAATGTATTCTTGTTAGGCTAGTACGTATGTGTTTTAGTACTTTTGTTTAACAATCAAAAAACAAAGATTAATTACGCTTTCGCGAAAGCGTACTCAAAATTTACATATGACACTAATAAAATCCATTTCAGGAATACGCGGAACCATAGGAGGACGCACAGGAGATAACTTAACACCAGTAGATGCTGTAAAATTTGCTGCAGCATACGGTGCGTGGCTTAAAAATGACCGTAACAAAGAAACCTACAGAGTAGTAGTAGGGCGTGATGCTCGTATCTCTGGATCTATGATACAGGAACTCGTGATGAATACCTTAATAGGAATGGGGATTCACATTATAGATTTAGGACTCTCTACCACACCTACGGTAGAAATTGCAGTACCAATGGAACATGCAGACGGCGGAATCATACTCACAGCTTCTCACAACCCAAAACAATGGAATGCGCTAAAGTTATTAAATAGCAAAGGAGAATTCTTAAACGGAATAGAAGGAGAGAAGATCCTTAAGTATGCAGAAAATGAAGACTTTTCTTTTGCCGAAGTAGATGATCTAGGTGCTATCACAAAGAACGATGCTTACATTGATTTACATATTGAAGAAGTAAAGGCGCTTGAACTTGTAGATGTTGACGCTATTAAAGCCGCAAAATTTAAAGTGGTGGTAGATGGTGTAAACTCTACGGGAGGTATCGCAATACCAAGACTTCTAGAAGAACTAGGAGTGGAGGCAGTAAAATTATATTGTACGCCTAATGGTGAATTCCCACACAATCCTGAGCCACTAAAAGAACACCTAGGTGATATCTGTAATATGGTAGTAGATGAGCGTGCAGATTTTGGTGTTGTAGTAGATCCAGATGTAGATCGTCTTGCTTTTATAGATGAGAAGGGTGAAATGTTTGGAGAAGAGTACACGCTAGTTGCTTGTGCAGATTACGTTCTAGGAGAGACTAAAGGAAATACGGTTTCAAACTTATCATCATCACGTGCATTACGTGATATTACAAGAAAACATGGCGGAGAATATTTTGCAAGCGCTGTAGGAGAGGTAAACGTAGTGCAAACTATGAAAGACCAACATGCTGTAATAGGCGGAGAAGGAAATGGTGGAATCATCTATCCAGCTTCGCATTATGGTCGTGATAGCCTGGTGGGAACTGCATTATTTTTAACGCACCTTGCAAAGCTTAAAATTACCGTGAGCGAACTAAAAGCTAGTTATCCTCCATATTTTATGAGTAAGCAAAAGATTCAACTCACGCCAGAACTTGATGTAGATGTATTATTAGAAAAGATGGCTGCCAAATATGCTAATGAAGATGTATCAACGGTAGACGGTGTAAAAGTAGATTTTGAAAACCACTGGGTACACCTACGTAAATCAAATACTGAGCCTATTATCCGTATTTATACAGAAGCAAGCACACAAGAAAACGCAGATCAAATCGCAAATGATATGATTGCTACGATTAAGGAGGTAGCTGGCATATAATCATTGACGGTAGTAAAATCATAAAATCAATTTTGTTTTTTTAAATCCACATTATAATGATTAATTATCGCATAATATTTTCTCTTGTTTTTTTACTCGGTTCTATCAATGTCTTTTCACAAAACAACCTTTCTAATGAAAAAGGAGGTAGACAAGCCATTAAGCTTATGAGTAAGGAGGACTTGTCAAAATTTAGAATAGATACTGAGGAATCTGAAAACGAAGTACTAGATTTTAAACTACGAGTAGATAAGCTTCCATCAATTCTTGTAAAAGGTAATAAAATTGATGGAAGAGGTTCGTCTCTTATTCAAAAAACATCTCGTGGATCAAAGATCATCGTATATGATATAAGACGAAAAATTGTCGACTCATTAAAAGTTGGAACTTATGAATTTGTTGTAAGAGATTAAAATTTATGTTTATACAATTTTAAAAAGGAGCGCCACGGCGCTCCTTTTTTGTAGACTTTTTTAATAAATTTACATCCTAAAGTTTTGATTATGAAAACATTAAATCCTATTAAGTCTAGCGGTAAACTAGAGAATTACTTTACACGCTTTCGCGAAAACATTGTAGGTGTTGATCAATACTTTAACTCACCTTACGGCACCCAGCGATTACTATATACAGATTGGACAGCTTCTGGGAGACTGTATGGTCCTATAGAAAATAAAATGACACGTGATTTTGGTCCCTATGTGGCAAATACACATACCGAGACTACTGTCTCAGGTACTGCAATGACCATGAGTTATCATAAAGCCAAGCACATCATAAAAGAGCACGTAAATGCAGATGAGAATGATGTACTCATTGTAGGTGGTAATGGTATGACGGGAATGATCAATAAATTCCAACGCATACTTGGGTTAAAAGTTCCTGAGAATATAAAAAAGTTTGTAACCGTACCAGAGGAGATAAAACCTATTGTTTTTATCTCTCATATGGAGCATCATAGTAATCAAACAACTTGGCTAGAAACTACAGCAAAGGTTGTAGTAGTTCCTGCTAAGGAGGATGGGCTTTTCTGTATAGAGATGTTTGAAAACGAACTTCTTAAATATGAGAATCATCCGTTTAAAATTGCTTCTATAACAGCGTGTAGCAATGTAACAGGTATCCAAACTCCGTATCATGATGTAGCAAGATTAATGCACGCACACGGCGGATTGTGTTTTGTAGATTTTGCTTGCAGTGCTCCTTATGTGAATATAGATATGCATCCAGCAAATCCCGAAGAACGCCTAGATGCGATTTTCTTTTCTCCACACAAGTTTTTAGGAGGTCCAGGATCTTCAGGTGTATTGATTTTTAATAAAGGATTATATAAAAATGTGGTGCCAGATAATCCAGGCGGAGGTACCGTTTCTTGGACAAATCCTTGGGGAGAGCACAAGTATATAGATAATATAGAAGAGCGTGAAGATGGCGGTACACCAGGGTTTTTACAAACCATACGTACAGCTCTGTCTATAAAACTTAAAGAAGAAATGGGCGTTAGTAATATTGTGAGCCGTGAGCACGAGCTCATAGATATTATCTGGAAAGAATTAAATGAAGTGCCAGATATTAATATTCTTGCTAGCAATCATAAAGATAGGCTAGGGGTGATTTCATTTTACATAAATGATTTACACTTTAACCTTGCGGTAAAAATGCTTAATGATCGTTTTGGAGTGCAAACTCGAGGTGGATGCAGTTGTGCAGGTACTTACGGTCATTATTTACTCGACGTAGATCAAAAAACATCTAATTCACTTACCTGCGAGATCGACGCTGGTAATTTAATTCACAAACCAGGCTGGATTAGAATGTCTATACATCCTACACTTACTAACGAGGAGGTTTTATATGCTTGCAATGCTATTAAAGAACTTGCATTAAACCACAGAGAATGGTCTCAAGATTATCATTACCAACCATACTCAAACGAGTACTTACATAAAGACGATAAGGCTACCTCTTTGAGTCGTAGTACTGCTATAGACTCTTGGTTTGAATTTTAATGCTATTTCTTAGACTTATTTATTTCAGAAAGGACTTCTTCCTTTTTGCCTAAGAGCTTAAAACGTTTATGAGTCCAGAGGTAATACTCTGGATTTTTACGTATTTGAGCTTCAAGAGCGGCGGCATAATTTGTCATAATCTCGCCATCTTCTGTTTGAGAACCATCTGGTGTAATGAGTTGGAAAGATCCTTTGTAGTAGCCACGTTTTATCTTTTCTGTACCGTAGTAAAATACGGGTAGTTTAAACTCTTTTGCAATACGTTCTACCCCTGTAAAGAAAGGCAACTCGTGACCTAAAAATTGTGTCCAGTAGCGGGCGCGGTGAAATCTAGGCGATTGATCTGCCACAAAGCCATAACAGCCTGTTTTATTCTCACTCTCATTTCTTCTTATAAAGCGCATTGTATCCTTAGAGTCTATAAGATAGGTGTTCCATCTACTACGTATCTTGCGTATGAGGTTATCAAACTGTTTGTGTTTTATCTTTTTATATACTCCATAACCCGGATTTTCCATAGATAGTTGTAGTGCAAATATCCACTCATAACTTGCGTAGTGTCCCATCATAAGGAGTGAGCTTTGTCCTTCCTTATCATATTTTGTGATGAGTTCCTTGTTAGAAAATTGGTAACGTTCAAGAAGGTCCTCCTTTTTTATATTCATAGATTTTATCATCTCTAGAAACATATCACATAGATGACTATAAAATTTACGTTCTATAATATGGAGTTCTTCTTTAGATTTTTCTGGGAAGGTAGTCTTTAGGTTATATCTCACTACTTTTTTACGATAGCCTATAACTTTATAAATAATGAAATAACAGAAATCTGAGAGCAGGTAAAGCCCTTTAAAAGGGAGTATGGAGATGAGCCATAATAGCGGATAAAACAACCAGAAAACAATAGCTTTCATTCAGATTTTGTTAAGAAATTGATAGCACAAATATAACTATCTTTACAAGTAAAACTTAGTATTTATGGCGGATTTACATCCAGTTACAATTGCAATTATCTTAGCAAATGTTTTATTCTCTATGAGTGGTTTTAACAACTACTCGATGTTTGAAAAATATAAATTTAATATAGGCGCTATACGTAGAGGGGAGCAAGTACGTATGGTATCTTCTGCCTTTTTACATGCAAACACGCAGCACTTATTATTTAATATGCTCACGTTATATTTCTTTGCAAATGCTGTAATCTATACCATAGGTGTACCTAAGTTTTTACTCGTGTATCTATCTAGTTTGCTCTTAGGAAATATTCTTTCATATTTTTTACACAAAGATGAGTATCATTACTCTGCAGTAGGTGCTAGTGGAGCAGTAATGGGTGTAGTGTATGCTGGTATTCTTCTCAACCCAGGATTAGAAATTTACTTTTTGCCAGGTTGGGTGTTCGGAGTAGGGTATATGATTTATTCCATTTATGGTATGGTAAAGCGTAACGATAATATAGGGCATGATGCCCATTTTGGTGGAGCTATTGCGGGTTATGCAATTGCTCTTATTTCGGTTCCAGAACTCCTAGAAGTTCGATTACCTATTGTGCTAGCACTTGCAGCACCTATACTTGTTTTCTTTGTCTTGTTTAAAATGGGAAAGATTTAAGAAACTATGGTATCAACTTTGTTATCTTAATGGTCTAAAACATACAAATATGAAATATCTAACAGCAATATTATTATTTACGGTAATGAGTCTAACTGCACAAACTAATACTATGGAGCCACTTGTAAATGTCACAGGAGAAGGAATTGTAAAAGTAATTCCAGATGGCGTATCTATAAAAGTTCGTGTAGAAACTCAAGGCAAGGAAGCGCAACAAGTAAAGGCAGAAAACGATCAGTCTATAGACAAGGTGATTAAGTTTTTACGTTCTCAAGGAATAGACAGTAAGTATGTGCAAACCGAATATATTAATCTTAATAAAAATTATGATTACAACAGTAAGACGTATAATTATAATGCAAACCAAACGCTCACAATACAGCTCAAGGATATAAAAATGTATGAGGGTGTAATGACTGGACTTCTTAATTCTGGTATTAACCGTATAGATAATGTGCAATTTACTTCGTCTAAGATGGATGCTTTAAAGGCAGACGCTCGCATAGAAGCAATAAAGGATGCAAAAGATAAAGCAACAGCATATGCAGAAGCGCTTGGGCAGACTATAGGTAAGGCAGTACAAATAAGTGAGCAAGGTACTTCTTCACCACAGCCACCTATGTATAAAGCAAGAATGATGTCTATGGAAATGGATAATGCAGGAGGAGAAACTATTGCACCTGGTGAGCTTATGATCATAACTAAAATAGCGGTGAGCTTTAAATTAAACTAAGCTTAACTATTCTTAACGACGTGTTAACCATATCATCTAGGGTAGCTCAGTATCTTTAGGATATGAAAAAGTTAGAAGAAAACAAAGTCAAGTCAGAGCGAGAAAAAGAAATAGAAGCACGCATCGTTAGAGATAATCCTAACCCTATATCCATAGGAAATGGAGTGCATCGGGAGGAATCAGATTTAGCTAAGAAAGAGGCTAATGATGAGGCGATATTACGAGCTAAGAAAGAACAATAGTAAAAGACTTTTATAGAAAAAGGCAAAGAATTTTAATTCTTTGCCTTTTTTATTTGCGTGGTCTTAAGATAACGCTTTCGCGAAAGCGTAACTAAAATATTATCTATTTCTAGAGCTTCTTAAATCTTTAAATTTTGGTTCGGCATCTTTTTCTGCTTGTGTTTTTTCGGAGTCTGCTACAAGTACATAGATTTCTTTCATTTCATCTTCTGTAATATAGCGCCATTTTCCTTCCTCCACGTCTAGTGAGACATTCATAATCCTGTTACGCTTTAAACGTGTAACCTCATAGTCAAGTGCTTCACACATACGACGTATCTGTCTGTTGAGTCCTTGTGTAAGAATGATTTTAAAAGAAAATCTACTTAACTGTTCTACGTGACAAGTGCGTGTTACGGTATCAAGTATGGGCACGCCATTCCCCATTTGTTGAATAAAAGAAGGTGTGATAGGCCTATCTACCCATACTTCGTATTCTTTCTCGTGATTGTTACGAGCGCGCAAAATTTTATTTACAATATCCCCATCGTTGGTTAAAAATATCAAACCTTCAGAAGGTTTATCTAGTCTTCCTATTGGAAATATACGACTAGGGTAGTTTATGAAATCAATGATATTATCCTTTTCTACACGTGTATCTGTTGTGCAAACGATGCCTACAGGCTTGTTAAAGGCGATATAAACAGGCTTTTCTGTAGGAGTAGAGATGAGTTCGCCATTTACATGAACCTCGTCTCCTTGCGAGATCTTTGTTCCCATCTCTGGAATTCTACCATTTATGGTTACTCTTCCTTGCTCAATCAATTTATCGGCAGCACGGCGGGAGCAGTAGCCTACTTCACTTAGATATTTATTTATGCGGGTTTGTTTTCTTTCTTCCATAGAGCTACAAAAATACTATATAATTGGACAAAAAAAATGCCAGTCGTAAGACTGGCATTGCAAGTTCATAAAAGTGAACTAAAAAGTTATATGTGCTTAGTCAATTACTCTGACGTTTACTGCATTTAATCCTTTTTTACCTTCTTTTAATTCAAACTCAACAGCGTCACCTTCTCTTACCTCGTCGATAAGTCCTGTTACGTGTACGAAGTGCTCTTGGTTTGCTTCTTCTTCATTGATAAATCCAAAACCTTTAGTGTCGTTGAAGAATTTTACTGTTCCTTTGTGCATTGTAATAATTTAAATATGTTAAGTTGCAAATTTACAGTTATTTAATACAGAAACAATTAATTGCAGTTAATAGTTTTAAAATAGTTTTTTATACGCTTTCGCGAAAGCTAAAACCCTTGTAATCCCCATTATATAGGCATTTGATCAGTAAAAAATTGGGTGCTATAAATTGCTATTTAACTAATTTAGTTCTCTTATATCATAAAGATTGTCTGTCTAATCTCGTAACTTGCGCTTAAAACAGACAAGTATGGCTCTTACAAACAACGATATCTTTAAAAAATTACGAGTAGCACTTCAATTGCGCGATGATGAAATCATTGAAATCTGTAAGCTTGTAGAATTTCAAGTATCTAAGAGCGAACTAGGAGCTATCTTTAGAAAACCGGACCATCCAAAGTATATGGAATGTGGAGATCAGTTTTTACGAAATTTCTTAAATGGTCTTGTGATACACAAACGTGGACCAATGCCTCCTAAGAAGTAGGTAATACTACAAGTTGACTTTGTTACATTTTATGACCACAAGTGTTCCATCCTGAAGCGTTGTAAAAAATAAGTAAACGTCGCCTCCATCCTTAATTTTAAGTTTTTTACGTATATCCTCTACTTTCATAGGGAAATTACGGGTGGTGATATTTGCCTTATTGATTTGCAACTCTTTTGCTACTTTCTTTGAGTAGGGTAGTACCTCAAGTATTTCAAAGCGTCTTCCAGCAAATTCTTTTAGCTCTGCTGATGTGTAGAGATGTGAGTGCTCATGTAGTTTATCTACTTGAAAATGATCACAAACCCAATGAAAAGCTCCGCTTTTCATAAGTGCGGCATTGGGCTCATATAAATATTCTTGAGGCGCTGCATACGTGGGTGTAAATTCAAAAATAGCAGTATAATCAAATGTAAGTATAGGATCTTCAGTACCTAAGTTAACAACGGTAACTTTAGGAATACTCATTTTCTTAGATGAGAGTTTCCATAGTAATTCTTTAACCTCATTTTTAAGTGAAACGATATGTATTTCGGCAACATGCTGTAGTTCTTCTAGTCCTGCAGATATATCTAATAATGGCGCCGTTTTAATCCACAAGCTATCACACTTAGAAAGCAATAGATTTTTATATAGAGGAACATTAGGTAAGCAATCTTTGAGCATAAATACTTTCCCTTTGGCGTCTGTTCGTCTTCCTGGGTCTAAGAAGATGGTATCGAACTTCTGCTCAGTATTAGAAAAGAAATCTATGGAGTCACCTATTATAAAATCAATATTAGATTGCTGTAGTGTTTGCGCATTATTTTTCGCGAAAGCGGAAAGTTCGCTATTCATCTCAATGTGTGTAACATGCTTTGCTATTTGCGCAAAGTAAAAAGCATCGATACCAAAACCTCCAGTTCCATCCACAATATGGTTACCTTCCATAAGGCTCGCTTTATAGCGAGCTGTAGCTTGTGAAGAGGTTTGCTCTAGATTGAGTTTAGGTGGAAATAAAATCCCACCTGTTTCATACCACAAGGGTAATTTACCCTTTGCTTTGCGTTTGCCTTCTAGCTGTTGCGCCAATTCTTGAACGCTTATTTCCTTAAACGGGCTTCCTTTAAGAATAAAAGAATGTAGCGGAGTGTGCTCATGAAGCTTCAAATAATCAAGCACTTCAGGCTCTAAAAGCATGGTGTTCATTACAGATCTTGTGTAAGTTTTTGAACAATTTTATACTCACTTAAAAATTCCTTAGAAATCACTTTAAGTGCAGTATATACAGGTACGGCAAGAATCATCCCGAAAACTCCAAATAGTAATCCTGCAATAATAATAGCAAGAAATATCTCTAGGGGATGTGATTTTACACTATTTCCAAAAACAAATGGCTGGATGATAAAATTATCAACCATTTGTGCAGCTCCATAGCATATAAAAATCCAAAACAGCTTAGGTAATATCACCGTTCTAAAATCCATGTTGATATTACTAGAGGTCACAAGTAATAGCATGACACCTCCACCCACAAGCGGACCGATATAAGGAACTAGGTTTAATACCGCACAAAATAATGCAATCGCAAGTGCATTATCTACTCCAAAGGAAAGTAAGATAATCGCATAAAGTACAAACATGGTAAACACCTGAATGATGAGACCAATGAAATATCGAGATAGCAAGTATTTAATTTTTTCAAAAACACGAAGAAATTTACCTTCATTACCTCTTCTAGCAAATACTAACAAGCTGTTTACTAAAAGTCTATTGTCTTTTAAGAAGAAAAAAGTGATGAAAATAATGGCGAAAATTCCTATGCCTGCAGCTCCTAGATTTCCTATAATACTATTTAAAAATGTTGGAATAATCCCAAAATCAAAATTCTTTACAAAGTCGGCTTGTTGTACACCTTGTATGATAGTCATTTTATTGATGCCAAAATAGGCAGCAATCTCTCCGTATAGCCTGTTGATATTCACCTTGACATCATCAAAATTAATCTGACTAAGATGCTGACTCTGATCAATCACCACTGGTATAAACAAGGCAAGCACTCCCATAATAATCATGATGAGTAGGAGAATGGTTACTACAGATGCCCAAGTAGGGCTAAATTTAAGCGAGTAGCGTAAAAATTTCACAATAGGTCTTCCTACTAGTGACAACACCGCAGCTACGGCAAGATAAACGATAACACTTTGAATGGTATAAAGCAGCCATAAAATCATGAGAACGCCTACCACGACGCCTATTGCTCGTAGTATACCTATGCTTATTATTTTTGCTTTGAGTGGTTTCATTAAGGGTGCAAGATACTATAATTATGATCTTGTAAGTTCATAAAGCGCAATACCCGTAGCTTGCGCTACATTCATACTACTATTAATACCATACATCGCAATATGCGCTACATTATTGCATTGCTCCAGTGTTTCGTCCGTAATGCCGATGCTTTCTGCGCCTATTATAAGAGCAACTTTATCTAGTCTAGAAAAATCTATCGTGCTTATCGGTTTACTATTTGATGTGATCTCTAAGGCAACACTAGTATAGGAAAGGTCGTGTAGTTCTTGTAATGTATTTTTTATAGTATCGCTTGCGCGAAAAGGTATTGTTTTTTCTGTGTTTCTAGCTGTTTTACGTAAACGGCTACTTCCTGTATCCGGTTGATTTCCGCAGAAAATAATTTCTTTAACACCAAAGGCATCTGCTAGCCTAAAAATACTTCCAGCATTTGCAGGGCTTGTCATATGCTCACAGACGAGAATAATTTCTTTATTGTGAATAGATGGTTTATGATGATTATGGGCGAGTTGCACAGTATAGGGAATTAGAGTTTGTAGCCGAACTATTTGTCGTCCACCATTACTTTATTAAAATTACTCGCTTGTTGATTAGCATATGAAAATGCAAGAATAGGAATACTAAATGTTAGGGTTGCTATCCAGCCAAGATTCCATAAGAATATAGTCGATATAATACCTAACAATAAACCTACTGAAATTATTTTTATATCGGGTTTTGCGTGAACTCGATTAACTCTTCTTTTAACTTGGGTTCCACAATGATTACATCTGTCATTTATATGATTGCCGCGTTCTTCTTGTAATTCAAAACGATTGCTAGCTTTAGTATTAAAGCTATTTTCTTTTTTACATGAACTACAGTAATAGTATAATTTCAAAGGTCTAAATTTTTTAAAAGGAATATAATCTAATTCTCAAAAGCATATTTCACAATATTAGCACCCATTTGTAGTGCTTTCTCGCGTACGCTTTCTGGGTCTCCGTGTACTTCTGGATCTTCCCAGCCGTCACCTAAGTCTGATTCTGTAGTGAAAAGCACTACAAGTCTATCTTCATAAAAAAGCCCTAGCGCTTGTGGTCGTTTGCCATCATGCTCATGGATTTTAGGTAATCCCTTAGGAAATCTATATGCACTGGAAAAAATAGGATGAGTAGCGGCAAGTTCTGTAAGTTCTTGCTCTGGGAATATTTTTTTAAGTTCCTTAGGTAAGTACTCTGCCATTCCATAGTTGTCATCAATGTGTAAGAAACCACCACTTATAAGGTAATTGCGCATGTTTTCTACATCATTATCTGTAAATAGAACGTTGCCATGTCCGGTCATATGCAATAGCGGATATTGAAAAATGTCTGTGCTACCAGCATCTACAGAAACTGGTGTAGTGTTCATCTTAGTATTGATGTTTTTATTACAAAAAGTAATGAGATTAGGTAAGGCTGTTGGGTTACTATACCAGTCTCCACCGCCTTTATATTTGAGTACCGCTAGATCTTGCGCTTTCGCGAAAGCGAACATAAATAACATGATAACCAGTGCGAGATTACTACGCTTCATAGTGTTTTTTATAAAAAATAAAAATAGTGAATACCAAAATGATGGAAGTCCTAATTAACAAGAAAGTTACGTGAGAATACTAAAGTGCTGCAAATTAGTTGTTCTCATTCTAAATT
The DNA here is from genome assembly GCF_003095655.1 of Dokdonia sp. Dokd-P16. Taxonomy (NCBI): domain Bacteria; kingdom Pseudomonadati; phylum Bacteroidota; class Flavobacteriia; order Flavobacteriales; family Flavobacteriaceae; genus Dokdonia; species Dokdonia sp. Dokd-P16. The sequence goes on from NZ_CP029151.1 coordinate 2,992,919, forward strand.
GTAGGAATATATGTACAAGTGACTTGTGTTTTATTAAACGAGTATATAAATTTACTCATGTAAAGTTGTAACAATTTCATCTTGCTGCGACTTACATACTAACAATAACTTTAAAATCTAATATGAAAAAGAAAATGTATGCTTTAGCAGCTCTTTTGTTAAGTGGCGTTGCCCTTAATGCTCAAGAGGTTAGCTTTGAAGAGTATGATCTTGACAATGGAATGCACGTTATTCTTCACCAGGATAATGGCGCTCCAGTAGTAACAACATCTGTAATGTATCACGTAGGTGCAAAAGATGAAGATCCAAGTAAAACTGGTTTTGCTCACTTTTTTGAACACTTACTTTTTGAGGGTACAGAAAATATTGAGCGTGGTGAATGGTTTAAAGTAGTTTCTTCAAATGGAGGACAAAACAACGCAAACACGACACAAGACAGAACGTATTATTACGAAGTATTTCCTTCTAACAACCTAGAACTAGGTTTATGGATGGAATCTGAGCGTTTATTACACCCAATCATCAATCAAATAGGCGTAGATACTCAGAAAGAAGTAGTGCAAGAAGAAAAACGTTTACGAGTGGACAATCAGCCATATGGACGTTTTCAAGAAGTAATAGGTAAAATGCTTTTTAAGAAGCACCCATACCGCTGGACAACCATAGGATCTCTTGATCACCTTGCTAGTGCAACACTTGAAGATTTTCAAAAATTTAGCGATACTTATTATGTACCAAATAATGCGGTACTCGTAGTAGCGGGTGATATTGATCTTGCAGAGACTAAGGAGATGATTAATACATACTTTGCTCCTATCCCAAGAGGTAAGGACATTGCACGTAGCACATTTAAGGAAGATCCTGTGGTACCTGTAAGAGAGAAGTTTTATGATCCTAATATCCAGATTCCTGCGATATTCTTAGCTTACAGAACTCCTGCTCAAACAGAAAAAGATGCTTATGTGTTAGACATGGTGTCATCTGTATTAAGTGACGGTAAAAGCTCTAGACTTTATAAAAAACTTGTAGATGATCAAAAGAAAGCATTACAAGTATTTGCTTTTAGTGGTGCACAAGAAGATTACGGTTCTTACTTAATTGGTGCATTACCACTAGGTGACAACTCATTAGACGATTTAATAACAGAAATGGATGAGGAAATTGTAAAACTTCAAACAACATTAATATCTGAAAGAGATTATCAAAAACTTCAAAATAAATTTGAAAACCGTTTTGTAAACTCTAACAGTAGTGTAGAAGGTATTGCAAACTCACTTGCTCGTAACTACATGTTATATGATGATACTAATCTTATTAATACAGAGATTGATATTTACAGATCAATAACAAGAGAGGACATTAAAGCAGCTGCTATAAAGTACCTCAAAGAAAATGAGCGTGTAATATTAGAGTACTTACCAGAATCTCAAAAAGAAAATTAATGAAAAAGCATATTATATTAGGTGCACTATTAATGCTAGCAACTGCTGGTTATGCACAAGTAGACAGAAGCATACAACCTAAGCCAGGTCCGGCTCCTGAGATTAATCTAAAAGATCCAACATCTTTTGAGCTCAAGAATGGACTTAAAGTAATGGTTGTTGAGAATAAAAAATTACCTAGAGTATCTATTCAACTTACGATGGATAATCCTCTTATTGTAGAAGGAGATAAGGCAGGTGTTGCTTCCCTTACTTCGTCAATGCTAGGTAAAGGTTCTAAAAACATTGAAAAAGATGTTTATGAGGAAGAAGTAGATTACTTAGGAGCAAACATAGGTTTTGGTTCTCAAAGTGCTTTTGCTAGCGGACTATCAAAATATTTTGAGCGTCTTATAGAACTTACAGCAGATGCTGGTATCAATCCAAACTTTACACAAGTAGAATTTGACAAGGAAAAGGAACGTCTCATAGAAGGTTTAAAATCTAATGAGAAGAGTGTAAGTGCAATTGCAGGTCGTGTACAAAGCGTTCTTGCTTATGGTGCAGATCATCCTTACGGGGAATTTACTACGGAAGAAACGGTAAACAATGTAACTCTTGCAGATGTAAATAAGTTTCACTCAGATTACTTCAGACCTAATAATGGATATTTAATCATAATAGGTGATGTAGATTTTGATAATGTAAAGAAGATTGTAACGAAGAACTTCAAGAGCTGGAAAAAAGGAAACATTCCTGAAACGCCATTCTCAGAGCAAGGAAATGCATCTACTACAGAAATTAACTTCATAAACATGGATAACGCTGTACAGTCAGAAATTGCTGTTCAGAACACTGTAGAATTAAAAATGACTGATGCAGATTATTTTCCTGCATTGATTGCAAACAACATCTTAGGTGGTGGTGGAGAAGCTCGTCTTTTTAACAACTTACGTGAAGATAAAGGATATACTTACGGTTCTTATTCTAGAATAGGATCTAACGAGAAAACGGTAACACGTTTTAGCGCTACAGCAAGTGTACGTAACGTTGTGACAGATAGCTCTGTCGTTGAGATTGTAAAAGAAATCAACCGCATGGGATCTGAGCCAGTATCTGCCGAAGAGCTTGCAAATGCAAAAGCAAAGTATACTGGTAATTTTGTACTAGCGCTAGAGCGTCCACAAACTATCGCAAACTATGCTTACAATATTGAGAGCAAAGGACTTCCTAAGGATTTCTACAAAAATTACCTTTCTAATATTGATAAAGTATCTCAACAAGACGTGAAGAATGCTGCAAGTAAATTGTTTAAAGGAGATAATGCTAGAATTGTAGTTACTGGAAAAGGTAGCGAGGTGATTGATAATCTTAATAAGGTTGTTATTAATGGTAAAGCTGTACCAGTAAAGTATTTTGATGTGTACGGTAAAGCAATTGCAAAGCCAGAATTTAAGAAAGAACTTCCAGCAGATTTAACGGTAAATAAGGTGCTTGAATCTTACATTGCTGCCATAGGTGGAAAGGATAAGATTGCTGCAGTAAACTCTGTGTACATAAAAGCGCAAGGTACTGTGCAAGGTATGACGTTAGATTTTGAGCTTAAAAAGACAACTAAAGAGCAATTTGTGCAAAACATCATGATGGGAGGTAATTCTCTTTCTAAGCAAGTGCTAGATGGTGAGACCGCTTATATGGTAGCACAAGGGCAGCGTAAAGACCTAGAAGGTGATGATATTGCAAAAGTAAAAGCAGAATCTTCTCCTTTTCCAGAAGTAAACTGGTTAAGTGGTGGAGCTACTCTAGAAGGCATGGAGAAAGTAGATGGTGAAGATGCTTATGTTGTAAAGGTTGATGGAGGTAAAATGGCTTATTACAGTGCAAAAACTGGACTTAAACTTCAAGAAGTTTCTGTACAAGAAGCACAAGGTCAAACTTTCAAGACTACGATCGTTTATAGCAAGTACCAAGATGTAGGAGGAATCATGTTTCCATTTACATTGAGCCAGTCTTTAGGCCCACAAGCTATAGAGTTTAATGTTACAGAGATCAAAGTAAATGAAGGAGTTTCAGATGCAGATTTTGAGTAATCATTAATCACATAATTTTAAAAAGGTCAGCGGTTGCTGGCCTTTTTTTATGCTCTTAATTTCCTTTGCACATTGTTATAAACTCCTTATTGCTACTTTACTTCTCAGAATATTCAAAAAAAGCTGGAAGTATATGGTATTACGCTTTCGCGAAAGCATAATAATAACCCATCAAAAAAGAGAAATTATAAATTTTACGATGAATTAATTGGCTATTTGCTAATGAGGTTAACTCATAAACAAGTGTAATTATGAGATTCTGAAATTTAACAACCCTATATAGTAAGTGAAAAGTGATATGTACTTTTAATAAAAATAATACCCATGTCTAGAGAACCAAAAATTGAGAGATTTAATACAAACGTAAAGTCAAAATATGAAGTGTATAACGCTATATTTATGACACTTCCCTTTGACGGTATTTCAAATACTGGAGTACTTCTGCCGCTTTTTCATTCTATTTGTAAAGCAGGATATGAAGACAATAAAAATCCTTCAGAAATCATTGAGTACTTTTTTGAAAGATACATGAGAGATGCTTCGGCAAAGGAAAGGGAGGATTTGCTGTTTAAGTTTATTCAATATATAGAACGCCAAGTGGTACTTTTTGATGCGATAGAAGATGCTTCATATCGTATTGTAAACAATATGGACGGTCGCGGAACACTGCGTAACATAAAAGAAGAAGCAGAGGCAACTGGTAAAAAAGAAGAGCTTATCGCTTACTTAAATACCTTTAAAATAAGACCAGTACTTACTGCTCACCCTACGCAATTTTATCCAGGAGTGGTGCTAGGTATTATTAATGATCTTAGTGAAGCAATACGAGAAGACCGTCTAGAAGACATAAAATCATTACTTGCTCAATTAGGAAAAACACCTTTCTTTAAGAAAGAAAAACCTACGCCTTATGACGAGGCAGTAAGTTTAATATGGTATCTAGAAAATGTGTTTTACCATAGTGCAGGTGCTATTTATGATTACTTACATAAGCACTTAATACAAGACGAAGCTTTTAGTAACTCACTAGTAGATCTAGGTTTCTGGCCAGGTGGAGATCGCGATGGTAATCCATTTGTTACTACAGCAATCACGCTTAAAGTTGCAGGTAAATTACGCAGCACCGTACTAAGGAATTATTATCGCGAACTAAGACAACTGCGTCGTCGTATAACTTTTCAAGGTACAGAAGAGCTTCTTGGGTCATTAGAGGCTGCATTGTATAAAGCCATTTTTGTAGAAGGAAAGCCAGAGATTGATCAAAAACATATTCTTACTACACTTAAAGATGTGCGAGATGTTGTAAGAGATAAACATCAAAGTTTGTACTTAGACCATATAGATAGCTTAATTCACAAAGTAGAGCTTTTTGGGTTGCATTTTGCTTCTCTAGATATAAGACAAGATAGTAGCATCCATAAAATTGTATTTGAAGAAATAGTAGCACATGCTCAGATAGATGGTAAAGCCATATTTCCAGAGAACTACTTGAGTCTAGATGACGAGGCGCAGATTGCATTTTTAAATGATGTTTCTGGCTCCTTAGATCCGGAGAGTTTTAGTGAAGAAGTTGTCACAAAAACACTAGGTTCCATTTATGCAATGAAAACTATTCAAGAAGAAAATGGAGAAAAAGGTTCAAACCGTTACATTATAAGTAATTCACAAAGTGCATTGCATGTAATGCAGGCTTTTACATTCTTAAGACTATGTGATTGGGACATGCCTACGGCAGATGTTTCTCCGCTTTTTGAGACCGTTCCAGATTTAATTGCTGCGCCAGAAGTGATGGAAGCGTTATATACAAACCCAACCTACAGTGCGCATTTAAAGCGTCGTGGTATGCGACAGACTATCATGCTTGGCTTCTCTGATGGAACCAAGGATGGAGGTTATCTCATGGCCAACTGGAGTATTTTTAAAGCCAAAGAAGCAATGACTGCCATGTCTAGAAAATACGGTGTTACTGTAATCTTCTTTGACGGTAGAGGAGGACCACCAGCACGTGGTGGTGGAAAAACACATCAATTTTATGCATCCTTGGGTTCTAAAATAGAGGCTCAAGAAATACAACTTACAGTACAAGGACAAACCATCAGTTCAAATTTTGGAACCTTAGATTCTTGTCAATATAACCTGGAGCAATTATTAAGTAGTGGTGTAGCAAATGAAGTGTTTGCTTCTGCAAATAATGACATTACAGATAGTGATAGAGCCACACTAGAAGCACTAGCTCAAAAGAGTTATGAAGCATATACAGCTTTTAAACAGCACGATAAATTCTTGCCGTATCTAGAGCGTATGAGTACGCTTAAATATTATGCAAAAACAAATATTGGTAGTAGACCAAGTAAGCGTTCTCAGAAGTCTACACTAGATTTTGGAGATTTAAGAGCGATTCCTTTTGTGGGAAGTTGGAGCCAACTTAAACAAAACGTTCCAGGATTTTATGGTGTAGGTACTGCACTGGCTTCTTTTGAAGAAAAAGGAACACTTGACGAGGTGAAAGAACTTTATAAGAACAGTTCATTCTTCCGTACGTTGCTAGAAAATAGTATGATGAGCCTAACTAAGTCTTTCTTTGGCTTAACGGCTTATATGGCAGATGACGAGGAGTTCGGTGCTTTCTGGAAAATTCTATTTGATGAATATGAACGTAGCAAGCGATTAATGCTTGAAGTGTCAGGACTTAAGGAGTTAATGGAAAATGAGCAAGCTGGAAAAGCTTCCATACAAGAAAGGGAACGCATTGTATTACCCCTTCTTACCATCCAGCAATATGCCTTAAGAGCTATACAAGAAATGCAAAAATATGGAGAACAGTCTGATAAGCTAGCTGTATATGAACAGATGGTGACGAGATCATTATTTGGTAATATTAATGCGAGTAGAAACTCGGCATAAAAAAAACATCATAAGGGAGTAATGCGTTGCTCCCTTATAATAGTTAGAGTACCTTTGCGTCAGCAGGCCGCCTTATTGATCCAGCAATGGATAGGAAAGTCCGGACACCATAGGATAGCATAGCGGCTAACGGCCGTCACGCTAAATTTATTTTTAGTGGAGGACAAGTGCAACAGAAAGAATGTACAGGTAATGCTGTAGCGAACCCAGGTAAACTCTATGCGGTGCAATGTCAAGTATACTCACAGTTAAGTGCGATCCGCGCGTTGTGGGAGGGTAGGCAGATAGAGGTTACTAGTAATGGTAATCCCAGATAAATAATAAGGAATCTCTAGAATCATCTAGAGTGAACAGAATCCGGCTTATAGGCCTGCTTTTTTTAAGATTTTACAAGCTTTTTATAACAAATAAATCCCGCTAGTTGCGGGATTTATTTGTTATACTATATGTTGTTACGCTTAAGCGAAAGCGTGCTTATATAAATTACTATTCTTCTTCGTCGCTTTCTGGCAGTTCAAAAAAGCTGAAGGCATTGCCACCATAATTACGTGTTTGTACATAATTACTAAACGAGTCCATCTTAGTATATTTTCCGTGTTCTATGATCAAGGTGCCATCTTGATCTAGCAAATTTTGTTTAAAAACAAGCGTTGCTATTTTTTCAAAATCTTTAATGTCAATATCGTAAGGTGGGTCTGCAAATATGATATCATAGGTACCTCTTGCTCGCTCTAGATACTTAAATACGTCACTTTTTATAGTTTGGATTGAAAATTCAAACTCCTCTGCCGTTTTATTTATAAACTGCACACAACCATAATTTGCATCTACGGCTGTAATCTGGTCTGAGCCACGTGATGCAAACTCATAACTGATATTTCCTGTACCCGCAAAAAGGTCTAAAACCCTAAGCTGGCTCATATGGTAATTGCTTCTCAGAATATTAAACAATGCTTCCTTTGCCATATCTGTGGTAGGGCGTACGGGTAATTTTTTTGGAGCAGCGATGCGGCGTCCTTTATATTTTCCTGAGATTATTCTTGTCATAGTAGTGTTGCGAGTAGGGATTGAGATCTTGTGAAGCTGGTAGACGGACTATCTTTAATAATAAGATGTCTGATGTACGTATGTGCTATACTATAAAATTCGTCGTCTTTTTCTATAGTACCTGTAAGTGTTACAGGTGTATTTTCTGGATTGAGTTCTAGTTGTTCTAGTGTGAAGAGTAGGTAATATATAAAATCTTCCTTGGCGCGTATCTCAAACCTATTAATAAAAAGTAGTTTTTTGTTCTTTACAACACCCATCTCAAAATAGGAGCCTTGTAAATTTATTAATACCTGAGCCTCTTCGTTATTAGAATACTCTTTAAGAAGATGTTTTGCAAATATTGTGGTACTGTGATAATACTCAAAGGATCCAAAAGTGTCAAAAAAGAAGTTGTTTATGTTTGAATACGGCACATAGACATTGATAAGATCATAAAAATCTATGGTGTCGTGAGCTATATAATCAGTACTTAAAATCTTTGTATTAAACTTAAGATAGTCTGCTGCTTTCTCACTATCAAATAGCGCCTGAGGGACAAGTGTAAACAATTCGTTAGCATAAACCACAATAACCTTTGAAAATGGTTGTGCAAGCGCCTCTATCTCTTTGAAAGCCTTTTCTATCTCAACAAGTAGGGTTGTAGGATTCACGTTTTCGCGAAAGCGTACTACCTCTGCATCCTTTATATCCTTAGAATGGATATGTTGAGTAAAAAAAGAAAGTCCATCCAAATGTATTTGGATGGACAGACTATATAATGAGTTAGAATGACCTTGATTAATCATCAACACCGTAACTTTTTGGGAAGTTACTGTTAGTATTAATAGAAACCATTGATCCTATAGTTAATGCATCTCCATTTACACCATCTACAGATACGATTTGCTTTTCTTTAGCAACATAGTCTTTAGGTTGGTCTGCAAGTAATATATCTTTCTTTAAAGAAATTTCAAATACTGGATACATGGTGTTGTTTTTTTCAATTTCTCCAGCGTCCATAGTATACTTTGCATCAATCCCTTCAATAGGTACATTGATCATTGTCTTATAACGATCTGAACCCTTAAATAAAGAATCCTTTACTGATTTAGTTCCTAAAGTATCTATTATTACAATATTCTTTTTTGTGTCAACACGGAAACGCTTAGTTTTCTCTACATCAAGAACCGAAGTATCTCTACGTTGAGTTATTGTGAACTCAGCTGTATCAATAAAACGAACTAGTTTGTCAAAGTCTTTTTCATATTTTCCTGTTACGGTTTTATGAGCTAACTGAGCTTTACGTAGATCTCTCATGTTAGTAATAGCGGCCTTATATCGCTTTTCTTTTATTTCATTAAATTCTACCTCTCCCCAAACTGCGTTAAAAAGAAGGTAACCTAAAGCGGCAATTACTACCCAAAGTACAAGCTGTATTACTAGTTTCATGTAATGATGTTTAAAATTAGTTATGGTTAGGAACAAATCTACAATTTTTTTTTACACACAAAAATTTATTATCTCATTTTTCATTATGTAATTTGCGAGCATTCTCAACCTCCTATGATTAAAGAACCCAGAGCATTTTACAAGCAGCTAGTTAAAGACTTTGTACACACACCTACTTTAAAGCAAGACAGGCTGTTAGAGCAATTGTCTACTTTTCTATTTGACACCTCTAAGGATAAAGTATTTGTTCTTAAAGGGTTTGCAGGTACGGGTAAAACAACGGTAATAGGGACTGTTGTAAAAAATTTATGGCAAGCTGGCATGACATCTGTGCTCATGGCACCCACAGGAAGAGCGGCTAAAGTGGCGAGTAATTACAGTAAAAAGCAAGCATATACCATCCATAGAAAAATTTATTTTCCTAAAAAAGAGCGCGGAGGCGGCGTTTCTTTTAGCCTACAACCCAATAAGCACAGAAATTGCATTTTTATAGTAGATGAGGCCTCCATGATTTCAGATCGAGCAGCAGAGTCGAAGTTTTTTGATAATGGATCACTCTTAGATGATATGATGCAATACATATATAGTGGACATAATTGTAAACTTATTCTAGTAGGTGATGAGGCGCAGTTACCGCCAGTAAAATTAGATATGTCTCCTGCACTTGATATTAAACTGCTCTCCATGCAGTATAATAAAAATGTCGAGACCATACAGCTTGATGAAGTAATGAGACAAGCAGAGGATAGTGGTATCCTTATGAATGCAACAGCCTTAAGGGAGCAACTCTCTGAAGAATTTTATGAAGATTTTAAATTTGAAATAGCAGGGTTTACAGATGTAGTACGACTTATAGATGGCCATGAGATAATGGACGCGATTAATGATTGCTACAGTAGCGTGGGAACGGAGGAGACAGCCATTATTGTACGATCTAACAAACGAGCAAACTTATATAATCAGCAAATTAGAAACAGAATTCTCTTCCAAGAAGAGGAGATATCTGCTGGAGATCATTTAATGGTTGTAAAAAACAACTACTTCTGGATTGACGCAAAAAGTGATGCAGGATTTATTGCAAATGGTGATATTATTAAAGTGTTAGAGATTCTGGCCATTAAGGAACTATACGGTTTCCGCTTTGCAGAAGTAAAAGTGCAAATGGTAGATTACCCACAGATGCAACCTTTTGAAACTGTTGTCATGCTTGACGTACTTACCCTTGAGACGCCAGCGCTTCCTTATGAGCAAGGTGACACCTTATATAAGGAAGTTCAAAAAGATTATGCAGATGAAACTTCTAATTATAAACGCTTTCAAAAAATAAAGAACAATAAATTCTTTAACGCACTACAGGTTAAATTCTCCTATGCAATCACCTGTCACAAATCACAAGGTGGACAGTGGGATAATGTTTTTATAGAACAGCCCTATCTTCCTGACGGTATGAATAAAGATTATTTGAGATGGTTATATACGGCCATCACACGATCTAAAAGTAAGCTGTACTTAATAGGTTTTAAAGACGATATGTTTGTAGAAGAGGCTTAAGTTATAGTTCTTTTGGAGCTATTTCCCGCTTTACGTTACAATTCCTCATCGCGGCTACGCCAGCTCTTGCGGGATTTTCACTACAATCGGGGCTAGGGTTAGGTTAGTACGTTGGCACTTTTCTTTTTCATTCTTACCTTGTGCACATTATTAGTTAAGTTTACCATTATGAGTTTTGAATTAATTGTAAGTATTATTTTAGGATTTTCTCTGGCGGCATCTGCTGGCTTTAGAGTGTTTGTCCCTTTATTAGTATTAAGTCTCTCGGCTCATTTTGGCTGGTTTCCAGTAAACAATTCATGGGAATGGGTGGGAAGTGTTCCCGCCTTAGTGTTACTAGGAGTAGCCACAATTTTTGAAATAGGAGCTTACTTTATTCCTTGGGTAGATAATATTCTAGATACCATTTCTGTGCCGCTTGCTGCAGTAGCGGGTACTTTATTAATGGTAGCAACGATGGGAGATATGGATCCCACCATCACATGGGCACTCGCCATTATTGCAGGAGGCGGAGCAGCGGCAGCAGTTTCTGGCACTACAAGTGCTACAAGATTAGGAAGTACTGCAACCACTGGCGGACTCGCAAACCCGGTAATCGCCGGGACAGAAACAATAGCTGCGACTACAGTCTCTGTGGCAAGTATATTTTCTCCTATTTTGGCACTTATTCTCGTATTGTTATTAGTGGGCCTAGTTTGGAAGGTAATTCGTCGTATTAGAAGAGCATAGCTTTTGTACTCTTTTCACTAACTTCGCTACTTGTTTTGAGGTGATGTATCACGCTTTCGCGGAACTCGTCCCCGAATTTACTTCGGGAAGTGTAAACACATCCTTTGTAATTTTCTAAAAAAGATACTTTTTGAGTAAAGAACTTAAAATTATTGCTATGATCCCTGCTCGCTATGCAGCCTCACGTTTCCCAGGGAAAATGATGAAGGATTTGGCTGGTAAGCCGGTAATTGTGCGCACTTACGAGAGTACTGTTGCAACAGGTCTTTTTGACGAAGTATTTGTAGTTACTGATAGTGAAGTTATTTACAAAGCGGTAGAAGAAGCTGGAGGTAAAGCAATCATGAGCATAAAAGAACATGAGAGTGGTAGCGATCGTATTGCAGAGGCAGTTGCAAGTCTTGATATAGATATTGTGGTAAATGTACAAGGTGATGAGCCTTTTACTACAAGAGAAGATCTTGAACCAGTACTAGGTGTATTCTATGGTGACAATGCAGATCAAATAGATTTAGCTAGCGTAATGATGCCAATGACGGAAGGAGTAGAAATCGAAAATCCCAATAATGTCAAGGTGATAGTTGATAACGCAGATTTTGCGCTGTATTTTTCTAGATCTCCTTTGCCTTATGTGAGAGATACTACAGCTGGTATCACCACTTATAAGCATAAGGGAATATATGCTTTTAGAAAGCAAGCTATTTTAGACTTTGCTTCTATGAACATGACTCCATTAGAGAAAGCAGAAAAGATAGAATGCATCCGATTTTTAGAATATGGTAAAAAAATAAAAATGGTACGTTCTTCCAAGCTTGCTATAGGAATTGACACTCCAGAAGATCTTGAGGAGGCAATAAAAATTTATAAAGGTTTATAAAAGTTATGGGATTTTTTAAATGGATATATAACGATGTAATCGGTTGGAAAGCAATAGGTGATTTTTCTCAGGATACCGTAAAAAAAGCGGTGGTAATAGCCGTGCCGCATACCAGTTGGCATGATTTTTACATGGGCATCTTATTGCGAAGTGCACTTGATGTTAAAATAGGATTTATAGGAAAGAAAGAGCTTTTTAAATGGCCTATGGGCCTTCTCTTTAAGGCCATGGGAGGCGCACCTATAGACAGAACTCCAGGTCAAGATAAAGTACAATCTATAGCAGATGTCTTTAAGGATAAAGAAGAATTTAGACTTACAATTGCCCCAGAAGGAACGCGTAAGAAAGTTGATAAACTCAAAACGGGTTTTTATTACATAGCCCTAGCAGCAGAAGTACCTATTATTATGGTAGCTTTTGATTTTGGCAAAAAAGAGCATCGTATTTCTAAACCACTATATCCATCTGGAAATATTGAAGAGGATATGAAAACTATATATGCATTTTTTAAGGGGGCTGTAGGGAAGGTACCTGAGTATAGTTTTACTCCAGAGGAATAAAAACAACTATGTTCTCTTAAGGATTATTTTTTCTTGATGCCCTATTTTTTTTGAAGACGCACCAGCTCCAAATAATAAAGGAGTACTAGAAAAGGTGGTTCCAAAGGTGGTAGCGGCTGCACTTACTTGTTCTATAGCACTTTTTAATTCTTGGGTTGTAAGAACATCTAGTGGATGCACAAAAACTGACCATAATATCCCATTTGATATGGCATATTTTACGTCAAGAGCTGAGTGAAAATTTGCTGTAAGCGTATCTAGTAATAAATCTTTATCTAGAGATGCTGCCTCAATTATAGGTGATATGATCCGCATACGGTTGTTTTGCTCATCAGTTAAGATGACTAAGGGAGTATCATTATAAATAGCTTGCCATCGGCCTGATTGACCTAATAAGCTATCTACTTTAGTTTCTAGTAATTTTTCAAGCGAATCATTATTTAGTTGTGCATTTAAAGAACTTACAAATAACAAAATGGCTAAAATAAAAAAATGTCTCATAACAAATAATTGAATATTATCTGTCGAGACATTTTTAGTATGCTAACAAGCTTTCATTAAGATTTAATAATCTCTTAAGCTTCTTTATAAGTTCCTGCTGTTTTCTTTCTCCATGCATCCAGCATCCAGCTTGTTTTTTCTAATTCACGTATGTATGCTCCAATAAGGTCGATAGTTCCCTCGTCACCAGCATCATCTGCTTTCTTCACAACTGCACTTAGCTGTTTTAAAATAATTCCATGGTCCTCGAGAATGTTATCGACCATATCTCTATCTGACAGATCTGATTTTGCTTCCTTTATACTGGAGTTTTTTAAATAATCAGATAAATTACTTGTAGGTGCAAAACGTAATGTAAGAATACGCTCTGCGATTTCGTCAATTTTTAATTTTGCATCATCGTATAATTCTTCAAATTTAATATGTAAATCAAAGAAATTTACTCCTGAAATGTTCCAGTGAAAGTTACGGAGCTTTTGGTAGTACACGTGGTAATCTGCGAGGAGTGTATTAAGTTCGTTTACTGTATGTTTAGTTTTTTCTGTATCTAAGTTTAAATAATTCATAGTTTTATTTTTTGGTTTATGTAAAGCTACGAATGCATTTAAACCTACTAAGACGCTGGTATAGGGTTTAATATAAGTTTAACCCGATTTGCTAAGGTTATGGTAAAATAAGCAAAGTTCTCTAGACAGTCGAAATACATTATATTTGCTCAAAATTTTTTTATGAACGATAGTGTGTATTCTCAAGTCAAAGGAAAGAAGATATTAGTAACGGGTGGAGCTGGATTTATAGGTTCAAATATTTGCGAGGTATTGATTGAGAATGGAGCAATTGTTACCTGTTTAGATAATTTGGCAACAGGTCATAAGCATAATCTTGATGCTATTATTTCAAATCCTAATTTTATATTTATAGAAGGTGATATTAGAGATATCAAGGTATGTGAGAACGCTATTTCTAGTTGTGACTATGTGCTTCATCAAGCAGCATTAGGCTCAGTGCCTAGGTCAATACAAGATCCAGCTACGAGCAACGAAGTAAATGTGGGAGGTTTTTTAAACATGCTTATTGCAGCAAAAGATAAAGGCATAAAACGTTTTGTGTATGCTGCCAGCTCATCTACTTACGGTGATTCTCAAGGATTGCCTAAGAAGGAAGATGTCATAGGGAAGCCCTTATCACCATATGCCATCACAAAATATGTTAATGAATTGTATGCAGATGTATTTCATAAAACATATGGATTAGATTGTATAGGTTTGCGATACTTCAATGTATTTGGTCGTAAGCAAGATCCTAATGGGGCGTATGCCGCTGTTATTCCAAAATTCACAAAATTATTAATGGACCATGAATCGCCAGTGATGAATGGTGATGGTACATTTTCTCGTGATTTCACGTATATTGACAATGTTATTCAGATGAATATCCGTGCTATGCTTACTGAGAATGAGGAAGCAATGAATACTGTATACAATGTTGCTTATGGAGAAAGAACTGATTTAAACGAACTTGTTGCAATTCTGAAAACTGAATTAAGTCAGTTTGATAGTGGAATTGCAGATGTTGAAATAAAATTTGGACCAAAAAGAGCAGGTGATGTACCTCATAGCCTAGCAAGTATTGATCGTGCAAGAACTAGAGTAGGGTACGACCCTCAATTCAGTATTAAAGACGGTCTCAAGGAAGCAATGGCGTGGTACTGGAAAAATTTAAAATAAAGTTTTTTGCTTTCGCGAAAGCATAAAAAATATAGATATGACAAAAATTAAAGTAGGAGTTATTGGATTAGGTTATGTAGGATTACCACTGGCTAGGTTATTTGGGACTAAGTACAATACGGTAGGATTTGATATAAACGAAAAACGTATTGCTGAACTTCAATCAGGCACAGATAGTACATTAGAGGTTTCTGACGAAGTATTACAAGGCGTTCTTAAAACTGATAATAATGAATTGAACGGTTTGTTATGTAGTGCAGATAGTAAGGATATTGAAGACTGTAACTATTATATAGTAACCGTTCCAACACCGGTTGATAAAAATAACAGACCTGTTCTTACCCCTTTATATAAAAGTAGTGAGACTGTAGGTAAGGTTTTAAAGAAAGGTGATATCGTAGTTTACGAGAGCACTGTTTATCCCGGTGTAACAGAAGATGAATGTGTGCCTGTTTTGGAACGTGTAAGCGGACTTAAATTTAATATAGACTTTTTTGTAGGCTATTCTCCAGAGCGTATCAATCCAGGAGATAAAGAGCACACTGTAGAGAAAATATTAAAAGTGACCTCTGGTAGTACTCCAGAAATAGGTAAGAAAGTGGATGATCTATATAGTTCTATAATTACTGCTGGAACGCATCTAGCTCCAACGATAAAAGTAGCTGAAGCGTCTAAGGTAATCGAGAATTCTCAACGAGATATCAATATAGCTTTTGTAAACGAACTAGCTAAGATTTTTAATTTGATGGGTATCAATACCCATGATGTCCTAGAAGCAGCAGGGACAAAGTGGAACTTTCTTCCTTTCAGACCGGGATTAGTAGGAGGTCATTGCATAGGTGTAGATCCGTACTACCTAGCACAGAAAGCGCAAGAATTAGGATATCATCCAGAAATTATTTTAGCAGGTAGACGTCTTAATGATAGTATGGGGGCTTACGTTGCTTCAGAAGTCGTGAAACTCATGCTTAAAAATGACATAAAGGTTAAGGGAGCACAGCTTTTAATGTTAGGAATTACTTTTAAGGAGAATTGTCCAGATGTTCGTAATACAAAGGTAACGGACGTGATAAAGAATTTAAAAGAATTTGGGGTTAATGTAACCATTTATGATCCATGGGTAAATGCAACTGAAGTAAAACATGAATATGGATTAGAGACTCTTACGGAACTTCCTAGAAAGAAATATGATGCCATTGTGCAGGCTGTGTCGCATAAAGAATTTAGCTCTTTGAATTTAGATGCGCTCAAAAAGGACAATGCTGTTGTTTATGATGTAAAAGGGGTGTTAGGTAGTAAAGCAGATGCTAAGCTATAATGAATATTCTTATTACAGGTGGAGCAGGTTTTATAGGGTCTCATGTGGTGAGATTATTTTTAGAAGTTTTTCCCAAAAGTCATATTTACAATGTTGATGCGCTCACATATGCAGGTAACCTAGAGAACCTTTCCGATGTAGATACGTCTAGCAATTATACATTTATAAAAGGGGACATCAATGATGCCCCTTTTTTGATGAATCTATTTTCAAAGTACGAATTTGATAAGGTAATCCATCTAGCTGCGGAGTCTCATGTTGATAGAAGTATTGAGGATCCTTTAGCGTTTGTGCAGACTAATGTTATTGGAACACTTAATCTTCTTAACGCGGCAAAGAGTATTTGGAAAGAAGATTATTCGTCAAAACTTTTCTACCATATAAGTACAGATGAAGTCTATGGTTCACTAGGTGAAAGCGGACTCTTCACTGAAACTACTTCTTACGATCCAAACTCGCCCTATGCAGCGTCTAAGGCGAGCTCAGATCACTTTGTGAGAGCGTTTGGAGAGACGTACGGTTTACCATATATAATTAGTAATTGCTCTAATAATTATGGGCCTAATCAGTTTCCAGAAAAATTAATTCCTTTATTTATAAATAATATTATCGAGGGTACATCTTTACCTGTTTATGGTGATGGGAATTACACGAGAGATTGGTTATTTGTAAAAGACCATGCGGCTGCAATAGCACTTATATTTGAAAAAGGTACATTAAAAGAAACCTATAACATCGGCGGTTTTAATGAGTGGAAAAATATTGACTTAGTAAAGCTATTGTGTGATATAATGGATAATAAGCTTTCGCGAAAGCGGGATTCTTCAAAATCACTTATAACTTACGTGAAAGACCGTCCGGGTCACGATAAACGCTACGCAATAGATGCCTCAAAAATAGAAAAAGAACTTGGTTGGAAACCATCTGTTACTTTTGAGGAAGGTTTAGAACTTACTGTAAATTGGTATCTTGAAAATAATCAGTGGCTCAAGAATGTGACTTCTGGTAATTACCAAGAATACTATAATAAAATGTATTCATAATGAAAGGTATAGTACTTGCAGGCGGCTCGGGGACGCGTTTATCACCACTTACCATAGCGGTAAGCAAGCAGTTGTTACCTGTATATGATAAACCAATGATTTTCTATCCTATATCTGTATTAATGCTTGCCGGCATTAAAGAGATATTAATAATTACTACACCAGAAGACAGTCATCTTTTTGAGCGTTTACTTGGTGATGGTAGCTCATTAGGATGTTCGTTTTCTTATGAAGTGCAAGAATCACCTAATGGTCTAGCAGAAGCATTTATTATAGGTGAATCATTTATAGGAAATGATAAAGTTGCCTTAGTATTAGGTGATAATATCTTTTATGGTAATGGCCTTAGCCAGTTATTACAAAGCAAAAATGATGTAGATGGCGCGGCTATTTTTGCTTATCCTGTAAGGGATCCAGAACGATTTGGTGTCGTCGCTTTCGATAAGGATATGAAGGCAACAAGCATTGAGGAAAAACCGAGTATACCAAAATCAAATTACGCAGTTCCTGGAATTTATTTCTATGATAACGAGGTAGTGGGGATTGCAAAGAAGATAAAACCGTCAGAACGAGGAGAGCTAGAAATTACTACAATCAATCAAGAATATCTCAAGAAGAAAAAACTTTCAGTAGGTATTATGAGTAGGGGGATGTCTTGGTTTGATACAGGAACAGTAGATGCGCTAGATGATGCAACAGAATTTATAAGGGTGATACAACGCAATCAAAGCACGATGATAGCATGTCTTGAAGAAATCGCCTATAAGATGAATTGGATATCATACGAAGCACTTAAGGCAAGTGCATCAAGGTATGGTAAAGGTGCTTATGCACAATATATAAATACTGTATAGTGGAATTTCAAAAAACAGCATTCAAAGATTTAATTATATGTACTCCAAAGGTGTTTGAAGATGATCGAGGTTACTTCTTTGAATCATATAATTCGGAAGCTTTTGAAAAATTTGCTGGTTTCTCCCCATCATTTGTTCAAGATAATCAGTCTAAATCATCTTTCGGAGTACTAAGAGGACTTCATTTCCAGATAGGAAAACATGCTCAGTCTAAACTTGTGAGGGTTATTGAGGGTGAGGTGCTGGATGTCGTTGTAGATCTTCGTAAAGAAGAGCCTACCTATGGAAAATCTTTTACTATCAAACTTTCGGGCATTAATAAAAAACAACTCTTTGTGCCTAAAGGAATGGCGCATGGGTTTATTACGTTGAGTGATACCGCTATTTTTGCATACAAATGTGACGCATTTTATGATCAAAAAAGTGAACGTGGACTGGCATACAATGATCCATCATTAAAGATTGATTGGTTACTTGATGAGCGTGAATTTCTGCTTTCCCCCAAGGATTTAGAGAACCCAATGCTCAGCGAACTTAAAAATATTTCTTTTTGATGAGTGTTACTGCGAGTAATATGGAGGTCACTTCAAAAAAGATTGTAGTCACTGGGGCTCTTGGTCAGCTAGGGATGGCGTTACAAGAGCAGTCTAAGCATCATGCTGATTTTGAGTGTATATTTCTAGCTAGAAAGGACCTTGATATAAGTTCTCGTGATAATATCTCATTAGTACTTAATAAACATCAACCAGATGTTGTTATTAATACTGCTGCTTATACAGCTGTAGATGCTGCCGAAGATGATAAAAAACAGGCTTTTCTTGTTAATGAAACTGCAGTAGGTTATCTCGCCGAGGAGTGTAAAAAGCGAGATTGTGCATTAATTCATGTCTCTACAGATTATGTCTTTGATGGTAATAAATCCACTGCCTATGTAGAAAGTGATAAACCTAATCCGCAAACAGTTTATGGTGCGTCAAAACTAGGCGGAGAACTCTTAATTGAGTCTTCAAAAATATCAAAATACGCTATTATTCGTACCTCATGGGTGTACAGTGTCTATCGTCATAACTTTGTCAAGACAATGTTGCGTTTGGGAAAAGAACGTGATTCGCTCTCTGTTGTCAATGACCAGTTGGGTTGCCCTACCTGGGCAAATGACCTTGCAGATACTATTTTAACTGTTGCCCGAGAATTGAAAGAAGATAGTTCCGGTGTTTATCATTATTCTAATAAGGGAAGTATTACTTGGTATGATTTTGCAAAAGCCATCTTTGAGAACGCACAAATCGATGTGCTCATAACTCCAGTAACAAGCGATTTATTTCCTACCAAAGCAAAACGACCTAAAAATAGTGTGCTAGACACGCATAAGATTAAAAAGCAATTTCAAGTTGATATTCCAGAATGGGAATATTCGCTCCAAAAAATGCTCAAAGGACTATAATGAATGAATCTTGGAAAACTATCGCAATTCAAGCTGCAATAAAAGCAGGGAAAGTAATTATGGATGTTTATCATCGTGATTTTGATGTTGCACATAAATCAGATAATTCTCCGCTCACTGAGGCAGATCTAAAAGCTCATGAAGCTATTTTAGCTCATCTTAAGCAAACTGGGATTCCAATATTGAGTGAGGAAGGAAGTGAAATACCTTTTGAAATTCGTACAAAATGGGATCATTTTTGGATGGTAGATCCTCTCGATGGTACTAAGGAGTTTGTAAAACGCAACGGTGAGTTTACGGTAAATATCGCATTAGTAGTAGATGATAAACCTGTTTTTGGTGTGATTTATGTCCCTATAATGAAAACTATCTATGCTGGTGGATCTGATGATGGAGCTAGTTATAAGTTGGTTGATCCCAAAGATGATATGTCATGGGAAACGTTGATAAATAAGGCAATCCCGCTTTCGCGAAAGCTTAAAAAATACACAGATCTTAACCTTATTAAAGTGGTTACAAGTCGCTCACATTTAAATTTAAAAACGCAAGAATTTGTAAAGAACTTGCAAAATGCAGGTAAAAATACAGAAGTAGTACCATCTGGTAGTGCGTACAAGTTTTGTCTTGTTGCAGAAGGAACTGCAGATGTATATCCACGTTTTGGGCCTTGTATGGAATGGGATACTGCAGCAGGAGATGCTATTTGTGAAGGAGTAGGAGGAGCTGTTTATGTTGAGAATACAAGTGAGAAACTATTATACAATAAAGAATCACTTTTTAGTCCTAACTTCGTAGCACATTAATTGATTTATGAAAATTCTTGTTACTGGCGCTGCTGGATTTATAGGTTATCATCTTTGTAAACGCTTACTGAGCGAGGGTCACACTGTGGTAGGCCTCGATAATATAAATGATTATTATGATCCACAACTCAAGTTTGATAGACTTAAAGAGCTGGGTGTGGTGAAGGAACAGGCGGAAAAGTGGAATACACTTTCTACTAGTAGTCTAGAGGACAACTTCTCATTTATTAGATTAAATCTCCAAGATAGAGTCGAAGTTCCAAAGCTATTTAAATCAAATTCTTTTAACCAAGTCTGTAATCTCGCGGCTCAAGCAGGAGTGAGATACTCTATAGAAAACCCAGAAGTGTATGTAGATACTAATATTGTTGGTTTCTTGAATATTTTGGAATGCTGTAGAGATTATAAAGTTTCAAAATTAGTTTATGCTAGTAGTAGCAGTGTTTACGGTAATAGTAAAGAGGTCCCTTTTACAGAAAAACAGTCTGTAGATGAGCCCATAAGTATTTATGCAGCGACTAAGAAATCTAATGAGTTAATGGCGCATACGTATAGTCATCTATTTAATATAGAGACTGTAGGATTACGATTTTTTACCGTTTACGGGCCTTGGGGAAGACCAGATATGGCAATGTTTTTATTTACAGATGCTATACTCAATAAGAAACCTATTAAAGTTTTTAACGAAGGTAATCTTTCACGAGACTTCACATTCATATCAGACATCATAGATGGTGTGATGGCAGTGATTTCGGGTTCATCAAAGTCTAAAAATGAAATTTATAATATTGGAAATAGTAAACCTGTCAAGTTATTAGATTTTATTTCAGCATTAGAGGACGAAATAGGTGTAACTGCGATAAAGGAAATGATGCCTATGCAAGATGGCGATGTGCATAGAACATGGGCAGATGTTTCCTCACTACAGAAAGATTTTGGCTATGAGCCTTCAGTTGCTGTTGCTGAGGGGATTGCAGCTTTTGTAACTTGGTTCAAATCTTATTATGTAAAGTCTTAAGTACGCTTTCGCGAAAGCGTAAAAAAAAACCACAATTACCTTATTATTCAAACCGCTATATTTGCGATTTGCTAGAAATTTGATATAAATGAAGATTAAGAATATTTGCTGTATTGGTGCAGGGTACGTAGGAGGTCCTACGATGTCTGTGATAGCATTAAAGTGTCCAGATATTAAGGTAACTGTAGTGGATCTTAATGAAAAACGTATTGCCGCTTGGAATGATGAAAATTTGGACAACTTACCAATTTATGAGCCAGGACTTGCCGAAGTAGTAGGAGAGGCTAGAGGAAGGAATTTATTTTTCTCAACAGAAGTAGATAAGGCAATAGATGAAGCAGATCTTATTTTTATCTCTGTTAACACACCAACAAAGACTTACGGTGTAGGAAAAGGTATGGCTGCCGATCTCAAGTATATCGAACTATGTGCGCGCCAAATTGCAAGAGTTGCAACGTCTGACAAGATTGTAGTGGAAAAGTCAACACTTCCGGTACGCACGGCAGAAGCACTTCAAAATATCTTACATAATACGGGGAATGGCGTGCGCTTTGATATTTTATCAAATCCTGAGTTTCTGGCAGAAGGAACTGCAATTCAAGATTTGTTAAATGCAGACCGTGTTTTAATAGGTGGAGCCTCTACACCAGAAGGAATAAAAGCAACAGATGCTCTTGCGGAGATATATGCACAATGGTTGCCTGAAGAACGTATTTTGAGAACCAATGTATGGTCTTCAGAGCTTTCTAAACTTACGGCCAATGCTTTCTTAGCGCAACGAGTTTCCTCTATAAATGCCATGTCAGAACTTTGTGAAGTTACTGGAGCAGATATTCAAGAAGTAGCTAGAGCAGTAGGTACAGATTCTCGTATAGGCCCTAAATTTTTAAAAGCTTCTGTAGGTTTTGGAGGGTCTTGTTTCCAGAAAGACATTTTAAATCTTGTTTATATTGCCAAAACGTATGGACTTGATGAAGTAGCCGATTATTGGGAACAGGTAATTATTATGAATGATTATCAAAAAAGACGATTTGCAGAGAAGATAGTGAAGACGCTTTTTAACACAGTTTCTGGAAAAAAAATAGCGCTACTAGGTTGGGCTTTCAAAAAGGATACTAATGATACCCGAGAATCTGCAGCCATTTATGTAGCAGATTATTTACTCAATGAACAAGCGGAAGTAGTGATTTATGATCCAAAGGTTTCTAAAGAACAGGTTTTAGCAGATTTAGATTATTTAAATTCTCGTTCTGAAGCTGAAAATAGAGCACTTGTTACAGTGGTTACAGATCCTATAGAGGCTTGTGACAATGCGCATGCTATTGCGATTATGACTGAGTGGGATGAATTTATAGGATATGACTGGCAAGAAATTTATAACCAGATGCAAAAGCCTGCGTTTATTTTTGATGGAAGGGCTATATTTGCGATAGATGAAATGAAGGAGATTGGGTTTGAAATGTATGTAATAGGGCTTGGGTAGCCATTAATGCTTAGATTTCTATTTACTCTCAATAACAGATTAATGGCGTTATTTATTTGTTTATTCTTTATAGAAAGGGAAATTTGTTGTGATAGTCTATTTAAAAAAGAATAGAAACATAACTTCAGTTATATAAAAACCATTTAGATGAATTTAAAAGACAAATCAATTTTAATTACAGGAGGAACGGGATCTCTTGGAAAGGCACTTACTTCACATATCTTAAAAAATAGTCCAGATATTAAAAGGCTAGTCATCTTTTCAAGAGATGAACAGAAGCAATTTGATATGGCTCAAGAATACCCAGTCTCAGAATATCCTCAAATACGTTTTTTTATCGGTGATATTAGAGATTATGATAGAGTGAAAAGAGCATTAAAAGGAATAGACTACGTAATTCATGCCGCGGCAATGAAACATGTCCCTATTGCCGAATACAACCCGATGGAATGTGTTAAAACGAATATTTTGGGAGCAGAGAATTTGATTAATGCTTGTCTTGAGACTGAAGTTACTAGAGTTGTAGCTTTATCGACTGACAAAGCTGCTGCTCCTGTAAACTTATATGGAGCAACAAAACTAGCATCTGATAAATTGTTTGTTGCGGCTAATAATATTACAGGATGGAACCCAATTAAATTTAGCGTAGTACGCTATGGAAATGTAATGGGGTCTAATGGTTCTGTTATTCCCTTTTTCTTAAAAAAAAGAAAAGAAGGAGTTCTTCCTATAACAGTAGAATCTATGACACGATTTAATATTTCCTTACAGGGTGGTGTTGATATGGTGATGCATGCTCTAGAACATGCTTGGGGTGGTGAAATATTTGTTCCAAAAATACCTAGTTATAAAATTATGGATATTGCAGAGGCCATAGGTCCTGAATGTGATAAGCCTATTATAGGAATAAGACCAGGAGAAAAAATTCATGAGGAAATGATCACTAGCTCTGATTCATTTTACACCTATGATTTGGGTAAATATTATACCATATTGCCGGCTACTCACAAATGGAATTTGGAAGAATTTATATCTAGTTTTGATGCCAAAAGAGTTGAAGATGGATTTAAGTATAATAGTGGGGAAAATGATGATTGGGAAACAGTAGAAGGACTTCGTAAGCTAATAGTTGAACATGTTGATTCTGATTTTAAAGTTTAATTAATAATATGTCAAACCTAATACCTTACGGAAGGCAGAATATTACTCAAGAGGATATACTTGCAGTGACAGAAGCACTTCAATCAGATTACCTTACACAAGGACCACGCATAGCTCAGTTTGAAGTGGAATTTGCAGCTTACGTTGGTGCAAAATATGCAGTAGCTGTTTCTAACGGTACTGCAGCACTACATTTAAATGCACTAGCTTTAGGTGTGAAGCCTGGAGATAAGGTTATTACAACATCTCTTACTTTTGCTGCGTCAGCAAATTGTATTAGATACTGTGGAGGTGATGTTGTTTTTGCAGATATTGATCCAGAGACTTATTTGTTAGATATTAATTCAGTACGTTCTTTATTAGAAAAGTCTCCAAAAGGAACCTATCAAGGATTAGTTCCAGTAGATTTTGCTGGAAGAGCAGTAGATCTTGAGGCTTTTAGAGCCCTTGCAGATGAGTACGGTCTCTGGATTATAGAAGATAGTTGCCATTCACCAGGAGGTTATTTTATAGATAGCACAGGGGAGAAGCAACACTGCGGTAATGGTAATTTTGCAGATTTAGCAATATTCTCATTTCATCCTGTAAAGCATATTGCATGTGGTGAAGGAGGAATGATAACTACAAATGACGAGTCACTTTACAAAAAGCTTTTAGCACTTAGAACTCATGGAATTGTAAAGGACGATGACTTGTATACTAACAGTGTGGAGTTCGCTTCCGCGAAAGCGAGTACAGAACAATATCCTGCTTGGTATATGGAAATGCAAATGTTAGGGTACAACTATAGAATTACTGATTTTCAGGCAGCATTAGGTTCCAGCCAGCTGTTAAGAGCAAACAGCGGTATAGAGAGAAGAATTCAGATAGCGCAGCAATATTTTAAAGCCTTTGAAGGAAAGAGCTATATTCATGGTCAAAGTGGAGTAATTGAAGGTCATGCATATCATTTATATGTGATTGAGGTAAATGATCGATTAGGGCTATATAACTACTTGAGAGAACATAGTATTTATGCTCAAATACACTATATCCCTTGTCATCTAATGCCATATTATAGAGATTTAGGATGGAAAGAAGGTGATTTACCTCTAGTTGAGGCTTATTATGGACAGTGTATAAGCTTGCCTATGTTTCCTACATTAACAGATACAGAGCAGCAATTTGTTGTTGATACAATAGATAGTTTTTATAATGAATAGTATCTGTATCATACCAGCTCGGGGAGGTAGCAAACGTATTCCTAGAAAAAATATTAAATCCTTTTTAGGAAAGCCTATCATTGCTTACTCTATAGAAGCAGCTATAAAATCACAGCTATTTGATGAGATTATGGTTTCTACAGATGATGAGGAGATAGCTGCTATTGCAAAGGATTACGGTGCAGTAGTACCTACGATGCGATCTGCACAAAACGCAAATGATCATGCAACTACTTTTGACGTATTAGATGAAGTATTGGAATATTATTCATCTTCATTAAATAGAAAATTTGATTATGCCTGCTGTATTTATCCCACCGCACCATTTGTTACAAATGTGACTTTATTTAAAGCTTTTGAAACCTTAAAGAAAGAAAATTTTGATACTGTTTTTCCAGTAATGAGATTTGGATTTCCTATTCAAAGAGCATTGAAAAAAACAAGCTCTCATAAAATTGAATTTTTTAATGAAGAATTTCAAAACACTAGAAGTCAAGATCTAGAAGCTGCATATCACGATGCAGGTCAATTTTATTGGTTTCATGTAGAGAATTGCTTAAAAGCAAAAAGTTTGATTACAAATAACTGCGGTAGTATAGATATTAAAGAAACAGAAGGGCAGGATATTGATAATGAAATAGATTGGAAACTAGCAGAATTAAAATATGAACTCTTATAAGGCACTTTCACGACAAGAATTTTCTTCTGGAGAATTTAAAATTGTACCTATACGTTCTGAAGATCGTATAGATATTATGAAGTGGCGTAATGAACAAATGTACCATTTGCGTCAATCGCAACTTTTAACTTTAGAATCTCAGAATAAATATTTTAATACTACAGTAAAGTCTTTGTTCAATCAAGAAAAGCCTAAGCAGCTACTTTTTTCTTTTTTAAAAAATGATATCTGTATTGCTTATGGAGGTTTGGTTCATATTAATTGGGTAGATAAGAATGCAGAAATATCCTTTATTATGGATAGTACTCTAGAAAAAGAGTTTTTTGAAGACTTATGGTTTGTTTATCTAGGTTTAATTGAAAAAGTAGGTTTTCAGGAGTTAGATTTCCATAAAATTTTCACTTATGCCTTTGATTTAAGGCCTAGATTATATATAGCACTTGAAAAGGCTGGCTTCCATAAAGAAGTAACTTTAAAAGAACACTGTTTGTTTGAAGAGAAATTCATTGATGTTATTATTCATAGCTTAATTGCTGATTCATTTGTTTTGAAAAAGGCCACATTGAATGATGTACAAGCAACATTTAATTGGGCTAGTAATCCTGCAATTAGATCTTTTTCATTTAATCAAAATAAAATTCTACTTAAAGATCATATTAAATGGTTTAATAATAGACTAAGTGATAATAATTGTGAGTATTTTATCGCTTATGATGGAATTAATAGAGTAGGTTCAATTAGGTTTGATATTACTAATAACAATGCCTTATTAAGTTACTTAATAGATCCTGAGTTTCATGGTAAAGGATTTGGAACTCAAATATTAAAAGATGGAATAGCGAAGCTGAAAAATATTCGAAACGATGTAGATATAATTTCTGGATTTGTAATTCCTGAAAATAAAGCCTCAGTTTACATTTTTAACAAACTACAATTTGATGTAGAAACTGTTGAAGATAATTTATATTTTTCTTTGAAAATCAAGTAAAATTATGCGTTTAAATAATCAAACTTATATAATTGCTGAACTTTCTGCTAATCATGGCGGTCAATTAGATATTGCCTTAGACACAGTAAGAGCAGCAAAAAGGGCAGGAGCTGATGCCATTAAGCTACAAACTTATACCGCCGATACCATTACTTTAGATTGTGATAAACCAGATTTTAAAATTAATCAAGGTACACATTGGGATGGACAGTACCTCCATGATCTTTATAAGGATGCCGCACTACCTTGGGAATGGCATAAACCTATTATGGATTTAGCTAATGAATTAGGAATTGATTGTTTTTCATCTCCTTTTGATCATTCTGCCGTAGACTTTCTAGAAGGCTTAAATGTTCCAGCCTATAAAATTGCCTCTTTCGAAATAACAGATATACCTTTGATTGAATATGCTGCATCAAAAGGTAAGCCTATGATTATTTCAACTGGAATTGCTGGAATTGAAGATATAGAATTAGCAATCGCAGCATGTAAAAGATTTGATAATCACGATATAACTATTTTAAAATGTACTAGTGCTTATCCTGCTGCTCCTGAAGATGCAAATTTGTTGACCATTAATGATATTAAAGAACGATTTAATGTTAAAAGTGGATTGTCGGATCATACAATGGGAATAGTAACTCCAGTAGTTTCTGTAGCAATGGGTGCAACAGTAATTGAAAAGCACTTCATTTTGGATAAAAAAATAGGTGGAGCAGATGCGCATTTTTCATTAGATGAAAAGGAGTTTACAGATATGGTAAATGCTGTAAGAGAAGCAGAATCAGTTATAGGGAAGGTTGATTATGAAATGACGAAAAAAAAACTTAAAAGTCGTGAGTTTTCTAGATCTCTATACGTAGTAGAAGACATTAAAAAAGGTGAAAGATTTACGGCTAAAAATGTTAGGTCTATCCGTCCTGGATTTGGTTTACATCCTAAGCATTATAACGAAGTTTTAGAGTCTAATGCTTCAAGAGATTTAGAACGAGGTACGCCGTTAAGTCTTAGTTTTATAGATTAATACATATTGAGACTAAGTAAAATATAAGTAACTATGAAGTTTTCTTTAAATTTATTGGGAACCTTTTTAGACAAAGGGATACCGTTGATTATAGGTATACTTCTTTCTAAATATATGACCAGTGAGTCATTTGGAACATGGTCGCTATTTTATCAATTTTTATTGATTGTAAATTTAATTGCGACATCTCCAGTTTTAGGTTTTTTTAGCCGTTACTTTTTTCAGTCATCGTATGATGATAAATCCGTAATGGTTATTTATAACTATGCTTTTGTATTTCTGATATTTGTTTTCTCTTTTATTATTTTTTACGGATTCTTTCAACCATTTACACGAGTTAGTCTACTAGAGATTTTATCTTTATTAGGCTTTACATCCTACATTTATTATACTCTTTACTTAAGATTTATAAAAGAGGATTTAAAATATGTTTTGAGTGCATTACTACGTATTACAGTTTTGATAGTCACTATAGCCATTGGATATTATTTTAGTGGAATAATAACATATGAACTTCTTATTACTGCTTTTTGTTTAAGTCATGTTTTAAGCTTAATTCAAGCGTTAAGAAAATATAAGCTTAAGAAAAAGTATGCGCAACTCGAATTAAGAGAATTCTTAAGCCTATCTATTTATGGAATAAGCTCTTCTACGGTTAATGGATCAGATAAGTTCATAATATTGGCATTAGGTAATTCTAAAGCTTTTTTAGGTGTCTATTCTTACTTTTTCACTTTAGCGTCTGCACCTAATTTATTAGTTGAGGCATTTAAGAAAATATATACACCAATACAGTTTAGAGAATATGCAGAAGAAGGTAAGTTGACTTCTAAAACAAAAAAGGGAATTATAACCTTTCTTTTAGTTTTTAGCTTTATACAACTCGCAGGACCCTTAATTTTATACAGATTCTTACTTTTCCTCAAAATGGTAAACGTCGAGTATATTGCTGTTGAGAATGTTGAGTATTTACTCTTATTATTTTCTTTTGGTTTATATGGATTTAGTATTTATCACTTTATAAACCCATATCTTATTTATTTTAAGAAAACTCTATTTATGACCTTCTCTCTAGCAGCTGCTTTCGTAATCTATTTATTATTTTTGCATTTTGGGTATGGCTCAAATGATCTGTTTTATTTAGCAATTTGTAAATCAGTGATGCTGGTTAGTGCCACTATATTGACATTCCTTTGTTCTAAATTATTTATAAAAAAAAGTCTCTCAAACTAATGAAAAGTTCAAATTTAGTCTACGCCTACGAGTACAGCCAGACTAGGTGGGATCATTTTAAAAAAATGGGAGGCTCACATAATTCTTTTGTTTTAATAATCATTATTATTCTTGGTATATTATTCTCACCTTTTTATTGGCTCATTCATTATGTATTAACATTATATGTTGCTAAGGTTAAGATTGCAGATACTGTATCATTCTGTTTTACTGCAAATCATATAACAGTAATGGATAAAATTAAAGAGAATTCATTTCAAAATATAAATATTGGAACAGGTGAATCTAATTTCTCTAATAAATTATTAGTCTTATTCATTTTTAGTAGTTATAACTTTTTTTCTAATTGCTTTACAATTTTAAGAAATAGACATATGAATTTTAATGCTACTAAAGTATTTAAAACCATAGCTCTTTCAAATTTATTTCAAATGATATTTGAAAAACATGCTATTAAAAATGTAGTGCAATTTAATGACCACGGACCATTACATTTTGATTTATATAGACAAGCAAAGTTAAGTAACGCTAAAACTTTTTATATTCAGCATGCACCAATTACCAAGGAGTTCCCGCCTCTTTATCATGATGTAAATATTTTATTTAGTCAGGATAGTTTAGATAAGTATAGAAAAGAAAATGATAGGATAGAGGTTATTTTAAATAGAGATCTCCGATTTCCTAAGCAACTTAATATATTATCGAAAAACCCTTTAAAAGTTGTATTGTGTCCTAACATTTTAGATAGTAAGGCAGAGATTATTATCACTTACAATAATTTAATTAATGAAGGTTTTGAAGTCCTTCTTAGAAATCATCCTGCCGATCGAAGACAATTCCCTAAGGAATTTTTATTAAGCTCTAATGAGAGTATTTGGGATGATTTTGCCGATGCCAAATATGTTGTGACAAATGAATCTGCTGTTACTTTAGAAGGTTTATATAGCAATTGTATTTGTTATAAAACGTGTTGTTGGTCTGATTCTATAGATGGTTATGGATTTATGGAAAAGGGATTGATTTTACGTGAAATTAAAACTCAAGGAGCTCTCATAGATTCGATTAAAAAGAATTTAATTTTGACTGATTCATCTAAATTATCTTATTTCATAGGAGATCAGAAGAAAAAATTCTATTTAAAAAACTTTTTGATTAACTAAATATGAAGAATTTATTGATACATAAAAACAAGAATTTATTTTTTTCCTTAGGTATCTATTTATTTATTTTTTTTGTTGTACCGTTTTTATACCACCTTGCTAATCCACAAGCCTTTATTGTACAATTTCAAGGAACAAGAGATTTTTCTTCATTGATCTACCTCTTTATCTTATTTGTGATAATATTGATCTCATATAATTTAACCTCTTTTAAATTACCTCGCATAACATTGCCGACTATAATGTTTAATTCAAAACTTGTTGCAGCATTACTACTGGTTTTTTTAGTCATTTCTATTTATTTCTATATTAATTTTAGTTTTAAATTTAGACATACTGGTGAAGGGTTAACAGCAGCGGGAAATGACATTATTGTTTTGAGTTTGCTGAAAATATTCTTTAAAGCGTATCTCTTCATTTCTTTGATATACTATATTAAATCAAAAATTATTTTAGGTAAATGGTATGTCTATATTGTTATTGCTGCTTCCTTTTGGCTTTCTAAGTCTGCTTCTTCCGATATCCCTATTATTTTAGTATCTCTGCTTTTTGGAGTTAAAAAACCTAACTTACTCATCCAGAATACATCAAAGTTAAATTTTAAGCTAAAAATTTTTAACAATTTATTTTTTAGATTAATTTTAATTTTACTTTTAGGTTTTGGAATTATATTTATGGGATTTGCGAATAAAATAGGTTTTGAAAAAGCAC
Organism: Dokdonia sp. Dokd-P16; assembly: GCF_003095655.1. Classification (NCBI taxonomy): domain Bacteria; kingdom Pseudomonadati; phylum Bacteroidota; class Flavobacteriia; order Flavobacteriales; family Flavobacteriaceae; genus Dokdonia; species Dokdonia sp. Dokd-P16. Next base: position 3,023,878 of record NZ_CP029151.1, read on the forward strand.
AAGAAATTTTTTTTTCAGAAGCCGGTTTACCTAAAGTATTCAATTCTACGACTCTTAGACTATCTACACATTATGCTTCTAATTTTGGTGCATATAAAGCATATGAGGAAGGTAGTTATACGATTACTGATGCTCTCTCAGGAACATGGAATAACATGTACAGTAGAGCTGCATATTTGTTTAGTGGACAAGCGGTAGAAAGAGATCGTGTTTGGAGTATCAATAGAGCTAACTATTTAAATTTGTTCAACGATAATTACGGAGAAAAAACAGGCGCATCACCAGGACTTTTTGCTTCTATCTATTATACAAATAATCTAACAATAGGATTAATATTGATAAGCTTGTATATTGTAGGTGTTATTAAAGTTCTCAAGGTCTCTCTACAATTAAATACGTTGAAATTTAATTTAGCGGGTTATATTATCTGTGCATTATATTTAATGCCGTTATTCGAAAGTCCTTTTGATAACATTAATATTTTCAATACTTCTTTTGTTTATTTGTATTTTACAATCATACCTTTATTAAAAATTAATAATGATAAATCACTTAAAATTACTTCTGTCAGAAATAGGGCACAAGGGAAACTTCATAAAATCTGATTCAATAATCAAGTCTTTAAATACTAAGGGGTATCATTATATTCCCGATTTTATTATTGGTGAAGAATTAAAGCGTATAAAGAATGCTGTGGTAGAGCTTTATTCTAATGAGGATCTTGTAAAGATAGAATCGAACGGTTTTGATAAGAGGATTTATGGTGCAGATGAACGAGCAAAATTTTCTGTGCCATTACTCAATAACAAATCAAATCCTCTATATTCAAAATTTTCATTTACATCAAATCCTTTTCATTTCTTATTGTTGGGATGGATTACAAGTGGTAAAGGAAATTTAGGATCTGGCGGAGGATGGCATAGGGATAGTCCATTTGCTCATCAATTTAAAACGATTTTATATCTTACCGATGTTACCGAAGAGAATGGTCCATTTCAATTCATTGAAGGTTCAAATCATTGGAGAAACAATACTTTAGTGGCTAAAGCCCTAGGTAAATCTATAAAGGATTACCGCTTTACTAATGAAGAGATTGACTCGTTGATTGCAAAAAATATACTTAAATCACCCCAAACTTTTACATCTAAAGCAGGTGGGTTAATCATAGCAGATACTAGAGGGTTGCATAGAGGGAAACCCATTGAAACAGGAGAACGTCTAGCAGTAACCAGGTATCATTTTCATAAAGACGTACGAAGTAAATTTTATAAATAATAGAATGAGTAGACCTAAAGTTTCTATAATTACTCCAGTTTATAATGCAGCTCGCTTCATCGAGGAAACTTATAATTCTGTTAATAAACAAATTTTTCAGGATTGGGAATGGGTTCTTGTTGATGATCAATCAACTGATAATTCTTTTCAGTTATTACAAGATTTAAGTGTAAAAGATCGTAGATTAAAAGTTCATCAACTCCCTGAAAATTCTGGTTCAGGACCGGCAAGGAATTTAGCCATTGATTTAGCACAGGGAACTTATCTAGCATTTCTTGATAGTGATGATATTTGGACTAAAAATAAATTATCAAGACATGTATCTTTCATGGAAAAACATCAAGCTGCATTTTCACATACATCTTACGGTTTTATGAATGAAGCTGGTGAAGTAATAAATCAAACTTTTCATGTAAGTAATAAACCCGTTACCTATGATGATTTACTTAAAAGAACTGAAATAAGTTGCTTAACAGCGATGTATAACCAAGATTTAATTGGTAAGTATTTTATGCCAGATTTGAGAAGGAAGCAAGATTATGCTTTGTGGCTCAGTATTCTAAAAGATGGACACAATTCAATTCCCTTAGATGAAGAATTAGCTTTTTATAGACAAGTAAAGGGCTCCGCCACAAATAATAAGTTTAAATTAATAATAAAGCACCTTAAGTTCCTCAGAGAAGTAGAGGGACTAAGCCTCCTGCAATCTTTATATTATAGTTTTCATTGGGGAATTAATGGATTAAAGAAGTATTACTTATAGTAATTGTATGTAAAGATGAAGTTATGAAATCAATTTATTTGTCTTTTTAACTTTTGTATTATCTCTTGATTAATCTCACGTTGCACTACATTTATGTTTGAGTTTAAATGATGAGTTTTAGTAGTACCTATCATTGCAGCACTTACATATTGATTCTCTGTCACAAATTTTAGGGCTATTTCAGCTCCTTTCCAGTCTGGATAAGAGTTGATGTATCTATATTTATAACCTTTAAATAATTGCGGTCTATAATTCTTTAATACCCTTAGTAGGTACCAAACATCACTCAATCCTCTTATTTTAAATATATCATTGCTGTACAATCCATGAGCCATTGGGCTTTTTATCAATACACCTATGTTTTTTTTGGCGGCTTTCTTAATTTGATTATCTGCTTCTTGTTCTAGTATATTATAAGTCAACATCACTGTGTCAAAAAAGTCAAGATTAAGTACATGATCTAGAACTTTACCATCGCAAGAGACACCTATATTTCTTATCTTTCCCTGTAATTTAAATATTTCAAGTGTTTCAAATACATCATCTGTTAAATGCTTTATTTGCGGGCTATGTAATTGAAACAAATCAATGTATTCCAGATTAAGTTTCCTCAACGATGTTTCTAGGGACTCTGTAAGTTGTTTTCTAGAATAATCTTTTTTGTAAGTATTTCCTTTGACGTGTACTGTTCCTCCCTTAGTAGCTATTACTAATTTATCTCTGGGAACGTCTTTAATAAGATTTCCTAATCTCACTTCTGCATTACCAAAAGAATAAGCACTACCAGTATCAAAAAAGTTTATACCCTTATTGTAAGCTTCATGTAAAACCTTACTTGCTTGGTCTTCATTAAATGCCTTCATACCTAAAATTCCTCCTATTCCTAATCCTAGTTTAGAAATCTTTAAATCTGTTGATCCTAGTTGTTTTAATTCCATAGTAATTTTACTTCTTGACAAAAATCCGTAATATATATGAATAAACCATTAAATTTAAGTGATTCCATTATTATTGATTTTATAACCTACATTAGTTTCTTACTCTCTATTTTTTTTTAACCTCAAATTATTATCTAGCATTTTTAGAAATACAAATAATTAAATATGTATTTATGCTTTATAGTCAAAGTATCCATATATTTTTGTCATTCTTTTTAATTCTTTAAATCTATTAGAGAATACCTAGATTACAAGAGTTTAATAATTCGGTTTAAAAAATGACATATATTTTAATTTTTATAATTCTAGCAATACTTTCCTACGTCTATCTAAAATTAGCAGATAGATTCAATATCATAGATAAACCTAATCACAGAAGTTCACATACTCAGATTACTATAAGAGGTGGTGGTATCATATTCTACATAGCATTGCTTATTTTTTTCATTTCCAGTGGTTTTGTATACCCATATTTATTTATCGGCACAACTATTATTGCATTGGTAAGTTTCATAGACGATTTAAGGCCACAACCACCAGTATTACGTTTGCCAGTTCAATTTATTGCTATTGCTTTGGCTATTTATCAGGTAAGTTTAGACTTCCCTTTAATATCATTAATTCTATTATTGATAGTAGGTGTAGGGTTTGTAAATGCATTTAATTTTATGGATGGGATCAATGGGATAACCGGAATGTATTCCATAGTCATCGTAAGTTTTTTACTATTCTTTAATATTTATGAAGCTACTTTTGTAAATGTAGACTTACTGTATTATATACTTTTTTCTCTAGTTGTTTTTGGTTTTTATAATTTCAGAAAAAAGGCGCTGTTTTTTTCTGGAGATGTAGGAAGTATTTCTATAGCGGTGGTTTTGTTTTTTCTAGTCTATCAATTTTACTTTACATTAAAAGCACCAGTAGCTATTTTGCTAGTTGCAGTTTATGGAGTAGATACCGTACTAACAATCATACGCAGAATTAAGATGAAAGAAAAAATTTCAGAAGCGCATAGACATCATCTTTATCAATTATTTGTTGATTCAAAACGGTTTTCTCATATTACTACTTCATTAATATATAGTGTAATTCAATTATTATGCTGCATCATTGTGTATTACAGTTTTCAGTTGGGATTATGGGAGCAATTATTAATTATTACACTAGTTTTACTTTCGATTACCTTTTGTTATGTGTTCTTAGTTCGTTACTTTCTTAAAATGCGTGTGAAAGCATTATAAAATATGAAAAAACGTATTTATTTATCACCGCCAATTTATGGTGATCAGACCGTTTTATCTACACCATCAAGTATAAATGTTTATGATGATATCTATAAAGATATTGATGGTTTTGAGAAAATAGTCAAAGATTATTTAAATACGGATAAGCAGGTTGTTGCTCTCAATTCTGGTACATCAGCAATTCATATGGCTTTAATTCTTGCAGGTGTTGAAGAAGATGATTTTGTACTGTGTCAATCTATGACTTTTGTTGCCTGTGCAAACCCTATTCTATATCAAAGAGCAAAACCAGTGTTTGTTGGTAGTGAAGAAAGTACCTGGAATATGTGTCCAGAAGCTTTAGAACTAGCTTACCTAGAATGCGTTAAAAAAGGAAAAATCCCCAAAGCTATAATTGTAACCAGCCTTTATGGTATGTCCAGTAATATGGATGCTATTGGAAGCTTTGCTAGAAAAAACAGTATAAAGTTAATTGAGGACAGTGCTGAAGCTTTAGGTGGAGCGTATAGAAATGAAAAACTGTCCACTATAGGAGATTACGGAATTTTGTCTTTTAATTTAAATAAAATAATCACAACAGCTGGTGGTGGGATTTTAGTTGTAAACTCAATAGAAGAGAAGCAAAAAGTACTTCATCTAGCAACTCAGGCCAAAACAAATTTACCATACTATCATCATGACACCTTAGGATACAACTATAGGTTAGGTCATATAAATGCAGCCCTAGGAGTACTACAATTTAAAGAATTAGAAAATAACCTTAAGAAAAGAAAGGCCAACCATAAATTCTATGAAGAGCTATTTAAACATATTAGTGGAATATATGTCCATAAAGAACCCGATGATCATTTTATTTCCAACCACTGGCTCAGTGCTATTCTAGTAGATCCTTTAAAAACTGGTGGAATTACTCGAGAAGATATCAGACTTTTCTTAGAAAAAGACAATATAGAGTCCAGACCATTATGGAAGCCTATGCACATGCAACCGCTTTATAAGAAATTTTCATATTACGGAAACACCTTAGCTGAAAAGTTATTTAATCATGGTTTGTGTCTTCCTTCTGGTTCTAATCTTTCTGATAACGATAAAGGTAGAATAGAAAATGTTATCTTTAACCTTTTCAATTAAATGTATAGATGTTCAAACGATTAATAGAAGCCATAAATCGCCTATTTTCAGAGGAGAATAGGTTAGATATTCGGAAACTGCGCTATCTACCTAGATGGGCGGTATTGTTTATTGATATTTTTCTAGTCTTTGTTGCGCTTATCACTACTTATTATTTGCTTGAAGGTATTAATATTAAGTCGTTATTTACGCTAGACTTAAATAAACAGATAAGTATTGTAATAGGTATTAATTTTATTTTTTTATTACTTTTTAAGACATATGCAGGTTTAATAAGACATTCATCATTTATGGATGCTCTTAAATTACTCTTTGCTTCTGGAGCCACCTTTGTTTCTTTAATATTTATTAATATCCTAAGTAAAATTTTTCTGGGTGAGAAAATATTTTTGACGACAGGTATATTTTTATTTGCACTATTATCCTTTACTGCTCAATTCATTTTCAGGCTAGTAATAAAACAGCTGTATGAATCATTTAAAATTGCACAGAAAGAAGAGGAGCTTATTAAAGCAATCATCGTAGGGATTGATGACGGTGCAATTTCTATTGCGGCAGCACTAGATATAGAACATCCTCAGCGTTTTATTATTAAAGGTTTTGTTTCAAAAAGACAGAATAAAAGTTTAAGAATACTTGGTAAACCTGTATTAGAACTTAACGATGATATTAGTTTACTTACAAATAAATTAGATGCCAGTGCAATCATTTTTGCAGGTAACACAATGAATGCTGAAGAGCGTTTTTTATTAGTTAAAGACTGCTTAGAAAACGATATTAAGGTTTATAATTCCCCCCTTGTAATTAACTGGAGTGAAAAAACAACAGTAACAGATCAATTAAAGTCTTTGCAAATTGAAGATTTATTGAATAGAGATCCTATAAAATTAAACGATAAGGATAAGGCCAAAAAGATTCAAGGTAAAACAGTGTTAGTGACAGGAGGTGCTGGTTCAATAGGTAGTGAAATAGCAAGGCAAGTTGCTTCTTATAATCCTTCAAAGCTTATAGTTTTAGATCAAGCCGAGTCACCCTTACATAATTTAAGTCTTGAGCTTCTTGGGCTGTATCCTGATATCGATTTTGAATTTACAATTTGTGATGTAGCAAACCGAAATAGATTAAGAGTTTTATTTGATACTTTTAAAATTGATATTATTTACCATGCTGCTGCCTATAAGCACGTGCCCTTAATGGAGAATAATCCTTCTGAAGCTATATTAACTAATATATATGGCACTAAAAATTTGGCAGACATAGCTGCCAAGCATGAAGTAGGCTATTTTGTAATGGTCAGTACAGACAAAGCAGTGAATCCAACCAATGTAATGGGTGCTTCTAAAAGAGCAGCTGAAATGTATGTGCAATCTAAATACTTTGACGCTATTCAAGCTGGATCTTCAAAGACCAAATTTATAACAACTCGATTTGGGAATGTATTAGGGTCTAATGGGTCTGTAGTACCTCTATTTAAGAAGCAAATTAAGCAAGGTGGTCCTGTCACTATTACGCATCCTGACATCATACGTTATTTTATGACCATACCAGAAGCTTGCCAACTTGTTCTTGAAGCAGGTACGATGGGTAAAGGTGGTGAGATTTTTATTTTTGATATGGGGGAACCTGTTAGAATTATGGATTTAGCAGAAAAAATGATAAAGCTTGCTGGTTTTACGGTAGGCGAGGACATTGAAATAAAAATTACAGGTCTACGTCCAGGTGAGAAGTTATATGAAGAATTGCTAAGTGATGAAAGCAAGACGCTCGCGACTCATCATGAAAAAATAATGATCAGTGAGGATATAAGTGCTAATTATGATTATGTAAATACAGTAATTAGTAAAATAGTAAAAGCAGCTATTAAAAATAATAATAATATAAGTGTTGCTAAATTAAAATCATTGGTTCCTGAATTTAAAAGTAAAAATTCTGAATATGAAGTGTTAGATATTAATGTACATGATATTGTACCTGAAATAAACCCTTCTCAAAACATTGTGCAATAGTCAGTAGTATAGTATTTTTGCACTCCAAATTTTTATATATGTCTATTAAAGAATTGAGTAGAACTTTCTTAACATTGCTAGCTTGTGTGGCTTTTTGCTCATCTTGTATATCAAAGAAAGAGGTGCTATATTTTCAAGATATTGAAACCTTATCAGGACAAGATCAAAATACTAATTACAATACGGTGATACGTCCAGACGACCTATTATCTATAACAGTTTCTTCTCAAGATCCTGAATCTGTAGCTATATTTAATCCAGTAGCAGGTGCTGCAAATGCTTTAAGAACAACGAATGATCGTCTTGGGACCTACTTAGTAGACAAGAATGGTAATATAGAATTTCCTTACTTAGGGACATTAGCTATTGCAAACAAGACAAGAATTGAAGCAATACAACTATTACGAGATCGTATTAGAGAATTTGCTAAAGAAGCTGTTATAGATTTAAGGATTTTAAATTTTTCTATATCTGTACTTGGAGAAGTGCAACGTCCAGGGACATTTACCATTCCTAATGAAAGAATTACAGTACTTGAAGCTTTAGGGCTTGCTGGGGATATGACAATTTTTGGTGAGCGTAAAACAGTTAAAATTATTAGAGAAGAAGAAGGAGTTAAAACATACGGTGAGCTTGATTTTACTAGTATTGATTTAGTTAATTCACCTTTTTACTATCTTCAGCAAAATGATGTTATCATCGTTTCTCCAAATAAAGCTCAAATACAAAGTGGTGCCTTTAATAGAAATTCAACCATATTCATTTCTATAGCAGGTATTGTAATATCTGTGTTAACTATTCTTACTCGTTAATTATTCTTCATGCAACAACCTAATACTCAAATATCACAAGAAGACGATTTTAACCTTAAGGATGTATTGAATCAATACTTAAAATTTTGGCCTTGGTTTTTACTCTCAGCTATAATCTTTATATCACTTGCTTTCTTATATGTACGTTATAGCACGTATGTTTATCAATCACAGGCAACCATATTAATTAAAGACTCAAATAACGGTGCTTTATCTGAACTCGCAGCTTTTGAAGATTTAGGTTTAGGCGGTGGAGGATTAAGTAAGTCTGATTTTGAAAACGAAATTGAAATCATTAAGTCAAAAAGGTTAATTTCTCAGGTAGTTGATGATTTCCAATTAAATGTGAAGTACTATAGAGAAGGTAATGTTAAATCTTCAGAAGTTTTTAAGAATAGTGAATTTACAGTGGAAGTACTAAATTTGAAAGATTCTCTCAAATCTTTTATGAGTTCTGTTTACATACGACAAATTTCAGGCAATACTTTTGAAATTAAAAAAAGAGAAGATTCAAAAGGTGAAATAAAAAATTATGGAACGCCACTACCTTTAGATTTCGGAGAAATTGTAGTTTTTCCGAATAAATTGTATAAAGAGGATGGCATTGAGAAAGGAACGGACTTTACATTAGTAACCATAAGCGATAAAGCTTCAGCTATTACAAGTCTAAGAAACAACCTCTCTATTCAGGCAGTAAATAAAAATAGTAGTGTAATACAATTATCTTTTAATTCATCTGCACCTAATAAGTCTGAAGCAATACTAGATGGTCTTGTAGATGCTTATAATAATGATGCTATACTAGATAGAAATTTAGTGTCAGCAAATACCGCTCGCTTCATTGATAGAAGACTAGAAATTATTACCAGTGAATTAGATTCTGTTGAGACTAAGAATGTTGATTTTAGAGAAGATAGACGAGTAACAGATATTGCCACAGAGGGTCAAATTTTCTTGCAAAGCGCCACAGAACTACAAAAGAAACAACTAGAACTGTCTACCAAAATTGGTTTGGCAAATTCTATGAAGGATTATTTAAGTAATGAGGGATCTGAAGAATTACTTCCTGTTAATTTAGGCTTATCAGGAGATGGTTTAGCACAAGCAATTCAAAACTATAATGGTTTACTTCTAGAAAAAGAACGTTTATTAAAAAGTTCTACACCAGCAAACCCTGTGATTATAGCACTAAATGATCAAATTGATCAATTAAAGGGTAGTATTGGTTCTAGTTTAAATAATATTACTACCTCATTAGAGATAGAAGATCGTGATTTAAGAAGACAAAGTGGACGTATAGGAGGTAAGATAGCTTCAATACCAAGCTTAACGAAGGCTGCTCGTGATATCATGCGCCAACAAGAAATCAAAGAGGCACTGTATCTATACTTACTTCAAAAAAGAGAAGAAACTGCAATTTCTTTGGCAGTTACCACTCCTAAAGCGAAAATAGTCGATAGAGCATATAGTTTAAAGACACCTATTTCTCCCAAACCTAAGATTGTGTACTTAGGGGCTTTAGTATTAGGTCTGTTAATTCCATTTGGTTTTGTGTATGTAAAAACGCTTTTAGATACTAAAATACATAACCGTCTTGATGTTGAAAAGGAAGTTCCTGGTGTACCAATTCTAGGTGAGGTTCCTATTATTGATAGCAAAGAGAGTGAAACGATTACAAGTAACGATAGGTCTGTACTTGCAGAAGCTTTTAGAATTCTTAGAACTAATTTAGGGTATTTTATTAAAAGTACAGACGGAGGTCTTGGAAATACTATTTTTGTAACATCAACCATAAAAGGTGAAGGAAAAACTTTTGTAGCTTATAATCTAGCGCTGTCACTTACGAGTACAGGTAAAAAGGTATTACTTGTTGGGGCAGATATAAGAAATCCACAACTACATAGATATATTGATAAAAATGAATGGACTATAGGATTATCAGAATATTTATTTGATACTGAAGTTGATATCAAATCTATTACAAATGAAGTTTTCAATGGTGATGAACATTTTGATTTAATACTATCTGGACGTATTCCACCTAATCCAGCTGAATTATTAATGAATGGTCGTTTTGATAAACTAATTGAGGATGTTCGTGATGATTACGATTATGTGATTGTAGATACAGCACCTACGCTTTTAGTAACTGATACACTACTCATAAGCCAAAAGGCTGATATGACTGTCTATGTATGTAGAGCCGAATATACTGAGACGAATCTGCTACAGTATCCTAATGAACTTTATAAGGATGGTAAACTCAAGAACATAGCATTTGCAATCAATGGAATAAAGCTAACTAACTTTGGTTATGGAAGTAAGTATGGCTATGGTTACGGCCAAGATAAACCATCATTAATGAATAGAATTAAAAATAAGGTGGGACTGAGTTAGAACATCTGATTTTAATAGAAAAGAGGCAAAAACTTACATTAAGTTTTTGCCTCTTTTAGTTTGTAGCAAGTTACCTAAATGTCTTTGTTGTGCTCAAGCATATATCTTCTAATGCTGAACTATACTTGGCAGAAATTTGCATCTTTTCAATTTTCTCAAGATGATCAATTCTATGCGTATCTAAACCTATAAAGTCAAAAAGGTTATTTTTTAATAAGTCATAAGCTACCTTTTGTACAGATTCACCATAGTGATTTGACAAGGAAAGTCCATTGAGTTGAAGGAGACATCCTTTCTTTTTGAAGTCTCTATAAATTTCGGGGCGCTTGTGATAAAATGCATAACGCTCGGGATGTGCTAGAATAGGTGTATATCCCTGAGAACCAATTTTAAAAATTTGTTTAAAAAGATTTTCTGGTGGTTGAAAAAAAGACATTTCCACTAGTACAAAATTATCGATTAGAGGTATAAGCTCTTTTTTTTCCAAATAGGTAGTAAATACTTCATCCAGCATATACTCAGAAGAGTATGATAAATCAATGCCCTGTGTGTTTTCAATGCTTTCAAACGCATTGAAAATGGTTGTAGGTGTATTATCATACATACCCCCCATAGTATGTGGAGTAGCAATAACCTTATCACAACCTAAACTCTTATATTTTTTTAAAAGTTCCTCGCTTTTGGCTATAGTTTTAGCTCCATCATCGATTCCCGGTAATACATGACAGTGCATCTCTGGTGTACCTGACCAAATATCTAGGAATGATTTCTTTTTGTTAAAAATTCCAAACATGAGTCAAAAATACTTCAAATATTTTAGAAACTAGTATCTTCATTCTATGATTAAAAAGTTGATAAGTGTATTACTTCACATTTTTATTTTCACTTCCAGTATCACTGCGCAAGAAATATTAAATTTTTCTGGTTCTCTTGGCTCTATAGGCTTTATATCTAGTGATAGACTTCCTTTTTGGAGTTTTACTAATAGTCAAGGTTTCTTAAGTGAGTCAAGTAGTTATGGGGTTTCCGCTTTCGCGAAAGCGGACTATAGCATTTCAAATACTCATATACTCACTCTAGGTACAGGTGCTTTTATATCTGACGGATTTGATAATAATATAAGGAGAAGTGATTTGTATTTGGAATATAAAAATCAATGGATTCAATTGACTGCAGGTGCAAAACAGCTTACTCCAGAGACATACAATCTTTCTACTATAAATAATAACATTTTACAAACTGGAAATGCACGACCACTTCCCGGAATTATAATTTCCAATACGAAACCAATTAAATTATCAGAGAAATTTTCTTTAGATGCAGCGTTAGCTCATTATAATCTGAATGATGATCGCAGTACGAAAAATGCGCAGATTCATTATAAGATGATTAGGGCCAATTGGGCTATAAATGAATCAAGTTCACTATTAGTAGCGTTAAGACATTATGTTCAATGGGGAGGTAGGCTTTCTGACGGAACTAAGCTTCCTAGTGACTTAAAAGCATTTGGTAGAGTTTTCATAGGAGCCAATGGTGGTGATATAGATAACCCTAACGAGGCTATAAATGCATTAGGAAATCATTTAGGCAGTTATAGTGTTGACTATAAAAGAACACTTAACAGTGGAATATTAGCGCTCTATCATCAATCATTGTTTGATGATAGATCCGGAAGGGAATTAAATAATTTTCCTGATGGTGTTTGGGGTGTAAACTATCTCCCTAGAGGAAGTATAATGATTAAGTCTATCTTATATGAATATATACAGACCGTATCACAAAGTGGAGCACCTAGGCCTACTGAAGGTAGTGGCCAACAAAGTGGTGGTGATAATTACTTTAGCAATAGTATATATAGATCAGGATGGACATATGAAGGGGCTGTTATAGGACTTCCCTTTCTTAATCCTTTTGGTAATGCAACGGCGCCAAGCAATAACAGAATGATAGGTCATCATCTAGGTATAGCGGGATCAATAGGGAAGATAGACTATGCTATTAAGGGATCTTATATTCAGAATCTAGGAACATACACTTCACCTATCAAACCTAGACAACAAGCGCTATATAGTCATGCAACGTTTTCTTATGATACCAATATTCTCGGAATTATCAATCTTTATGTAGGAGCAGATTACATTAACGATTTCTCTAATGCTACGAGTATTGGAATAGGATATAAGTATAACTTAGAGTAATTATTTCTCAAAGTAATTTAAATATTTGTGGTAGCTTACAATTAATTAGCTCGAGCTTCTTCCGAAATTAATTTCTTCTCTACCAGTTTAAAAATTTAAATAAGGTTTGGTTTATTCTTTGTTAGTATGGGCTTCGTGTCTCTTATTATGGAGTTTTATCTTTGTAAAATGGATTGAACTTACGATTTGTAATGTCCTTACTCTTTGTTTAGATATCATATAAAAACGGTCATTCAGAAATTGAGAAAATACCCTTAGGGTACACTAATTTATAATTATAACTAATATGTCTAAAATATATACACCATTAACAATAAGAGGCTTAGAATTACCTAATAGAATTGTAGTTTCTCCCATGTGCCAGTATAGTTCGGTTAACGGAATGGCAAATGATTGGCACCTTGTTCATTTAGGTTCTAGAGCCGTTGGAGGAGCTGGGCTTATTATTACTGAGGCTGCTGCAATTTCTCCGGAAGGAAGGATTACACCTTCAGATATGGGGATTTGGTCAGATGAGCATATTAAGCCTCTTAAACGGATTACAACATTTATTAAGGAACAAGGAACAGCAGTGGGAATTCAGCTAGCTCATGCTGGGAGAAAAGCAAGTACCTTACCTCCTTGGGAAGGTAGCAAGGTGCTTAATAGTGAAAATGGAGGATGGCATCCCATAGCACCTTCTGCGATACCTTTTAATGAAGAAGGATTAATACCAAAAGAACTTTCTATAAGTGAAATAAAAGATATTATTAAGTTATTTGTAGATGCAGCTTTGAGAGCTGTTGAAGCAGGTTTTGATGTTATAGAAATTCATGCCGCGCATGGCTATCTTTTAAATCAGTTTTTGTCTCCACTAACCAATAAACGTGTAGACGAATATGGTGGTACTTTTGAAAATCGAGTACGTCTCTTGCTGGAGGTAACAGAGGAAATTCGATTAGTAATCCCTGATGCCATGGCTTTATTTGTACGTATATCTGCTACGGAATGGGCAGAAGGTGGTCATACCATTAAAGATTCCTTAAAAATCTCACAGCTCCTCAAAGATAGCGGAGCAGATTTAATTGATTGTTCGACCGGTGGCGTTGTTAAAAATCAAGAAATTCCAGTAGAAAAGAATTACCAAGTACCATTTTCTGAAGAAATCAAGAAGAAAATAAATATAGCCACGGGTGCAGTAGGCTTAATTGATAACGCCATTCAAGCTGATGAGATTTTAACTAATGACCAGGCAGATTTAATATTTATAGGAAGAGAAATGTTACGAAATCCATATTTCGGATTATTAAGTCCAGAACTGGGAGGGAAGAAGATTGCCTGGCCAAATCAATATCAAAGAGGAGAACCTAGAAAATAATTTTAATATACGGTAATCATATTTGAAACTTCTATGGCTTTAAACTAAGTATATAGGCTCTTATATATTGGATAATTAAATTAGCTTTATCAAATCTTGTAAAAAATTTGATAAAGTTGGTTTTGATTACCAGCCTTTTCTACTGTTTGGAGTAAAACAAGAGTAGCTTGTTATTTAATTGTGCATGGAATATACTAGCAACTCTTATTGAAATTACATTGAATGAATACTTGAATCGCTGAGTAAACAGCGTTTTATTTGCCGATACAGAAGTTTGCAAATATGTTCCCAAGTAACTCATCATTAGTTACTTGACCTGTAATTTCTCCAAAATGATAGAGCGCTTCTCTAATATCAATAGCCATAAGATCACCAGATAAGTCTGTATCTAGACCGTATTGTACTTTTTCTATTTCCTCAAGAGCCTTAAGTAAAGCATCATAGTGGCGGCTGTTAGTCACAATAGTTTCATCATTACGCAGGGCACCGGTATTTACAAATTCTAAAAGTTTAGTTTTAAGCTCATCAACTCCTTTATTTTCTTTGGCCGAAAGTAGATGGAGATTAGGTATTTGACTACTTATTTCTTTAATGTCACTCTCAGCTACTTGGTCCACTTTATTGGCTACAATAACAAGAGGCTTCAAAGGAAACTTATTCTTGATCTTTTCTATTTCTGTTTTAAACGTCGCTGCATTTGCAAGAAATTCATTTGCACTAAATAACAGAATTACAACTTGTGCTTGTTTTATTTTTTCAAATGTCTTTTTGATTCCTAAGCCTTCAATAACATCTACAGTTTCTCGTATACCGGCAGTGTCTATAAACCTAAAACCTATGCCACCTATTGATAGTTCATCCTCAATAGTATCACGAGTGGTACCAGCGATGTCTGATACAATGGCACGTTCCTCATTAAGTAGTGCGTTTAATAAGGTTGATTTACCCACGTTTGGTTCTCCTACAATAGCTACGGGGATTCCATTTTTTATAACATTACCGGTAGCGAAAGAATCTATAAGACGTTTAAGTACTTTAGTAATACGAGCAATGAGCTCTTTAAACTGGCTACGGTCTGCAAACTCAACATCTTCTTCAGAGAAGTCTAGCTCTAGTTCAATGAGGGATGCAAAGTTTAAAAGTTCTTGACGTAGTTGTGCTATTTCATTAGAAAAACCTCCTCGCATTTGTTGCATTGCAATCTGGTGAGAAGCTTCGTTATCACTTGCAATAAGATCTGCAACAGCTTCTGCTTGACTCAAGTCCATTTTACCATTAATAAATGAACGTAGTGTGAACTCTCCTGCTTGCGCAGCACGACAGCCTGACCTTAATAGTAACTGTATGATTTCTTGTTGAATATAATTTGATCCGTGGCAAGAAATTTCAACAGTAGGCTCGCCAGTGTATGAGTTTGTGCCTTTAAATAATGAGACTAGAACTTCATCTATAGTGCGCTCACCATCCATAATATGTCCTAAGTGAATGGTATGTGTCTTTTGCTCTGATAACACCTTGCCACTTACAGATTTAAAAATAGGGGAGGTTATTTCTAGGGCTTGAGCTCCAGAAACGCGTATTACAGCAATTGCACCAGCACCTGCTGGACTTGCTAAAGCTACTATAGTATCTTGTACATTCATCTTTACAAAATTACGTAAACGTGTAACATTTTCGCGTAAGCATATACATATATAGTATCAATCAACAATCAATCATATGGAAATCGTACAACAAACCACTTTTGCGCGTGAAGACAGAACGCTGCTAGCACTTACTCATCTATCACAACTTCTAGACTATATAACTGGTTTTGGAGGTTTTATAGTACCACTTGTTTTGTGGCTTTCTAATAAAGACCGAGTAATTGACATGGATGAGCATGGAAAATCTATTGCAAATTTTCAGATAAGTCTGTTCATTTATTGCATACTGAGCATACCTGCAATACTATTATTTGGGTTAGGTCTAGTTACTTTATTAATACTTGCAGTGTTAGGCTTTATTTTGCCTATAATTAATGCAATACGAGCTAGTAATGGGGAAGAGCCTAACTATTATATAAGTATAAAATTCTTTAAGTAGACTGGAGATATTTTTTATCCATCCAGAAAGTCCCAAATGGAATAATAGAGCATAAAAGGACGATTCCTACTGTTTTATTGTTCCATTTCATATATGATTTCATCATAATTGCCATCACTACATAGGCAAGAAATAGAAATCCATGAGCCATCCCTATGACTTTGTTAGGTGCTCCATTATCAAATATATACTTTAATGGCATGGTGATAAAAAGGATTAATAAGAATGATATTCCTTCTAATACACTGAGAATTCTAAAGGTCTTAAGCATCGTATATTTTTTAACAAAAATAAGAGCAAACTACTAATAAGCCTACTCATCAAAGAGTAACTTTCACTTAATTTCAAATAGGATTATCTGACTAAGTTGTTTTCCAAAGGAGTTAAAATTATTATCAGAAATAACGATAAGTGATCTATTCCCGTTTTTAAAATTAGGGCCAAAAGTCATTCCTTCAATATTATCTACAATACCATCTGTGAGCTGACTGCGCACGCTACTAAAATCTAATAGCAGTTTCTTGGTCGCAGGGATATAAGCGGAGTTAGAAAGACTGTTTAGGTCGTTTACATCTGTAGCATTTTTAGTTGATACTAGGTAAATCTTAACATCATTTCCACCGTCTTCATGACCCGAAGCATAAGAGCGTTCAAGAACTAGAAAAGAGTGTTTATCATATGACAAAATTTCAGTAACACCGTTTACTTCAAGCTTCCCTTTTCTAGCTACTTTATCCAGCATGTAGGCATACTCTTTAGTAAAAGTGTTGCGCTTATGGTCTATATATGCAATACGTACGGGAGAGTTTGCATCGCTAGCAGTAGGTACAATTCCATCTTGTTTAAGTGGTAACTCTGTAGCTACCCAGAATCCATTATTATCGTAATTTCTAGTAAGCGCTTCAAAAACACCATTATTATGTGGACCACTATTATCGTTTGATTGGACAAGATATCGAGATGGAATTGTAAAAGCATTTTTAAATTTTCCATCTATACTAGCTACTCTTATAAATGGGTTGATGCCTTTACTTATATTCCCTTCGCTAGACCAGATAATGTCATTTGATACTGTAACACGTAGCGACTCAGGATCTGCTTGCCCAGCGTTAAAAGCAAGACCTGTGTTATCTTTAAGACTTACCACTTTAGTAAATATGGGTGCTTGCAATTTGCCACCTTGAATAGGAATATCAGCCATATAAAATCGCGGATCTTTTCTATCATCACTTATGATATACATTTTACCATCCATATAATCGATGCTTGATAGCCCGCCTACGGCTGCTCCTTCATACATTTTATCACTTGGTATGATAACTTCATTTATAAAATTAAGTTTATTTATTTCGAAAATCTCCTTTGGTAGGGTGTTAACAGATTTACAAGAGAGTACAACTGTTACAAATAGGAGAGAAAAGATATATTTAATTGACATTTGAGTGTGAATTTTCATGTTTGCAAAGGTGTCACTTTTTTAGATTTAGTTTAAGAAAATTTCTTGTTTGCTTTCGCGAAAGCGTGATTATCTTTATAAAAAAACACGTAATCATGGAATCATTAAAGGATAAAGTTGCATTAATAACAGGAGGAACAAAAGGAATAGGGCGCGGTATTGCCGAAGCCTTGTTGCATCAAGGGATGAAAGTAGCTATCACGGGAAGAGATGAGAAAGGTGCTCAAGAAGCAGCTCATGAGCTTACTGAAAATGATAATTACATTCTCGGTATTGCTGCAGATGTAAGGAATTATGAAAGTCAGCAAAACGCGGTGAAAGCAGTGCTAGATAAATTTGGAAAAATTGATGTACTCATTGCAAATGCTGGTCTTGGTCATTTTGAGAGCATTGCAGATATGTCTATAAAACAATGGGATGAGACTATTGATACCAATCTTACGGGTGTTTTCTACTCGGTAAAAGCATCTCTTGAAGCACTTAAAAAAACAGAAGGATATATTTTTACAATTTCTAGTCTTGCGGGAACAAATTTCTTTGAAAAAGGAACAGCTTATAATGCAAGTAAATTTGGATTAACAGGATTCTCACAAGCCCTAATGTTAGACTTAAGACAAGACAATGTAAAAGTGACTACCATTATGCCAGGTTCTGTAAGTAGCCATTTTGGAGGTAGATCACCAGAGGAAGGCACAGACTGGCGCATACAACCTGAAGATCTCGGTCAAATTACCGTTGATCTTCTTAAAATGCATCCAAGAACATTACCAAGTAAAATCGAGGTGCGCCCTTCTAAACCGCCTACTAAATAAATATAAGATATTTTGAACAAAGCCTTCAATTAAGTTATAATTGAAGGCTTTACTGATTTATAACCCTTTTACAATTAAACGCAAATTACTATTGCGATATTGATAACCGTAAATATTAACTAATATGAGATAATGTTTTAGCAAAACTTTCTTTGCTAGTTAGTTACTGGTTGAGTTTTATTATTTTCTTATAATTAGCTAGGGTGTATTATAAAAGTAAGTGAGCTGTATTTAAAAAATTCACAATTATCTATATATTTTTTACGAAATTGCAGCAAATCTTCCCCTTATGTCAACAATACATTATATCAGTAATGATATTCTCGATTTACAGACTATTTCAGAAATAATATCTGAGCACAAAATGCTTGAGCTTAGTGAAGAAAGTATTCATAATATTAGTGCTTCTAGAAGTTATCTTGATAAAAAGATAGCGGAAAGTAAAGTGCCTGTATATGGTGTTAATACAGGTTTTGGGAGTCTTTGTAATGTCGCAATAAGCGATGAAAATTTAACCCATCTTCAAGAAAATCTT
This sequence comes from Dokdonia sp. Dokd-P16, assembly GCF_003095655.1. Taxonomy (NCBI): domain Bacteria; kingdom Pseudomonadati; phylum Bacteroidota; class Flavobacteriia; order Flavobacteriales; family Flavobacteriaceae; genus Dokdonia; species Dokdonia sp. Dokd-P16. The sequence goes on from NZ_CP029151.1 coordinate 3,042,887, forward strand.
GTACGATCTCATGCTTGCGGTACTGGAGGTTATGTGCCTAAGGATATCGTAAAATTAATGATCTTGCTTAAGATTCAATCTTTAAGCTATGGTCATAGTGGTGTACATATCAATACAGTATTACGATTATTAGATTTCTATAATAATGATATACTACCAGTAATATATGAGCAAGGTTCGCTAGGTGCTAGTGGTGATCTAGCGCCACTTGCGCATCTTGCCTTACCATTAATAGGCGAGGGGCATGTTTGGAACGGCGAGCATATAGAATCGTCTAGTATAGTAATGTCTAAATATGGTTTTGAACCTATAAAGCTTCACTCTAAAGAAGGACTTGCTCTATTGAACGGGACACAGTTTATGAGTGCATATGGAGTATACGCTCTTTTAAAATGCCATAAGCTTTCTTACATGGCAGATCTTATAGGAGCAATATCTATTGATGCATTTAATTGTAATCTGTCACCCTTTGATCCATTAGTACATTTTGTAAGACCACATAGAGGACAGATTAAAACAGCAGAACGCATCTTAGAATTACTAGATGGGAGCGACATTGCTGAGACGGAAAAGAATAACGTACAAGATCCGTATTCTTTTAGATGTATTCCGCAAGTGCACGGTGCATCTAAGGATGCTATTCATTTTGCAACTAAAACGTTTAAAACTGAAATCAATAGCGTTACTGATAACCCAAATATCTTTCCTGAAGATGATAAAATTATAAGTGGAGGAAACTTTCATGGTCAACCACTAGCGCTAGCCTTAGACTTTTTATGTATTGCAATGGCAGAGTTAGGGAGTATTAGTGAACGCCGCGTATTTCAACTCATAGGCGGCCTCAGAGGATTACCTCCATTTCTCGTAGACAGTCCAGGACTTAATAGTGGTATGATGATTACCCAATATTCTGCGGCGAGTATCGTGAGCCAGAATAAGCAATTATGTACGCCTGCAAGCGTAGATTCCATTGTTTCTTCAAATGGTCAAGAAGATCATGTAAGCATGGGGGCAAACGCTGCGACAAAACTATTACGTGTTGTTGATAACATAGAAACCTTATTATCTATCGAGCTCCTTAATGCTGTACAAGCATTACACTATAGAGCACCCTTAAAAACCTCTAATTTTCTAGAGGCTTTTGTAAAGAGTTATCGAGAAGTTGTTCCTTTTGCTGAAAAAGATCGCATCTTCTCTGAAGATATTTTTAAAGGGAAGGAGTTTTTAAACAGTCTTAATATTGATCCTAACGATCTTTACTAAGGATTATCTAACTAGCAGCTGAGACAACCAAGTCTTTGCGTCATTTACAGTATTGAAAGACTCAAAGGGTTGGTTAAAAAATTGCTTTTCTAATAATACATTGGATTTAATAAGCGGATTATCAAAAACAACAGCAATGGCTTTAAGACCACGATGATTTCCTGCATCCATATATACCGTAGGGTCTACTGAATATGAATTGAGTCTATATGAAATGTAACCAAAGGGCTTATCATTAAAATAGTCGTTGCAAAATGATAGTAGTAATTGGTTAGACTCTCGATCTACATGAGAGCCTTCTTTCATAATACCAATAACAAAATTGTCTTCGATTTGGATTTTTCCAAATTCAAATTCTTTAATATTTTTCAAGAGTTGTAGGGGGAATTAATTTGTGCGCAAAACTCTTTCTTTTTTAAATAAGATAAAAGTATTTACCACAAAAAAATCATTGTTTACCAGTGAGCAATTCTTCCTTATATGCTAAGGCCTCATCGAGGGTTTGGTATACCGCAAAAGGCTTTTCAAAAAATAATTTTTCAATTCTAAAAGATTCAATAAGACTCTTGTTTGGGCAAACGGCTATAAAACCTTTTAAGTTTTTAATTTTTGACGTTTCTATGTAAACAATAGGGTCAATGGAGTAGGAGTTAATTCTGTGAGTTATATAGACAAATTCTCTATCACTATAATAGATTTCGGCTACAGCAAGAAGAATATCGTTCAGATTTGGTGATACTGTAATGCCTTCGTTCATAACCGTATAAACATAGTCGTTATAGACAGTTATCTCGCCGAATGATAAACTTAAGTGGTGTTCTATTGCTTGTGTCATAGGTATATGGGGGACTTAGAGATTTAATATACTAATAATACATTACACAACAATCTATTTATCAATACATTAACTATGTGTGCATAGTACTTTAAATAAAAAATCCCCAAAAAGTCAATTAGACCTTTTGAGGAAATTTTATAAATACTTGGACTTAACTACGATTCTGTAGCTTCCGTCTTTTTTATATCAATAACTAATTCTTCTTTTTTCTCATCAAAATCCATAAAGATGCTGTCACCTTCTTTAAGTTGAGAATTTATAATTTCCTCAGCTAGTGCATCTTCAATGTATTTTTGAATAGCTCTCTTAAGCGGTCTTGCTCCATACTCTTTATCAAATCCTTTATCACTTATGTAATCTTTAGCTTTTTCGCTAAGAGATAAGTCATATCCTAAGTCTTTAATTCTAGTGAATAATTTTGCAAGTTCGATATCAATGATTTTATGAATATCCTCACGCTCTAGTGCATTAAATACCACAACATCATCTACACGATTTAAAAACTCTGGAGCAAATGCTTTTTTAAGTGCATTCTGTATAATACTTCTTGCATTATCATCTACTTGCGTTTTACGTGAAGCAGTGCCAAAACCAACACCCTGACCAAAGTCTTTGAGTTTTCTTGCACCTATATTAGATGTCATAATGATGATTGTATTTCTAAAATCAATTTTACGACCTAAAGAGTCTGTCAAGAAACCATCGTCTAGCACTTGCAATAACATGTTAAATACATCTGGATGTGCTTTTTCTATTTCATCAAGAAGTACTACAGCATAAGGCTTGCGACGCACTTTTTCTGTAAGTTGTCCACCTTCTTCATAACCTACGTATCCTGGAGGAGCTCCCACTAATCTAGATATGGAGAATTTCTCCATATACTCACTCATGTCAATACGTATGAGTGCATCTTGATTATCAAATAATTCCTTTGCAAGGACTTTTGCTAGTTGCGTTTTACCTACACCAGTTTGTCCTAAGAAAATAAATGAACCTATCGGCTTATTAGGATCTTTTAGTCCTGCTCTGTTACGTTGTATAGCCTTTGCTACTTTAGCAACTGCTTCGTCCTGACCTATTACATTTTTCTTAATGATAGCAGGTAGTTCGGCAAGTTTGTTACTTTCTGTTTGTGCAATACGATTCACAGGAATTCCTGTCATCATACTCACTACATCTGCAACATTATCTTCAGACACTTCTTCTTTATGAAGCTTTGCATCTTCTTCCCAGCGCTCTTGAGCGATAGCAAGTTCCTTTTCTAAAGTTTTCTCATCATCTCTAAGCTTGGCTGCTTCTTCATACTTCTGCTTTTTAACAACAGATGTTTTAAGTTCTCTTACTTCTTCTAGCTTCTTTTCTAGTTCTAGAATTTTCTTTGGGACATCTATGTTGGTAATATGCACACGAGATCCAGCCTCATCAAGAGCGTCAATAGCTTTGTCTGGCAGAAATCTGTCTGTCATATATCTATTAGTAAGCTTCACACAAGCTTCGATAGCCTCATCCGTATATGTTACGTTGTGGTGTTCTTCGTACTTTCCTTTAATGTTCTGTAAGATTTCAATAGTTTCTTCAACCGTTGTAGGCTCGACAATCACTTTTTGGAAACGACGCTCTAAAGCACCATCTTTTTCTATATGCTGGCGAAATTCATCTAGCGTAGTAGCTCCAACACATTGTATTTCGCCTCGAGCTAGTGCTGGTTTAAACATATTTGAAGCATCAAGAGATCCTGTTGCTCCACCTGCCCCTACAATTGTGTGAATTTCATCAATAAAAAGAATAATATCATCATTCTTTTCAAGCTCATTCATCACAGCCTTCATACGCTCTTCAAACTGTCCTCTATACTTTGTTCCAGCTACAAGGCTAGCAAGATCAAGAGTAACGACACGCTTGTCAAAAAGTATACGTGATACTTTTCGCTGCACAATGCGTAGAGCAAGACCTTCGGCAATGGCAGATTTACCTACTCCAGGCTCTCCTATTAAAAGAGGGTTGTTCTTTTTACGTCTGCTCAAAATCTGAGAGACACGTTCTATTTCTTTCTCGCGTCCTACTACTGGATCAAGTTTACCCTCGTCTGCCATTGCAGTAAGGTCTCTACCAAAATTATCTAGAACAGGAGTTTTACTTTTCTTTCCTCCTTTAGGCGTAGTAGGGCTGTTAAAAGGATTTTCTTTTGATCCTTCATCACTATTATCGGCATCATCACTAAAAGATTCTGACTTAATAGGCTCTATATATTCATCGCTTTCGTTTGCCATCATTAATTTAAATTGGTCTTTTACACTGTCGTAATCTACTTTGAGTCGATTGAGCAGTTTTGTGGTAGGATCATTTTCATTACGTAGTACACATAATAATAAATGAGCCGTATTTATTGATGAACTTTGAAAAAGCTTTGCTTCTAAGAATGTGGTCTTAAGTGCACGCTCTGCCTGGCGAGTAAGGTGTAAGTTTTTCTTATCGTTACTCTGTAAGTTCAAGTTGGGGTTTGCCGGGCTTAGTATTTCAACTTTACGTCTTAAGTGCTCTAAGTCTATGTTTAAAGCTCCTAAAATATCGATTGCTTTACCGCTTCCGTCTCTTAATAAGCCAAGTAGTAAGTGTTCCGTACCTATAAAGTCATGACCTAATCTCAAGGCCTCTTCCTTACTATAAGCAATCACATCTTTTACTCTTGGTGAAAAATTATCGTCCATATCTATCTTCTCTTTCTAAGGTAAATTTAAGCAAACTGGTTCAAAAATCATTCCGCTTAAAGTCATTAGTCCAAATTACCAAAAATACCTGACAATTTGCCTTCAAGGGCTTTGGGTAGTTATTAAGAGACTTTGTTAAAATTTGTTGATAAATAGTACGCTTTCGCGAAAGCGTGAACCCATAAAAAACCTCCAAAATGCTTACATTGCTAGCTAGTAAAATTTTGACATAAAATCTAATCAATTTATATATGGCTGCAGGAGAAAAGCTGATCTCGATTAATATTGAAGATGAAATGAAATCTGCTTACATCGATTACTCGATGTCGGTTATCGTGTCACGTGCATTACCCGATGTACGCGATGGTCTTAAACCAGTACACCGTCGTGTTCTTTTTGGGATGCACGAGTTAGGAATACGAGCAAGCGGTGCTCATAAAAAGAGTGCAAGAATAGTAGGAGAGGTACTAGGTAAGTATCACCCACACGGAGATACCTCTGTATATGACGCTATGGTGCGTATGGCTCAAGAATGGAGTTTACGTTACATGCTCGTAGATGGTCAAGGTAACTTTGGGTCTGTAGATGGAGATAGCCCAGCAGCAATGCGTTATACGGAGGCTAGAATGCAAAAAATATCTGAGGATATGCTTGCAGATATTGATAAAGACACTGTAGATCACCAACTTAACTTTGATGATACTCTAAAGGAGCCTACTGTGCTTCCTACTAGAGTGCCAGGCTTACTTATTAATGGTGCTTCTGGTATTGCAGTAGGTATGGCTACAAATATGCCTCCACACAACCTGTCTGAGGTTGTAGACGGTATACATGCTTACATAGATAATAATGACGTTACTGTAGATGAATTAATGGAGCATGTAAAAGCTCCAGATTTTCCTACTGGTGGTACCATTTATGGGTATGATGGAGTAAGAGAAGCTTTTAAAACTGGTCGTGGTCGTGTTGTAATGCGTGCAAAGGCAGAGTTTGAAGAAGTTAAAGGTCGTGAGTGTATCATCGTAACAGAGATACCGTATCAAGTCAATAAGGCAGATATGATTAAGAAAACGGCAGATATGATTAACGATAAGAAGATCGAAGGGATCTCTGCTATTCGTGATGAATCTGACCGTAATGGAATGCGTATCGTTTATGTAATTAAACGTGATGGTATTCCTAATATCGTTCTTAATAAATTATATAAGTATACAGCACTACAATCTTCGTTTAGTGTAAATAATATCGCCTTAGTTAATGGGCGTCCTGAGATGCTTAATCTTAAGGACATGATTCATCATTTTGTAGAGCACCGTCATGTAGTGGTAGTGCGACGTACAGAATACTTGCTTAAAAAAGCTGAGGATCGTGCACACATACTTGAGGGACTCATCATAGCATCTGATAATATAGATGAAGTAATTGCAATTATACGTGCAAGTGCAAACGGTGATGAAGCTCGTAACAACTTAATCGAACGCTTTAAGCTTTCTGAAATTCAAGCAAAGGCGATTGTAGAGATGCGTTTACGTCAACTTACAGGTCTGGAACAAGACAAGTTGCGTACAGAGTATGACGAGATCATGAAAACCATTGATGATTTAAAGGATATCCTTGCTCATAAAGAACGTCGTATGACGATCATTAGAGAAGAGCTTCAAGAAATCAAAGATAAATATGGGGATGAGCGTCGTTCTGTTATTGAGTATGCTGGAGGAGATGTGAGTATTACAGATCTTATTCCAGATAAGAAAGTGGTAATTACTATTTCAAATGCTGGATATATTAAGAGAACTTCACTTACAGAATATAAGACTCAAAATAGGGGAGGAGTAGGTACAAAAGCATCTACTACTCGTAATGAGGATTTCTTAGAACATTTATTTGTGGGTACAAACCACCAGTATATGTTATTCTTCACACAAAAAGGAAAATGTTTCTGGATGCGTGTATTTGAAATTCCTGAAGGTAGTAAAACTTCAAAAGGTCGTGCGATTCAAAATCTTATCAATATAGAACAGGATGATGAAGTAAAAGCATTTGTATGTACGGGTGATTTAAAAGATGAGGAATACATCAATAATCACTTTATCATTATGGCTACTAAAAAAGGACAAGTTAAGAAGACGGCTTTAGAGCAATATTCTCGTCCTCGTACTAATGGTATTAATGCAATTACCATTAAAGATGATGATGAATTACTATCTGCAAAACTTACTACAGGAGAAAGTCAAGTAATGCTTGCACTTAAGTCTGGTAAGGCGATACGCTTTGAAGAAAGCAAGACAAGACCTATGGGAAGAAACGCTTCTGGCGTTCGTGGCATAACTCTTGCAAATGATCAAGACGAGGTCATAGGTATGGTTTCTGTAAATGACGTAGAAAGCAATATTCTCGTTGTATCAGAAAAAGGATATGGTAAGCGCAGTAGTCTTGAAGATTACAGAATTACTAACCGTGGAGGAAAAGGTGTAAAAACTATTTCTGTAACAGAGAAAACCGGTGAACTTGTAGCTATTAAAAATGTAACAGATGAGGATGATCTTATGATTATTAATAAATCTGGTATTGCCATAAGAATGGAAGTAGCTTCTCTTAGAGTTATGGGTAGAGCAACACAAGGTGTTAGACTTATAAATCTTAAAGGAAATGATTCTATTGCAGCTGTTGCCAAAGTAAAAAGCGACGATGATGCGATAGATGAAGAAGATCTAGAAGGAGTAGTAGATGAAACTACTGAGAATCCTTCTGGAGAGTCAACAGCCCAAGAACAAAACTCATCTGATGAAGAAGAGTAGCGATAATCAGGGGTTGATAAAAAAGTAGTAATTTTGAAACCCTTATATTAATTAAACCATTACAATGAAAAGTAAACTATTTTTAGCAATAGCACTTGCCGCAACATCAATGGCATTTGCACAGAAAAAGGAAGTAAAAGCTATAGAGAAGGCTATTAAGTCTGGTAGCTATACTGAAGCAAAAACGCTTCTAGGAGCTGCCGAAGCTCTTACAGCAAATATGGATGAGAAAACAAAAGAGAAGTTTATGCTTCTTAAAGCTCAGGCATATTTAGGAGTAGATAATCAAAATCCAGCCGATCTTGAAAAAGCTGCGACTGCCTTTGCAGATCTAAAAGACACAAAATATGCTAGTGAAGCAGATGCTGGTCTTGCAAATGTTACAAATGCTTACATCAACGGTGCAGTAGCAGATCAAAATGGTCAAGATTATGCAAGTGCAGCAACAAAACTTGAAAAAGCATATAACCTAAGTAAGAAGGATACTGTATACTTATACTTTGCTGCATCAAATGCAATCAACGGAAAAGATTACGATACGGCATTAGGATATTACGAGCAACTTAAAGACTTAGGTTTTCAAGGGAGAGAAGTTTCTTATGTAGCAACTAATGTTGAGACAAGCGAAGTTGAAAATTTTCCAAGCAAGCAAGAAAGAGATCTTCAAGTACTTGCTAAAACGCACGTAAAACCAGAAGAGCAGTTAGGAGATTCTAAAAGTGCAGAAATAGCAAAAAATATTGCTCTTATCTACATTTCTAAGGACGAAAATGAAAAGGCACTTGCTGCAATGGCAGACGCTCGTAAAGAGAATCCAGATGATATCTTATTATTACGTTCTGAGGCAGACATCTACCTTAAAATGAAGAAAATGGATAAGTATCAGGAAGTAATTGCAAAAGTTCTTGAGAAAGATCCAAACAACCCAGAGTTATTATATAACCTAGGTGTAAGTTCTGATCAACAAGGAAATAAGGAAAAGGCAAAGGAATATTACATGAAGGCTGTTGAGCTTGATCCTACGTATGCTGCAGCTTATAATAACATTGCTGTTCTTATCTTATCAGATGAGCGTGCAATTGTTGATGAGATGAACAGTTTAGGAACTTCAAAAGCAGACTATGACAAGTATGATGCTTTAAAAGTTAAACGTCAGGACGTTTACAAAAATGCAGTTCCTTACTTAGAAAAAGCATTAGCGGCAAAGCCTGATTACCTTGATGTAGCAAGATCTCTATACGGAATCTATGAGCAACTAGGTGAAACATCTAAGGCAGATGCAATGAAAGCAAACATTGAAAAACTAGAAGGAGGAAAATAATCCTCTATCTTCTATAAATTAAAATAGCCACTCATTTGAGTGGCTATTTTTTTTGTAAGATATTATCTAAACTATATAATTTTCTTAATAACTCTTAATTTATGAGTGTGTACACCCTTATGTACATTGTATATACCAGAATGATCTAAGCGATCAATTCTCACTTCTCCGTGAGCGTGTATGATATAATTATCTTCCATAATAATACCTACGTGCGTTATTATTCCCTCTGCATTGTCAAAAAATGCCAGATCCCCAGGTTCACTTTCCTCTATAAAACTTAACGCCTCACCTTGTGTTGCTTGTTGTGAGGCATCTCTTTTAAGGTCAAAGCCATTTAGTCGATATACCATTTGAGTAAAACCACTACAATCTATACCAAAGGTTGTCCTTCCGCCCCATAAATATGGAGTTTTGAGATAGAGTAGTGCTGTTTCCACAAGTTGGGCTCTGGTTGTTTTTCCAGTGTGACTATTGCCATCGTAAGAATCTTTAAGAAGCGCAATATTTTCAACAGAAGAACCTAGCACTACCGTAAGTAGTTGATTATGTTCTGTTGTGATAAATTGTACAGGATCTGTGGTGAGTGTGGTTTGTTGCGCTTTCGCGAAAGCGTACTCCTCCTCACTAATCTCTATGTATTGCTTATTATCAATCCATCCCTCATATTTATCATGAGAAAGTTTAATACGGCTCCATTGCTTGCGTTGCTCCACAACCTTAAAATGTTCACCATAGAGAACTTGATTTACAAGTTCGCTAGGATCCGAAGGTTCGGCGCGCATAGGGACTATACTAAGCTGGCAAATACCGTATCGCATAGGGTAAAACTATTCTTATTTGTGATTTTCTATTACCATAGCAGAGGCACCTCCACCACCATTACAAATCGCGGCAGCACCTAGCGTTGCATCGTTTTGCTTCAATACATTCATAAGTGTAATAAGAATACGTACTCCACTACATCCTAATGGATGTCCTAAAGAAACTGCTCCTCCATTTACATTTACATTTTTATCTGTTAAGCCTAATATTTTCATATTTGCTAGACCTACTACAGAGAATGCTTCATTAAACTCAAAAAACTCAATATCGCCTTGAGCTACACCTGCCTTTGCAAGTGCCTTAGGTAATGCTTTTGATGGTGCAGTAGTAAACCACTCTGGCTCATGTGCAGCATCTGCATAACTTTTTATGGTACATAGAGGAGTAAGGTTAAGCTCTTTTGCTCTTTCTTCACTCATAACAATTACAGCACCTGCGCCATCGTTTATAGTAGATGCGTTTGCAGCCGTTACTGTTCCGTCTTTTGAGAACGCAGGACGTAAAGCAGGAATTTTTTCCATTTTTACATTTGTAAATTCTTCATCACGAGATACGATAATATCATCTCCACGTCTTTGTGGTACTGGTACGGGTACTACTTCATTATCAAACTTTCCAGCTTCCCAAGCAGCAGCACTACGCTTATAAGATTGGATAGCATAAGCATCTTGATCTTCACGTGAGAATTTATATTCTGTTGCACATGCATCTGCACATACACCCATCGCGTTACCATCATAAGCATCTACTAGACCGTCTTTTTGCATACCATCTACCATAGTCTGCGGTCCAAATTTATGTCCATTACGTAACTGAACATAATGAGGAATAAGACTCATATTTTCCATTCCACCAGCAACAACAATATCTGCATCTCCTAGAGCGATGGCTTGTGCGGCCATCATCACAGCTTTCATTCCTGAAGCACATACTTTATTTACAGTAGTACAAGGCACAGTATCTGGAATTCCAGCTCCTAGTGCAGCTTGTCTTGCAGGTGCTTGGCCTACACCAGCTTGTACGACGTTACCCATATATACTTCACTTACAAGTGAAGGGTCAAGGTTAATTTTATCTAAAGCGCCTTTTATAGCGATTGATCCAAGTTTACTAGCAGTAACAGAGGATAAAGCTCCCATGAAGCTCCCTATCGGTGTGCGTGCAGCCGCAACTATAACAACGTTCTTACTCATATATTTGTGTGTTTGAAGTACTAAATTTTTCTCTTGCGAATGTAAGGAAAATTTGAAGATTTTAGAATCTATAGCGACGCTCTAAGTGGTATATCAAGCGATAATAATTTAGTACTTTAGCTTTATACTAAACAACCCTATGAGCAGCACTGCACAAAAGTTTTATAAACATCAAGATCTCATCTACAAGCTCTTGCTTGTCTTTATTTGTGCAGGATTTATTGTTTATTTTTTCCCTAAAAGCGGGAAATTCCAATATGAGATTCAAAAGGGATTTCCATGGCAATATGAAAATCTATATGCAGATGAGGATTTTGCCATTCTAAAGAGTGCTACAGAACTAGAAGAAGAGCGCAGTCAGGTAAAGTCTCAATCTGCAGTGTACTTTAATTACAATCAAGATATTGTAGATAACATCATAGCGTCTTACGATGAAAATTTTGATAAGGTATTTCCTGATAGTATTGATTATCAATTTCCAAAATCAGAACTGAGAAGGTATGGTAGTAATTTGCTTAAAGGAGTATACAAAACTGGGGTTATAAAAAACAAGCCTGTCTATGATTCTGGCCGACTTATCTTCATAAAAAAAGGAAATGAAGTATATGAAATGAGGTTGAACCAAATTTCAGTACTTAACAATGTAACAGATGACCTTACATCTGTCATTGAGAATGGTGCTTACGCAGCATACTCTAATAAATATCTTCAGCTTTATTTTGATGGATTAGAAGCAAACGTTTCGCTAGATGAAGTTCTTACAAAGGAGACGCTTGATATAGAGCTTGGTCAGATTTCAGAAACACGTAATATTGTACCTAAGGGAAGTATTGTAATTGCAAGAGGTGAACTCGTAGAGGGAGATAATCTACAAAAATTACTATCTCTAAAAGCAAAATACGAGTCGCAAAACATAAGTGATTCACGTTATAATTGGGTGCTCTTCGGGTACATTTTATTAGTACTACTAGCACTTGTAATGTTGCTCCTTTTTATACGTACGTATAGGCTTTCTGTATTTTTAAATAATACTAAAGTAACCTTTATATTTTTTAATGTTTTAGTGATGGTGCTTCTTACAACGATAGTTGTAAAGTGGAGTCCTCAGTATGTGTATGCAGTACCTATGTGTATATTACCACTCATTATCAAAGCCTTTTTTGACGCTCGTTTGGGACTTTTTACACATGTAATTGCAATACTATTATTAGGATTTATAGTGCCAGATAGTTTTGAATATTTTTTCTTACAAGTCATTGCAGGTATCGTAACTATTTTAACAATACCGGAATTATATAAAAGAGCAAACTTATTTATTTCTATAGGTCAGATAACACTAATTTATATTCTAGCGTATTTTGCTTTTAATATTATAAGTGAAGGTGGAATGGAGGGGCTGCAGTGGGAAGACTTTGGTATGTTTTTACTCGCTGGTCTAGCAACACTATTTGTACAGCCGCTCATCTATATTTATGAAAAGGTTTTTGGTTTGGTGAGTGATGTATCACTGTTAGAATTATCAGATACTAACTCAAAACTACTTAAGCGTCTTGCAGATGAGGCTCCAGGAACTTTTCACCATAGTCTTAATGTGGCAAACTTATCTGAAGCAGCAGCAAATGAAATAGGTGCAAACGCTATGCTTGTTAGGGTAGGAGCACTTTATCATGATATAGGCAAAATAGAAAATCCTACAGATTTTACAGAAAATCAAGCCACGGGAATTAATAGTCACGATGATTTATCTCCAAAAGAGAGTGCGCGTATTATTATAGATCACGTCATTAATGGAATTGAGCTCGCACGTAAATACAATTTACCAGATCGTGTAATCGATTTTATTCGCACGCATCACGGTACCAGTACAGTACAATATTTTTATTTTAAGGAAAAGGAGATTAATGAAGACACGCTAATCACAGATTTTCAATATCCAGGACCGTTGCCTTTCAGTAAGGAAACTGCGATACTCATGATGGCAGACAGTGTAGAGGCTGCTTCAAAGAGTCTTAAAAATCCAACTTCAACACTTATAGATGCTTTTGTAGAAAAAATTGTCAAGAAACAAATGGATGAAGGGCAGTTTCTAAATGCAAATATTACGTTTAAAGAAATTCAGCAGATTAAGAAAGTACTTAAAAAGAAGCTTAATAACATTTATCACCTCAGGATTGAATATCCAGAGTAGGAGGTAGATTCAAAGTATATGCTAACTAAGTGATATTATTTTGTCACACTTTCGCGAAAGCATAAAAAAAACGAGATACAAATTAATGCATCTCGTTTTATATTTTAAACTAAGTTTCTTATCTTAACTTAGGAAAACTAGAAGGATTAACTTCGTTCATCATACTGTATATTTTCTCAAATATATCATCTGCTGAAGGTTTAGAGAAATAATCTCCATCTGTACCATACGCTGGTCTATGAGCCTTTGCAGTCATGGTTTCTGGCTTGCTATCAAGGTATTTGTAAGCATCTTGCTCATTTAATACCGCATTAAGTAAATAAGCACTCGCTCCACCTGGCATATCTTCATCTATAACGATAAAACGATTTGTCTTTTTGATACTATCAACAACATCGTGATTAAGGTCAAATGGTAATAAGGATTGTGCATCAATTACTTCGATGTTGATACCTACAGTTAGAAGTTCTTTTGCAACTTCCATAACGATACGCAGTGTACTTCCGTAAGACAATACTGTGATATCTGTCCCTTCTTTTACAGTCTCGACAACACCTATTGGAGTTTTAAATTCTCCTATGTTAGTTGGCAAGTTTTCTTTTAAACGGTAACCATTTAAGCATTCTACAACTAGTGCAGGCTCATCACTTTCTAGTAATGTGTTATAAAAACCAGCAGCTTTCACCATGTTACGAGGAGTAAGAATGTACATACCTCTAAGAAGGTGTACGATGGCTCCCATTTGTGATCCACTGTGCCATATTCCTTCTAGTCTGTGACCTCGAGTTCTTACGATAAGTGGTGCTTTTTGTTTACCATGAGTTCTATAACGCAATGTAGCGAGATCATCACTCATAATCTGGATTGCATACAGAATATAATCAAGATATTGAATTTCGGCAATAGGGCGTAAGCCTCTCATGGCCATTCCTATTCCTTGACCAAGTATCGTTGCTTCACGTATTCCTACATCTGCAACTCTATGCTCTCCGTATTTCTCTTGCATTCCTTCTAACCCTTGGTTTACATCACCAATGGCTCCAGCATCTTCTCCAAAAACAAGTGTATTAGGATATTTACTAAAGATAGCATCAAAGTTATCTCTTAAGATAACTCGTCCATCTACAAGGTTTTCTTCTCCATAAGTAGGAGCAACAGCCTCTATTGAAGTCGCACCATTACCATTTTCATTGTATAAGTGCGCGCTATATTGTGGTTGAATCGTTGCAATATAGTTATCAATCCATGTTGCGAGTTCTGTATGCGTATCAGATTGTTCTCCTATGGTAAGGCGTAAAGCTTTACGAGCAGTACTAAGTAAATCACATTTAAGTGATTCCTTGTTTTCTACCAGTTTTTCAAAAAGTGGCTTTATAAAACTACCGTTACTAGAGTTTTTTATAAGTGCTTCTAGTATTGATGTTATTTTTTCTTTTTCGCTTTTAATGGGTCTTAAAAATGCTTCCCAAGCAGCTTTTTTGCCATCTCGCACTTTCTTTTTAAGATCTTTATCTATAATAGTAAGTTCCTCATCTGTAGCTAGACCTTGATCGATAAGCCAGCTTCTGAACTGTACATTACAGTCATTCTCGCGTTCCCATTGCAATCTATCTTGATCTTTATAACGTTCATGAGATCCAGAAGTAGAGTGTCCTTGAGGCTGTGTAAGCTCAACAACATGTACTAAAACTGGTACATGCTCTTCGCGAGCAATTTTTCCAGCACGTTCATATGCATCTACTAGTGCAGGATAATCCCATCCGTTTACTTTTATAATCTCATATCCTTTATCTTCTTCATCTCTCTGGAAGCCAGCAAGAATTTTAGAGATACTCTCTTTTGTAGTTTGGTGTCTAGCGTGAACAGAAATTCCATATTCATCATCCCAAACACTTATTACCATAGGTACTTGAAGTACACCTGCGGCATTTATAGTTTCAAAAAACAAACCTTCACTCGTACTCGCATTACCTATAGTTCCCCAAGCAACTTCATCACCATTATGTGAGAAATTTTCTTTCTGAGTTTCGGCAACGTTTCTATATACTTTTGAAGCTTGTGCGAGTCCTAAAAGTCTAGGCATCTGTCCAGCTGTAGGAGAGATGTCTGAGCTTGAATTCTTTTGAGCTAGTAAATTTTTCCAGTTACCATCATTATCAAGACTATGTGTAGCAAAGTGACCACCCATTTGCTTTCCAGCACTCATAGGGTCAAATGCTATATCAGTATGTGCATATAAACCAGCAAAAAACTCTTCTATGGATAAATGGTCTATAGCCATCATGAACGTTTGATCTCTGTAGTATCCAGATCTAAAGTCACCATTTTTAAAAGCACGGGCCCAGGCTAGCTGTGGCAGCTCTTTTCCATCACCAAAAATTCCAAATTTTGCCTTTCCTGTGAGAACTTCTCTACGTCCTAAAAGACTACATTCTCTACTAGTAACAGCGATTCGATAATCTTCAAGAACGGATTCTTTAAAGTCATCATAAGATAGTGCTGCTTTGGTATTAGAAGTAATTGCCATAAGTTTAAATGATTTGACTGTAAAAATAGCCAAAACAAATCCACAATGCAATACGTGGGTGCGTTAAATACTTATAATTTTCGCATTATAAGTGCTTTTTATACTGTTCATTTTCAAGAAAAGGCAGAATTTTTTGATTTTGTTAAGAATATGATAACTTAAATGGTGTTTTTTGAGAATCTTTAGTACCACTTTCGTGAAAAAAGTCTTATCACCGTATCAAAACTTATTTGTAATTGGAACCTAATTTTCTGATCATAGTTAGGTTGGCCTATTTCCCAACCCAAATTTGAATACAAAGGAAAATATAGCTCGAAGTAGTCATCTAGTAGACTTACTTGTATTCCAGAGTCATAGACAAGTTTTCCATTTGCTCTTTTGTTTTTAAGCACACCTACATCTCCATAAGCATAAAAGTATTTCCAGAGTGTTGTGCTCGCATTTGCCGTAAACATCCATTCATTTGCAAATACCGGTGCCACATCATCAAGTTGTGATTTAAAACCACCTTCGGCTATAATTATTTGTTGAGAGAACAGACCGCTATCTTCAGAGCGGCCATAGTAGTTATAGTCAAATAAATAATCTGTAGGTCGATCTAGCGCAAAGCTAAAAAAGTCGCCATCTGCCTGTGTATTATTATAGGTGAATACACCTCCAAATAAACGCACATTTAATTGTCTATTGTTAAGGAAGAGTCTTCTGTAAAATATATTACCAGAAACTTTCCCAAAGTTTTTTGCAAATTGTACATCTCCAGTAACGTTGAGTGTATGTATTATTCCAGGATTTGATCTAGTGTATCTTAAGTTGAGAACATCGTAGTTAGGAGTAGGTAGTGCCACAAGCGGGTCTTCTTGACGTTGTACACTCACAAATCGTGCAGATGCACTCTGGCGCTTATTTGACCTAAGGTTTGAAGTTCTAAAAGACATATTTACAAACGGTGTAACTCGTGTAAATAGTAAATCTGGAGCATAAGAAAAACGATTTCCAGAAATCCCATACCTCAAGGCATATAAACCTTGATTTTGGTAGTCATGTCTATAAGAAATAGAAGCGCTACCTATTAGTTTTTTTGATTTTAATCCTATCTGAGGCTCTATCTTGTAATTGAGTGCTTTCGTTAGAAGCGTTTTATTATAAAGCTTTACACCTGGTATGAAGCCATCATAAATATTAAACTCTGCAACAGGCATAACAAACAACTGATTCTTGGCAGGATTTTCAAAATCTTGTAAGAATTTGAGCTGTATGGGTTTATCTACACTCAAAAATGCATTAGGTTTCTCGTAGTTGTTTCTCAGGTTATTTTCAGGAATGATATTTTCATAGTTTAAAACAAACCTATCTGCCTCTTCTTTTGAGTATGCAAGTGTTTCTATTTTCTGAGTTCCAGAAACCCAGCGCTTACTTGTAAGGCTATCATTCTTGAAGCTATAGATAGAAATAGGAGAGGAGCGGCGCTCTTTCCTTTTTACATCTACGTAAATAGAATCGCCTTTAACTTTAGAATTTTTTAAAGCGTAATCTATCCGTTTATTAGAAGCTATGTAGTCTTTGAAAAACCAATCTACATCCTCATCAATTTGAGCATTGACTTCTTTCTCAAACTGCGATGATGTGAGTGGTTGAGATTTATACTTTTGATAAAAGTTCTTAATAATCTCATCAAGCTTATTACCTCCTATGTAATCATTCAGGTAATTAAGCCCTACGCCACTTTTGTACGAAGTACCTATATTCTTGTTATATTTAATAAGCTCGTCGTACGGTGTATCTAGCGGCTGGTCAAGATTCAATCTAGATATATGAGTAGATAAAATACTAAACTGATCATTAAATTCAAGTTCTGAAGCATAGAACTGTCGTACTAGCCAGTATTTTTCTAAAGAACCTACGACCTTGAGATCAGGGTAATAAGTGTCCATGTAATTTTGTAACATGTAAACTTTAATACCATCAATGAGCCATCTATCGGCTCTCGGGTTTACTAGAAGTGTGTTGTTTACATAGTTGTTAATCGTTGTCTTAAGAAGCTTAATTTCATATTGAAAACCATCTGGAAACGGACTTATAAAACCAGGTAACTGATTAAGTCCATACACTGGTTGTTCTTTATAGTCAAGATCTGTTACAAGGATTTTATCAAAGGGATACTGACCTAAATTTTTATGCAAATGACCTGCGATGCGATCAGATATTAATGCTCTTAAGGGGGAAGGGATTCTGTAGTCATGCAGATTTGATACAATAGTTACATAATCTGTTTGAACCTCTTCATAATTAGAGTTTTTAAGCAAAAAAATCTTAGCATCTGTGCGACTTTTACCTGTAAGTACAGTGAGTCTCTCACCTTGGATATGTGAACTGCTAATGTCATTTTGCTCAAGGTCTGTGACTAGTTGATATCCTTTTGGAATAGAAAATTGTAAGCGTATATCTGTTTGAGGAAAATAACGATCGTTAAGATTCTTATTGCTATAGTACTCCCAGCCATTATTATATACGGCAGGTGTTACAAACCAATATCTCAAGTTATAATCACCATTTTTAGTAATCCCGTAGTCTGTAAATTTTACATCTGGAAGTACTACAGTATAATCAAGGGTCATTCTTACAGAATCGCCTGGCAATAGCGGTTCGTGTAACAAAACCTTAATGATATCAGGGTGCTTTTTTGGTCTTGTATATTGAAGTATTGTTTCCTGACCTGCAATAGAAGTCATTTTAGTAAAACCACGATCACTATCAGGTGCAAGGTGAAATTTCTTGTCAAAAGACTCAGAAAATCTCTTTGCTAGTGGTGTGGTTTTACTAGAAAAACTATGTGCCCAGTCTGTTAAGTATACATCATTCCACACATCACTAGACGTATTTGTGATAGTGATTGTATGATTGAGATGTATAGCCCTTTCGTCTGGAATTAATTGTGCATTAATTTCCATCGTATGTTGACTCGCGGCTCCTACACTTAAGAGAAGCAATGAGATGAAAGCATACAGAGATTTAAGGGAGTGTCTCAACTAGAAAAGCGATGTGTTAATTTGTAATAGAAAAAGCTGTTTTTATTTTACTGTTATATGTAGTTTTCACGCTTTCGCGAAAGCGTAACACCACTAGAAATTTGGACTTAATTGATATTCATCATAGAAGTTATTAAGCACCTCTATGACCTCATCTGAAGTGTCTACAAGGTGTATAAGATCCATATCTCCAGCACTTATATTCTGGAAACTGTCAAGTAAGGTTGTCTTTACCCAATCCATAAGTCCTCCCCAAAACTCTGTACCAACAAGAATAATAGGAAACTTTTGAATTTTATGTGTTTGGATTAGTGTGATTGCTTCAAAAAGTTCATCAAGCGTACCAAAACCTCCTGGCATTACAACAAATCCCTGTGAATACTTTACAAACATCACTTTACGTACGAAGAAGTAATCAAAGTCTAAACTCTTATCACTATCAATATATGGATTATCGTGTTGCTCAAAAGGAAGTTCAATGTTAAGTCCTACAGATGTCCCTCCTGCAAGGTGTGCTCCTCGATTACCAGCTTCCATGATACCTGGACCACCTCCAGTAATTACACCATAACCGTTATCTGCAATTTTTTCGGCAACTTCGGTAGCTAGTTTGTAATACTTATTATCTGGCTTTGTTCTTGCACTTCCAAAAATGGATACACATGGACCTATACGGCTCATTTTTTCAAATCCATTTACAAATTCTCCCATTATCTTAAAGATAGCCCAAGAATCATTTGTTTTTTTCTCGTTCCAGCCTTTAGGTCTATTTTCGTTGCTCATAATTATATGTTAGTGTTGTTAATTTAAAACCATATTGTAAATATAGTTTTATGCCATTTCCTTCTTTAGGAACTGGGCTGTATATCCTTTATTTTTTTTAATTATTTGTTCTGGAGTACCAATGGCGACTACCTCGCCACCACCTTTTCCACCTTCATATCCAATATCTATGATGTGATCTGCCGTTTTTACAACATCTAGATTATGCTCGATAATGAGGATGGTATTTCCTTTGTCTACAAGACGGTTGAGTACATCCATTAATACTCTAATGTCTTCAAAATGAAGCCCTGTGGTAGGCTCATCTAGTATGTAAAAGGTATTCCCGGTATCTCTCTTACTAAGTTCTGATGCTAGTTTAATACGCTGCGCTTCACCACCAGAGAGCGTAGTGCTCTGTTGTCCCAGTGTAATATAGCCTAATCCTACGTCTTTTATCGTTTTAAGTTTGCGATATATTTTAGGAATAGGTTCAAAAAAGTCTGCTGCCTCGGTCATAGTCATCTCAAGAACATCAGAAATTGATTTTCCTTTATAACGTATTTCTAGCGTTTCTCTATTAAAACGCTTTCCTTGACACGTCTCGCACTCTACATAAACATCTGGTAAGAAGTTCATCTCAATTACTCTTAAACCACCACCTTTACAAGTCTCACAACGACCACCCTTGACATTAAAGCTAAAACGTCCAGGTTTGTAACCTCTTATAAGTGCCTCAGGGGTCTTTGCAAAGAGACTTCTTATTTCATCAAAAGCTTTAGTGTAGGTTGCAGGATTAGACCTAGGTGTACGCCCTATAGGTGTTTGATTGATATCTATTACTTTGTCACATTCGTCTAGTCCTTTGATGCTCTTGTAAGGCATAGGTACTTTTACACCATTAAAATAATGAGCATTCATAATAGGGTAGAGCGTTTCATTAATCAGAGTAGACTTACCACTACCAGAAACTCCTGTAACCGCAATCATTTTGCCTAATGGGATCTTAATAGAAACATTTTTTAGATTGTTTCCTGTAGCTCCTTTAAGCTCTATAAACTTACCATTTCCTTTTCGACGTTGTTTTGGGATGGTAATTTCTTTTTCACCATTCAAGTATTGTGCTGTAAGTGTATGGTGCTTTATTAAATCTTCTGGAGTTCCTTCACTTATTATTTCTCCTCCAAAACGCCCTGCTCTTGGTCCTATATCAATTACGTGATCTGCACGCTCAATCATATCTTTATCATGCTCTACAACGATGACAGAGTTTCCTATATCACGCAGAGAAATAAGCGAATTTATAAGTTTTTCATTATCACGTTGATGTAGTCCAATACTAGGTTCATCTAGTATGTATAATACGCCTACAAGTTGCGATCCTATTTGTGTAGCGAGCCTAATACGTTGTGCCTCTCCACCAGATAAGGACTTAGAGCTTCTGTTTAAATTAAGATAGGTAAGTCCTACATCTACAAGGAATTGTATTCTTGCATTAATTTCTTTAATTATCTCAGATGCAATCTGTAATTGCTTGCTAGATAGTCGTTTTTCTACTGTCTTAAACCATTCTTGTAGCTCAAGAATATCCATAGAAGCAAGGTCTGTTATGCTGCGATCATCAACCTTAAAGTAAAGCGATTCTTTGCGCAATCTTGATCCCTCACAAACGGGACAAGCTACCTTATCCATGTATCCTTTTGCCCAGCGCACGAGTGAGGTAGACTCACTATCATTAAAGGTGTTTTCAATAAAATTTGCTACACCTTCAAAATCAATTTTATAATCTCTAGTAACACCTAATTGCTTTGAAGAAACAGAGAATTTTTCATTTCCGCCATAGAATATAAAATCCATAGCTTCTTCAGAAATCTTTTCAATAGGGTCAGTTAGTTTAAAGTCAAACCTCTCTGCAATAAGTTGAAGTTGTTTAAAGATCCAGTTGTTCTTCTTAGGTCCATGAGGATCTAGTCCGCCAGCGTTAATAGATAGTTTTGGGTCTGGGACTATCTTTTTAGGATTTACTTTATATAGCTCTCCTATACCATTACAGTTAGGGCAAGCGCCCTTAGGTGAGTTAAAGGAGAAGTTATTTGGTTCTGGATTAGGATATGAGATTCCTGTAGAAGGACACATCAAGTTTCGGCTAAAATAACGTACTTCCTGCGTGTCTTGGTCAAGCACCATTAAAACATCATCACCGTGATACATCGCGGTATTTATGCTTTCGCGAAGGCGTTTATCATCGTCATCACCTTTTTTTACGAGCATACGATCTACTACAATCTCAATATCGTGTACTTTGTAACGGTCTACTTTTAATCCTTTTACAATATCCTTGACCTCACCATCTACACGAACCTTAACAAAACCCTGTTTTGCAATTTGTTCAAATAACTCTCTATAATGCCCTTTACGCGAGCGTATGGTAGGAGCGAGGATGTTAATCCTTTTACCTTCAAAACTCTCTGTAATGAGCTTCTGTATTTGTTCGTCATTGTAACTTACCATCTTTTCGCCCGTATTGTAAGAGTAGGCATCTGCCGCTCTCGCATAAAGAAGACGTAAAAAATCATAAATTTCTGTAATAGTTCCTACGGTAGATCGCGGACTTTTACTAGTGGTTTTTTGCTCGATAGCAATAACCGGAGAAAGTCCTAGAATTTGGTCTACATCTGGACGTTCTAATCCTCCTAGAAACTGTCGTGCATATGCAGAAAACGTTTCTATGTAACGACGTTGTCCTTCTGCATAGATAGTATCAAAGGCTAGCGAACTCTTTCCACTTCCAGATAACCCTGTAATTACAACGAGTTTTTCTCTCGGTATCATTACGTCTATATTCTTTAGATTGTGGGCGCGAGCACCGTAAACTTCAATACGTTCTTCGTGATCTATCATACATTTTTACAAAGCAACAAATTTACCGCTTTGCGCCCTAAATAGAAAGCGAGTAGCACTATAAGAGATTGTTAATATTAACGGTATTGATAGTTGTTGTTGTTACGCTTTCGCGAAAGCGTAAATAACCCAAAAATCATTCTCCAACTTCTAGTCATATTAAAATATATACGGAAATATTCTCCACGTACGTGCCTTATAAACTGTGTAGCTCTGACCAAATTTTTCTTTGAGGAAAGCCTCTTCCTTGTATATCTTGAGAATAAGGACTACAATTAATAATAGATAGTAAATCCAGAGAAATAAATGGTCTCCTCTAATAGCCACAGGTAGAAATACTAATAGGATACCTGTGTACATAGGATTTCTTAAAATGTTGAAGATTCCCTTAGTTACAAGAGCCTCGGATTTAACCTCTGGCTGAATATTAAAATTTCCTATCTTAATATTGTAAATACCCCAAAGAGCTATAAATATGCCTAGTAATTGTACACTTAGAGAAGTAAGATCCCACTGTACGATCTGTCCGTTCCATATGATGAGGAAGATTAAGCTAAACTGGGATATTACAAGTGCTAGTGAGTATAGAGACATAAACGGATAGAGCTTATTGATTAGAAACTACGCTAATCAAAAAAGGGTTGCGCAATGCGCAACCCTTTTTAAATGTTATAAGTCGTAAATATCATTATAGAGATGAATATAATTCTCTCTAATAATCTTACGTTTAAGTTTCATAGTAGGAGTGAGGTGTCCACCTTCTACAGTCCAAGCGTCATGCGTAAGACGGAATGCTTTAATTTTCTCCCATTTGGCAAATGTTTCATTTGCTTCGGTTACTTCTTGCTGGTAGCGGTCTTGAACACGCTCTGATGCGAGAAGCTCATCTAAGTTAGAATAGCTTATGTTTTTCATTTTTGCCCATTCTTCTAAGAATTCAAAATTAGGCTGGATTAATGCAGCTGGCATTTTTTGACCTTCTCCTATAACCATGATTTGTTCTATAAATCGTGATTGCTTAAATCTATTTTCTAGAAGTTGAGGAGCAACATATTTTCCTCCAGATGTTTTAAACATCTCTTTTTTACGATCTGTAATCTTCAAGAAACCATCTTCATCTATGTGACCTATATCACCAGTATGGAAATAGCCATTCTTTAATACCTCTTCTG
Organism: Dokdonia sp. Dokd-P16; assembly: GCF_003095655.1. Taxonomy (NCBI): domain Bacteria; kingdom Pseudomonadati; phylum Bacteroidota; class Flavobacteriia; order Flavobacteriales; family Flavobacteriaceae; genus Dokdonia; species Dokdonia sp. Dokd-P16. The sequence continues at coordinate 3,066,409 of NZ_CP029151.1, forward strand.
TTTTCTCTTGATCCTTGTAGTAACCTATCATTACGTTAGGTCCTTTTACTAAGATTTCGCCATCTTCTGCGATTTTAACTTCAACTCCTGGCAATAGCTTACCAACAGTGCCTATTCTAAACCCACCATCACGCATATCATTTACAGAACATACAGGAGAGGTCTCAGTAAGGCCGTAACCTTCCATAATACCCATCTCTGCAGCGTTAAATATTCTTGCAAGTCGTGGTTGTAATGCAGCACTTCCAGAAGCTATAAGATCAAGGTTTCCACCTAAGCCTTCTTTCCACTTTGAGAATATAAGTTTACGAGCAAGTGCAAGTTGTTTTTCATACCACCAGCCATTCTGACCATATGGTTCATATTTAAGACCTAAATCTACAGCCCAGAAGAATAATTTCTTCTTTACTCCAGTAAGTGCAGCTCCCTTTGCAATAATCTTGTCATATACTTTCTCAAGTAAACGAGGCACCGCAGTCATAACTTGAGGCTTCACCTCTTTTAAGTTATCACTTATAGTCTCTAGCGATTCTGCAAAGAAAATTGATACACCTTTATATTGATATAAATACATCAACATACGTTCATAAATATGACAAACTGGTAAAAAGCTTAATGCTCTCATTCCTGTTTCGGCAAGAGGAAGGCGGTATGCACTAGCTAGTGCGTTGCTTACAATATTCTCGTGAGAAAGCATTACACCTTTAGGACGTCCAGTAGTACCAGATGTATATATGAGCGTAGCAAGATCTTTAGTAGTTACAGCAGCTTTAAGCGCATCTACTTCTGATTGGTTGGAAGTGTCTGCTCCTAATTCTAGAACCTCAGACCAGTTTTTACAATTATCAATGTCTTCAAAAGAGTACACTTCAATAAGAGAAGGTACTTTATCTTTTATAGACATTACCTTATCACGTACTTCATTACACGACACAAATACATACTTAGACTCAGAGTGATTAAGTACATAAGCGTAGTCCTCCTCAGATATAGTAGGATAAATAGGTACGTTTTGAGCTCCTAATTGTAAGATCCCTATATCGCAAATATTCCACTCTGTGCGATTAGTCATAGAGATGACAGCAATTTTATCATTAGGTTGTACACCTAATCGCAACAGTCCGCGACTTATTGCATTTGCTTGATCGATATATTCTTGAGTAGACGTAGCAACCCATACACCATCTTTCTTGGTATTGAGTGCGTCTGAGAGATTAAATTTTTCCAGTTGATAATAAGGAAAATCAAAAAGTCTGGTAATTTCCATAGATTGCTTTTAAATAGTGTTACAAAATAGGAAAAATTGCACGGTTTTTATTGAGATATTCATAAAATGAGAAAGGATATCTCATAAAAGTGAGATATCCCTTTGATTTTCTTTAAGATGCGCTTTAACTTAATTTTTAACAATTTTTAAAATAGTACTGTTTTTAGATGTTTCAAGCTTTAAAAAATACATTCCTGCAGGTAAAGAAGCGTAGTCTACGCTTGCGTTTCCACTTTGTTGGGCTGCTGGAGTTACATTTTGACCTAGAACATTATACACACTAGTCTCATATGAGCCTAGTGATGTACGTATATTAAGTTGATTTGCAACTGGGTTTGGAAACACATCAAAAGCATTAATAAATTGTTCATTATCTACAGTTAATTGTTCTCCTGAGAGTATAGAAAAAGATAAATCGTCAAAGTAAAAACCATCTCTTGTTACGGCACCATCTGTAACTAAACGGAATCTTGCCTTAATTGTTTCTCCTAGATAATCACTCAAATTAATTTCTTCGAGTATCCAATCATTTTGAACGCCGTCGTATAAAGGCTCACCTTGAGGCTGAAGATTTGTTCCGGTGGTAGTAAAATTACCACACTGTGGCTCCCAAGTGGTACCAGCATCTTTAGAAATCTCAAATTGCACATAATCCCATGTATCTTCAATGTTCCATCTTGCATGGTAGCTTACTGTTGCTGTAGTAGCTTCTGTGAGATCTAAAGATTGTGTTAGTTCAATGATATTACTAGCATTGTCACTATAATTACCAGAAGGCGAATCTGTTATTGAAGAAGAAGGTGATACAAAGCTAGCACTCGTGGTTCCCCAACTTGTAGAATCAAAATCTGTGAGCGAATTACCATCTGCATAAAATATCTCTGTTGTAGTACCGTATATTTTGCTAACGCGAACCTCCCTTTCAAAAAAGCCGTTGTCTATAATTAAATCAAATTCAATAGCGTCGCCCACTTCAACGTTTGTAGATAGGGAATAAGTAATACTTCCAGATTGAGTTTCTAATGGTGCTATATTTGATAATGTAACTGGCGCTCCCTGGTCAATAATATTAGAAGATATGGGAGAAAAAGTAATAGTAAAGTCTCCTGTATTTTCTACAGCAAGTCTCTCTAAATCAAAAGAAGTTGATAAAGAAGCAGACTCACCAGTAAAAGTAGGTGAGGTCTCGGTTAGTTTCCCATAATTACCAGCTATTTGAGCGGCTGTAAGATTGAGGAACATCATGTTTTGCGAAGTGCTAATTATCGAACTTGAAGGCGGCCAAAATGATGTTCCTATTTCTGGGGTGAAAGCAAAAATTTTATCATGAGTTCCCACAGTTCCGTACATAAAATCATCACTGTCTCCAGCAAATGGGAAATCATTAAATGCATTGTAGCCATTTACAGAGGTAAGAGCATCGCCTATCCCTTGAAATAAATCGTCGTCTAGAGTGTCCACATCTGCATATCCAAAAGGATAATAAACTAACTCACCAAAAGAGTGATTATTAAGCGCGATTACAAAATCATGCTGCTCTACAAACCACTTCACTGCTTGAGTCTCTACTTCAGAAAATGGACCCGAACCGTGATATGTTTCATTATTTGTATTTGACGAAGATCCAGGACCGCCCCAGCTACCATCATTAGGATTACCATTAATATGATAGTCATAGTTGCGATTATTATCAACACCATGTCCATTTTTTCTATTCTTACGCCATAGGCCACCACCATCAGGATCTGTTAGCTCATTATATAAGTAACCATCTGGGTTTATAACAGGTATAAAATAAAGCTCCGTATTATTTACAATAGCTTGTACCTCTTCATCAGTATCATAATTTTCAAGCAAATACCACATATAATATACCAGTTGCATAAGTGACATAGGCTCCCTAGCGTGATGTATAGACGTATATAATACTTCTGGCTCAGTTTCTTCGCTTTCAGGGTTGTCGCTTATTTTTAACCAATAAATAGGATTTCCTCCTATGGACGGCGTGACACCATCATCCGGGAGTCCTTCCGTAAGAAAGTTACTTATAGGAGCTCTCGCAGTTATTAAGTCTGGATATTGTTCAGCCATGTCATCAAGTTCATCGAGTAGTTCTTGATACGTCAAGTAGCCACCCATAGTACCAAGATTAAAGTTGGCTGGAGTTTCATAAGTTACAGCATCACTAGAGCTACAAGCGACATTACTAGTGGCAGCGGCGGATCGTGTTGATTGTTCTTTATAGGCTTTTTGTATATCTTCTTCAATGGTTTCATACTGAAAACCTGCATTTCTAATTTTCCCTAGCTCTTGTAATGAAAAATCTGATATGATAAAAGTTCCCTCTTTATGTATACCATGGTCTGCAGCAACACCAGTTTGGTTTAATTGTGCAAGCGTTTGAGTTTGGTTTAAAAATACTTTTACACGTTTATATTGAGGAGTTTCTTGTTGCGCTTTCGCGAAAGCGTAACAGAAAAATAAACATAAAAGGATAGATAGTTTTTTAATGTACATAGGTGTGTCTTACAAAAGAGAATAGCTCTCGCTAAAGATAAAACAAGAAGTAGTCAAAATATCCTACCAGCACAGTAATATATAAATAGATCTTACGATCTGATTATCAGCTGTAAACTGACTTAGCCAAATGAAAAATTTTCCAAAACAAAAATGCCTCACCGTTATGGTGAGGCATTCTGTACATAGAAGTATCTAGTATTATGAGTTTTTCTCAACCCAATTTTTTGCGTTTACAAATGCTTCAACCCAAGGACTCACCTCATCGTTGTTTCCAGCAGGGTAGTGCGCCCAGTTCCATGGGAACGTAGATCGCTCAATATGCGGCATCGTTGCAAGGTGACGGCCTGTAGTATCACAAATCATCGCTGTATTAAAGTCTGATCCGTTAGGGTTTGCAGGGTATCCTTCATAACCATAGGTCGCTACAATATCATATGCATTTGCTCCCATAGGTAGATCAAATCTACCTTCACCATGAGAAATCCATACACCTAAGGTCGTTCCAGCTAGCGTAGAAAGCATCACACTGTTGTTTTCTTCAATCTTTACAGAAGTAAAGTTGCTCTCGTGCTTTCGGCTATTATTGTGTTTTAGTTTAGCTAATTTTTCGTGATCTGGATTTATAAGATCAAGTTCTAAGAACAGTTGTGCACCATTACAGATACCAACAGAGAGTGTGTCTTCACGTGCAAAAAAGTTCTTGATCGCTTTATTTGCCTTCTCATTATATTTTATGGCACCAGCCCATCCTTTGGCAGAACCTAACACATCACTGTTAGAAAATCCTCCTACAGCTCCAAGAAACTGAATATCCTCTAGCGTTTCACGTCCAGATATTAAATCTGTCATGTGTACATCCTTTACGTCAAAGCCAGCGAGATACATCGCATTTGCCATCTCACGCTCAGAGTTACTTCCTTTTTCACGTAAGATTGCAGCTTTAGGTCTAGCTTTGCTAGTATCTAATACTGGTTTTTTTCCTGTAAAGTGTGCAGGGAATGTATATTGTAATGGTTGTACTTTATAATTGTCAAAGCGATCTTTTGCAAGACCATTTGCCGTTTGCTTATTATCTAGTAAATAAGAAGTCTTAAACCAAGTATCACGAAGTGATGCAATGTTAAGACCTAATTCTACGCCACTATTTTTAATTGTTAGTTCTGCGGTGGTTGTTACCGTTCCTATTTTTGAGAATGTAACACCATTATCAGTAAGTATTTTTTCAACAGATGTATCTGCTTGGAAAACTAGTCCTGCATTCTCAGAAAAAAGTAACTTGATAAGATCTTGTTCTCCAAGTGCAGTCAAGTCTAGGTTTGCACCTAAGTTTACATCGGCAAAACAAAGTTCAAGTAGGGTAGTGATAAGTCCGCCACTCGCAACATCGTGACCAGCTTGAATTTTGTCTTCTTTTATGAGTTGTTGAATGGCGTTAAACGCTTTCGCGAAAGCGGTATCACTCAAAACACTTGGCGCTTCATTACCAATAGCGTGACAAACTTGTGCAAAACTAGAACCTCCTAGTTTATGGGTATCTCCAGACATGTTGATATAATAAATAGCACCACCGTCTTTTTGAAGAACTGGCTCTACTACTTTATTAATATCATTACAATTTCCAGCTGCCGAAATAACAACTGTTCCAGGAGCAATTACATCACCATCTGGATATTTTTGTTTCATTGAGAGGCTATCTTTCCCTGTAGGAACGTTGATCCCAAGGTTAATAGCCATTGCAGATATGGCCTCTACAGCCTTATACAAACGTGCATCTTCTCCTTCATTTTTACAAGGCCACATCCAGTTTGCCGAAAGGCTTACAGACTGTAAACCATCTTTAAGAGGTGCCCAAACTATGTTTGTAAGTGCTTCTGCAATACTGTTTTTACTTCCTGCTACGGGATCAATAAGACCAGAAACTGGAGAATGTCCTATAGAAGTAGCAATCCCTTCTGTACTCTTATAATCAAGTGCCATCACACCCACATTGTTAAGTGGTATTTGTAACGGGCCTACACATTGTTGTTTTGCAACGCGACCACCTACGCAGCGGTCTACTTTATTAGTAAGCCAGTCTTTACATGCAACCGCTTCTAGTTGCAATACTTGCTCTAGATAATCGTGGAAGTGCTCCAGTTGATATTCTGGATTTTTATAATTACGAACAACTGTTTTGTCTGTCATTATTGTTTTCGGAGAGCTCCCAAACATATCGTCTAGATGCAAGTCCATAGGGCTCAATCCTGTTGTTTTACTTTTAAAAGTAAAACGGTGATCATTAGTAACATCGCCTACTTCATACATAGGTGAGCGCTCACGATCTGCGATGCGCTGTAGCATATCGATATCCTTTTCACCTATTACAAGACCCATACGTTCTTGTGATTCGTTTCCTATAATTTCCTTTGCAGATAGGGTAGGGTCACCTACGGGTAATTTATCAAGATTGATAAGACCTCCAGTATCTTCTACAAGTTCAGAAAGACAGTTAAGATGTCCTCCAGCACCGTGATCGTGTATAGATACAATTGGGTTTACATCACTTTCTACCATTCCTCGTACTGCATTTGCAGCACGTTTTTGCATTTCTGGGTTAGAACGTTGTACTGCGTTAAGTTCGATTCCAGAGTCAAAAGCTCCGGTATCTGCACTTGAAACTGCAGCACCACCCATTCCTATTCTATAATTCTCACCTCCTAATATGACAATTTTGTCACCTTCTTGCGGAGTATCTTTAAGTGCTTGCTCGCGCTTTCCGTAACCAATACCACCAGCTTGCATAATTACCTTGTCATACCCAAGACGCTGACCGTCTTCTTGATGCTCAAAAGTAAGAACTGACCCTACGATTAAAGGCTGTCCAAATTTATTTCCAAAGTCTGATGCACCATTTGATGCTTTAATAAGAAGGTCTATCGGGTTTTGATAAAGCCATTTGCGGGCATCCATACCATGTTCCCATGGGCGTTCTTTCTCTAATCTTGAATAAGGAGTCATATACACAGCTGTTCCAGCAAGAGGAAGTGATCCTTTACCACCAGCAAGTCTATCGCGTATTTCTCCACCAGAACCGGTAGCAGCTCCGTTAAAAGGCTCTACGGTAGTTGGGAAGTTGTGTGTTTCTGCTTTTAAAGAAATAACAGAGTCAAAATCTTTCTCTGTATAGAAATCTGGCTTATCTGCAGTGTCTGGTGCAAACTGTGTTACTCTAGGTCCTTCTATAAAAGCAACATTATCTTTATATGCAGATACAATGGTACCTGGAGTTACTTTTGAAGTTTCTTTTATTAATTTAAATAGGGAAGAAGGCATCTCTTCTCCATCAATCACAAAAGTTCCATTAAAAATCTTGTGACGACAGTGCTCCGAGTTTACTTGGCTAAAACCAAAAACTTCAGAGTCTGTAAGTGGTCTGCCTATTTTGGCAGCAACACCATCAAGATAAGCAACCTCTTCATCGCTTAACGACAAACCTTCTTGCTCATTATATGCAGCAATATTCTCTATAGATAATATTGGTTCTGGAGTAACGTTAACCGTAAAAATATCCTGATTTAAAGCTGCGTACTCTTGAGAGATCATAGGATCATAATCAGGAGTACTTTCTGTAACTACGCCTGTAGCATCTTCTATAGATGGAAAAGGATTCGTGTTAACTTGTTGTGATGAAGAGTCCGCTTTCGCGAAAGCGTGAAACTCCTCTATCCTTATAATATTTAAAATTCCCATATTCTGGGTAATCTCTACAGCATTAGTACTCCAAGGCGTAATCATGGCTGCTCTTGGGCCAATAAAAAAAGCGTCAATATGAGACGCTTCTATTTTTTGAGAGTTGCCAAAAAGCCATACGAGCTTAGCGGTATCGTCCTGTGTAAATGCTTGTGTGCTTTGTACTGCGTAAACAGTGCCTTGAGGGTTTCCAAAGAAGTGGATCATCCGATTGGTTTTGTTGCGTTGTTTAAGGACGTAAATTTACTACAATATTTATTGATATGATAGGTAGGATAATATCTCTTTGGCTTGTTCTTTTAACGAGTTGTTAACCATTTACTAAGATAAGGGTCTTAAAATGTATTATCTTTAGTAATAAGAATATAAAATCCCCAAATTATGAAGAGTAAATTACTTTTTCTTTTACTGTTTACATTTTCAACGTATCTCACTGCGCAGGAGTTATTACCTCCTACAGAGATCACTAAGGGAAAATTTATAGGTAAAACAGCAGCACTGAGAGATCAACCTATAATTACCTCAAATAAATCTCTAGGAGTATCAGAAATTACGATTGTCCCAAACAATTTACGAGGAAATAGAAAGGTAAATGACCAAGCTTTACCGCTAGGGGCAGACCCAATTGCCCAGTTTACTACAGGGCAATTTATGATGCTGGAAACAGAAGCAAATTTTGGAGGTGGAAACTCCTCTCAATCTAATTTTACACCACCAGATCCTTCTGGAGCGGTAGGTCCTGATCACTATGTACAAGGTGTAAATAGTGTCATTAATATATTTGATAAGCAAGGATCGCTACTCTTAGGGCCTGTAGCATTAGGAGATTTTCTAGGAAATGGACAGAATGAAGGAGATCCTATAGTTATGTATGACCAACTTGCAGATCGATTTTTTGTGAGTCAGTTTCAAACGTCTACCGTTGCTAGTTTAAATAATATTCTTGTTATAGGAGTGTCAGAAACTCCAGATCCTACTGGAGCCTATTTCTTATATCAATTTCAGTTGGATGCTTTTCCAGATTATCCACACTATGCGGTATGGCCAGACGCATATTACTTAACAGCAAATAAAAATCAAGGAAATACAACCTATGCTCTTGATAGAGCAGCGATGCTTGCAGGAGAGGATAACGTTACTTTAGTTGGTTTTAATCTTCCTGGTATTGTGCGTAATCCGGCTACTGTTTTTAGTCCAGAACCAGCAAACCTTACAGGATTTACATTTCCTGAAGATGCACCAGGTTATATTGTTTATTTACAAGATGATGGTTGGGGTGGAGCAATTACAGAAGATCACTTAAAAGTCTGGGAACTAGATGTAGATTTTGACGAGCCTGGAAATTCAACAGTATCTATGCCATTAGAAATACCAGTTGCTCCTTTTGATTCTGTGTTTGGAGAATTTGGAGAAGGAGATCTTGCGCAGCCAGGAACGTCTAGAAAAATAGATATGATAGGAGGCGTTATTTCTTATGCGGCAAATTATAGAAGTTTTGAAGATCATAACTCATGGCTTATCACATTTAATGTAGATGTAGACGGGAATGATAGGTCAGGAATACGATGGACAGAGTTACGTAACAGCGACACAGAACCGTGGAGTGTTTTCCAGCAAGGAACTTATGCTCCTGAGGATGGAAAAAGTCGTTTTATGGGAAGTGGAGCAATGGATGCTCAAGGTAATATAGGCCTTGCATTTAATGTAGGAAGCGCTAGTGATTTTATTGGAATCAGTTATACAGGGCGTTTTGAAGGAGATACTGCTGGTGAGATGACACTGGGTGAAGAGATTATTGTACAAGGTTCTGGAATACAAACTTTTTCTAATCGTTTTGGAGATTACTCACATTTAACAATGGATCCAAATGACTTTTCATTCTGGCATACCGCCGAATATTTCTCGGCAACTAATTTTTGGGATACGCAGATAGCTTCTTTTAGATTATCTGATGGATTTACTAATGATGTAGGTGTAATTGCCATCGACTCTCCAGTAGATGGAATTCTCACAAGTACAGAAGCAGTTCAAGTTACAGTAAGAAACTTTGGGACAGATCCTCAAGTAGATATTCCTATTTCATTATTAATAGATGGGGTGGTGGTAGCAAATGAGGTGATTGCTGGACCTATTGCACCTAACTCTAACAGCTCTTATGAATTTACAACCACAGCAGATTTGTCTACACAAGGGCAATCATATTTAATAGCTGCAGAAACTAGTCTAGTTACAGATCAAGCTCCAGTAAATAATGATGCTGTAAAAACAGTAACACATTTATTTGAAAATGATCTTGGAGTTGTGAGTATTACTTCACCAGAATCGGCTGGAGGGTTGTCACAAGAAACAGTGGTTATTCGTATTAAGAACTTTGGAGCCAATACCCAATCAGATTTTGAAGTACAATACACTATAGATGGAGGAACAGCTGTAGTAGAAACATTTACTGGCGCTATCGCTCCTGGAGCGATTGAAGATTTCTCATTTGCAGTTCAAGCAGATATTACAGTATTTACTACCTATCAGTTAGAAGCAAAAACTAATAGCGTGGGTGATCAAGATCCTTCAAATGACGCTACAACTACAGAAGTAACTAACTCTTGTATGCCTCGTGCTACCGAACCTAATGGTGCAGGTTGTCAAGCAGACGGGATTAAGCAATTTATATTAAACACCATCAATGTAGATGATGGTGGTGATGGATGTAATACAGAACCAACTAACGGTCCTCAAGGTTATGCAGACCGTACAGATCTAGAAACAACACTAAGTAATGTAGCTGGTCAAAATGAATACGTACTTCAAGCGCGTCATAATTATGATGCAGGAGCTGGTATCGAAGTACTCTCAGTATGGATTGATTTTAATGACAATTTTGTTTTTGAAGAGTCGGAACAATTAATTCAAGGTGTTCCTTTTCCAGGAGCAAATACCCTTGATAGTTTTGATCTGGTAATCCCATTAGATGCCCCTTTAGGAAGTCATATACTTCGAGCAAAGGCCATCGATGGAGGAGAACCGGGTGATATTAATAATCCGTGTTCAGATTTCCGTTTTGGAGAAGTGCAGGATTATACGGTTACTATAGATGATACATTAAGCATTGATGATTTTCTAGAAGGGACTACAGATTTAGTTATCACTTCACTAGAAGACAATCAATTTGATGTGCAATTGCCAACAGATTATGATGGTCAAGTGTATGTAGGTGTTTCAAATCTCTTAGGGCAACAATTAACTTATAAAGCTATAGCTAGAGGTAATGATGGGTTTAGAGTATTATTGAATTTAGCTAATCTTTCAACTGGAGTGTACATCGTAACTGTAAATGATCAATCTGGTCGATTTACTAAAACTAAGAAAATTATAGTGCAGTAGATTTTAAATCTTACATAAGATATATGCATATTGAAAAAGCCTTATTATCAATCGATAATAAGGCTTTTTTTAAGTATAATCTCAGAACTCTTCTATAATAAATAAGAGAAGTGGTGAGGTGTTTTTTTATTGCTTTCGCGAAAGCAATGCCATGTAGAATCCGTCGTAACCAGTCTTTGCAGGGCTTACTGTTTCTTCTTTTTCAAGTTGAAACTTTTGACCTTGCTCTGTAGCTAAAAAAGCTTGGATTTGCTCTTGATTCTCTCTAGGTAAGATAGAACAAGTTGCATAAAGCATTTTACCGCCGTCCTTCACAATTTTACTATAGCTCTCTAACAATTCTGCTTGTCTTTGTACCACCTTATCAATAAACTCTGGCTGTAATTTCCATTTTAGATCAGGGTTACGTTTAATAGTTCCTAGTCCAGTACATGGCGCATCGATTAATACGCGGTCTGCTGTATTGTAGAGTTTCTTAAAAATCTTTGTTGAGGTGATTTCTCTCGTCTCAATGTTGTGAGCTCCAGCGCGCTTAGATCTTCTTTTAAGTTCCTTAAGTTTACCCTCATAGATATCCATGGCGATAATCTGCCCTTTATTTTCCATCAAGGCTGCTAGGTGTAATGTTTTTCCTCCAGCTCCTGCACAAGTATCTACTACGCGCATTCCTGGTTGTACATCAAGCATGCGTGCCACTTTTTGAGATGAGGCGTCTTGTACTTCAAAGAAACCGTTTTTGAAAGCTTCTGTTGTAAATACATTCTTACGTTCTACAAGCTCTACAGCATCAGGATAGCCATCTAATAATCGGGTGTCAATATCTTGATCTGCAAGCGTATTTCTTAAGTATTTTGGAGTGGTTTTTAACGTATTTGCTCTAAGTACTACTTGTGCCTGTGTATTTAAAGCAGCAAGCTCTGCGGCCCATTTTTTACCAAGAGCTTTCTCTCCCATTTCGTCCATCCAATCTGGAATAGATTCCTTGAATTTTCTAATTTTTGAAAGCTCATCAAAACGACCTTTTATTCTACGAGTAGGTATAGGTTCCATTTGTTTCCAGTCTGGAACTTCAATACCTCTTAATGTTGCCCAAACGGCAAATAACCTAAATAAATTAGGCCTGCTATATGGTGCTTTTACTTCTGCAATTTCTGAGTATAATCTTTGCCAGCGCACGATATCGTATACTGTCTCTGCAATGAAACCGCGATCACGGGATCCCCATCTTTTGTCAAATTTGAGAACCTTTCTTAAAACCTTATCAGCTTGTTCTCCGTCATTAAATATCATCCCTAATGCATCAACTGCGGCAAAGACTAAATTTCTGTGTAATTTCATACTTTATTTTGAGGGTGTAAAGGTATTGGTTCTTTAGGTAATAGTGCTATTTTTACTAAAATTTTGACAATGCGTTTTCTATCTACTTTTTTCATTTTATTTCTTCTTATCACATCTTGTAAGGATGTAAAAACTAAAGACCAACTTCCTGCGGTTGAGGATGCTCAAGTTTTCACGAAAGTGGATATCGAATTTTTACATCAGGATAGTACCAGCATACGTGCTCTAGAAGTAGCTCACGATGCGGTGATGTATGCTGGTAGCGACGGTCACTATGGTATTTATGAGATTAATCTTGATAAAACCAAATCTACAGATGCTGTGATGGCTTCACAGTTTAAAGAGACTAATAAAGGGAGGATAGATTTCTTGGGTAAAAATCCAGCTTTTAGAAGTATAGCTAGTACTAGTAAGGCTTTTTATATACTCTCTATTGAAAATCCAGCATTGTTATATCGTTATGATAGAACAAGCAAAGAGGTTTCTTTAGTCTACACAGAGCAACAAGATGGTGTTTTTTATGATGCTATGACTTTCTGGAATGAGGAAGAAGGAATCGCGATAGGGGATTCTGTAAACGGTTGTTTATCTGTAATTATCACTAGAGATGGTGGTGCTACTTGGGGAAAGCTAGATTGTGGATCATTGCCTAATCAATTAGAAAAAGAAGGAGCTTTTGCTGCTAGTAATACTAATATTAAAACCATAGGCGATGAGACATGGATAATAACTGGTGGTGGTACGTCTAGACTATACTATTCTGCAAACAAAGGGTTTTCTTGGAGTATTTATAATGTACCAGTAGCTCAAGGAAAAGATACTCAAGGTGCTTATACCATGGATTTTTATAATAATCAAATAGGTATTATATACGGTGGTGATTATACCACACCAGAAGACAATATTGACAATATAGCAATGACAAGCGACGGTGGTAAGTCATGGGTAGTCACTGCTTCTGGTAAAAATGATGGCTATAAAAGTTGTGTACAGTATGTTCCTAACTCAAATGGAAAAGAAATCATAGCAACTGGATTTACAGGTATTTCATACTCAAGCGACTCAGGTGCTTCATGGAAGCAATTATCTGACGCGCCTTTTTTGACGGTAAGATTTGCAAATGATTCTACGGCTTATGCCGGAGGAAAAAATGCACTAGCAAGGCTGAATTTTAAAAGATAAGAGCGTTTTATTAAGGTTCTCTGTGATTGCGCTTTCCTTCTTTATTACCACGAAGTTTGTGTAATAAATCACGTCTAAAATCTCCTTCGGCTTTAAGAAGTACAAGTGTCTTTTTATAGGAGAGCTTGTTTTTTAAATTTACAAATAATGTTTTTCTAGCATCAAGTTTTTGTTGCTCAAAAGACTGAATGTTGTCAAGCGTGTTTTTTGCGCTGCTTTCATCCATAGTATCAAACTGATCTCTGGTTTCCTTAAGTACTCTACGTTCTCTCTTGTAAATTTCAGACATGCGTTCGCCATAGGTATTGTAAATAGGCCAGAACACTTGCGCTTGGTCCGGAGTAAGCGATAGCTTCTCTGTTATATAAGCAACTTTAAGCGCTTGTATTCTTTCTTTTTTTGCATTTCTATCTTCTTCTTGACCTACTGCACTCGCAGTGATCATGATAGTAATTATACATGTTATAAGTAGTCTCATAATTTAATCTAAGTAAAAGTGGTAGCTATCTGTGCGATCATCTAGATAGTCTATAATAGCTGATTCGTCTAAAGCAATATCGTTATGAAGCGCATCAATGTCATCATCAGATAACCAATCGGCAAATTCTATTTGTTCAAGATCACCGGCTTCTCCATCAAGATATTCTGCAATAGCAATACTCTCAATTCCTGTAGTCGTATCTAGTTGTGACCAAACAATACTAGCTAGGAGTAGGAGGGCAGCAGCAACTCCTGCAATTGAATAATAATAGCTCTTAAGAGATATTACTTTAGTAGCAGTAGTTTGAGTTGATGTATTTTCTTCTTCTAGCTTTTGCGAAAGCATAGCAAGCATTTCGTTTTTAGAGTTTTCAAAATATCCATCAGGAATATCATAGCGCTCACTATTTGAGCTAGATACTTTTGCTCTTAAGGTGATTTCATCAAGAATTACTTCTCGACTAGTGTCGAAATAATCTTGAGGAACTTTAAAACCTCTCGTTGACGGTATGTTGTTTGTTTCTTTCACGGTTCTATAAATAAGACTCTTAAAAAATCAAAAGGTTTAATCAGCTTGTAATATGGCGGTTACTTTTTTTGTTGCGATATGGTAAGAGCTTTTGAGAGCTCCTACAGAAGTGCCGAGTATTTCACTCATATCTTCATATTTCATATCTTGATGGTATTTCATCTGGAAGACTAGCTGTTGTTTTTCTGGTAATTGCGCTATTGCCTTTTCTAATGCTAGTTGTATGTCGTCTCCATTAAAATAGACATCACTCTCTAGGTTCTCAACGATGCGCGTTTGAAGCTCTTCATTTGAAATTTGTAAATGTCGAGCACGTTTCTTTAAAAACGTTAGCGATTCATTAGTAGCAATTCTGTATAACCAAGTATAGAGTTTGCTATCTTCTTTGAAGTTTTTAATACTCTTATATACTTTAATAAAGACGTTCTGCAGTACATCATCTGCATCTTCATGATTTTTTACAATGCCTCGTATATGCCAATACAGCGGCTTTTGATATTTATCAATTAATATAGCAAATGATCCATTATTGTAATCTTGCTGTAATGCGAGTATGAGGTCTTGCTCTTCTATGAGATATGTTTTTAACTAACTATAGGACTTCTAATGTACTCAAAGGTTTAATCCAGATATCAACCTGTAGTCTGAATTGGCAGATATTAACATGTATCTAATATTAATATCGATAAAATGCATTTAATCACGATAAAATACACAAATAGCTTGTAGGATTGAATTAAGGGTTTTATATTTGAATCATCATTAAAAGATGGTCAATTAGAATCCCCAAATTCATAAGTTGATTTTACAATAGTTTTTAGTGTCTAGGCCCCAAAGCTAGCATTAATATCTAACCTACTTAACCTAAAAAAGCCCGTAAAAACGGGCTTTTTTTATGTTGTATTGTAAAATTGGAGATTATCCTAAATACTTCATTAAGATTTTACTTTTAGAAGTGTGACGCAATCTCTTGATAGCTTTCTCTCTAATCTGGCGTACACGCTCACGGCTTAGATCAAAAATATCTCCTATCTCTTGAAGTGTCATTGCTGGTTGATTACCAAGACCATAGTTCAAACGTACAACCTCTGCTTCTTTCTCTGTAAGTGTATCAAGTGCTCTGTTAATCTCAATACTTAAAGACTCTTGCATAAGCTCTCTATCTGGACGAGGTGACTCGCTAGAACTTAAAACGTCATATAAGTTGTTATCATTTTCACCTTCGGCGAAAGGAGCATCCATACTTAAACTACGACTTACGTTTTTAAGTGAGATTTTTACTTTTTCCTCAGATATGTCAAGATACTTTGCAATTTCTCCAGAGGTAGGCTTACGCTCGTGTACCTGCTGTAAGTAAACCATTGCTTTGTTAATCTTACTTATCTCACCAATTTTATTGAGAGGAAGACGTACCGTACGTGCATGCTCTGCAATAGCTTGTAAGATAGATTGTCTAATCCACCATACTGCATATGAGATAAACTTGAAACCTCTAGTTTCATCAAAACGTTTTGCTGCTTTTACAAGCCCAACGTTTCCTTCATTAATTAAATCAGAAAGGGATAAACCTTGATTTTGATATTGTTTTGCTACAGATATTACAAAACGAAGATTTGCTCTTGTAAGAGCGTCTAGTGCTCTCTCATCTCCTTTTTGAATACGTTGTGCTAACTCAACCTCTTCTTCGGCAGTAATTAAATCAATCTTGCTCACATCCTGAAGATAGTTATTCAGGGATTTCGTCTCTCTATTAGTAACCTGCTTGGTGATTTTGAGTTGTCTCATGTATTGTCTATGTATTAAGTGAGTATTACCCCATTATAACCTAATTGATTCATAAATGCAAGTATTTAACTAAAACTGTTAAAAAACATGCGATAAGCCCAGTAAAACTGAAATTTGCAAAAATTACGTTATGATAATTTTAAGATATGATAGCGTTATAATAATGGATATATTCTATTATTAAGTATATATAACGTACAAAGGTAAGATTTGTTACATTTAACTCATAATTAAAGGACATGAAAATATCATTACAACTCATTATTCTTATCATTTCCAGCATTTTCATTACTTCTTGTAATCAAAGAGAATCTGCTGCGAGTACTACTGCGATCAAGAGTGATGTCATTATCTCAACAGATAGCGAGACTGTTTTTAATGAAAACTATGCACATGTCGTTTACTTTTGGTTCAAAGATCCTACTAACGAAGAGGATAAGAAACTTTTTGAAAAGTCCCTGCGCACTTTCTTGGATAGTTCGCTATATGCCAAAACACATTTTATAGGCACACCGCCCATCGCAACAAGGGAAGTTGTAGATGACAGCTTTACTTATAATCTAGTGTTGAGTTTTGCATCAGCAGAGGATCAGCAGGCTTATCAAGATGAGGATGCACACAAGACATTTATTGAAGAATGCGCTCATCTTTGGGAAAAGGTAATAGTGTATGATGCCACGAGCATAAGATAATTATTCCTTAGTAACAACTTTCAAATAAAACGACGGTGGTGAGTTACGCTTTCGCGAAAGCGCAATTATAACTAGTTTTGTGTTATGTCAAAAGAACAGAATACGAAGGGTAAAGTAACTATAACATCTGCATTTAAAACCATTATCTGGCCACGTAGAAAGCTAGTATTTATTGGACTCATTCTTATCGTAATAGGTCGTCTGTCGAGTCTCGTGTTGCCATGGAAATCAAAAGCTTTACTAGATGACATTATCCCTAATAAGGACATGGCTGCACTATACGATTTATTGTGGCTCGTAGGGGTTGCGCTTCTTATACAAGCCATTACATCATTTTTACTTACACGTATATTGAGTGTACAAGCACAGTATCTTATCTCAGAGCTTAGAGCTCAGGTACAGAAAAAAGTATTGTCATTACCTATTAGTTTTTTTGATAACACAAAATCCGGAGCGCTTGTATCACGCATCATGAGTGATGTAGAAGGTGTGCGTAATCTTATAGGTACAGGATTAGTACAGCTGGTGGGAGGAACTATAACCGCCTTTATATCACTAGTTCTATTAATACGTATTAATGCGTTAATGACGTTGTTTGTGTTTTTACCAGTAGCCATTTTTGGATATGTTGCCTTACGTGCTTTCAAGTATATCCGTCCTATTTTTAGAAATAGAGGTAAAATAAACGCCGAAGTAAAAGGAAGGCTTACCGAGACACTATCTGGTGTGCGAGTTATAAAAGGATTTGGCGCAGAAGAACAGGAAAATAAATCCTTTGAAGAAGGTGTTGATAGATTGTTTCAAAACGTCAAAAAAAGCCTTACTGCTACAGCGATGATGTCTAGTAGTTCTACATTTTTACTTGGCCTAGCATCTGTTGGAATCATGGGTATAGGTGGTTATTTTATGATACAAGGAGAGATGACTACGGGAGAGTTTCTGTTTTTTACACTCTTGCTAGGTTTTATGATTGCGCCTATCGTACAAATGAGTAATATAGGGAGCCAACTTACAGAAGCATTAGCAGGATTAGACCGTACTGAGGAGTTAATGAATATGACGCCTGAGGATGAAATAGGGAAGCGTGATATAGAGCTAGAAAATTTTAAAGGAGATATAAAATTTGAAAATGTATCCTTCTCTTATGAAAAAGGAAAAGAAGTGATACATAATATTTCATTTGAGGCAAAAGCAGGAACTACGGTAGCACTTGTAGGTAGTTCTGGTTCTGGAAAATCAACTATTGCGGGATTATCTGCAACATTTTTAAATCCTCAACAAGGAGTGGTTTCTGTAGATGGTCAAGATTTATCAAGAGTAAAACTACCTAGTTTTAGAAAGCATTTAGGAGTTGTATTACAAGATGAATTTTTATTTGAGGGAACTATAAGAGACAATATAATGTTCCCTAGACCAGATGCCTCAGAAGAGCGATTACAAGAAGCGGTAAAGGCTGGTTATGTAAATGAGTTTACAGATCGTTTTGAAGACGGACTTGATACACTTATAGGTGAGCGAGGTGTAAAACTATCTGGTGGGCAGCGACAGCGTATTGCGATTGCTAGAGCAATACTTGCTGCTCCTAAGGTGATTATACTGGATGAGGCAACCTCAAATCTAGACACCGAAAGCGAAGCGCTTATTCAAAAGTCCTTATCACAACTTGTAAAGGATAGAACTACTATTGTCATTGCTCACAGACTGAGTACTATAAAAAAGGCTGATCAAATCTTAGTGATAGAAGATGGCCGCATCGCAGAACAGGGAACTCACGATGAACTTATAGATAAAGAAGGAAGATATTTTGATTTATATACGTATCAAGCTAAGATTTAATGATTTTTAAATAGCTCGTAATTAAACGATTCGCTATAATATGTTTACAGTCTAAATGCTATTAAAAACTACTTGTTCTTAATCGTAGGCATATTTTTCAAGCATATCAATGGTAGTGTACTCCAGTGCTTTTTGATCTGTGGCAGCCAGCTTTACCAGTGGTGCAACCCCAGCTTTTTCTGCTTCTAGCCATCTCAAAATGCACAAACACCACCCATCACCAGGTTTAAGCCCCGGAAAATTCCATTGAGGAATAGGAGTAGAGAGGTCATTTCCTTTTAACTTTGTATAAGCAAGGAACTCTTCTGTCATAATAGCACACACTACATGCGTTCCATTATCTATGCTCGCCGTCCTGCAGTATCCATCTCTAAAATATCCTGTCATAGGATCACTACAACAACCTATCAAGGATGAACCTAATATATTTAATACGTGTGTACTATTGTCATTCATGATTTTACTTATGTTTTGTTAAGTAAAGGTTTTAAATCTTAATCTAATGATAAATTTTAACACAGAAACTAATATTTTAAGTAAAATTCACTCAATACATATCTTAAAATCTTAATTTTAAATAAAAAAAACACATGGAATATTTATCGATTGTTTTAAAATGTATCGTTGGCTTAAGCATTCTCAATGTATGGCTATTACGTAAAGGACAATCTTCACCTTGGAGAGGAGGAAATGCAAATTCCTTGAAAGAAGAATTTGCTCATTATGGATTATCAGAAACAGCAATGAAAGCAGTAGGAACCATTAAGTGTTTACTTGCTGTAGGGCTTATAGTTTCTATTTTTGTACCAGTTTTAGAATTTTATAGTGCTTTAGGTATTGCGGTGATGATGGTAGGAGCAATTGCAATGCACTTGAAAGTAGGGGATGCCTTGAAAAAGTCTTTTCCTGCATTTCTGTTTTTAGCACTTTCAGTATTGATTGTTCTTATCTAAGGAAAATCAGATAATAAGCTAGATAAGCATTGAGCACAAAGAATACAAAGGATGGTAAAGCGGCTATAAAGGTATCTTTTATCTTAAGGCGAACACCCCATCCTAATAACATTAGTAGTGAAATCCCCATCAAGGCTGCAATTTGTAACGGCTTGTAGAAGTATCCTATTAAGACTCCTAGTCCACCAATAATTTGTGCGACACCAGTAATTTTTCGTTGTAGTTTAGATAGTCCAAAACGCTCAAATTCGGCGGTCATAAAGTTGGAAGACAAACAACTCACACCGTAATAAAGGAATGAAAAGCCTATTAACCCTATAAGTACTGTATGTGCTATTGTCATTTAATAAAGTTATACTAATTGTAAAGTTAACTTCCATATAAATAAAAAGCGACCGTTTGGTCGCTTTTTATCATTTATTGTAAATGGTTACTTTATATACTGATCACTTTGCTCTTCAAGATTCTCTTTTGATTCTCCACCTTGACTGTATAACATGTTTTCCTCGTCTTTAATTCGGTTTGTAGTCTTCTTACTAGCCGCACTACGTCCCGGAACATCTAGGTCTTTTCCAGAAAAATCAACTTTTTCTACTCTGTTTGTTAATGCTACATCATCTCCACCATCTTGACGAATATTATTTTCAATATCTTGTCCTAACACTTTAAGGTCTTCACTCGTAATATCAGAGTTGTATGATGTATCCTTTTGATCTTCCTTTAACTTGTTGTTGGTATTTGCTTGTGCTTTCATATCTTTTGTTTTTTATAAAGTTAAGGAGATATCATAGTAATAAAATGAGCTTTAACCCATTGATAAGAAAAGGATAACAAATGGTGTTAAATACAAGTCATAGTGGGTTGTGTACATAATTACGCTTTCGCGAAAGCTAAAAAATCACATTATTTTTTGTATCTTTACAAATATTCACGAATACCTTATCAAAAGGTAGGTTACACAGTTCAAAAATCTTTTACAGACTTAATAGTATTTTAAACTGCGTAAACGTGAGCGTTACGAGATATTCTTGTAACGACTTCATTTAATACGAGAAAAGAGTTAATGGCTAGACCACAAGAAACCTTTGGTAAAAAAGAACGAGAAAAGAAAAGGCTTAAGAAAGCCGAAGACAAGCGCAAGAAAAAAGCAGCGCGAAAAGAAAGCGGAGAGAAAGCAAACGAGTTTGTATACGTAAACCACTTAGGACAATTAGTAGATACTCCACCAGATCCAGCTTTAAAGGAAGAGGTAGATGTAGAGGATATTGTTTTAGGGATTCCTAAGAAAGTTGAAGGCGATGAGCCAGATCCAATTAGAACAGGTTTTGTAGAATTCTTTGACTCTTCAAAAGGTTTTGGATTTATCAAAGATGCCGATACTCCAGAAAAGTACTTTGTACACATTTCTGAAGTGCGCGATGGTGAACTTAAAGAAGGCAATAAAGTGTCTTACGAAATAGAAAGAGGACAAAAAGGAATGAACGCAGTACGCGTGAGTAAAGTTGCTTAAAGTAACTCCTTTACCTCAATAACTTGTCTAGGCTCCAGACCCATTAGGGTTTGTGAGCCTATTCTTATTCTTACAAGTCTCAGTGTAGGGAAACCTACAGCACTCGTCATCTTACGTACTTGTCTAAATTTTCCTTCTGTAATAGTAACAGCTATCCACGGTGTAGGCCCATGACGAGCATCTCTTATTTTTTTAGAACGTTCCGGAAGTTTAGGAGCTTCTGTAAGTCTTCTCACTTTGCATGACTTTGTTAGGTATTTCTTGCCATCAAAACCAATCTCAACTCCAGCGGCCATTTGGTCAATGGCGTCGTCAGTAATCATACCATCTACTTGCACATAGTACTCTTTTTCAATACCTGATCGATTGATAGTATCAGACAGTTTACCATCTGTTGTCATGAGTAGTAACCCCTCAGATTTCTCGTCAAGACGGCCTATAGCCATTGTACCCTCAGGAAAATCATGTAGCTCGCTCAAAAACTTCTTCTTTCTGGCCTGTCGCTCATCATTACTAAGCAGCTGACTAATAAAACCATAAGGTTTGAATAATTTGAAGTGAGTATGGCTCATATCTAATTAAAAGAAGAGTAAAATAAATAAAGTTGATTATTAAAATGAGTGATGTTTTGTACTACTCTTTAAATCTCCAAGCTAGAAATCTTGATTTCTTATTACCCTGAGACATATCTACCGTTCTATGCTCTGCATTAAGCTTCTCAAGTTGCTTTTTGATTTTAGGAAGGTGCTCACTTTTTGAAACTAACGTTGTAAACCAATCCACTTGTGATTTAAAGTTTACACTTTCCTTTACCATGCGCTTAATAAATAGTGCTTCTCCACCATTACACCAAAGCTCATTAGATTGTCCTGCAAAGTTACGTTCAACTTCTTTGAGTTTAAGCCCTTTTGATTTCTCCTTAGTTGCTTTAAAAGCATCCTTCTCAGAACTGTAAAAAGGAGGGTTACACATTGTAAAATCGTAATGCTCCCCAGGTAAAATCGCTCCTGTAAAAATATTAGCACGATCTTGTTGATAGGTAGCTGTTAAGAATCCCTTGAGGTGTGTGTTTTTTTCTAATATAGCATTTGCATTTCTAATAGCCTTTGCATCGATATCAACTCCTTTCATTTTCCAATTAAAAACAGAACCTGCTAGCAGTGGGTATACAAAGTTTGCACCAGTTCCTATATCAAGTCCGTGCGCGTCTTCTTTGCCCATAAAATCATTGAGATAGTGCAGATAATCTACGCGTCCTGGGATTGCTGGACACAAATATCCTTCAGGGATTTCATACCAGTTTAGAGAATAATCGCTTAATAAAATAGCACGATTGAGTTCTAAAACCGCTTTAGGATTTGTAAAATCTATTGTTTGAATTCCTCGGTCTGTTTCTAGAACATAAGGAGCAAGCTCTTTATTTGCTTTTCTAAGCTGTTTAAAAAGATAAGGACCTATATTTTTATTATTTGGATGCATAGCTGGATAATTAGTAACGCCCTGATAATATGTTATCACGGCAGTTTTTTAGTCACCTTATATCAAATTAGTATATAAAGTGATTAACGGTGCAAAATTACCAATTATACTTTCCTTAGTAAGAGAAGCAAGCCTTTTTCTTTAGATAGGAAAAAGTATCTGTTTACACTAATTTTCCTCTATATGCTAGTGAAATCATATTATGTGATAAAAGTAAGTTCTTGTCCTTCACATAAGATGAGAGATAAGATATGACTAGTTTTCTTTGATCTGTAGTAAGATGCTTGTATGCTGGCTTAGCAATCTGAGTATCCCACTTTGTACCTATAACATTATCTAGCGCAATACGTAGATAGCAGTGATTTAGAAAATTAAGATCAGGATAATGACTTACTAATAGTTCAGGTAGTTCAAGGTAATAAGTTTTAAAATCTAAGGCTGTGTCCATAATTAAGCAGAAATAGCAAGTGATACAATAAGCGGATTTTTATGTCTACGTAAATAACTTCTCAATATAATGTCTGTATGATACGTACTTTTTTTAGGTAATAAATGTGAGGCTACTTCATCAAAATGACTCACTTGCTCTGTCTCAGGTACAAAGCCAAAACCTTTATAAACGCCTTTATCTATGTATATAAAGGCTGTTTCATCATCTGTACGACCATCTTCTTTTATAATATAACTCTCATTTTCTGCATCAAAGGATTGTAACGCTTCACGAACGCGTAGATTATAATCAGTTACAGATTCGTTATCACTACAGATACCTTTACAATTTTTTAAACTATAATGTGAGCACTCATTAAAGGTTGCCTGTAAACCGCAAAAACGTGGGCATAACTCATACATCTCACAAAGCTCCATGAGTCGCTCTGTAGCTTTGGCTCTAGTAAATACTTTTTGAGTTGCTGTATGTCTATATTTTGTCTTGGCTACCGCGAGTTGTATGATACCTTTTCTATTCTCATACGATATAATAGAGTAGGTGCTTGTGGGTATTTTTTGAGCTCTATTGAACTTTGGGAAATATTGCTGGATATATTCAGATTCTAGTAATAATGCGCAAAGCTCATTTCCAGTAACTTCATAATCTATTTGATAGGTTTCTTGACCTAGTAAATATTCTTTGTTCTTCTTATCGTAAAAATGGGAGAGGACTCTCTTTTTAATATTAATAGCTTTACCTACGTAAATCACTTTACCTGCACGATCTTTAAATAAGTAAATGCCAGCAGTTTCAGGTAACTCTTGTATAATGCGTGACGGCAAGTGCGGTGGTAGTGTAGCTTCTTTAGAGCGCACGTTGAGAAAGGAGCTCATAACTTTACTATGCTCATCAAGGGTGAGTAATCGTTTAAAAAGAATTACAGTAGCATCTGTATCCCCTTCGGCTCTGTGGCGATTATTAAGAGGAATTCCTATAGAGGCACAAAGATTACCTAAAGAATAACAGAAGAGACTAGGTATAAGCTTTCGCGAAAGCCTCACCGTACACAGTTTTTTTCTAGTAAATGAATGACCGAGTCGCTTAAACTCGCTACGCAACACGTTAAAATCAAAAGTGACGTTATGTGCTACAAATATGGCTCCTGAGGATATCTCAATAATTCGATCTGCGATTTCATTAAACAATGGTGCATCTGCCACCATAGCGTCATCTATACCCGTAAGATTAGTAATAAATGGCGGAATGTATTGTTCAGGATTTACTAGTGAAGTAAATTTATCTACTACTTCACCATCTTTGAGGCGTACCGCACATATTTCTGTTATGCGATTGCCATTAATTCCTTTTCCCGTAGTTTCTACGTCTATAACACAATGATATGTAGGCTCTGTCTCATTCATAAATGAGTTACAAAGTTACTCTTTATTTTGAAATATTAGGAATAATTCCTAAAAAATGGAAAATATTATGAATGCTATTTAGAAAAAGTGAATCCTATTGGTAAGATATTAGTGTTTGATTTCGTCAAGTGCCTTTTTAAACTCTTCCCAGCTCACGCTATCATTACCATCCTTACTGTATCCGTCTATCAAGGCAGAGGCAACTATAGACCTTATAAAACCACTTATCTCTGCTTTTTTCAAAAGTTCTTTGATTTCATCTTTTGATAAAGTACCATTGCCATCTTCGTCAAAAAAAGCAAAAGCCTGCTCTGGACTGTCAAACTCTTGAGTAATTAAGATTTGAAGTTTTTTGAGAATCATGTCTTTAGTAGCCATACATTTTTTCTTTTCTAATGAAGTGAGTACGATTTTGACTCGTTTTGAGATATAAAAGTACAACTTCACTTACTTGCATCAAAAAGATTGTTGGTTATCAATTTAATTTTTCACGAAAGTGAAAACCTTATGATAATAAAAACATTGTTTTAACAACGCATTAACCGCGATGAGCGAAAGCATGGACTAATTTTGTAAAAAAAAATTGCATGGAAAATTATAAAGAACTTTTAAGCCCATTAAACACTGAGCATTTTAAATTAAAAAATAAGGTGGTAATGGCGCCTCTTACAAGGTCAAGATCTACTGCGGGGCACATCCCGACAGATATAATGATTCAATATTATGGTGAGCGTGCCGGTGCAGGACTTATTATAACAGAAGGAACGTCGCCATCACTTAATGGTGTGGGATATCCTCGTATCCCAGGTATTTATAGCCGTGAGCAAGTAAAGGCATGGACGCCAGTAGCAACTGCTGTACACAAAAATGGTGGAAAGATATTTATGCAACTTATGCACTCTGGTCGTATATCCCATCCAGATAACATGTCTGATGATGCAGTAGTATTTGCGCCGTCTGCAATTAGACCAGAAGAAACTAAGATGTATGTAGATGGAAAAGGTGAGTTACCTATTCCAGAACCTACAGCGATGAGCGTTGAAGATATAGAACATACCATTGAAGAGTATGTTACGGCAGCAAAAAATGCTATTGAAGCTGGTTTTGACGGAGTAGAAGTTCATAGTGCAAATGGTTATCTTCTTGATCAGTTTTTAAATACTGGAACAAATAAGAGAGATGATAATTACGGTGGTTCTGTAGAAAATAGATGTCGCTTTACACTTGAGGTTACACAGCGAGTTGTTGCAGCATTAGGTAAAGAAAGGGTAGGAATACGTCTATCTCCTAATGGGGCAATGAATGATTTAGGACCTTTTGATAGCCAGAAAGAGACATTTGATTACCTATCTGCAAAATTAGAAGAGATTGCACCAGTTTATATCCACCTCGTTAACCATGAATCAATGGGAGCACCTGGATTACCAGCAGATATTAAGAAAAATATACGTGACCGTTTTAGTGGTTTACTTATTCTTAGTGGTGGGTATGATGCTGCCAAAGCAAATCAAGATCTGATTGATAAGAAAGGAGATTTAGTCGCTTTTGGACGTAATTTTATAGCAAACCCAGATTTAGTAAAACGTTTTAAAGAAAATGCTTCTCTCAATGATCCTAATCCGGATACTTTTTACACTCCTGGAAAAGAAGGTTACATTGATTACCCAACGCTCGAAGAGCAAAAAGATAACGCATAACATTTAAACCCTTGCAAAAGGGTTTTTTTATGGAAGAAACAGATAATTATATGACAGCAGACCAAGGTAGGCGTTCTTTTAAAATTAAGGATGTGCCTCGCCTTATGGTTGATACTTATAAAAAGTGGATGGCATCAGACCCATTCAAGTTAAGTGCTATCGTTGCCTATTATGCCATCTTATCATTGCCTGCACTTGTTGTTATTATTTTAAATATTGTAGGTGCAGTCTGGGGTAGAGATATCGTTCAAGGTGAGTTACTCGCCGAAATTACTAAAGTATTAGGACAGGAAACTGCCGAATCTATACGACTCATGATGGTAGATCGAGGAGATGAAGAAACAGGTTTCTTTACGGCTACTGTGGGTATATTAGTATTATTATACGGTGCAACGGGTGTGTTTTTTCAACTACAGCAGGCGCTAGACACCATATGGGGAGTTAATCTCAATGAGCAAGAAGGTATTTTTAATATTATAAAAAGTAGGGCAAAGGGCTTCGGGTTTATTTTAATTATAGGATTTTTACTTCTTATCAGTTTTATAGCCACGTCATTACTTAGTGCATTTTCAAATAGACTTGCAGAATTTTTACCAGCTTCTTTAATAGAATTTATATTTATAATTGATATAGCGATCTCGCTTATAGTTATTTACACGCTATTTGCAGCACTGTTTAAGTTTTTACCTAGTGTTTATGTGCGTTGGAAAGCAGTACGAGTAGGCGCCGGTCTTACAACCATATTATTTATTTTAGGAGAAGTTGCTATGGCATACTAC
This sequence comes from Dokdonia sp. Dokd-P16, assembly GCF_003095655.1. NCBI lineage: Bacteria > Pseudomonadati > Bacteroidota > Flavobacteriia > Flavobacteriales > Flavobacteriaceae > Dokdonia > Dokdonia sp. Dokd-P16. Next base: position 3,093,414 of record NZ_CP029151.1, read on the forward strand.
TTCAATACTATGGAGCCTGGTTCTACTTATGGAGCAGCAGGGTCTATAATCCTCATCATGCTCTGGGTTTCTTATAGCAGCTTAATTTTATTTTTTGGAGCAAATTTTACTAGAGTATATGCAGACGCATATTATAATGAAGCGCACCAATTAAAAACAGGAATAGGTTTCAGAAGATTTCAACATTTTAAAAAAAAAGAAGAATAGTTACGCTTTCGCGAAAACTACCAATTAACAATAAACTAAATAACCAAATATGACAGAAGTAAAAGCGTATGGCGCTCAAGATAAAGAAGCCGATTTAAAAGAAATGACTATAAAACGTCGTGATACACTACCTACAGATGTAAAAATCAAAATTACATATTGTGGTGTTTGTCACAGTGATATACATACCGTAAGAAGTGATTGGGGACCAGCGATGTATCCTGTAGTTCCAGGTCATGAAATTGTAGGAGAAGTAGTAGAAGTAGGATCTGACGTAACTGGATTTAAAAAAGGAGACGTTGTAGGAGTAGGATGCTTAGTAGACTCTTGTCAAGAATGTTCATCATGTAAAAGTGATCTTGAGCAATTCTGTAAAGAAGGTGCTACGTGGACTTACAATAGTAAAGATAAGCATACCGACGGCCATACCTTTGGTGGGTATTCTCAAGAAGTAACTGTGGATCAAAACTTCGTACTTAACATACCAAGTAACTTAGATATTAAAGCCGTAGCACCATTATTATGTGCAGGTATTACAACATTCTCACCGTTGCACCATTGGGGTATCAAGGAAGGAATGAAAGTAGGAATTGTAGGTCTAGGTGGACTTGGTCATATGGGAATTAAGTTTTCTCATGCAATGGGAGCAGAGACAGTAATGATCACTACTTCAAAAGGAAAGGCAGATGACGCAAAACGCCTAGGCGCAGATAGCGTGCTGATCTCTAAGGATGAAGATGCGATGAAAGAGCAACATGGAACTTTTGATTTTATATTAAACACAGTTCCTGTAAGTCACGACATCAATCCATATTTAGCCTTACTTGGCGTAGATGGAACTATGTGTATGGTAGGAGCGATAGAACCTTTACCAGATGTACATGGTGGAAATCTTATTATGGGACGTAAAAGTGTTGCAGGTTCTCTTATAGGAGGAATTAAAGAGACTCAAGAAATGTTAGATTTCTGTGGTAAGCACAATATTGTAAGTGATATCGAAATGATTGATATGAAAAACATTAATGAAGCTTATGAGCGTGTACAGAATAACGACGTAAAATATCGATTTGTAATTGATATGGCTACATTATAATTGTGAGAACATTTATTAAAAAGTTGTAAAAAGCGAGCTATAATGGCTCGCTTTTTATGTTTTTAACGTCTTGTGATTCATTTTTAACGATTACTTAGCGGACATTCTTTTGTGTCCTTGTGATATTTGTAAAAAAAAATATTTACTATGTTTTTAGACAAAACGATACTGTTAGGAGGGTGCATTGCTGCATTCGTTACGCTATCATCTTGTGATAATAAACAGCGAGGTCAACAAATACGCGAGGAAGCGCAACGCGAGATTGTGCAGAAGAAATTATCAGAAAAAGCCTTAAAGGAACAGATAATCAGAGAAGATAATAAGGTGCATGGCCTAGTTTCTAAAATTAACGATACTGAGGAGCTTTCTGAATTTGAATTACAAATTAAGGAACTAGAATTAGATGAATGTTTAGTAAACCAAGGATCTTTTACCATATTTGCCCCAAATAACAAGGCGTTTGATAATAAAAACTTAAGTGTCTTAGATAAGAAATCTAGCGATTATAATAAGGTTGAGGCAAAAAAAGCACTTAAGTACCACGTAATTCAAAATAAGTGGACAGCAGAAAAACTAGAATCAGAAATCGTAAAAAGTGGCGGTTCATTAGAGTTGACTACTCAAAATGGAGCTAGCATCCATGCGACATTAGACAAAACAAACATCATTCTCAATGATGAAAGTGGCCATACTGCTAGAATACTATCTGCAGATATGAGTGCTTCAAACGGCTCTTTATATATTATAGATAGCGTTTTAATGGCTGACTAACTTTTTAAATGTTCCCTTTTGTGAGGAAAGCTAAATAACTCCTATGGAAGTTCGTATATGTTCTTATTACGCTTTCGCGAAAGCGTGACCTATTACAATGTTAAAATTTTAATAGTAGGTTGATACTATTTAACAGAAGATTACGTCGTCAAATTATGTTAAAAACGATTATCGGCGTTAATTTGTTAACGCTTATCAAATCCTCTATTTTCATTGTCTGAAGAACAACAGTCTATCCAAAAAAAGCCTAAGAGAAAATATCGATGGCTCCGCATTATTGGTCGAATCTTATTGACCATACTTCTCATATTATTTTTACTTGTTCTATTTATACGCACTGAGTGGGGGCAGAATATCATAGTTTCTAAAGCAGTTACCTATTTATCTGAAAAGACAAATACTAAAGTTGAACTAGATAGGGTGTTTGTCACCTTTGACGGCGATATAGCAGTAGAGGGGCTTTATATTGAAGACAAGCAAGGTGATACACTTGTTTATAGTAGATCACTAGAGGCAAACATCCCATTTATTCCTATAATACAGGGTTCTGGAATAGGAATCGAGGATGCACAATGGGAAGGAGTTCGAGCAAACATCATAAGAAATGATAGTATCTCTGGATTTAACTTTGACTTTATTGCAGAAGCATTTGCTAGCTCTTCAACTGCAGAGATAGATACCACTGCGACAAAGCCGCTTGATATAATTATAGGAGATATTTCCTTAAAAGATTTTGACATCACTTATAACGATGGTGTGACAGGAATTACCAGTAGTTACGTTTTTGATGTACTAGAAGTAGAGATGGATGTAGTAGACCTCGAAGCAATGAAATTTACAGCTACTAGCGGGTTGATAACAAATGGACGCTTTGATATTTACCAAGTCCCTGTACCTTCAGATCCGAATGCAGAAGAAATTCCGTTGCCATTTCTAGCTTTCGAAGAGTTAACACTTAACAACGTTAGCGGTAATTATACAGGCACAGAAGCAGGAATTGATTTTGACTTCGATTTCAAAGAATTATATACAGAAATCCCAAAAGCAGATTTTAATACGTTTACCATTGATGTAAATACAATCAATATTGCAGATAGCAAATTGGGTATTCATATGACAACTATCGCATCTCCAACAAATAATGAGGCGGTAGCTAGTTCCATTTTTCCAGCTTATAATATTCAAATAAACGAAGCGCTAATAAAAAATACAGATGTTGATTATACAGTAGATGGTGCAACTCCTTCTAAAGGGATATTTAATCCCAATGCTGTTATTCTTGAAGATATCGCCTTTGACGCAAAAAATACATTTTTAAAAGATTTTAAAGCGGGTAGTACTATCGCTCATCTTTCAGGATATGAATTTAGTGGTATTGACTTAAAATCTCTAGCAACTAATTTCCTTGTGTCAGAGCAAAATCTGACTATAGATAATTTGAAGCTTCAGTTAAATAATAGTGCTATAGATGGCAATATATCAATGAATTATCCTTCATTTGAATCACTAACATCACAACCTGAAAAGGTAACTCTTAATGTTTCAATACCAAGCGTTAAATTTAATGTTAAGGATGCTTATCGATTCCAGAAAGACTTATCAAACAATCAATATGCAGGCGCATTAAGCAAGCAATTAATAACTGGATCTGTAAATGCATCAGGATCGTTGGCTTCACTTGATGTTCCATCATTACGTATGAATTGGGGTAAAGAATCAGCGATTTCGGCAAGTGGTTCTCTTAGTAATCTAAACGATGTAGATAAGTTCCACATGAACTTACCAAAGATACAAGCACAAACCACCAAGCGGGATATTTCTAAGTTTGTAAGTACAGATTCACTTTCAATTAATTTACCTGAGAAGTTTAAACTAGTTGGTAATGCAAAAGGTAGTATAGAAGATATAACTGCAAAGGCAGCATTGACTACAAACCAAGGTACAGCAACCATAGTTGGTAGATTTAAAAATGGTAACAACATTGCATTTGAAGCAGATGTAGCTGTGCAGGAATATGCGATGGGAGAATTATTGGGCAATGACCAATTAGGAGCACTCACATTATCGGTTAAAACTAGTGGATCTGGAAGCACCGTAAATACACTTGATGCTAGTCTAGATGCTACCGTAAATAGTTTTCAATATAATAAATATGCTATTAAGGATCTTAACTTTAAAGGTCAAGTCACAAATGGCAAAGGAGCATTTAATTCTACTTATAAAGATGAAAATCTTAATATGACTTTAGATGGTTTAGTAGTGTTAGACTCTATAGCTCCTGAAGCGTCTATAGATCTGGACATAAAAGGAGCAGACCTGCAAGCACTTGGCCTCATGCAAAGAGATGTGCGCACAGGTTTTAAACTAAAAGGAAATTTTAAAGGCAATGCAACAAGCTACGATGTAGCAGCCATAATGGATGATGGTATTGTCGTTTATGATGATCGCTCATATCTTATAGGTAACTTAGGTGGTACTGCGAGGGTTCGTCCAGATAGTACTTCTGTTACTTTTGATAACAAGATCATAAATCTTGATTTAAAATCAAATGCAGATCCAGCGCGTATAGCTACAGCACTTCAGGATCATATTTACAGCTATTTTTATAGAGATGTAGCTGTTGCAGATACTCTCGTAAATCCTGTAAATCTTATTCTTAAAGGAAAAATCAGACAGTCTCCTTTACTTAATGAAGTGTTTTTAGTAAACATGAAAGATCTTGATACGGTATCCATAGATTTAGACTTTGCACAAGCGAAACGTGTCTTAAATGCTTCTATTAAAGCACCACATATTAATTATGGAGGTAACGAGATTGATAGTCTTGCTTTTGTAATGAATACAAATAAGGATGACTTTAATTTCAATCTAGGCTTTAAAGGAATTAAAGCTGGACCACTTGCTATTCAACGTACAGAGATAAGCGGTAATCAAACAAATAACGAGCTAGCTTTAGACTTTCTTGCTTATGCTGGAGGGGATAAACTTATACAAGTCCAATCAGAAATTACAGGAAGTAGAGAGAATCTCCGTTTCCATGTATTGAGAGATAGTTTGATTTTTAATAAAAAGCAATGGGGAATACCTGTTACTAACGAGGTCATCATCACTGATAAAAAATTGTCTTTTAGAGATTTTCGCTTAAAGCGAAAATTACAATCGGTGGAGATTACGGATAAGTTGCCTACCATTGAGAAAGATCATATTGCAATAGACTTTAGGAATTTTAAGATTAGCGAATTCTTAGCTTACTTAAATCCAAATGAGCAACTAGCCACAGGAAATCTTAATGGTGATTTGGTATTGGAGGAGCCATTTGGAGATTTAGGTTTCTTGGCAGATCTATATGTAGAAAAGCTAGGTTTGTTAGGAGAAAATTTAGGTACAGCAGAGCTTACTGGCAGGTCACTCAATGGAGACCGTTATGATTTTAACTTGGGCGTTCAGGGCGGAAGTGTTGATCTTGATTTGACTGGTGATTATGTTGCAGATGTAGATGGTGCATTGATTAACATGGATCTCGATATTAACGAGATTAAAATGGAAGCTATAGATGGTTTTTCTCTTGGAGAGCTTAAAGATGGTTCAGGAAGTCTAGAAGGTAATTTCAAATTAAATGGAGCACTATCAAGTTTAGAATATCAAGGGTTTTTAAGATTTAAGAATGCAGGGTTTGTAGTGTCAAAGCTCAATGCTCCTTTTTCTTTAAAGAACGAAACAATCTCCTTAGATAACGACGGAATCTCGATGTCTGATTTTACAGTACTAGATGAGAAACAAAACACACTTGTAGTTTCTGGGCTCATTGGTACGGAGAGTTTTATTAATCCAACATTTGATTTAACAATCAACGCAAAAGATTTTCAGGCATTGAATGCTAAGCCAGAAGATAATGACTTTATTTACGGCACGGCTGTTTTTGATGCAAAAGCTAGTATTAAAGGAGATTTACAAATTCCAATAGTCACACTTGATGCAACCGTGGGTGGTGCTACAGATGTTACTTATGTGATGCCTACAGCTGCGGCTAATATAGAATCTAGTGACGGAATTGTTGTTTTTGTAAATCGTGAAAACCCAGATGCTATACTTACAAGAACAGAAGAGGAAACTGGAACAATTACAGGTTTTGATTTTAAAGGACTTTTTAAGGTAAATAAAGAAGCGCAAGTAACCGTACTCATTGATAAAGAAACGGGCGATAACCTTAGAATACAAGGAGAGGGCGATTTTAACTTCACATTGCAACCTAATGGTAGAATGACACTTACGGGTGTGTACGATGTAACTGGCGGTCAGTATGAAATGAATCTATACAATTTAGTCAACCGCACATTTAAATTAGATCCCGGTAGTAGAGTAAGCTGGTCTGGTGATCCATTTGATGCAAAACTGGATGTACGTGCGGTATATGAAGTGCAGGCTTCTGCATCACCTTTAATGGCAAGCGCAAATGCGGGAGCAGATCCCGCTCAGGCTAGCAAGTACAGACAGCAGCTACCATTCTTAGTGTATTTAAATATAGATGGCGAATTGCTGAGTCCAAAAATTAATTTTGCTCTTGATTTACCAGAAGATGAACAAGGTGCCATAGGTGGTCAAGTGTATAGTCGTGTGCAGCAAGTAAACCAACAAGAAGGAGAGCTTAATCGTCAAGTATTCTCATTACTGGTGTTAAATAGATTTTATCCAGATTCTAATTCTGATGGAAGTCGCGGTGGCTTCGCAAGTATTGCTAGAGATAACTTGAATGATGCTCTATCTGATCAGCTCAACATTTTTTCAGATAAGCTTTTGGGTAAAACAGGATTCCAACTTGACTTCGGATTAGATAGTTTTACAGATTATCAAGGAACCACACCACAAGAGCGTACCCAGCTAGATATTGCAGCACAGCGTAAGTTTTTTAAAGATAAACTTACAGTGCGCGTAGGTAGTAGTGTAGACGTAGCGGGACAGAGTGCTTCTGGCGAGAGTAATCCGCTTATAGGTAATGTGAGTCTTGAATATGAGCTTACCGAGGATGGTCAATACCGTCTTAAAGGTTTTCGTCGTAGTGAGTTTGAAAATGTAATTGATGGACAAACAATCGTAAGTGGTATTTCTCTTATATTCCAACAAGAGTTCAATAAATTTAGTCAGCTGTGGGATGCTATTTTAAGAAAGAAACAACAGCAGCTTGTAGAAGAGGAAAAAGCTAAGAAAGAAGCGACTCCACCTAAGGAAACTATTGAAAACAATAAAAATAACTAGCACGTGCAATACCGATTATCTACATATTTTTCAGCTCTAGTTTTGATCGCTTTGTGTGCATCTTGTAGTGTTGAAAAGTACATTCCAGAGGGAGAACGCTTATATACTGGCGCCGAAATTATCATAACCCCAGATAGCACCATCACAAATCAAAGTTCGCTACAGACGGAGCTTGAGGGCGTCTTGCGACCTACACCTAATTCTAAAATTTTAGGAGGTTATCCGAATCTAAGTGTTTATTACAAAGCACAACGCGAAAAACCAGGGGTAATGAATAAATGGCTCAATAAAAAGATAGGAGAGGAGCCTGTATATCAATCTGATGTAGAAGAATTTGAAGTAGAATCCTTACTACGTAACAGACTAGAAAACCGAGGATTCTTTTATAGTAGGGTGAGTTCACGCTTTCGCGAAAGCGAGACAAAAAAAAGAGCATCTATTACTTACAACCTCAAAGTACCTACGCCATATCGCATGGAGACGTATCAATTAGATACCTTGTCACCGCCTATTTATAGAGAGATGATAAGTACAGTTGCTTCTTCACCGCTTGAAAAAGGCATGAGATATGACTTGTCTAATCTCAAACTTGAGCGCGATCGTATTGATTATCTTCTTAAAAGAAAAGGATATTACAACTTCAATCCTTCGTTTTTAATATTTGAGATTGATACCAATCAATACAGCAATAAGCGTTTTGATATGTTCTTAAAGATTAAGAAGGATGTGCCTAATAAGGTCATTGTTCCCTATAAAATAAGCAAGATTAATGTGTATCCTAATTATGCGCTTAAGGACTCACTGCATACAGATGTTGTTCGTTATGATAGTTTAAATTTTATCCAAGAAGAGCTTTATTTTAAACCTAAATACCTTGCGCCATTTGTACAACTTGAAGAAGGGCAATTGTATCATCCAGACGTATCCCGCAACACGGCGAGGCGTCTTTCTACGATAGGAGCTTACAAGTTTGTAAATATTCAATATAACGAGATTGATAGCTTGCGCACAGATAGTTTAGGTGTTCTTGAGGCTAATATTTACTTAACACCTTTAAATAAACGAGCCATAAGAGCAGAAGTGCAAGCAGTAACTAAGTCTAATAATTTTGCTGGACCTGGACTAGCACTAACCTATAGTAACAGAAATCTCTTTAATGGTGGGGAGATTCTTAATATTACAGGATCTGCAGGCTATGAAGTTCAACTAGGTGGAGGAGAGTCATTGAGTAGTATAGAACTTGGTCTGGCTAGCGAACTTGTATTTCCAAGAGTGATTTTTCCTTTTGACATCCCAGCAGATTTTTTTGAGTACAACATCCCTAAAACAGTGGCAGCACTAGGTGTAGATTATTTGAGCCGTTCTAGATTATACACATTATTGTCTGGTAATGCTGGATTTGGTTATGTGTGGGATGCAAATAAATATGTCACACACCGTATTAATCCTATTTCTGTGAGCTATACGAGACTCTCTAATACTACGACAGAGTTTGAAGATATACTCACTGCAAATCCCTTGTTAAGACAGAGTTTTGATCAACAATTTATTGCAGGGCTCAATTACAGTTTTACCTATAATGGGATGGTAGACACCCAAAAAACACATCAAATATTTTTCAATTCTAACTTTGAACTTGCAGGTAACGCCATTAGTTTGCTAGGAAAAGACAATCCAGATACACAGAACAAAACATTTATAGGACTAGAATATGCACAGTTTGCTAAGTTAGATGTAGATTTTAGGTATCATTTTAATATGGCAAATGAGCAAAAAATCGCAACGAGACTTTTTGCGGGATATGGGTACGCGTATGGCAACTCAGAGATATTACCGTTTGTAAAGCAATACTACTCTGGTGGTCCATATAGTGTGCGTGCCTTTAGAATACGCTCTTTGGGTCCTGGCACTTCTTCTGGAAATCAATCTAGCGGAAATTTCTTTGATCAAATAGGAAATATAAGGCTTGAAGCAAATGCTGAGTACCGTTTCCCGATTTTTAGTTATCTCAAAGGAGCCTTTTTTGTGGATGCTGGAAATATTTGGAATAGTACAGAAAATGAAGAACTTGAGGGTAAAGATAAGTTTACATCAGATTTTATCAATGAATTAGGAATAGGCGGTGGCTTTGGCCTTAGAGTAGACGTGCAGGGCTTTGTGATTCGTTTTGATCTCGCTGCTCCTTTTCATGACCCATCATTGCCTGAGGGCGAGCGATGGGATTTTAAATTTGATGAACCTATTTTTAACTTTGCTATTGGATATCCATTTTAACGTAAGTTCGCTTTCGCGAAAATGTGAAACAATTTCTTATTAGAATAAAATTACATCACAGCTAGCATATTTTTTATTGTCTAAGAATTATCAAGCCAACAGGCCAAACAATACATACTTACCCTTATTTTTGAGTTATGAATCAAACCAACCAGAAGATTTACATCATAGGCGCTGGAATAAGCGGCCTTGTTGCAGCTATTAACTTAGAAAAGAAAGGCTACGCACCTATAATTCTTGAAGCTACAGATCGCATAGGGGGACGTGTAAAAACAGATATTGTAAAAGGATACCAACTAGATCACGGTTTTCAGGTGTTACTTGAAAGCTACCCAAAAGCCAAAGAGTATCTCGATTACAAAAAGCTAGAGTTACAATCTTTTTTACCTGGAGCTACTATTTACAAAAATAGAAACTCGCAAACTATAGGAGACCCTACACGTAGTCTCAAAATGCTTGTCCCTACTATGAGTTCATCTATAGGTACACTGGGGGATAAGGTCAAAATTTTGAAACTTAATAAAAGTCTTAAGAAGAAATCGCTCGAGGATATTTTTAAAGAGGAAGAAAAGACTACCTTGAAGTATTTGCAAGACAAAGGCTTTAGTAAATCGATGATTACAGATTTCTTTAAGCCGTTCTTTAGTGGGATATTTTTAGAATCTTCACTAGAAACATCTAGCAGGATGTTTGAGTTCGTTTATAAAATGTTTGGTACTGGGATGGCAACATTGCCAAAAGCAGGTATTGGAGCGATACCAAAACAATTGCAAGAGCAGCTAGCTACTACTCAGATTAAACTAGACACCGCTGTAAAAGAAATCTCAGGCCAGACAATAACATTAGAAAATGGCGAGGTTTTAGAGAGTGATTATATCATCATTGCAACAGAGGCGAGTCACATAGTTCCTAACCTCAGAGGTCAGGAAACTCCATGGAAATCATGTGTAAACTTATACTTTGAAGCAGATGCCCCTAAAGACCGTAAGCCGCTCATAGGTCTTGTGGCAGATGAGAATACTAGAATAAACAACATATTCTATCACGACACGCTAGAAACTGTTACAACAGGTGCAAAAAGTTTATTATCTGTTACCGTGGTAGATGATAGCGATTTGAGCATAGAAGCGCTGAGCGCTATGGTATCATCTGAGCTTAGTACATATTGTGGTATTAAAGGAGCTACTTTTCTCAAATCTTATGAAATAAGAAAAGCATTACCTGAGCTTAACAATCTCCGTAACAATTGCGCGCCATCAGAAACGCAGCTTACCAATAACATTTTTCTTGCTGGAGATCATTTATTAAATGGATCATTAAATGCAGCAATGGTTTCTGGAGAAAGAGCAGTAGAAGGTGTAATTGAGAAAATAGAAGGACTTCTAAAGTAACTTCAGATACATAAATTAATACTTGAAAGAGGCGATGATTTTATAATCATCGCCTCTTTTTTGTGCCATACATTGTGGATATAGAGCTAGTAAGTTTCGGAAAATCATAAAGCAAAATGGAGAGCAAAGTGTACTTAATTTTTGAATCCTTCTACTCAATAAATAATACCTGTTTAAGACTTTTGTTTAGCAAATGAGTGCTAAACGAATCTTCAGTAATCATCCACTATAGACGTTATCTATATTACCTTATATATTAAAATAATATATTTTAAATCAATTAGTTGTGAGGTTTATATAAAGTAATAAATTAAGCATAGTTAATAATTATTTAAGATTGGTTTTTGGGATTTTAAGTTAATTTGTGATGATATGTGCATAGTGAAAAGAGTAATCACTTTGAGGATTTTGATTGCTGTATTGGCTTAATTTTTAGACAAGACTAAAAGTATAGGTTCATAATATATGTGAGATTTTTGTGTCGCCTTTTTAAGCTTTCGCGAAAGCGTATTTGTTATCATTTACAATCTTTACCGACTCATTCTTTTTCTTATGTTTTGCTCAAACTCAACGAGCTTATTAATATCTTTAGAGTGTAAAAATTTACTATGACTAGAGTTATCCCAAAACAACATTACGACCTCATTTGTGTAGGAGGAGGAATTATGAGTGCAAATCTGGCATTGCTAGCCAAGATGCTAAAACCAGAATTGAGCATCTTAATTTTAGAACGATTAGGAGATGTAGCTCAAGAAAGTTCGGCGGCATGGAATAATGCTGGAACGGGTCATTCTGCTCTTTGCGAACTCAACTATTGTCCAGAAGAAAGTGATGGGACTGTATCAATTGATAAAGCAATCAAAATTTGCGAACAGTTTGAAATCACAAAACAATTCTGGGCGCATCTTGTAGAAGAAGGTCTTATAGAGGATCCTCAGGCATTTTTAAAGCCTATCCCACATCACAGTTGGGTAACCGGAGAAAAGAACGCAGATTATCTAGAGAAGCGTTATGAGGCGTTTAAAGATCACTTTATGTTTGATACTATTGAGTTTACTCGTAATGTATCAAAAATGAAGGAGTGGTTCCCGCTTATCATGAGGGGGCGCACAGAGGATGAGGTGATGGCAGGGTCGCGTATAGACCGAGGGACAGAAGTAAACTTTGGCGTACTTACAAAGCGATTATATGAGATTCTCGAAACAGAATTTGATACTCCTGTGCATTTCCATAAAGAAGTTAAAGATCTCGATCCGCTTGAAAATGGGAATTGGACAGCAATTACAAATGATTTAAAAACAGGAACTAAGCAATCTATAGAAGCAGATCATATCTTTATAGGTGCTGGTGGTGGTGCTTTACTGCTGCTAGAAACTGTTGAGATAGAAGAGAAAGATGGTTTTGGTGGTTTTCCTGTTAGTGGAGAATGGCTTGTTTGTAAAAACAAAGATATTATAGATCAGCATTATGCAAAGGTGTACAGCAAGGCAGGCGAGGGCGCACCACCTATGAGCATGCCGCATCTAGATACTAGATATGTAGATGGAGAGCGACAATTAATGTTTGGTCCCTTTGCTGGTTTTAGTCCTAAGTTTTTAAAGGAAGGATCTAATTTTGACCTGCTTGATAGTGTTACTTTTAAAAATATACCTTCTATGCTCGGTGCTTTCTGGCACAATCTAGATTTGACTAAGTATTTGATAGGTCAGATCACCATGAATTTTGACGACCGCATGAAAGACTTACGCACTTTTATAAAGGATGCAAAGAATGAAGACTGGCGCATAGAAGTAGCTGGACAGCGAGTACAGACTATAAAACGTGATGAGTTTAAAGGCGGAAAACTTGAATTTGGTACTCAAATTGTAAGCGGTTCTGATGGGAAAATTACTTGTTTACTTGGTGCATCGCCAGGAGCATCTACAGCGCCTCGAATTATGCTAGACGTACTCGAGAAGGCATTTCCGGAGATTATGGAAACTGCTGAGGGCAAACAACGTTTGAGTGAGATTGTACCTAGCTATAAGCAGGAAATAACAAAAGAGCATTTTAACCGTGAGTTAAAACGAACGTCTGCTTTATTGAACCTAGACTAATTGCAAGATAAGGAAATACATAAAATAGGGCTTGGAGGTGGCTGTCACTGGTGCACAGAGGCGGTTTTCCAATCATTGCGTGGTGTTCTGACTGTAGAACAAGGATATATTGCTTCAGAGGGTATAAACGCTTCCTTTTCTGAGGCTGTTATTGTGCATTATGATAGGAACGTTATACCGTTGGAGGTCTTAATTGAAATTCACCTTCTTACACATAAGAGTACAAAGATGCACAGCATGCGAGATACATATCGATCTGCAGTGTATGTTTATAATGATGAGGATACCGCTTTCGCGAAAGCGGTATTAAATACCTTACAAAAAAGCAGCGAAGAGAGGATAATTACTGCCGTAATGCCTTTTAAAGACTTTGATCCTTCAAGAGAAGAGATTACAAATTATTATAAGAAAAACCCAAATAAACCCTTCTGTGAGCGTTACATATCACCTAAGCTGGGGGAACTTAAGAATACGTTTGCTCACAGAATGGTCGATTTTTAATGGTGTGAGTGCACATCTATCGTGATGGGTTTCATTTTTATCACTCCTGTACGGTGCAATACTTTCATAATTACATAAGTAACATCAATCTCATACCAGTGTATCCCTCCAAAGTTAGGCCTAGCCGCAAACTTATGGTGGTTGTTATGATATGCTTCTCCCATCATTAAGAAGTCAAAGCGGAATAAATTCTTAGAAGTGTCTTTAGTTTTGAAATTTGTATACCCTAGAATGTGACCAAACCAGTTGATAATCACTCCGTGTATAGGAGCCATTGCAAAGGCAACAGGTAATAATAACCACTGCCACCACGCTGTTGCAAATACGGCAAAGAAAGCGATATATAAACCTACCCAAAGTAAGCGCGATAAGCGCGAGCTAGCAAAATTGTCAAAACTCTTCCACTGTGGTACGTTTTTCTTAAACTTAGGGTCTACCTCAATACGATCGTTATTTATATCTTGATAAATAGTCTTAGTCTTCCACATCATTGCAAATAGATTTGCATCATAAGAAGGGGAGTGGGGATCTTTTTCTGTATCTGTATAAGCATGATGCATACGATGCATAATCCCATAACCATAAGCACTTAAGTAACTTGGTCCTTGAAAAAGCCAGGTTAATATAAATGTGATTTTTTCTGTGGTTTTAGACATTGTAAATGTCTGGTGAGCTGCATATCTATGTAGAAAGAATGACTGAAAAAATAACCCGCTATACCAGAGGATTACTATAAAGAATATTATAAGCATTTTTTTTTACAAAGGTACTTTCACAAATAATGCCACACAATGAACCTGTATTAACTAATACGTTTGCGTATGCGGCTCAAAGCCTGTGGTGTGACGCCTATGTAAGAGCTTATATATTTAAGAGGAATTTCTTTAAGTAACTGAGGGCGTTCTTTAAAGATGCTCAAATAACGTTCTTCGGCAGTTTGATCTAGGAGTGATTGCAGTCTTTTTGATTTTGTGATAAAAAGATTTTCGGCAGCAAGTCTGCCTATAAGATTACCTATAGCTGTTTTCTCGTAAATTTCTTGTAAATCTTTATGAGAAACACTCAAAATCACGGTATCAACAAGCGCCTGGACAGAGTGATCAGATGGTTCTTGAACTAAAAACGAATCATATGCACTCACAAATTGGTTTTCAAAACAAAAACCAAAGGTGATTTCTTTATCTGATGATTCTTTAGGTATAAACAAACGTACAGAACCCTCTTTGATAAAGGAAATATAGTTTTCTGTTACACCAGCTTTAAGAATGGTTTCTTTCTTTTTGAACGTGCGTTCTACAAGCTTTGATGTAAAAAGTTCCCAATCTATATCAGATACGGGAGCAAACTGGTTTATATAGGTGCGTATTTCGTCCAAGATAGTTTGTAAATAAAAGTAAAGATACTACTCAATAACGCAGTTTACTTGAATTAATCACAAATTCTATTGGTGTTGTTATTTTAAAATAAAGACATACTCCGTGTTCTTAAAATAGTTAAGTTCGTAGCCTATATTTTTTAACCTTTTCAAGATATTACTATGAAGAAGGAAACCTACCTAGCCATTCTTGCTTTTTTCTCAATTTACGTGTTTTGGGGATCTACTTATTTATGGAATAAAATTGTCGTAAGCGAAGTTCCAGCTTTTATGCTTGCGGGTTTGCGCTTTACTACAGCGGGACTGATCATATTCCTTATAGCGGGACTAAGTGGTAAATCACTTAAAATATCAAAAAAGCAGTTGCGCAACTCTGTGCTAGCCGGATTCTTTTTTCTAGTGTATGGGAATGGAGTATTTGTATGGTCACTCAAGTATGTAGACAGCGGATTTGCAGCGCTACTTGCGGCCTTACAGCCATTATCAATTCTTTTATTAATGCGTATAGTTCAGAAAAAAGGCTTAAAGCTCAAATCAATCATAGGGGTCGCCTTAGGGTTAATAGGAATGTACTTACTGGTTTCTCAAAGAGAGATAGCGATGCAAGAAGGAGCAACCCTAGGAATTATAATGATATTTACTTGTATTTTGAGTTGGAGTATAGGAAGCTTGTTTGTAGCCCAAGCAGATTTACCTAAAAATTTCTTTATTACAACCGGTTATCAAATGGTAAGCGCTGGTATTTTATTATGGACGTGGAGTCTTATTATAGGGGAAACATGGAGTTCTCCGGTAGATTGGAGTTCGCGTGCACAGATATCCATGGTGTGCCTTATTATTTTTGGAGGTATCGCAGCATTTACTTCGTTCAATTACTTACTTAAAAATGTCTCAACAGAAAAAGTGGCAACCTCTGCATATATAAATCCCGTTGTTGCTTTATTCTTGGGCTGGTATTTTCTAGATGAAAATATCACTACTCAGTCTATTATTGCAGCATGTGTATTGCTGAGCGGTGTGTATTTTATAAATAGTGTACGCAAAAATGATAAGACGCAAACAAAGAAGATGCGTTTTAGAAGAGGTAGGGTATAACCGAACTTTTAGAAACAAAAAAGTCCCATCGTGTAGATGGGACTTTTTTATAACTGAAATCGTTTTACGACTTTACCGTCTTTTCAATATTCTCTGCAGTAATGTCAATTACATCTTCTGCGTGATCTATATTTCTATTTACAGAGTTCTTAGCTTTTGCTGTCTCGCGCTCTAAAGCATTTTTTAAGCTCGTAAGTTTTTCAGACACTTGGTCTTCAACTTCATTGTAGCTTTCCTTAAGAGTGTCTCCAGCTTTTCTTGCTTTGTCCTTTAAAGCAGCTTTCTCTTCAGGAGACATTTTCTTATATTTATATAATCCTAAAGCTCCTGCTGCTACAGCGATTAGTCCTAATATACCTTTTGTGTTATTATTCATAATTAAGTGGGTTTGATTGTTGTGATATAAAGATAATGACAAATCTGATGAAGCAATAATACTATAATTAGATTGTGTTTTAATTAATACATTTTTGGCAATAAACCCCTGTTTTTTAAGAATTAACAAGTGATCATTGCGTTGATGTATTTTCATGTTACGCTTTCGCGAAAGCGCAAAAAAAAGCGACTCATATGAACCGCTTGGAATTATTATTAAGCTACTGCTGCATTGCTTGCGTAGTAGTGTAGTATATTTTTGTAAAATGCTACGTTACTTGGATTATTACGAACACATGACTTCAAGAATTTTTCTAGGTTATCATATTCAATAGTCACCTCGGCACCTTTGTTTAGTACATCTAGACCTAAACAAACTTTATTAGTATCGATATCTAGAACAACAGATGAGGCATTAAAAAAATGTTTTATCAGTGCAACATGCAGTTGCTGAAAGCTAGTACTACGTTGAAATCTAAAATCTGTTGAATATTCAATTAAATCATTGAGACTTTTTAAGATGTTGTTATTAGTGTGTTGCATAGCTTTTGATGTTTTTGTTTTCGTAAATTTAAAAACCAAAATGTTAACAAAAATCTAAGGCTGAACGTTTTATAAATAGTTTAACGATACATGCAGTAATCGTCTGTTGTCCAGAACTGTTGGAAATCTTTAAAAATCTATAGAATTTAATTTTGTTGAAACGCGTTTTAATTAGTGGTAATTATCTTATTTTAAGATATCTATGTAGGCGTTCATTACGAGTCGTAAATTATCTTATTGCTATCGTGTTTCTTAAAGACTATATTTTTATTTCAAAAAAATATCTTAAAAGAATTGTGTCCTATTATAGTACAGTAAATGGCATTTGATGCATTTTGAGTTATAGGATATAAATAGATGGTTGTAGATTGTGGCACTGTGTTTGCTTAGCACTAATTATTAATAAATTAAATTATAATACAATGAGTAAAGGAACAGTAAAATTTTTCAACGACACTAAAGGTTTTGGATTCATAACAGAAGAAGGAGTTGAAAAAGACCATTTTGTACACATTTCTGGATTAATCGATGAGATTAGAGAAGGTGACGAAGTGGAGTTTGACCTTAAAGAAGGTAACAAAGGATTAAATGCAGTTAACGTAAAAGTTATCTAAGTTATATATACTTTCAATTAATAGAAAAGCCTGTCATCACTGACAGGCTTTTTTTTGTTTACTCTTTATTTATAGTGTCCTCGCTATTAACTTTTTATAATTTATTAAATTACATTAAAAAGAAGTACTTTCGCGCTCTGATAAAAGCCCTGATTATGAAGAGAATAAATGAGTACAAGAAACTCTTTGGAGTTGAAAAAGAAATTGACCTAAAAATGCTTAAAAAGAGCTATCGTAACCTTGTAAAGGAATGGCACCCAGATAAGTTTCAAGATGGTGATGCAAAACAAGAGGAAGCAGAGATACAAAGCCGTCGCATTATTGATGGTTACCACTTTCTAGTAAGCATGGCACCAGAGACCAAAGCTGCAAACCTAGAAGCATATACAGAGACGATAACTAATGCCGCTATCGCAGATTACCAGCACAAAGGATTACTACTAGAAATCACATTTACAGATGGGACTACTTATGAGTACTTTGGAGTTACGAAGCCTATATATATTAAGATGGTAAATGCTGGAAACCTTAATCGTTTTGCAAAACGCAACATTTACCCTAAGCATAACTACCGTAAGTCTAAAAGACACTTACAAGAAGCATAAGATTATTACATCCTCTTACTGAAATAGCTATTGAGTTTCATTGTTAAGAGGAGATTATTATTTAATAAATATTGAGACTATGACAAGTACTTTCACAGCATTAGGTGTAATGGATGCTATCCAAGAAGCCTTAAAAACACTAGAGATTACTTCTCCTACAGATATACAGCAGCAGGCTATACCTGCAATGCTCACATCCAAAAAGGATGTCATAGCGCTCGCACAAACTGGGACTGGAAAAACGGTTGCCTTTGGGGTACCGTTATTACAGCTTATAGATCGCACAAACCCAACTACACAAGCAGTTATTCTTGTGCCTACAAGAGAATTAGGGCAACAGATACAATCTAATATTGCGGCACTTGCTGCACATCTTCCTGAGGTGAGCACTGCTGTTTTTTATGGAGGTGTAACTGTAAAAGATCAAATAGAGCGACTTAAGGAACCTGCTCAAATTATTGTAGCAACACCTGGACGTCTTATAGATCTTATGGAACGCCAAGCTATCAATATCACGCAAGCCAATTATCTTGTGCTTGATGAGGCAGATGAGATGGTGAGCTCTCTTAAAGATAGTCTTGATACTATTGTTACTGCAATGCCTAATAATAGAAGGACTTTTCTGTTATCTGCTACTATGCCAGGAGCAATCAAACAAATAGTTCAAAACTACCTTTCTAAAAACCCAATAGAAGTGAGTGCCGAAATGGCAACCCTAGGTAGTCAGAAAATTACACATGAATATGTAGTTGTTGAGCCTATTGAAAAACTAGACGTATTAATGCATTTCTTGAACTCAAGAATAGGGCAGAGAGGTATTATCTTTTGTAAAACAAAAGCAGCAGTAAACAAACTAGCCAAAAATCTAGCAATTAATAAATTTTCTTCGGGAGCCATCCATGGAAGTTTAAGTCAGCCCATACGTGATCGTATGATGGGACAGTTTAGAGAAGGGCATATTGACATTCTGGTAGCAACAGATCTTGCTGCTAGAGGTATTGATGTAAAGGAGATTGAGTACGTAGTAAATTACCACCTTCCAGAATTTTACGACATGTACGTACACAGAAGTGGTCGTACGGCTCGTGCTGGTGCAACTGGATATGCGCTTACGATATTACAAGAAGAGGAATTAAAAGAAATCCCTGAGTTTGAACATGAGTTAGGTATTTCTTTTTCCGCTTTCGCGAAAGCGTCACCACAACAAATAGAGGATAATAATACGGTGCTTTGGGCTAAGAAAATCTTCAAAACGAAGCCTAACAGAGAAATTGCTACGGAGCTAAAAGAGAGTGTACACGCAGTTTTTCATCACTTGACTAAGGAAGAACTTATTGATAAACTTATGGCAGAGCGCATTGCATCTGTTCTTAAAAGTATCGAGCCTAAAGCACTTCCAAAGAAGAAGAAAAGGAAATAGGATCTAAGGACAGAGAGTTGTTTTTTTCTTTCACTGATTCAGTTTAAGTATTAAATTACAATAGCTTAGCTTTTACATTAGTAATTTCA
This sequence comes from Dokdonia sp. Dokd-P16, assembly GCF_003095655.1. NCBI lineage: Bacteria > Pseudomonadati > Bacteroidota > Flavobacteriia > Flavobacteriales > Flavobacteriaceae > Dokdonia > Dokdonia sp. Dokd-P16. The sequence continues at coordinate 3,113,116 of NZ_CP029151.1, forward strand.
TATCTTAAAATGATGAAAAAACAACTTCTCATAATTGTTCTACTCTTATCTTACGGCCTTTCATTTGGACAAGAAATCACACGTGAAAAATTTAATGATTCTTTACAAGGTTTACCTTCATTTTCTAGTTACCAAGATAATTACTTTGTAACCGGCTTACCAACTAATAGAGATATAGATCGCAATAGCGCAGACGCTAAGTATCAAGTAAGTTTCAAGCAAATTATCTCAAGAGATTTACTTCCATTTGAGTCCTATTTGTACTTGACGTATACACAAAAGGCATTCTGGAATATTTATAAAGAGTCATTACCTTTTAGAGATGTAAATTTTAATCCCTCTATCGCGATAGGTAAAGCTATTTTCAATAAGGATAATCAATTAAGAGGTATAGCATCACTTGAATTTGAGCATGAATCTAACGGCAGAGACAGTATATCTTCTCGCAGTTGGAATCGTATTACCGCTGGATACACAACACCTCTTTTTAAAAATACTACGGCACGATTTGAGCTCTGGTTACCTTTTGGTTACCAAGAAAGTAATGCAGACTTATTAGACTATGTAGGAGTAGGGGAAGTGCATATTAATCATGAGATTAAGCATGATAAGCTCACGTTAAATCTTATGCTACGTAAAGGACTAGGTTTTGATGGCAGAGGTGTAGTGCGCTCTAGATTATATTACAACCCTTTTAAAACAAGTAAACTTAACCAATACATCATGCTTGAGTGGTATTTAGGTCAAGCAGAGTCATTACTTGATTTTCAAAAATCTAGTAGTATTATCAGACTAGGCTATGTGATTAAGAGTACAGAGTTTAACTGGTTTAGAAATAGGAAATAGTAGGCTTACTGTTAGAGCACAACTATCATTTGAGTCAAAGTAATGTGGTTGTTCATGTAAACAGTTTTCAAAAAGACTAAGGAAAATAGTAATAATTTATAGCTTGATCCTCAAAGCTCCACCTGCTGTTCTATACATATCACCTTGAGTAAGTCCGCCAGTTGCAGCAGCAGCGTCACCTGCAAAAACAGGCAACCCAGAAAAGTTTACATCTACCGCTTTAATTTTACCATTAACTTCTAGTTTTTCAGTTAAGACAGCATTGTTTGTACCTATCCCTACATTTCCATTATCATCAAGACGCATTCTCAATTTATTGTCAATAGTGCCGTCTGTTGATGTATGAAAGTCTATACGACCTGGCATGTCTGAAGCTCCAGTACGATTATTTGCCATAGAACCCATTCTAATAGCAGATGCATTACGATATGCAGTACCATCATAACCCTGAGCTTCCATGTTGTAGAAGTTTGCATTCGCCTTACCTGATACAGCAGTGGGATTGTTTTGTGTACCAAAAGCGCTACGTATGTGAAATGAAGTAATGTTTGTTCCGTAACTGTGAGCATCAAAATCTGCATCCCCACTAAAGTTATCATCTCCATGTATTTCCAGGGCTTCTCCTGGAGTATCTGTGCCTATACCTACGTGACCATTTTTTAAGATGGTGAGTGCATTATTGAATGTGGTAACGCCACCAGTCCTAAAACCATTTCCTACACTAAAAATACGATCTTCACCTACAGTTATAGATGTCGACGCTGGTGTGTAATCTGTGTTATATAAACCAACGGCAACTTCACTATAAGAACGCGCAAGCAAGTTGTTACCTAAGGCAACACTACGATCACCAGTAGCTCTAGATTCACTACCTATTGCTATAGCACCATCTGTATTAGCAATATTTGTAAATCCAAATGCAATACTATTAAGTCCTGAAGCTTGATTGAGACGTCCTAGAGCAAATGAGTTCTCGGCTGTTGCTTTACTTGTGTTTCCTAAAGCAATTGAATGTAGACCTGTTGCGGTACTAGCAACTACACCGGCTATTGAGAAATCGCCTGTAGCGGTCGTATTTCGACCCATCGTTGTACTATATGCCCCAGATGATTCATTAGAATATCCAAAACTTGTAGCACCTTGTCCTGAAGCAATATTATCACGTCCTAAGGAAACAGCATAATCACCTGAAGTATCACCTCCACGACCAATATTTGTGGAAAATTGACCGCTAGCAATAGTATTATAGCCTAGCGCTACGCTATAATTTCCTCGTTTTGAATCATCCCATGAATCGTCGTCATTATATCCAGCTCTAAAGGCTCCTCTACTTTTATCAAAAAATAGACGTCTATCATCATCACCTCCAGTGATATTTTCAAGAGTAGTGCTTCCTACTACAAAGTCGTCAACCTTTCTATTTGTGGTATTTCTTATAACACCACCTATACTTATAAACTCACCCTTATTATCAATAGGCACCCATATAGTACCATCAAAATACCAAAAACCCTCATTTCCATCATCTTGAAAAACCAACAGCCCTTTTACTGGAGAGTCAATATCTTCTTTCTCAGTTTCTGTCATTCTTGGAATGAGAATACCTGCTTCTGTAGAAGTGATATCGAGCATGCTTGATGGGTCTGGAGAGGTAGTACCTATTCCAACTTGCCCAGTTAACGATAAATTACCGAGTATGGTGCAAGCTACTGCTAAGAGGTGATTTTTGTAGTTCATAGTGTAATCTTAAATGTCAATGCGTTGATTTGGGATTCTAACATTGCCCGCAAGATAAGTATATTGCATATTTTTAATTTGTAAGATTATACATAGCTCATGGTTGCTTAATTCTTTTTAAATACGATTAAATGCGTAAAATTATAGATGTAGTACTCAAATACGAAAAAAGATGTAATTATTGTGTTATAAAGTGTTGATATAAAACTTTTTACAGTAGCTCTTAAATATTAAATAGCTGCACATTACTTAATTTAATTACATTTGAGAATGATAAAAAAGCTTCTTTTTCTCCTCGTAATCAGTTTAATTTCAGTTTCTGCCACTTCACAAACAGAGCTGCCTTCTCTACAATTTTGGAATAAGCTCAAGGCTCATTGCGGTAAAGCATACCAAGGAGTACTTGAAGAACCTAAAGAAGATGAGGCTTTCGGTGGTAAACAACTCACCATGCATGTTCGTTCTTGTAATGAAAACGAGATTAGAATCCCATTTTTTGTAGGTGATGACAAATCTCGTACGTGGATACTGACAATGAATGACGGTATTATCTCGTTAAAACATGATCATCGACACGAAGATGGTAGCGAGGATGAAGTAAACTTTTATGGAGGTACTGCTAGTAATGCTGGAAAAGCTAATATTCAATTTTTTCCTGCAGATGTCCACACACAGCAAATGATCCCTGGCGCAGTGACTAATGTATGGTGGATAACTATAGATGAATCTTCATTTACATATAATTTAAGAAGACTAGGCACAGATCGATTATTTACGGTTGTGATGGACCTCACAAAGCCTATAGAAACTCCTGGGGCTCCATGGGGATCAGAAGATTAATCTTAATTCTTACATTGATAGTATCTAGATTAAAAGTATAATATTATGAAAAATCTCATTTATTCGGCAGTGATTGCTGTTTTGGTAATTTCTTGCAACACTAAGAATGACGGTCAAGACGAAGCTCATAAAAAGCAACAAGCTATTACCTTTGACGGAATAGATACTTCCATTGCACCGGGAGATAATTTTTACAATCACGTCAATAAAACATGGTATGACAATGCCGTTATAGCAGATGACCAAGTAGGAGTAGGAGCCTATAGATTTTTAAATATTCCGCAGCAAGAGTTATTAAAGAATATCTTAGAAGAGATTTCAACGCAAACTCACCCTAAAGGTTCTGTAGAGCAACTTGTAGGTGATTTTTATGCTTCAGGTATGGATACTTTGAGTATTGATAAACGAGGGATTGAACCTATGGAGCCTATCCTCAATCGTATTGAAGCAATAAATAATATTCCTGAAATCATGAATTTTGTGAGCACGCAAATCATGAGCGGAGATTATTCGGTAATAGCTCCTTATATTGCTCCAGACCAAAAAAATAGTAAGGTTAATATTTTACATGTTGGCCAGACTGGTTTGGGACTACCTGACCGTGATTATTATTTTAATGAAGATAGCTCATCAAAAGCCATACAAGAGGCTTATAAAAAGTACCTAGCTACCCTGTTTGAACTTGTGGGTGAAGATAACGCTTTCGCGAAAGCGGAAACAGTATACAGCATTGAACAACAACTTGCGAGTGCTCATAAAACACGTATCGAGCGCAGAGTGATAAAGGATAATTACAATAAGTTTTCTGTGGAAGATCTAGCGGCTAAACAAGCTGCTATAGGTTGGCCAAAAATGCTAGAGAATTTAGGAGCAAGCGTAGATTCCCTAGATGTTAGACAGCCCGCATACTATGATGTATTAAATAGTATGTTGTCAAGGGTGCCACTAGCGCAATGGAAATTATATCTCAAGGCTCATTCTATAAGTAGTCATGATAATATCTTGAGCACTCCTTTTCAAGATGCTGCATTTGCATATACTAAGGTGATTTCTGGACAGTCTGAGCAACAATCTCGATCTAAACGCATGGTGCGTAATGTAGACAGGCAAATAGGGTTTGCATTAGGACAATTATACGTTAAGCGCTACTTTAATGAGGATGCTAAAAAGAGAGCGCTAGAGCTTGTAAATAATTTTCAAAGCGCACTTGAAGTTCGCATTGAGAACCTAGCATGGATGAGTGATAGTACTAAAGTAAAAGCTAAAGAAAAGCTGTATGCTATCAATAAAAAAATAGGATATCCAGATGTATGGCGTGAGTATAATGTTTCAATCGATAGAGGACAGTTTTTTGAAAACGTAGTAGCCTTACGTAAAGATAGTTACAACTATGAACTTAAACAATTGAACAAGGCACCGAATCGTGATGAATGGGGAACAACTCCGTCCACAGTAACAGCATATTACAACCCATCACTTAACGAAATTGTGTTTCCTGCAGGAATATTACAGCCGCCGTATTTTGACCTTTATGCAGACGATGCTGTAAATTATGGAGGTATTGGTATGGTAATAGGTCATGAGTTTACTCATGCTTTTGATGATCAAGGAGCGCAGTATGATAAGGAAGGAAATGTAACTAACTGGTGGACGGATGACGACTACAAAAAATTTAAAGCAAAGACGCAACAAATTATCGAACAGTATGATTCTTTTACTGTGTTAGATAGTGTGCACCTTAAAGGAGCACTCACAGTAGGTGAGAATACTGCAGATAATGGCGGAATTGCAATTGCGTACGATGCTTTTAAAATGACGGAGCAAGGAAAAGACACTGTGTCAATAGGAGGTTACACTCCTAATCAGCGATTTTTCATGTCTGTAGCTCGCATATGGAGAGTAAAGACAAGAGATGAGTATTTACGTAACTATGTTGCTACAGACCCACACTCACCACCTATGTGGCGTGTAAATGGTCCTCTTATGAACTTTACGCCTTTTTACGAAGCTTTTGACGTTACTGAAGGACAAGAGAACTTTAAAACCAAGGAGGAGCGTATAGAAATTTGGTAAAAAAATAGGGTATGCTTTCGCGAAAGCATACCCTACATTATTCTTATTATAATTCTTATATATGAGCTTATTTCTGCTCGCTAGGAACGATATACACATCATTAATATTTACACGTGCTGGCTGACTCAATGAGTAGTAAATAGCGTTTGCAATATCTTCAGACTCTAAGGTTGTCATTTCTTGCATTCCTTCCATCATTTCCTTAACATCCTCATCTGTGATTGTTTCAGTTAGGCTAGTACTTACGGCACCTGGCTCGATAGAGGTAACGTTAATTCCATATTCTGGAGCTAGCTCTTGACGTAATCCTTCAGAAAACATTTTTACAGCGCTTTTTGTAGCGCAATACACAGCTCCACCAGGGAAATAACGATGTGCTGCCATTGAAGATATATTTATAATATGTCCTCCTTTATTCTTTTTAAGTTCTGGTAAAACGGCTGCAACTCCATTTAATACTCCTTTAATATTTACATCTACCATTTGCATCCACTCATCTGTTTTGAGTTTTTCTACAAACGATAGAGGCATTAAGCCCGCATTATTGATGAGGCCATCTACTTTTCCAAATTCTTTTACTGCAGTCGCAACACCTTTATCAAAGTCATCCTTGCTTGTTACATCTCCTGCTGCTACAATTGCCTTTCCACCATTATCGGTAATTGATTTTTGTAACTCTTTTAGTTTATCTTCACTACGAGCCATTAATACCACATTTGCACCGTGTGATGCTAGTTTGTGCGCGGTTGCTTCTCCTATACCACTTGATGCTCCAGTTATGATTATTGTCTTATTTGTAAGTTCCATAATTTTGTTTTTTTATAAAGTTAAGTGGACTTTACAGCTTTACCATAGGTCTTAATGGTATTTTAAGAAGGTGATAAGAGTGTTTTAACGCAGTGAAGGCAACCTACCGGGTAGATGTTAATTTCACTAACATTCATAATTTTAATGTCATTTATAAGTTTTTACGCTTTCGCGAAAGCGTGACTTATCAAAATAGATTAGACTAAAGAAAACCATATTTGATTCCATAAAAAAAGGTTGCCAGATGGCAACCTTTTTTACTTTTAGAAGGGAATCAATTATTTGATGCTCTCTAATAATTTATCTGCTACTAGTTCTGATGAAGCTGGGTTTTGACCTGTAATAAGGTTTCCATCTTGGATTGCATATGCAGCCCAATCTTCTTTTTTAGAATAGATACCACCATTTTTAGTTAGCATGTCTTCTACTAAGAAAGGTACTACCTCAGTAAGTTGTACAGCCTCTTCTTCAGTATTAGTAAATCCTGTTACTTTTTTCCCTTGTACTAATGGGTTGCCATCAGTTCCTTTTACATCTTTCAATGCAGCTGGAGCGTGACATACGAAAGCAACTGGCTTATCTTGACTATTAAATTTTTCAATAAGTGCGATTGACTTTGCGTCATTTGCAAGATCCCATAATGGTCCGTGACCTCCTGGGTAAAATACCGCGTCAAAATCGTCTGCATTCATATCTGCAAGCACTTTTGTGTTTGCGATAAGATTCTTTGCAGTTTCGTCTTTATCAAAGCGCTCTGTAGCTTCTGTTGCAGCGTCTGGTGAGTCACTACTTGGATCTATAGGTGCAGCTCCTCCTTTTGGAGTTGCGATTGTAATATTTACACCTTTATCGAGTAATGAATAATATGGGGCAGCAAATTCTTCTACCCAAAATCCAGTTTTCTTTCCAGTGTCTCCTAATTGGTCGTGTGATGTTAATACAAATAAAACGTTCATTTCTTTTTCTTTTTTGGTTTCTGTTGTTACTTCCGAAACTTTTTCAGAAGTTGTTTTTGATTCTTTACAGCTCGTTGCCGTAATAATAGTAAGCACAAGTGCTAGTGATTGGATAATCTTCATAATTGTTATTAGTAAGCCATTTTTACTATTTTCTCCACATTATCGGGAGTTAATGATTGGTGTTCTCCTAATCCTTCCCAACCACGATCTGTAAAACGTTTAGAGATTTTCTCTGCGGTTCCTTCGTAATCTTCTGTATAATCAGAAAGTTTAGTGTCTATACCTAATTGTTGGAAGAATGCCTCCGTTTTCTCAATAGCAGCATAGGCTTTATCATCTACACTACCTTCAGTAATGTTCCAAACACGTTCTCCGTATTGTGCTAGCTTCTCTTTCTTTGCCTCAAAGTTGAATTTATAGTGACTAGGAGCAATAACTGCTAGTGTACGAGCGTGGTCTATCCCAAACATTGCTGTAAGTTCGTGCCCCATCATATGCACAGCCCAGTCTCCAGGAACTCCTTTTTGGATTAATCCATTAAGAGCCATTGTACAACTCCACATAAAATCTGCTGCGGCTTTGTAATCTGTTGGGTCCTTAATAACAGTAGGAGCTACCTCAATGAGGGTTTGTAAGATACTTTCTGCAAAGCGATCTTGTAAACGAGCACCAATTGGGTATGTCATATACTGCTCAAGAACATGCGTGAATGCATCTGTAAGACCATTTGCTAGTTGGCGCTCTGGAATAGAAGTAATTACCTGCGGATCTAAGATAGAAAATACTGGAAATAGTCCAGGACCTCCCATAGCAAGTTTCTCTTGAGTTTCTTCTCTAGTAATTACTGATCCTGAGTTCATCTCAGATCCTGTAGCTGGTAGTGTTAATACAGTTCCAAAAGGCATTCCTTTCTCAGTCTTGATATTCTGTGTAAGAATATCCCAAGGCGTATCTCCTTCATAAAGAGCTGCAGCCGATAAGAACTTTGTCCCATCAATTACAGATCCACCACCCACAGCAAGTAAATAAGTAATTTCTTTGTCCTTGATTACCTCAAGTGCTTCCATAAGTACTGCATACTCAGGATTTGCTGGTATTCCACCAAACTCAGTGACATCTACATCTGATAGCGCTGTTTTTACTTGCTCATAGATTCCATTTTTCTTGATACTTCCACCACCATATAATAATAGCACCTTAGCATCTCCAGGAATTTCTTCACTTAGCTTTGCAATCGTATCCTTTCCAAAAATAATTTTAGTCGGATTTTTAAATTCAAAATTGTTCATCGTATTTTTCTTTTTCTTTTCTCTTTCAATATTTCTTAGATCTTTACGACCATCTTCCCTTTGTTTTTACCTTCAAATAAATCAATAAAAGCCGTTGGGATATTTTCAAAACCTTCTACTACAGTTTCTGTGTATGTAAGTTTACCCTGAGATAACCAGGTAGCCAGTTGTTTCATTGCTTCAGGAAATTTCTCTGCATAGTTTGAGACAATGAAGCCTTGCATTAGTGCGCTATTCTTAACTAAAAACGGTTGTACACTCATACTCATAGGTATTTCTGTATTGTTGTATACAGAGATAGCTCCACAAATAATCATTCTTGCAAAGCGATTAATGTTTACGAGTACTGCGTCAGAAATTGGTCCGCCCACATTATCAAAATAAACATCAACACCACTAGGAGCTGCTGCTTTTATTGCTGCTGCCATATCATCTGTAGTGTTGTAGTTGATAGCTGCATCAAAACCAAATTTTTCCTTGAGCATTGTTACCTTCTCATCAGTTCCCGCAATACCTACTACGCGTAGTCCTAAAATCTTTCCAATTTGTCCTACAACGCTACCTACTGCACCAGCTGCACCAGAAACTACCAGCGTTTCTCCAGCCACAGGTTTTCCTATCTCGTGTAAACCTAAAAAGGCTGTAAGTCCAGTCATTCCTAAAATACCTAGGTATGCACTCAGCGATGCTTTTGACGGATCTACTTTAAGAAGACCTTCACCAGTATGCACTTGAGCAGTAGACCAGTCTAGCATTCCAGATACATAATCACCTTCATTAAAAGCGTCATTATTAGATGCTGTTACTTTTGCAACTACACCAGAATGAATAGGCTTTCCTATTTCAAAAGGAGCTATATATGACTTTGCATCACTCATTCTACCTCTTAAATAAGGATCTACAGAAACATATGCTGCCTCTACCAAGATTTCACCCTTACCAGCAGTAAGCGCTGACTCATCTGTAACAAATTCAAAATTTGATAAAGATGGCGTTCCTTCTGGTCTACTTTTTAATAATATACTTTTAGTCATCGCTATCTTTTTTTTAGTCAATTACAGTTACCATATCTTCCATAGGCTTTCTCACCTTCACAAGATTTACTAGCCAGTCTTCATCTTCTTTTCTGTAGCCCAAAGGAAGTAGTACCGCACTACGTAATCCTTTTTCGCGTAAGCCTAAAATTTTATCTACCTCTGTAGCATCAAATCCTTCTAGCGGGGTTGCATCTACTTTCTCATAAGCAGCAGCTATAATTGCGTGCGAAAATGCGATATACGCTTGTCTTGCAGCGTGCTCAAAGTTTTCTTGCTCATCCTTTTGTGGATAAGAGTCTAATAACATCTGGCGGTAGTTTTCCCAACCTTCATTTTTAAATCCTCTTATATCATTAGTAAGATCAAACATATAGTTAATTCTTTCTGGTGTATAAGTGTCCCAAGCTGCAAAGACTAATAAGTGTGAGCAATCGGTAATCACAGACTGATTCCAAGCTACAGGTCTTATTTGTTCTTTGATATCTTGGTTTTTAATCACCATAACCTCAAAAGGTTGAAGTCCGCTTGAAGTAGGAGCAAGTCTTGTAGCTTCTAAAATTCTTTCAATTTTATCTTCGGCTACTTTTTCTCCATTCATTGCCTTTGCGGCATATCTCCAGTTTAATTTATCTAGTAATTCCATGTTCTTAATATTTGGTTTCTTGTTGTTTTTATTGACATACTTTAATGCTACTCCAGGCAGATTGATAAGCTTCTTCCAAGTGAGTTTTGTCTAGTTGAAATGCTCCTCGCTTTTGGGTCATCATTAAAAATGAAAGCGGATTAATAGCATATGCGTATAATATAAAATCTGATAATGGTTTAATAATTCCTTCCTTTTTTCCACGTTCCCATAAGTCGAGTAGGGGCTGCAAGTGTTTTATTCCTTCTTGTCTACTTTCCTCATCAATCATAGGAGTATTATCACACTGTGCAAGAAACATTGCTTTCTCACATTCTTTTAATTTAAAATCTGCAATACGCTTCCAGATGTATTCAAAACCTGACTCTACTGGGAGCGAAGCATCATAAGATGCAAATGCATACTCTGTATAAGAAGCCTTAACTTCTATATAAGTTTTATTAACAAGGTCTTGTTTATTTTCAAAATAAAGATAGATAGTGGCAGGAGAAACGCTTGCCATTTTGGCAATTTTACTCATAGGTGTAGCGTGAAAACCATTATTGTTTACAAGCTCTATGGTCGCCTTTACAAGCGCATTACGTTTATCTATACTTTTTTGAAGTTTTGCCATGTTATCTAATTGCTGGTGCAAAGATAACATCAAAAATGAACGTTCATTCTTTTTTAACAAACATTTAATTTGACGGCAAGTATATAAGAAGGTTAAGGCTTCAGAATAAGAATGACTTTCTAGTGAAAAAAATCAAGTAGGTAGGGTATTACGCTTTCGCGAAAGCGTAAAAAGAATACAAATTATTTATGATGAAAAATTATCTATGGAATATTATAAGTTAGTCATGCCAAACGGCAGCGTACTATGAATATAAAATGAGGAAGACGCCAATTAATATACCTGCAAGCGGGACCAATTTCTTTCGCTTATTCTTTTCCTTAAATACTAGACCACCTATGACTACTGCTATTATAAGTTGGCTACGTTTTATTGCCGAGAGTAACATGATAAGTGCATCTGGATCTTGAAGTGCTTTGAAGTAAAAATAGTCGGCGGTTTGTAGTAGGATACCCACTGCAATAATCGTCCATCTAAAGGTAAAGGCTTGTCTTTTTTCGGCTTGAGGAAACCAAGTAATCGCTAGAATGGCTAGTAACATTAAAATAGTATACCAACAAAACCAAAACTGTAACGTTTGCGGATTGAGCACCAAATTCTGAATTAAGAACTTGTCGTACAATCCGCTGGAGGCTCCTAGAAAAGTAGCACCTACAATTGCAAAAATCCATTTGTTTTTTCTAAAGTGAATCCCTTCTTTCTTACCAATATTTGCATACAGAATTACTGATAGAATAATCACAAAGAAACCCACCCATTGTAGTGCTTTAGGTTGTTCTCTATAAATAAATATTGCTCCTATAAATGTGAAAAACGGTCCAGCAGATCGTATAGGTGTGACTATGGTGATAGGTAAGTGCTTTAAAGCTTGGTATGCTAGAATCCATGAAGCGGTCATAATCATGGATTTTATAATGATAAAACCATGCGTTTTCCATGGAATAGGGGTGATGTAAAACCCTATTTCTTGAGTGTATTCTGGAAAAAACCTTGAACCTATAAAAAATGGCAATATTAATACAAAACCAGCACATAGTGTGCCTAGCAATACTGGTAACACCTCATTACCTTGTACTGCATGTTTCTTCGCTAAGTTGTGTAATCCCAGAAAAAGTGCGGCCAGTAAGCCTAAATACATCCACATGGCGCGAATATACTTTTTTGTGAGATTTTAAAGTGCGTAGTATTGAGGATTCTCAAAGCTTTCGCGAAAGCGTAACTCAAATACATAATATAACACCCACTTTTAAAGAAAAGGTCAAAAGAGTATAATTACCTTTGCAAAAAATATGATTGCAGTTCATTATGCCCGAAGATCAAAGTAAAAACGCCCAAGATAAAAGTCTCTCTCAACAAGAAATTGATGCATGTATTAATACATTGCAGCAACTAGTAGCCGATACAAATCAGCTTTTTGAGCTTCCAGAAGAACAGCGCACAGAGCTTCTTAAGGCCTCGGGAATGTTATCTCGTCCTAATAGAGATGAGTTTCAACGCAGGAGGAAGGACGCCAAGAAGGCTGCAAAGCGTAAGATGATTGCCAGAGATAAGCACGCTCGTAAAACTACAGGAATACGCTCTGCTAGAGAAGCTGCACTTTTTGTAGCACCTAAGTTACTTGGCGCAGCTGCAATTCCAGAAGATACTCCAGAACTTGAGTCTCCAAGAAACTGCTATGTATGTAAAACAGTATACACAAAGCTACACCACTTTTATGACACGATGTGTACTTCATGCGGTGATCTTAATTATGCAAAACGTTTTCAAACAGCCGATCTTAATGGTCAAGTAGCTGTAATAACTGGATCGCGATTAAAAATAGGATACCATATAACCCTCATGTTATTACGCTCTGGTGCGACGGTGGTAGCAACCACACGTTTTCCAGCAGATAGCGCTATACGATATGCAAAGGAAGAAGATTATGGTGACTGGAGCGACCGCTTACACATTCATGGACTGGATTTACGTCATATACCAAGTGTAGAGATATTTTGTAATTATATAGAACAGAAATACGATAGACTAGATATTTTAATAAATAATGCAGCACAAACGGTGCGTAGGCCATCTGGTTTTTATTTCCACTTAATGGAAAATGAAAAACTACCAGTAGATCAACTTCCTAAGCTCGCACAACCACTCTTACAAGATCACATTACCTGCTTGAAGGAGTTATCAGATTTAAGCGTGAGTACTGCAAAAACTAGTAAGAATAATGTCTTGCCGGTTACCTGGCATGGGCCTGAACCTGGAATAGGACTACGCAACTCGGCAGAGCTTTCTCAGATTCCTTATAGTTTTGATAATTCGTTACAAACCAGTGAGGTATTTCCAGAAGGAAAACTAGATGCAGATTTACAACAAGTAGATTTACGTAAGACTAATAGCTGGCGTTTAAAACTAGGTGAGATAGAAACTACTGAGATGGTAGAGGTACAGCTAGTTAATGCTGTAGCTCCTTTTGTATTGTGTAACCGTCTGTCTAATCTTATGATGAAGGAAAATACTGGACAAAAGCATATCATAAATGTATCTGCTATGGAAGGTAAATTTCACCGTTTTAAAAAGGAAGATAGACATCCTCACACAAATATGGCAAAGGCTGCATTAAACATGCTTACACATACTTCTTCTGCCACTTTTGCAAAGTCTGGGATCTATATGAATGCCGTAGATACGGGGTGGGTGACGGATGAGGACCCTGCAGAGCTATCAAAAAAGAAAGTAGAAGTACATGATTTTCAACCTCCATTAGACATCGTAGATGGCGCTGCCAGAGTGATGGATCCGCTTATTGATGGTATTAATACAGGAAAACATTGGTCAGGAAAATTTTTAAAAGACTATTTTCCTATAGATTGGTAATCTTTAGTTGTACTTTTGCTCCGTGATAAAAAATAATCACAATTATTAAATACATTATATTATGAATAACGGAACAGTAAAATTTTTCAACGATACCAAAGGATTTGGTTTTATTACAGAAGAAGGTGTTGAAAAAGACCACTTTGTACACATTTCTGGGTTAATCGATGAGATTCGCGAAGGTGATCAAGTTGAATTTGAACTTAAAGAAGGTAACAAAGGATTAAACGCAGTAAACGTAAGAGTTATCTAATACATATACTTCAAGTTTTAATAAAAGCCCATCTATTAAATTAGATGGGCTTTTTGTTTGTGATCTTTTTCACGCTTTCGCGAAAGCGTAACCAAAACCAATCAACATTTATATAAGCAACGCTTTTTTATTCAAAACTATGACGCTGTTCATGTGTAGATGATGCGCCCAGCAGCTCATTAAACGAGCGAATGCTATTAAAATCTGTTGTAATGGCCTTTGAAACTGCAATACCATCGATACCCGCTTCCAAAATATTTTTGACATCATCAAGTGTGATACCACCCACTGCAAGAATAGGAGTAGTAGTAGCTAGCTCGTCAATGATTGCTTTATAACCAGAGGTTCCTAGTGTTTTCGCTGTGGTTTCTTTTGTGGTAGTAGTGCTGTAAGGCCCTAGACTAATATAATCTACTTGCTTCTCAATTAGTGCCTCACAATCTTGTAAAGTATGTGCAGTACCGCCTATAATTTGCCAAGTGTATAAGTGTTTTCTAGCAGTTATAGGGCAGGCATCTCCGCTTCCTAGATGCACTCCATCTGCTTTTACCTCTTTTGCAATTTTATAATCATCATTAATAATCAACCGTGTCTGGAAATGAGCTGTAATTTCTCTAGCTTCTTGTGCAATGGCTAGCAGCTTCTTTTGAGAACAGTTTTTTACACGTAGCTGCACAAGCTCAGCACCAGCATTACATGCTTTTTGTATATGTTCTATATGTTCTATATGCTCTTTAAGAGCGTTTCCTTGAGATATATAATGAAGTTTTGGAATCATAATCTTCTTATTTAACAACTACATAAGACAGCTATACAGTAATGTAGCAAAGATACTCATCCCGCATGGGTCTTACTGTAGTTATGATGGGCATGTGTAATAAAAATAAATAGGCTGCCTATAAGTATATAAACAGCCTCTTTATAGTAAATCTTATGTAAGATCGTCTGGTTTATTCTTCTTCGGTAACAAGTGAGTCTGCCATGGCTTGCTCTTTATTCTCGCTATAATCTACAGGAACAGAATCTTTAATTCTAGTAAACTCCTCTAGACGTTCTAGATCTTCTTCTTCACCAGAAAAGTATGGGAACACATCCATAATAGGCGACTCAGATACTGCCGGGATTGTATATTCACCCATTGTATCTTTCATAGTCATTACCGTATTTTCATAAGCTTCCTTTACATCATTTGCCTGTACTAGTAAATACTGGTTAGTCTTACGTTCTTTACCGCTTTCCTCATCATAAGCGATGAGTGATACACGAGATTTAAACCATCTATCAGAATTTTCAAATGGATGAATCTCTGCATAGTTAGCTACTTTTATGTTTGTTATTTTGATTTCTTCGCTATCACTTAAGTAAGCTGCCATTTCTTGCGTTATTCTACTCTCTGCTTCTGTATATGATATTGCATCAACTAGAAAAGGCTCTGTTTTTACCTTTTGCGTTCCAGATGCCTCATCAAATTTTCTATATTTTACCTTACACTCATACCAAGTTGCACTCATATCTCTTTTATTTTAAGGTTGCCAAAAATAGGGGTTAACTCTAGGCTAAAAAGTAAAAAACAACAATAGATATTCACAATCTCAAAATCCTTATGCTAGCTCTTTTAGTACGAGTGATTTACTTAAATAATTAAAACAAAAAAAGCGCCATCTGTAATGTACAGTGACGCTTTTCAAGTTGGGTATTATAAAATTATTTAGTTGGTAAAACCACAGTATCTACTACGTGTATCACACCATTAGACTGCATTACATCTGCAATCGTTACTGTAGAGCTGTTTCCATTTTGATCCATAAGAACTACTGATGTTCCTTTTACAGAAGCCATTAATTTACCACCGTTTACAGTTGTAAAAGTAGCTGTACCATTATTCTTTTTTATCTCGCTCATAATAGCAGCTGCATCATATTTTCCTGTAACTACGTGGTATGTAAGTACACCTTGTAAAGCTGTTTTACTTTCTGGCTTAAGTAATGTAGCTACCGTTCCTTCTGGAAGTTTTTCAAAAGCAGCGTTTGTTGGAGCAAAAACTGTAAATGGACCTTCACCTTGTAATGTTTCTACAAGACCAGCAGCTGTTACAGCAGCAACTAGGGTAGTGTGATCTTTTGAGTTTACAGCATTCTCTACAATATTTTTAGAAGGATACATTGCTGCCCCACCTACCATTACCGTCATTTCATCCATCATGTCTTCACCCTCAGACATTGTATCGTCCATCATGTCCTTTCCTTCAGACATTTTATCATCCATCATCTCTTTTTGGTCTGCTGCTTCTTCTTTACCCATATTTTTAGAACCTTCACATGATGCAAGTGATAAAAGTCCTGCACAAAGTGCCATTGATAATACGTTTACTGTTTTCATAATTGTTTAGTGTTTGTGTTATTTAGATTTACATATATAACGCAGCAACTTCTCGTACGGTTCTCGGTAGAGTTTGATTTTGGGATAGGTTTAACAGTAAAGCGCTAAATTCTTATGAAATGCAAATTTAAATATGAAAAGAGGCAATTTGGTTAAAAGTGGATTTGTTTGGTATATCTCTTTTTCCGCTTTCAGAAAATTTTTATAGGTATACAACACGTTCGTAGTGCTCAAATTGTGCTTTGCGATGTACTTATACAGCTTTCGCGAAAGCGTGTTTCTTTGTATCACTTCTAAAGATGATGTATAAGATAGTCACTACAAACAGCAATAGTAAATACCAAGTATTACCTACAAGATCTAAGTAATTGATATTACCTTTTGAAAAACTTAGAATCATTAAAACCTGCGCTCCATAAGGAAGTAAGCCCTGAAAGATACATGCAAAAATATCTAGAATGGAAGCTGTTTTCTTATTGTCTAAGGCATATTCATCATTTATCGTTTTTGCGATAGGACCAGCAACAATAATGGATACCGTGTTATTTGCAATTGCCATATTGATAGTGCTCACTAACGCGGCAATACCTAATTGTGCAGTTTTTTTACTTTTGATGAGTTTTTTAATATTTACTAAGATAAACTCAATCCCGCCATTACTAGCTACAAGAGCTGCAAGACCACCAGTAAGTAGTGACAACAAGAAAATCTCGGTCATATTTGTAAAACCTGTGTAAGCAATTTTAGTAGACTCTATAATCGTAAAATCACCGTAAATAATACCTAACAATGCTGCTGCAAGTACACCTACAAGAAGCGTTACAAAAACGTTGAGTCCTATGACAGAGAGGATAATGACAAGAACATAAGGTGCAATTTTAATTACGTCATATTCATAAACAACAGTCTCTGTTACATCTGTTGTGAGATCTACTCCTTGAAAAATCAAAATAGCAATAGTAATTAGCGCTGCGGGAACAGCAATCTTTATATTTTGCTTGAATTTATCACTCATTTTTGTACCCAGAGATTGGGTCGCAGCAATCGTAGTATCTGAAATTACGGAGAGATTATCACCAAACATACTACCACCTAGCAAGGCACCACAAAGTATGGCAAGGTCTGCGCTACTTTTATCTGCAAAACCTACCACAATGGGCGCTAGCGCGACAATTGCACCCACAGATGTCCCTGTAGAAACCGATAAAAACCCAGCAATGACAAAAATACCTACATATATATATTGTATCGCAATATAATCTAAGCCTAGGTTTACAATCGCATCCACACTCCCTGTGGCATTAGTAATTGCGGCAAATGCGCCAGCTAGTAAGTAAATGAGGCACATGGTTAAAATTTTATCATCACCACAACCTTTAAGTAGGATGTCAATCTTAGCATTTATAGTCTGTTTAAACATTATAAAAGCCACGATGATTCCTGCGATAACGGCCATAGGAGCGGGCAGCGCATAAAAGTCATCTTGATAAATACCAACTCCTAAAAATGTAATTACAAATACAAATAGCGGAATTAGAGCTGAAAATTTTGGGGTAATTTGTGTAGTCTGTGTCATGTTCTTCTTCATTCTTGCAAGGAGATAATAGCAATTTAGATAGAAGTATGAGTTAACATTGGTTCCAACTAATTGGCTTATCTATTTAGCACCTTGCTCGTTATTGCAGGTTGCTATCTCCTAATTGAGATTCTTGATAAATAATTTAAGGGTGCAAAACTAGTGTTCAAATAATATTCTAAACCTTAAAAAAGGTTAATTTTTCAATATTTATGTAATTAAATAGCTGAAAGTATAATTTGTACTTGCATACAGTCATTTATAAGATTGATATTATTTTAAACGATTTGTACTCTGACGATATCATCCCACTTACATTACACGAGAACTCATTTATTTTTATAATAGACTCATCAATCAATTATTTATGATATGGTTGACCTGTATAATTAGTTTTTAATATGCGTTTTAAGTTTTTTTTACGCTTTCGCGAAAGCGTAACATTCATCTAGAAGTACATTTTTTTTACCTTTTTACTACATCGTTATGGGGGTTATACAATACTAATTTTTTAAAGAAATATTTATCTTTGCACCCCATTATGAAAAACGAAACATTACAACTAATAGAATTTGTCACAAGCGAACTCTCGAAAGCTGGTTTTACTATTGCGCCAGATACTAATAGAGTTGCAGGCCTTGACTTTCTCATCACAGCACCTACGGGTAAAACAAGCGAGCTGCAACTACGTTCTATCCAAGTAGAAGATGAGGAAAGTATTAAAATACAAAAGCTTGATTATGGACAGGTTGCAGGACACCGTTTTTTGGGTCTAGTGACAGTAATAGAGGATGCTCCAAGAGCATTTTATATCATTCCATCTGCTACGTTTACAACTGCAGATAATGTGATATTCTTCGAGCACACTATGGAAATGATGCCGCATTTGAGTCACTGGGAGTTAAAAGTATTTACAGGAGCCATTCCTAAGTTGGCTCAATATGAAATAAGCAACTTTTACAAAATTTAATAATCTATTTCCTACTAGTAAAAGATTACCAATAGCACTAGCTTCTTATCGAATAGCGTTCACGGTTCACTGTGATTAAGAGTAGTTTTGTGCACAATTCAAATGAATCAAAATCGTGAGAGGGGCTCACGATCTTTGACTTTATAAAGGTCTGGCAGAGGTGTCAGGCCTTTATTTTTGAGATAAAATTGGATATTATGAATCATCGTAAAAGTACATATCACAGTACAAGCTTTTACAGTATCCAGATTCATTGGTGGATTCCTTCGTAAGCCGATTTTCTTCTTGTAGTTTTGCAAATTATAATTCGATTAAAAACAAGTAATTATGAGTAAAGTAAAAGGAAATGATGTAGTAAAAGTACACTACACAGGAAAATTAGAAGATGGACAGGTGTTTGATAGCTCTTTACAAAGAGAACCTTTACAGGTAGAACTTGGAAAAGGCCAACTTATCCCAGGATTTGAGAATGCTTTAATAGATATGGCGGTTAACGAGAAGAAAACGGTTACTATAACTAAAGAAGAAGCATACGGAGACGTACAACAAGAGTTATTTCAAACGGTACCCAAAACACAATTACCTGAAGAAATCAAACCTGAAGTAGGAGTTATATTAGTAGCTTCTAGACCTGATGGTTCTGAGCAGCAGTTACGTGTATCTGAAGTAAATGAAGATCACATCATTGTAGATGCAAACCACCCACTAGCAGGACAAACTCTCGAGTTTGAACTTGAATTACTAGAAATCGCATAGTACACGATTTTTATAAGATATAAAACGCCTTAGCTATGCTAAGGCGTTTTTCTTTTACAGAATGAAAATTTATTTTAAAAATTATGTAATGGACCAACAGTCTATAAAACAGTCCCTGTTAAATATAAAAGACTGCACTTAACATTTTCTTTTTGCAATAGCTCGATTGCCTTTTTACTGCGTACACCAGCTTTACAATACACAACCAGATCTTTATTTTGCAAGACTTCTTGTATTCTACTCTGTAGCTCGCCTAAAGGAATATGTTGGCCTCCTATATGATGTACTGCTCTCTCATGATGTTCTCTCACGTCTAGGAGATTGTATTTTTCTGAATGTTTATTAATCTCATCTATTATAATACCCATATTGTCTACAGAAAACTCACATTGTAACTCGTACTCATCTTCAAGACGATTAACTATGATACTTGTATCTTTTTCAAATCCTAAAATCATTTGATTCATAGTTATCATATTGTAGGTGAGCAATTTGCCAGAAAGCACTTCACCTATTCCACAGATAATTTTTAAGACCTCATTGGCTTGTAAAGATCCTATAATTCCTGCTAGTGCGCCTAAAACTCCTGCCTCAGAGCAGTTGGGCATTTCATTCTGTTTAGGTGGTGTTGGGTATAAACATCTGTAAGTAGGACCATTTTTATAATTATATACGGCCAGCTGACCTTCAAATTTATAAATAGAACCCAGCACAACAGGTTTACCTTTTAATATAGCAGCGTCATTTACTAGATATCTAGTAGCAAAATTATCAGAACCATCCACAATAATATCATAGTTTGCAAAGAGTTCTAGCGCATTATCTCTAGTAAGCCGCATTGGGTATGTATCAAATTTGATATAAGGATTAAGCCTTTCTAAACGCCTTGTAACTGATATCGCTTTGTTACTCCCAATATCATCATGAGTGTATAAAATTTGACGTTGCAAATTGGATTGCTCAACGACGTCTTTGTCTATAATACCAATTCGACCAATACCAGCAGCAGTAAGGTATTGTAAGACTGGGCACCCCAAGCCACCTGCACCTATGACTAAAACGCTTGTATCTTTAATTTTTAATTGACCAGCTAGTCCTATTTCATCTAGAATAAGGTGTCTGCTATATTGTTGTTTTTCGGCGGTTGTTAGTTCCATGCTAAGCAATTTCAAAATAACTTTTATCCCAATCTTTCCAAACGGCTTGATAGCCTTTAGATTCAATCATTTGTTTAATTTCTTCGGTATCTCTTTCGTCTGAAATTTCAAATTGCTCTAACGATTGTGGGTCCACGACGTAGCCTCCAGGGTTTGTTTTAGATTGCGCACTTATAGATGTAATCCCTAGACTTATGATGTTATTTCGGAAGCGTTCACTTTCTCTAGTAGACATAGATAACTCCACATCTTCATCTAGTAATCGATATGCACAAATGAGCTGTACCAGATCTGCATCTGTCATTTCAACCTTAGGTTGTACTTCTCCTTGGTGAGGTCTTAATCTAGGGAAGGAGATGGAATACTTAGTTTTCCAGTAGGTTTTTTGTAAATATTTTAAATGTAAGGCTGTATAAAAACTATCTACACGCCAGTCTTCAAGACCAAACAATGCACCAATACCTATTTTATGTACTCCTGCTTTGCCAAGCCTATCTGGTGTATCGAGACGATAGTCAAAGTTTGATTTCCTCCCCTTAGGATGATGTGTTTTGTATGTTGCTTTGTGATAGGTTTCTTGATATACTAACACAGCATACAATCCAGCATGAATGAGCTGTTCATATTCCTCTTGATCTAGTGGCTGGACTTCTATGCTAATGTTTGAAAAATGATTTCTAATGAGTTCAATAGCGTTCTTTAAATAAGAAACACCAACAGTTTTATTTGCCTCTCCAGTAACTAACAAAATATGATCATATCCTTTAGATTTTAAAAATGCAACCTCCCTTAAAATCTCGGCATCACTAAGTGTTTTACGAGGGATTTTATTAGTCATACTAAACCCACAATACGTACATATGTTTTGACACTCATTAGATAGATACATCGGTATATACATCTGGATGGTGTTACCAAAACGCTTCTTAGTAAGCGCATGACTACGCTGTGCCATTTCCTCAAGAAAGTCTTTGGCGGCAGGAGATATCAGCGCTTTGAAATCGTCCAAATCAATTTTTTCCTTATTAAGAACATTACGTACGTCTTGTGTTGTATAACTATAGATTTCTTTCTCTACGGTATCCCAATTATAAGTTTCAAAAGTATTTCTAAAAGACATAACGAGTTGTTTTAATTAAGAAAAGAAGTGAGCGGACTACTAGCTTGTGCATATGTTTTTATAGGTGCTAGTGTTGCATTGTGAGCCATTCTTCCAGCCTGTACTGCCATTTTAAATGCCATTGCCATAGCTACTGGATTTTTAGACACTGCGATGGCCGTGTTCACTAAGACAGCATCAGCTCCTAACTCCATAGCATAAGCCGCATGCGACGGACTACCAATACCTGCATCTACAATTACTGGTACATTACTTTGCTCAATGATAATTTCTAGAAAGTCTACCGTTTTTATTCCTTTATTAGTGCCTATTGGTGCTCCTAAAGGCATCACACATGGTACACCCACATCTTCCAGTCTTTTACACAACACAGGATCTGCGTGTATGTATGGCATCACCACAAAACCTAATTTTACTAGTTCTTCGGCGGCTTTTAGGGTTTCTATTGGGTCTGGTAAAAGGTATTTGGGATCAGGATGAATTTCTAGTTTTATCCAATTAGTTTCTAGTGCTTCACGCGCTAATTGTGCTGCAAATACTGCTTCTGTTGCAGTTCTTACTCCAGAAGTGTTGGGAAGTATATTCACATGAGGACGCATAATGCTTTGCAGCATAGTGTCCTCCTCATTGGCAACATCTACACGCTTTAGAGCAACGGTTATTAGTTCGCTCTCAGATGCTATCAAAGCCTCTGTCATTAAATGATCTGCGCTAAATTTACCCGTTCCAGTAAATAATCGTGAGCTGAATTCCTTATCTGCTATTTTTAAAATATCGTTCATCTATTTTCTATTGTATGATGTTGTTCTTTATTTAATGAAGCTGCTAGTGATTGCTGGAAGGCATCTATCTTTGTAAAATCATTGGTAATTTCTCCAGATACAGCGATTCCATGAATACCAGTTTCAAGAAGATCTGCAACGTCTTTTATAGTTATTCCTCCGATTGCGATAATGGGAGTTTTAGTTTTTAATGTCTCTGTAATTATGTGATAGCCATTATAACCTAAAACCGGACTTAAATTCTTTTTGGTAGTTGTAAATCGTAAGGGACCAAGACCTATATAATCCACACCTTTGTCTATTAATGATAGACAGTCTTCTAGCGTATTTGCAGTACCACCTATAATTTGCCAAGAATACAAATACGTTCTAGCGAGAGTAGGGCAGGAGTCGGTTTTTCCTAAATGCACACCATCTGCTTTTACCTCTTTTGCTACTTCATAATGATCATTGATGATGAGTTTTGTACCATATTGAAAAGTAATTGCTCGCGCTTCTTTGGCTATATTGAGCACCTGATCTAGAGGAACATTTTTTAAGCGCAGCTGTACCAGTGTTGCGCCATGAATACAAGCATTCTGTATGTTATCAAGATGCGCTTCTGGCGTATTACCTTGAGAGATATAATGTAGTTTTGGTATCATTACGACTTAATTTTCATTATTGGGTAACTGTGTTGTCCCAGTAAGTTATCCGTTGAATTTAAAAAGGTCTCGGTATAATATTTTGCGTTCATTGAAGCCTCTTCAATGTTTTGCCCTAACATCATATTACTCGCCAGCGCAGCCGACAGCACACAACCGCTTCCATGTTTTTGTAACACTTTTTTTGCCTTTGGAGCAATACGTTTTACAACCGTTTTACTGTGGTAAATCACGTCCCAGCCTGTTTTATCCTTTCTATGTCCACCTTTTAAGTGAATATTTGTCAAGCTGCTTATGTGTTCTATCGTTTCTTCAATATTGAGGTCTGGATACAGCAGTTGTATCTCATCATAATTAGGCGTAATTATATAGCATTGTGACCATATTTTATCCAAAATATCTTGATGCTCGAGGCTATGAAAATCAAAACCAGCACTCGCTTTTATGATGGGATCTACAATGATTTTTATCTCAGGATTAAGCATTTGTAACTTATCTAAAACAAGCGACAGTACTTCCCATGATTCTATAATCCCAATCTTTACTACGGTGATTTCAAACCGTTCAAAAAGCGTTTCTATTTGTGAAATAATTACAGCTTTGTTTATCCACACACATTCTTTAAAGTTGATATCATTTTGAACCGTAACTGCTGTACAAACTGATAAACCGTATAGTTGGTGCGCTTCAAATGTTTTAATATCTGAAGTTATCCCTGCGCCACTTGATGGGTCTAGGCCTGCAATGGTTAATATGTAGTTATTCGTTTTCAATGATATTTTACTGGTTTTATTTGGGCGTTCCTTGTTTTCTTCTGCTATTTATGTGGGCGTTCCCTTTCAGGTCAGGCTTTCGCTACTCGCTTTTTATGAATGAAATATTCATAAAAGAGCTCAGACATGCCACTCAATCCTTAACGCGAACTGTTTTATTGTTTGTACCTGTTCTCTAAATGTGACGTTCTTGCTTCTAAACTATCAACTGGACTCTGCTATTCTTTTTTAAAACTTTATTTGGGCGTTCCCTTTCAGGTCAGGCTTTCGCTACTCGCTTTTTATGAATGAAATATTCATAAAAGAGCTCAGACATGCCGTTCAATCCTTAACGCGAACTGTTTTATTGTTATCTTTTTAGTCCTGTAAATATCACTTTCATGCGTTTAAAATATCCTCTAATCTTAGTATAGCCTTCGGTGAGCGCAGTCGAACCGCTCAATCCTTAACGCGAATTGCTTTATTGCGAGTTGTAGCTGCTATCCAAATGCTGCTTTAATATTTTTAAAACTCTGCAGCGGATTTTCTGCTTTCCAAATACTTCCCAACAAAGCGATTCCATTATATCCAAGTTTTTTGGCCTGTTCTAGATTTTCCTGATGAATACCTCCTAGGGCTACGATTGTTTTATTGCTATCAGTTACATCAAAGCCACGTCCATTATAACCTTCCTTAGATATGGAATTAAACACAGGACTCAAAAAGTGGTAATCAAATTCAAAATAGCAGTCTTCTAGAGTTTTCAAATCATGAAAGGAGGAGCTTATCGTTTTTCCAAACATGTTTAATCCTCTAAAATACTTGCCAGGATTGTCTATGTGATCTATACGATGTTGCTCATTAAAATGAATTCCTTTTAAACTAAATTCATTAATGACCTTATGGTGATCGTGCACTACAATCCTATCATGAAACGCAGGATCAATCTGCTGTATATAGGTGCTATAGTCCTCATAACTTTTATGAGGCTTTCTTACATGATAACAAGCTAGTCCGTCTTCAAATAACTGGTGTAGTATTTTTACTTCATTAGGAATATCATTTTCTGGCGATAGTACGATAATCATGTTTTTGAGTTAAGGATTGTAATGAAAATCCTTTTGCCTTTTTCTGGCAAAAGATTGCAGTGGAAAGCCTGCCCACGCTTTTGCAGCGTGGGAACTCCCACATTTTTTTACAGATATACTTCGGAACCTTTGGCTTTAAATTCTTTTGACTTTTCCTCCATTCCTTTTTGGATGACTTCGTTATCGACAATTTTATTTTCAGCAGCAAAATCTCTTACTTCTTGAGAAATTTTCATGGAGCAAAATTTTGGTCCGCACATGGAGCAGAAGTGTGCGATTTTTGCACCTGCTGCTGGTAGCGTCTCATCATGATATTCGCGAGCGCGCTCTGGATCGAGACCAAGATTAAACTGATCTTCCCAGCGAAATTCAAAACGTGCCATACTCAACGCATTATCGCGATGTTGCGAACCAGGGTGACCTTTGGCCAGATCTGCAGCATGAGCAGCAAGTTTATAAGTAACTACACCAACACGCACGTCTTCCTTGTTAGGTAATCCAAGGTGTTCTTTTGGAGTAACGTAGCACAACATCGCACAACCGTACCAGCCTATCATAGCGGCACCAATACCTGAGGTAATGTGGTCATATCCAGGCGCAATATCTGTGGTTAACGGACCTAAAGTGTAAAATGGAGCCTCATCGCATACTTCAATTTGCTTCTCCATATTTTCCTTAATCATATGCATAGGCACGTGACCAGGACCTTCTATAAAGCACTGCACATCATGCTTTCGAGCGATTTGTGTAAGTTCACCTAGTGTCTCTAGTTCAGCAAACTGAGCCTCATCATTTGCATCTGCTACAGATCCTGGACGTAAACCGTCACCTAAAGAAAAGGCTACGTCATATTGTTTTAAAATCTCACAGATATCTTCAAAATGGGTGTATAAAAAGCTCTCTTTATGATGTGCAAGACACCACTTTGCCATGATAGATCCGCCACGAGAGACGATACCTGTCACACGCTTTGCGGTCATAGGCACATAACGCAACAACACACCAGCATGAATCGTAAAATAGTCTACGCCTTGCTCTGCTTGTTCAATTAGAGTGTCTTTAAAAATCTCCCACGTGAGATCTTCGGCAACGCCATTTACTTTTTCTAACGCCTGGTAAATAGGAACCGTTCCCACGGGAACAGGGGAGTTGCGTATGATCCACTCGCGGGTTTCATGTATGTTTTCTCCAGTAGATAAATCCATGATATTATCTGCTCCCCAGCGGCAAGCCCACACGGCTTTTTCTACTTCTTCCTCAATGGACGAGGTAACTGCCGAGTTTCCAATATTTGCATTAATTTTCACCAAGAAATTACGTCCTAAAATCATAGGCTCTGCTTCTGGGTGGTTGATGTTTGATGGGATTACGGCACGGCCTCTTGCAACTTCTGAGCGCACAAATTCTGGCGTGATTTTATCAGGAATAGACGCGCCAAAATGTTCTCCTTTATGTTGCTTTCTAATCTCCGTCATTTCATCGATACGCTGATTTTCGCGAATAGCGATATACTCCATTTCTGGAGTGATGATTCCTTGTTTTGCATAATGCAGCTGCGTAACATTCTCTCCTTTTTTTGCACGCATAGGCTTCTTTAAAAGCTTAAAACGCATATGGTCTAAGCTTTTATCGTTAAGACGCTCATTGCAATAGGTAGAGGAGTAGCTGTCCAATTGTTCTACATTATTGCGTTCTAAAATCCACGACTCGCGAATGCGTTCAATCCCGCTGTGAATGTCAATGTTTTTGCTAGGATCTGTGTATGGTCCAGAAGTATCATACACTGTCACTGGCTCGTTTGGCGTTTTCTTTTTGGTCATGGAATCCACAGTATCACTAAGCGCAATCTCGCGCATAGCCACTTTAATTTGTGGATGTATCTTACCGTTTACGTACACCTTTTTTGAATTAGGAAATGGATTTCTAGTAATGCCGCCTTGCTTAGGCGCAGTGTCTCTATTTTTCATCTTTGTTGATTAATTAATGATGTTTTCTTACTCTTGAAGTACCTAGAAGTCGCTATTATCCACCTTGTGTGGCTTTGATAATAAGTACAGCATCGCCATCATTAGGGATGGTAGAGACCCACTGTGATCTGGTAATAATGTGCTCATTAATAGCCACAGCAATCCCACTAACAGAAATGTCGAGTTGGGTAAGAATCTGGTCTAGTGTAACCTGTGCTGGAAATTGATACGAGGTGTGATTAACCTTTATGTTTATCATGTTTAATACAATTATGAAGCATCATGCTTCGGTTATATAAACGATAAAGGAATGAGAAGGATAGAATTAAAAATAGAGGTAGCGCATAGTCATACAAAGACCTCTAACTTTTCCCTACGTTGGTATTAACCAAATCAGGTTCTAAGGATTTTTCTCAAACTAATTTAATAGCTACTCCTAAAGTTTAGACTCTAAAAGTAGTAATTATTCTGAACTAGACGAGAGAAAATATAAGAAATTTATAATGTTATGTTTTGGTAGGTAGGTTTTTATAGGGTTTTGGAACGCAATCTGTTTATTAAGAAATTACATAACATAGTCTTTTATAGACCGTGTAAACCAGCTTTTCCTCGCTCTAAAAATGCATTACAAAATGAGTGCCTTCATTTGGTGTACTTGTACAGAAGAGTTCGCCTCCATTCATTTCTACGAAATCTTTTGTGATGAGTAGTCCAAAGCCAGTTCCTTGCTCTCCTTTAGTGCCTAAAGTGGTCTTAGGAATACAATCTTTAACGAGGTTTTTGTGCCAGCTAGTTGTCATTCCCACACCGAAATCTTGTACGCCTATTTCAATACCCTGAGGACCTTTCTTGCTTGATAATATTACATTTTGATTCTTTGTGCTGAATTTGATAGCGTTTGAGATGAGATTACGTAAGATTACTTTGAACATGTTTTCATCAATAAATAGGGTAGGTGTTTCAATTTCAAATAATAGCATTACATCTTTCTCTTTTGCTGAGCGTTCATATTGCTTAGCTATAGATTTAAAAATTTCTTTTATATCACAATCCTTTTTATTTAGCTTAATTCCTTCTAGCTGGTTATATGACCAGTCTAATAAAGCGCTCACCATAGCAATTCTATCATCTAATTCATTTTTGAGACTTTGTGATATCTCTTTTAATTCATTATCCTCAATTTGGTTTTCGAGTAGTTTAACCAGCAAGGAGATATTATGCAAAGGTCCTCTAACGTCATGTGTTAGTAAAGAGAACAGCTTGTTTTTAAGAGAATTGACAGATTCAAGTTCGTGGTTTTTACTTTCTAAATCTTCCTTTGCAATTTGTAGATATTTCGTTTGCTTATCTACTTCCAAGGCTAGAAATTTATTGGTTTCTACCTGTGTTCTCATGTTTGACTTCTCTATATATTTAAACTTATAGCTAACTAATATTGAGAAAAGAATGAGTTGTAGTGTGATTAACATAGAAGAAATCAATACAATTAAGTATCTATCTACATTGTACTTGTCTTTTACAAACCATGCACTTATATAGATAACTGAGGAGAGTAACATTGGTGCATAAGCATATAAGTAATACTTATTAAACTTTTCTTCATTAAATAATCGAATCGCAGAGAATATGTTCAATAATACAGCAAGCATTGCAATAACCGCAGCAGACATTACTAGCGAACTATGTAACCATCCAATGTTGAATGTCAAAAGGTTCAAAACATATATCACTGGGATCAATACCGAGCTATATTTTAAAAAGGTATAGCTACGTGAAATTTTAGGATGATTACCGCTATGAATGTTCAAATAATTCATGGTAAACAGCAAAAAGCCAAAGGTGGTGACCATTGCGGTGATAAGCGATCCCTTCTCTTGAACTATTTCAGGAAGATAACCATCTGGAAATAATGACCAACTCCAATGCAATGTAAGTCCAAAAATAATGATGCAATAGTGACATAAAATCCTATGTCTCAAAATTAAAAATGATACCAAGTGGTAAATTCCAAAAACACCAAAGATTGCTGTAAATATGGAAACCATTAAATAATTAATATCAAAACTATTCATATGGGGCTATTGTTAGTTAAGAATGTAATACGAGTACCATAACTAAGAATCTGTGATTTTTCATCTAGATCCTTAATTACGTTTTAAAAGCTTAAAACATATATAAAAGGCAATTACAATTAGGGGTTATAATAGTTTAAATATGAAGTAGTTGTCTTTGTAATATAGTAAAAAAATCAATTCATATATAAATTATTTATTTAAAAGTCATTAAAAATAATTCTGGATAATCTAAAATTACATTGATAAACATTTAAAGATGCTATGGTATGTATGGCTTATTAATTCTATTAAGACGGCTTACTTATTATTTTATAATATGAGGCGCAAGCATCTTAAATTAATGAAGTGAGAATTATATATTAGTACGTCTATTTTATCGTAATAATTTATTTTCCAGTGACTTTTAAATTATTCTTTGCTATCTTTTAATGCCCCAAACATCATATATTGAAAAATAAACTTCTTTTAATCTTACTTGCATATTGTTATTACGTCCCTGTTATATCACAAAACAGGGCTGATGGCGATATAGATAGCGTCAGTATTTTAATTTCCTTATCTAAGGATGAAAATATAAGCGGGAATTATAAAGATGGGTTAACATTTGCAACCTCTGCAGTACAATATGCAAATCAAGGTAAGAATAAAACCTTACAGGCAAAGGCTTATGTGAGCTTAGCAAATACGTATCAAGCTATAAAAGATTACGCTTCCGCGAAAAAGTTCTATAACCTGGCACTCGGTAAAAAAACAGATGACTATTTTGTAAACGTAGCCTCGCTTAATGGATTGGGCAACATATACTCAGCTGATATAAGCACAGCAGATAAGGCCGCAGCTTATTTTGAAAAATCTATTGTATATACCTTAGATGCAGGTAAAACTGTGCACTCATTTTATACCTACTATAACATCGCTGGCATGTACCTTAATTTTAAAGATCCAGATAAGGCATATCCCTACATTCTAGAAGCCGAAAAGTTGTTACCCAATATTGATAAAGAAGACCCAATATACAGCCTCTTACAACAGTTAAATTTTGCTATTTATCACAATCAAAAAGAAAATCATAGACTAGCGCTCACCTTTATTAACAAAGCACTTGAGATAGGAGGGGAGCATAGCCTCACCAGAGAACTCATAGATATCTATGATTTTAAAAGTGAGATACATCAAGAGCTAGGAGAATATGATGAGGCTCTAGAAAGCCTAAGAAAGCATTTCTACTATAAAGATTTAGATTTTAATGAAGTGAAAAATCTTCAGATAGAACAAGTTGAAGCAGACTTTAAAGTAAAGGAGTTCCAACAAAAAGCCGAAGCATCTCAATTAAAATCCAACGTTATTTTTATAGGAGGTATTGGTGCGCTGCTATTTTTAAGTACTGCCTTTTTAATCTTTTATAATCGCAAGAGGCGATTATCATTCTTAGCACTTGAAAAAAATAATAAGGCGCTATTACAAGCAAAAAATGAAGCCGAACACGCCCACAAATTAAAATCTGAGCTATTAGTTAATATAAGTCACGACTTAAGAACACCTCTGTACGGAGTAGTGGGTATCACAGAGATGCTTATAGAAAATCCTTCTATTATCAAGACTAATAAAGATCTTTTGAATGCTTTAAAATTCTCTGGAGATCATTTAAAATCTGTTGTAAATAATATATTAAGGATTAATGAGGTAAAGTCTAACACCATTTCGGTTAAGAGGACCAAGGTTCACTTACGTAACCTCTTAGAGAACATTACCACCTCATTAAGTTATCTCTCAAACCAGCAAGAAACTGATCTAGTTTTAAATATTAGTGATGAGATTTCCACCTACTATATATTAGATGAAACTAATCTTACAGAGGTTCTTTTAAAACTCATTGATAATGCGCTTAAAAACACAAAAAATGGCACTGTAACCCTTAGTGTACATCTATCAGAAAGAAAAGAAGATATAGATCACATAGTTTTTAAAGTCTCAGACACTGGGTCAGGCATTTCTAAAGAAAATCTAGCAGTCATTTTTGATAGTTTTAAACAAGGTAACACAGAAGAAAATACCTCCTACGGAATAGGTCTTGGATTGCCTATCGTTAAGTCCTTAATGAAAGTTATGGGTAGTACATTATCCGTAAAAAGTAATGTAGGTCTAGGTTCGCAATTCTCATTTATATTGGCATGCGAAGTTACCCATGAGATTGATGAGCAATCGGTGGTTCCTGAATTGAAGTGTCTAAAAATACTAGTCGTTGAGGACAATAAAATCAACCAACTCGTAACTCAAAAACTAATAAGCACGCTAGGTCACAAGTGTACCATTGCTATAAACGGAAAGGAGGCAGTAAAAGAATACCACAAGACCCATTTTGATCTCATCTTAATGGATCTCAATATGCCTGTGATGAATGGCTTTGAAGCCTCAGAAATTATTTCTTCAGAAAATAAGCATATTCCAATCATAGCATTAACTGCACTAGAAATAAGCGAGGTAAAAGAGCGATGTCATAATGTGGGCATACGTGATATTATTAATAAGCCTATAAATAAAGAAGCGCTTGAGGATATCATAGAGGAGAATGTACATTGTATAGATAACATCTAGATATTTAAAGTATTCATCTTCCCCCTTAGAGTTCATAATTCCTCGCTGTTAAACAATCAACATCTAATTTAAGGTAAATAAAAACTGTAAGTGAGCAGTAATATGCCTTAGACTTTTATAATGGATAGTTAATCGCTTTTGTGGTGGGGACATTACAGAAAGGAATTGGACGGTGAATTTAGTAACGAAAATATTTTACGTACATGAATAAAGACTCTGTGATCTCGTCATATCTGTAACTATGTCAAATAGCGCTGAAAAGCGCGCTATCCACTCTTTTTCTAGATATATCAATTTGTACTATAATGTTCTGCGTTATGTAACTTTGCTTAGGAACAAAGCACACGATACTGTGTATCTTCTTTTAAAAAGTTTCCTTACCTAAACTTTATCTAAAATGTGAGTGGAACACTCTTTAAAGCGTTGGCTGGAGTAGGGTGGAGGGAAAGTGTGTGGAGTGGACTGTTTATTTATATTCCTTGTTTAAAAAGATATATTTCTTAAATGTAACTTGCTTTTAATCATTATGTTAATTTCTTGTTTATAACTCTCCTTTGTTTTTCCATATTAACTAAGAAGTAGTTTTATTTTTACTTTTCCTTTATAATAATTCTCTTAAACAACTTTATTATAATTCTTACCCTAAATTTAATGGGTGACTAAATATTTGTAAAAATGAATAAAATTGATTGTGCTAATTGTGGAAATAAACAAAGTTTAGATTCAAACTTTTGTAGTAATTGTGGGAATAAATTTAAGTGCGATTCTTGTGACAAACCACTTTTGAAGGATGCAAATTTTTGTTCAGGTTGTGGTAAAACCATTTTGACAGAGAAGAACAACAAGGAAGCTCTTAATACCATAAAATTTAAGGAAACAAAAGATGAAAGGTCTTATGAATTAGCTTTTACTGATGAAGTTGGTAAAGATGTATCTGAACTAGTTACTGGAATGATTAAAGGCACACCAATTATGCTTGGAGCAAATAATAAAGATGCTAGGAGAAATTTTAATAATGAGTTAGATGACGAGCGAGATAATCCAGATATTATTGATGTACCAGAAATAAAAAATGCTAGTAGGAATGATGATTCTGATTCAATGTCTAATCTTGATTATCCTCATTTAGATGATTTATCAATAAAGATGGATTTTAGTGAAAAAGAATGGTTGATAATCTATGCATTTTATGTCTCAAATTTTGGAGCAAGTACTTTTTCGAAAGAATCTGTTTATTCTAAATATAAAGAAGAAAGAATAACAGATTCAAGATTTAAAAATTTAGGTACAAATTGGAAAAATGCCTTTAGAAGTTCTTTTAAGACCAAAAAAGTTGGAGAGTTAATGTTTACAGATGATGGAATTAAGAATGTAAAATCTTTAATGTCTGGCAATAAAAAAAGCACTGTAAAAAAAATATCATCAAAAAAAGAGACTACTAAAAAAGTAAATAAAACTGAAGGCAAAGGAAGTAAAAGTTCATCCAAAGTTGTTGCAAAATCTATTACGATAGAAAAGTTTGATATTTACCATAAGGATATTACTCTAGAAAAATTTCTAGAGAATCTAGATAATCCAACTTCTACAAATGAAAGAATCTTGATAATAGGATATTATATAACTCACATATGCAAAGAAGAATCTTTTAGTGATGGAAATATTGATTATGCATATAAAATTTTAAAACTCGATAATAGACCAAGCTTATTAAGACAAACAATTGCAAATGTCAAGAATCGTGATTTTTGGTTAGATAAAGATGGTAAGAAATGGAAAGTTTCAAGAGAAGGGGAAATATTTGTAGAAATGAAAAATAAGTAATTAATGAACATATCAAATTATATTGATTCAGTAGAAGGCTTTTCCTCAAAGACTAATACAGATAAGGTCATATATATGGCCTATTTTTTTATGGCTGTTAATGATGCCAAAACCTTTTCCATTCAAGATATTGTAGGATGTTTTCAAGATGAGCATATAAAATTGCCCAATCATATACAACAGTTATTACATTCAAAATCAACTGGAAAAACACCTGTTCTAATTAAAAAAAGCAAAGGTGTTTATTCTTTGTCGAGAGATACAAATAAGAAATTCGATAGTATATTTGGTATTGAAAACATTAGTATAATACCATCCACAAATCTTTTCCCTATTGAGCTTTTTAATAATACAAGAGGTTATTTAGAAAGTGTGGCTAAACAAGCGATTGTATGTTACGATTACGGACTATATGATGCCTCTTTAGTAATGATTAGGAAACTTTTAGAGACTCTAATAATTGAAGCGTTTGAGAAATTTAATAAATCATCTGAAATACAAAATCACGAGGGACATTTTTATATGTTAAGTGATTTGATAGGAAAATTTTTAAATCATAGTGATTGGAACATTGGTAGAAACACAAAAATAGGTCTCCCAAAAATCAAGAAACTTGCAGATGTTAGTGCACATAACAGAAGATTTGTAGCCAAAAAACCTGACATTGATAATGTAAAAAGTGAATTACGTTTTACGATAGAAGAATTAATCCATTTAATTGATTATTGAGATGAATAAAAGACGAAATTTTTGTGAAATTGAATCTTCGGAAGGGTCTTTATTTGTTCAAGAAATTGCGGATCCTAACAAAGTCTATCTAGTAGAGGAAAAGGATTTTGATGATTCAAGTAAATCTGGTTTGATTGGGATTACCTGTATAGTTCTTGAATACAAAGAAACTATTGACGAATTAATTTATTCAATAAAATCTCCTGAAACTATTATTATAATGAAAAGAGGACATTTAGCCAGTGTACTATTTACCGATTAAGCATTTTTTTTAATGAATAAAGACTACAAAATAGAAGCTTTTACAAATGATGATAAGCGTGCTAGAAAATATGCATTCATTATAAATGGTAAAGATGAAAAAGAAGCGTTACTTAATGCTCAAAACCATATAACAAATAGTTATAAGGATAGTGATTTTTATGAAATAGAAATGACATTAATTGGAAATAGCTTGACTCAATAGTTGTTTGGTTTTTTAATTAGTCTCGGCCTCAGAAAACTTTAGTTAAAACAATAGGGGAGTTGAGTTTGAAGCTCTTTAAAGAGTTAGACTTTATGATTAATAATTTTTAATTCAAGAACATAATAACTTTACATTCGTAAGATTAACAAAGACTTTCTAATGTCTAGCGATTAAAACGTAGATTATTTTTTGCTGTAAATTTAACGTCACAATATTATTTTCTTTTTAATTAATTAAAATAAAACGCGATATTCAATTTTCTTTACGACAGAATATTACATTCAAAATAAGAAATTATAGTGGCGAATTTTAAATAACTTTAATAGCTTAAGATTAGTTTATCTTGAAACCAGAGAAATAATTGATATAAAAAATTCCTAAGTTAGAAAAAGCCAATGCATAAATCATTGGCTTTTTTAATCATTATAACTTATTTTTTATTGAAGTTATTAAGATCCGAAAGTGTGCTTACAAAAATTAGATCTAATTTATTCGGTATTTGTCTCTTTATAGATTTGTTAACTTCCTTCTTAAATTCCGTAGATATGGCTTTAGAATATGTGTTCAAGGAAGCAACAGCATCTAAAGAGCCCCCCAAACCAGTTACGATTGTGTCATTTACACTTCCTCTATACTCGATAAACCCTAAACCTCCTATTGTTTCAAACGTTTTAATTTTACTCGGATTTGATATAGTATTGGGTCTATTCATTAGGGAGATGGCGATTGGATCATTTGCACTGTACTTATTAAAGAATTTTTCATTGAGTTTGATACTGTGGTATACAAGGTTTAATGTAACTTCTTTTTCAATACTTTGATTGTAATATGGTTCCAATACATCTTGGGCTTCATCTTTATAGCTTGTAGGAAAAATACCTTTAGCAATCATTCCATCAAGAATATCGGAAAGTGATATTTCAACTTTAATCGTTTTCTTTATTTTCTCTACTGCATCCCTGCTGACCGAACCATAATCATATTCTATCCAACTAGTATCTATCTTAGTATTAGCTTCGGCGACGGCCTTTGTATTGATATAGAGTCCTCCTATAAGTCGGCTTCCCAGTTCTTTGAAGCCTTCCTCCGTAAAGGATACAGGCTTAAATTTAAGACGTTGGTAATTTAGAATCTTAGGTGATCCAAACGGTAGGGGGTTACATGTTTTAGAACTTCCAAGCTCAATACAAAGATCACTTTGCTTGATTTTTGTACCTAAAACCCGAACGGAACTACAAGACATTAAAAGCAATGTTAGGGACAACGCCCCAAGTAAAAAATTTTTCATAATAATTAGAATATGGTTAATGCTGTAAAGTACTAAATAACAATATTTTAAAAAAATCTTATTATAAATAAAACAGTCTAAGTATCTCGACAATTGAAAATTAATATTACTAACATCTTAGTTAATTGGGAAATCAAGATTTTCACATTAGAAATTCCTAAACATGCCAAGTTGGAAGCAAATAATTTCTATTCAACATAATATTGAAGCAATCAGCAAGAATTAGTAAACCAAATAACTACTTGAATAAGTGTAAAGAAATTTACATTGGCTGTAGAGTTGGATATTTTTTTACTCTTGCGTAAAGATCCATAAGAATCGCTCAAACAAAAACATCCCGCACATTTTCACATATAAGCGAATTGTAACCAAAAGAAAAAACAAACCATTTTACGGCTGTAAGTATTGATCAATTAGTAAAAGAGTTTTTAGATTAACACTAACAGGATTTGGTGAATCTCTTGAAGTCAACTATAGCAGCAAGTCCGAAAAAGAGTTTTGACATAATCACTAACGATATAAAACACCTTTGGTGTCGTTATATCTGTAACTATGTCAAATAGCGCTGAAAAGCGCGCTATCCACTCTTTTTCTCAGCATATCAATTTGTATTATAATTTATATTATGTCAAATAGAATATTTGATAACCTTATACCTCTTTATTAATTGTTGTTCTAATAATATGTACTGCACAGCGTTATACATTCCTAATAATTAACTAATGGCTATGCGTTTCTTTTCTTTTATAGTTGGTGTGTGCTTTATTATTTCATGTTCTGATACCGATACTACGATTACTACAGATGATGATGTGGTAATTCTTCCAGAAGATCCAGATGTGATTATGCTACCAGATACTATTGTGTTGCCGGCTGTTGGTGCTAGTTTTGACTGGCAGCTTGATGATGTAACTTCGTCAAATGAATTTGATGCCACAGTAATTGATGTAGATGCTTTTTCTACATCATCAGCGACGGTGCAACATTTTAAAAATCAAGGTAAAATAGTGATCGCTTATCTTTCTGTGGGTTCTGTAGAGAATTTCCGCCCAGATGCAAATCAGTTTCCCGCAGCAGTCATTGGTAATGTATATAATGGTTTTGAAGATGAAAATTGGCTAGACATTCGCAATATTGACGCGCTGGCGCCCATTTTGCGTGCTCGATTTGATATGATACAGGCTAAAGGTTTTGATGGTATTGAACCAGATAATATGAACGGTTATCAGAATAATACTGGTTTCTCGCTCACTCAGACAGATGCCATTGTATTCTCTAGATGGCTTATTAATGAAGCACACGCTAGAAATTTACATATAGGACAGAAAAACGCAGAAGAACTGGTGCCTAATCTGGTAGATGAATTTGACTGGATTCTTACAGAAGATGCCTATGCAGATAATTTTCAAGTCGAGGCACTACCCTACATTATTGCTGGTAAAGCGGTCTTTGTCACAGAGTATAAAGATGCCATGTCCCAATCCCAATTCTTAAACACCGTATGCCCAGATGCTGCGGCAAATCAATATAGCGCTATTTATAAAAATCGTGATCTTACAGACCCTGTGATTAGTTGTAACTAGGGGTCATTATCTGCGTTATAATAAAGCCTGTATAGTACTGCAATAGCCTTGGTTTGTAGGTTCAATTTTTCGCGAAAGCGTTCTATATTAAGAAAAACACCACTTTAAAACAGTTTTTAGGGAGATTATACTGTAAATGAGTCGCTTGTGATGCATGATATGTTTGTAAATTAAAGCACTTTTATCGCATTACTAGTATTTACATTGATATTAATGACCTATTATTGCGTTCTCACATGTGTATGAGTTATTTATGAATACTACCAGTGTAATGCTTGTTCTTGAAGGAACCTATCCCTATAATGGTGGAGGTGTTTCTACCTGGGCGCATATTTTATGTAATCGTGTGCATGGGGTGGATTTTACCTTGTATGCCATTAATGCCAACTTTGAAAAGGAACTCAAATATGAGCTAAGTCCTAATGTGGTGCGCACCATCCAGGTGCCATTATGGACGCCAGATGAGCCGCATGACTACATGAGTTATGGGGAGGAATATTACAAGATTATAGCCAAAAAAGAAGGAACTTCAAATAAGCAAATTCGCACCCTATTTATTCCCCTATTTACAGATTTACTTAATTTTATATATACAGATAATGCTCCTATAGCATCACTAGATACTATATTTTATGGGCTATGGCGCTATTTTGAAGATTATGATTATAAGGAAACTATGCGCAGCATGGCAGTATGGGATGCATATTGTGAAGCCATAGATACTTACAGTAGCACGAGCCGCAACCCTACTGCTTCCCTCCTAGATCTTACGGTGGGCATGCGATGGATCTATCGTTTTTTGATTCCGCTTTCTATTGTAGACGTGCCTAAGGTGGAGGTTGCTCATCTCACCCTCAGTGGCTTTGCGATTATTCCAGCTCTCATCGCACATTATAAATATGGAACGGCAATCATGCTTACAGAGCATGGCGTTTTTATAAGAGAGCGACTACTT
The DNA here is from genome assembly GCF_003095655.1 of Dokdonia sp. Dokd-P16. Classification (NCBI taxonomy): domain Bacteria; kingdom Pseudomonadati; phylum Bacteroidota; class Flavobacteriia; order Flavobacteriales; family Flavobacteriaceae; genus Dokdonia; species Dokdonia sp. Dokd-P16. Next base: position 3,151,785 of record NZ_CP029151.1, read on the forward strand.
GCCATAAACGCCTCCGAATATCCATTTTTTCTTAAAAATTTACTCATTCGCTTTTCTGAGAGTATCGCCCGCTTGTCTTATTATAAGTCAGAAAAAATAATCTCTGTAAATCTATTTAATAAAAGGTGGGAAGTGCTTTATGGAGCAGATCCTGCAAAGATTGAGGTTATTTATAACGGGATTGATGAGGAGTTATTTACACCACGTCCTAAACCAGCACACCTTGTAAATGTGCCTACAGTAGTTGCACTTGCTCGTATTTTTGACCTCAAGGACGTGCTTACCATGATACGCACCTGTGCACTGGTACAACAAGAAATCCCAGAGGTGCAATTTCTCGTATATGGTGATGATACTGCGGTGCCGTCATATACTAGTGAATGTCTGGCACTCATAGACCAACTCCATATGGGTGATCATTTTAAATTAATGGGGCCAAAAAGTAACCCTCACCTACTCTTTGCCGAAGGTGATATCTCTATTCTCACGTCTATTTCTGAGGGATTTCCCTATACGGTGATAGAATCTATGGGATGTGGTGTCCCTGTGGTAGCAACAGATGTGGGCGGTGTGAGCGAAGCGCTAGATGAGCATACCGGTTTTGTATGTAAGCCTAAAGATGCGCAAGCCCTTGCAGAGAAGGTGATCTTACTGCTACAAGATAAAACGCTGCGCACTGCTATGGGAGAGCGCTGCCGCCAGCGTGTGCTTGATCATTTTACACTTGACACTTTTATAGGTTTATATGAGGACGCTTACGCGAAAACTGCCCAGCGGTTTACTAATAGCCCTACATTTATACCTCGTAACACGATCTCAAAAGTTTAAATGCAGCATCACAACGCAATACAAGAACTTACGGCTGCTATTATAGCTCGCAACGGTAAACCCGTAAACGAGCTTGTAGTACGAGCAACCATTGAGTCGCTAGGGATACGCGATATAGATGTGCTTCCCTCCTATGGTCTTGAAAATATCGCACAGCTTGCCGCTCATATTTTTAAGGAACTAGATGCACCTATGTATTTGCGATCCAAAAATAAAAGCGAACTCCAAGCAGAGAGTAAGCATGAAAAGCGTGTGCTTTATTCTAGCTATGCCTCTGTGCAGCTTTCTCATTTTGTAAAAGATTATGCTACGGGCATGTTCCACCTGCTACCTGTGTTTTTACAAGTGGCAGCCATTATACTTTGTGGCTTCTCATTATGGGCTTTTGTAGGCTTTAATGAGTTACAAGCCACCGCAGTCGTGCTAGGTGTTATTATCGGACTTGTTGCAACAGGTGGTTTTGTACAAGCCATAGGGAAACAGGTTTCCTTTTACTGGTATCATGATGATTTTATCATGACTAGACAGGCTATTGTAAACTTGCTTAGTACGGCTATAAAAACACTTTTTGGCACGTTTGTGTTTATAGGTGTTACTAATTTTTTCTTGCACTTATATCCTTATCAATTTGTGCTCATCACCTTTGTGTATGCCTTTTTAATAGGAGTCCTTTTACTAGTTCTCGCGCCTTTATATACCATCAAGCAGCGCTGGATGATCTCTATTGCCATAGGCGTAGGAACGTTACTAGCACTAGGTTTACATTATTATACAAGCATACACGTATATCTCGTACACTGGATTGGGATCAGTGTTGCTATTATAATAAGTGCCATTCACTTACACTTTTTCTTAAAGCGCATTATTGCTACAAAGCAAAAGGTTACAAATGCTCCGCCAGTAATGATGCTCTCTGCCTATCGCAACTTTAGCTACTTTTTTTATGGGACATTTATTTACATGTTCATATTTACAGATCGTATTATAGCCTGGTCCTCTAGTGTAGGTCGCAATCTACCGTATATCATCTATTATGAGAAGGATTATGAGATAGGTATGGATCTTGCCATAGTAGTCTTCTTTTTACTCGCAGGAGTGCTAGAATATAGTATTGCCTCTTTTAGTAGATGGTTAGATATAGGGCAGCGCAGTCTTACATATAAAGACCGCATAGCCTTTGGCTCACACATGATCACGCTTTATACAAGACATCTCGCAATACTGGGCGTTACAACTCTTTTAATAGCAGGATTACTCTATGCGATTGTTACACAGCCCTGGGGATATCAAGCGGCATTTAATGAGGCTATTACTGCACTAAGCATACGAGTGCTTATTATAGGTGGTTTTGGCTATCTGTTTCTTACTATTGGTATGCTTAATGTATTATACCTGTATACCCTTAACAGACATAAAAAACCAGTAGTTTACATTACAATTGCCTTTTTTATTAACCTCATTGTAGGCCTTTTGGCCAGTAGATTATTAAGTTATGAGTATGCATCGCTGGGCATGCTTGCGGGAGCTATTGTATTTATGATCTATACCACTCGCGAGGTAGTACAGTTTTTTAAACAACTAGGATATCACTATTATGCGGCTTATTAATTCTATCATTGTTATTATCGTTCTGGCTATGACACAGCAAGCGCTCACGCAGCAATCTTATGAGAAAATTCTCTTTTGTTATGGAGATTTATATCCAGAAAAAACAACTGGATATGACCTCGTGGTGCTAGAACCCATACATTTCTCTGCTCAAGATGTCACAGTATTTAAAAATAATAACAAGAAAGTTCTCGCATATATTAGTCTAGGAGAGGTTAACGAAGCAGCTCGTCACTATGAAGCGCTTAAAGGATTTACCCTAGGAAAAAATGATATTTGGAACAGCCATGTACTTGATATTGCTAACCAAGAAACGCGTGCTGCACTTCATACACTCATCGCGGCACATATAGAAGGTAAGGGCTTTGACGGTATTTTTATAGATAATATTGACAACTATACCCAGTGGGGACCTACACCAAAAAAATTGGCTGCTCTCGTGGAGTTTTTATCTGAGGTAAAGTTACGCTTTCGCGAAAGCGTGATACTACAAAATGCAGGATTACTCATTATGCAAGACACCGCGCCTTACATAGATGCAGTAGCTGTAGAATCTGTAGCAACCGATTATAATTTTAGCACAAACCACTACCGATTGAGAGCTAAAAAAGATTTTAAATCAAGGCTTGACAATGTGCTAACCGTTAAAAAACAGTATCAAAAACCAATTCTTTTAATAGAATATGCAAATTCAAAAAAGTTAACAAAGGAAGTTACAAAACGACTCGCTGGTTGTAAACTTCCCTTTGTAGTGGCACAAATAGATTTACAAACCGTCCCAAAAAGTTATGAGTAACTTATTGATAATGCGTGATTTATTCTTTACACCATCTATGGTGTACGGACCGTTGCGTATTATTTTACTTGTAATTTTTATATTTCTAGTAAACAAACTAGTTTCTAAAAAAAGCTCAAACCAGTCTGGGCTCAATTATTTTATACCGCGTTACGTTGCTTTTGTAAGTGTTATTGTGCTTCTAAGCCTTGCTCTCACAACAATTAACGCTTATGATGCGTTCACAACACTCGCCATATTATTAGTTTGTGTTGTTATTATATTCTTAAATCTCAATGGCAAGAGTGCGATATCTAAACAGCTCATTAAAATAAGACGACGCACCATATTATACACGATACGTAACCTAGAGCAAGGTAAAGACCTCATAAGTACGATTAACTTTAAGAAAACCCAACAAGAAAATGACACCGATGATCTAGAGGTACGAAAAACAGATTACTTGTGGCAGATGGGTATTGTGGTAGTAATCGCGGTGCTTACGTATCTGTCTAGGTATTACTTCTTCAATTTTGACACATTTGCCCTCTCCGACTTATGGTATGAAGATTTTGCCAAAATCAAAAATCTTACTAACCAGCAGTGGTTCAACTCAGAAGGTGTACTCATGGGAGAATATGCTTTGATACAGCTATACGGCAGTTTTACAAGCATAAGTGATGTGATTGCTCTGCAAACGTTTGGATTGCTAGAGAATGCAGTATTAGGCGTTGTCATTTATTGGACAATCTCACAGTGTACAAATACTAATTATGTACCAGGATTAGTAGCTGCTTTTGTGTTTATGTTTTTTTATGGATTCTTACCGCTCAATATTAATTTAATGACGCAGCATAAGCCTACATTCTTAGCGCTTTCACTAGCGTTACCGGTGTTTGTTTATTTGTGTAAGCCTAAAACATTACGTAAAACACCGTCTTCCTACTTTTTATGGATGCTGTGCTTTTTTTGTGGTATTGCCTTTATAGACTTCTTTACCACAATCTGGGTATTGCCTGTGTTCTTTATAGCTGCACTTATAACCGTTACAAGTGATAAAAGAAAATACTACCTACGTGCACTTGTAGCATATGTGCTCGCACTCTTACTATTTACCACAGTGTACTGGATATCATTTAATTTTGATCTAGATGCAATGGCGCTTTTCATAAAGGCAAATACGTACTCGCTTAAAGCATATACATATGTCCCACAATTAATAGTATCTCTTAGTGAACTACTGGGATATTATCAAGTGATAAGCGTATTACTGTTACTCATAGCTATTATAACAAATACATTTATAAAGAGATCTTTAAAAAATATAATTGCCTTATTAGCAATGTTTTGTATCTTCTTTTGCTTACCATTACTTCAAATAGAAATTATAGATACAGATCTTCTATATCAAGTGATAGCTGTTTGTATTCCACTGTTTATAGGAGTGAGTGTTTACCTTATAATCACGATTATTAATAGCATGCTACCACCTATTAAGACACCTATTTATGGACGTATTATTGCTACTGTTATTCCGCTTATAATCGCTTATGCAGCGTTTCAGAAATCTACTTTACAAAATATTCCACCGCGCAATTTGACCAGTGAGTATATTATGGAGGCTTATGATGCGCTAGATGATGAGCTTCTTCCCTATTCATTTACCGTTGTAAATACAGGCATGGCTTTAGAGATGAGTAAAGACCATCATTTCTTTATGACCTATGATGATTTTACCACTTCCTACGAGCAAGCAGATGCATTGTACGTAACAAATAGAAATAACAAGTCCTTCTTTAAAAAGTATCCAGAAGCAACATTATCTAAAAGTATGTTTGTCTTTGTATATGAAGAAAAAGCACAGTTAAGCAAATCAGATAGGCTTAAAACAAACCAGCAACAGGAAGTAAGCGAAGTCATCACTAGACTCCAAGATAAAGGTAGAGTTGTGCGTGTTTTTGTAAAAAAACCATTACTCACAGTTTACGAGATTGTAAACGAACCAAAGGCTACCAAAATAAACGATTTGCTTTTTTAATTATGCAACGCACACAACCACATATATCAGTCATAGCTATAGTATCTATCATACTTTTCGGTTTATTTTTGGGCTGTGAGAGAGATCTAGATGACATCAAAGAGCAGAATAGTCGTACCATTTATGACACGGAAAGCACGAGTCCTCTTGTAGCGTTTATAAGTGATGCAAAAGACTATAAAAACCAGAGTTATCAATCTCATATACGTAAAGCAGCTACCTATGCAAAGCTTCCCTATGCACAGTTAGATAAAGAAGATTTTAATAACGAGCTTCTCATTGATCCATCTACTCGGGTACTCGTAATCACAAACACAAAGGGATTTAACAATAAAGCTTTTGAACGTATTGTTTCTTTTGTCGCAAATGGAGGTACTTTGTTTTTACCTACGATTACCACAAATAACGAATATGCCTTCCTGGCAGGACTTATTCCTACCACAAACTTTACAAGTGATCCTAAGGCAAGTGGATATTCCTTTCAAACAAACGTGCTACCTGGACTTCAAGGGACACGCTTTAATGATGATAACCAACACGGGGCATTACTACGAGAGAATTTTAGGGATGACATCAAGATACTAGCTACTGCGGCTACTAATAGTGAGATTCCAATGGTTTTCCAAAGACCATTAGGTAAAGGAACTGTGATCGCGATAAATAGTAATCAAGATGGTAAAAAAGAAGATAGAGGCTTATATTTTGCAGCTATACTTTCAGGTTTAGAGCATGTACCCTACCCTATTGCAAATGTGAGCACCATTTTTATAGATGACTTTCCTGCGCCTACGTATGAGACCGTGCGATTACCTATTTCAACAGAATTTAATCTCTCTGAGACTGCATTTTATCATGATGTCTGGTGGCCAGACATGCAACGACTTGCTAAAGAAGAAAACCTTGTTTATACAGCGGTAGCTTGTTTTGACTACAGAAACTTAGATACGCCTCCCTTCTTATTTTCAGAGTGGGATAAATCTATGGTTAAGAAGGATGGAACACTGAAAGTTTCTGGTGATGTTGCCGTAAGTAATGTATTAAGAGCTGGAGACGAATTTGGACTTCATGGTTATAATCATATCTCCCTGGTAGAAGATGAATGGGATAACCCAGATTTTATGGAAACAGCACTACTCGCTGTACAAAAAAAATGGAAAGCTAGTAACTTTGGAGCTTTGCCTAAAACCTATGTACCTCCATCTAACCGCATAGATAGTTTGGGTTTTGCAGCCTTACAAAGTGGTATGCCTTCTGTAATTTATAATAGTAGCTTGTACTTAGGCTCTTTTAAAGAAGGCGGTAATCGTGAGTTTGATACAGAGCCTTACAATGACCACTTTTTTAACTTTCCAAGAATTAGTAGTGGTTATGTGGTAGATGAGAATATACAGTTTGATTTACAATCGCACTACTTATATACAGGTATCTGGTCACACTTTATTCACCCAGATGATGTGTATCAAATCCCTAATCCAGTAAACATAAGCAGCCGCGGAAATTATGCGTATCGTAATTCTGAAGGATTAAGATGGAAAGCTACCTATAACGGTAAGCAAGGAATGTTTCCTGCTTTTAGTACTTTCTTAAAACGTATAAGAAAACAATACCCGATGATGCGTTCTTTAAAAGCGCAAGATGCCGCTAGTTACACTAAGGAGTGGCGTTACACAGAGTACACACATACTCAAGAGAATGCCGTGTATAAAGTTGGGTCTATAGAGGAAACAGATCAAGATGAGTTTTTCTGGTTTTCTTACAGTCGTGCAAATAACAATGCAAGCTTTGAGGCCATATTAAAAAACGAGGGATACACGTTTACAAAAACACCTTTTCTAGAAGGAAATTTATATAACATCACTACCAGCATGCCCTCCATACGTTCTGTATTGCCTCGTAAACAAGAGATGACTCCTTCTTTACAAATTATCTTAATAGAGAATTTGATGAAAGATTATGAAAAATATCTTAATAGAGTTCCCATTTTTAAAGACATAGATGAGGAGGTTGCTTATCTCATTTCTCAAGGTAATATTCAAGAAGCCATTACACTCTTGGAATCTAAAATTGCTAGTGCCTCTATAATTTCAAAGGAAGATTATATCACTTTATACCAATACTACGGATGGCAAGGTGCTCAAGAAGGTTTTTATGAGTTTTTAGAGCAGCAATATGCAAAAGGACAACCTGGACAACTCATTGTTATTTCAAAAATAATAGGTGATGCAAATGATTATCCTAATGATGTGATAAAGAAAACCTGGATGCGCAGGCAGATTGTGGTGTATCCAAATGATAGCTTACTCAAAGCGAGATACGATAGTTACTTTTCTACACCGCAAGAAATTACAGAAAGTAATAATAGAGCTTTAGAAGAAGCCTTTCTAGCTGCATCAACTATCAAGGAAAAAACAGCGCTATTACCAGAGCTACTAGCTGCAGATTCTGCTATTGCTACGGTATTTATTAGTGATCTCGAGCCTTGTGTAGATATAGAAGTACAAAACATTGCCCATCTTATCGCACAAGCACTTGCAGATCAAGGCAACTATGCTAAAGCAATTGCATGGTCTGCATGTACAGATAAAATAGCTGCTAAGACGCAACAACAATGGCTTCTTAATACAGGAAATTATGAACGCTTAAAGAAGGAAGACTTTAAAGCTTATATTTCTTACTTAATCGTAGAGCAACCTGCACTTATTCCTGTAGAACTCATAGATAGTAAACCATGCTCACTAGACTTAACTCCAGAAGAAATTGCGGTAGTAGCCTACGCCTTTGCAAATCAGAGCTCGTATAGAACTGCTTATAACTGGTCCACTTGTGATGATAATTTTAAAGTGAGTGAGCAATTGCAATGGCTTGCTGCGATGAAAGCTATAGAAGAGATGGAACTAGTTTTTACCTCCTACATTTCAAAAAATCCAGAAGATAATGCGCTTATTCTCAATATGGCAACTCGTTACAGTGAGTTAGGCGAGATCACAAAAGCATGGAAGCTAGCAAGCTCATTGCCAGACTATGAGATAGCAGCTGCGCTCAGAAAGCAGCTTAATGTTGATGTATTATATATAACCCCAACACAACAACGAGACTTATTTGACAATTATAGTACGTTCTTTTATTCAGAAACGATAGATACATTAAATAAACAACTTAGAACCACCACCAATGACTTTATAACTAGTAGCTCAAATGTGCTAGCAGACCGCCTAGAACCTACTTCTATTAGTAATCGCATAGGTTATGGTCATTATGATACCCGAGGAAATAAACATGTATTTGGTATTACTCAAAATAGACCTTTTGAACTACAACTCACGACACAACAACCCGCAAATACACCTATTAGTTTATTTGGCGCTTATTACTCTTTAACTTCAAGGAGCAAGTATTTGAAGCCTACATATACAGGAGAGTTAGGTATAGAAGTAAGCGATACAGGAAGTCTTTTTTATCATGCAGAGGCGGGAATCTCTTACAGTAAAGATTCTTTATTTAGTAGTGTCCAACTGTCATTTCAACCAGCCATAACTGCTCCAGCTTATAATCTTGATATTTATAGAGCCCAGTTAAGTGTTTATGAAGAGTATAAAATTAATAAGAACTGGCAGCTCGTCGGGGCTTTGGAAGGCAACTATTATACCGACGGCGTAGTAGATGGGTTACTTAACTCCTCGCTTAGATATCAATACTCATTTTCAAAAAAGAACATGCTCATCCCGTACATTGAAGGAGCAGGTATGCTAGGTACGGCAGATAATCGTTTGGGATTTCCGTACTGGACAATTAAGGAACGATTATACGGAGGTGCTGGCCTAGCATACAGCTATGGTTATACGCCACAAGGGCTTTCTGTGCGTATGGATGCTGCACAGTTTTTTGACACTTTTTCAGATAGTTTCCAGCGATATAGAGCTAATGTTTCTGCTCCATTATACGGCTCGCTATTGATTAACTTTAATGCAGAATTCTACACTTTAGAGAATTTTTATAGCAATAATTTCACGCTAGGAATGACGTATTACTTTAAGAATAAGAAAAACTAAGTAACTATAGAAAAGTGTAATCTCTTTGTAGACTTGAGATGTTACGCTTTCGCGAAAGCGTTATAAAAAAATTATTCTGCATCTAAGTCCATAAATCCATCATAGCGAATGCTTGTGCGCTGCACACTATTTACAGAAATCTGTACTTTCTTGGTATTAAAAAATTCTATAAACACCTCATAGGTTTCAGCATCTTGAGATATAGAAAATGTCATCTCTGTGCGATCTGTTTTCTTGTCTTTAGTAATTTCAAAGAATTTAGGAATTCCAGCAAATTCTACACCATTTGATGAGTTGTAGCCACCGCCCATCCTGCGCTCGCCATAATACGGTAAATAAGCGCTCACGCTATCATTATGTATTTTGAGAAAGTTACCGTTACCCAGTAAATTGATGCGGCTACCGCTGTTACCAACCCCTAGCCCATTGTTTACTGCTAGTTGGTTGAGTACATTACTTGCCAGCGGGTATGCCCAGGTTGCTGTAATATCAATCTGGCGATTGTCTATTAATTCTTGTACACGGCTTGCTGTTGCGAGCTCCTGCTGCGTCATGGGTTGCTTAGTTTTACACGCGATTGCGAGTATAAGAAACGGTATGATGATGATGTATTTTTTCATAGGGTGCAATTTTATTAGATAGATAGCAAAAACTATTCCTTTGTGGGGTGTTAACAAGGTGTTAGATTTTACATAAAACGACCATCGCTCGTAAGGCATTCTTGTACTTTTGCCGAATGCAAAAAACGAAAGGATCACAAATAGAATTTATCGCACTTATGGCGGCTTTAATGTCTGTCACCGCACTATCTATTGATGCCCTGCTTCCAGCACTTGATATTATAGGTGTTGCGATACAAACCAAAACTCCAGCCGATAATCAGCTACTTATAAGCATGATCTTTTTAGGTCTAGGCCTGGGACCACTTGTCTTTGGACCATTAGCCGATGCTAAAGGTAGAAAATCTTCTGTTTATTTTGGGTTTACCATCTTTATAATCGCTTCATTTATATGTATGTACACACGTAGCTTTGAAGTAATGATTTTAGGTAGGATATTACAGGGAATCGGACTTTCGGCACCGCGTACCATCTGTATTGCAATTATAAGAGACCTTTATGAGGGCGATTATATGGCTCGTATTATGTCTTTTGTAACCGTTGTATTTTTACTAATCCCTATCATCGCTCCTGCTATGGGTAAGGTGATTCTAGACACCTGGAACTGGCAGGCTATATTTCTCGTGCAAGTATTCATAAGTATCTTGGTGATGCTATGGTTCTGGAGACGTCAAGAGGAGACACTCAAAGCAGCAAATAGAATTCCGTTTTCTATGAAGCGTATCTCAAAAGGCTTCCGCGAAACCATAAAATACAAGCGCACCATGGGCTTCACGATTATACAAGGCTTTATCGTAGGTTCATTTATTGTGTACATAAGTGCTAGTCAGCAAATTTTCCAAAATCAATACGGACTCGTAGATGAGTTTCCTTACATTTTTGCAGGTCTTGCCGCGGCTATAGGCGCTGCTATCTTACTTAATGCCAACTTTGTGGTTCGTTTTGGGATGGAAAAAATAATAACTGGTTCCCTCATAGGCTTCTTTATCGTGTCCTTATTATATGTGATTTTATTTAATGATGTGCTGCATCCTTCGGTGTATGTGCTTATAGGGTTCTTTGCGATGCAGTTTTTCTGTATAGGTTTTATGTTTGGAAATCTTAGAGCGCTAGCGATGGAGCCTGTAGGCCACATTGCCGGTATAGGAGCTGCTATTACGGGTCTTATTTCTACACTTATGGCTGTTCCCATCAGTGCTTTTATAGGTCGTTTTATTGAAGAGACCACGCTCCCACTCTTCATTGGTTTTTCTTCGTGTGCCGCAATATCACTCTGTATTCTATTCTGGATAAAGAAAAAGGCTCCAAGAACAGTTGTCTTGAAGCCTTAATATTGCTATAGTGGTTTTTAGTACGCTTTCGCGAAAGCGTAACTCCATAATTACTCGTTCCACACCGCAGCGGCTTCTTCTCCAAGAAACTGTTGCATGTTAAACTCTTGATCACGTGCCTTAATATCTCTAGCGTAAAACATATCGCTATAGATAAAGCCAGCATTTTTTGCCATGTCAGCAGAAGCTCCGTAATAGATATGCTCAAATCGAGCCCATCTCGCTGCGCCTAAACACATCATGCAAGGCACACAACTCGTATACAAATCACAATCTGAAAGATCCTTAGTACCCAGTGCTTTGCAAGCTAGCTGAATACAGCGTAACTCTGCATGCTGCGTAGGATCTTGCGAACCTCCAACGAGATTATGACAAGCCGCAATGACCTGCCCAGAACGAACAATGACGGCGCCAAAAGCGCCGCCACCGTCTGTATCTTTACCTTCTCGAGCTAGCGCAATGGCTTGCTGCATAAAAGATGATTGATAACTCATATTATTCAGTTTCTGCTAGTAAAATAGACTTAGCATTTACAAATTCTTTAATCCCGAATCCTCCATGCTCTCTACCATATCCAGAATCTTTTACTCCTCCGAAAGGCATCATAGGCTGTGCAAGACCGTACGAATTGATGAATATCATTCCTGTATCAAAGTGTTCTTGTGCCAGCTTGACTGCTGCTTTTTCGTCTTTAGAGAAAATTCCTCCTCCTAGTCCAAAACGGCTATCATTTGCTATGCGCATTGCATCTTCGTTATCTTTTGCCTTAATTAAAGAAGCTACCGGCCCAAAGAGTTCGTCATCATAAGCTGGTTGTCCAGGTTGTACGTTACTTAGTACCGTAGATGGGTAGTAATATCCCCTTCCGTCTGGTATTTCTCCTCCAGTTTCAATTACTGCTCCTTTTTCTACACTTTCTTTTACTTGGTCGCTTAGCAACTCCTGTAAATCTTTACGTGCGATTGGCCCCAGTTGGGTTCCCTCTTTATTAGGATCTCCCATGACCACATCTTTCATTCCTTTTACAAAGCCTTCCTTAAATGCATCATACACTTTATCTACTACGATAAAACGTTTTGCAGCAATACAGGTCTCACCATTGTTTATGATTCTACCTTGTACACAAGCTTTTACAGCTTCTTCTACATCTGCATCATCAAGTACGATGTATGCATCGTTACTTCCCAGTTCTAATACTGTTTTCTTAATAGATGCTCCAGCAGTTTTTGCTATGATTTTTCCTCCAGCAGAACTTCCTGTAAATGTCACGCCACGTACTTTATCATTGCTTATCACTTTATCAGACTGTGCATGATCAATTACAAGTACTTTAAAAAGTCCTTCAGGCACACCAGCTTTAAGTAAAAGCTCTTCTATTAATAATGCGCTTCCCGTTACATTCTGAGCGTGCTTTAATAAAATCCCGTTACCCGCTAGTAAGTTGGCAATGGCAACTCTAAGTGGTTGGTATGTTGGGAAATTCCACGGCTGAATGCTGTAAATAACACCCTCTGGAGAAAAGTTGATAATTCCTTTTCCACCATCTAGTAGTGTTCTTTCTATAGGTTGTAATTCTTTTACTCCGTTTTCGGCAGTATATTCTGTGATGGCGATACAAAGGTCAATCTCACTTTTTCCTTGTTCAATGGTTTTACCCATCTCGTCGGTCATGAGTTGTACAAGTTGGTCTTTATAATTTTTAAGTTGTTCCCCTATATTTTTTATTACAGTAGCTCTATCATCTAGCGATTGCATTTTCCAGTCGTTAAAAGCGTCATGACAGTTGTCTATCGCTTCTGTAACCTGATCATCTGTAAAATATGTATACTCCTTAATTGATTGTTCGTTATGAGGATTTATGGTTCTAAAACCTCCTTTTATTTCTCTTTCCATTGGTAATGTTTTTTTTGTTGTTGTAAAATTACGAGGAGACTACTTGCTGAAAATGCACTTTAATAGTATTTAAGAGTAGTGTTTAGAGAAGTTTAACGAGTAAGGAATAATCATTACAACAAGAAAAAGCCACTACCTTATATGTGGTAGTGGCTCTTTGTTAGTGGTTTAGCTTAAAAAATCTTACAAGTATGATATAAGTCTTACTCGTTATCTAAAGTAACCTCTCCATTACCTTTAATCTCAAATTCTTCTTTTGGGATGGTACGATTAAAGTTTGAAGATCTTCTGTGTGCATCTTGAAAATCTGCGTGCTTTTTGTTCTTTGTAGTATTCATAGCTTTATTTTTTTTTGATAAAGGTATTTTAAAGCATCATAGCTAGTTGTTAATCAAAATGCTAATTCAGAGTTATTTAACGTTTTGAGCTGCCGATGCTACAATCCCATTCTCTGGTTCTGTAACGTAAATAACCACTGTAATATCGTCATCCTTTGCTACCCACGAAGGAATACTAAGCGCTACTTCTTGTTGACTATAAGAAGCTTGTTCTTTTTTAAAATTTGCTACGATGTGCGTATTCTTTAAGGTTTTGTTTCGGTTTTCTCCTCTATTTACAATGGTGGTTTTTTGCCTTACAGTGAGAGCATACACAATTGTAGCATTATCTGGAAGCTCTTTAAAATTTGCTTGAATAGTAACACCTTCCGCCATACGCGCTACTGAAGCAATAGTAACTGCTGACTTGTTTATACGACTAGTTTCACTAGCTACTGCTCCCCTTAGCTCCCTTTCATTAGATCCTACCACATGATTACGACCATTAATAACTGCTTGAGGAGTATAAACGCTCCTTATATTGAAGGTACGACCATATTCATATTGGTGATTTGTATTACTAGCAGATGCATAAGGATCTTTCCAGCCTATATAGTCCCAATAATCTACATGATAAGACAGGATAATAACGTCTTCCTTAAGTTCTTCAGATAGACGAGTTATTAATTTATCTGCGGGTGGGCAACTGCTACATCCTTGTGATGTAAATAATTCAATCACCGTAGGAGATTGACCGATTGCTGTAAATATGGTACCTAATAATAAGAACGATGTAAGCAGTATTGATTTCATAAAAAGTATTTTATAATGGGTCGAACGCAGATAGGTTCCATTACATAGACGAGATGAGCATAGAAATCATACCATAACAACATTATCACTAAAAATGGTTTGTCAAAAAAATTATCTAGCTAGTTTACAATATTTTACATCTCTTTAATTACATCAAATTTTCGCGAAAGCGGTACTACTACCCTACTCGGTATAGAGTGCTTTTCAGACTTTGGCACGCTACTTGTAATTACCTAATTGTGAACATCAATCCACGCAATTAATTAAAAACGAACATTATGAAACATCTTGCATTATTATTTATAGGACTACTTACCTTCTCGGCAAGTACCTATGCAGCAGAAGAAGATACATCAATACGACGCGGTACCGTATATGACGGTAGCAAGTATATTTTTGTAGAAAACGGTATCGAATTTTCAGTATTTCCAGATGGAGAGTTTGATTTTTACATACCACAATATGTAGAAGGAGTAAGCCTTTCTGTAAACGCTGGGCCAGTAGGCATAAGCTTTAACACAGGTTTTGACTACGATCCATACGTACAGTATGATGAGTATGGAGCTGTGATACAAGTAGAAGACACTCCTTTATATTATGATAATTATGGACGCCTAGCACAAGCAGGTGACGTACGTATCAACTATAGAGACAACAGAATATCTCGTGTAGGAGGACTACAGATTTATTACAACAACCGCGGACTATTTTCTCACTATACAGGCTTCATCAACGTGTATAACAGAAACTATGTGTTCCACCCGTACCACAATTACTACTACAGACCTGTTTTTAACAGATGTCTAGTATTTAATACACCATATAGAAGATATTACACCCCAGTACGTTATAACTATGCATTCCATAGAAACAATTATAGCAGAGGTTACAACCGTGGGTATGCAAATGCTCGCCGTGACTTTAGACGTCCAGATAGAGGTCGTGTAGCTCATAATAATGGTAGGCGTGATAATGTAGATCGTAATAACGCTCGCTTTACAAGAGCAAACACAGGACGTGTTGCAAGTCGTGCAAATACTACTACTACTACAAGAAGAAATAATACTTCTACACGTAGAACATCTAGCGCAAATACATCAAGTAGAAATGGCCGTGTAGCACAATCTACAAGCCGTAATGGAGCACAGCGTGGTACTGCTACTACAACGTCAAGAAGAAGTACAAACAAGCGTGCTGTAATCTCTAATCGTAATGAAACACAACGAGGAAGACCTACAGTAGCTACTACACCTAGACAACGTCCTACGGCATCTTCTAGATCTGGTAATAGCGTACGTAAAAGTACTCCTAGAACAACAAGACCTACAACGCGTACTACAAACAGAAGTACTAAGTCTGTAGCAACAAATAGAGGATCACGTACACAGTCTAAAGCTGCACCGCGTACCTCACAAAAAAGAGCGTTATCTACTAAGAGTAGAAGCTCAAGTAAAGTAAACACTCAGCGTTCTTCATCTCGTAAAGCTGCACCGCAGCGCACTAACAGAAGCTCAAATAGCAAGTCAAGTAGAAGCACATCTACGAGATCTAGAAGAGGATAAGAATTAGATTTTTGGTTGGTTAGTTTGGTAGACCCTAGTTGCTATAAGCGCTAGGGTCTTCTTTTTTTTATAACTTAGCTACTATTAACCATAAGTATCTAAATATGAGAATTTTAAATGTATTACTCGTTCTGGTAGTGCTTAGTACCAGTTGTAAAAAGAAAAAGAAATCTAACACCACCACTAGTCCGCCCATTACCTCTACAAGCAACAGACCCAGTGATAGCGCTAGAGAAGCTGCCATCTTACAGCTTGTAAATGACTATCGTGACTCTCTGGGTATCTCCACTTTGAGAACTACTACCCTATCTCAAGCCCAAGCCCTTGATCACACTAATTATATGGTAGACAAGCGACTTATGAGTCATGATAACTTTTTTAAGCGCAGTGATTACTTAAAGTATAAAGGTGCCACCTCTGTAAGTGAGAATGTAGGTAAAGGGTACCGCACCGCTCAAGGAGTTGTAAACGGCTGGCTCAATAGCCCTAAGCACAAAGCAGCTATAGAAAGTGATGCCACACATACCAGTATTGCATCCTTACAAGATGCAAACGGTATATGGTACGACACGCAGCTTTTTATAGACTTTTAAGATAATTACGCTTTCGCGAAAATGTGAACACTCAATTTCAGTATCTTAGGAGTTTCAAAAACCATAATAACCAATGATTAGATTCCTTACCATTACCGCTTGTTTACTAGCGATGTTTTCTTGTCAAGAAACAAAGAAAAAAGAAGTAGCACCACCAAAAGAAATGACGGAGGCCGAAGTACTAGCAAAAGCCAAAGAAATACACAGCAACGTGATGACACTAGACACGCATTGCGATATAAACGTAGATAATTTTACGGATACCGTAAACTATACACAAAATCTTGCTTCACAAGTAAACTTACCTAAAATGCAAGAAGGTGGTCTAGACGTGCCGTGGTTTGTAGTATATACAGGACAAGGAGAGCTCAACGAAGAAGGTTACAAAGCCGCTTATGAGAATGCGATGTCAAAGTTTGATGCCATTCATAAACTCTGCGAAGAGATTGCTCCAGACCAAATCCAGCTAGCTACTACTTCACAAGAAGCAAGAGATATCTGGAAATCTGGTAAAAAAGTAGCCATGATCGGTATAGAAAATGGATATCCAGTAGGTACAGATGTTTCTAATGTAGAAAAATTTTATAATCTAGGAGGTCGTTATATGTCTTTAGCGCATAATGGGCATAGTCAGCTAAGTGATAGTAACACCGGTGAAGCAGATGATGTATGGCTTCATAATGGATTGAGTGACTTAGGAAAGGAAGTTATTGCAGAGATGAACCGTGTTGGGATGATGATAGACGTATCGCATCCTAGTAAGGAAGCCATGCGCCAGATGATTGAGCTAAGTGAGACACCTATCATTGCATCTCACTCTTCTGCAAGAACGTTATGTAACCATAGCCGTAATCTTGATGACGAGCAATTGCAATGGATGCAAGATAATGGCGGTGTGGTGCAAACAGTTGCTTTTAAAAGCTACTTAAACACAGAAAAAAATGACGCATACCAAGCCGAAGCAAATCAAGTAATAAAAGATATCGCCGATTCTCTAGGAGTTGCATGGCTTGATCGCTCAGCAGCAAGAGCACTACCAGATGCCGAAAGAAAAGCGTATTACGAGACCTATACAGACGTGTTACTTCCTGCACAAAAGAAGAAACTGGCAGAACGCACAGACCTTCCTCCTGCGGTAGATGTGACAGACTTTATAGATCACATAGACTACCTAGTAGAAAAAATAGGAATTGATCACGTAGGTATCTCATCAGACTTTGATGGCGGTGGCGGTGTAGAAGGCTGGAGCGATGCTTCTGAAACTATGAATGTGACTATAGAACTTGTACGCCGTGGTTATACACAAGAGGAAATCGAGCAATTATGGAGTGGTAATTTACTGCGCGTTCTTGATGAAGTACAAGCATATGCCGCAGAGCAGAAAAGCTAATTTCTCATTTTAGAAATTAATCGTTCTTAAAAATAAAAGAGCCCAGAAGTGTAAACTTCTGGGCTCTTTTTATAGGTTATCTATAGTAGCTAAATGAATAGATTACATATCTCGTTCTCTACAAATCTGGTTAACCCTAAGCTTTAATTTACGCTCGTAATCCTCTTGTAACCAGTCTCTATAGTTTTTAGTATTATTCATAATGCTGTATGAATATAAACGCACGCGGTAAGCGATATCATCTTTTAACTTACGTGCAAGTATTCTCGCATCAAAAACATCTTCACTATTTTCAATGACCATTTCTGCGTGTTGCTCGATGGCATTTTCTAATGTTGTTTTTGCTTTAAGTCCTTCTTTAATTACACGTTTGTATTCCTTCTTGATATCAAAATAGACATTCTTAGTGTTTGCAAACTCCTTACGTAAATCTGGAGGCATCACATAGGTGAAGTTACGCTCTATCTCCTCATCTGCAATTAAATTTTCAAGATAGAAATCTGGGTATGCAAAAATCTCTTTCCAATCTATTGGTGCTTCCCAAAGTCCAAAACGTGCTGCATTGTTTCCTAAGTCAAGTACCTTAAAAGTGGTTTTACCTGGAGCAATACGCGATCCACGACCTATCATCTGGAAGTATAAGGTAAGAGATTTTGTTGCTCTGTTTAAGATAATAGTATCTACCGTAGGTTCATCAAAACCAGTGGTAAGGATACTTACAGAAGTAAGTATCGCATCTGGAGTGTTTTTAAACCAGTCTAAGATTTCTGTTCGCTCCTTTGCACTGTTGGTATTATCTAGGTGGCGTATGTCATACCCTGCCATTTTAAACGTCTCATAGACATAGCGAGAGGTATTTATACCATTATTAAAGATAAGCGTCTTCTTCCCTTTAGATTGATCCTCATAAGCGCTCAACAGCTTTTGCTGCATGATGGTATCTGTGTACAGTATATCTGAAGACTTTACTGTATAATCACCATTAATACCCAGCTTAAGCGAACTCAAACCTACATTATAGCTTATTGTTTTAGCTTTAGAGAGGAATCCTCTTTTTATCAATGCAGGTATACTCTCCCCTATTAAAAGTTCGCTATAGTTGTCCTTCATAGGCAACTTAATATTAGAACTTAGTGGAGTTGCAGTTACCCCTAAAATAAAAGCCTTATCAAAGTAGCTGAAGAGTTTTCTAAAGGAATTATAATGCGCCTCATCAATAATGACAAGACCCACATCATCCATATTCATCTGTTCCTCTTGCAATCTGTTAGTAAGCGTTTCTACCATCGCCACATAACACATGTAATCATCACCCTCCTCTAAGGTCTTCACGTCACTACTTATGATCATGTTAGGAACCATAAATTCGGTAAGCATTCTTGAGGTTTGATTAGAAAGCTCAATACGGTGCGTGAGGATTACTACTTTCTTATTTGCTCTTTTTATATAGTTACGAACTATCTCAGAGAAAATAACTGTTTTTCCACCACCAGTAGGTAGTTGATATAACAAGTTATAGTCTTCCGATGTACGATCCATTACGCTAAAAACAGCCTCAAGATCCTTGAGTTGGTAGTCGTATAATTCTTTTTCTGGAGTTTCTTTTTCTTGAATAGCGTCGCTCAAAAGTGTAGGTTTCTTCGGTTAAAAGTGAATCTTGCAAAACTAAGGGATTTTTATGCTTTCGCGAAAGCGTACTGCAAGAATTCTTGCTACAATTTTAAAAATTATGTCTTAATTATTAAAAATAGATGAAAGACGATGTTTTTAAGATGGATCTGCTGCTTCGTCAAACAAATCTGCATTAGGCCACTTACCTTCCTCGGCTAGTGCGACTATGCGCTCTAGTCGTTCTCCAAGCTCCTCTAATAAATGATGATAAGTAACATACTGTACAAGTTCTTTAAACGAGTTGAGCATACTTTTATAAAACGCATCTGGCTGCCCAGGACTAGATTGCTCAAAAGTCTGCGCAATTTCAATATTAAAAATCATCACATCAGAAAGCAACAGCGGATTCATGCCTAAGGTTTTAAAGTGCTTGATATACTTCTGTGCAATAGAACGTCTTTTTCTAGGGCGTTTGCGTCGTGTGGGGAAATACTCGTTACTTATTTTAATTTTGGCCTCGTCTACGAGCTTGTCTTCTTTAGGGTTAAACACAAAGTCATAATAGGTCTTCACCTCAGGTATACGCTCATAAAGCTCCATAATTTGCTCTTGCAATTCTGCATTGCTTAATGTGGAAATTTGCTTTTTTAACGCCCGTTTGCTCATTGCTAATTGATTACTTATTGCGAATTTATAATAAAAAATAGTCGTAAAAAGCGAATCAAAAACCTATTTTTGCAACAATACCAACTTCATATATAAATCATCATTTTACAATGAATACACTTCAAGATAGTAAAGCCGTAAACTTGATCAAAAAACTCATAGGAGATGTTGCTCAAAACGGAATTATAACGAATACAGTGGTTGAAGACCTTAAAGCGCTTCGCCCTCATACTATTACAGAGCAACTACCTTTATTAGCCAAAGCTACACGCCTTGCCGCTGAACATATAGAGGAGACAGGAACTTTTGCAATTCCTATCCCTGCAGATGATGATATTGAAGATGAAAACGAAGAAATTATTGCAGCTGCAGATCCTGCCGAAAGCACTCCGGAAGAAAGCTTACACTACTTCTTTTGCTTAATAAGAGATGTAGATAAAAAAACAAATGAAGACGAATTACGTGAATACGTAAAGGCGTTAAGAGAGTACTAGTATATCAATACTCTTTATCGATATTATAAAAAAGCCACTCAATCGAGTGGCCTTTTTTATGCGATATAATGCTGTAAATCAAGTTGTGCAAGTAAGATTTCAATCAAATTTCTTCTCAATACTTTGCCCGATTGCAGTGCTTTTAAAAACGTATGTATATAACCACATTAGTGTAAATGAAGGAATGATGTCTAAACCAGGTACAATCTCTTCTACAAAGGTGATGACACCTCCTACCTTTCCTGCAGCGCCTTTATACAATCTTGTCATAAGCCATGCAGATAACGGTGCCCATACCACGTCAGACATATCTCCTATTACTGGAAACACCCAGCTTGAGGTAACGATACCTAAGACGTCTATAAGAAGTCCAATTAATAAAAGTTTGTATTTATTTGTTTGATTATCCATAAGTATATTAAATATAATACTTTAAACTAATCAAATAACATTCCAAAAATATTAATCTAAACTTGAGGAAATCAATTTGAGAAATTCATTACGAGTTTCTTGCTTTTCAAATTGCCCTCTAAAACCAGAAGTGGTCGTTGTGGAGTTTTGCTTTTGTACACCTCTCATCATCATACACATGTGAGACGCCTCAATGACCACAGCAACACCCTTAGGATTTAATGTCGAGTTGATGCATTCTAAAATATCATGTGTAAGCCTTTCTTGTACCTGAAGTCTTCTTGAAAACACGTCTACAATACGTGGTAGTTTACTTAGTCCTACAATATGTCCATTAGGTATATATGCAATATGAGCCTTACCGAAGAAAGGAAGCATATGATGCTCGCACAATGAATAAAGCTCTATATTCTTTACAATAACCATGTCATCATAATCTTCTTTAAACATCGCTCCTTTAAGTATAGCAGCTGGATCCATATCATATCCAGAAGTAAGGAACTGCATTGCTTTTGCAGCCCTCTCTGGTGTTTTAACGATACCTTCTCTACCAGTATCTTCTCCTAAGTTTTTTATAATTGATGTAAAATTATCTTTGATTTCGTCTGTAACTTCAATGTTATATTCTTCAAAACTTCTATACGGCATAGGAGATATTTATTTTTGTTTAATCAAATATACTATTTATTAAACATTTTTATTTCTCTATTTAACTTTTTATTTAGAGTTTTCTTAGAATGACACGGTTAGATTTGTCAAGCCAATCAAACACATGCTATGCGCATTTTTCTATTTGGGATATTCTCCCTGTTTTTACTATTGCCCCATTTCCTTAAAGCTCAGCAAACTAAAACGCTTAATGCAGAGCGCATAAACACGCCACCTAAGATAGACGGTGTGCTAGATGATGCTGTATGGAAGTCTCTAGCTACTTATGATGGCTTTAACATGTTTGAACCTGGGAATGTAGGAATCATAGATGAAGACCAGCGCACAGAGATTAAAATGGCTTATGATGATAAGGCAGTTTACATAGCGGCCTATTTATTTGACCCAGATCCAGAAAATATCCCTAGTCAGTTCAGTCAGCGTGATCAAGTATTCTCACAAGCAGATCACTTTGTCGTTGCCTTAAATACTTATAATGACGGTATCAATGAAACTCGATTTTATGTAACTAGCGCTGGAACCATAGGTGATCAACGTATTACACAAAACAATAGAGATTTTGGATTTAATGTAGTCTTTGAATGTAAAGTTTCTAGAGATGACA
The DNA here is from genome assembly GCF_003095655.1 of Dokdonia sp. Dokd-P16. Lineage (NCBI taxonomy): Bacteria > Pseudomonadati > Bacteroidota > Flavobacteriia > Flavobacteriales > Flavobacteriaceae > Dokdonia > Dokdonia sp. Dokd-P16. The sequence goes on from NZ_CP029151.1 coordinate 3,174,057, forward strand.
AAGGATGGTACGCAGAGTATCGCATTCCTTATAATGCACTACGATTTCCAGAAGTAGCAGTTCAAGACTGGAGTGTAAATTTCTATAGAAGGTTAGTAAAAAAGAACGAAACACACACATGGAATTTTATAGAACGTGGTGTGGGTAGAGACACGCAGTACAACGGTACAGTTACAGGTGTACGTGATATTGATCCACCTGTAAGGCTTACTTTTTTCCCTTTTGCACAAACCTCTAATAATTTCTTTGACGGGAATAATGAAACCAATTTTGCTGGTGGTCTTGATATAAAATATGGTCTTACAGATAGTTTTACACTTGATGCCCAGCTAATTCCAGATTTTGGTCAGGTAGCTTTTGATAATGTAGAGCTCAACTTAGGGCCTTTTGAGCAAACTTTTGGGGAGAATAGAGCATTCTTTACAGAAGGAATAGATTTATTCAATAAGGGAAGAATTTTCTTCTCTAGACGTATAGGTGGAGCACCTTCTGGAAGCCCAGAGCTCTTAAATACAGAAGAAGTGATAACCTCACCTTCTACCGTAAAACTCGCAAACTCTGTGAAGATCTCTGGACGCACCAAAGGAGGTCTTGGCATAGGATTTTTAAATTCAATAGGTCAAGAAACCTTTGCGACTATTGAAAACACAACTATTACTACTGTAAACGGCGAGGAGATTATTGAAAAAAGCAGACGTGATGAAGTAATTGAACCTCTTACTAATTATAACGTATTTGTATTAGACCAGCAGTTTAATCAAAACTCCTCCGTATCGCTTATTAATACTAATGTAACGAGAAGCGGTAGCAACTTTAGAAATGCTAATGTTACTGGTGGCGTATTTGATATAGCAGATAAAGGGAACAACTTCAGAGCGTCAGGACGTGCAATTTTTAGTAATGTAAGAGAAGCGGGGGAAACCACTAGCGGTTTTTTATCTGAGTTTGATTTTAGAAAGATACAAGGAAACTGGCGCTATCGTTTTGCTCATGACTTTGCAGATACTAAACTCAACATCAATGATCTTGGTTTAAATTTTAGAAATAACTTCAACAATTTTGCTGTAGGTGGTTCTTATGAGTTGATCCAACCTAAAGGTAAATTTAATAGATATCGCTTTGATGTAACTTTAAGACAAAGACGATTATATGAACCCAGCATTAAAACAAGAAACAGCATACGCTTTGATTCCTTTTTCTCAACGACAGAACGCTTAGCTTTCGGACTTGACGCGAGTCTCAACGGCAAGGATCAGGATTATTTTGAGCCAAGAGTAGAAGGAAGGTTTGTAACCTTTGAGTCTAACATAGGTAGTAGCGGCTTTATCTCGACAGATTTTAGAAAGAAATTTGCTTTTGATTTAAGAGGTTCTGTGCGTTCTTGGTTTGGAAATCAAGATCAATTTAATCACAGTATTAATTTCTCACCTCGATATAGATTTTCAGATAAGCTACTTGTTATTTTATCATCAAATTATTCTAGCAGAAAAGACAACTTTGGATGGGTAGACAATACAGATACAGAGGTATTCTTAGGTCTTAGAGATGTTAAATCTTTAGAAAACAGAGTGAATGTAAATTATAATTTTGACCCCTATAAGGCGCTCAACTTAAGTCTACGCAACTTTTGGGCAGTATCAGATCACAGTAGTAATGTGTATTACATATTAAATAATGACGGATCGAGATCTCAAATAGATAACTACGATACTACCGTACAGCGTGATCCTAATGCAAACTTTAATATCTGGAATCTTGATGTGAGTTATCGCTGGCGTTTTGCTCCAGGAAGCGAGGCATCCCTACTCTACCGTCATCAGATTTCGAATTTTGATGAGCAATCCACTTTAGATTATGGACAGAGTCTTGGCAACTTGTTTGATGAACCTCTTAACCATACGCTGTCCCTAAGAGTTACTTATTTTATCGATTATAATAATGTAAAAGGCATCTTTAAAAAGACCGCCTAGTACGTTGGTAAAAAGCAGCTATTATAGTACTTTCACAGTCAATATTGTATTATGGTAAAGGCAGAACATATATCAAAAACTTTTGGAAACTTACAAGTTCTTAAAGACGTTGCATTAGACGTAAAAAAGGGAGAAGTAGTTTCTATTGTAGGGCAAAGCGGCGCTGGTAAAACTACACTACTACAAATTCTAGGCACACTAGACATGCCTGATAACAATGCCCAGACGCAACTTACTATAAACGGTAAATCTCTCACAGGACTTAAATCTAAGTTGCTAAGTGCTTTCCGTAATGAGCATATTGGGTTTATATTTCAGTTTCACCAACTCCTTCCAGAGTTTACAGCGATGGAAAATGTGTGTATTCCTGCATTTATTGCCAAAAAAGATAAAGCACCAACAGAGGCTCGTGCAAAGGAGCTTCTTGACTTCTTGGGGCTCTCTCATCGCTATAATCATAAACCTAATGAACTATCTGGAGGAGAGCAACAGCGAGTAGCAGTTGCTAGAGCACTTATAAACAATCCTGCACTTATTTTGGCAGATGAGCCTTCTGGTAACCTCGATACAGAAAGTGCAGATCATCTACATAAACTATTTTTTAGATTACGAGATGAGTTTAATCAAACGCTTATTATTGTTACTCATAATGAAGAGCTAGCAGATATGGCGGACCGTAAGCTTGTAATGAAAGATGGCGAGTTTGTAACTAGTTAACTTAGTACGCTTTCGCGAAAGCGCACCCCTACTACATATAATACTGTAATACATGAATAAAAAGGATCTTAAAATCTTCTTGGACGAAAAAGCAATTCAATATGAGAATGGCAATTTTATTCCACACGATCCTATTCAAATCCCTCATCAATTTGAACTAAAAGAAGATATCGAGATTGCCGCTTTCTTAACGGCAACTATTGCTTGGGGTAATCGTAAGAGTATTATCACAAATGCTACAAAGATGATGGATATCATGGGAAATGCACCTTATGATTTTGTATTAAACTACGATCCAGAGCAAGCGAATCTTTTTGAAGGTTTTGTGCATCGCACTTTTAATAGTGGAGACCTAGAAACGTTTATAAGAGCATTGCAGCACATTTATCTCAACCATGGCGGACTAGAAAATGCTTTTAAAAAAGGAATTACCACCGAAGGCCTACAACCATCTATATCAAATTTCAAGAAGTTATTTTTTGAGGTCGAGCATTTACCAAGAACACAAAAACACGTGAGTGATCCATTACGTAATTCCGCGGCAAAACGTATCAATATGTTTCTAAGATGGATGGTACGTGATGCAAGTGCAGGTGTTGATTTTGGTATATGGAACACTATTTCTCCTAGTTTACTCTCTTGTCCTCTCGATGTGCATACAAGTAATGTAGCTAGAAAGCTTAAACTTCTTAAGAGAAAACAAAACGATGCAAAAACTTTATCAGAGCTTGACAAAGCGTTGAGAAGAATGGATCCTAATGATCCTGTTAAATATGATTTTGCATTGTTTGGATTAGGAGCGTTTGAAAAGTTTTAGTTATTTCTTATGTACAATAGATATTATTTATATAGAATGTTATAAGCTATATTTTAGAAAGACTATTTTTGATTAAAATTACACTGTGATAGCACCTCAAAAGCCAATTAACGAAAGTAAACGACTAGAAGTATTAAAGTCATATAAACTTCTTGACACGCTCCCAGAAGATGCTTATGACACGATCACAAAGCTTGCTTCTCACATCTGTAATACACCAATATCACTAGTTACATTGCTTGATGCAGATCGTAATTTCTTGAAATCAAGACGTGGTATCGATATGTCTGAATCTCCTAGAGATATCTCTTTTTGTGGTCACGCTATTCTCACAGAAGATCCTATCTTTATAGTAGAAGATGCCCGCCTAGATAAACGTTTTCAAGATAATCCGCTGGTAAAAGATTTTAAAGCTATTTTTTATGCAGGTGTTCCTTTACGCACAAGTGATGGTTATGCGCTAGGTACTTTATGTGTTTATGATCACAAACCAAGAACACTATCCTTAGAAGAACAAGATGCTTTAAGAGGTCTTGCAAAGCAAACAGTATTGCTGTTTGAAGCTCGCAAACGCAATATAGACCTCGCAGCTTCAGAAAATGAAACTGCTCAACGTAATGATCGTTTAGAAGATTTTGCTCGATTAGTAGCTCATGACCTTAAGTCTCCACTTGCAAGTATAGAAGGTTTACTCAATCTCTTGAAAGAAGATTACCTGGATAGCAATGATGAAGATTTTGCACTATACCTCAAGCATCTAGATACTTCGGCGAAGTCTATGAGAGGTTATATAGATGGGCTTCTCGAGTATTATAGGGCAGATACATTGCTGGCAACAAAAGAGAACACTACACTTTTTAAACTAGTTAAAGACGTAGCAGATTTACATAAATCTAGTAATGTTGCCATTAAGATTGAAGATGACTTGAAACTAGTCGCTGTTTCTGCAATTGCTATTGACCAGATATTATCGAATCTCGTTGATAACGCCACCAAATACAACGATAAAGAGGCACCAACAATCCAAATTAGCGGAAACGAATCAAAAGACTTCTACATTATCTCCGTAAAAGATAATGGCACTGGGATTCCAGAAGACAAACAAGACATTATTTTTGACCTATTTAAAACTACAGGAACTAAAGATCGCAATGGCAAACAAGGTTCTGGAATGGGACTGGCAACCGTGCGTAAACTGGTAGAAGGATTGGGTGGTAATATTAGTGTTTCTTCTGTGGTAGGTGAAGGCAGTATTTTCACTTTTACCATTAGGCGATAAAGTCCGTTTTAAGTATTTTTGAACAAACCTAAAATCGCACATGCAGTTTAGACATCCAGAACTCCTTTATGCACTGTTCTTACTGCTTATCCCTATTCTCGTTCACTTATTTCAACTGCGTAAGTTTAAAACAGAAGCATTTACAAACGTTGCCTTTCTTCAAAAACTCAACATTCAAACTCGTAAGAGTAATTCCATAAAGAAATGGCTAGTGTTACTGTCTCGTATGGCGGCAATAGCCGCAATTGTTCTAGCATTTGCTCAACCATTTATTACACAATCAGATAGCGCAATCCGTGAAAAGGAAACTATCATTTACTTGGATAACTCATTCAGTATGCAAGCAAAGGGTTCTTCTGGACAATTGCTACGCACGGCTACCCAAGATATTATTACTAATATTCCCGAGGATCAAATCTTCACTTTAATTACAAATACAGATACGTATAGAAATACCTCTATAAAAAACATGCGTAACGAGTTGCTACAACTACCATATGCAGCATCACAGCTATCTGAAACTGCAGTAACACTCAGAGCACAGAAAGAATTTTCTAGAGACCAATCAAAAGATAAGAGGCTCATTATGATTTCTGATTTTCAAGATAATGGGGAGACGTATCAGCTACAGACTGATGGTATAGAAAAGCATTATGTGCAGCTCCAGCCAGTTATAAAAAACAATGTAAGTATAGACTCCGTTTTTATATCTAAAAGAAAAGCAGGAAGCATTGCCCTCACTGTGGCACTTTCAGCAGGTGAAAAGAAAGATATTAATACAGCCGTTTCTCTATACAACGGTGATCAATTATTGGCAAAGGGAACCGCATCTTTTGATAGCAAATTAACAACTACCGTAGTTTTTGATATAGATACAAAGGAAGAAATCGCAGGTCGTATCGTGATTGAAGATCCCCTACTCGCTTTTGACAACACCATGTTTTTTAGCATTAATAAAAGTCAGCCCATAAAAGTACTCGCAATAAATGGTGCAAACTCAGATTATTTGTCACGTATTTTTACGGCTCCAGAGTTTGAGTATGAAAGTACAAACATTAAGAATCTAGATTATAGCAGCATCCCAGAGTTTAATTACATTGTTATAAATCAAGTTTCAGAAATAGGCGTATCTCTTAGTGGTGCTTTGAACGCTTTCGCGAAAGCGGGAGGAATTACCACCATTATTTTAGATCCAAATGCAGATGCGGCTAGTTACAACAATGCGTTAAGAGGTTTAGGAAACTTTGAGATCTCAAAAAACGAAACTACTAAGCGATTAGTAACCACCATCAACTATGACCATCCTGTTTATAAAGATGTGTTTGATGCAAGAATAAAAAACTTTCAATATCCATCCGTTTCAAAGTCTTTTGCCTTACAAGGTGGAGATGCGTTACTTCGTTTTGAAGATGGAAGTCCTTTCCTGTCTTATGCTTCAAATTTCTTTGTAATCTCTGGAGGCATAGACGTTGCAAATTCAAATCTCCAAAGTTCGCCACTCATAGTTCCTACATTTTACAATATGTCACGACAGAGCTTGCAGTTGCCACGGTTGTATATGCCTGTAGGTAAAAACACAACATATGACATTCCCGTTGGACTTCAAGAAGATGATATTTTGAGTCTAGAAGACATTTCAGACCCCTCAAATACACTTATTCCTCTACAGCAATCTAAGGGAAATAAAGTACAAATTACAACGAGTGACTCGCCATCTAAAGCAAGTATTTACAATATTAAACTAGCAGATAATACAGTACAGCAAGTCAGTTATAATTACAATCGTAGCGAAAGCACATTACGATATGCAGTATTAAACACGGGTGCTACAAATCATTACAACACCTCTGTAGAAGATCTTTTTGACGAATTCAAAACAGCAGATAGTGTCCAATCGCTTTGGAAATGGTTTGTTATTTTTGCCTTGTTATTCCTAGTACTAGAAATCTTGATTTTAAAATTCTATAAATGAAAGCACTCATAAAGAACGCCATAATTGTAGACAGTGATAGCCCTCATCACGGCAGTACAAAAGATGTTAGAATTAAAGATGGCCTTATTATAGAAATAGGAGAACATCTAGAACATACAAAAGGAGAGACACTCATAGAACGTGATAATCTGCATATATCACAAGGCTGGTTTGATAGTAGCGTGAGTATGGGGCAACCAGGTTTTGAAGAACGAGAAACCATAGACCATGGCTTACAAGTTGCAGCGACTAGCGGCTTTACAGCAGTAGCACTCAATCCAAACACCTACCCTATTATTGACACAAGCTCTGATGTTACTTTTGTAAAGAAAATGGCAGAAGGACATGCAACTTCTCTGTTTCCCATAGGTGCGCTTACGCGAAATAGTGAGAGCGTAGACCTAGCAGAATTGTATGACATGCAGCAATCTGGTGCTGTAGCTTTTGGTGATTATCAACAACCAATCTCAAATCCAAACTTGCTTAAAATTGCACTTCAATACACGCAAGGTTTTAACGGACTCGTATTATCATTTCCTCAAGAGCAGAAAATTGCTGGAAAAGGGATGGTAAATGAAGGAGAAGTAAGCACTCGAGTGGGGCTTAAAGGAATTCCCGCTATAGCCGAAAGTCTTCAAGTAGCAAGAGACTTACACATTCTTGAATATGCTGGCGGAAGCCTTCACATTCCTACAATTTCCACAAAGGCAAGTGTGGAACTTATAAAACAAACTAAAGCTAAAGGACTAGACGTTACTTGTAGTGTAGCAATACACAACTTGTACTTACTAGATACAGTTATAGATGATTTTGACACTCGTTATAAAGTATTACCACCACTAAGAAACCAAGAGCATGTAGACGCACTGATAGAAGGTGTAAAAGATGGTACTATCGATATGGTGACTAGTGATCATAATCCGCTAGATGTTGAGCGCAAGCACGTAGAATTTGATAATGCTATGTATGGCGCTATATCTCAAGAAGCTACATTTAAAGCGCTACTTACCATAGTGAGTGAGAAGCGCGCCGTAACACTGCTTACTGCTGGGAGACGTAGATTTATAGGTACAAGTAATTCGATACAAGAAAATAGCCCAGCAGATATTACTTTATTTACACCAAAAGGAAGTTCCACATTTACGCAAGAACACATCAAATCAACTTCAAATAATGCCATATTCCTCAATCAAAAGATGAAGGGAGAAGTGTATGGAATTATTGCAAATAACCAACTAGTACTCAACTAATGGATGAAAACACCGTTTTTGAAGGAAAAACAGCTGCAGTTTTGAGCTACATTACCTTCGTAGGATTAATTATAGCCTATTTTATGAATAGCGAATCAAAAAATGAATTTGCTGCTTTTCACCTTAGACAGTCATTAGGTTTAACCTTGAGCTACTTCTTAGTAATGATGCCTCTTAGCTATCTTGACATACCAATGGCATCCACAGGATTTCTCGTGCTATTTTTTGCACTGTGGCTTTTTGGAATAATTTCGGCTTTTCAAGGAAAACGCCAACTTGTACCTTTAGTAGGTGCGTTTTACCAAAATGTTTTCGGCGGAAACAACTAGTCTCACTTCACGCCAGTAATAATTATACATCAAGGCATTACTTACTATGTATTGTCTACTATTTCAACTATATGTTATTAGAATATATCACACGTAAACCATCAAAATCTTCTAAGGGTAAAGCTCCATTAATTATTCTCCTTCATGGTTATGGAAGTAATGAAGAAGACCTATTTAGCTTTGCTGAAGAAATTCCAGATGAGTATTTCATAGTATCTGCAAAGGCTCCTATCGCTATGCAACCTTATGGAAATGCGTGGTATCATATCACTATAGATGGTGATGGTGTAAAATCTTCAGATAATGATGGTGCTCGTGAGTCTAGAGATATCATTGCAAAATTTATCGATGAACTTATAGCAGAGTATGATGTTGATAAGCATAATATAACCTTGCTAGGTTTTAGTCAAGGAACGATATTGAGCTATGCAGTAGCACTCACCTACCCAGAAAAGGTTAAGAATGTTATAGGCTTGAGTGGTTACATCAATGAGGAGATTATTGATTTAAAAAGTAATCCATCTTATGCACATCTTAATATTTACAACTCACATGGAACTGTAGACCAAGTAATACCTATAGATGCTGCGCGCAAAACACCTGGCTATCTCAAGAATATTGGGATTGAATCCACACTTAGTGAGTTCCCTGTAGGTCACGGGGTTCACCCTACTAACTTCTATGAGTTTAAGGAATGGTTACAAAGTAAATAGAGACATAAAAAAAACAGGCCAAGAGCCTGTTTTTTTTATATATAATGGTGATTTAAAATCACCTAAATAAATTCCTTAATTAGGATATACTAAACTCTCCACGGTTTTATAATCTACCGTTCCATCCTCATTTACAAAATACTCAACCAGCATTTCTCCCCATTTCTTGCCGTCAGAAAAGTCGGCGATGATCCAGCGGTGATTTAAAATCTGTACTTTATTAATTTGGAAAGGTCTTCCATCACCTACAAAAGTAATAAGCTCATTACCTTGAGCTGTATTTTTTGCATATAACCCATCTTCTATAGCTGGTTTAATCACAGCAATGTCTAGATCGTCATTATCAAAATATTCCTTTGCATTATCATTACCTAATAACGTGAAGTACTCCACGTTTGCTAGGCGTTCTTGATACATTCCAGCGATAGAATCTTTGTCTGCAAGTTTTATTTCTAGCTTCTCGATTTGCTTCGCTTGGTATTCTAGCCCCTTACTGCTATTTATATATTGAAAAATAATATACAATGCTGCAAATAGGAATAAGTATAAAAAAATGCTACGTCTCATAAATTATGTAGTTAAAGTAAGTCCGTCGTATGCTAGAAAGACATTTTCGGGTAATTTTTGTTCGGCTTCTGCATGAAAGCCTAGATGGTGACTTATGTGTGTAAGATAGGTGCGCTTAGGTTTAATTTTTGCAACTAAAGCAAGCGCCTCGTCAACATTAAGATGTGTATAATGCGCTTCTTCCCGCAAGCAGTTTAAGACAAGAATATCTAAATCTTGTAATTTCTCAATCTCCTCATCTGCAATAGTTTTTACATCAGTTAGATACGCTATATCTTGAAAACGATATCCAAAAACTTGCAGTGATCCATGATAGGCCTCGATAGGCTGTACTTCGATGTTACCTAATTTGATAGGTATACCATTCACCACCTCTTTTGAAGCAACACTTGGCGCTCCTGGGTATCTATTTTCTGTAGTAAAAATGTAATCAAAACGTTCGGCAAGAGTTTTCAAAACTCGTTTATGAGCATAAATAGGCATATCACCTTGTCTAAAAACAAAAGGTCTTATGTCATCCAGCCCAGCAACGTGATCGGCATGTTCATGGGTTAATAATATACCATGCAAAGGTGCTGGATCTCCTGCGGTTGTGCGCTTTCGCGAAAGCGTGCTCAACATTTGTTGTCTAAAATCCGGACCACAATCTATCACATAATTATAGCCGTCCCATTCTATTAGAACAGAAACTCGCAGTCTTATATCCCTAGGATCTGCACTTAAACACACGGGATGTGTACTTCCTATTACAGGAATTCCTTGAGATGTGCCAGTACCGAGAAAGGTGATTTTCACTAATGTTTTAGAAAATAATGCGCTTATCACGCCGTTAATTGTGTAACAAAAATACAGTTATTTTTTTGGCTACTACAACCTTTTAGTATCTTTGAGTGACCATTAATCGATGGAAAAAAACACACTATGGCTGTTAAAATTTTAGGAGACAAAGACTTTGAAAAAGTACCTCCTCTCAAGAATAAGGTACTTCGCGTAAATCTAAACGCAAATATATATGGAACTTTTGCCGAGATAGGTGCAGGACAAGAAACGGTTCGTCATTTTTTTAGAGCAGGTGGTGCAAGTGGTACCATAGCAAAGGCAATGAGTGCATATGATAAAGACTTCTCTGATGCTATTTATGGTGTGGAAGATGATGGTAGATATGTCACAGAAAAGCGTCTTAAGAAAATGCTTTCTCATGAGATGAAACTCATTGAAGATCGTATTTCACGTTACAAGCAGCCAGATAAAATCTTCTTTACTTACGCAAACACGGTAGCTACCATAGATTTTGCAAAGAAATATAAAGGTCATGGATGGGTAGGAATTAGATTCCAGATTACTCCAGAAGGTGAATTTAATGAGATTATACTGCACGTTCGTTTTCACGAAAATGACGCTCGTTTACAACAGCTTACCTTGGGAACGCTAGGTGTAAACCTTATTTATGGTGCCTTTTATAAGCATGATAATCCTAAAAACTTACTTCGCTATCTTTATGATCACATTGATCAAGATCAGATAGAGATTGATACTATAAACTTCTCTGGACCTCAATTTGAGCATGTAGATAACCGCTTAATGAGTTTACAGCTTGTTAAAAACGGAATGACAGAGGCCGTAATGTTTGACGCAAAAGGAAATAACATCCTTCCAGCAGCATTACTATATAAGAAAAACGTACTTGCACTGCGCGGTAGTTTTCGTCCTGTAACTAAGGTAAACATGGATATGTTTGAAAAAGCATATAAAATGTTTGTAGAGGCAAATCGTGTAAACGAGAAAAAGACAGAAGCTATTTTTGAAATCACACTGTCTAACCTTCGCGCCGAAGGTGATATTGATGAGGAAGATTTCATGGCAAGAGCTCGATTATTAGGTTCTCTTGGACAGACCGTAATGATTTCAAACTTTAAAGAGTATTATCGCGTTGTTGAGTATTTCTCAAACTATACTAAGGAGCGTATGGGTCTGGTAATGGGTGTGAATAACCTAATTGACATCTTCGACACTAGCTACTATCGTCACTTAAGTGGAGGTATTCTAGAAGCATTCGGTAAATTATTCTTTAAAGATCTTAAGGTGTTCTTATACCCAATGAAAGATCCAAAAACAGGAGAATATACTGATAGTGATAATTTAAAAGTACACCCACGAATGAAAGAACTTTACAAGTTCTTTAAACTGAATGGTAAAGTACTTGATATTGAAAATTATGATCCAGAAATTACAGATATCTTCTCTAGAGAAGTATTAAGAATGATTTCTGATGGTGAAAAAGGTTGGGAAGGTATGCTTCCAGAAGGAGTTGCAGAGCTTATTAAGTCTCGTAATCTTTTTGGGTATCAATCTCAAGCACTTTTAGAAGCAGATAAATAATGAATGTGCTTAATTACATAGCTGGTATCTCTTTACTATTTCTTGTATCTGCTTGCGGAGATAAGAATACTACAAGCGACATAAAAAGGGAAACTTGGCAACTTATTGAGATGACAGCCGGTATGGTACCACCATCAGATCAAGAAGCTGTGCTTTCCATGAGCCAGACCTATGTTTTTACACCAGAAATGACTTTCACAAAGCAGCAAACTAAAGATGGACCCACTATAGAAGCTTCAGGAACTTACATAACAAAGGAAACTAGTGAGGGTATTTTTTATACTTTAAAATACACAGAAGGTTTACAGATAGTAGGAAGTTGTACTGGAAATGATAGTGAAGAGTTGCTAGTACGCAATGATGGTAAACTACAGAATAGCTGGATGATGTGCGACGGACCATTACTGATTTATGAAAAGCAATAATCACACAAATTCTTATAAAATAAAGGGCGATACATTAAATGTATTGCCCTTTTTACTTTAAATATAATCTTGATTATGCGTCAAGTAATTGTGCAGCGTGATCTTTAGTTTTTACTTTTTGTATTACATCGCTCACCACACCTTCTTCGTCTACCTTGAACGTCATACGGTGAATACCGTCATATTCTTTTCCCATAAATTTCTTAAGTCCCCAAACACCAAAGGCGTTGATTACCGTTTTATCCTCATCTGCTAGCAGCTGGAAAGGAAACTCATATTTGGTTGCAAAATTCTTTTGGCGTTTTTGAGAATCTGCACTTACACCTAGTAAGTGATAACCCTGCGACTGTAATTCCTTGTAGTTATCTCTTAAATTACAAGCCTCTGCCGTACAACCTGGTGTACTTGCCTTTGGATAAAAGAAAACGATAAGTTTCTTGCCTTTAAAACTAGCAAGAGTTACTTCGTTCCCATCTTGATCTGTTGTTGTAAAATCTGGGACTTTATCGCCCACTTTTAATGTATTCATCTGTGTTTAGTTTTGGCTAATTAGGAATTCTCATCCATCATTGGCACTAGTTAATTATCTTTACGTAGCAATGTTATGCTTTCGCGAAAGCGTAATTTATCACACATAGTGAAAGCATAGAATTATAAAGTTACGAGTTCTCGCTATTACAATAAAGAAATACGTTTAAGCTTTGTGGATTACACCATAAAGAATAATTATGCCCATCATATGACTAAACAAGAAAAGGTAGACTTTACGATAAAGACATTACAAGAATTATATCCTCAGATACCTATTCCATTAGATCACAAAGATCCATATACGCTTCTCATTGCTGTGTTAATGAGTGCTCAAAGTACAGATGTACGCGTTAATCAAATTACTCCACTCCTATTTGAGGTTGCAGATAATCCTTATGATATGGTAAAACTTACGGTAGAGGACATTAGAGATATCATAAAACCAGTAGGACTTTCACCTATGAAAGCAAAAGGAATTCACGGCCTATCACACATGCTTATAGATAAGTATGACGGCGTGGTACCCGCCAGTATAGAGAAGCTTACAGAGTTTCCTGCGGTGGGTCATAAGACAGCAAGTGTTGTAGTATCTCAAGCCTTTGGCATACCAGCATTTCCTGTAGATACTCACATACATAGATTGATGTATCGCTGGGGTTTTACTAATGGAAAGAACGTAGTGCAAACAGAAAAAGATGCAAAGCGTTTATTTCCAGAACACGTGTGGAATGATCTTCACTTACAAATTATATGGTATGGACGTCAGTATTCTCCAGCAAGAGGCTGGGATCTAGAAAAAGACATCATTACAAAAACCATAGGTCGCAAGACAGTAATAGCCGACTATGAGAAGATGATGGCAAAAAGAAAGAAAAAATAAAACCTCGATGACTGGTCGAGGTTTTATCAAAGTTTAGTTGATGAATGCTTCAAATTTCATCGATTTATAATGCATAACACTTAAAGCCTTAGAAAAATTCAAGAGAAAATCTACAGTCTCTTGTTTCGGTTCAAATTGGTTCGTCTTATTATGACCTGACGAGGGTGTAGTGTAAGTTTTTGCCATGCGGTTTTTGTTTGATTCTTATCAAGAACGCAAAAATGCACCGCATATTATATTAATCTGTTAGAATTATATTATTGGTATCAATTACTTTTCTCATATTGATAAGTGCATAACGCATTCTACCTAGAGCAGTATTGATACTCACGCCTGTGCGTTCTGAGATTTCTTTAAAGCTCATCTCTTGATAAATACGCATTTTAAGTACTTCTTTTTGATCTTCTGGAAGTTCTTCTATGATACGCTTAACGTCTTTATTTACTTGATCACGCACCATTTGCTTTTCAGCATTGAGGCTATTATCACTCAACACAGAAAATATAGAAAACTCGCCTGCGTTATCAAACTTAGGCATCCTGTTATTACGACGGAAGTGGTCTATAACTAGATTATGCGCTATACGCATTGTCCATGGTAAAAATTTACCTTCCTCATTATATTTACCCTTTTTGAGAGTTTTGATAACCTTAATAAAAGTGTCTTGGAAAATATCCTCAGAGATATCACGATCATAAACCTTAGAGTATATAAAACTATATATACGTTGCTTATGTCTCGCAATGAGCATAGCTAGTGATTGTTCGTCTCCTTTGATGTAATTGCTAACGAGCGTAGCATCGTCTATTAATACACTTTTCATAAGTACTACTTTGTAGGTTAAAATTGCCAGAGAAATTCCCTTAGCCCAAAATTTTATAAAGTAGTTCTATACTATACGCAGTGTATTTGTTCGTGAATATTTCGGTAAATATATAATAAATCTGTTAACATTTGCAAAAAAACATTCATTTTGCACAATAAATTAAAAATAACGTTCAAAATGCTGCCAGCACTTGGTTTCAATAGCAAAGCACTTTCGGTATCTTTGTAATAGAACTAAAGAATTGCGATGCTTATAGACGTTAAGGATGTTAATCCTAAGAAGAATATTATCATTAAGGGTGCCAAACTGCACAATCTTAAAAATATTAATGCAGTAATCCCTCGTAACAAGCTCGTTGTAATCACGGGACTTTCTGGATCTGGTAAATCTTCTCTAGCTTTTGATACCCTTTATGCAGAGGGACAGCGCAGGTACGTGGAGAGCCTCTCCTCCTATGCTCGCCAGTTCTTAGGTAGACTTGACAAACCTAAAGTAGACTATATAAAAGGGATTGCTCCAGCCATTGCCATCGAGCAAAAGGTAAATAGTACAAACCCTAGATCTACAGTAGGTACAACGACGGAGATTTATGATTATTTGAAGTTACTTTTTGCCCGTATAGGTAAGACATATTCTCCTGTTTCTGGAAATGAAGTTAAAAAGGATACAGTATCAGATGTGGTTGCTCATGTTTCCGCTTTCGCGAAAAGAGAAAAACTACTCCTACTCGCTCCTATTCATTTAGAAAAAGGAAGAAAAATAGAATCTAAATTACAAGCCTTATTACAACAAGGATATGCACGTATACAAGTAAAAGGAGAAGTAAAACGTCTCGATGAAGTTGCTGAAATAGGTAGCAAACTCAAAGCCAAAGATGTACTTCTCGTTGTAGATAGAATTATCAATGATCCAGAAGATGAAGATTTTATAAACCGACTTTCAGACGCCGTCCAAACCGCTTTCTTTGAAGGAAAAGGCGAACTATTTATAGAAAAGCTAGCAGATAATTCTCGTCGCCAGTTTTCAAATAAGTTTGAGCTTGATGGAATTACTTTTTTAGAACCTAATGTTCACTTATTCTCTTTTAATAATCCATACGGTGCATGCCCTACTTGTGAAGGTTATGGTGATGTAATAGGAATAGATGAAGATCTTGTAGTACCTAATACTGGACTATCAATCTATGAGAACGCCGTGTTCCCTTGGCGTGGTGATAGTATGAGCCATTATCGTGACCAGCTAGTTAATCGAGCTTATAAATTTGATTTTCCTATCCATAAGCCTTGGTTCGAATTAACACCAGAACAACAGCAGCTTGTTTGGGATGGTAATAAAGAATTTGATGGGCTCAATAAGTTCTTTAAATTCTTAGAATCTAAGGCATATAAAATTCAAAATAGAGTAATGTTATCGCGTTATCGTGGTAAAACTAAGTGTAACACTTGTAAAGGAAAGCGTCTACGCCCTGAAGCGACTTATGTAAAAATAGGTGGTAAAAATATCGTTGACCTAGTAGAGCTACCACTAGACGAAGTAGCAGTTTTCTTCAAAAGCCTAACGCTTAATGAGTATGATACTAAGGTCGCAAAAAGATTACTTACAGAGATTACAAGTAGACTGAGTTTTCTTGAAAAAGTAGGGCTCAACTACCTTACTCTTAATAGAAAGTCAAATACACTCTCAGGTGGTGAATCGCAACGTATCAATCTTGCAACTTCTTTAGGAAGCAGTCTTGTAGGTTCTATGTACATTCTTGATGAGCCAAGTATAGGCTTACACCCTAAAGACACAGAAAAGCTCATTGAGGTGCTACAATCGCTACGCGATCTAGGCAATACGGTTATCGTTGTAGAACATGACGAGGACATTATGAAAAAAGCAGATTTTATCATTGATATAGGGCCAGAAGCAGGAACCTTTGGAGGAGATGTGGTTGCTGTAGGTGATTATGATGAGATTTTAAAAAGTGATTCTCTAACTGCAGGATATCTCAATGGAACATTAGAAATTGAAATTCCTAAAAAACGTAGAACTACAAAATTTTATGCCGAAGTTATTGGCGCTCGTGAAAATAACTTACAGAACGTAAACGTACGTTTTCCACTTGGTGTATTTACAGCAGTAACTGGTGTTTCTGGAAGTGGAAAATCTACCTTAGTTAGAAAAATATTATACCCTGCCATGCTTAAAGCAATAGGCGGCTATGGTGAAAAAGCAGGACAATTTACAGAGCTTAAAGGAAATTATGACAATATAAAAACCATAGAATTTGTAGATCAAAATCCTATTGGGAGATCTTCTAGATCAAATCCAGTTACTTACATTAAAGCTTACGATGACATACGTAAATTATTTGAAAGTCAGAAGCTTAGCAAAATAAGGAACTACAAAGCAAAGCACTTTTCTTTTAACGTAGATGGCGGGAGATGTGAGACTTGTAAAGGTGAAGGTGAAGTAACCATTGAGATGCAATTCATGGCAGACGTCCACTTAGAATGTGAGACCTGTAAGGGCAAGCGTTTTAAGAAAGAGGTGCTAGAAGTACAATTCAACGATAAGAATATTGATGATATTCTCACGATGACTATTGATGATGCCGTGGCATTTTTTACAACTCATAATGAAGCAAAAATCACCCGTAAGCTCAAACCATTACAAGACGTAGGTCTAGGGTATGTAACACTAGGTCAGAGCTCCTCTACCCTATCTGGAGGTGAAGCGCAGCGTATAAAACTTGCAAGTTTCTTAGTAAAAGGAACTACGAAGGATAAGACCTTATTCATTTTTGACGAACCTACAACGGGCTTACACTTTCATGACATTAAAAAACTGTTGGCTTCTTTTGAGGCACTCATTGCAAAAGGTCATTCTATTATTGTGGTAGAACACAACATGGATCTTGTAAAATGTGCAGACCACGTAATTGATATGGGGCCAGAAGGTGGAAAGAACGGAGGTATTCTAGTCGCTTCTGGAACTCCGGAAGAGGTAGCAAAAAACAAGAAGTCCTTTACTGGAAAATACTTGAAAGAAAAACTCTAGTCATTCTCAAACACATTATTCTATCGAAAGTCCTATTTTAGTACAATGGGACTTTCTTCATTTTTTAAAAACCTTGTGCAATCTGCGGGTACTCCGGTGTTTGACCCTGCGGTATTTAACCATGAGCTTGCCTCAAAAACATGCTGGTCTCCTAAGGCTGGTGGTGGTGCAAATTTTAAAACCAAAACACTTGAAGTCGTTTCAGATAATGAGCTTCGCTATAAAGCCTCATCTTTCGGTAAGATTTTTGGTGGCATATTTATTCTATTTCCACTCATATTCGTTGGAGTAGGCATCACAACCACTATTAGTGATGGTTTTAGCATAGAATCTATATTTTTCGCGCTATTTCCTTTAGTATTTATCGGTGTAGGGATCTTCTTATTAAAAAAATTATACACTACCACTAGTTTTAATAAATTAACTGGTTATTTCTATAAAGGTAAAAAGCAACAGGTTAAGAATCTTACTGTCACAGAAGATGCTCATACCTTTAAGCTAGAAACCATAAAAGCGCTTCAAATCCTACCTGAAAGAGTTCGCGGCGATAAAAGCTCGTACACAAGCTACGAGATTAATCTTGTTTTTGAAGATGGCTCGCGTTATAATGTGGTAGATTATGGGCACCGTAAGAGTATAGAACAAGATGCTGTTATGTTGAGTGATTTCTTAGGTATTCCTGCTTGGAATAAAATGACTGCTACTACTTATTTTTCAAAAAATACTGATACTACATATGGCTATAATAGTCTCGAACCAGATATTGCTCATCGAGATAATACAGAAAGTAGTTATGACAGCACTTCAACAACCTATTCTAGCAAAGAATTTACAGTTGACGAACTTGATCAAGACTACGACTCATCAAAACCAAGAAAAATGTAAATAAGTATGCTTTCGCGAAAGCGTACTAAACGACAATACATCTATATTTTATGAAAAACGTACTTCTAATACTCTTAATTATTACGACGCAGTTTGCAGCATCTCAAACAGAAACAGAAATTTTTCTACTTGACATTAATAAAGCTGATAACGGAGATACGCTCACAAACAAGCGAAACATAAGCAATAACCCAGGTTATGATAGTCAGCCGCAATTTTTAGCTAATGACATTATTATTTACGCAGGTGAACGTGATGGTCAAACAGAAATTATTCAATACACACGTGGCACTACGAGACAGTTTAACAAAGCTACATCTGGTGGAGAGTATTCACCACAGTTTATGAAAGGAAAACGAGGAATATCGGCCGTACGACTAGATCCCGATGGACTGCAACGCCTTTACTCCTATTTGCCTAGGCAAGATAAAGCACCGGTTTTGATTAAAGATGCTGTAGTTGCATACTATACATGGGCCGATAAGAATTTTATCGTGGGAGCCGATATTGTTGAAAGTAACTTACACCTAGTAATTCATAATGTAAAGAATCAAACATCTGATGACTTAGAAATCCTTGTTGGTAGATCATTTCACAACATACCAGATACAAATCTCATCAGTTTTATTGACAAATCTACAGATCAATGGGTCGTAAAATCTATCAATCCAAACACTAAGAAAATAAAGAGTATTACAGAGCTTCCAGAAGGTGTTGAAGATATTAACTGGTTACCAGATGGTACATTACTAGCTGCAAAAGGAAATACACTGCTCAGTAAAACTAAAAATTCAGCATGGGAGGTCTACCATACATTTGAAGACGAAGAACTCCAAGATATTTCAAGATTTGCTATATCCCCTAACGGTTCACAAATCGCCATAGTCGCTGCTAAAAAGGATAAAAAATAAACAAAGCAACAATCTCAATATTCAACTAAACCAACACACATCAATGAAGCATTTCTGGTCATTAAGCTTATTCTTAATCGTTTTCACTAGCTGCAATAACAATCCAAACCAACAAGAAAAAACATCAGATCTCGTTGAGGACACCTCAGAAATACCCAACTCAAAAACAGATCACCAGTTACGAAAAGTAACAAAGGCGACCATAACACCAGAGATTGATGGGCTTGCAACAGATCCAGCTTGGAAAGACTTGCAATGGCAATCACTTGATCAAAAATGGTTAGGTGAAGACTATACAGCAGAGGACTTCTCAGGTAAATACAAGCTCACCTGGACCCCAGAAGCTTTATACATCATTGCCGAAATTACTGATGATACTATTTATGATAAGGAAGATGATCCTCTTAAACTTTGGTGGGATGATGACTGCCTTGAGATATTTATAGATGCAGATAATTCTGGTGGTGGGCACCAGTTTACACATAATGCTTTTGCCTATCACGTTGCCCTAGATGGAAACGTGGTAGATGTCGCTCCTGGCCAAGTCCCTACGCTGTATAACAATCACGTGGAGTCTAAGACAATGAAAACGGGAGAAAATACAATGATTTGGGAATGTAAGATGACCGTTTATAATGACACCTACAAAGATGGTGGTGTCAATGAGCCAAAAATTCTGGATGTACATCAGAAACTAGGTTTTGCGCTTGCTTATTGTGATAACGACACAAGTGCAGAACGAGAGAACTTTATAGGCTCTGTAGCTGTACCTGGTGAAGATAAAAATAGAGGCTGGATTGACGCTGGAATCTTTGGCACTATCGAGCTCGTAGAATAACATTTATTTGCTTTAAAAATCTCAAACAATCGTTTGGGATTTTTTTTTGCTTTCGCGAAAGCGTACTTCTAGCACATACATTGTTTTAGTATCTTTAAAACATAACAATTTATTAAACACTTTATAATGTTAAACACGCATACTTCTACCCTATTTAGAGCAACTAAAAGACTATCCGTAAACTTAGGTTTTATGGTGGTAACACTACTTTGTACTGTAGCTACAGTACATGCACAAACCGATGAGAGAATCTACGAAATTATAGATGCAGTATCTGAAGATCGCTTGAGAGCAGATGTAAAGAAACTAGCAGATTTTGGGACACGGCATACTTTAAGTGATACCGTATCAAACACAAGAGGAATAGGAGCTGCGAGAAGATGGATAAAAAGCGAATTTGAAAAGACTTCACAAAACTGTAATAACTGTTTAGATGTATTTTATCAAAGTAACCTTATAAAAAAAGGCGATAATGATCGTATCACAAAAGATGTGATGGTTGTAAATGTACTGGCAGTTCAAAAAGGAACTAAATATCCTAACCGCTATGTGATCATGAGTGGTGATATAGACAGCCGCATCTCTGATCCTAATAATTATAAAGACGACGCGCCAGGAGCAAATGATAATGCGAGCGGAATGGCTGGAACGATGGAAGCTGCAAGAGTACTTTCTAAATATTCTTTTGAAAACAGCATTATATACGTAGGTCTTTCTGGTGAAGAACAAGGACTTTATGGTGGAAAAGGACTTGCTGCCCATGCTAAAGAAAAAGGATGGGAAATCATCGGGATTATGAATAATGACATGATTGGTAATATTGAAGGCGTAGATGGTATTATTGACAATCGTACGTTTAGAATATTTTCTGAGCCTGTACCGCCTACAGAGACTGAGCAACAACGCAGAGCTCGCCGTTTTTATGGTGGTGAAGTAGATGGTATCTCTCGCCAGCTAGCAAGATTTATATATAAAACCACTCAAGATTACATGCCAGAAATGAACCCTATGATGGTGTACCGTTTAGATCGTTTTGGTCGTGGTGGTCACCACAGACCTTTTAATGATGCTGGCTTTGCAGGTATCCGTATCATGGAGGCTCATGAAAACTACACACAACAACATCAAGATATACGTACAGAAAACGGCATTAATTATGGAGATACGTTTGAGCATGTAAACTTCCCATATAATGCAAAGCTTACCGCTGTAAATGCGATTAACCTTGCAAGTATTGCTTGGGCACCTCCTACTCCTAAAAACGTAGGTATTGGTGGTATTGTAGAGGCAAACGCGAGATTACAATGGGACGCTGTTGAGGGAGCTGTTGCTTATAAAGTATACTGGAGAGATACTACCTCTCCTACTTGGGATAATGCACGATTGATTACAGATGGAACTTCGGCGACATTAAAAGGGATTGTGATTGATAATTTTTTCTTTGGCGTTGCTGCTGTAGGTAAAGATGGTCATGAAAGTCCTGTTGCTTTCCCTAGCCAGATTATTAGATAACAATACACATCGATTTTTATATCACCACAACATATACCTTATGAAAAAAGTATTAATACTAAGTGCCCTCATTGCTGGTACCGCTTTCGCGAAAGCGCAAACCTCTTTTGAC
Organism: Dokdonia sp. Dokd-P16; assembly: GCF_003095655.1. Classification (NCBI taxonomy): domain Bacteria; kingdom Pseudomonadati; phylum Bacteroidota; class Flavobacteriia; order Flavobacteriales; family Flavobacteriaceae; genus Dokdonia; species Dokdonia sp. Dokd-P16. The sequence continues at coordinate 3,196,012 of NZ_CP029151.1, forward strand.
AAAGACATCGCCGCTGTAGAAAAAAAGGTCATAGAATGGCGCAGAGATTTTCATCAAAATCCAGAATTAGGAAATCGCGAATTTAAAACTGCCGAGAAAATAGCAAAACACCTCGAATCATTAGGTATCGAAGTACAAACAGGTGTTGCCAAAACTGGTGTCGTAGGTCTACTTAAAGGAGATATGCCTGGTAAAGTGGTTGCGTTGAGAGCAGATATAGACGCCCTTCCCGTTACAGAACGAAATGACCTTCCTTTCAAATCTGAGGTAGTTACTTCATTTTTAGGAACAGAAACAGGTGTGATGCATGCTTGCGGCCATGATACACACACTGCTATTCTTATGGGTGTGGCAGAAGTATTGTCTAAAAATAAAGACAAAATAAAAGGGTCTGTAAAGTTCATATTCCAACCATCAGAAGAAGGACCTCCACCAGGTGAAGAAGGTGGTGCAAAACTTATGGTAAAAGAAGGTGTACTAGACAATCCTAAGGTGGATGCTATTTTTGGCTTACATATTAATAGCTCTACACCAGTGAATACTATAAAATACAAGCCAGGAGGTACCATGGCTGCTACAGAACGTTTTGTAGTGAATGTAAAAGGTAAGCAATCTCACGGAAGCCAACCATGGCTTGGAGTCGATCCTATTTTAATTTCGGCTCAGATTATTAATGGTTTCCAGAGTATTATCTCACGTGAGAGTAAATTAACAGAGGAAGCTGCGGTAATTACCGTAGGGAAAATAACATCTGGAACACGATTTAACATCATCCCAGAAAGTGCCGAAATGATAGGAACAGTACGTACACTGGATCCAGATATGCGTACAAAAATCATACGTCGTATGGATGAAATGGCTGCTAGTATTGCAAAAGCGTATGGTGGTGAGGCTACAATAGACTGGCAGAATATGACTGTCGTGACCTACAATGATCTTGATCTTACTGCACAAATGCTACCTACATTACAGCAAGTAGGTGGTACAGAAAACGTGTCTTTACAGAAGGCGGTCACTGGCGGAGAAGACTTTTCTTTCTTTCAAGAGAAAGTACCTGGCTTCTATTTCTTTTTAGGCGGTATGACTGCAGGAAGTACTGAAGCTTTTCCTCATCACACACCAGATTTTGTAATCGATGAAGCTGGATTCCAGCTCGGTGTTAAGGCATTAAGCCAGATGAGCATAGACTACTTAAACGGTAAATAAAAATTTATATCCCTATGAAGTTATTTTTTAAAACATTAATGCCATTTGCAGTTGCTGCAATTGCGGCAACCACTTTACATTCTCAAGAGAATGATCAACCAATTTTTAAGGATGGAGAAGCACAGATAGTTCCTGCATTTGATACACCTTCTACTTGGATTCGCGAGGATTTATGGGTTGAAACAGAATTTGACACAGATGGTGATGGCGAGCTAGATCGAATGCACGTAGATGTGACAAGACCTCTACAAACCGAAAGCGGACTGAAACTGCCCGTTATATATGAAACAAGTCCATATTACTCCGGTGTAGCAGCAAATGATCCAAACTTATTTTATGATGTAAACCATGAAATAGGAGCTCAAGAAAAGCCAATAGCAAACGGAGTTGTCGTACGAAGAGGAAAACGCCCAGTAATTTCAAATTCGCTCATTAAGACTTGGATTCCTAGGGGTTACATCGTGGTACACTCATCTTCTCCAGGAACTGGACTATCAGAAGGTTCTCCTACGGTAGGTGGTGATAATGAATCACTTGCGCCTAAAGCTGTTGTAGACTGGCTCAACGGTAGAGCAAAAGGCTATAAAGAAATAGATAGTAAGGAAGAAGTAAGAGCATTCTGGTCTACGGGTAAAGTAGGAATGACAGGAACATCTTATAATGGAACACTTCCGCTCGCTGCAGCAACAACTGGAGTTGACGGTCTTGAAGCTATAATCCCTGTAGCTCCTAACACTTCATATTATCACTACTATAGATCAAATGGTTTAGTGCGCTCACCAGGAGGGTATCTTGGTGAAGATATCGATGTACTGTACAATTTTATTCATAGTGGAGACGAATCAAAAAGAGCATATGCCGATAGTCTTGTGCGGGATATCGAGCTTAAAAATGGTATGGACCGTGCAACAGGAGATTACAACGATTTCTGGGCAGGAAGAGATTATCTTAATGATATGAAACCAATGAAAGCCGCACTACTCATGTCACATGGTTTTAACGACTGGAACGTGATGCCTGAGCATAGCTACCGCATTTATAAGAGAGCTCAAGAAATGGGAATCCCTAGTCAGATTTTTTATCATCAGAATGGTCATGGAGGTCCGCCACCTATGAAAATGATGAACAGATGGTTTACAAAATATTTACACGGAATAGATAATGGTGTTGAAAATGATCCTAAAGCACAAATCGTTAGAGAAAACGACGCTAGAGATCAACCTACACCTTATAAAAACTATCCAAACCCACAAGCAGAGGATATAACATTATACTTAGGAAAAAGTACAGATGGAGCTGGAACATTATCTATTCAAAAAGCAAAGAAATCACCTAAGGAAACACTTGTAGATGATGCTACTGTGAGCGCTAAAGATATGATGAAAGCTTCTACCTCTCAAAACAGATTATTGTACCTCACCCCTACTCTTAAGGATGAATTACATATTTCTGGAACACCTAAAGTGACTATTAGTGTATCTAGTAGTAAGGAAGCAGCCAACTTAAGCGTCTACTTGGTTTCATTACCTTATGATGAAGGAAAAGGGATTAAGATTACAGATAATCTCATCACTCGTGGATGGGCAGATCCTCAAAATCATGCCTCCATACGTAAGAGCGAGCCTCTTAAGAAAGGTGAGTTTTATGAAGTGACATTTGACTTAATGCCAGATGATCAGATTATAAGAAAAGGACAGCAAATAGGCTTGATGATTTTTTCTAGTGATAGCGAGTTTACAGTACTTCCAAAGCCTGGAACTGAGCTTACTGTAGATCTATCAAAAACCAAAATTACACTACCCGTTGTAGGTGGAGAAACGGCGTTCAGCAACACGATTAATTAATAATAGCATTATCATAAATGAAGTATACAACAACCTTACTATTTACTAGTGTCTTACTGTTTACCGCTTTCGCGAAAGCGCAATCAAATCTAGATAAGGAAATTACAACTATAGAATCAAAAGTCATCGAGTGGCGTAGAGATTTTCATCAAAATCCTGAATTAGGAAATCGTGAATTCAATACTGCTGATAAAATTGCAAAACACCTTAAATCCTTGGGCATTAAAGTGCAGACAGGAGTTGCAAAAACTGGAGTTGTAGGAATTCTTGAAGGAAAACGCAAAGGAAAAGTAGTTGCTTTACGAGCAGATATAGATGCTTTACCAGTAAAAGAACGTGCAGATTTACCGTTTAAATCTACAGCGATGGGTGAATACCAAGGTAATCCTGTACCTGTAATGCACGCTTGTGGGCATGACACACATATTGCAATACTTATGGGTGTTGCAGAAGTACTTGCAAAAAACAATGATTTTGCAGGAACGGTTAAATTCATTTTTCAACCAGCTGAGGAAGGCGCACCTCCGGGAGAAGAAGGTGGTGCAGAGTTGATGGTAAAAGAAAATGTTCTTAAAAACCCTGATGTGGATGCCATTTTTGGACTTCACATAGGTTCTGGTCAAGATGTAAATACCATCGCCTATAAACCAGGCGGAATTATGGCAGCTTCCCAAAGTTTTGAAATCCATGTAAAGGGAAAGCAAAGTCATGGTTCTACACCGTGGACAAGTCGTGATCCAATCATGGCAGTAGTAAAAATTATAGATGGACTACAAACAATAATTTCTAGAGAAATCCCACTTACAGAAGAAGCGGCTGTGCTATCTATAGGACAAATTAACGCAGGTGTGCGAAGTAATATTATCCCAGAAGAAGTACATATAGTAGGTACATTACGTACGCTAGACTATGATATGCAAGCTTTTATAAATCAGCGTATGAAGGAGATGATTCCGGCTATTGCTGCTGCATATCGTACAGAAGCTACGCTTACTATTCCTGAGGGCTACCCTATCACCTATAATGATGTATCACTTACGGCACAAATGCTTCCATCACTTGAGAAAGCTGCTGGTAAGGATAATGTCTATGTAATAAAAGCCATTACAGGTGCCGAAGATTTTTCATTCTTTCAAAAAGAAGTTCCTGGGCTTTATTTCTTCTTAGGAGGTAAAACACCAGGTACTACAGAGGCTTTTCCTCATCATACACCTGATTTCTTTATTGATGAAAGTGGAATGCTGTTAGGAGTTAAAACATTTGTCCAACTTACACATGACTATTTAGGGCAATAGCCCCTACTCCATCATTACGGTAAAGATTATATTAACGACAGTTAACCAATGTGTTAACTGTCGTTTTTTTATGTAAAAAATTAATGAAAACTACAAATGTCGTTCATTAACTATAAAAATAGTTGTGTAACTATAATTTTCGTTGTAAGTTTGAATTATCAATCATTAGATAATCAATTGTATACATGGAAAAACTAACAAACAAAGAAGAAGAAGTGATGCACGCACTATGGAAGTTAGAGCGCGCTTTTGTTAAAGAAGTGGTTGCTAGCTTACCAGAAGGTAATCATTACAATACCATATCTACAATTGTGCGCAACCTCGCAGATAAAGGATATGTGGACTACCAAGCGTTTGGAAAGACCCATCAATATTTTCCTGTGGTATCTCTTCAGGCTTATAGAAAAGAATTTATGGAAACTACGAGTCAAAAGTTTTTTGGAAACTCTTATAAAAATATGGTGTCATTTTTTGCCAAAGAAGAAAAGATCTCTGCAGATGAGCTTAGGGAAATCTTAGCAATCATAGAAAAAAAATAACTTATGGAAATCCTTATTTTAATAGCAAGAAGTATTGGAATTCTATCCTTGTTTTATGTGATATACATTTCCATCTTGCACAAAAACACGCTCTTTACAGCAAACAGGCATTTTCTCATTGCTGGTATCATTGCAGCGCTCACGCTACCTTTTTTAGAATTTACTCAAGTTACAGAAATCGTATTGCCTTCACAGCCAGTTTTTGATACTGCAAATGTAGTTCCATTATCGCAAGTTGAATATCTTCCTACGGTAACCACAGCAGAGGTGCCAACAATTGATTGGTGGCAAATTGCATTGCTTATATATATTGTAGGCGTTATAGTCATGTGTATTAGATTAGGTGTGCAACTATTCTCCCTTAAAAATCTCATTTCTTCCGGAACTGTGGTACAAAGGAATGCATACACTTATGTTACTGTCACGAATAATATAGCACCCTTTTCCTTCTTCTCGTATATCGTATATAATCCCGAGCTTCATACGATAGAAGAACTCGAGATGATATTAGCTCACGAGCAAATTCATGCAGGACAACGCCATTCCATAGATATTCTCATCACGCAAATTATATTGGCATTGCACTGGTGCAATCCGCTAGCGTGGTTGTATAAGCAGAGTCTAGAACAGAACTTAGAATACATTGCAGATGCTCATGCTATCCAGCACATTAATAATCCGCAGCAATATCAACGTTCACTAGTTAAGGTTTCATCTCCCTCCATTCGACCAGCGCTTACTAATAAATTTTATCAATCATTCATCAAAAAACGAATCGTTATGCTCAACACACCACAATCAGGTAAACACCATCTTTGGAAACTGGGATTAATCATCCCGCTCGTCTCTTTCTTTCTATATTCTTTTAATGTAAAAGAAGTAGTCACTTATGTTGAAGAGGATAATACCGTTTTCGCGAAAGCGGAAACAACTAAAAACCCGACTAATAAAGGAAGAGATGTCTTCTTTATAGATCGTGAAACCACAAATGACAAACTAGACAGAATAGAAAAGTATGTCACAGACCATTGGAAAGAAGTCGCAATCAAATTTTCAAAAAGAAGCTTTACATCCGAAAATGACTTGTCAGCGTTTACGTTGCAGGTACAATTTGACGAGAACGAAGGTTTTGTAAATAAGCTTTCTTTTAATTCTAAAGAAATTAACCAGTGGGATGGCTATAGCCTTATGGTTAATACCGAAAAGGAGATTGTAATCATGGAGCAAAAAGATGGCACATTTATAAACATCACTCCAAACAAGACAACAATTACAGACGATAAAATAACAGCAGCAGAAGAAGATAATATTACTAATGAAGCCCTAGGTTCTAACCCCGTAATAGTCGTTAATAATAACATCGTAAGAGATGAAAATAGAAAAAAGAGTTTTACTGCTGATAGTATCACAACGCTCACTCCTACACAAGCTGTCAAGAAATATGGTACTAAGGCTCAAGACGGCGCTCTTATTGTACATAACAGTCCCAAGGCAGACACCACACGAGTAGTATCGCGTATAGTACAAGAAACTTATAGCTATATTATTACCAAAAATACAACGGATAATGAGATTGATGCGCTCATTAAGGTAATGAGAGAAAAGCACAAGGCTACTCTGAAGGTAAGTGGCATTAAGAGAAATAGAAATCTAGAAATAGAAAAAATTTCGGTCAATCTTAAAGATGAGAATGGGAATAATAAGAATTACACTTTAAAGAGCTCTAATCCTATCAGCGACATTTATATATATCGCAATGCTGACGGTAGTACAGGCATGGGAAATGTCAATATGGAGAACAATACTGGAGATACATATGACAACAGGAGAGTTAGCTTAGAAGAACGACGCAACTCAATGATAACTAGCAGAGACAGTATGCATAAAAATATGGAAGCACGCAAGCAAGACATGCTCGCTCGTATGGAAGGGCGTAGAAGTCTAAAAGGAAGAGCTCAAGTAGACTCTATGAGGCAAAATATGCTATCACGACGTGATAGTATGAAAATGCAAATGAAAGAGCGACGTGATAGTTCAAAAAGCGATAGGGAAAATTATAAAAATAGCAGACAACAAAGAGTGGGCTACTTAACACTTGATGATAAAACTTACTACTTTGTGGTTAGCCCTGAAGGGTCCAAGATTTTCTATGATCGTTGGGGAAAACAAATAAATGAAGATAATCCACTCTATAAAAAGCTTTTGAAAAAAGGTTACTTTACAGTAGATGACAAGAGCAAAGACGAAGTAATGAATATGGTACCTAAGGATGGGATTATTAAAACTGGCTCCTCTGATAAACCTATTATCTATATCAATGGAAAGTTACTTACTTCAGGAAATTTTGAGAATTTAGATCCAAATGATATTGTAAGCTTGTCAGTTGTCAATGGTGAAAAAGCAATTGAACTCTATGGACAGGCAGGAAAAAACGGAGTAATACTCGTTAAAACCAAAGATTAATTAAACTCATAATATTTTAAAAGTCCGCTTTCAATCAGAAAGCGGACTTTTTTTATGCGCTGTTTTTTTCCAACTACCACTTGTGAAAATTCACTCCAAAATGATGGAATCGGATTAATACGGTTAAAATGAGTCATAATTTCTCTACAAAAATTTTAATCTGCTCATAAAGTCCCTACAGAACTAACACAATGAATGGTTAATAGTATTTAGACTAACATATATTAACCAACTTGAAGACATCGGGATTACATATTTTAATCAATTACATTATTGTAGTTATAATATTCACGTTAATTTCATTAAAAACTTCTTTTCAATTTGTTTTACTGCGCTCAAGGTGACTTCTTTGCTTCATCAATAACAAACAACGTATCTAGTAACAATCAAAAACATCTATTATGAAAACGCAAGTAAACAACAAGCCGCAAGTAAAAAACAAACAAAGTATTAGGAATCTATACCATCTTCATGGTGAGCCTTAGTATCTCTTATATAGTAACCACATTCTTGCATTTAGGAAACTAATCACTCCAACATTCATCAATCATAAATCATCAATCAATTTTTACTAATCAATCAAAAACTATCAATCATGATCCAAATTATCATCACTGCACTAGAACTTATCTTCGGATAAACATTTGACCTCTTCACACCGCCGAGTTAAGGCCTGCTCTGTGTGTGTTTTTATAAAACTTACTTTAGATATAGCACGTTTTCGCGAAGGCGTACTAATCACATCCAACCAATTCTTTCCAGTAGTATATTTTCAGCTACATTTGGGCTTTTATAATTTTGGCACGCTCGTTGGAGTTGTCATCACCAATCAATACCCATTGTACGATGAAAAATGTATTTCTCGCAATCCTTACTACCGTATTTGTAGTAAGCTGCAATTCGGTAAAAAAGACTGCTGCAACACTTAACAGTGGTAATTATGATGATGCCATCGCCATCACTCTTAAGAAATTGCAACGCAATCCAGACAAAAAGAATAAGCAAGACTTCGTGCTTCTCCTTGAAGATGCCTTTGCAAAAGCATCTGCTCGCGATGCAGATCGTATTTCATTTCTCGTAAAAGAAAATCAGGAAGCAAATCTTGAAGAAATATATGAGACTTATGTATCGTTACAAAGACGTCAAGATCGTATAAGACCTATCTTACCTTTGCAGGTAATTGATGAGAATAGAACTGCTCGTTTTGACTTTGTAAACTATACAGACAAACTTATATCTTCTAAAGAAAAGCTAGCTGCTTCGTTATATAACAGTAGCCTTGATGCTATTATCACAGCATCTTCAAAAGTGGATTATCGTAATATTTATGATGATCTAGCATATTTAAATACGCTTAAACCAGGTTATAAAGACATCAAAAACGTGATGGAATCTGTACATCTTAAAGGGACAGACTTTGTTGCCGTGACTTTATTTAATGATAGCAATATAGCGTTACCAGTACGATTAGAAAACAAGTTGTTAGATTTCTCTACCTATGGCCTTAACGATTTCTGGACCGTGTATCATAGCAATCCGCTTAATGATGTATCCTACGACTATAATATGGAAGTTGCTTTTACAGAGATTAATATTTCACCAGAGCGCATTAAAGAAAGAGAGGTGCAACAAGAAAAACTCATTAAAGATGGAACCATCGTTTTAAAAGATGAAGATGGTAATGTGGTTTATGATGATGAGGGTGAGAAGGTTCTGGTAGACAATATGATTACGGTACGTTGCACGTACTTTGAGTTTATCCAAAACAAAGCGGTAAATGTAGTAGGCCGTGTGCGCTATTCTGATGGCAACACAAATCAGGTTCTACAATCGCTTCCACTAGCATCTGAGTTTATTTTTGATCACAGATATGCCACTTATAGAGGTGATAGAAGAGCACTAGAAGATGAGCTTTATGAGCGTACTCGCAATAGAGCAGTCCCGTTTCCTACTAATGAGCAAATGGTGTACGACGCTGGTGAAGACCTCAAAAATCGTATAAAAGACATTATTTTAAGAAATAACAACTAGTCTTTAAAAATAGATAAAAGCCGTAACGCTATGCGTTACGGCTTTGTTTTTTAGCTACTTTTGACGGTATGCAAACACTCTATAAAATTCTTGCCAAAGTTAACAAGGCAGTACTTCCCTCCTATTCAAAACGTGGTCTTGACCTTACAAAAGCTAGTAAAGTACAGCTTGCTATTATCGGGTATAGAATCTGGGTTACAAAAAGAGCGTTAGGTTAAATCTTTTCGGCGAGTGCTTGTGCGCTTATCGCTCCGTGGCTGTCAGAATATACAGCTGTCCCATTCTTTATTAAAATCATCTGTGGACTCTGGTGTATTACTTGAAATTTATATCCTACTTCGTTAGACACTTCTCTGTACGCCTTAAGGTCTAAATAATAAATATCTAATTGATTAGGGTCAATATCGTACTGAGATTCTAACTGGCGTATTACCATACGGCTTATACCGCACGTTGTAGAATGTTTAAAAATTGCCTGTGGCTTCGTTTCAGAATCTTTTGCGATTTGATCGAGTTGCTCTAAAGTGGTTAATTGCTTCCAAGGCATAGGCGCTTTTTTCTCTTTTGGCTCCTTATCTCCTCCAAACATTGAATTGAATATTCCCATTGTAATTAAGTTCTTTTTTACAAAGGTAGTCGTTGTGTCTGTGTTACGCTTTCGCGAAAGCGTAAAATAGTTCTTAAATAAGTCATAAAGTCAGCTAAAATAAGAGCTTACAAGACATTTTGTCTACAAACTCCTGTGGAATAATAATTGACTATTGCATTTAAGAATTAATATAAATCAAGACAATCTAGAGATGCATTTCTCTCTTTATACGTCTTTTAAACATATACTATGAATCTAAATAATTATACCATAAAATCGCAGGAAGCCATCCAGAGAGCGCAGCAAATTGCGCAAGAAATGGGTCACCAGCAAATAGAAAACGAGCATATTTTTAAAGCTATTTTTGAAATAGATGAGCATGTTACTCCATTCTTACTTCAAAAGCTAGATGTAAATATTCCGTTATTCCAGCAAGTTTTAGATAGCACGTTACAAAGCTACCCAAAAGTATCAGGAGGTGATATTCTACTAGGTCGTGAGGCAAATAAAGCACTCACGGAGGCTAGTATTATTGCTAAAAAAATGAACGATGAGTATGTCTCTATAGAGCATTTGATACTCGCTATTTTTGGAACAAAAAGTAAAGTAGCTCAAATCTTAAAAGATCAAGGAGTGACAGAAAAGCATTTACGTGCCGCGATTGACGAAGTACGTAAAGGAAATCGTGTGACTTCTCAAAGCGCCGAAGAAACTTATAATTCTTTAAATAAATACGCAAAAAACTTAAATGAGCTTGCTCGTAATGGAAAGCTAGATCCTGTAATAGGACGTGATGAAGAGATACGACGCATATTACAAATCTTAACGCGTCGTACCAAGAACAATCCTATTCTCGTAGGAGAGCCAGGTACTGGTAAAACCGCCATCGCCGAAGGTCTTGCGCATAGAATTGTAGATGGCGACATTCCAGAAAACTTGCAGAATAAGCAAATATTTGCCCTTGATATGGGAGCGCTTATTGCTGGTGCAAAGTTTAAAGGAGAATTCGAAGAACGTCTTAAAGCGGTTATAAAAGAAGTAACAGAAAGTGATGGCGATATCGTACTCTTTATAGATGAGATACACACCCTTGTAGGTGCTGGAGGTGGTCAAGGCGCAATGGATGCGGCAAACATTCTTAAGCCTGCGCTTGCTCGTGGAGAATTACGTGCCATAGGTGCAACCACGCTTGATGAGTATCAAAAATACTTTGAAGCAGATAAGGCCCTAGAGCGTAGATTCCAGAAGGTAACCGTAGATGAGCCAGATACAGAGAGTGCGATTTCTATCTTACGTGGTATCAAAGACAAGTATGAGACACACCACAAGGTGCGTATTAAGGATGATGCAATTATTGCTGCTGTAAAGTTATCACAGCGCTATATTACGAGCAGATTTTTACCAGACAAGGCGATTGACTTGATGGATGAAGCTGCCGCGAAAATGCGAATGGAAATCAACTCTAAGCCAGAAGAGCTAGATGTGTTAGACCGTCGTGTGATGCAGCTAGAGATTGAGATCGAGGCTATAAAGCGTGAGAAAGATGAAGATAAGCTCAAAAGCCTGCGTGCAGATCTAGCAAACCTTAAGGAGGAGCGCAACGATCTTAACGCACAGTGGCAATCTGAAAAGGATATTGTAGAGAGTGTACAAAATGCTAAGCAAGACATAGAAAACTACAAGCTAGAAGCCGAAAAAGCAGAGCGAGAAGGAAACTATGGGCTAGTAGCAGAGCTACGTTATGGTAAAATAAAAGAAGCTCAAGAGCATCTTGAGGAGCTACAAAAGGATCTTGCAAGTCAAGCAGATACTTCGCTTATTAAGGAAGAAGTAACTAGCGAAGACATTGCAGAGGTGGTTGCAAAATGGACAGGAATCCCTGTACAAAAAATGCTACAGGGAGAACGTGAGAAGTTACTCAAGTTAGAAGACGAGTTGCACAAACGTGTAGTGGGACAACGTGAGGCTATTGTTGCCGTAAGTGATGCCGTACGACGCAGCCGTGCAGGTTTACAAGATCAAAAGAAGCCAATTGGTTCGTTCTTATTTTTAGGAACAACCGGTGTAGGTAAAACAGAACTTGCAAAAGCACTGGCAGAGTACCTCTTTGATGATGAGAATGCAATGACGCGCATTGATATGAGTGAGTATCAAGAGCGTCACAGTGTGAGCCGTCTGGTGGGAGCGCCTCCAGGATACGTAGGTTATGATGAAGGTGGCCAGCTTACGGAGGCCGTGCGACGTCGTCCTTACTCTGTGGTGTTGCTCGATGAGATTGAGAAGGCACACCCAGATACGTTTAACGTGTTATTACAGGTGCTTGATGAAGGTAGACTTACAGATAATAAAGGCCGCACTGCCGACTTTAGAAATGCCATTATCATTATGACTTCAAATATGGGTAGTCATATTATAAAAGAGCGTTTTGAGGCGATTCCAGATGTAGATGCTGCGATGGAATCTGCAAAGATTGATGTTCTTGGCTTATTAAAACAAAACATACGTCCAGAGTTCTTAAATAGAATAGATGACATTGTAATGTTTAGTCCGCTTACGCGAAAAGACATTCGGGATATTGTGAAGTTGCAGTTTAAAGGGATTCAAAAAATGCTTGCACAGCAAAATATTACGCTAGACGCCACAAAACAGGCAATAGACTTTATATCCGAAGCAGGTTTCCAGCCAGAATATGGTGCAAGACCTGTGAAGAGAGCTATGCAACGCGAAGTGCTTAATCAGTTATCAAAAGAAATTTTGAGCGGTAAAGTAGCATCAGACAGCGTGATACTCGTAGACTCCTTTGACGACAAACTCGTCTTTAGAAACGAAGGAGAACGCACAGGAGAAGAAGAATAAAGATTGATTGACGATCATGTAAAGTGGATATCTAGAGATAGGTATCCACTTTTTTTATGGCCTGACTAGTAAGTTTTTACGGCTCTTTATGCGGTGACGAATACACTAATAAGTGTATATTTAGGAAATCAATTAAAATAGGCACTACTGCACCGCACTGGGCTTATGTAGAGGGCTGTTGACCACAATAAACTAAAACAATCAAAACATTGGATAAATATTTATATACATTATTAACATTCACTCTTTCAATAATATCCGGAGTAATAGGCTACTATCTAAAGCAACTAATTGACAAGAAAAAATCTAAAAATCTAAAAATCTTAAATGTCGATTTGAGCATAGCTCAGGCCTGTAGTTTATCACACAATCCAAAAGGTTATTTACCTTCACGCCTATCAGTAAAATTGGAAAATCTTTCACAAACTGATATTACTGTTAAAAGTATTTCATTGAAACATCGTAAGCATTTGGATATTTTTCCAGCTCAAATGATAACGGATAATGAGAACACAATAAAACAATATGAAATCAAGACTTTTTCGTACAAAATGGAAAAAGACATTATAAATCAAAACAGTAACAATGAAATAATAAACGTAAGGAAAAAGTTGTTAGAATTACCAACTGAATTTATTGGTACTTTATATTGGTATGTATTTAACTTGAAAGAAACTACCAAATCACGCAAAGAATTTGATAAAAAAATTAAAGGTTTAATGGTAAAAATATATACAAATATTGGCGAATATGAGAGAAAACTAAAACGAAATGAACTTAATCATTTAAAACAAGCTTTAGATAAATTTTACCCAAACCAATAGCAATAATTACTGTGGGCAACAAAGAACTGAGTCAAAAAATAAGCCTAATTCATCTGCGCTCTTTACAAGTTTTTTAGCTGATTTTAACCTATAATTTTCATTAAAGGTTTTTCCTGACTTTAAGCTTTCGCGAAAGCATTATCTTTCTCAAATACTTGTATATTTAAATCATAAATTAAAAAACAATCAAATAGGCAGTACCGCACCGAACTCGCTTTGTGTAGTTACCTGTTGCCATCAATTTAAACCAAACGCATTGAACAAAGAAAAATTATCACAATTTGAAAGAATAAAAATATTTCTTAATGAATATTATTTTGGTTACGGAATTTTCTTCTCAATCTTAAGAATTGTAGCTGGACCATTGATATTGATAATGGGTCTAAACTTGTATTATAATGGCAATACAAAACCTGGAATTGGATACTCTGGATTTATGATTTTTTTTGGAATTTACTATATGCTAAAACCTTTGATTATTATTCTAACCCAAAAGTCTTGGTTTCAGAATTTTGACCTTGACTACACAATTAATCCTGACAAAATTATTATTGAATCAGACAAAAGTAAATCTGAATTAGATTACTCTCACTTAAAAACAGTTCTGAAAAGGAAAACATATTACGCTCTCAAAACGAAATCAAAACAAGGAATTTATTTACCAATAAAACTTTTGGAATCGAACGAAATCGATATTCTGAATAAACTGAAAAACAATACAGGCAACAAAGAACTAAGTTAAAAAACAAGCCTACTTCGGCTGGGCTCAGTACAAGCTTTTAAGCTAATTTTGATCCATAATTCACATCGCAGAGCCCTCTCCAATTTACCCTTCCGCGAAAGCATCATCCTTCTTAAATACTTGTATATAAACGATCAATTAAAAAATAATAGAACAGGAATATTAGAAGTTCCGATAGCTATCGGGAGATGCGCTTGCTTTTATAGGGAACTGTTGGGATGCATAATCACTCAGCAAACTGATAAAAACTCTTTTTGTATATTTGATTAGTTAACTCAATTAATATGGATATTCAATCAACAAAAATTGAATTGGTAAAAACTATCTTAGCGATAGAAAATAGTGATTTTATTCAAAAAGTAGCTGACTTTGTAAATGCTGAAAAAGTTGATTTTTGGAATGAATTAACTACTTCTGAAAAAGATGAAATTAAAGAAGGGATCAATCAGCTTGATCACGGAAAGCGAGTTTCTTATGATTCATTCTTGAAAAAGATTTCTTAATGGAAGTATTCTTATCTGAATTAGCAGAAAGAAAACTCCTGAAACTCTCCGAATATCTCTTAGAAACTTGGAATCTAAAAACGCGTGATAAGTTTATTGAAAAACTAACTGTAAAAATTAAACAGATTTCTTATCAACTAGAAAGCTGCCCTCAATCTTCAGATCTCAAAGCCCTGTATAAGTGTGTTGTAACAAAACAAACTACCTTTTATTATAGAATTTCGACAAATCTAAACGAAATTGAAATAATTACAATTTTTGACACAAGACAAAATCCTGACAAACTAAGAAAGGATATTTAAAATACAACTCAGCATACATAAAACTGCTACGGCTGATTGCCAAAAAGCACAGGTTTCAATTATAGAAAGTTCAATTGTCATTGCAGTTAGACATGACAATACATGAAGCGTCCCGATTACACTGAAAATTGAAAACTGTCTATGCGATGCGTGAAAACGCAAATATCTGTATATTTAAATAATCAATTAAAGAACTACGCGATAGGCTTACTTGCACAACCAATAGTTGTTGGAGTTAAATTGTCTTTATTTAGGGGCCTGTTGGTAATAAATTGAAATGATGATTAAAATCTGGAATTACATAAAGGAAAATAAAACTGTTAGTATTTTGAACCTAATCGTATTTCTGATTCTAATTGTTCCCAATTCTTACTCTTTTGGACATAACTACGAAACGGAAGAATTACATTGGATTCCAAATTTTGTGTTTAAAGAAATTGACCTGATTGTATTTTATTTACCAATTCTGATTTTAACAATCGGATTTCAACTTTCTAAAAAAACTATTTGGAGAAATACATTTTTGATTTTGTTTATTGTTTTCTCAATTCTTTACTTTATTGGAGCAGTATTTTCGTTATCATTTCCAATTCAGGATTTTTCACCTGGAATTGGGAATTTATTGATTCTGACTTTATTTCCTCTAATTATAATTATTTTCAAAAGCAAACAATATTAACGCAATAAAAAGAAAAAACTATTGGCAATAAAGAACTCAGTTAGAAACAAAATCAAAATTTATAGTGTCCTAAACTATCGTAACAAAATCCCCCTAACCCCCACTAAGGCACGATAAATGTATATAAGAAAACGTTTGTTACCATTAACTATCTTTGTAACTCATACATATACCATGAAAAACATTCCATTCCTATTTATACTATTTGTTGCGTTCTCTTTAAGCGCTCAACAAAACTACTATACCTTTCAAGGTGACACCTATGACGAGGAAAGCTTTCAAGCCAAACTAAAATCTATAGAAGAGGTTTACGGTGCGCAAGGAAGCTGGAAATACACAAAAGCCAACTTTAAAGTTCGCCATTCTCGTGTGCGACAAGACTCCATTATACAAGAGGTCGAGGTGATGCTGTCGCAATCTAATAGCGCGCCTCTAGATATTAATGTAGGAGTAAATGGATTAATTAATAAACCTCTACCCGACTTTCAGCTGCAAGATCTTACAAATGGGCTTAAGTCTAAGGAGAGTTATAATGATAAAATCACACTCATTAACTTGTGGTTTACGAGCTGCCCTCCTTGTATCGCAGAGATACCTTATCTCAATGATCTCAAGAAACAGTATGAAGATCGCGTAAATTTTGTCGCTATCACTTTTGAGCCAAAAAGTAAAATCGACGATTTTTTAACTAAGAAACCGTTTGACTTTGAGCACCTAGTAGATGGTGCCAGCTATTTAAAGCAAGATTTGAAAACCAACACATATCCTAAGCTCGTATTTATGGATCGCAATGGTACCGTACGCTTTGTAGAAAATGCGGTAATGGCTCAAGGCAGAGGTCCAGCAGCAGAGGTTACAGAAATCCTTAAGGAACATCTTGACTATCTTTTAGCAGATAACTAATGGAAAACATCGTAGAGCCAACTCCAGATTACTCCCCACTTGAGGAAAAACTCAATGTATGGACACATGGATTTGGTTTTGTAGCAAGTTTGATTGCTTTGGGTTTTTTAAGCTTTCGCGAAAGCGTATCAATCACAGCAACCGTTAGTCTCATTATTTTTGGAGTTAGCATGTCTGTGCTGTATTTTGCCTCTACGGCTTACCACAGTGCTGTAAAACCAATACGTAGAGCTAGATTAAAGATTTTTGACCACGCGGCAATCTACGTACTCATTGCAGGAACTTACACACCTTTTACACTCGTAACTTTAGAAGGAAGTACTGGATGGTGGATTTTTGGGATTGCATGGTCTATCGCTTTATTCGGTATTATTTTAAAACTTTTTTTTACAGGACGATTTGATATTCTTTCTACCATTCTTTATGTAGCAATGGGTTGGCTTATCGTTTTTGCATACAAACCATTACTAGCAAATCTTGATCCAGCTGGAGTGCAATGGCTTTTTACTGGAGGTATTTTATATACGATAGGTGCTGTACTTTACAGCATTTCTCGCATTCCTTATAACCATGCTATTTTTCATGTATTTGTCTTGGGAGGCACAGCCTCTCACTTTATTGCAGTTTACAACTACGTAGGAGTTTAAACCTTTCGAAGATTATAAAACAAAAAATGCCCCTCAATGAGGGGCATTTTTATTGCTAATAATAATAATAATAAGAATCTACAATAGCTTAGTTAAAGATATAACGTAGTCCTAATTGTGCTTGCCATCTGTTTAAAAGACTTGCATCTGTTCCAAATGTTTGCGTAAGCTCTTCGTTGAATGTGTATGTAGGTACACCGTCTGCAACGCTTACACTTACCGGCTGGATACTGTTAGGTTGCTCAACTAGTCCCCAATCAGAATTGATAAAGTTTCCTAAGTTAAGAACGTCTACACTAAACTGGATGGTGTTTTTCTTTCCTTTTACATCAAAATTAAAATCTTGTAATAAACGGAAATCTACACGGCTTCTCCATGGTGCAAGTGCTCCATAACGCTCTGCATACTGACCACGATTATCACTTAAGTAATCATCTTGCTCGATGTACTGATTAAATGCTGCTGCTTGCTCTGGAGTAGCAAAATTTTGCTGTGTTACTTCTCCAGCAGTTGGGATGTAAATAAGGTCGTTAAAGTTACTTCCGTCACCATTAACATCTCCAGCATAGGTATAGTTAAAACGTCCTCCTCTAGCCCACTCTGCAAATGTAGAAATGGTAGTAGCAAACTTGCCATCGCCATATTCAAACTTCTTTGAAGCTACAGCAATTACTCTGTGCTGATCACCATATCGTGAGTTCGATAACACTGCGTCATTTGCATTACCACGTATTGCATTTGCATTAAATGCATCACCAGTAATCTCTGCATCGATAGAGTTTACATTTTTAGAATCTAGGTAGTTATATGCTACACTTGCATAAAGTCCGTTACCAAATGATTTTTCTGCTTTTAATGTAGCGTTGATTGTACGACCATTATCAGAGTTTGTAAATACATACGCATTTGTAGGTCCTCCAAAGGCATTAGTAGAAAAATCTGAAGCTTGATAGATAGGTCTGTTATCAACTCCTTCTAACGTAGCAGATGGGTTATCTAGTGCCCAGTTTTGAACGTGTGCTGCGTTAAGATCTTTTGTGTAAGAGAAATCTCCTGTAAGTACCACTCCATTTTCTAAGCGGTAATCAACACCAATGTTAGATCTCCACACTTGTGGCCATTTGAAATCTTGATCTACCGTTTGGTAAAAGAAAAAGTCAACGCCTTGTACTTGGTTACCTAACCATACAAAAGGAAAACGACCTGTAAATATACCTGTTCCTCCACGTACTTGGAATGTCTTATCTCCTTCTACATCCCAGTTAAAACCTAATCTAGGTGAGAATAAGAATCCATTATCTGGAAGTACCGTACTGTCCAATAAGATGTCTTCTCCAGTTGATGGATCTACATAAACATTTTCTGGTTGATATGTTCCTTTACGATCAATGTTCTCTTGAATTTTATCTTCTGTGTCAAAATATAAAGGCTTATCAAGGCGTAGCCCTAGTGTAAGCGTTAAATCATCTGTTGCTTTCCATTGATCTTGTCCATAAAGAGAGAACTGCCCTACATTAGTTTCGGCAAGAGCCCAACCTTGTGGATCACCAATAGGAAGACCATTATTCTCGTTAAATTCTGCCTCTGCAGATAAGAATGTACCTTGATATTGGTTTACTAAGAAATCTTGAAAAGCGACAAGATCAGTTTCTCCCGTTGTATCATTTACATAATCTGTATCTAGTACTCCATCACCATCAAAATCCATGTCTTGATCGATTGCTACACTTCCGAATAAATCAAAACCGTATCCTGTTAAGTTAAAAGAGTTGTAGAAGCTAAATTTCTCAAATGACGTACCTAAAGTAAATGTGTGACTTCCAGAAACAATATTCAAGTTGTTTGTGATTTGGAAAACTTGTTGCTCAAGTACATTTGAAATTGAAAATGGCTCATGACCTGCTATGATATAGTTTTGTCCTCCTTTTGTAATGTTTATAGATGGACCTGGTGTAGAAAAAGGCTTTCTAAAATCATCAAAGAACGTGTAACCTACTTGTAATTTGTTTGAGATGTTACTAGCAATGTCGCTATTCCACTCAAACTGGAAAGAATCTATGTTGTTGTTAATTTCGTATCCTGCATTTTCAAACTGCAATGTAGTCTGGTTAGGTCCACGCAATGCAATAGCATTTGGGTTTGCTGGATTTTCCTTAGAAGAGCGTAGTAAGTTGTAAACAAGTGCTACACGGTTCTTATCATTCACGTTCCAATCTAATTTAAAAAGTGCTTTTGTAGAACCTGCATCAAAGTTAAACCCTTCATATCTTCCTGGCTCATAAAAAGAACCATCTGCATACTGGATACTTCCTAGCGCAGCAGAAACAGCATCAAGATCTGCTGGTAATACTCGGGACTCATTAATAGCTCCGGTATTTCTGTTAGGTGCCCATGGAGCTCCAAGATCTGATCTAGATTCCTTTTCAAAGTTTGCAAAGAAAAATAGTTTGTTTTTGATGATGGGCCCTCCTATAGAGATACCATAAGTATTCTGGCTTTGATCTGCTTTAAAAACATCATCTCCAGCAACTTTACCACCTGTAAGATCTTCATTTCTGTAAAAACCGTAAACAGTTCCTTTTACTTCATTCGATCCACTCTTAGTTACAGCATTTACAGAAGCTCCTGTAAATCCAGAAAGCGTTACATCATAAGGAGCTGTACTTACTTGAATTTGCTCAATAGCATCAAGAGAAATAGGTTGAGAACCTGTCTGTCCTCCTGGAGTCGCAGCATCAAGTCCAAATGGGTTGTTAAAAACCGCCCCATCAAGACTAAAGTTATTGTACTGATCGTTACGTCCTCCAAAAGATCCGTTACTAGAAGCACTAGGCTCTAAACGGTAAAAATCTGCTGCAGATCTAGATATTGTTGGAAGTGACTTTAATTGTCTCTCACCTACATTTGTCGCTGCACCTGTGCGTCCATCACTAAAAGTATTATTACGAGAACCCGTAATCACTACTTCTTCTAACGCATTACTATCTTCGCTCAGCGTTACTTCAACATTGTACGTTTCACCTAAGTTAAGATTTACACCTGTAAACTCTTGACTTTGGAATCCTACATAACTCATGGTGATTGTATATGGCCCACCCACACGTAGATTTAATAGACTAAAACGACCATCAAAGTCTGTAATAGCACCATACTTTGTACCTGTAGGAGTGTGTACTGCAAGTACGTTTGCTCCTGGCAAAGTCTCGCTACCTCCATTTACTACTCCCGAAATAGAGGAAGTAGTTACTTGTGCCTGCAAACTAAAAGCGCCAAGTACTACGATTAAAAAGAAAAAATTTTTGAACATAAAGTTTGAATTTGTTTCCGTAAAAATACTAGAGTAAATCAAAGAATACATTCATTTTAGTAACATTTCTTTAGCATTTTCTTAACAATTGTTCAATACTTTATTGGCTCGCTTTCGCGAAAGCGTAAAACAATCATAAAAAACATCAATAATACCTGATCATTAACATAATATCAATCCAAAATTTTCTAAAATAACTTATTTAATACACAAGCAACTCCTAACACATGAACTCTATAAAAGATGATATCTCATAAATGAATAATTATCTTTGCAGTCTATGACAAGTAATCAAAAAACGCAAAAACAAATCCTTGATAAGCTAGGGATAAAGACGCTCAATGAGATGCAAGAGGCAGCTCAACTCGCAATTCAATCTGCAAGAGAGGTGATATTACTATCTCCTACAGGTACGGGTAAGACACTCGCTTTTTTATTACCTGTAATAGAAGCGCTTGATCCAGACTTTGAAGAAGTACAATTACTTATCGTAGTTCCTTCTCGAGAACTCGCTATCCAGATAGAAAACGTGGCTCGCAATATGGGGACTGGATATAAAATACACGCGGCTTATGGAGGGCAAAGTTTTAATACAGATAGACAAGCTATAAAACATCGCCCAGCTATTTTAATAGGGACACCTGGTAGACTAGCAGACCATTTAAGAAGAGAAACTTTTTCTACAGATTATATTAAAACATTAGTTCTAGATGAATTTGACAAGTCGCTAGAAGTAGGTTTTGAAGGTGAAATGACAGAAATCATTAGTTTTTTACCAGCGCTAGAAAAGAAAGTGCTTACCTCTGCAACACAGGGAATAGATATTCCAAAGTTTGTAGGCCTTACTTCTCCAGTAGAAGTAGATTACTTGCATCAAGGAGGATCAAAACTTGAGCTAAAAGCTATTGTATCGCCAGATAAAGATAAGCTTGACATGCTTGTGAAAACATTATGTCATCTAGGCGATCAGCCTGGGATTATCTTTTGCAACTTTAAAGGAACAATCGCACGTATAAGTGAATACCTTAGTGATCGTGGTATTGCTCACGGGACTTTTTATGGTGGGATGGAGCAACGAGAGCGAGAGCTGTCGTTACTTAAATTTCGTAATGGCACGCACCAATTACTACTTGCTACAGACCTTGCGGCCCGTGGTATCGATGTGCCAGAAATAAAATTTATACTTCACTACCACTTACCTATTCACGCAGAAGAGTTTACACACCGTAATGGTCGTACTGCTCGTATGCAATCTGAAGGAACTGCATATGTATTACACTGGAAAGATGAGAAACTTCCAGAGTTTATGCCACAAATGGGTGAAGAGTTTATACATGATAAAGGTATTCCTGATGGATCACAGTGGCATACTTTAGAACTTTCTGGAGGGCGTAAGGATAAGATTTCTAAAGGTGATATTGCTGGTTTCTTTTTTAAAGAAGGAAACATAGACAGAGCACACCTAGGAACTATAGAGGTAAAAAACACACAATCATTTGTAGCTGTACATAAAAGTATCGCAGAAGAAATGATAAAGAGACTAGATAACAAGCGACTTAAAAAAGCAAAATTAAGAATACAACACGCTTAGAGAAGTCTTTGTATAACAGAAAAGGATTGTAAAAACTACGTTTTATGAGTAGTCTTTACAATCCTTTTTTAATGATAACTAATTTGGGCGATAAGAATTACTTTACATCTACAAAGCGAGCAAACCATTTATAAAGGTCTCCTCGAGTTATTACAGCACCTTCACTTATAAGTTTAAACTTATCTGCATTGCGATCTGCGCTATAATCTTTGCTTGCACTCATAAAGACAACATCATCATCCCCTAAGTTTTCTTTAAGCCATGCATAGCCTTCGGCAGTGGTGATGTCTATATCTTCCTTATTGATTTTTACAGCAATAAGTGACATATTATTTTCTCCTAGTAAGAATAAGTGCATCTGGTTAGGAGATACGTGCTCTAGGTATTGTGCTTTGGTAAGCACACCTTCCCACACAAGATCTGAGAAAACATCTATTTCCTCTTCGGCTACTTGTGGTTGTTTCTCTTTAATGGTTGCCCATTCATCACCAGTGATAGATTGCGTTGCTAGAAAATTTATAAATTCTGGCTTTAGTTCTTCTAGTTGTTCTTTTGTAAGGCGAGCGTATTTCATTGTGAATCACTTTTTCGCGTAAGCGTATTAAAAAATAAATTTCATAAAAAAGCCGTCCTTACGATGTAAGAACGGCTTTTCATATAATGTCTAATGACTTAGTTAGCCTCTGCTACTACGTCAAAAGGAAGTGTAGCTACCACATTCTTGTGGAAACGTACTTTTGCTTCATAGTTACCTAAACGTTTTACAACGTTTCCTGCGATTGAAATAAATTTCTTATCGATAGAAACACCTTCTTTTGCTAGGTATTCTGCAACGTCTGCATTGTTAATAGATCCAAAAAGCTTGTCTCCATCTCCAGTTTTTGCAGTAATCTTAACTTCAAGTCCGTTAAGTTTATCTGCTTGCTTCTGTGCATCGTCCACAAATTTTTGTTCTTTGTGAGCGCGTTGCTTAAGGTTTTCTGCAAGTACTTTCTTTGCGCTAGGCGTTGCAAGTACAGCATGACCGTTAGGAATTAGGTAATTTCTACCGTATCCGTTTTTTACTTCTACTAGATCGTCTGCAAATCCTAGATTTTCAACGTCCTTCTTTAATATAAGTTCCATCTGTTATCTAGTTTCTATTTGTATAAATCAGTTACATAAGGCATCAATGCAAGGTGACGTGCGCGTTTTACTGCTACAGACACTTTACGTTGGTACTTTAAAGAAGTTCCTGTAAGACGACGAGGTAACAATTTACCTTGCTCGTTTACAAAACCTGCTAGCCAGTCTGCATCTTTGTAATCGATATACTTGATACCAGATTTCTTAAAACGACAGTACTTCTTTGCTTTGTTAGTCTCAATGTTAAGAGGCGTAAGATATCTGATATCTCCGTCCTTCTTTCCTTTTGCTTGTTGTTGTAAAGATGCCATAACTTACGCTTTTTGCTTTTTTAGTTTTTCACGTCTTCTTTCAGCCCACGAGATCGCGTGCTTATCAAGTGTTACCGTAAGGTAACGCATCACACGTTCGTCACGGCGAAAAGCTAGTTCGTAATCATTGATAGCTTGTCCATCAACAGTAAATTCAAGTAAGTGGTAAAAACCGCTTTTCTT
This sequence comes from Dokdonia sp. Dokd-P16, assembly GCF_003095655.1. Classification (NCBI taxonomy): domain Bacteria; kingdom Pseudomonadati; phylum Bacteroidota; class Flavobacteriia; order Flavobacteriales; family Flavobacteriaceae; genus Dokdonia; species Dokdonia sp. Dokd-P16. The sequence continues at coordinate 3,219,952 of NZ_CP029151.1, forward strand.
GTTTTGGATAGGATATGCAAGCTTTTTTAAGCCCCAATCCTCTTTACTAATCATCTTAGCGCCCTTTTCTTTAAGAAGACCTTCGTACTTCTTTACTGTTTCCTTTATCTGATCATCAGATAAAACGGGATTCAAGATGAAAACAGTTTCGTAATGGTTCATATAATATGAGTTAAATTAAAAATGAGTGCAAAAGTAACGATTTACTTTTAATATTCAAATAGCAATTTGTTTATAAATTTAAAATAAAACATACTTTTTAAATAGGTTCATTTTCATGGTGTTGCTTTCGCGAAAAGTGAATTTATAAATCCAAGCAATTACTATATAATAAGGATACATATTATAGAGCTACCAATGGAAGAATTTTTAAGATAGTTAAGTTACACTTGTAGTCTAAATGCAAGAATGTATAGCTACTATTATCTTAGAAATAGACAGCTAATCGCCAATAGTCATTTTTTTATCGATTAAGACGTTAAATTCACCAATAGCTATGAGAATAAAGGAAAAATCATTCGACCAATCACACGAATAACCGATGAAAGTCATGTTTTTGTTGGTAAATAGGTTATTTTTGTCTAATATTGATGAACTTAACCTAATTAAATAATAATCGCTGTGGAAGGAGTACTATTAGACTGCGCAGTTGTAGATGATTCAAGTTTACAACGTCTAGCTATCGTAAAGATGATTAATGATCACCCTAATTTACGATTAGTTGCCGAATATAATAACGCCATAGAAACTAAAAATGGCCTTATCGAGACTAAAGTAGACCGTCTTTTTCTCGATATAGAAATGCCTATCCTATCTGGATTTGACTTACTTGATGATCTTATCCATAAGCCACAGATTATTTTTGTAACAGGTAAAACAAAATACGCTTACAAAGCTTTCAATTATAACGCAATCGATTACTTACGTAAGCCTCTTACTAAGGATCGCTTTACAAATGCTGTTTACAAAGCCATAAGTCTACATAAACTTAAAACTGAAGGTGCTGTAGAAGATGATGACTATATCTTTGTAAAAAGTAACCTAAAGAAAAAGAAAGTGATGCTCAATGAGCTTAAATATATCACTGCTCTTGGAGATTATGTAAAATTAGTTACTGTGCATGATCCTATTGTTGTACTTGCAACGATGAAATCATTTGTAGCACAATTACCACCGGAACGTTTTATGCGTATACATAAGTCTTATATTATTAATATAGACAAGGTAGATAAATACAATAGTAGAAATATTGAGATAGACGGAGAGAAAATTCCTTTATCAAGACATAAAAAGTCAGAACTTATAGATGCATTGTCTGCATAAGAGGACGTTAGACGAAAAAATAAATGTAAAATTGAAAATCCCACTCGTTGAGTGGGATTTTTTACATCTAATATGAAGTGAAAATTTTATCTAATAACAATCCACATCTATCACAAGCCGTACACTTCTGTAAGGAGCGATTGCATTAAAACTAGTGACAACACGCTTTATAGCCTTCTTTGTTTCTAAAAGTTTCTGGCGGCGGCTTATCTTAATTAATACATTACGTCTGTACTGGTTACGTATTCTTGCTACAGAAGGTGTCTCTGGACCTAATACCGCGTCTGCTCCTAGAGTTTGACGCAATGCTTTTGCGAGCCAGATACTCGCCTCTTCTATTTTTTGATAATCTCGATGCTTTAAAGTAATACGTATCAATCTATGAAAAGGTGGATACTTAAAATTACGTCGTTCTTCTAATTGCTCCTTGTACATCTCTTCAAACTTATTTGCAGAAACCTGCTGTAGGATCTGATGGTAAGGATTATAAGTCTGCACGAGTACTTTACCTTGCTTTTCTGTTCGCCCTGCCCTACCCGACACTTGTGCAATCAACTGGTAACTACGTTCATGTGCTCTAAAATCTGGAAAATTGAGCATGCTATCTGCATTCATAATACCCACAAGAGTCACATTTCTAAAGTCTAAACCTTTAGTTAGCATTTGCGTACCTACAAGAATATCTATTTGCTCTTGCTCAAAGACAGTAATGAGCTTTTCAAATCCATACTTACCTCTAGTAGTATCAGAATCCATTCTTGCAATAGATTTATCTGGATATAGCTCTTTGAGTTCTAATTCTATTTGCTCTGTACCAAAACCCTTAGTAGTAAGCTCTGCGCTTCCACAAGCCATACATTTCTGTTGTAAAGCGATATTATAACCACAATAATGACAACGTAGCTGTGACCTGTATTTATGATAAGTAAGACTTACATCACAATTAGGGCATTGTGGCGCGTGACCACAAGTAGTACATTCTAGTATAGGTGAGAAACCTCTACGGTTTTGAAAGAGAATTACCTGCTCCCCTAGTGCTAGTGCATCTGTAATTGCGCGTATTAAGGTGTCAGAAAAGTGACCCGTCATCTCACGCTTTTTGCTTTTCTCCTTAATATCTACAAGATTAATCTCAGGCATTAAAATACCTCCATGTCTTTGTTTTAAAGACACATAACCATATTTCCCTTGCTGTGCGTTGTATACTGTTTCTATAGATGGCGTTGCAGACCCAAGTAATACTTTTGCTTTAAACATTGCTCCTAGCACAATAGCAGCATCACGAGCATGATATCTAGGCGCAGGGTCGTATTGCTTAAAACTACTTTCATGCTCCTCATCTACTACTATAAATTTTAAGTCTCTAAAGGGTAATAAAAGTGCACTACGTGCCCCTATAATAATTTGAGCTTTATCTAGCTTTTTCAATACATTATTCCACACCTCTACTCGCTCGTTTACGGAGTATTTGGAGTGAAAAATCGCTACGCGCTCACCAAAGTAGGTTTGCAACCTGGTTATCAACTGCGTAGTAAGTGCTATTTCTGGAAGTAAATACAGTATTTGATTACCAGAATCAAGCATCTCTTCTATGAGCTGCACATATATTTCTGTCTTTCCCGATGCAGTTACTCCATGCAACAGGGCGACATCTTTTGTTTCAAAATGACTTTTTATTTCATCATAAGCCGTTTGCTGATATTCGTTGAGAACCTTTGTTTCAAAAACTTCGCCGTCAAAACCTACACGGTCCTGTCGTTTTTGATAGGTTTGAAAAACACCTTTATCCACAAGCGCCTTGAGCTGACTAGCAGTAGCGCTAGATGCTTTTTGTAAGTCCTGAGATGATATTGGTTTATTTGTTTTCGCTTTAAGCGAGAAAAATGTGAGCACCATCTCTCGTTGTTTTGGAGCTCGTGACAATTCCTCTAGTACAGTTGTAAGTCCCTCCTCGCCTTCGTATGCTGGGGCAATAGTGATAAATTTTACAAGCTTAGGTACATATTGCTCATAAATCTCTTCTTGCATCTCGATCAAACCTTGATCAATTAAACGCTGTATAGAAGGAAGAATTTTTTTCTTGTCTAGAATATCCATCACCTCATGAACCTTTAATTCTGAACGATGCTGTAATGCTTCATATATGAGAAACTCATCATCCTTAAGCGATGTCTCATCTATATCAAAGCCATCTTCCTTAAGTCTTATCACAGTCTCGCTTTCCAGTAAGAAAGCCTTAGGGAGTGCAGCGCGCATGACCTCTCCTTCGGTACACATATAGTAATCTGCAATCCAACTCCAGAATTTGAGCTGCTCTTCAGTGACTATCGCGTCCTCATCTAGAATTTGCTGTATTTCCTTGGCTTCATAAATTGTAGGCGCCACCTGGTGCTTGTTTTTTACAATAGAAGCATATACTTTCTTTTTTCCAAAAGGAACAGCAACCCGCATCCCTTTTTGAATATAGTTAAACTCTGCCTCAGAGACGAAGTACGTAAACGTATTCTCTACAGGGATAGGAAGTATAACATCAATAAAATAAGGCATAGCAAATTATGATAAGAAAGTATGAATATACAAAGTTACAGAAGCAGATCAAACGTAGGAGCTTATCGTCAATAAAAAGACCATTAATGTTTGACATACGCTTTCGCGAAAGCGTAAAAAAAGCCGCTCCCAAAAGAAACGGCTTTCTATATTAAACAGCAACATCATTAACGTCTTACCCACTGTTGCGTTCTAAACAAGAATGCTATATAACCACGAACGTTTAAGACATTTTTATCATCCTCGTCAATCCACAGTTTAGCTTTATACTCCTTCCCTTTCTCTGGATCAAAAATAGTTCCTCCCTCATATTCGTCATCATCTTTTTCAAGATTCTTAATGATATCAAGACCTATGAGTGGTTTATCATAATCTTCACCTTTACAGTAAATACAAGTCTTGTCACGATTTGCTGGATTTAATATATCTATAATCTTACCAAACACTTTACCATCCTTTTTATAGATTTCTATGATAGACATTGCCTCACCAGTCTCATCATCTATAGTTTTCCATTGGCCAAAAATAGTTCCTTGTTGCGCTTGTATGCTCACTGCAAAAAATAGCAGCATAAGTAGGGTTATGTGTTTTTTCATAGTATTCAAGTTTTAAAATTCTAAAATTAATTTGATTTACAGAGAGATTATAATGCATAAAAAATGGCGAATCACAAGTGATCGCCATTTTTAATATGATTTTGATTATTAGTTTTTACCTAACATCGCATCTTTAAGATCATCATCTGCTGGGTCGTTACCTAACCAGATTCCGAAAAGAGCTTTCTTAAAATCAAGACCTGCAATAGATCCTAATTCTTTTCCGTTTTTGTAAACTACAGTTCCTTTTCCTTTGATATAAGCGATATCAAAAACGTTTGTTTTTACAATTTTATCGCTGAAAAAACCTTTGAACTGCTCAATCTTCGCATCTAGCGAACTTGTGTTTCCATTCATTGAAGCATCAAAACCATCATCTACAGCTCCTATCATTTTCTTACTAGAAACCATTCCAGAAACGATGTCTAATTTAAGCGCCATAGTCTCGTCTGCATTGATAATAGCTGCTGCATCACTCTTTTTTGACACTAGATATAATCCTCCAGCATAAAGGTCAAATACTACCTTCTCTCTCATACCAGCACCATTAAGGATAAGTTCTGTACCTCCCATTGTTACTGAGTTAGGTAAGGTTGCATCTCCTACTACTGTTTGTGCCTGGCTAACTGTAAGACTACATACGGCTACTAAAGCTAATAAATACTTTTTCATAATTTGTGTGTGTGTGTGTGTGTTATTTAATTTGTACTAGGGTTTTTGTGTAAAATCCGTAATTTTTGAAGGGTTGCATTAAGCTCATAACCCAGTAAAATCAAGTTCGAATTTAACCAAATATAAAGCATCATTATTAATAATGCACCAATAGAGCCATACAACTCATTATATGTGCCAAAATTATCAATATAAATACCAAATAGGTAGGTAGTTATCATAAATAATATTGTTGTCATTAATGCTCCTGGTGAAAAGAAACGGCTTTTACGCCCTTCTTTGGTTCCGAAATAATATAGCGTAGCAATTACCGAATAAATCATAATGATTAAAAACAGGTTCTTACCTATACTTAATAGCGCGATATCCATATCGTTACTCATAAAGTCACGCTCCCTCAATGAATTAAGTAATAATTCAAAATAAATCACTACTGATATAGTAGTAACCAACAACAATGCCAGAATAATAGAAGTACCTAAAGCAACCGCATATTGCCTAAAGAAATTACGACTTATCTCATTATAATGAGAACCCTCAAAACCACTAAAAATAGCATTGACACCGTTTGCCGTTAAAAACAAGGCTAGCAAACCAGCAAAGGAAGCAAGACCTGCTCTCTCATTCTGTGAGATATCGATTATGATAGGTTTAAAGAAATCTAAGGATTGCGCAGGTATGAGCTCATAAATAAAGGCCATGAACTTGATATCAAAATTCTCAATAGGAACATATGGCACTAGATTGAGTAAAAATAACAAAGCTGGAAAAATGGCCATAAAAAAACTATAAGCAATAGAACTTGCGCGGGATCCCAGAGCTCCCTGGATAATCCCATTAAAATAAGCGCGTAGCAAGTAAAGAAGCGTCATTCCCTCAAACCCAGGAATTACGACACTATCCAAGATACTCACAAGCCAACAAAAAGGCTTGAATCTCATTAAACGTTGCTCTATCGTCTTATCTGATGCCATTAAACTGCTTTCAGACTAAGATCTAAGTTATAGACAGAGTGTGTGAGCGCTCCACTAGAAATATAATCTACACCACAAAGAGCGTACTCACGTATCGTCTCTTCATTAATACCACCAGAAGATTCTGTAAGGCATTTATCGCCTATTAATGCTACTGCTGTGCGAGTATCCTCATAATTAAAATTATCTATAAGAATGCGATATACATGCTCGTGATTTTCAAGTATTTCTTTAATCTCATCCAGACTTCTAGCTTCGACTATAATTTTGAGATCTCGCTGCTCTTCCTTAAGGTAATCCACTGTTTTGAGAATCGCTTTTGTAACACCACCCGCAAAATCAATATGATTATCTTTAAGCATAATCATATCATACAGTGCAAAACGGTGATTCTCACCACCACCTATTTTAACAGCCCATTTCTCTAGCGCTCTTATTCCTGGTGTGGTCTTTCTTGTGTCTAGAATTTTAGTATCTGTTCCTTCTAAAAGGTTCACAAAGAACTTTGTCTTTGTCGCAATAGCACTCATACGCTGCATAGCATTAAGCACTAAGCGTTCTGCTTTGAGAATGCTTTGGCTTGAACCAGATACATAAAATGCAATATCACCATATTTTACAGCGTCTCCATCCTTTAATACGTCCTCTACTTCTAATGAAGGATCTACGTGTGCAAATACCGCTTTCGCGAAAGCGCAACCCGCAAGGACACCCTCATCCTTTACAAGTAGTTTTGCTTTTCCAGTGGCGGTGGCTGGTATACAAGCCAGTGAGCTATGGTCTCCATCACCTAAATCCTCTCTAATAGCATTTGCAATTATACCTTCTATCTCAATCTGAAATTGTGCTTCTGAAATCATATTTATATTGTTCCTTTGATGTAAAAATAAGCAAAAGGTAAAGCTTCTTACTTCTGTATGGTAGTTTTGTATTTTTGCCACATGAATATTAAACTTCTCTGCGTAGGCAAGACCGATAATAAACAGTTGCAAGCACTGATAGACACGTATAGCAAACGGCTCAATTTTTATGTGAAATACTCCATAGAAATTCTCCCGGATATTAAAAATGTCAAAAATCTTAGTGAGCAAGAACAGAAAAACAAGGAAGGCGACCTTATTTTATCTAAAATAGGCCCTTATGATCACCTCTTGCTATTTGATGAAAATGGAAAAACGTTTACAAGCGTAGGCTTTTCAAAATTTCTACAAAAGAAAATGAATAGTGGTATTAAGACCCTAGTCTTTGTTATAGGTGGTCCTTATGGATTTTCTCAAGAGGTTTATGCAAAAGCACAAGGAAAAGTATCCTTATCATCCATGACCTTTTCTCACCAGATGGTTAGACTCTTTATTACCGAGCAAATTTATAGAGGTTATACTATATTAAAAGGGGAACCATATCATCATCAATAAGGATAATTTCTAAAATAAAAATGAGCTTACAATTACCTTGAGTTAATAACGTTAAAAATTAAACGGGTTTAACCTATATTTATGAGCATAAGTAGCTATATAATTACCGCTACGTGTTATTTTTGTATGCTCAATACGACTACAATTACATGGGATCACAATCAGGTACAAAAAAGAAAAACAGGCTGCAATTATTGCACCAGTACTACGTGTACACTGGTTTTTATACTTTTTTAAAGGATGCTCTTAAAAAAGCACTCCCTCCTATCTTATTTGTTGTGGCAGCTATAGTTCTTATTCACTATTTTGTAATAGACCTTAATACTGCACTTCAATATGTAATAGACAACTATTCAAATCTACTTGTCCTTACCTTATTTTTTGTTTCAGAATCTATACTTGGTATAATACCTCCAGAGCTTTTTATTGCATGGAGTGATAAGACGAGTAATCCTATTTTATACCTATCTCTTATTGCACTATTATCATATGCTGGTGGAGCAGTTTCGTATTTTACAGGAAGAGCAGCTTTAAAAATTCCATCCGTTCATAATTACCTAGAGGTAAAAATGGAGAAGCACTTAAAAAATGCTCGTAAATGGGGAGGCTTTTTAATTCTTGTAGGAGCTTTACTCCCGCTTCCTTTTGCTGTAGCAAGTCTTGCTGCAGGTATGATTCGTTTTGAGTTTAAGTATTGGGCATTATTTGGTCTTGCTCGTTTTGTAAGATATGCAATATACGGAGCAGCAATTTTTAGCCTTGTATCCTAATGAAACTAGTTTTTGCAACACACAATCACAATAAACTTCGCGAAGTTCAAGCATTAGTGCCTGATCATATTACCCTCCTATCTTTAACAGACATAGGATGCACAGAAGAAATCATTGAGGATGCAGATACCATCGAAGGTAACGCACTTCTTAAAGTAAATCATGTGCTAACTAACTATGGGTACGATTGTTTTGCAGATGATACTGGTCTTGAGGTAGATGCGCTTGATGGTGCACCAGGAGTATATTCAGCAAGGTATGCTGGTGAGCAAAAAGATAACTCGGATAATATGAATAAGCTCTTAATTAATCTCGCTACTAAGCAAGACCGTGGAGCACAGTTTAAAACAGTTATCGCTTTCGCGAAAGCAAATAAAACAGAAACCTTTACAGGTATATGCAGAGGTGAAATCACCAAAGAGCGTCATGGTGATGGCGGTTTTGGGTACGATCCTATTTTCAAACCCGAAGGTTACGATGCAACATTTGCACAAATGGCTCCATCTTTAAAAGGAAAAATAAGCCACAGAGGCCTTGCTGTATCTGCATTTCTTGAATTTCTACATAACCAGGAATAAGTTTTTTAAACCCAAATGCTTTCATTATAGTTTTATTGAGTACTTTTGCACCTTGAAAAACCTCAGGGTGAGGTATTGCCAGATTTTTTGGCACGTGTTGATCGAAGCAATTGGTTTATAAGTCGTTGCGCTTCCTATACACGCTAACACTTATAAATACTATTGTCTTATGACATTTGATGAACTAGGCCTAAATGCGCCTTTACTCCAGGCTATTGCCGATATGGGATTTGAAACCCCATCAAAAATCCAAGAAGAAGCTATCCCACAACTACTCGCCGAAGACCGCGATATGGTTGCTCTTGCACAAACAGGAACAGGAAAAACAGCTGCCTTTGGATTTCCATTATTACAAAATATAGATGAAAATAGTAAGACTACTCAAGGTCTTATTATAGCTCCTACTCGCGAACTATGTCTCCAGATTACAAATGAGATGAAACTGTACTCAAAGCACATGAAAGGTGTGCGTGTTGTTGCAGTTTATGGAGGAGCAAATATACAAGAACAAGCTCGTGAGATTTCTCGCGGAGCACAAATTGTAGTAGCTACACCAGGACGTATGCAAGATATGATGCGCCGTCGCATGGTAGATATTACAAAATTGAGCTACTGTGTACTTGATGAAGCAGATGAGATGCTTAACATGGGGTTCTATGAGGATATTACAAACATCCTAGCAGATACACCAGAAGATAAGCTTACATGGCTCTTTAGTGCGACAATGCCTAGAGAAGTTGCACGTATAGCAAAGGAGTTTATGGTAAACCCGTTAGAAATAACGGTAGGACATAAAAACGAAGGAGCAAAGAACGTATCTCATGAGTACTTTGTAGTACACACAAGAGATCGTTACCAAGCACTTAAAAGACTTTCTGACGCAAATCCAGATATCTTTGCGGTTATCTTTTGTCGCACAAAACGTGATACTCAAAAAGTTGCCGAGCAACTTATTGAAGATGGATACAACGCAGGAGCACTTCACGGAGATTTAAGTCAGAACCAGCGTGACCTGGTAATGAAGAGCTTTAGAAATCGCCAGATACAAATGCTTGTTGCAACAGATGTTGCTGCTCGTGGTATTGACGTAGATGATATTACTCACGTAGTAAACTATCAATTACCTGACGAGATAGAAACCTACACACACCGTTCTGGTCGTACTGGTCGTGCTGGTAAAACAGGTACTTCTCTGGTAATTGTTACTAAAAGTGAAATGCGTAAGATCAAACAACTTGAGAAAATCTTAGGTAAGAAGTTTGAACAAAAAACCATTCCAGACGGAAAGGAAATCACGCAAGTACAGTTATTTCACCTTGCAAATAGCATTAACACAACAGAGATTAATAACGAGATTGATGCTTACCTTCCAGAAATAGAAGAAGTATTAAAAGACAACACGAAAGAAGAGCTTATCAAAAAAGTATTTTCTGTAGAGTTCACACGTTTCTTTAATTACTACAAGAAGTCCAAAGATCTTAATCAAAATGCAGTTGGAGCAGCTAAGGAGCAATCTGGTGACTCTACTCGTTACTTTATAAATGTAGGTAGCAAAGATGATTTTGACTGGATGAAACTTAAAGACTTCTTAAAGGAAGAATTAGGATTAGGTCAAGATGGCGTATACCGTGTAGACTGTAAAGATGCTTTTTCATTCTTTAATACAGATACTGAGCACAAAGATAGAATTTTATCTCACTTTGAAAACTTTGAGCTAGATGGTCGTCGTGTAAGCGTTGAGGAAACTCAAGGTGGCGGTGGTCGCAGTGGTGGCGGAGGTCGTAGCGGTGGCGGAGATCGTCGTCGTAGTGGCGGAGGTCGCAGCGGTGGTGGTGATCGTCGTAGAGGTGGTGATGATGGATTTAGATCTAGTGGTCGCAGCGGTGGCGGAGATCGTCGTCGTAGTGGCGGAGGATCTTCAGATAGAAAACGTAGCGATCGTAAATCAAGCTATGGAGATGACCAAGGAGGTCGCTCTAGAAGTAGATCAGAAAGACCAGCAAGGTCGGAGAGATCAGAACGTAGTTCATCTCCACGCACGCCAGATAACAGGTCTGAAGGAAACAAGAGCCCATTTTCTGGCAAAAGACGTCGCAGAAGCTAGTCTAACGCACGTTAAATGTTAGAATTATTGTAAATAAATAGATTTGGTATGATTTTCCCAATGGAATGCATAAATTGCCTTAGCATATGAAGAAGATCATACTAAACCTACTTATATTCTCTGCCGTTGCAGTAGGATATTCACAAGAAATAGATACTATATCAGACCCAACTGAAGCTCAAGAAAAGCTAGAGGATGGATTTATTGATGGAAAAGTATTAAGCAGTAGTACAGATATTACTTTACAGAATGTAAATATCCTCAACCTCTCAAATTTTAAAGGAGCAACTACTGATAAATATGGTAGATTCGAGATTAAGGCTGCAGTAAATGACACCTTATACTTCTCTTACCTTGGATACAAATCTCTTAAAGTACGCGTGAGCGGTGACTGGATTAAATACGGAGACGTAAAAATCCAAATGACAGAGATAGGTATTGCACTTGAAGAAGTTGTGGTTCAAGAAATTGAGCTTACTGGATATCTAGAAATTGATGCAAAGAGAGTTCCTATTTACAGCAATCAGCGATACAGTATATCTGGTCTAAATTCTGGTTACGAGGTAGGAAAAAGTCAGCCAGGAGCTATATCTAGAGTATTGAGCTCTATTTTCAATCCTGCAGATTTTCTTTATAATATTTTTAGCAGAAAGAAAGGCCAACTTCGTAAGCTTAGGCAAATGAAGGAAGATGATAAAGTACGTAATCTCCTAGAGCGTAAATTTGACCGTGAGACACTAAGTGCATTACTTCAAATAGATCGTGTTGATATAGATGCAATACTCAAAAATTGTAGCTACTCAGATAATTTTATCATGAGCGCAAATGATCTTCAAATTCTCGATGCAATAAGTGAATGTTATGAAGAGTACAGAGTACTTCAAAGAAAAGATTAATTATCTATTAAACAGATAAACAAAAAGCCCGCTAGATTTAGCGGGCTTTCGGTTTTATGTACTATTTTAAATAGTACGCTTTCGCGAAAATATGATTTTTATAATGCAGCTATAATATCTTCTGGATCTGCTCTAAGTTTATAATCTTCTGACAGAAAATGATAAGAAACCTCTCCGTTTTGGTCTATAATATACGTGGCAGCGATAGGAAGTTCATTTGCATTATTACCTTGACTCTCTAAAAGATCAATGCCAAATTTCCCATATAATTCCGCAAGTGCCTCTGGAAGTTTAAAAACTAAATTGAGTGATCTTGCTAATTCGTTATTTTTACTAGTAAGGACTTCAAAATCTAGCTGATTTTTCTCCTTAGTTGATAAAGAATTATCTGGTGTCTCTGGAGTAATAGCAATAAGTGTTGCGCCTTTATCCTTAATTTGAGGTAACACCTCTTGAAAAGCTTTAAGTTCTAAGTTACAATAAGGACACCATCCACCTCTATAAAAGGTAATCACTACCTTACCTTTTTGTAATTGCTCACTTAGCGTGATAGTTTTTCCTTGAGCATTTGGCAATGTAAAGTCTGGAAATTTATCTCTTGTCTTTACAGCATGCTTCAATATATCTGTAGCTTCAAGATCTTCAATAGCTTTTCTCATGATGTCTTGAGCAGCGCCAGGATGACGTTTTATACTGTTATCTGCAAGTTCTTTTAGTGATGCGGTAAGTTTCATAATTTGAATTTTTCAATTTACATCTTGGTCTTTAAAAGTGCATCAACTTTACACTTATTGACAGCTTATATTTTAAGAAATCAAATTTTCGCGAAAGCGTACTTCTACCCTCTTTCTTCTAGAAATCTTTGCTCAATTCCTTCCACATCTTTAATCATCTTACGTGTCCACTCAAGTTTTTTATCAAAAAGCTCTTGCTCCGTAAATTGCCAAGAATTACTTGATTGCTTGAGCTTAGTCATAATATGCTGTAAGGTTATTGCCGCAGAAACTGAGATATTGAGACTCTCTGTAAAACCCACCATAGGTATATAAATAAAATCGTCTGCCATGTCAAGCACCGTATCACTTAATCCCTCTGTCTCACGACCAAAAAATATAGCTGCCTTTTCTGTAATATCAAAATCCTCTAATCGATGAGCATCTTTATGAGGTGAAGTGGCAACAATCTTATATCCTTGCTTTCTTAGGTTCTCAATACAATGTTTTGCACTGCTATGGCGCTGCACATCTACCCATTTTTGAGCACCCATTGCAATCTCACGATCTATTCTCTTAACATTAACCTCTTCTATAACGTGTAGTTCTTGAACCCCAAAAGACTCACAGCTACGTATTACAGCGCTGGTGTTATGCAATTGATACACATCCTCCACCGCAACAGTAAAATGATTTGTACGCTCTTTAAGCACCCTATCAAATAATTGAACGCGTCTTTCTGTAAGAAATGATTGTAAATATACTAGCAGCTCTTGATCCATGATTGTTGTTTACAGGCCAAAGATACTGTACTTTTAAAATGCAAAACAAACTAGAATGTCTAAACAAAACATAGTTGTCCTCTCTGGAGCGGGAATAAGTGCCGAAAGCGGTTTAAAAACCTTTAGAGATGCAGATGGTCTCTGGGAAGGTCATGATGTAATGGAAGTTGCTACTCCAGAAGGATGGCGCAATAATCAAGAACTCGTATTACGCTTCTATAACGACAGAAGGAAACAACTACTAGAGGTCACGCCTAATGCCGCGCACAAAGACCTTGTGCTACTAGAAGAAGATTACAATGTCACAATTATCACTCAAAATGTAGACGACCTGCATGAACGCGCAGGTAGCTCAAATGTCATACACTTGCACGGAGAGTTACTCAAAGTACGTAGCAGTAAAGATAAAAGTGATATAAAACCATGGACAACCGACTTAAAAAAAGGGGATTTATGTGCACTAGGGTCCCAACTAAGACCGCATATAGTATGGTTTGGCGAAGAGGTACCACTTCTAGACAAAGCTGCAGAGCTTGTGAGTAAAGCAGATTTTATAATTATTGTAGGAACCTCCATGCAAGTATATCCAGCCGCTGGACTTATTGATTTTGCAAAACCTAACGCTCAGATTTATTTTATAGATCCAAAACCCTCAATAGCACAGAGAGAACGTCTTAGCATAGTTCCAGAAATAGCATCTACCGGAATTAAAAAAGTGGTTGAAACATTATTAAGACAAGCCTAATTAATGACACTATCCGAACTTTATAATGAACTAGCACATGTGAACCATACTCGCAATAAGCGCGCGCACTATGCACAGTTAGTCATAAATGAGCCTAGTCTTATGGAGATCGTTCTAGAAATTCTATTTATGATAGACGACCCTAGATCTCCTAAGGCCGGCTGGATAGCAGAGTTTGCAATTAGAAAAGAAATCAAAACCCTTTTACCTTATTTGGAGTATTTTACAAGCAAGATGCATACAGTTTATCAAGATTCCGCACTGCGACCTGTGAGCAAGATCTGTGAGGAGCTAGCCGTCTCCCATTACAAAATAATGAATCCAGAAATAAGATCTTCTCTAACTAAAATTCAAAGAGAGCGCATGACTACTACTTGTTTTGACTGGTTAATATCAGATCAAAAGGTTGCCGTTAAAGCATACTCCATGACCACACTATTTCATCTAGGAACAGAATTTGACTGGATACACGGAGATTTACTACGCATTATGGAAGACGACTACACAGCTAGTAGTGCAGCATTTAAAGCGAGATGTAGACATATCACAACGTGGATTAATAAACACCAAAAACTCAAATCATCTTGAGTAATTAATCGATATCTAGAAAATAAATCATATCTCAGTTTTTTATTGATATTTTCGCACATCTCTCTATGATGCAAAAACTACTTATCACCACAATTGCTTTACTTACCATACTACAAGTAAACGCTCAAGAAGTACAACCCTACGAACTAGAAGCTAACTATTTTTACGGAAGTATTTTAAGACATAATAAAGATGTATCCTCACTTATTACTGGACATCCCGAAGGAATTATTCTGAGTTATAATAGAAAAACCTACGGTCTAAAGGAGTGGGAACGACTCTATAATTATCCAGACTGGGGATTTACCTTTGCATATCAAGATCTCAAAAATGAAAATCTAGGAGATACCTACAATGCGCTGGCTCACTACAATTTTTATTTCTTGAACCGCAAGCTCATGTTTAGAATAGGTCAAGGTATTGGTTATACTACAAATCCCTTTGACTTAGAAACTAATGTGGAAAACAATGCGTATGGCTCTCGTTTATTTAGCGCGACACTCGTAATGCTTAACTATAAACAAGCCATCACTCCTACGCTTTCATTTCAAACAGGACTTACTTTTTTACACGGTTCTAATGGAAATTTACGAGCGCCCAACACGAGTACAAACACAATAGCTTTCAATGCCGGGATTATTTATAAAGATCAGGCCGTTCCAGATTTTATCCCAAAGGGAAAAAAAGTATCTTACAAAGAGCCTATCCATTATAATATTGCCCTAAGCGCAGGACTCAACGAGAGCGACTTTATAGGCTTAGGCAGAGAGCCATTTGCAATAATCTCTGCATATGCAGATAAGAGATTAAGCAAGAAAAGTAGTGTTCTCGCAGGTGCTGAAGCTTTTTTCTCAAAATTCTTGGACAATGAAATTGAATTTTTGTCTGTTGCATTTCCTGGACGTGGCGTAACTGCAGATCAAGACTGGAAGCGTGTAGGATTATTTATTGGTCACGAGTTACATCTCAACAATACAGCACTAATAACACATGCGGGATATTATCTTTATTATCCATATGATTTTGAAGGTAGATTTTATCAACGCGTAGGACTTAAACGCACCTTTGGTAAAAAGTACTTTGGTAGTGTGGCTGTAAAAACCCACGGAGCAAAAGCAGAAGCAATAGAATTTGGATTAGGGATACGATTATGAGTTTACAAAAACACTTATTAAATATTTTAAGTACGCTTTCGCGAAAGCGTAACACTATGCTGCAGCTACTTGTCATACTGTTATTCTCTTGCGATACAGAAAATGCAAATGATTGCCTCCAAACGGATGGTGATATCATCACTTATGAAATTGACGTACCTGTTTTTACAAAAATCCAAATGGAAGATGACATTCGGGTGCTCATAAAGCAGGGAGCAGAACAACAAGTGATTATTGAAACAGGTGAAAATCTTGTATCGGACTTAAATTTTGAAGTATCAGAAGGAACACTTGTACTACAGAACAATAATAGTTGTAATATTCTAAGGGAGTATGGACGAACACTAGTAACAATAACGTCTCCAAACATTAATTTTATAAGACAAGCATCTTCTTTTGACATAGAAAGTGAAGGAATCCTCTCCTACCCAGCTCTAACATTATGGAGCAACACAAGTCCAAATGGCGTTAACATAGATGATCCTAATAAAAACGGTAATGTGTTTTTAACTCTAGATGTACCGTCGTTAACAATATCTGCAAATGGTTCTAGCAACTTTAAAATATCCGGCAGAGCAGATCAAATGAATATCAACTTTAGTGATGAGTTTCCGCAGTTTGATGGGAGAGACTTTCTAGTAGATGATATTCAGTTTAGACACACTAGCGCCGCTGCGATGGTATTTAACCCTATAAGCAGTCTTAAAGGAACCATACGCGCCACGGGCGATGTAATTGTTGTAAACGAACCACCTTTAGTCGAGGTAGAAGTGCTATTTACGGGACAACTAATCTTTGAAGACTAAAAAGTATCTAATTGTAGAAAACATTGTATCTTTTAATCATTAATAACAATAAACTTAAATAATGGTAAAAGCAAAATATCAAAACGTTCTTGACCTAGGAGAAAAACTTAACATCCAGAACGGAGATGTAAAAGAAGAAAACGGTGTACTTCATGTAACAGGTACTGCTACAAATCAGTATGAGAAAAATCAACTTTGGGATGCAATCAAAGCAGCTGGAGGAGAAAGTCCAAGTGATATTGTAGCCGATATTAAAGTTGCAGACACATCTGTGTATGCAAAACATACAGTGGAAAGTGGAGACACTTTAGGGAAAATTGCAAAGCACTATTATGGTGATGCAATGAAGTACAAAGAGATTTTTGAAGCAAACAAAGACATCTTAAAAAACCCAGATGTTATACACCCAGATCAAAATCTTGTGATTCCAAATTTATAAGTTAACATCATTTTCTTATAGATAATTATCGATAAAAAAAGCTCCCAATTTGGGAGCTTTTTCATTTTTAGTCTAAACTAAAAAATTTACATAATTCACTTTAAATCAAATGTATAAACAAATTAACTAAAGCAATTATTTAATTATGTTTCCTATGCTAATCCTGACAAATAAGACCCGTAGAGATCATTGAAACGCATACCAGTCGTAAGCTTATATTTTGACAGCTTCTTGAATTCTACTAACCCGAAGAGTATAAATTCTTTTAAGAAATACGTATCCTCTTTTGCAATTTCAGGTTGATATTTCTTGATTAAATCATCAAGGGGTGTAATACTATCTAGCATAAGTTCGTACTCTTTATTGGTAAGCGTATCTTCTAGTTCAAAACCGCTTTGCTCAAAAAACCATGCTAGCACTTCTTCATAAGGATCTTTCTCATCATCCTTTGTGAGTTTTTCAATCTTAGGGAAATAGTCATTAAACAAAGAAGCTGTTGCATCACCTATTAAAATTTTGGCAACCTCTCCTGCTCCTTCTTGTTCCCCTTCGTAAACAAGTTCTACCTTCCCTGTAATTGCAGGAACGATTCCTAGTAGATCTGAGTAGCGTATTGTAGTTGAACTATCACCAGAAAGCAACATACGACGCTCTGCAGTACTCATTAGGTTTTGAAAAGCTGTAATACTCATTCTGGCACTTATCCCACTCTTTTCGTCTATAAACTCACTTTCACGAGCAACAAATCCTATTTCTTCAATTAAGTCTTTCACTAGATTAGGAACATGAACCTTCGTTTTTTGACGCTCGTCAAGATTTGCTTCTTGATCTGTTATGGTTCGTGCAATAGCTACTGTTTCTGGATAGTGAGTAAGTATTTGCGAACCTATACGGTCTTTAAGAGGTGTTACAATACTTCCTCTATTTGTATAATCTTCTGGATTTGCAGTAAATACAAATTGCATGTCAAGTGGCAATCTTAATTTGAATCCGCGTATTTGAATATCACCTTCTTGTAGGATGTTAAATAATGCAACCTGTATTCTAGCTTGTAAATCCGGTAATTCATTGATTACAAAAATTGATCTGTTTGCACGAGGAATCATCCCGTAGTGTATCACGCGATCATCTGCATAGCTCAGTTTTAAATTTGCTGCTTTGATGGGATCTACGTCACCTACAATATCTGCAACTGTTACATCTGGAGTCGCTAGCTTCTCTGCAAAGCGCTCAGAGCGATGAATCCATGTAATTGGAGTATCGCTGCCTTTTTCTTCAATAAGCTCCGTAGCATATCTAGAAATAGGATTAAGTGGATCATCATTAATCTCAGATCCGCCTACTATAGGCATCCACTCATCAAGTAGGTTTACCATTTGACGTGCAAGACGTGTTTTAGCCTGCCCTCTTAATCCTAGTAAGTTTATGTTATGCTTACTAAGAATAGCTCTCTCAAGCTCAGGAATTACAGTATGCTCATAACCGTGTATACCTTCAAATGTAGGCTTACCAGACTGTAATCTTTCTATCAAGTGTTCTCGTAACTCATCCTTTATGCTACGAGATATCCATCCAGCTTCTTTAAGTTGTCCTAGTGTATTTATCGTTTCGTAATTCATAGTGTTTTTTATTTCCTTTTTGTAATAGCTGCTTGTTTGAATAGTCTACAAGCAACGGTATCTCCTTTGTAACAAGTGATTATTATAGAAGTTCTTACTTAATTCTCTTTTTTCTATTAGTCTCGTAGTCTTGAAAAATCATCTCACCTAACCCTTGTAAGCCTGTAAAAAATGCTTTTCCTTGATTTGCTTCTGTAAAATTATCTACAAACTGTTGTAAATAAGGATCATTTGCTATCATAAAAGTGGTGATAGGTATATGAAGCTTGCGTGCTTGTCTAGCCATACTGTAACACTTATTTACAATATACTCGTCTAGTCCGTTAGGGTTTTTATAGTAACGACCATCCTTAAGTTTTAAACAAGATGGCTTCCCGTCTGTAATATTAAATATCTGTTTATTTGAGTTGCGCTTGCGCCTTAAGATATCCATAGCAAGATTAAGACCTGCTACTGTATTGGTATGATACGGTCCTACTTGTAAATACGGTAAGTCTTTAATTTTAATAGGCCAGGCATCATTACCATACACGATTATGTCAAGAGAGTCCTTAGGATAACGCGTGGTAATAAGCTGTGCGAGTGCCATTGCTACTTTCTTTGCAGGTGTAATACGATCTTCACCATAAAGAATCATACTGTGAGAGATATCAATCATTAACACAGTACTCATTTGAGCTTTAAAATGCGTCTCTTCTACTATAAGATCACTTTCGCGTAAGCTAAAGTCATCTGCTCCATTATTAATTTGCGCATTACGCAAACTTTCTGTCATAGATATACGCTCTAGTGGATCGCCAAAACGATACTCACGATGATCCCCAGTATGCTCATCACCTCTTCCATTTAGTTTGGAGCGGTGATTTCCCTGGGAGCTTTTTTTGAGTTTACCAAAAATTTGATCAAGAGCACGCTTTCTTATGGCACGTTCTGTCTTTTCTGTTATCGCGGTACCACTGTTACCATCGGGTTTAACCTCCTCCCGTATGTAACCTTTGTCTTTTAATTCTTGAACAAAGTCGTCGAGGGTGTAGTCCTCATTTGTTAGTTTATATTCTTTATCCAAGTCTTTAAGCCAATCCATAGCCTCATCAAAGTCTCCTGAGGTATGTGTAATTAGTTCTTGGAAAATATCGAGCAACTGATCAAATAATGATTGTTGCGGAGCATCATAGGTTTTAAAGACAAACCCACTCCTTTCTTGTTGTCTTCTCATAGCTTTATAAAAATACTACCTAATGTTCCAATAAAAAAACACCTCGCTAGAGGTGCTTCATAAATCTTTCTTAAGAAATGTGCTTATGCTTTTGGCATAATTACAGTATCAATAGCGTGTATAACACCGTTTGAAGCTGCTACGTCTGTCATTATAATAACTGACTTCCCACCTTTTGCATCCTTAATTACAACGTTTTCTCCATCCATCATTAATGTGATTTTCTGTCCCATTACTGTGTTGGTTTCAAAAGTTCCGTTGTTGGCTTTAATAGCTTCTACTACGTCTCCAGCCATATATTTTCCAGATACTACGTGGTATGTAAGAATATCAGTCAACATCGCCTTATTTTCTGGCTTTACTAAAGTTCCTACAGTTCCTTCTGGTAATTTAGCAAATGCATCATTTGTAGGCGCAAATACTGTAAATGGTCCTGTGCTAGCAAGTGTCTCTACAAGTCCTGCAGCTTTTACTGCTGTTACTAGTGTAGTAAAGTTTTCATTCCCTACTGCTACATCTACTATAGTCCCTACCTCTTCTTTAACTGGTGCTTCAATTTCCATTGTTGCCTCAGCTACTTCATTATTTACTTCAGTAGATTTCTCTTTCGTTCCTTCGGCACATGAAGCAAATAATAATCCTGCTCCTGCAACCATTAATAACATCTTTTTCATAGTAATTGGTTTTTTGAATAATTAATTTGTTCAAAGATAATTCGATTTTGTTAGACAAACCATAATACTATCTCAATTCCTTGTTAATCATTTCATAAAGATTTCAAGGGTATTAGTTATGCTTTCGCGAAAGCGTGAATAAAACCTTTACAACATAGCCCATCCATTAACATCCCTTTAAGAATTTCAAATTAGCTTTTCTTTAACTTTAGTCCCTTGACTGCAATGTCATAAAGAATCAACCAAATAATATAAAATGAAACAACTCTTCTCTCTGTTGCTACTGTGCGTCTGTACGGTAGTTTCTGCCCAAAAACTTGACATGTCCTTATTAAAGGATATGCAACCCCGTAATATAGGTCCAGGCGGTATGTCTGGCCGTGTGACTGCTATAGACGTCGTTACAGATGATCCAGATGTAATGTATGTAGGTACTGCTTCTGGTGGTCTATGGAAATCTACCTCTGGCGGAATTAAATGGGATCCTATTTTTGAAAATGAGCTTACAGCATCTATAGGAGCTGTTGCGATACAACAATCTAATCCATCTGTGATATGGGTAGGTACGGGAGAAGGTAATCCTCGTAACTCTCTTAATGGTGGTTATGGTGTTTATAAATCTCTTGATGGTGGTAAGTCCTGGAAGTCTATGGGACTTGAGAAAACAAGACATATACACCGCGTAATTATAGATCCTACTAATCCAGATATCGTTTACGTAGGCGCTATAGGTTCGCCATGGGGTGAGCATCAAGAAAGAGGTGTTTATAAAACTACAGATGGCGGTAAGACCTGGAATAAGATCTTGTTTACAAATATTAAGTCTGGTGTTGCAGATATGGTGATGGATCCTACTAACCCTAACAAGCTTATTGTTGCCATGTGGGAACACAAACGTGATCCTTGGTTTTTTAAATCTGGTGGTGAAGGTTCTGGTATCTTCATGACTCATGATGGTGGTGATAATTGGAAACAACTGAGTGATAAAGATGGTTTGCCTAAAGGCGAACTAGGACGTATAGGTTTATCTATTGCCCCAGGAAGTCCTAATGTGGTATATGCACTTGTAGAGGCAAAAAAGAATGCTCTATACCGTTCTAACGACGGTGGTTTTAACTGGAAGAAGATCAATGATAAGAGTGATATAGGTAACAGACCATTTTACTACAGTGATATTCACGTAGATCCTCAAAATGAAAATCGTGTCTTTTCTGTGTTTACATATGTAAATGTTTCTGAGGATGGTGGAAAGAACTTTGACCAACTTATGGGTGCTTATGGAGTAGATAATGGAGTACACCCAGATCACCACGCATGGTGGATTCACCCTAATAACGGGAAGTTCATGATGGATGGTAATGACGGCGGACTTAACATCACAAAAGACGGTGGGAAAACATGGCGATTTATAGGTAACCTACCTGTAGCACAGTTCTATCATATTAATGTAGATAATGAGTTTCCTTATAATGTATATGGAGGTATGCAAGATAACGGCTCTTGGAGAGGTCCTGCTTATGTATGGAAAGCTCAAGGAATACGTAATGATTACTGGCAAGAGATTTCCTTTGGAGATGGATTTGATGTAATCCCTGATCCAGATGATAGTCAGTTTGGATGGACTATGAGTCAGCAGGGATCTGTGAGTCGCTATGATTGGAAAACTGGAAATAACTACGGAGTAAAGCCTACTCATCCAGACCCAGATGTATTTTTACGTTTTAACTGGAACTCGGCTATAAACATTGATCCTTTTGATAACAGTACTATTTACTTTGGAAGTCAGTTTGTACATAAATCTACAGATAAAGGACTTACATGGGAAGTAATCTCTCCAGATCTAACGACAAACAATCCTGAGAAACAAAAACAATCAGAATCTGGTGGGCTTTCCATGGATGCTACAGGAGCAGAAAATCATACAACGATTCTTGTAATTGAGCCTTCTCCACTGGAAAAAGATATGTTCTGGGTAGGTACAGATGACGGTCGCGTACATTATACTCAAAATGGTGGGCAATCTTATACTGATGTGTCAAAAAGCCTAAAAGGGCTTCCAGAAGGAAGCTGGATTGTACAAATCAAGGCTAGTAATAAAAATAAAGGAGAAGCATTATTAGTAGCAAACGATTACCGTCGTTTCAACTATACTCCGTATGCATACAGAACTACAAACTATGGTAAATCATGGACTCGTATTGTAGATGAGAATGATGTACAAAGTTATGCACTTGCTATAATAGAAGATCCAGAAGAGAAAAACCTTCTCTTTCTAGGTACAGACGATGGTTTATATGTGTCTATAGATGCTGGTAATAACTGGCAAAAATGGACTAAAGGATTCCCTACCACTTCGGTTAAGGATCTTGTAATTCATCCTAGAGAGCAGGATCTTGTGATTGGAACTTTTGGACGTGCTGCATGGGTTCTTGACGACATAAGACCATTACGAGCGATTGCTAAGGATAGAAGTACGCTTTCGCGAAAGCTAAAACTCTTCAACCCTCCTACTGCATATGATGCCGCATACCAGCAACCTACGGGAAGTCGTTTTGGCGCAGATGCTCTTTACAACGGAGAGAATCGCGGAAGTGGTGCACAGATAGCATATTACTTTACGAAAGAAAAGCCTACAGCTTCAGATAGTTCTAAGCGCAACGCAGATGATAATGATGATATAGATAACGATGTTCCAGATGGAGAAGACACTGCTGAAATATCTGATGATGATGATAACACTACAGAAGTAAAAGATGTAAAGTGGGACTCGATTCACTTAAAAATCTACGACGGCGCACGCCAGATTCGTCATTTAAAGTGGAAAACCCCAGACAGCACTGGAATTCATAAAATGACTTGGTATATGCGTGAAGCTGGTGGAGATCGCCCTTCTCGTTCAATTAGAAAACGTAATAACGAGCCAGGAGGGGTTTCTGTAAAGCCAGGAAATTACAAACTAGTAATGCAATATGGTGATCAATCAAGTGAGTCTTCTATTGAAGTAGCAAGTGATCCTCGTTATGATGTTCCTGCTAAGGCTATTAATGATGCTTATAACACTGGAAAGCAACTGCAAGCAATGTCACAAACCGCTGCAGATGCTGTAAAACAACTAGTACAAAGCAAAACAATCGCTAGTGATTATAAGAAGATGATTAAAAAACTAGATGATGATAAAGCTTATAAAAGCGAACTCAAATCAATAGGAGAAATGACTAAGCGTATTGATGAGGTTATTGCTCTTTATATAGGGACTATAGATAAAAGACAAGGAATAACTCGCAATCCAGAGATCACGGTAATGAACCGTATAGGATCTGCAAGTGGCTATGCACGTAGTCGCCCTAATGGACTTACATCTACAGAGACTACGTTAATATCGCATGCTCGTAATGAATTACAAACTGCGCTAGATAAAACAAACACTTTCTTCTCAGAGGAGTGGGCTCCTTTTGAGACTACACTTAAAGCAATGAATGTAAGTGCATTTAAAGAAATTAAAACCTTTACCTTAGACTAATGAAAAAAGAAATCATTTTAATAGTGCTTACCATAATTATGACAGCTAGCCTTACCGCGCAAAAT
Organism: Dokdonia sp. Dokd-P16; assembly: GCF_003095655.1. NCBI lineage: Bacteria > Pseudomonadati > Bacteroidota > Flavobacteriia > Flavobacteriales > Flavobacteriaceae > Dokdonia > Dokdonia sp. Dokd-P16. The sequence goes on from NZ_CP029151.1 coordinate 3,244,151, forward strand.
CGCGGTGAGGACAAGCTAGGATCATGGGGTATGCTCTTTACTACAAATCAAATCTCAGAAAAATTAAGTATACACGCAGAGGCGCAGTATCGTACTTATGAGTTTGGAACCAATTTTAATCAGTTGTTATTGCGTACTGCTTTAAATTATCATATTTCTGAGAATGCTATGGCATCTTTTGGCTATGGATATATCACTACAGACACCGCTTTTGAGGAGTTTGACGGTGAGAAGAATGTAACTGAAAATAGACTTTATGAACAATTTGTATTAAAAAACTCATTAGGTAATTTTAAATTCAGTCATAGGTACCGTTTAGAGCAACGGTTTATCAATAGGCCTTTTGGTGAGAACACGACAGAGCATAGAGCACGTTACTTTTTACGAGTAACCTATCCTCTTAATGACACTTGGTTTTTAACGGCTTACGATGAGGTTTTTATTAATCTGCAGAATGACTTTTTCGGTCAAAACCGTTTATATGGTGCTGTAGGGTATAATTTCAACAAGAATGTGAGCACGCAAGTGGGCTATCTTAAAAATGATTTTGCGGTAGATACCTACGATCGTTTTCAAGTAGCACTGTTTATCAAAACAGATTTAAGAAAGAAAAAAGGGTGATATTATTCACATAGTATTGAAAAACCTCAATCTTATGATTGGGGTTTTCTTTTTTACGCTTTCGCGAAAGCGGAATAGAAAAATATGATAAAAGCGTAAAAATTATCAAGAACAACCTCTTTAACTTACTAAGTAGCCGTAATAATCGTACATTAAAATCTTTAAAGATAGGTTGCTCGATTTCCTTCGACAGAAGGGCTACAACCATTCAACTAATAACTTATTATGAGATCAAGCAAAATAAATTTTACAAACGCACAAGGAGAAGTATTATCTGGTAAACTTGATTTACCAGCAAATCAAGATCCTCATAACTTTGCCATTTTTGCACATTGCTTTACTTGTACAAAAGATTTTAGCGCAGTGCGCAATGTGAGTCGTGCTTTGGCTTCACAAGGATTTGGAGTACTTCGATTTGATTTTACTGGCTTAGGAGATAGTGATGGAGATTTTGCTGACACTAATTTTTCAAGCAATGTAGATGATCTTATAAGCGCTGCAGATTTCCTTGCCAAAGAATATAAAGCTCCCTCCCTACTGGTAGGTCACTCGCTAGGAGGTGCTGCTGCAATTTTTGCTGGAGGCAAGATTGACACTATAAAAGCCGTTGCAACTATAGGCGCTCCTAGTAATCCTGTACACGTTCAAAAACAACTGGGCGCTCAGTTAGCTACGATAAGAGAAAAAGGTCAAGCTCAGGTAAAACTTGCAGGCCGTGACTTTACGTTCAAAAAACAGTTTATAGACAATCTTGAAGAAAATTCATGTGTAGAAGCTGCTCGCAATTTGCATGAAGCCTTACTTATACTACATTCACCGCAAGATGATACCGTATCAATTAAGAATGCAGAAGAGATTTACCTTGCAGCACATCACCCTAAAAGTTTTGTGACTCTTGATGGCTCTGAGCATTTATTAATTGATAAGGAAAATGCTTCTTATGTAGGAAAAATAATTGCTGGATGGGCTGCCAGGTACATCCCTACACCAGATGAGGCTTCCATAAGCACTACACACCAAGTGGTCGCAAGTCTAGATGCCGAAGATGGATTCTCTACTCTTCTTAAGCTTGGAAGCCACCACATGAAAGCAGATGAGCCTGTGCGTGTAGGAGGAAATGACTACGGCCCTACTCCTTATGAATTACTAGCAGGAAGCTTATCTGCCTGTACTGCGATGACTATACAGATGTACGCCAAGCGTAAAAACTGGCACATTGAAACTGTAGAATGTCATACGAGCTACTCAAAGACACATGCAGAAGATTGTGCTGTTTGTGATGAGAGTGATACAGCAGGTAAAATAGACACTTTTCATCGTGAGATTAAAATCATATCAGATCTTGATGAAAAACAACTTAAGCGCATTTTGCAAATAGCAGATAAATGTCCAGTACACAAAACATTGCACAGCGAGACTCAAGTTCTTACTAAATTAGTATAAAATAATTACGCTTTCGCGAAAGCGTAACACTATTGAAAACATTAGAAGTTCGAAAGGGATACCATATCCTTTTCGAACTTTTTTTATTGCCTACGTTATCAAATTGTAAATTACTTACGATACACGCAACGCAAAGGAGATTCATGCATCTAGTTATAAACTACAACATTATGAAACACGTATGTATCCTACTACTCGTATCTTTCTCTCTACTGAGCTGTGTCACAGACAGAAGTAGTGATGATATAGATACTATTGGTCTATTATCAAACTACGATGCGATTACTCTTGATCGTCCCACTTTTGAAGCAAGTGTCACTCTTGAAGACGCAAGAAACATCATCAACTCAGGTAAAATTTATGTCATTAATGATTTACTCTTTGTCAATGAAAAGAATGAAGGTTTTCACGTTTATGATAATGAAGATCCACAAAACCCTACGGCCCTAGCTTTTATTAAAGCTCCCGGAGCTACAGATCTCGCTATTAAAAACAATGTGTACTACATCAATCAAGCTGTAGATCTCATAGCAGTTACTTATGATAAACTTGATGCAAATCTGGTTGTCACAAAACGCATACGCGATGTGTTTCCCGTAAAAATATCACCAGACGGATTTATTCCAGATGTGGAGGACGGAGCTATAATCATTGATTACGAACTTCAAAACTAAATCACGATGAGAACATACATATTTATAGTAGTATTTGCAATCGTTTCATTGGGATGTAGTTCTGATAGTAATGAAAACAGTAATTTTAATAGTGTGGACAGTGTAGGTCAAGGCGGATCACTTGCGACTTTTGTCATTAAGGGAGATTATCTTTATACGGTAGATAACGAAGATCTTAATGTATTTAATATTACTACAACTACAGATCCTGTCCTTGTCAATACAGTTCCTATTGGATTTGACATTGAGACTTTATTCAGTTATAAAGATTACCTCTACATAGGTTCTCGCAACGGGATGTTTATTTATGACGTAAATAATCCAGAATTTCCTGTACAATTATCATCTGTGCAACATTTTACTTCTTGTGACCCTGTTGTAGCAAATAGCACCTATGCTTTTGTAACGCTATGGAGTGATTTAGGCTGTGGTGGTTTTGTAAATCAGCTAGAGATTTATAACGTATCTGATGTACTTAACCCTATGCTTGTTAATATTCGCCAACTTACATTCCCAAAAGGTCTTGGACTTTATGGTGACTACTTGATAGTATGTGATGATGAGATAAAAATATTTGATGTAACAAACCCAGCCGAGTCTGTGTTAGTACATAGCATTGATAGACTGGCATTTGATGTCATTATTCAAGGCGACTTACTTATTGCTGTAGGAGAAAGTGGCGTTTTTCAATACGCACTAAATGCTCAAGATATTACAGATACACCAGCACTTAGCACCATAAGTATCTAAAAGGTTTTATAAATGTTTAGTATTTCTTAGCTAACCTTGGTATCTTAGAGGTTATTAAACACTAATCACAAAATTTAAAATTATGAAATTGAAGTATATTACGCTAGCAATACTAGCTACAGCAACTCTTGCAAGTTGTAAGAAAGACGTAAAAAAAGTTGAAGAAGTTGAGGAAGTGACAGTAGAAGTAGAAGCTCCTGCAGCACCCGTAGCTCAAAAAGTTATAATGAAGCTAGAACCTAAAAGCGATAGCAAAGCTACTGGGAGTGTTGTTTTTAAGGAAGAAGATGGCCAAGTAAGCTTTACAGCTGTTATAGGTGGTCTTGATGAAGGAATGCATGCAATACACATCCACGAGAGTGCAGATTGCTCTAGCGCAGATGGCTCATCGGCTGGAGGACACTGGAATCCTACTAACGAGCAGCACGGTAAATGGGGCGCAACAGAAGGTTTCCATAAAGGAGATATAGGAAACTTCCCAGCAGACGAAAGCGGAAATGGAACGATCACTATGAGTACAGATCAGTGGTGTATAGGTTGTGGAGATCCTAAAAAAGATATTGTTGGAAAAGCTATTATTGTACACCAAGGAACAGATGACTTTACATCTCAACCTAGTGGTGCAGCTGGAAAGCGTATTTCTTGTGGTGGGATTATTAAATAAGACTACAGATTAATTTATAGTAAAGCCTCACCGTTCCGGTGAGGCTTTTTTATGTGCTGCTGTGACCATATTAATCCGCATTTACATGCATTGGAAACTCATCTACACAATTGCAAAGCAAATATCACTCGCTATAAATGAGATGTTGAACAGCTTCCATTACATACATATCTCTATGGTTGATGATATAAACTTGTATATTTCGCTACACATAACGCATCGTAAACAGGACAAGCTATACTTAATAAATATGGGTAATTAGAAAATATCATAACGCAAAAAAGCCCTCGCAAATGCGAGGGCTTTTATTATAGTAAGTTCGTTTGATAAGATTACTTCTTAACTTCTACAGCAGATTTTTTTAAGGCCTGACTCATCTCTATAGATAGAGCAGATCTCTCAAATTTCATTTTACCTGACATTGTTTCCAATACACAAGTACCGTTATCATTAAGCTCAAGGATTTTACCGTGTAACCCACTTTTTGTGATCACGCGATCTCCTTTGGCAAGATCTTTATCAAAGTTCTTTTCTTGTTTGAGTTTCTTACGTTGTGGTAATACAATAAAAAATACTATAAATACCGTAAAGAGTAAGAGTGGGCCTAGTATGCCCTGCATTCCTTCGCCCATAGTGCTTATTTAGCTGCTCCTGCAGCAGGGTTTACAAATGCTTTGATAAGTACAGTTTCTGTCCCTTTCTCAGTGTTTGCTTTGATTGTAACCGTTTTAGTTACTTGGTTTGCACCACTACCGTTATATTTTACAAGTAATTCTCCTTTTTCTCCTGGAGCTACTGGATTTTTAGAATATTCTGGTACAGTACAACCACAAGAGCTCTTTGCATCTACAATTACTAATGGTGCTTTACCAGTGTTTGTAAATGTAAATTTGTGCTCTACAGTTGTTCCTTTTTCAATGTTTCCAAAATCAAATTCAGATTCATCAAAAGCAATAACTGGATATGTAGTAGCTTGTGCATCTCTTGCTGCAGCAACTTCTACATTTTCTTCTTTTACTTTGCTAGCTGCATCTTCCTTACATGAAGTAAATACCATAGCCGAAAGTACTCCTAATACTAATAAACCTTTTTTCATTGTTGTTTTTTTATTAAATAATGATATGTAAAAATAAGAAAATTTAATTATTTTAAACCTCTACCCTCTTTCTTTAACCTTTTTTCTGACTCGTACTGTTTTACAAGCTTGTCAAGTATTCCGTTTATAAAAATACTACTCTTAGGGGTTGAGTATTCCTTTGCTATCTCAAGGTACTCATTGATAGTCACTTTCACCGGAATGGTAGGGAATTTTAAAAATTCGCAAAGTGCCATTTTTATCAACACCATGTCTACATCTGCTATACGTTCTTTATCCCAATTAGGCGTATTTGCTGAAATTTCAGAAGACAAGAACTCTTCATTTGCAACAGTTTTCTCAAGTAAGGTAGTTCCAAATAGTAAATCCTCATCATTCTTAAAGAGCACTGGAAGCAACATAGATTCTGGAGATGCAGGTTTCATCTTCCCTATACGCTTTAATACAGCCATGTTTACCATAGGGATATCATCTATCCAAGTAAGACGAGCATCCTCGATATAATCATATAGCTTATCATTAGGAGCGATAATCTCTGTGTAAGCCGCAACAAGGAATTTTTTATCTAATTTAAAATCAGCTTCCTCTTGTTCCATGTAAGAGGCATATAATTCACTATTTATAAGCTCGTTATAAATGAGAGTTACATACTCATCATTCATTCTCCAGTTTTTGAGTTTACGCTTACTTACCTCGTCGCGTAGCTCTGCATTGTCAGCTAATTTGACAAGCACTTGGTTCTGAATAAACTTTGTGTTCGGATTTTTTTCTTCTTCGGTTGCTAGAATCTTTTTAGAGAATTTTTCTTGTTCCGCTTTCGCGAAAGCGTGAACCTCCACCATTAAGTCTAGCATTAAGAGATACAGATTGTACATCTGGTTCATACTCTCTACTGTAAATTTATCTTCTTGTTGAAGATCAAAATGCTCCTTACTACCTAGTGCGTAGATGGTTTGCATTACTTTGACACGGATATGGCGTCTGTTTAACATAGCGACAAAGAACTTTTAGTTTGGTTATAAAATGAAAAACGATCATTTTTAAAATCGGTGCAAAAATACAGTATTTCTAAAAGTATCTCCATGTTTTATGGATTATGTTACACTAAAATTTGGCTCGCATAGGTCTTAAAAAAAACCGACCTTAGCGGTTCAAAAAAACTGCACAATATCGCCATGGGCGCACTACAATCATTAAACAAATATTTCTTACGCTATAAATGGCGTCTTATCGCTGGATTTTTCATTGTTATTGCTGCAAGATTCTTTGCAGTTTTTAATGTGGATATCGTAGGTGACATCATAAACGACGTAGAGATTTATATCAATGCTGGAGAAGATAATCTTCCTGGCCTTAAAAAATCGATGCTCTTTAAACTGGGCTTACTACTAGGAGCAGCATTACTTTCTGGGTTTTTCACCTTCTTAATGAGACAGCTCATCATTGTAGTCTCTCGTTATATAGAAGCAGATCTTAAAAATGATGTGTACCAGCAATACCAGCGACTCAGCTTAGGTTTTTACAAACAGAACAGAACCGGAGATCTCATGAACCGCATCTCTGAGGATGTAACTAAAGTACGTATGTATGTAGGACCTGCAATCATGTACCTCTTACAAGCACTTGTTTTATTTGCTGTGGTAATACCGTATATGGTGAGAATGGCTCCTTCCCTAGCCGCCTACACACTTATCCCATTACCTATATTGTCTATTGCTATTTACAAACTAAGCCGTGCAATACATGTAAGGAGTACGATCGTTCAAGAGTATCTCTCAAAACTTACTACATTTACTCAGGAATCCTTTAGCGGGATATCTGTGATTAAAGCTTACACGCTTGAAGCAAACACCTTTAAAGATTTTGCTCAACTTAGTGAAGATAGCAAAGAGAAAAACTTAGATCTTGTAAAGGTACAAGCCTTCTTCTTCCCTCTTATGATAGGATTAATAGGTGCTAGTAACCTTATTGTAATCTTTGTGGGAGGACAGCAATATATAGACGGCACCATACCAGATTTAGGTACACTAGTAGAGTTTATAATGTATGTAAATATGCTGACCTGGCCTGTTGCTACTGTAGGATGGGTAACATCAATAATTAAAGCTGCAGAAGCTTCACAAATACGTATTAATGAGTTTCTAGAAATAGCACCTCAAATTCAGAATACCGCAAGTAACCATACGCCTATTACAGGTGCTATCGAATTTAAGGATGTTACATTTACCTATGACGACACAAATATCACGGCCTTAAAGAATGTATCTTTCTCTATTAATCCTGGGCAGACCCTCGCTATTATAGGCCCTACAGGTTCTGGAAAGTCAACAATTCTTGAGCTTATAGGTAGATTATATGACGTTACGAGCGGCGTTATTGAAATAGATGGTCTTGCTATGAAAGCTATTCATCTTGATGATTTACGATCAGAAATAGGGTATGTACCTCAAGATGCGTTCTTATTTTCTGATACTATAGGAGAAAATATCAAGTTTGGTGATACAGACGCAAGTGATGAACAGGTTTACGCTTTCGCGAAAGCGGCATCTGTACACCACAATATCATTGATTTCAAAAATGGTTATGATACCATTCTAGGAGAACGAGGAATCACTCTTTCTGGAGGTCAAAAGCAGCGTGTATCTATAGCAAGAGCGCTTATAGGTAACCCTAAAATATTACTTCTAGATGACTGTTTAAGCGCAGTTGACACCGAGACAGAAGAAGAAATACTTAACAATCTAGAGAAATTAACTGTCGATACTACGACCATCATCGTGAGCCATAGAATATCATCTGCAAAAAATGCTGACCAAATTCTAATTATCGAAGATGGAAAAATAACGCAGCAAGGCTCTCATAATCAACTAATAGAGAAAGAGGGATACTATAAAGAACTTTACGTAAAACAACTAGACGAAAAAGAAATGTAGAAATAATTGGGCAATGGCTAATTTTTTATCATTTTTGAAGTAGATAAACACAATCCAAACAATAAGGAATATTATGAGTGATTACGAAGGACGTGACAATGAAGAGATTTTCTCAAAAGTATTAAGAGCAGGAAGACGCACTTACTTTTTTGATGTAAGATCTACGAAGGCAGGAGATTATTACCTTACCATTACAGAGAGCAAGAAGTTTACAAATGATGATGGATCTTTCCATTTTAAGAAACATAAAATCTACTTATATAAAGAAGACTTTGCAGGTTTTACAGAAAACTTGAATGATATGACTTCATATATTCTTGATGAAAAAGGACAAGAAGTAATATCAGACCGTCACCAGAATGATTACTCGCGCCCAGAGCCAACAGAAGTTGTAGACTCAGGAGCTGTTTCTTCAGAGAAGCCTAGTAGCATGAGTCCAGACAAGTTTACAGATGTAAGCTTTGATGATATTTAAAAGATTAAATTACTTAAAATCTATAAATACCACCTCTCACGAGGTGGTATTTTTTTTTTGCTAGTCTCTTATGAAAATTACTTCTTGAGGTCTCACACTATCTGTTTCTAGCGTGAGTTTTACTTCCTTATCTAAGCTCATTAGTACCACAAGACCATACATAATATTATCTTCCATATACGTTCCCATCACAACGTATGTTCTCGTATCAAGATCTATTGACGTATTTATAATATTGATCCCTCGACCCGTTTCTTCAAAAATTCTATTTATTAAATCTGTACTATCATAAGTTATAATAGTATTTGTTTCGTAGGAGTACAAACTAGAGACAATCCCATCAAACTCCTTAAAAATCATCTCATTTTGAGAAAACTGCGCTTCATTAAAGCCATCACTTATACTTAATCCCAACGGAAATGAAGTAAGCTCGCTAGTAGTAAAAGTATTTATATCAAGAACAACATGAGACACTGCGTCACCATTAAAATTAAAGAGATACATCTCATCTCGCACATCATTATACATAAAACCACCATACTCACTTACATCTATAACACCTAAGCGCTCGCCATCTATTGCGCTATTTACATAGAGATTACGCACTCCCGTAAAAGTATCTACAGCTATGGCAAAAGATCTATTACCGCTGGCAAAGACATTAAATTGAACAGGCGCTATATCTGCGTTACCTATATATGACTCTGAAGACGCTCCTGATAGTTGATTATAACTATGAACATATATATCACAACAAGTACTAGTAGCATCTAGATAATAGGTGAGTAAACCTTGATCTGCATTAACGGTGTAAAAATTATTTGTAGCATTCTCAGGAGTAAAAAAATCTGTTATACTTCGCATACCACCTGTAGCCACATCATAAAATACATAAGATGTAGTTGGAAAATCAAGGGCAAATGCAAGTTCTGTTCCTACAGTGTTTTGCAAAAATCCAAACTCAAATCCAATCGTTTCTTGAAGATCTGTAATCATCTTATCCTCATATGATGCCGTCCACTCCACTAAGTTAAAGCTTGCCCCAGTAGTAAGATCATCCCCAATTATGGCTATTACAGGTAATGTTATTTGCTCTTCATCATTAGTTGAAGAAAATGTGTCATCATTATCGCAATTTATAAATGCGACACATGTGAGTATGAAAGAGAACCTGGTTAATAGCTTCATTTTTTTCTAAAAGGTACTTATTAATTTTTAACAGCGATCACTTCTATCTCGATTTTTGCACCTAGAGCTAGTGCTTCGGCAGCAAAGGTTGTTCTAGCTGGCTTTTGAGGGAAATAAGAGCTATACACTTCATTAAATGCTTTGAAGTCTTCTATATCATCAAGTATTACTAATGCCTTCACAACATTACTCATATCCATATCATGCTGAGCTAACACCTCTTTTATGTTTTCAAGAGTTTGCGTTGTTTCGGCAGTTATTCCACCAGGTACTAGTGTGCGGTTTTTTTGATTTAAACCTATTTGACCAGAGAGAAAATACATCTCGCCTACTTGTACTACGTCAGAAAAAGGAGCGTCTTTCTTTGTGATCTCGTGAGACTTATGAAAGACAGGTTTTTCATTAATTTCAACCTTGGTTTCTGGTACTGGTCTCGTAAGAGAATGTCTTTCTTGACAAGACAAAAGAAGTATTAGACACGCGGCGAATAAGGAAAGTCTTTTCATATAGATTGTTTTTTAGACAATAAATGTACACATAGATGAGAACCTTTTTTAAGGATTACGTATTTTTAAACTTTTAGATTACATGATGTAGTACGCTTTCGCGAAAGCGCACTAACAACCTACCAATATGGATAAAAAACAAGAATTTCTAGAATTCATTAAAGCAGGAAATACGTTTAAGGGAGACTTTATAACGATGGGAGCTGCGATGCTAGATGGTGAGACTATTACAAATGCACACGTAAAAGTGCCTCTTAAAACCTTGAATCGTCACGGTCTTATAGCCGGAGCAACTGGAACTGGTAAAACAAAAACACTACAAATAATAGCCGAAAACTTATCTGACAAAGGTATCCCTGTACTTTTAATGGATATGAAAGGTGATCTATCTGGTATTGCAAAAGCAAGCCCAGGACATGCTAAGATAGATGAGCGCCATGCAAAAATTGGAGTTCCCTTTGAAGCAAAAGATTTTCCCGTAGAACTTCTCACACTCTCAGATCAAAATGGGGTGAGATTAAGAGCTACGGTAAGTGAGTTTGGACCTGTGTTATTTTCTCGTATTCTTGATGCTACTGTTGCACAATCTGGTATTATCTCTATTCTCTTTAAATATAGTGATGATAATAAATTGCCTTTACTAGATTTAAAGGATTTCAAAAAAATCTTGCAGTACGCTACTAAGGAAGGTAAAGAAGAGATAGAAGAAAATTACGGAAGAATATCTCCTGCTTCTTCTGGATCTATCTTACGTAAGATTGTTGAGCTAGAACAACAAGGAGCAGATATCTTTTTTGGAGAAAAATCTTTTGATACAGATGATCTTACTAGAAAAACTGAGGATGGCCGTGGCGTTATAAACGTGATTCGACTTACAGATATTCAAGACAGACCTAAACTGTTTTCTACATTTATGCTAAGCTTGCTGGCAGAGATTTATTCTACCTTTCCAGAACAAGGAGACAGCGGTAAACCAGAGCTTGTAATATTTATAGATGAAGCACACCTTATATTTAAAGAAGCCTCAAAAGCACTTCATAGCCAGATAGAAAGTATAGTAAAATTAATACGTTCTAAAGGAGTTGGAATTTATTTTGTAACACAGAATCCAACAGATATTCCAGACGGAGTATTGAGTCAATTAGGTCTAAAAGTGCAACACGCTTTACGTGCATTTACTGCAAAAGATAGAAAAGCAATAAAACTTACTGCCGAAAACTATCCAGATTCTCCATACTACGATACCAAGTCCGTACTTACCTCGTTAGGTATAGGGGAAGCATTAATATCTGCCCTTGATGAGAAAGGTCGCCCTACTCCACTTGCTGCAACAATGTTACGAGCTCCTATGTCGCGTATGGACGTGCTTACTCAAAAAGAGATTGATAGTATTAATGATAGATCTGAACTAGTAGAAAAGTATAGCGAACTCACAGACCGCGAGAGTGCTTACGAACTTTTACAGAAAAAGATAGACAAAGCAAACGAATCTGAAGCAAAGGAAAAAGCCAAAGAAGAACGCGCCAAAGCAACAAAGTCCTCTTCTAGATCATCTAGTTCAAAAAGCACACAAAGTGCTGGTGCAAAAGCATTAATTAAGGTTCTTACCAGCGCTACAGTGATACGCGGAGTATTTGGAATACTTGGTAAAATGCTTAAATAATTAGAAATTATTAAAATGATTAAAAGCTAACCTAACGGTAGTTTTATTACAAATAATCGCATCCATCACACATGAGGTGCATCTATATTTTATGAAAAAACACATTATAACATTATCACTTTTAGGACTTATACTCGCAAGCTGTAGTAATTCTGGCAACTTTAGCATCTCAAAGGAAACTGTAGGGCCACTTACAAAGACTACCAAGGTAAGCGAACTAAAAACAACTTTTGCAAATGATAGTCTTGTAGATGCTACAGGAGCTACAGACTTTAAAACGCCACAAGGATATGTGACCGTTTTTGAAAAAGGAGGTAAAAAGCTATTAGAACTAGGTCCAAGTTCAAATGAAAGTGATGCTACTATCAACTATATTCGAGTATATGATGAACGCTTTAAAACAACCGAAGGTATCACTACCAAAAGCACTTTTAAAGATATTCAAGATGGTTATAAAATCAAGCGCATAGACAACTTGATATCTACTATAGTTGTTCTTATTGAGGATAATGACATCTTCTTTACAATTGACAAAAAGCACCTTCCATCTGAGCTTATGTTTGATACACAATCAAAAGTAGAGTTATCTCAAATCCCAGATGATGCACCTATTAAATATGTTCAAATAAGCTGGTAATGAGTAAAAAATATAAGATTCAGAAAAGTCCTTTTGTAGTTCCTACTACAGATGGTAAATTAATAGAAGAACACTGGGGTCGTGCTACAGACGGTAATACTGCTGTAAGTATTGCTCATATGATTGCTCCGCCAGGATGGAGTGAGCCATTTCAAACTCCAGAGTTTGATGAGTATACTTATATTATACGTGGTAAAAAACAATTTATCATAGAAGAAGAAACATTAATACTAGAAACGGGGCAAAGTATTAAAATAGAGCGCAACACAAGAGTGCAATACAGCAATCCATTTAATGAGGAATGTGAGTATATGTCTATTTGTACTCCTGCATTTTCGCCAGATTCCGTTAACAGAGAATAATATTACTATTGAAAAAGTCACTACAACGCCTTATACCTAAACTTATAGGGGCAAAAATTAATAGCATTAGTATTGTAAATCCTGCAGCAGCAGCGCAGCAGTCATTTAATATCTTTTGTACGCCACGCAAAGGCAGGCCTTTTGGTGAGCAAATCCCATATTTAGAACAACCAAAATTTGAAAAATTAGATTCTGGATCCTGTGAACTTCAATCTTATCGATGGGAAGGTACTGGTAAAAAGGTTCTTCTCATTCATGGCTGGGAAAGCAATACCTACAGATGGTATAGACTTATAGAAGATCTACAGAAAGAGAATTATGACATCTATGCAATAGATGCACCTGCTCATGGATACTCAACTGGAAATTTACTTAACGTCCCAAGATATGCTCAGGCGATAGAAACTGCTATCAATGCTTATAAACCTGATCACATTATCGCGCACTCGATAGGTGGTCTTGCTACGGTGTTTCATCAGTTTACTTATAAACCTGAAGGCTTGACATCTGCTGTAATCTTAGGGTCTGCTTCAGAGCTTCAAGAAATTATGGTGGGCTATAAGGCAATTCTTGGCTTGAATAATAGAACTATGACCGCCTTAGAAAAATTAGTCAAGGAATTATTTGGCTATAATTTTAAAGAATTTTCTGGAGCTACTTTTGCAAAATCTCTCACCCTACCGGCGTTGATTATTCATGATAAGTATGATAAAATTACGCCTGTCTCTGCTTCACAAAATATCCACAAAAACTGGAAAGGGAGCACCTACATTGAAACGGAAGGCTACGGGCACTCCTTATATCAAGAAGAAGTACGTAAGCATATTATAGATTTTTTAGCTTAAGTCTTCTATATCCTCAATGTCATCTTGAGAACTTTTAGGACCTTCATTGTGTACATTTAAGTCATAACCCACATAAAAACCTAATGGTTCATCTATGATTAATTTAACTTGTGAAGCAACTTGACCAGTATGAAATGAAAAATGCTCTACTGCGTGAAGCACAAGTCCTATTCCAGAATAATTGAATCCTTGCACTTGTCTTTTATTCAAAAGATTTTCAGGCAATGCATCTTCTATTATTATAGTCGCAGACTGGACTGTAAGCAACAATTTTTGAAGAAGCTCATCTCTCGTATACCCGTCTTCTGTTGAAAACTCCAACTCACGATCACGCTCATCTGGCTTACCTCCAAGGCCAGATATTATATACTGAGTAAGATTGCCACAGATATGTAATAGTTGGTTACCAAGTGTATTGAGCGCTTGATTTTGCTTTATCCAAATTTCATCTTCTGAGATTTTGGATAAAGCAATACTAATCATACGCACATTCTCGTCTAAACGAAAAATAGCATTTTCTTTAAAATCTTCGTGCCAGCTACTTTGCATACTACGCCTTTGTTTCTAAAATATAATTCTCTAGCTGCTTTAATGAGATTCTGTTCTCATAAATAGCTTTTCCTATAATCGTCCCTTCGCAACCCATTGCCGCAAGCTTAGGAAGCTCATCAAAAGTAGAAATTCCGCCTGATGCGATTAGTTTCAAATCTGGCGTACTTTTTAATATCTCTTCATATAAGTCAAAACTAGGACCTTCAAGCATACCGTCTTTACTTATATCTGTACAAATAACATAAGACACTCCTTCCTTGTTGTAAGAGTTTATAAACTCTACCACATCATCATCAGACTCTTCAAGCCATCCAGAGATTGCAATTTTTCTATTATGAGCATCTGCTCCCAAGATAATTTTATCACTCCCAAATTTTGATAGCCAGCTCTTAAATGTCTCTGGATTTTTTACAGCAATACTTCCTCCTGTAATTTGAGAAGCTCCACTTTCAAAAGCAATCCTTAAGTCCTCATCTGTTTTCAATCCTCCGCCAAAATCTACTTTTAAACTCGTATGAGAAGCTATTTGTTCCAGAATTTTATGATTTACAATATGCTTACTTTTTGCACCATCCAGATCTACAAGATGCAAGTGTGTAATCCCGTGAGCTTCAAATTGCTTTGCAACCTCAAGCGGATTTTCATTATACACTTTCTTCGTTGCATAATCACCCTTAGAAAGACGTACACAAGCTCCCTCTATGATATCTATTGCAGGTATAATTCTCATAATTCTAAAAAGTTTTTAAGTATTTGTTCTCCCACACTACTAGATTTTTCTGGGTGAAACTGTGTTCCATAAAAATTATCTTTTGTAAAAGCACTTCCGTAAGGAATTCCATAAGAGGTGGTTGCTATGGTTTCGGTGGTTACTGGAGCATAAAAACTATGCACCATATAAATAAATGATCCATCCTCTACTCCTTTAAATAATGGAGATTTAAGATCTGTGATCTTGTTCCACTGTATTTGTGGGACTTTTACGCTTTCGCGAAAGCGTAACACATCTACATCAAAGATTCCTAGCCCTTCTGTATTACCTTCTTCAGAACGGTTACACATAAGTTGCATCCCAAGACAGATTCCTAAAACAGGTTGCTTTAAGGTAGGAATCACTTTATCAAGACCTGTTTCTCTCAGTTTTGACATGGCACTACTCGCCTCGCCTACTCCTGGAAAAATCACCTTATCTGCCAAACGAATTTCTTCTTCATCATTGCTTAAAGTGGCTTCAAATCCTAAGCGCTCTATCGCAAATTTTATGCTCTGTATATTACCAGCGCCGTAATTAATTATTACTATTTTCATTACAGCATACCTTTTGTGGATGGTAAAATCATCTTATCTGCATCTCTCTTTACAGCTACTTTAATAGCCTTTGCAAATGCTTTAAAGATGGCTTCTATTTTGTGGTGCTCGTTTGTTCCTTCGGCTTTGATATTAAGGTTTGCCTTTGCACCATCTGTAAACGATTTAAAGAAGTGATAAAACATTTCTGTAGGCATTTTACCTATCATCTCACGATTAAAATCTGCTTCCCAAACTAGCCAGTTTCTTCCTCCAAAGTCTATAGCAACTTGCGCAAGACAATCGTCCATAGGCAAGCAAAAACCGTAACGTTCTATTCCTAATTTATTTCCTAAAGCGATGGCAAACACTTCTCCAAGGGCAATTGCTGTGTCTTCAATAGTGTGGTGTTCATCTACTTCTAGGTCTCCTTTTACTTGGATATCTAAATCCATTTGCCCATGACGAGCAATTTGATCCAGCATATGGTCAAAGAATGAAAGCCCAGTATCAATATTTGATTTACCAGTACCATCTAGATTAAGTGTGATGTTTATGTCTGTCTCGTTTGTTTTTCGCGAAAGCGTAGCAACACGTCTTTCTAACTTAAGAAACTCATAAATCTTTTGCCAATCATTAGTCTCTAAGGCAATATCTTTATTTAAATCATCTTGTGAGATAGTGATTTCTCCCGTACCAAGATTAGTATCATCATTAATAAATATCCCTTTTGCTCCTAAGTTTATTGCTAGTTGCATATCTGTAAGGCGGTCACCTATTACAAAAGAGTTAGCAAGATCATACTCCTCAGAAAAGTATTGAGTTAATAAACCTGTTCCAGGTTTTCTAGTGTTTTTATTTTCGTGCGGAAATGTTCTGTCTAAAAACACATTATCAAAAACAACTCCTTCGTTTTCAAAAGACTTCATTATAAAATTATGCACTGGCCAGAATGTATCTTCTGGAAATGATTCTGTACCTAAACCATCTTGATTTGTAATCATCACAAGCTCATAATCGAGCTCCTGCGCAATCTTACCTAACCAAGTAAAACACTTAGGGTAGAATATCATTTTTTCAAACGCATCGATTTGTTCATCTACCGTTTCTTTAATCATTGTACCATCACGGTCTATAAAAAGGACTTTTTTAGCCATTATTCTAATGTATTTAATGCGTTTATAAGTTGTGTGTTTTCTACTGTAGTTCCCACTGTAAAACGTAGTGTATTCTCACACAAAGGTTGTGTGCTTCTGTTACGTACAACAATCCCAAGAGCTATAAGTTGCTTGTAACGCTCGTTTGCATCATCTACTCTTGCTAGAATAAAGTTTGCGTCAGATGGAAAAATCTCTTTAACAAATGGTACTTCTTGTAAGACTTTTGATAAAGCCGCTCTGTTCTCTAAAAGCGTATTTATCTCTGTATCTATAGTTTCTGTTTGCATCAACCTATTATAAGCTCTCTCTTGTGTAAGAGCGTTTACATTATAAGGAGGTTTGATTTTATTTAATACAGTAATAATCTCATCACTTGCAATGCACAAGCCTAAACGTATACCTGCAAGGCCATACGCCTTAGATAGTGTTTGCGTGATTATTAAATTAGGATATTGAGATAATTGTTTTGACCAACTTTCTGTAGTTGCAAAATCTATGTATGCTTCATCAAGAATTACTAGACCTTTAAAAGTTTCTAAAATCTCAATAATAGGAGCTGCATCAATCACGTTACCTGTTGGATTATTAGGCGAGCAAATAAAAATGAGCTTTGTATGCTCATTTATGGCAGCCAAAATACCCGCGGTATTAAGTTGGAAATCTTGATTAAGTAAGACTTCCGTATTTTTAATATCATTAGTTCCAGCAAGCACCTTGTACATTCCATATGTAGGTGGCACAGTGATGATTTCATCCTTACCAGGAATACAAAATGTTCTAAATATAAGGTCAAGCACTTCATCACTACCGTTACCCAATAACAACTGGCTCTCAGAAATATTGCGCTGTGCAGCTATAAGACTTTTTAAAGTGCGCTGCTGCGGATCTGGATATCTATTTACACCATTTTCAAATGGATTTTCATTTGCATCAAGAAATATCATTTCCTTATCAAAATCTGTAAACTCATCTCTAGCAGAGCTATAAGCTTGCATGCTTGCCACGTTAGGACGGACGAGACTAGAGATACTAAAGGTTTTATTCATACTAAAAGGTGTAGCTTATTGTAATTTTTTAAGTCTAAGAGTTACTGCATTTCTATGTGCATCAAGTCCTTCTGCAGCAGCCATAAGCTCAATAGCTGGACCTATATTTTGAATCCCTTTTGGTGATATTTTTTGAAAAGTCATAGACTTCATAAAACTATCAAGATTTACGCCGCTGTATTGTTTTGCATAACCATTAGTAGGTAGCGTGTGATTTGTTCCAGATGCATAATCTCCAGCACTCTCAGGCGTATAATTACCTATAAATACAGATCCTGCATTCATGATATTATCCACATAAAAGTCTTCGTTTTCCATGCAAACAATAAAATGCTCTGGGCCATACTCATCAATTAATGCTAAAGCGGTTTCATCGTTTTCAACATATATCAGTTTACTGTTTTCGATGGCTTTTTCTGCAATATGCTTTCGCGAAAGCGTACTCATCTGCATTTCTACTTCTTTTTCAACATCGTCAATGAGTTTACGAGAAGTTGCCACTAAAATAACTTGACTATCAACACCGTGCTCTGCCTGGCTTAATAAATCTGACGCTACAAAACTCGCATCTGCCGAATCATCTGCCACCACTAATAACTCTGAAGGTCCAGCAGGCATATCGATTGCTACACCATGCTTTGTTGCTATTTGTTTTGCAACTGTGACAAACTGATTTCCTGGACCAAATATTTTATATACTTGAGGCACCGTCGCTGTTCCAAAAGTCATCGCAGCAATCGCCTGGATACCTCCTACTTTAAAAATTTTAGTAACTCCGCTCAGCTTTGCGGTGTATAAAATTGCAGGATTTACATTTCCATTTTTATCCGGAGGTGTACAAAGTACAATTTCTTTACAACCGGCAATATTTGCAGGAGTAGCAAGCATCAATATTGTCGAAAATAATGGCGCTGTTCCTCCTGGAATATAAAGTCCTACTCTTTGAATAGGTCGTTTTTCTTGCCAGCAATCTACTCCATCTGTTGTAGTAACTGCTACTCTAGAAGTCTTTTGAGCTGTATGAAAACGTTCAATATTTCCTTTTGCTAGCTGTATCGCCTCTTTTAATTCTATAGATAACGAATTTTCAGCATCTCGTATTTCATGATCAGATACAGTGATAGTATCTAGCGTAACATTATCAAAAATGGACGTGTATTTTGCAACCGCCTCATCTCCCTTTAACTTTACCTCTTTGAAGATATCGTTTACTGTAGCCTCGATATCATCTACTGTTTGAGTAGGTCTTTTAAGGATTTTCTCCCACTCACTTCTTTCTGGATTATAGATCTTATTCATAGCAAAATAAATTTATAGTACCATTTTTTCAATAGGACACACTAAAATACCTTCGGCTCCAGCAGATTTTAAATTATCTATAACATCCCAAAAACTATTTTTATCAATTACTGAGTGTACACTACTCCAATCCTTTTCGGCTAGAGGTAAAACAGTAGGGCTTCTCATTCCAGGAAGCATCGCTATAACATCATCTAGCTTATTGTTAGGAACATTCATAAGTACATACTTACTACGCTCACCTGTAAGAACAGCTCTAATGCGAAACTTAAGCGTATCAAGAATAGCTTCTCTTTCTTTTGTAATGGTAGGAGAAACTGTCAATACTGCTTCTGAAGTAAGCATTTGCTCTACTTCTTTAAGGTTATTTTTAAATAATGTGCTACCACTAGAAACGATATCACAAACAGCATCTGCAAGTCCTATACTTGGTGCGATTTCTACAGATCCATTAATAATGTGTAACTCTGCTTTAACACCCTTACTATCAAGATATTCTTTTACGGTGTTAGGATAAGAAGTTGCAATGCGCTTACCTTCAAAGTCCTTAACAGAATTGTATTTCTGTCCTTTAGGAATAGCAAGTGAAACTTTACACTTCGAAAAACCTAATCTCTCTACTATGGCTAAATCCTTACCTTTTTCAATTAAAGTGTTTTCACCTAAGATTGCGATATCTACGACACCATCTCTTAAGTATTGAGGTATATCACCATTCCGTAAATAAAGTACTTCTAATGGAAAATTTCTAGCAGTTGCTTTGAGTTGGTCTTTACCATTATCAATAGAGACACCACAATTTTTTAATAATTGTAATGATTCTTCATTAAGGCGTCCAGATTTTTGAATAGCAATTCTAATTTTTTGACTCATGATAATTTTTTAATGTCCAAATTACTCAAAAGAAAAAACCCGCTTGAGTAATTCAAACGGGTTTTTAATATGAAATATATACATACTCTTTACCTCGCTTGAGCGATGATTGAAGTATGATGGTGATGTGTATTGTTATTAATCATTGTGGTACAAATTTAAGAAGTTCTTTGTTAAAAACAAGTGGATAACCTGATTTAATTAATTCTTAACATTGATAACTTTTCTGTAACTTTGAAGATAGTGCTATTACCTATAATAGTGCTCGCTTAGCATAATCGATGAAGGGATTTTTTGGGGCATTCTTCGTTTTTTTACTATGGACTTCTGGCTGTATTTACTTTGTAAGTACAAGAGAGGCTACTAGTGACAGTGCCGTACAACAAATTGTTGAGGAGAAAGATAATTCAGAAAAAAGTATCCTCAATCCAAAAGACCAACAATCACCTCCCCGAGAAGTTTCTAAAACTAGGTCGACAAAGACTCGTTTTGCTCCAGATAGTTTAGATTTATATGGAATTGAACATGAGACCTCTTCCCTACTTGCAGAAGAAATTCAAAAATCTATTGCAATTAGTGATACTATAGATATTACAAAAGATGAGCCTGCGTTAGAATTTGAAAAGGAACTTAACTCATTTATGGGCCCTTCTTTTTCTAGCAATATCTTTTACCCTCGTTATAACAATACAGATCTTATACTTGATAAGGAATTAGTTGAATATGCGACAGAGCTTAGACAACTATTGAAAGAGAATCCTGATAAAAAGGTTACCATACTAGGCCACACTGATAATGTAGGAAGCAGTAAGGATAATTTTAATCAAGGACTTAAAATGTCTCGACAAGTAAAATGGTATCTCACGGCAAGAAGAGGAATACCTAGGCGTAAGATAACAGCAACATCCCGAGGTGAAGAAGAACCAATAGCAAATAATGAGACACTCTCTGGCAGACAAGAGAATAATAGAATAGAAATTATAGTAGATTAATATGAGTGTATCACAAGAGGCTATATCAATACCAGTTGCATACATAGAGACATTTGTAATGACTCTTGTTGCCTTTTTAATTGGTTATATAGGTTCGCATTTATACAGTAAAATTGTTCTTAAGAAGAAACTTGCAACTCAAAGTGATACTATAAAAAACCTAAAAGAGACTATTGATAATCTGCAAGACGAACTAGACCGCAAGGCAGATGGTGTTTTTAGAAAAGATAGAATGGATGAAGAGTTTGATCATCTCAAGGTGAGAAATCGAGCCTTTTCTCAAGAAGTTATTTCTGAGAAATTAGTAGAGAAAGATTATACAGACCTAATTAATTTTGAAAGAATAGGTAAAGCTTCAGTTTCTGATAAAAATGAACTTCAACAAATTATAGGTATAGGACCTTACACTGAAGCAAAATTAAATGAGTTAGGCATTTACACTTTTGATCAAATAAGTAGATTGACCAAAGAAGATATTGAAATTATAACTAAGCTTATTAAATTTTTTCCAGATAGAATTAAAAATGATCGATGGGTAGCCAAAGCAATCAGGCTCAAAGAACAATTACTGGAAGATACTCAAGATCCAAAAAAAAAGATGAAGCATAAAAAAACCACCTATTAGGTGGTTTTTTTATAAGTACTATTGATGTCTAGACTTAATTAATCTTAACTCCAGATTCATTAAACTCAATATCCATATTCTTTCCTTTTCTCTTAAACTCTACATCGTAAAACAATCCTTTTTCGGCGCTTTGAACGCGTTCTATTTCTGTTATTTCTTCGTCTGAGTAATTATCATCTATCGCTTTTTGAACAACTTTAGGCAGGTCATCTTTCTCTATACTTACCTCTGTCTCGATCCATGAACCGTTAGGACTAAAGTCTGCTCTGTGACGTACTCCATCTATTCTAAACCTAGATTCATAGTTCCCATTTGAATCAACGTGCCAGTCTGGATCATTCTCTCCTGGATATTTTGCTTGAAACGTTTTCTTTACTGCTTCAGGTGCATAACCCTTTTCGCTATTTTGACTTTCTACGTTTTGACCACAGCTTATAGCAATTATGAATCCAAACAAGAAAAGTATTTTCTGATATCTATACATAAAAAAATCTTTACAATCCACACGTGAATTCGCGTGGACTGTAAAGATATAAGCTTTCGCGAAAGCGTCATCTTAACGCTTTCTTATAGTTTTATGAAGTATTCTAATTATTTCCTAAAATTAATGGAAGTCCAGAATCCCCTGAACCAACAACGATAACTTTAGAATTAGGTGACTTTGATAACTCTATAGTTGCATCAATTCCTTTGTCTTGAAGAATTTTATCTGTCAAAGAAGCACTTAAAATCTTATTTGCATCTGCTTTACCTTGAGCTTCAATACGCACTTTTTCTGCTTCTTTAGATGCTGTTACAAGTCTAAACTCGTACTCTAAAGATTCTTGCTCTTGTCTTAGTTTTCTTTCAATTGCGTCTTTTATAGTATTAGGAAGCGTCACGTCTCTTACTAATACCTCATTAAGTTGCACATATTGCTTAGACAAAATAGCTTTAGTTTCTACAAATATTTCGTCCTGTATAGCATCTCTTTTACTTGAGTACAATTGCTCAGGTGTATACCTACCTACTACACTACGTGCTGCAGATCGTATAGCTGGCTGGATTACTCGTTGTAAATAATCTTTACCTAGTGTTTGGTGTAGATTTCCTAAATCTTTGCGCACTGGCTCATACCAAGCCGAGGCGTCAATTTGTATTTCTAATCCATTAGACGATAAAACTTTCATTTTTTCAAAAAGCTCTTGTTGTCTTACTTCATAAACGAATACCTTATTCCATGGTGCAACTAAGTGAAATCCTTCACTCATAGGTGGCTCATCTGTCACCACACCATTTCCAAACGTTTTAAATAATACTCCCGCCTCTCCAGAATCTATGGTTACAGCAGATTTTGTAACTAATACTAATAAAATAATGATACCTATAACTATAGGTACGCCAATCTTTGGTAATTTTTCCATAATAATTTTTTGATTTTTATTTACGTGAGTCCGTTATACTTGCGCATAAACCACTCAATAGAAAGTAGTAAGGCTATTATAAATAATAACCATTTCCAATCTATTAAAGGTACGATTTTTTCCGTGCTTTTCTGTATAGGTTTGTATCGAGTATCTTTCAAAAGATCTTCAATAAGTTGGTCTCCTGTTGCGCTCGTATAAAGGGCTGCTGCTGTATTAGACGCTAGAGTACGTAGTTCTGTTACATTTGCATTTAAGAATTGTTGTTCTATCTCAAAAGAAACTATTGTAAAACTACCAGATCGAGCGAGTCCTTGATCTATAACCGACACTGTAAACTTGTAATTACCCGGCTCTAGATTATTCATCGCAACCTGATATGTATTCTTATTAAGCAATAACGGTATATCTGTCACTTTACCTGTCTCTTCATGGACTACACGTATGGATAAACGTGCTCGTGTATCAAAGGTGTAATTTTTATCAAAGTACTGCGCATATAATGTGACATCACCATTCCCATAATAGAAGGACTCATAATCTATATTGAGACGACTCTTTTTCTTATTTGATGCTGCATATTGCACGAGATTATCAATAAAATTGTCAAAATCTTCAAAGCTGTTATTATTAATAAAACTCTGTGCTCTCCATCGCCACAAGCCTTCTCCTAGAATGTATACTTCGCGCTGTCCATTTGTATCAGTAGTTGCTATAAGTGGATTTTCAGTATTTAAAGATCCTATAGTTTGGGTCAGTGCAACATCTACTTCTGTCTTAAAATTAACGTCACCAAAGCTTGTCTTTAACGGCGGAAAGTCAGCAAAGCCTATATCTTCTATCACAAAAGCAGAGAAATTCACATTGAGTTCGCCTTGTACTTCCTCTTGCTGTCCAGTGATTTCTTGATTAATGGTATTCTGGAAGGTATTTACAGCATTCCAATCTGTATTTGCGCCAGCGACTGTAATACTATTTTTGGATAACGAAGTAAGTTGCTCATAAACATTCTTGAAACGTGCATCTGGCTGATACAATATTACTAGCTCATAGTCATTGAGCTTACTTATACTTTCTAGAGGGTTTGAAAAAGTAACCGTGCGTAGTCTGTTACTCTCTATACTCTTTTTAAGCATACCCACATCTGGATGAACGATGTTACTTACTATAAGAACATTCGTTTTTTGATCGATAACTTCAATCGCAAAGTTCTTACTATTGTTTTTTATGTTTTTCTCTGTCGTATTAGGTGCAAGCTGTATAGCATATTGCCTAACTCCTACGCTCGTTGCAGGTAATAGCAAATTGAAAACCTGTGATTCTTTGTCTGGACTAAAAGTAACTCGCTCAGAATGTACTACTGCCCCTCCTGAAGTAACCGTTAATTGTGAGCTTACTGTATTGTTCCCGTTATAAGTGGCAAAAATCTCTACCGGAAACTTATTATTGATATAGGCATATCTATTTACGTTTATCTGCCCTAATTTAAGATCATCGTATGTAATTGTATCTCCTAGAACTACAGGATATATCTGCTGATTGAGGTTTTTTGAGGTGTATTGATAAGCCTCACCATAGGTTTGATTCCCATCGGTGAGTAAGATAACTGGTGCTATTTCTGTACCGTAAATGTCTTCAAGACTATGAAGAACATTAGAAATGTTAGTCTGCTTTTCCTGAAAATCTAAAGTATCTAAACGTTTAAATTCTTGACCGAAACTATAAAACTGTACGTCAAAAGCATTGTTTAAAGATTCGCTTTCGCGAAAGCGTGATACTAAATCACTACTCTCATCATCATATTCCAAGTGTTTAATACTTGCCGTATTATCTACAGCTACCGCTAGTGATGGTTTTACGGTAACGTATGTAACTTGTTTATAAGAAGGATTAATTAAAATAATAAGCAATCCAAAAACGCTTAAAAATCTTATAAGCGCATAAACTTTATTCCGGCTGGTCTTATATTTTGCCTTATAAAAATACTGAAAAACCGCTATTCCCAAGGCGAGAATAGCAGCTCCAATAATTAATAATAATGTTTCTGTTTGCAAATGTTGTGGTTGTTCTTATCTCAAATACATTGAGAATGGGCAATAGACACGTAACTCGTAAATTACGTAAGCATTCCTCCATCTAC
Source organism: Dokdonia sp. Dokd-P16 (assembly GCF_003095655.1). Lineage (NCBI taxonomy): Bacteria > Pseudomonadati > Bacteroidota > Flavobacteriia > Flavobacteriales > Flavobacteriaceae > Dokdonia > Dokdonia sp. Dokd-P16. The sequence continues at coordinate 3,269,385 of NZ_CP029151.1, forward strand.
ATTAATAACTTGACCTGTGATGTATGCACTCATATCACTAGCAAGAAATACGCAAGTGTTTGCAATATCTTCTGGGCTTCCACCGCGTTTTAATGGTATAGACTGTCTCCATCCATCTACAGTAGCTTCATCAAGTTTACCTGTCATCTCAGTCTCGATAAATCCGGGAGCAATCACGTTTGTACGTATGTTACGAGAACCTAGCTCAAGTGCCATAGACTTAGAGAAACCTATCATTCCAGCCTTTGAGGCAGCATAGTTTGCTTGACCAGCATTTCCTTTTACTCCTACCACAGAACTCATGTTAATGATACTTCCTTTGCGAGCTTTAAGCATCGTGCGCTGCACAGCTTTAGTCATATTAAAGATAGACTTAAGGTTTACCTCTATTACGTTGTCAAAATCCTCTTCAGACATACGCATAAGGAGATTATCCTTTGTAATACCTGCATTATTTACAAGAATATCAATAGTTCCAAAATCTTCAAGCACGTTCTTCACAAGCACTTGAGCCTGCTCAAAATCTGCTGCATTACTTTTATATCCTTTGATTTTTACACCTGTGCTTTCTAAACTTTTCTCTAGTTCATCTGCCGCGGCAGATGATGAACTGTATGTAAAAGCAACATTTGCTCCATGTTGAGCAAATACTTCTGCGATTCCTTTTCCTATGCCACGGCTAGCACCAGTGATGATAGCTGTTTTTCCTTCTAATAATTTCATATTAAATGCTATGAATAGACAGTTAACCTATTATAATTACTGTCTGAGGTTATTTTTATTGATCTAATTAGTTTAAATATTAGGTTGTATCGTCACGCTTTCGCGAAAGCATACATCGCTAAATTTACTTACTCAAATATAAGAATTACGATACCGACTAGAAACAAAAAAACCTCCCTAAAAAAGGAGGCTTTTTTATAATGTATCGTAAAATTATTTACCTAAAACTTCGGCAACTTTTTTACCTATTTCTGCTGGGCTATCCACAACGTGAATACCACATTCTCTCATTATTGCTTTTTTAGCTTGAGCTGTATCATCAGATCCTCCTACAATTGCTCCTGCATGACCCATAGTACGTCCTGCTGGTGCAGTTTCACCTGCAATAAAACCAATTACTGGCTTCTTGCTACCGCTTTCTTTGTACCACTTTGCAGCGTCACCTTCAAGTTGACCACCTATCTCACCTATCATTACAACAGCTTCTGTTTCTGGATCATTAATAAGCATCTCTACTGCTTCTTTTGTAGTAGTTCCTATAATAGGATCTCCTCCAATACCGATTGCTGTAGTAATACCAAGACCTTGTTTTACAACCTGATCTGCCGCTTCATACGTAAGTGTTCCAGATTTTGAAACAATACCTACAGTTCCTTTCTTAAATACAAAACCTGGCATGATACCTACTTTTGCCTCACCTGGAGTAATAACACCTGGACAGTTAGGTCCTATAAGGCGACACTCTTTTGTAGAGATATAGTCTGATGCTTTGATCATATCTGCAACAGGGATACCTTCTGTAATTGTGATAATCACTTTGATTCCTGCATCTGCAGCTTCCATAATTGCATCTGCAGCAAATGCTGGCGGTACAAAAATAATAGTAGTATCTGCTCCTACTTTTTCTACTGCTTCTTGAACGGTATTAAAAACAGGCTTATCAAGATGTGTTTGTCCTCCTTTTCCTGGAGTTACACCACCTACTACGTTTGTTCCATAATCAATCATCTGGCCCGCGTGGAAAGTTCCTTCGCTACCTGTGAATCCTTGAACAATTATTTTCGAATCTTTATTAACTAAAACGCTCATCGGTTTGTTTTAAAATTTTGCACTGCAAAAGTAACAGTTTGGTTAAGTATTATGAAGTAAAAACAATGAAATTTACTTCCAAGATTTCATGCTCTCTTTTGCTTCTTCTGCTGGTTGGCTCATTTGGTACCCTCTATACATCAAACCATCCTTCATTTCCCATATAGCCATAAAATGTGCCATAGGTTGTTCTGTATCTGGTTGCTCGATCGTAGTTACAAAATATGTGAACCTTATCACTACCTGATCCTCTTTAGAAAGAAGGTGTGTAATCTCTGGACGAACCGCATCAAAAGATTTACCAGCCTCTGCTGCCATTTCTTTTAATCCTGCTATTTCCATATGATTGTAACCTGTTTTTGCATTCCAAAAAAGCTGCATATCAGGATGAATATACTCATCAAAAGCAGTTGTGTCATTAAAAAAGTCTGAGCTATAAAACTCTTTCACGATTTTCTTATTACTCTTAGCCATTATTGTTGCTTTAGTTTTTCTAATAATTCTTGCACTTGTCTCAACGCTGCAAGCTCTTTATATTTTGTTCTGAAATCACCTGCTGGTGACCCAAAATAACTTTTTTCTCCTTCTAGTGACTTACTTACTCCACTCTGCGCAGAGATGATAGCCTTCTTACCTATAGAGATCCCACTAGTAACTCCTACCTGACCCCACAAAGTCACTTCGTCCTCTATAACGACACAACCTGCTATGGTAGTTTGAGCCGCGATTAAAACACGTTCTCCTATAACAGTATCATGACCTACATGGACTTGGTTATCAATCTTAGTTCCTTTACCTATCGTTGTATCACCAGTAACTCCTTTATCTATAGTTGTCCCAGCTCCTATATCTACATTATCTTCTATTACAACACGACCACCAGATTTAAGTTTATCAAAACCTTCTGGACGTTTTTTGTAATAAAAAGCGTCTGCACCTAGTATGCTTCCTGCGTGTATAGTAACGTTGTCACCTATAATCGTATTATCATATAGACATACATTAGGGTGTATGGTACAGTTATCACCTATAACCACGTTATTGCCAACGAAGACATTAGGCTGTATAACAGTTCCTTGACCTATAATTGCCGTCTCTGCTATGGCAGCTGCTGCGCTTTTAAAAGGTTTAAAGTGATCTGTAAGCTTATTAAAATCTCTAAAAGGGTCATCAGATATTAAAAGTGCTTTACCCTCTGGGCAAGCTACTTCTTTGTTTATAAGTACAATAGTCGCGGCACTTTGTAGCGCCTTGTCGTAATACTTAGGATGATCTACAAATACAATATCTCCTGGTGTTACTACATGGATCTCATTCATACCCAAAACTGGAAACGAAGGATCACCCACAAAAGTGATATTAAGAAGACTTGCAATATCTTGAAGCGTATGTTGTTTTTTAAATTTCACGATTACGAATATAAAAGAAAATCCCGTCATTTGACGGGATTTATATAATAAGTTAATACAAGATTATTTACTCCTTAACGCGCTCTTTATAGGTCCCTTTATCGGTCTCTATTTTTATCTTATCTCCTTCATTAATAAACAAAGGAACGTTTACCTCTGCTCCTGTCTCAACAGTTGCTGGCTTTGTAGCGTTAGTTGCTGTATTACCTTTTACTCCTGGCTCTGTGTGACTCACTTCAAGTATTACAGAAGCAGGCATGTCTACAGAAAGTGGTGCGTTATCTTCCGTATTTATAAGTACGGTAACAACCTCTCCTTCCTTTAATAAATCAGAACGATCTAACGCAGTCTCTTGTAAAGCGATTTGCGTGTAGTCTTCTGTATTCATAAAGTGATACCCCTCTCCATCATTATATAAAAACTGAAATTTATGCGTCTCTACACGCACTTCTTCAATCTTATGTCCTGCAGAAAATGTATTATCTAATACTTTTCCAGAGGTAACACTTTTCATTTTTGTTCTTACAAATGCTGGGCCTTTACCTGGCTTTACGTGTAAAAATTCGATGATTTTATAAATATCGTGATTGTAGTGTATACAAAGTCCGTTGCGTATGTCTGATGTTGTTGCCATATATAGTATCAAATTTCTGCAAATGCAGAATTCTTATTTAATTAAAAGTTAATCTCGCTTTCGCGAAAATATGAAAAGATTATCAATCTCTCCGTTTTATGAATTTCTCTGCTCACCTTATGTTAGGCAAAAGCATGAGTGTTATGTTGTCAAATTTTCGCGAAAGCGTAAAAGAAAACTTATGAATTGAAGTATCCTTTCATAATACCGCGTTGAGAATTACGTATAAATTGCAATATCTCATCACGTTCCTGAGTAGCTTCCATCTCTGCTTCTATAATTGCAACAGCCTGAGAGTTGTTATAATTTTTCTGATATAAGATGCGGAATATATCCTGGATCTCACGTATTTTTTCTGTTGTAAATCCGCGGCGACGTAGTCCTATAGAGTTAATCCCTACGTAACTTAATGGCTCACGACCAGCCTTTACAAAAGGTGGCACATCCTTACGTACTAGTGACCCACCAGTTACAAATGCATGGCTTCCTATCGTACAAAATTGCTGTATTGCAGCCATACCAGCTAGTACCACGTAGTCACCTACAGTAATGTGCCCAGCAAGCGTACTGTTATTAGAAAAAATACAATTATCACCTACGATACAATCATGAGCAATATGGCAGTATGCCATAATCCAACAATTGTTTCCTACCTGAGTTTTCATACGATCTGAGGTACCACGGTTAATAGTCACACACTCACGTATGGTTGTATTATCGCCAATGATTGTAACGGTATCCTCGTCATTAAATTTTTTATCTTGTGGTACTGCAGAGATTACTGCACCTGGAAAGATACTTACGTTCTTCCCTATACGCGCACCTTCCATAATAGTCACATTAGATCCTATCCAGCTACCCTCACCTATAACAACATTATTATGTATCGTTGTAAATGGTTCTATAACTACATTCTTTGCAATTTTTGCACCTGGGTGCACATATGCTAATGGCTGATTCATACTAGAGATTTTTTACTTTTACTATTTGTGCCATTATTTCGGCTTCTGAGACAAGTTTACCATTTGCATAAGCGCGAGCTTGCATCTGGCAGATTCCTCTACGTATAGGTGACATTAGGTCTAATTTGAAAATAAGTGTATCACCAGGTACTACCTGATGCTTATATCTTACTTTATCTATTTTAAGTAAATAAGTAAGATAGTTTTCTGGATCTGGAACGGTACTTAAAACTAAAATACCTCCCGTTTGAGCCATTGCTTCTATTTGAAGTACGCCAGGCATAACCGGAGATCCAGGAAAATGCCCCACAAAGAATGGTTCATTCATTGTTACATTTTTCACTCCAATCACATGCTCTTTTGTAAGCTCTAAAATCTTATCTACAAGCAAAAATGGAGGTCTGTGAGGTAACATCTCCATGATTTGATTTACATCCTTTACAGGAGTTGCATGCAAATCTACATCTGGAACATAATTACGACGTTCATTCTTAATAATTTTCTGAAGTTTCTTTGCAAACTGTGTGTTTACAAAGTGCCCAGGCTTATTTGCAATGATTTTCCCTCGTATTCTTGTACCTGCTAGTGCTAAGTCTCCTATTACGTCAAGTAGTTTATGACGTGCTGCTTCATTAGCATGGTGCAAAGTAAGGTTATCTAGTATGCCGTTAGGCTTAACAGCGATATCATCTTTATTAAAGGCTACCTTCAATTTTTCCATTGTACTAGGAGATAATTCCTTATCTACATATACAATCGCATTATTGAGATCTCCTCCTTTAATGAGGCCATGCTCAAGCAACATCTCTATCTCATGTAAGAAACTGAATGTTCTACTATCTGAAATTTCCTCCTTAAACTGTGAGATATGCTGTATGCTTGCATTTTGAGTACCTAGCACTTTAGTACCAAAGTCTACCATAGTAGTAACTTGATACTCATCTGCCGGCATTAAAATAATCTCACTCCCAGACTCTTCGTCTAGATAAGTGATAATATCTTTAACGATATATTCATCTCGTATAGCATCCTGCTCTAGAATCCCTGCTTCCTCTAGTGCTTCTACAAAAAACTTTGAAGAGCCATCCATAATAGGAGGCTCAGAAGCATTGAGTTCAATAAGAAGGTTATCTATTTCAAGTCCTACGCAAGCAGCAAGTACGTGCTCTGTAGTTTGAATAGAAACGCCGTTTCTTTCAAGGTTTGTTCCTCGTTGTGTATTAGTTACAAGAGAAGCATCTGCATTTAGTACTGGCTCTCCTTCAAGATCAAGGCGTTTAAATTTATACCCGTGATTTTCTGGAGCTGGCTTAAAGGTCATTAGTACATCTGCACCTGTGTGCAGACCAACACCTTTTAAGCTTATTTCTTTAGCTATCGTACGTTGTTGTGCTTTAGCGTTACTCATTATTTTGTTGTTTTTTTAATTCGTTTACCGTTTGTACAATTTTTGGTAAATTTTTAAAGTGTACGTAAGAACGATTCCAATCAGCATAATTAAATGATGGAGATCCTTGCAGCACTTCATTATCCTTTATATTTCTTCCTATTCCAGATTGTGCTTGTATACGCACATTATCACCTATGGTTAGGTGTCCAGAGATACCTACTTGCCCACCTATAAGACAGTGCTTTCCAATTTTTGTAGAACCAGCAATACCTGTTTGTGCAGCAATAGCTGTATGAGAACCTATCTCTACATTATGTGCAATTTGAATCTGGTTATCAAGTTTAACACCTGTTCTAATCACAGTAGATCCTAATGTTGCACGATCTATGGTAGTTCCTGCTCCTATATCTACGTGATCTTCTATAATTACATTTCCTGTTTGTGGTACTTTACTATACTCTCCTTTTTCATTTGGAGTAAAGCCAAAACCATCTGCACCTACAATGGCACCACTGTGTATGTAGACCGTGTTACCTATAACACAATCAGAATACACTTTAGATCCTGCAAAAAGTACACAATTGTCTCCTATAGTTACATTATCTCCTATGTAAACGTTAGGATAAATTTTTACATTATTCCCAATAGTTACGTTCTCTCCTAGATATGAAAAAGCTCCTAGATACAGTCCGTCTCCATAAGTAGCTGTTTCAGAAATAAAGCAAGGCTGCTCTATTCCAGATTTATTGAGTTTTACTTGATTGTAATATTCTAGTAATTTTGAAAATGACTTATAAGCATCCTCTACTCGTATAAGCGTAGGCTTCACGGGTTGTTCTGGTTCAAAGTCATTACCTACAATGGCTATACTTGCCTCTGTAGTATATATAAATGATGTATACTTAGGATTTGCTAAGAATGTTAGAGACCCTGGGATCCCTTCTTCTATTTTTGCAAGCTTTGACACTTCTACATCCGGGTTACCTTCTATAGTTCCTTCTAGTATTCCTGCGATTTGATTTGCGGTAAATTTCATGGATGACAAAAATAGGAAAAATTAACGTTTAGGTTTTGGGTAACAGAGATAGTTTTTAACTACTTCTTTTGTAAGTGACTTTAGACTTAATTGATCACTTGCTTTTACCACATCTACAATCTTCCCACTATTGAGAAGAATATTGATTCCACCTTTCTCATAATTATAAGCTTGGTTTGATATAGTCCCTGTAAACACAAAGTATGATGCCTCATGTTCTGTTATATTAAATTCCTCCATTAATAAGGACTTATGTTGCTCAAGCTTAGACGCTACAAATGGTTTCTTTTTAATTTTTACATTTAAAAGATCTCTATTTATAATCGCCTTAGACAACTCAGAAAGCACAAAATCGTCATGAAAACACCATTCTTTCATAGCAGAAATAATATCATAATCGTCTAGCTGAGCAAACGTATCTAGACTCTTTTTAATGGTATCACTATCTATTCTATGTTGTAAAAAATATTGTAAAGGTTTACTAGAAGATAGTATAACACCATCATGAGAGAGCTCTTTTGCACGCTTGAGTACTCTCGTTATTAATTGCTCTGCTACAATACCTGTTTTATGCAGGTACACCTGCCAGTACATGAGCCTTCTAGCGACAAGAAACTTCTCTACGGTATAGACACCCTTTTCTTCTACTACAAGCTTATCATCCATCACGTTAAGCATCGCAACGATACGCTCCGTATTAATGTTACCCTCGGCCATTCCGGTATAAAAACTATCACGTTTTAAATAGTCGGTACGATCCATATCTAACTGACCAGAAACCAGCTGATTTAAAAAAGAGCGATGATATGACCCCTTGAAGATTTCTATTGCCAGCGTTAAACTTCCGTTAAACTCCGTATTGAGAGCCTCCATAAATAAGCTAGAAATGTGCTCATGACTTACACCCTCTACAATACTATGTTCCATAGCATGAGAGAAAGGACCATGACCTATATCGTGAAGTAAGATTGCTATAAACACACCTTCTTTTTCTTCAGGTGATATCTCAACGCCTTTGTCTTCAAGGACTTTGATGGCTTTCTGCATAACGCCCAGACATCCTATCGCGTGCTGAAAACGTGTGTGATGCGCTCCAGGATATACAAGATATGACAATCCCATCTGCGTGATGCGTCGTAGTCTTTGGAAATATTTGTGCTGTATCAAATCAAAGACTACACCATTAGGTATAGTAATAAACCCATAAATAGGGTCGTTAATAATTGTAACTTTGGGAGACCTCAATATTAAAAATTTTGGATTTCTATTTTTTATGCTTTCGCGAAAGCGTATTACATACAAATATAAGGTTTCGCCTTGCAAACAAGGAGCCTCTTAAAAACTAACATACTTAACTAATTATATGAGCAACATACAAATACTTTGGGTAGATGACGAAATTGACTTACTTAAGCCACATATTTTATTTCTTGAAAAGAAGAATTATAGCGTAACTACCTGTGATAATGGCGCCGAAGCTGTAGAAATGATAGATGAGCAAAACTTTGACATCATTTTTCTTGATGAGAATATGCCTGGACTATCGGGTCTAGAAACACTAAGCGAAATCAAAAATAAACGGGAGAATGTTCCTGTTGTCATGATTACTAAAAGTGAAGAAGAGTATATTATGGAGGAAGCGATAGGCTCTAAAATAGTAGACTACCTTATTAAACCGGTAAATCCTAACCAGATATTACTGAGTTTAAAGAAGAATCTTGATCATAGTAGGTTAATAAGTCAAAAAACCACCTCTTCGTACCAGCAAGAATTCCGCAAGATTGCCATGGATTTATCTATGGTAAACAGCTTTGAAGAATGGTCTGAGCTTTACCAAAAGCTTATTTACTGGGAGATGGAGCTTGAAGGCATAGAAGATACAGGAATGTTTGAGATATTAGAATCTCAAAAATCTGAAGCAAATAATCAGTTTTGTAAATTTATTGATAAAAATTACCCAGATTGGTTTAACGGCTATGAGGGACCTACGATGTCTCACACCTTATTTAAAGACAAGGTACAACCACACCTTAAAAAAGGTAGTCCTACCCTATTCATTGTCATAGATAACATGCGCTATGATCAATGGAAGGCTTTTGAGCCTCACCTTAATGCGCATTATAAAAAAGTACAAGAAGAACCTTATTACAGCATCTTACCTACGGCAACTCAGTATGCTCGTAATGCTATATTTTCTGGACTCATGCCAGAAGAGATGAAAAAGAAGCATCCAGACTTATGGCTTGATGATACAGATGAGGGAGGAAAAAATATGCACGAAGCAGATTTTCTTGAGGCACAACTTAAAAGACTACGTCTTGACCTAAGCTGGGAATATCATAAAATCACCAACTTAAAAAATGGTAAAAAACTTGCCGATAATTTTAAATCTCAGAAAAATAATGATCTTACGGTAGTCGTTTACAATTTTGTAGATATGCTTTCTCATTCTAAAACAGAAATGGAAGTAATCAAAGAACTAGCTAGTAATGACAAGGCTTACAGGTCACTTACAGAAAGTTGGTTTAAAAATTCACCGTTACTCACGATGATACAGCAAGCGCAAGAGCTAGGCATGAAGCTTATACTTACTACAGATCACGGTACCATTAATGTCAAAAATCCATCTAAAGTTATAGGTGATAAGAATACTAGTCTCAACCTGCGTTATAAAACAGGTAGAAGTCTCACGTACGAAAATAAGGATGTACTCGCTGCCGAAGATCCTCGCACGATACACCTACCTACTATTAATATGAGTAGCTCATTCATATTTGCAAAGGGAGACCTATTCTTTGCATATCCTAATAATTTTAATCACTACGTAAGTTATTATAGAAATACATACCAGCATGGAGGCGTAAGCCTTGAAGAAATGGTGATTCCTTTTGTCGTGCTTGAACCTAAATAGAAATGTTACGCTTTCGCGAAAGCGTGACCACAAACAACAAAACCACAGCAATATAAGCTGTGGTTTTTTTTATGGTTGTATATGTTCTCGAAGAGCTGCTTAACCCGTTTTATTAATTCGCTCTAGAAAATCTATTACATTATCATCCTTATCTTTCTCAGGAGGCTCTTTAACATCCTCAAGATTTTTTATGAAATAAGTCACCGAAAGGCCAGTAATACGTTTAAAGTGGTTTGAAAAAGATTTTGGATTAGAAAAACCAACTTCCTTCGCTAGAGCACTCACTGTGTATGTTCTTATTTTCTCAGAACTATAGAGTAATTTAAGTACATGATTAATACGCAAGTCATTAATATAAACAGAGAAATTCTCTGATTTCTTGTCATTAATATACTTAGACAGATATGTTGAATTAGTACCTACATGGAGAGCTAGACTCTTAAGCGTGATATTCTCCTCTGTAAACATTAATGTGTCTTCAAAAGTTTTGAGACCAGCTTTAATTTTATCTGTTTGTGTAGACTTTAATTGCGGTGTAGAATTATTTATAGCTGTCTTAGTCGTACTAGTAGTTTTTACAGGAGATGACACCTCACTTTTAATACGCTTCTCAAGCGCCACTTTGAGATTATCAAACCTCTTTTTATAAATAAGTCTTTTTCTGTATTGAAATATCGCTACGATGACTCCTATGCAACTCAAGATTATGAATAGAATAACACCAGCATTACTTGTTGACTTTTCTTTTTCTAGTTTATTTATTAAAAGCTCCTTCTCGGCTGTAAGCTCTGGGATAGTATACATAGACACGACACCATTACTCACAGATTCCTTAATACTACCTACTGATTCCTCATAAGCAATCATTTTATTTAGGTATTCTATTTGCTTGTTAGTATTTCCTTCTTTCTTATAATGATTAAGTAGATATTTGAATGTATGCTTGAGCTCAGTAAAATAATAATCAGATCCTGCTGCTACAAAAAGGCTATCAGAGATAAGGAATGAAGTAGTCGCCTTTTCTTTTAAATCTAACCCCTCGTAGGCTATTCCTTGCATGGCAAAAGAATGAGACAACTCATCATCTGCTTTTTCATAGTCATTAGAAATATATTGATTGGTTAATTCTAACCCCTTTAGGTAATTTTTTTGTTTGATTAAAATAGCCCCTTTAAGCCCTAAGTAAGAGTTCTGATATTCTTTATCATTGTCAGTATCAGCATAAATCTTCACTTTTTCTATATAATCGCTTGCAGCATCTAGACTATCTATATCAAAGTAAGAAGATGCAATAGAATATCTAACGGAAGCAAGAATATTCTTATTCTGAGAATCACTACTGTAAATGTGAATATTCTTAACTTTTCCAGTGGTGTAAATAGACTCTACTTCCTTTAAATTTGAAATACCGCGACTTACATTTCCATAATTTATCTGTAATACCCCAATAAAATTCTTCAAAGTCCATTTGTTAGATAAATTTCCGGATTCTTCAGAATATTTATACGCCTCTTCCGCTAACTGCAAAGACATATCGATTTGATCATTGTAATAATATGATATTGCCTTACTTAACAGTGTTGTTTCATACAAAACGAGCAAATTATTTTCTTCAGTAAAATTTAATATATAATCAAATAAATCAAAATCATTATTTCTCAATTCAGCTAAAACAAGATAAAATTTAGCAATATCAGATTTATTCTTACTTCGTGTTGCTCGCTTTATAAGTTCCTTGCTTTTTAATTCTTGTACCAATGAATCAACTGATGTCATATCATCTTTAAAAAGAGTAAAAAAATCAGCTCTCAATACAGGATAACTTTTTACAGATATAGAGTCAGGAACATCAATATCTGATAGGTATGGAAGCTCCTGTGCACTTATAGAGAACAAAGAGCACATAAAGATTACTATAAATAAAGGGGACTTTATAATCATTAACGAAACGAATGGGAGTACTATTTTCTAAGAAAAATCTTACTCCTATATATGTTAAAAATGGTTTTAGGCTTATTTAAGCGGGATGCAAGTTAATCGTTATATCCCTATAATTAAACCTCATGACTAATAAATTCCTCAATTTTATGATTGGCACCCTTAAAATACTGAAAATTAAAAGGTATTCTTATAAAAATGGAAACAGCCATAGATTTAAAAGGAGATTTTAGTGTATCGCTATTTAAGGACGGGACATATAACTGGATTGAAAAACTGCTTACCCCGTTTTATTAATTCGCTCTAAAAAATCAATCACATTATCACCCTTTTCTTTTGCTGGAGCCGCCTTAATATCCTCAAGATTTTTTATAAAATAAGTCACCGAAAGCCCAGTAATACGTTTAAAGTGGTTTGAAAAAGATTTTGAATTAGAAAAACCAACCTCTCTTGCAAGAGCACTTACTGTGTACGTTCTTATTTTTTCAGAACTATAGAGCAATTTAAGTACATGATTAATACGCAAGTCATTGATATAAACAGAGAAATTCTCTGATTTCTTGTCATTAATATACTTAGACAGATATGAAGAATTAGTACCTACTTGGAGAGCGAGACTCTTAAGCGTGATATTTTCTTCTGTAAACATTAATGTGTCCTCAAAAGTTTTGAGACCAGCTTTAATTTTATCTGTTTGTGTAGATTTTAATTGGAGTGTAGAATTATTTATAGTTGTCTTATTCGTACTAGTAGTTTTTATAGGAGATGACACCTCACTTTTAATACGCTTCTCAAGCGTCACTTTAAGATTATCAAACCTCTTTTTATAAGTAAGTCTTTTTCTGTGTTGAAATATCGCTACGATGACTGCTATACAACTCAAGATTAAAAATAGAATAACACCGGCATTACTTGTTAACTTTTCCTTTTCTAGCTTACTTATTAAAAGTTCCTTCTCAGCTGTAAGCTCTGGGATTGTATACATAGTCGATACACCATTGCTTATAGATTCTTTAATACTACCTACTGATTCCTCATAGGAAATCATTTTATTAAGATATTCTATTTGCTTGTTTGTATTTCCTTCTTTCTTATAATGATTCAGTAGGTATTTGAATGTATGCTTGAGCTCATCAAAATAATAATCTGATCCTGCTGAAACAAAAAGGCTGTCAGCGGTAAGGAAAGAAGTAATTGCTTTTTCGTCTAAATTCAACCCTTCATATGCAATACCCTGCATGGCATAAGAATGAGACAACTCCTGATCACTTTTTTTTAGATCATTAGAAATATATTGATTGGTTACATCTAACCCTTCTAAATATCTCTTTTGTTTGATTAGTATTCCTGCTTTTAAACCAAGGTAATAATCTAAATGATCTTTATTTCCTACTGATTCAGCATATATCCTAACTTTTTCAATATAATCATCTGCCTCATCAAGACTATCAATTTCAAAATATGTCTTTGCTATGGAATACCTAATAGATGCCAGCACATCTTTATTATAGCTATCTGTATTGTAAGGGTGTATTGTTTGAACCTCTCCTGTTATATAAATAGACTCTACCTCTTTTAAATGTTGCAATCCACTAGAAACATTACCATAATCAACTTGTAGATTACCAATAAGACTTTTTAAAACCCATTTATTAGATATATTTTGAGTTTTTTCAGAAAATCTATACGCTTCTTCTGCTACTGCTAAAGCCTCTTTAATTCGCTGATCATAGTAAAGAGCAATAGCTTTTTGCAACAACCCTCCTTCGTAGGAATCATCTAACTCATTAGTTCTTGTATACTCAAGTATATATTCAAGTATATCATAATCACCATCTCTTAAATTTTCTAAAGTCAAATAGAATTTAGCTACATCGGACTTGTTTCTACTTAATGTAGCCCGTCTTACAAGTTCCTTTCCTTTTAATTCAAGTGCCAATGAATCAACCGAAGTTTTACATTCATTAAAAAGAGCAAAAAATTCAGTTCTTAATACAAGGTAACTTTTTACAGCTATAGAATCAGGTACAGCAATATCTGATAGATATGGAAGCTCTTGTGCACTTATAGAGAACAAAGAGCACATAAAGATTACTATAAATAAAGGGGACTTTGTAATCATTAAGGAAACGATTGGGAGCACTATTTTCTAAGAAAAATCTTACTCCTTATATATTAAAAATGGTTTTAGGCTAATTTAAGCGGGCTGCAAGTTAAAGTTTATATCCCTATTATTAAATCTCATGACTACTAAATTCCTCAATTTTATGACAGCCACCCTTAAAAAACGAAGAATTGAAGGGAAGATTCATAAATATGGGAAAAATCATAAATTTAAAACGAAAATTTATGAATGTTCCTACACAACTCTAGATATTCTCTTAAGTATAGCTGACTTTTACACTCCTAATCATCAATATAGTTAGTTACAAAATAACTATATATTCATCAATCAAAAAACGGACTTACATCATTTAGTGTTTCATCCAACACAAATTATAGTCTTACAAGTAAGAAGAATTAAAATCGGTGTTTAACAACTAGTTTGAAATTACATTTTAGGGGTTTGCACTTTAACTAGTAATTAGGGAGAATATATTTTCAATACATTCTTCAAACCTATTTATAGGTTGACATCGATTTTTATTTTAGACCTACACACCTCTTACCACAACCTCTCTATTTATATTATTTTTCTTTCTGTCTTTTTGAATCAAGGACACCACTCCAATAATTATATATTTAAGTATATTTCCCTAGAAAAGCGAGAAATTATCGTTTAAAGGCATATAAAGACTACTTTTATAATTTAAAATCTTAAAACTTTAAGATTTTCTTATCTTCGCAACACCCTTAAATACCCCACTAATGCAGATGATTTATAATTTGTCTGAAATTGAGCATATTGCAAAAACAATAATCTCTTCTTCAAAAAGTAATATCCTTCTCTTTTATGGAGAAATGGGAGCAGGAAAGACTACACTTGTAAAATCGCTTGCAAAACAATTAGGAGTACAGGAGACTGCTAGTAGCCCTACCTTTTCAATTGTTAACGAATATATTTCTGATAATAACGAACTGTTATACCACTTTGATTTTTATAGACTAGAAAAAGAAGAAGAGGCTTTGGATCTCGGTTTTGAAGAATATTTAACTCAAGGAGATTGGATTTTTATTGAATGGCCAGAAAAAATCACCTCCTTTTTACCATTAAAAGCACAAAAGATTACGATTAGCACAATAGGTGCAAGTAAAAGACAATTAACCTTACATTAGATATGTTAAAAAAATGTTAAAGTGATTATTTTGCATTGTAGGAATTTTCTCTTTAAGCTTTTTTTAACAAAGGCAAAAAACAAAGGTTAAAACCTTTAAACGAAATTAAAGAATTTAATAGATAACCCCTTAAACCGTACATATATAATACTGGGTGCCTTTTTTTTCAAAACGGGCGCGAATATACATAAAAAATTAATTAGCAATATTTTGAGAGATTAGGGTGATGTTTGCAACAACAAATCATTACTCAAAACACTCTAAATTATGAAAATTAAAGCTTTATTTTTAGCACTAGTGATCGCTGGTGCAACAGCATTATCGTACACAGTTCATACTCAAGATGCAGAACAAGCAATCGAAAAAAGTAAAATTAAAGTACCAACATACGGATAAGAGACGTATACTTTCTATCAGTATGTTTACAGCCTTAGTTATAATGCTGTCACCTCTATTATTTTATGCATACCAAGGATTCCCAGACGTAAAGTCTTGGGAATCCTCTGTTTTTGGTACGATTCAAAGTAATTATTACGGAAGCATACACACACTAGCTTGGGTTTTATTTGGTAAGATTGTTCCGTTTTTCCTTTTATTTATTTGGTTTTTTACATGTAAACATTGGTGGTATCATGTTATACTAGTACCCATATCTATGTATGTGTTTCAAATTTTTAATATATTAAATGATGATTTAAAATTTATCGATACTGGTGAATTAGTATTAATTATACCTATAATAGCAATAGTCGCTGCATTATCCTACACTATTAGAACCAAAATTTTCGATCGCTTATATGGAGTAGATTTAGATCAAGAATTAAAGCGTGTTCGCTGGAATGGGAAAATTGTAAAAATCCCTGCAGACTCTCCACTTAATATTCCCGAGGTAGGTGATGATGAAGTAGATGACGAAGAGCTAGATGATTAGTCCGTAGGATCATCAAAGTTTCATGTTACAATAATGTCTCAGTTATTACTATCTAACAAACATTTAATAAACCTCTTTCTTTTTATCAGGGCGTACCCCTATCCTTCTTTCATTTCATTCTTGAAGTCTAGTGACCGGGCTTTACGTTTATACGCTTCGTGATGCTACGCTATCGCTTCACAACACTGCAGGGTAACCACTGCTATCCCTCACGCAAAAAATTAAACGGTATCCAAGAATTACATAGAGCTAAAGCTTGTTTAAACGCTAAGATTGCTTAGCAGATAACTGATTATTTCTATCCTAAATATCAATACACAAAAAAGCCCCAGTAACACATACTGAGGGCTTTTTGTAATCAATGCATGCTTTGCTTATCTCTTCAACGTAAAGTGTCCGTTTACGGTTCTTTGTGTTCCTTCCTCATCTACTTCTGTAAACTCTACGCGGAACCAGTAATCGTTTGATGGCATAGGCTGTCCATTAAAGGTACCGTCCCATCCAGCACCTACTGGGCTGATCTGCTTTAAGAGTTTTCCGTATCTATCAAAGATGAAGATCTTTGCATTTAAGTTTGGTGCTACTCCCAGTCCTATGATATTCCATGTATCGTGGAAACCATCTGCGTTTGGTGTAAAGAATCGTGGGTAGTCAATTATCCCTATCTCTACTTCTGATACGCTACAGTTACCACTGGCTAGTCTTCCAAAAACAGTGTGTGTTCCCAGTGTTACTCCTGTAAAAGTAGTACTGCTCTGGAACGGCCCATCATCTATGGCAAACTCATATTCTGAACTAGCATCTGCTCCTGTGATATTAATGACTTCTACCGTGTATAATCCGCTATTGTTAAAAGAAGATTCTACAACGACCGCTTCAAAAACAGGTGCGCTCTCTGCGCTATACACCGCTTCTGCCACATAATCACAGCTTGTACCATCTCCATAAGTAGCGGTAATCATCACTTGATACGTCCCTGCAGAATCAATAGTCACCTCAGGGTTTAAGGATACTAATGCACCATCACGTGTCCATGCATAACTATAAGTCACCCCAATCTGTGGACTCTCCACCGTACCATCAATGGTAAACGGATTAAGCGCTTGGCCTGTAATCTCATCTACACAAATCTGTCCGCCTTCATTAGTTAAATTGGTGTATGGTAACGGTTGTACAAATATCTCAAAATCTACTACCGTGCTACTTTCACAGCCACTTGCAGTGTTTACCGCTCTAGCATAAATCACCTGAGGATTTATGGTGTTTTCAAAAGCACTAGGAGTAGCAATCGCATTGACCATTGCCTGGGCATCTGCAAGGCTGGTGTAATAACTCACGGAAGTTGCTGCTACGTTTCCAGTGATAACAGCGTTTTGCTGAGTAAGATCAAAAGTTGCCGTACTCTGCTCTGGTGCGATATTTACTCCAAAATCGTCTGCACATTGCACGATATTATCAGCTGGAAATACCTCTGGACGTGATTCTACCGTAAAGATGATGCTGGTAAAATTCACGCATCCTGTGGTCGCATTTTCAATGCGCACAAATAATTCTTGATTATCTGCCACCGTGTATGGCGAGCTAAGCGCTGCTTCATTTGCTGCCGCTTGCACTTCTAGTTCATGGTAAGTAATGATAAAATCACTGGTTACCTGCGGCGCCGCAAGTAGTCCAGCCAAATCTGCGAGGGTTGTAAGATCTACACTTCCCATCGCGTCATCACCATCAAATTCTTCACAGAAGGTATAATCTACCGGTCCAGCTGCTGCCAAGATCGGTAGCGGATTTACCACTACTTCAAAAGGAACGACTACAAAACATAGATTTCCGTCGCTATCCAAGTCACTGTTTCCTGGCACATCACGTTCCACTCTTGCGTATAATGTTTGGTTGCCAGTCACCGTATTGATAAACGCAGTCACATCTGCAATGGCGAGCGTGGTGTCTTCTGGGTTCGCTTCCGCGAAAGCGAGTTCTGTATACACCGTTATATTCACCGGTTCTGCTCCAGCAATCTGCGTGATAGCAGCTGTTAAATCAAATATTTCAAAACCATCTGTTGCCGAACCTGAACCTGCATCAATCACCCCGTCACCATCAGTATCAATATCTGTAGTCGTATCACATACTTCTAGTGCATCTGGATTGGTATTTGGCGTTGGCAGTGGTAACACTTCAATATTAAAGGTCGTTCCATCACTACACCCTGCTGGGCTTGATACTACTGCCTGGATGGTCTGAGGATTTAAAACATTTGTGTACGCCGAAGGATCTACAATAGGAGTTCCTGCATTCAAAGCAGTAAGACTCTCATAATACACTACCGTAAGCAGCGGATCACCACCAGTGAGACTGGCTTGGTTTACGCTCAAATCAAACACCGTAAAGGTATCTGTATCATCATCACAAATCATAAGGTCTAGCTCGTCACCATTCGGGTTTGCCGTAGGTGGTGTCTCTACCGATATCTCAAAGGAACCGATGGCAGCACATATATTTGGAGAGCCGTCACTTACTTGTAAGCGTACCCAGATAGTTTCTAGTGGTGCTATCTGCGTTGCTGTATAAGCGGTAGGGTTTACAATTGGATTGATTCCCAAATCGGCATCTGCTTGTGTATTATGGTAAGTAATAACAAGGATTGCTGGATCTTGCGTTCCTATAATCGCAGCCTCATTTTGAGTAAGGTCAATAACCTCCATTAAATCATTATTATCATCACATGCTGCAAGAGTTTCAAGGGTTGTAGGAAGTTCTGGAATAGGGAATACTATAAGCTCAAACTCATAAATCTTCGTACAACTTGTGGCTGTGGTAGCGTCTGTATCTTGTGCAACTACATACAACGAAGTCATCCCTGAGATGTTATTATAAGGAACCGTAATATCTATCTGACCTGCGCCTGTATCTGCCGTTGCATTATCTAGTGTTTCATAAAAACGTAAGTCTATGTTTGTTACTGTTGCTAGTAAGTCGTCATTATACTGCTGCAAGTCAAAAGCTCCAAAGCCGTCATTATCTTCATCACAAGCAACTGCTGCTGGTAAAGGTTCTCCAATTACTGGCAGCGGATTCACCTGAAGGTCTACCGTAGTTTGAGCACCACACATTCCTGCCTGATCACTTGTAACTAAGATAAAAATAGTCTGCGGACTCATGCCTGTATTTACATAGGCTGTTGGGGTCGTTATCGCATTAGTTGCTCCAGCATCTAAGTCGGCTTGCGACTCATAATAGCTAACACTTAAAGTGGTGTCTCCTCCAGTGATTAAAGTATCAAGGCTCGTTAAATCAAAACTTGTAATCCCATCAGTATCGGTGCCTACCAGTGCTCCTGCGCTATCACACTCCTCAAAAACTCCAGGAGGTGTGATTGCTGGAATCATCGCTATGTTTAGATTGAAAGTGCCAACGACCGTACATCCTGTAGTTGTATTTTCTAGACGCACCCAGATTGGCGTGATTGGCGCACTTGCTAAGTAGTTCAGCGGATCTGCAACTGGCATATCACTTGCGCTTCCTACCATCGCCTCTGCGCTAGCCAGCGTTTCATGATACGTTAAAGTAACATCAGCAGTGGTTTGTGTTCCTAGAACAATTGCATCATTTTGAGTAAGATCAAAAAGCGCTTGTCCATCTACATTATCATCGCAAGAGGTTAAATCTGGGATTACTGTAGGAAGTACAGGTGCTGGTTGTACAGTAAGTGCTAGTTCGATAACACGGTAACACTGTGTTGCTGTTGCCGGGTCCGTATCGGTTGCTCGTACATATATTGTTCTAGATGCTGTTTCATAAGCCGCCGGAGTTGCTATCGATGGACTTCCCAGTTCCGCGGAAGCGAGTGTCTCGTGAAAAGTGAGTGACATAAACGTCTCTCCATTAATAATATCTGTAGTTACTTGGCCTGTAAGATCAAATACTGCATCTCCATCATTATCTGCATCACCATCATTTGCCATGGTATCACATTCTTCTACCGCTGCAATAGTGGTAGGTGATGGTAATGGGTTTACCACTAAAGTAAGTGTGGTGGTTTCAAAACAACTAGTTACGATATTCTCTACTCTAGCAAAGATGGTTTGGTTAGCCATTACGGTGTTTTGATATACATCTGGAAGAACAGGTGTCCCTGCATCGGCATCGCCTTGGGTAAGGTGATAACTCACTGCCCAGTCATTATTACCGCCAGTAATCTCATCATCACGGCTACGCAAATCAAAACTTGCAAACTCATCGGTATCACTACCGCTCTCTAAATCATCACAAAGCTCATACTCGGCAGGTTGTACCGGTGTAGGCAGCGGATTCACAATAAGGGAAAGGGTCGCTATATTACTACAAAAAGTAGCCGTGGTCGTTGGTTGCGCCGTATCTGTAACTACTGCAAAAACGATTGCCGTGTTACTGGTGTAAGCGGTAGGAGCTGCGATGGCAGGCGTTCCATTTTCCGCGGAAGCGAGAGAAGAAAACCATTCCACGCTGTGAGTTGCAGGGTCTAAACTTCCTAAAATATTTACTACCTGTGTACTTAAATCAAAAATCTGTAGTCCGTCGCTATTATCATCACACAGTGCAAAAGGAGTTGCATTTTCATTAGGCATCGGAGTATTAAGTACTCTCAGGGTAAGTGGTGTCGTGTCATAACAACCTATCGCATTAAATACACGAGCAAAAACTATTTGCTCAAAAGGGTCGTTGTTGATATACATTGCTGCGTCCAGTTCTTGACCTACAGGCGCATTATCTGCATCTGCTTGGGTGAGATAGTAAGCAACACTCAAACTAGTGTCTCCACCAGTAATTTCAGCATCTCTAGAAGAAAGCACAAAAAAGTCAAACACACCATCATTATCATCATCACAAGCCTCATAGTCGGCTGGAGTGACGGCCACAGGTACTGGGAAACTACGGATGCTCATACTCGTCGTTGAAAAACAACCTGTTGTATTATTAGTCACACGAACTCCTACAACCTGAGGATTGCTCGTGGTGGTAAACATCGTGCTATCTGGAATGCTTGTATCGCCAGTAGCAGCGCCAGCAGCGTCCAAGTGATAGGTTACCGTAAGATTTGCATTAAAACCACTGGTGATTTCTGCATCTTTTTGAGAAAGATCAACCGTTGTAAATCCATCTGCTACACCATCATCATCACACACTTGAAGCTCAGATGGCGTGATAGCCACAGGGTTCTGATTCACAATAATCTCAAAATTCATCGCAGTATCAAACGTCGTACACGTGCTACTCGTACTTCTTAAACTATAGAAAATAGTTTGAGGATTACTACTGTTTGAAAAAGATGCAGGACTTGCAATCGCTACTGGAGGTGTTGCTGTATAAGCTGCAATACTCTCGTAAAAAGTAACTTCTAAATCTGCATCTCCACCAGTGATCTCCGCTACATTCTGCGTTAAATCAAAAGTAGCTGCATTGGCTACAGCAGAACAAGTCTCAATACTACTGATTGTAGGTAGGAATGTTGGGTTGGGAGTGACGGTGAGTCTCACGTGCTCTCCAAGACCTACACATCCATTATCTGTATCTGCCTCTACACGAACCCAAATATCTTGCACACCACCAGCATTTGTAAATAACGGATTATTGCTATAAGCAGCTATATCCGTAATAGGATTAATCTCAGATAAGGCTTCTTGTTCTGTCTCGTAATAAGCAACAGATACTACCTGTGGTGAGAAAAATGTTTCTATCGTAGCGGTAGCTCCAGAGAAATCAAATACAGCAATACCATCACTATCGGTATCACACTCAATCTCATCTGCGAAGAGTGTTCCTGTTGGAATTTGAGAAGCACTCACAACCACATTGATGACGCCTTCTCGTGAACATCCATCTAGATTTGTAACAGTCACAGCAATAGCCTCATTAAAAGGAGAACCACTATTTACATAAGCCGTTGGATCAGTTATAGGTGTGCCAGAAGCGTCTACATAAGTAAAGGTCTCGTTAGCTGAATTTGTACTCAACTCGCTTTGTGACTGTGTTAAGTTTAAAGTCGTAACACCATTTGTATCATCATCACACTGACGTAAAGTTACTGGCGTGGTTAGGACTGGGAGCTCACCTACCACAAGTGAAATATTTCTAGTAGCAAAGCAATTTACATCACTATTATTTTCCACGCGTACTACAATAGTTTCTCCGCCGGCATTAGAATTAGTGTAAGCGAGTGGTAAAGGATTGTCATTATTGTTAGCATCTACACCTCCACTATGAAAGCTCACATTAAATAAAAAAGGGTCTTGAACTCCTAAAATAGTATCCGTAATACTAGATAAATCAAAAACAGTAATTCCATTAGTATCGTCTCCATCTGTAGCATCGTCACAAACTAAAAATGGCCCAGGATCATTTGCTACAGTTTGGTCGCTTACAGATATTACAAACGAACCTACTTCAAAACAATTTGAACTTAGCATGGTCTCTATACGGACAAAAATCTCTTCTGATGGACTTGTGTTTGTATAAGCCCCTGGGTTAGATATGTCATTTATATCCATTTCTGCATCCGATTGAAGCGTATGAAATGTAACCATTACATCTGTTTGGCCTGAGATAATAGCGGGTAACTGATCATTTAAATTAAATACTTCAACTCCATCGCCAGATGGATCATCGCAAACCATAATATCCATAGGATCATTATACATAGCAGACGCAAACTCTATCGCTACTGAATCCTCACCTATACAACCACTTCCAGTATCTACAAAAACTTTGTATTGACCATTAACCATTACATCGAGCGTTCCATTAACTTGAGCCGGTACAAACGGCTCAAACATACTAGTTGTAGTATTAAATTGTTGCCACTCAAATGTTGTAGTTGCAGTTGTATTATCTGTTGCATCTAGCGTTATAGTCTCTCCTTCACAAGCAGCATTGAAATTAATACCAACTTGATCTGCTCCAATATCTACACCCAAACTCAAACTACCACCACGCAAAAACACAGCTGAGTCAAAACCGTTATCAGAACGATCTGCAATTACCATTTTGAGCGTGTACGTTTCATTAGGTACTATTGCTACTGTCGTTGTGGTCAATACTGTAGTCAATCCATCAAACTGAGTAGGGATATCATTAAGATTATCATTAGAATTACTTACATACAATTCTGGAAAATAATTTACACCTAAGTCCTCTGAACCGCATAAAAATCCATTGATGGCATCTTGCGTAGGATCTAAATGTATTGTTGCTGTACTTACAGCAACATTTGAAGATCCTTGTATAGCGGCAATATTAGTACCTCCAAAAGCAGTACCCGAGTCATCTGGAATTCCTGGACCTTTTACTAAAAAAGCAAAGCCATCTCTAAAATTATCATCACACTCAAATTCATTTTCATATTCTTCAGAAGCAAAAATAAATTCGAAATCTACGGTGTCTATATTTGAAGAAAAAGTAAATTCAAATACAGTGGCATCATTAGTGACTGCGACGGTTCCATATAAGTTATCTAAAATCGTTTGAAGGTCAGTATCTCCATTCCAGCCACCTGCACTATTACCACCTCCATCATTATTAGGACCTTCTGCAAGTCTAGAAAAACCAGAGGTCAAAATAATCCCATCTTGAAAAGGAAAATTAGAACCATTTGCATTAAAGTAACCCCAGCTTTTTTCACTTGGGTTTGTAGCTCCTCCAGGGTTTTCTTGAAAATTAGTAAGCGCTACTTCTGCACATGAAGATCCGCTTATTAGAACATTTTGGATAAGCTCTTCTGCAGTAAAAGCAGATTCTGGATAAACTGGATTATTTACAGCTATACTCTGCGCTGATAAACTATTGTAACAAGAAAAAAATAAAATAATAGCTAGTAAAAATACTCTCATATAAAAATGCTTGAAATTTAAAAACAGAAAAAATATCTAGCGCATGAGTCTAGATTGAGATTTTCAAAACCTTCAGTATGTAATTAATAATTTACTTTCACTATTCTGTATTATAGAACAGTTGAGATTATAAAATCCATAACAAACATTGAAAATTAATTCTCATAATTATTGAGAATACTAAAAATATCTAAGCTATTGATTTTAAGGTTCGAATATATAAAAACATCGAGCTATAAATAAGAGGATATCCTCATATTGTGATAAAAAGAGTTATTTAATTAAAATCAATCCAAAAAAAAACCACATTCTAAAAAGAATGTGGTTTTTAAAGTGATGTGAGCCCTGCAGGATTCGAACCTGCGACCGCCTCCTTAGAAGGGAGGTGCTCTATCCAGCTGAGCTAAGAGCCCTAATCAACAATAAGTCGGGGTAGCAAGATTCGAACTTGCGACCTCCTCGTCCCAAACGAGGCGCGATAACCGGGCTACGCTATACCCCGAAATATACACTAAGTGTATAAATCTTTAAATAACAAAACAGATGGTTACTCATCTGTTTTGTTATGACTTGCGGAGAGACAGGGATTCGAACCCTGGGTAAGTGTTTCCACCTACGACGATTTAGCAAACCGCTCCTTTCGGCCACTCAGGCACCTCTCCTTTAATAAAATAATGAACTTGCTTGTTGTAAGCGGATGCAAATTTACATCAACAAATAGAAGAAAACAAGAATAATTTCAACTTTAATTCAAAAAAAAATAAAGATTATATACAGTGCTATTCTATTCAATTAAAAATCAGATACTCACCTCTAATTATTGCCAATAAAATAATTTAAAAAAAATCACATTTTCGCGAAAGCGGTATTCATCAATACCTTCTCAAAGCAAAATATCCAGTAAACGTCACGTTTGAAAGGGTATTTGCCTTATACCAAAATCCATTATCAAAAAGCATTTTACCATGATAGTTTCCATCCCAACCTTGACCATAAGGAGAAATAGTCTTGAGACGCTTTCCAAACCTGTCGTAAATTTCTATACTCGTAACTGTCTCTCCACGTATTACTACTCCCCTCACTTGCCAAGTGTCATTAACACCATCTCCATTAGGAGTGAAGTATTTTGGAAATCCCGGGTCAGGTTTGATACGCCTGCTATCCAAGCCACAACCGTTGCGGTCTCTTACATAAACCTGAATATCTGTCGCATCAATATTTGTAAGTAATGGACTAGATTGATAAGGGCCATTCTCACTAGTGCTAGAATATTCAAAATCACCTTCCTCTTCTAATTCTACAAGAACGTTTACTGTGTTTCCTTGATTTGAAATCACTAAGTTATCAATGATAGGAGGATCAATTATAGAAACCTCAAACGAGTGGGTTGCTGTACAAATAATAATTCCAGAATCAATAACTGTTTCTGTACTCACCTCCACCATATATACTCCTGAGGTATTGATTGTAACTAGAGCGTCTGATGATATACTCACCATTTCACCATCACTTATTGTACTCCACACAATGCGCTCATACGGTTCTAGATAGCTCAGGATTAATGGAGCATTATCTCTGCAAATCTCATAATTTTCGGCGAGATCAATTATGGGATTTAAATCAACCATTTCACCTGTAATTCCATCTGTGTAAGGGCCACAACCATAGGTGGTCGTAAAGCTTGTTTGCGTACAATTTTGTGCCTCTCCAGCAGCATTAAAAGGTGTTATGGTTACAAAGTATAAAGTTCCTTCAAGAAAGTCAAGTACGGCTGTAGATGTAGCTAGACCAATATCTGTATTTGCAAGTACGTCTGATCCTCCGGGTGTTGTACCTATTCTTATAAGATAACCCTCTACATTAGTCACTGCTGGCCATTCAAGTATTGGTGTGAGTGCAACTTCAGTTGCTCCATCTGCTGGCGCTATAAGTTGGGTGCAGTCTGGTATTTCCGTAGCAATATTTTCTGTAGTAAATGAGGTCTCTGCACAACCTGTGGCTTGTCCATTCTCATTATATGCTATCACGGTAACAAAATACGTCGTATCAGGTTCAAAATTTACATCGTTATTATACGTCAAAGTATTACCTAAATTCTGGGCACTTACGACATCGATTCCTCCAGGTGAAGTACCTATATTTATAATGTAGCCCGTAGCTCTAGGCGCATAAGGCCAACTTATTGTAGTGTTTAAAGAAACGTCTACTGCTCCATTTACTGGAAAACTTGCTTGCGTACAGGACGGAATAACGGTAACATCTTCCGTAGTAAAAGACTGACTATTGCATGACTGCGAGCCACTTACAAAAAAGGCTCGGATCGTAATGTAGATGATTGTACTTTCTGGCATTCCCTGCGGAGGATTAAAACTCGCTGAAATACCTACACTAAAATTATTGAGTATGTCTGCACCTCCTGCAGTAGTACCTAAGTCTATAAAATAATTAACTGCTCCTGCTACTGGCTCAAAACTTATTGGGGCAATTACAGAAACATTGGTTTCTCCTTGAGCTGGAGAAATAAGCAAAGCACAGCTGGTGTCTTGAACGGCCGCTTTCGCGAAAACGTGAAAAACACAAAACAGTCCTATTAAATAGAACCGAAGGCAACTCTCTTTACAGCTCAAGTTCATTCCACAAAGTTTTCAAAATAAAGACCTATCAAATATACTGACTAGTCGTTAAAGCATCTTGTAGGAAAAATAGGTGTGATTTTAAATCAATTAAAATCTAAAATAAAGAGGTTTGCGACTCAGAATCATCATCATCGTTGCCTACTTCACCATCTGCTTTTTTTACGGGTTGAGAAGAACTCTTTTCTGGAATTACTTCTTCCTCACCTACCACTTCAATATTTTCTTTTTCCTCTTCTACCTCCTCATAAGGTAAAGACTCCATCCAGTTTACACCTTTAAGCTTTTCTGTATAAAACGTATTACCTAGGGCACTTATACCTTTTACAGCTATAAAGTCTTCCATGGATACAATCTCATTTTCCTTAGCCTCCTTACCTCGCTGCTTGTAAAATATCATTTCGGCTACTGGTCGCCAGTCGGTAGAGACAAGCTCTAGCACGCTATTCTCATGATCAGATATAAATGTTTCTTCTTTATCTGGAGTATCTATAAGAAAACGCTTACCGTAATAACGATCTTTATTACCGTCCCAATAGATAGCCGTAATAGGCTTTTGCGGATTCCATTTTTCTAACACAATCATATCTTCATCAAAATGATGAGTCACTTCTGGAATAATCGTGCGCACATTACCATGCTGATTGATAATCAATAAACGGTCATCTGGACGGAATTCACCCAGAAGATCTCCGCGCTCATCTAGGTTAAGACGCTGTACCGTATTATCAAACCAAATTTTACGTGGTTTAAGCGTAGATAACCCTTTTTCTTTAAGCTCTACAGATTTAACTGCATTTTTAGAAACGATGTTACCTTTGGAAGATCGGCCTTTTATAATTACATCTGCAAAGTCTATTTCTAATCGGAGCTTCTTTATAGAGGCAACTGCTCTCAAGTATACCGTAACTAGTTCTGCTTCTCCATTAGGGTTTGCACTAAAATAAAGTACCTGAGCGCTTTTCTGGTCTCCAGCAAGCTTATAATCATTATTACGCGTAACAGAGGTAACGTTAAAACGCTTAACGTACGTAGGTAATCCATTACCTGCTCTGTAAATCATATTGTATGTTGTACGCTTATCCTTTTTCTTGAAAATAGCGACATGCAAAATATCCTTACCTATAAAGGTTTTAGACTCCACCTTTACCACCATCATCGTTCCAGACTTTGTAAATACAATTACATCATCTATATCAGAACAATCGGTTACATACTCATCTTTTTTAAGAGATGTTCCCACAAATCCTTCTTCACGGTTTACATAAAGTTTCGTATTTCTCAATACTACCTTGGCTGCTTGAATATCATCAAAGATTTTAATCTCTGTTTTGCGTTCTTTTCCTTCGCCGTAGTCCTTTTTTAATCTTGTGAAATAATCTATCGCATATTGCGTAAGATTATCTAGGTGATATTTTACTTGAGTGATTTGATCCTCTAATGCATCTATCTTCTGTTGTGCTTTGTCTATATCAAACTTAGAAATACGTTTTATACGTATCTCCGTTAGTCTTGTGATATCCTCAACAGTAACCGCTCTTTTTAGATGACCTATATGTGGTTTTAAACCGTCATCAATTGCCTTAATTACACCATCCCAAGTTTCTTGCTCTTCAATGTCACGGTAAATTCTATTTTCAATAAAAATACGCTCTAGTGAAGCATAATGCCATTGGTTTTCAAACTCACCTAACTGAATCTCAAGTTCTGCTTTTAATAAATCTTTTGTACGGTCTGTTGAGCGACGTAACATCTCTGTTACTCCCACAAAGAGTGGTTTATTATTTTCTATAACACAACTAAGCGGTGATATAGAAGTCTCACAATTTGTAAATGCATACAATGCATCAATTGTTTTATCTGGTGAGATTCCAGCAGGAAGATGTACTAATATCTCTACGTTTGCAGAAGTATTATCTTCTATTTTTTTAATCTTAATCTTACCCTTGTCGTTTGCTTTAAGAATAGAATCTATAAGCGATGTAGTAGTCTGCCCAAAAGGTAACTCAGTAATAACGAGCGTGTTTTTATCCTGCTGACTTATACGCGCTCTACAACGTACTCTACCACCTCGTAATCCATCTTTATAGTCAGTAAAATCGGCTATACCTGCTGTAGGGAAATCTGGATATAATGTAAATTTCTTATCCTTAAGATGCTTGATAGAAGCATCTATTAGTTCTATAAAATTATGAGGAAGTACCTTTGTACTCAAACCTACAGCAATACCTTCTG
This sequence comes from Dokdonia sp. Dokd-P16, assembly GCF_003095655.1. Taxonomy (NCBI): domain Bacteria; kingdom Pseudomonadati; phylum Bacteroidota; class Flavobacteriia; order Flavobacteriales; family Flavobacteriaceae; genus Dokdonia; species Dokdonia sp. Dokd-P16. The sequence continues at coordinate 3,298,414 of NZ_CP029151.1, forward strand.
CTCCAGATGCTAGCAACATTGGGAACATTACTGGTAGATTTATCGGCTCCTTCTTTCGTCCATCGTATGAAGCTTGCCATTCTGTAATTTTTGGATTGTAGACAACATCAAGTGCAAACTTGGTAAGTCTTGCTTCTATGTAACGAGATGCCGCTGCGCGGTCACCTGTTAGAATATTTCCCCAGTTACCTTGGGTATCAATGAGTAGATCTTTTTGCCCTATTTGCACCATGGCATCACCTATACTCGCATCACCATGAGGGTGATACTGCATCGTGTGACCTACCACATTTGCAACCTTGTTATAGCGACCATCATCAAGCTCCTTGAGAGCATGCATAATACGACGTTGTACCGGTTTGAAACCATCTTCTATAGATGGAACGGCACGCTCTAGAATTACATAAGATGCATAATCTAGAAACCAGTCTTCAAACATCCCCGAAACTCGAGTGATGCTTTCTCCTCCACCGTCCACTACTTCTGCTGGAAGTGTTTCTGGATTTAATTCTTCGTCTTCGTTATGGTCGTTTATTTCTTCGCTCATTAATTGGTTGTAATAACACTTACTTTTTTAATGGTTCCATCGTGTCTTGCCACGGCGTTACAAATACATTTATGAATCTATGGTCGCCATAGGTCTGAACTCGCACTTCACGTTTGTCTTCATTTTCCTTAAAACTTGCGATAAAGCGATAGTTCATAGTATCTGAGGTCGTCCCTTTAACACTTTTTAGTTTCATATTCTTTAAAGTACCAGCTTCATTTCTTATTGATTTATAATAAGCTATACCTTCATCACTTTTCAAATATTCCTTTAAATCGCTAGACACAGAAAATTTTCTAAACTCAATTGGTTCATCACCCATCACAGCTTTGGCAAATCTTTTTGCTTCTCCTGTATTAATCTTCATTACCGTATTTATTACTGCAGAGGCACACCCCATCAATAAAATACTCACCATTGCAATTAATGTAAATCTCTTTATCATATTTCTTGTTTTAAAGTTCTATAACTATAGACGCTTAAAAACTTATAATAGTTGCCTCAATCTTTATTTATTCACGATTTCGCGAAAGCGCACTACTAATCCTCCTCCACTACTCTGTCTAGTTCTACCTTGAGATTCTCAATAATAAACTTCTGTCTATCTGGCGTGTTTTTACCCATGTAAAAAGACAATAATTCTTCAATCATCAAAGCTTTATCTAGCATTACTGGCGCTAGCCTTATATCTTCTCCTATAAAAAACTGGAACTCATCTGGTGATATCTCACCCAGTCCCTTAAATCGAGTAATTTCTGGTTTTGCACCTAGGCGCGCCATAGCATCTGCCTTTTCTTGATCACTATAACAGTACACTGTTTCTTTCTTATTACGCACTCTAAAAAGAGGTGTTTCTAATATGTATAAATGTCCTTCTTTTATAAGCTCTGGAAAGAACTGCAAGAAGAAGGTGATTAATAATAATCGTATGTGCATACCGTCAACATCGGCATCTGTTGCTATCACAATGTTGTTATAACGTAAGTCTTCTATAGATTCTTCTATATTAAGTGCAGCTTGCAAGAGATTAAACTCCTCGTTTTCGTAAACGATTTTCTTTGAAAGTCCGTAGCTATTAAGAGGCTTTCCTTTAAGACTAAAAACAGCTTGTGTGTTTACATCACGTGACTTTGTAATTGATCCAGATGCTGAATCTCCCTCGGTAATAAACAACGTAGTCTCGAGGTTACGTTCTTTCTTACTATCTGTAAGGTGGATACGGCAATCTCTTAATTTCTTATTATGAAGGTTTGCTTTTTTTGCCCTGTCTTTTGCTAGTTTACGTATTCCAGAAAGATCCTTTCGCTCACGTTCTGCTTGTAATATTTTACGTTGCAGTGCATCGGCTACAGGAGTATTTTTATGTAAAAAGTTATCAAGTGCAGTTTTAAGAAAATCATTAATATACGTTCTTACGGTAGGTAACTCACCTCCCATATCTGTAGATCCTAGTTTGGTCTTCGTTTGCGACTCAAAAACAGGCTCCATCACCTTGATACTTATGGCAGAGACAATAGATTTTCTAATATCTGATGCCTCATAACTCTTATTATAAAACTCACGAATAGTTTTTACTATGCTTTCGCGAAAAGCTGCCTGGTGCGTTCCACCCTGCGTAGTATTCTGTCCATTTACAAATGAATGATACTCCTCAGAATATTGCGATTTACTATGTGTAATTGCAACTTCAATATCTTCTCCTTTTAAGTGGATGATATCATATAAGCGATCTCCCTCTGCAATACTTTCTGAAAGTAAATCTTTCAGTCCATTTTCAGAAAAAAATTTCTCCCCGTTAAATACAATCGTTAATCCTGGATTAAGATACACGTAGTTCTTAATTAAACGTTCTACGTACTCAGAGCGAAATTTAAAGTTCTTAAAAATCTCTGCGTCTGGAACAAAAGACACTTTAGTACCGCGTCTGCGAGAGGTCTCATCTAGCAAATCTTGATTTGTTAGTTCGCCACGAGCAAACTCTGCACTTGCAGATTTTGCATCTCTAGTAGATTCTACTCTAAAGTAGCTGGATAATGCGTTTACCGCCTTAGTACCTACTCCATTTAAACCTACAGATTTTTTAAAAGCACGCGAATCATACTTACCTCCCGTGTTCATTTTTGAAACAACATCTACTACTTTTCCAAGCGGAATACCACGACCGTAATCACGTACGATTACTTTTTCTCCTTGTATGGAAATCTCTATGGTCTTCCCGGCTCCCATTACAAACTCATCGATACAGTTATCAAGCACCTCTTTTACAAGGATATAGATACCGTCATCTGCGCTAGAACCATCACCTAGTTTACCTATGTACATCCCTGGACGCATGCGGATGTGCTCCTTCCAATCGAGCGATCGGATATTATCTTCGTTGTATTGTGTTTCTTGAGTCATAAAATGTCGTGGAGTCGCTAATATAAGGACTTGCAATGGCTTAAAGAACCTCAAAATAAAGAAATAATTAACAATTTTAAAAATAGCATTGTTGATTACCAAATTCTCTATGCTTTCGCGAAAATATGATTAAATTATTCTCTCTCCTTTTTCTTTACAAACCATGCGATTTGTATCTTTCTATCCTTACAAAGTTAGATTTTATGGCAGTATTAAATGGATTAAATCGAAGATTATTATTAATCGCCTTTGTAGGTGGCGCCATTGCTATACTACTGATTTATAAAAGCCAAACAACAACATCTCCCGAAGTTCGTACAGCCGAAGATTTACTAGAAAAAGTAATGAACGCTAGTGGTACAAAAAAGCGTTACAACAACATAGAAAACATACGCTTTGAAAAAGCTTTTCATCTATACCACGAAGATGGAACTGTAGAAATAGATCGTACTGAGTTACATCAATATGATTTTAGTAATGGAACACAACGTAATGTAAGTTGGTCATCAGATACTACAAATTATGAACTTATACAAAAGGACACAGCTATATACCAGACTATAAATAATATCAGAGACACTATTACAACAAAAGTTTCACTACAGAATAAACTAAATGCCGCTACTTTCGTTTTAGGACTGCCCTACACTTTAGATAGTGATAGTTCGACAAAAACATACAATGGCTTACAAGATTTTGAAGGCGTAAGATCACATGAACTGGTCGTTACATTTACAGGTAGCGAAGATGTCTGGAGCCTTTATTATGAGCCAAAAACGTTTGCATGGCTAGGTTACTGGGTACAAACCCCAGATCACTATAGCCTTGTTATTAATGATGAAATGACAGAGGTGGACGGATTTCAATTTTCGCGAAAGCGTAACAGTTACCGCACAGATTCCTTCAAAGTGAGACAATACTTAAGAGCAGATTACGATTACTCAAACTATGAAATAAAGTAAATTAAGACTGTACTTTTGCCTCGATAATCTCGATAGCAGACTGCACCGTTTCCATTTTTTCTATCTCATCATCTTCAATAGTAATATCAAAATGATCTTCTACGTCAAGCACGACATCTACAAGGTTTGCAGAATTTACGTTGAGTTCTTGAGTTAAGTGGCTTGTAGGTTTTATATCATCTACAGAGACATCTTCTGGTAGGTAAATTTTGATGATATTCTTTAATGCTTCGTAGTGTTCGTTATTCATAATCTTATGTGTAAGCTGTGATAATTACCACAGTGTGTTATTTTAAATATTTAGTTATTCAAATTTCTTAAAAAGCATACAGCAATTAACATCGCCAAAACCAAAACTAGCTTTTGCCGCTACGTTTACAGGCATATCAATGGTTTGTGTGAGAACTTTATCTTGAGCTACGCGCGCTAATATTTCCGGATGTATGTGAGCCGAGTTAATATTTCCAAAAATACGACCTTCTTCAAGTTCTAAAATAGTCGCTACGGTCTCAATACTCCCAGCCGCCGCGAGACAGTGTCCCGTCATACTTTTAAGAGAATTGATATAAGGAAAATCCTTTCCTTTTAATCCTAAGGCTTCACTCCAATTTGCGACCTCGGTAGGACACATCCCTGTAGAGGTGAGATGCCCATTTATGGTATCAATTTCCGTCGCAGATACTCCTGCATTTTTAACGGCAGTTTTTATACAATGCTGTACAGCCTCACTATTAGGTGCAGTCATAGTACCGCCATTACGCTGTCCTCCGCTATTTACTGCACCACCTAAAACTTCGGCATATATCTTTGCCCCTCGTTGTTGTGCACTTTCGAGAGTTTCTAGCACTAATGCTCCTGCTCCAGCACCTGGCACAAAACCATTTGCATCTTCCTGCATAGGTCTGCTCCCAGCTTCTGGATCTTCATTATATTTTTTTGTGAGTACGCGCATCGCATCAAAACCTCCCCAAATATAAGGACCGCTATCATTGCAACTGCCTACAAGCATTCTCACAGCATCACCGTTGCGCACACGCTCATAGCCCATAAGTACGCTTTCTAGTCCTGTAGTGCAAGCACTAGAATTAGTAGTTACTTGGTTTCCACAACCTAGATACCCTCCTAAATATGCACTAATACCACTTGCCATCGTTTGCACAACAGAAGTACTTCCTAAGCGGCGTACTTTGCCTTCATCAGTTAGGTATATAGCACTTCTAAATTTTTCGGCACCTAGTAAGGAAACTCCAAAAACGATTCCGCTATCATAATCAACGGTGTCTTTATCCGTAGGTGCAAGTCCAGCGTCTGTCCACGCATCTACTCCTGCTATCATTCCGTACTCAATTCCAGAACTTTGTAAATCTCGCAGTTGTAAAGCTGTAAAATAGTTTTCGAGCATTCCTTTTGGAATTTCTGGCTGCCCTGCAATCTGACACCCAAAGTTGAGGTCTGCTAGTTTCTGGTGAAATTTAATTCCACTTTTACCTGAGAATATGGCATCAGAAAATGCTTTGAGACCTATTCCATTAGGTGCACAAACGCCCATTCCAGTTATAACTACTCTATTTTTCATTATTTAGTACTAAAAATTCCTGCAAGTGTTCCTTTTACACATACCTCATCTTGCGCATTAAGAAGCTTCACATTACATTTTAATTTATTAAATCTAAAATAGGCCTCCTCTGATACAACGGTCACTTTCTCGCCAGGCATCACAGGTTTTAAAAACTCAACATCTGCGCTAGTAAATGCTACTTTTAAAGCAGCTAGATCTTGACCTGCCAACTTAGAAATACCCAGACTTACTAAACCTATTTGCGCCATGCATTCTGTAAGTATCACGCCAGGTGTAACAGGATTACCCTTAAAGTGTCCTTCATAAAAATAAGATGCTCTAGAAAATGTATAAGAACCAACAATATATGAGTCACCCAGCTCTTCTATCTGATCTACAAATAGAAAAGGTGCCGTATAAGGTAATAGCGCTATGATCTCTTCACTACTCATCGTATATGCTCTCCTCCATCTACAGGAATCACTGTCCCGTTAATCCAGGATGCTTCATCACGTGTTAATAAATACACAGCATTGCCTACATCCTTAGGCAGTGTTAATCGCTTATAGGGATTACGTTGTTGTGCCATTTCTTTCATATGCTCACTCCCAGGTATGAGGCGTAAGCTCTCTGTATCTGTCACTCCTGCTTGAATACAGTTAGACGTAAGACCTAGTGGTGCAAACTCTAATGCAATCCCTCTCGAGATGGCTTCAAGAGCTGCTTTGGCCGCAGCAACTGCGCCATATTGTGGCCATGCTTTGCTGCTACCTTCACTTGTAAATGCAATGGCTCTAGCAGATGGGGTAAATAATTCCGCTTTCGCGAAAGCGGATACCCAATCATAATAACTCACTGCCATAGCGTCCAGTGTGCCTTTAAAATCCTCGTTACTAAGCGTAGCGCCGTCTTCTGAATATAAAGGCTTCAAATTACCACGGGCGATGCTATGCACCACTACTTTTATGGCTCCTACACCCACAGTATCTTTTATTTCAGTGATAGTAGCTTGACGCTTATCTGCATTAAGGGCATCTGTATTATATGATAAAATGGTCGCTCCAGAAACTTCCATCTCACGCATAGCGTCTTCAAAAGCTGCTATCACACTACGACGAGATCTATGAATGATGATGATATTCATTCCCTCATGCGCTAGTTTCTTTGCGGTGGCTAGCCCAAGACCTGAGCTACCTCCTAAGATTACTGCATATTTATTCTTATAAGATTGACTCATCACTTACCATTTTAATAATACACGTTGCGCCGAGAATCCTGGACCAAAACTCAACATAATTCCTAAGTCTCCTTCCTTACATTCTCTATCAAGAAAACGTTCTAAAACGTACAACACAGTAGCACTACTCATATTTCCATATAATTTAAGTATCTCCTTCGTGTCGTCTATATTCTTTCCAAGCTTACCAAAGAGATCCTCAACCGTTTCTACAATTTTACGTCCTCCTGGATGAAATATAAGATGATTTACATCTTCTATACTATATCCATTCTTTTCTAAAAAAGGATGAATTATATCTGGAAACTTATCTGCTATCTGTTGTGGCACCTGTTGATCTAGAATCATCTGTAAACCACTATTTACAAGCTTAAAGCCCATCATTTCTTGAGCATCATAAAAGTGATACATTTCTGTATCCACTATTTGCGGCCCGCTATCTTCTTCTTTACTTGACATGAGAACGCAAGCCGCACCATCTCCAAAGATAGCTGCACTCACCACGTTTACCATCGAGTAATCATCATGTTGAAAGGTAGCCGTAGGACTTTCTATCGCAATTACTGCTGCTCGTTTTCCAGGATTTGCTTTAAGAAATTCATTTGCATATAGCACACCACTTACTCCAGCAGCACAACCCATCTCCGTTACCGGTAATCGTACAATATCTTGGCGTAGTTTGAGCGCGTTAATTAGATATGCATCTAGCGAAGGTATCATGATACCTGTACAGCTTACCGTAATGATATAGTCTAGGCTAGTACCTTCCCATGAGGCTTTAGTAAGCGCTTTAGATAACACCTGCTCGCCTAGTTTTACAACCTCACGAGTGTAAATGTCATTTTTTTCTTGAAAACTTGTGGCTGTAAACACCTCTTCTGGCGCCATAATGCTATAGCGCTTGTCTACAGCAGCATTACCAAAAATCTTCTTAACCTTACGTTTAAAACGATCTTCTTGCCCATCTAGCCATAGGTCTAGAAAAGGCATTATCTCTGCTGTAGTACGTGAATATTGTGGTAACTGTTTTGCTACCGTCGTAATGGTTACGCTCATATAGTTTTTATCACCCACAAATATCTAAACGCCCATTTCCATTGTATGGAATAGTCGTCTAGTGCAAGTTGTTTTGAATAGGTTTCTAATTCTTTTCTTCTAAAAGAACGGGCAATGCTCACTCTTCCGTCGTATTTAGCAATCTTACTTTTCATAAATATACCGCTAAAAAGCTGAAATAAACGGTACGCTATCTTACTTCGCTGTAAATCGTTAACTATGATACCAATACTTGCCAACTTTTTAAATTTCTCCATAAACACCAATAGTTGTTCATCAGAAAAATGGTGCATTGTTAAGGTACATATAATCACATCACATTCAAACGTAGTTTCATCTATCGTTAATATATTCTGGCGGCTAAAGGTTAAGTTATCATAGTCCTTAGATTTCTCTCGGGCGCTATCAATACTTTTATCATTGATATCAACCCCAAAAAACGAAATATCAATAGTGCTTTTTTGAAAGTGCTTAGCTATGTGTCTCAATACCTCTCCATCGCTACAACCCACATCTACTATCTTCCATTTCCTTTTCTCGGGGTGTGCACTTATTAATTCTTCTAGCGCGGTAATCGTAATGTGATTACCTCCTAGGTATTTATTTACCGTAGCGAGGTCCTTTAATGCTAGATGTAAGTCTGCCTCCGGAAGACTGGGGTCATCCATTAACTCAGGAGTGGTGCTACGATTTTTAAAATTCATTATGTTATAAGATTTCCGTGTGTAGACTGTATCACGCTACTTAATAATTTTGGCGACTTTTGAAGTATCCCTACTCCTAATCTAGTTATCGTTGTATTATGCAACCCACGCTGTATAAGCGCCCCGTTGCGCATTCTCTTGGCAAAGTTGCGTTTCCATTGTTTTGTGTATTCTTTCTCTAGCTGTTCTCGTTTATTTAGATTTCCTCTATGATCAATAAGACACTCACTAGCAATCTTTGCGCTATGTATTGCCATTGCCATACCGTTACCGCATAAAGGATGTATAAGTCCTGCACTATCACCTATCATAAGTATGTGATTTTCCACAGCAGATTTATCTTGAAATGAGATCTGACTAATGGTGAGTGGTTTTTCAAAAATAGGTTCCGCTTGCGCGAAAAATTCTTTTAAATAACGATTTTGCTCTAACACCTCAACTCGATATGTGTCTAAGTCTTTATGCTTTTTGAACGAATTTACATCTGCTAGATAACAAACATTTATTGCGTCTGTTTCCACTTTTGATAATCCGCAGTAACCTCCTGAAAAATTGTGCAATGCTACTAGATCTTCTGGAAATTGTCCAGCATAATGTGCTTTTACACCCATCCAAGGGGATTTTGTACTTATAAATTTTCGCGAAAGCGTAATATCTAATCCGCTTCTCTTACCAAAAGCTCCAAGAGCATAAGGCGCCCGAAAGCTTTTATCTTTTGTAGTGACCTCAAATTCCTCTCTCCCGAAAGTAACATTTATCACTGTTGCCTGCTCAAATACCAACCCTAAACTTAAAGCTCGTTCATATAGCGCTAGATCTAAAGCATACCTGCTAATCCCAAAACCTCCTAAGGGAAGTGCAATCTCAAGTGCATTTCCAGAGAGTCCAGAAAATTGAAAACGGTTTATTTTCTTAGCGCCATTAGTTATGGGATATATACCTAACGCATCAAGATATGGCAATACTTCATTAGAAACGTACTCTCCACATACCTTATGCTTAGGGTATGTATTTTTCTCAATAAGAACCACAGAGAAGTCAGCTTGCAGCAAGTGTACAGCGGCTGTGAGTCCTGCAAGACCCCCACCTATTATTATGATATCACAATCTTGTTCCACTATGTGAATTTACAGATTAGATTGCATAAAAAATCCCCAAAACATAAGTTTTGAGGATTTTGTGATTTCTGTTTAACAGAAGGATTTAGTTCCCTCCGTTTGCTTCTTTCATTGCATCCTGCTTCATCTCTTCGTTAGGAACAATAGCAAGTTGAACACGTCTGTTTTGAGCACGTCCCTCTGCAGTATCATTACTTGCAGCTGGCTGCGCTTCACCGTACCATACCGTTGTAAATCTTCCTGCAGATAATCCAGTACCCACCATATAATTAGTAACTGCGTTAGCTCTATTTTGTGATAAGGTCATGTTATTTGTATCCGACCCTACACTATCAGTATGTCCAGCAACTACAACATTAGTTTGATTATATTCTTTCATAATATTAGAAAGTTTATTTAGTAACGTTTGGCTTGCTGTATTAACGTTGTACTTTGCAGTATCAAAGTAAACACCAGAGGTTTCATCAAATGTCACTACAATGCCATCATCTATACGCTCTACAGTAGCTCCTGGAAGTTCTTGCTCGATTTGTTGTGCTTGCTTATCCATCTTGTTACCAATTAGAACACCTGCTCCACCACCTACTACACCACCTATAACGGCTCCTAGTTCTCCATTTCCACCTTTACCAGCATTGTTCCCAATGATAGCTCCAAGGATTGCTCCACCTGTAGCTCCTATAACAGCTCCTTTCTGTTTGTTGTTTGCATTTTTTGTAGCCTCACAACTTGTGAAACCTGTAAGCATTGCTGCTCCTAATGCTATTACTGTGATATTTCTTACTATATTTTTCATAATCTTAATTCTTTAAGTTGATTGTTGACTACAGACTACTCTGCTATTTTTGTAAAATTCATTGTGATATTAAATGGCTTTCCTTCTACGCTTACTGTCTGTGACATTTGTAATTGATCTTCAGAAAGGTAAGAAAGTGCAACTCTAAAACCAGCATTAGTTTCAGACTTCATTTTGGCATCTGTTGGTTTTACAAGAATATTATAATTCATATCATCCCCTTCATTATCTGGAATACTCCATACGAAGTAACGCTTCTCTATATCACAGCCTACTCCAGAAAGTTCGTAGTTTCCAAAGTTATTATTTGGGATAAAACGCCATGTACTTCCTTCCATACATTCTTGTGATGCGTCATTGAAAAGGTTGATTTTAAAAGTTCCTTGACGATCATAACTTACTTCGTTAAGCGTCCAAGTTCCTTTGAGTGTTTTTTTAGATTGCTTTACCACTTGAGATGGTCCACAGCTTGCTATAGTAGCAACTAAAAGAACGAGTATTACTGATTTTATATATTTCATAATAGTTAGGGTTAAATTAAAAAAAGCAACCTTTCATAAGTGAAAGGCTGCGTTTTAAGTATGTTTAGATAGTCTTATCTTTTAAATAATCTACTTACTAAAGAAAGTAAGAAGAGTACAATAAAGATGAAGAATAATATTTTTGCAATGCTTTCTGCACCTTCTGCGATTCCTCCAAATCCAAATACTGCTGCGATGATTGCAATGATGATAAAAATAACTGTCCAGCGTAACATAATATATTGTTTTTATTGATTAGTATGATGTAAAAGTATCTGTATATGCCGCTTTATTTTTATGCTTTAGCAGCTTTTAACTAGGATCTGTTAACGATACGCCAATAATAATTGCAAACATTGGTTTTTGCTTAAAATATTAACATCTTAAACCATCGTATAAAACAAAGCCCCTAACTACATGATGTAGTTAGGGGCTTTTAATTTTTTTATACTTGTCTTAGTAATCTAGTAACTCTTGAAGTGTGCTAGCTAATCGCTCTACAGGTAAATACTGTTTCTCAAGTTCTGCATCAAAAGGTATAGGAGTATCTAAACTCGCAACACGTCTTACAGGAGCATCTAGGCTTTCAAAACATTCTTCCATAATCATTGCCGAAATATCAGACATTACAGATCCAAAGGCGCTGTCTTCTGTAAGTAGTAACACTCTTCCCGTTTTACGTACAGAGGTAATTATTGCTTCTTTATCTAACGGCTGTAACGTACGCAAGTCTAGTAAATCTGCAGAGACATTAATACTATCAAGCAACTCAATTGCCCAGTGCACGCCTGCGCCATAGGTTATAATAGTTACTTGCTCGCCTTCTCTTACTAATGAAGCTCTACCTAGAGGTAATGTGTAGTAGTTAGTTGGCACCTCTTGACGGATGCTGCGATATAATTTTTTATGCTCAAAAAACAGTACTGGATTAGGGTCTTCTATTGCAGTCGCTAGCAATCCTTTTGCATCTGCTGGAAACGCTGGATACACCACTTTTAAACCTGGTGTATGGGTAAACCACGCTTCATTTGTTTGCGAGTGAAAAGGACCTGCCCCCACACCAGCACCACAAGGCATACGTATCACCACATCTGCGGGTTGAGACCAACGATAGTGTGATTTTGCGAGGTAGTTTACAATAGGATTAAACCCAGAAGTTGCAAAATCTGAGAATTGCATTTCCATCAGTGCTTTTTTACCATTGATTGCAAGACCCATAGCTGTCTCTACAATGGCGCTCTCGCAAATAGGTGTGTTACGCACACGATCGCGACCAAACTGCTCCACAAAACCATCAGTGATTTTAAATACACCTCCGTATTCGGCTACATCTTGCCCCATGATCACAAGATCATCATACTTCTCCATAGACTGTCTCAGTCCTTGGGAAATTGCATCAATCAAGCGGAGTTCTTCTGTGTCTTTGCTTGGTACGCTTTCGCGAAAGCTAAACGGAGCATATACATCATTCATCTCAGTTTCTAGATTAGGAGTTATATTCTCCTCTGCATATGCTTTATCTAGATGTTCTGTGATTTCCTCTTTAATAGAGACTTCATAAGCATCTTTTGTCTCTTGAGAGAGAATCCCTTCTTGAATTAAGTACTTTTCAAAATTAAGTAGCGGGTCTTTTTCTCCCCATACTTCCATTAATTCCTCAGGAACATACTTGGTACCACTTGCTTCCTCGTGACCACGCATTCTAAATGTTTTAAACTCTATTAAAACAGGACGCGGATTGTTACGAATATCTTCAGTAATTTCTGAAATCTTAGTGTAGACCTCTAGAATATTATTCCCATCAATGATGTGAGATTCCATCCCATAACCTTTTGCTCTATCTGCAAGATGCTCACAATTATATTGCTCACTAGTAGGTGTCGATAGTCCGTATCCGTTATTCTCTATGCAGAATAGCACAGGTAACTGCCACACAGAAGCGACGTTTAGCGCTTCGTGAAAATCTCCTTCACTTGTTCCACCTTCCCCAGTAAATACTGTGGTTACAGCCTTCTCACTACGTAATTTATGTGCAAGTGCAATACCATCTGCCACACCTAGTTGCGGACCTAAGTGAGATATCATACCTACAATATTAAATTCTTGTGTCCCAAAGTGAAAACTACGATCGCGTCCCTTTGTAAAGCCGCTCATTTTCCCTTGCCACTGTGTAAATAATCTATATAAAGGAATCTCACGAGTAGTAAAAACACCGAGGTTACGGTGCATAGGTAATATGTACTCTTCTGGCTTCATCGCAGCAGTAACTCCTACGGAGATTGCTTCTTGGCCTATTCCAGAAAACCATTTTGACACCTTTCCTTGTCTTAGTAAAATAAGCATGCGCTCCTCTATTAATCGAGGTTTAAGCATTGCTCTGTATAGTCTAAGTAAGGTATCGTTATCTAAAGATGCTCTATTGTAAATAAAGGTTATGCTAGATTTTGTTGTAGTCGCCATTAGGTTGTTATCTATTACCTCAAATGTAGCGAATTATAAGAACGAAAACGATATCGCGATTTATTTTGATTTCATTCTAATTTATCATTACCTCTCTAGCATAAAATAACCCATTATGGCATAAGTACCGTAATGGGCTATTAGTATATATTCAAAAAATTCTCCTATTCAGGTGCTACGTAATCTTTATGAGTAAGCACCCATAATTCAACTTGCTCATCCTCTCGCCAGTGTTGGTCACGTTTTGTCTCTTCAGAGGCTTTTCTAACTTTCTTTTTTAAGCATTTTTCTAATTGGAATCTTCCACCTTTTTCAAGCTCTTGCTCTATAGGGTGCGTATCAATTAGATGTGTGATTTTGGCAAGGTTAGAAAATATGAGTACTAATTTTCCGTCTGGCAATAATGCATCTTTTGCCTTGGTAAAAAATGTTGGGAAAAGATCTTCATTATAATACATTGCCTCATCTATATTCTCAAGCTTTTGAGAAGAAGGCAACCACGGCGGATTAAAAACAATAAGCTCTGTAGGCTTATTAAATTTACCAAAATACGGCGCATAATCCAGCTCAATCTTACGCGAGAGCTTTGTGTCTCCCATAGATTCCTTTAATCCTATAATTGCATTAGGATTTGTATCTGTCCCAAATACTTTTTGAAAACCAGACTGTACCATCTGCAATGATAATACACCACTACCTATACCTACATCAATAGCCGTTTTCTTAGATCCTTCATAACGCTTTAACCAGTTGTCAAAAAGCTTAAGATGATCAAAACGAGTTGGAAAATACGTTCCATAATAAGGGTGAACTTTATTACGTAACACAGGAATTACAATTCCATTTTTATACCACTGCCATGCACTATTAAGTCCTTGAACTTGAGGAAACGTAAGTAAAAAGTCTTCTGTTTCTGGGTATAGCTTTTCAAACCAGCCTATGGAAGGTGCTTTTTTTACAGCAAGCGCATGATTTACCACTTCTATCACAATAAAGTTTGACATTCTATGGTACGCTTCACGGTGCGCACGCTGCTCTTCAAAAGAATCATTAGGCATTGTTCTGTCTAAATGAACTTTGAGCGCCTTAAGTAGCGTCAACCCATCACTATAAAATGCTGAGATTAAAACCTCCTTTCCTTGCTCTAGTAATCTAATGGTGCGTTTTACATCTGTATCACGCTCAAAAGTACCTCTTCTTTTTTCTGAAGTAATAGGGGTCGGTCTATGTAATGGTATGTCTGTACTCATGCTGTTATGTCGTTTAGTAGTGGGATTGTATCTCTATAATTATAAGTTGTAAAGAACATCCCATAATCAATTATTGCAGTGCGCGAAGATATAAACTGCTTCTTAAAGGTACGCTATTAAAACCCATCGATATAAGGCGATATAAAAGTTATTGAAATATTTAAGGTTGACTATAATAATGTTTCCGCTTTCGCGAAAATGTGAGAAAAAGCAGCTCAATTTTTTATAATAAAACACATAGTTGACAATCTCAAACTGTACGCTATTTCCATACTTTTGTAAGATGGTTATAATTATAGGAGCTGGATTATCAGGATTACTTACAGCATATCGATTACAAGAACAAGGGATTCCCTATACCATTCTCGAGGCGAGATCTCGCGTAGGAGGAAGAATACACACACTTTACAATGAGAAGCAAGCTCCCGTAGAAATGGGCGCAACATGGTTCGGAGATTATCATACGGAGGTTGTTCGACTTTTGGAGGAGTTAGACATTCCTAGATTTACACAGCACATGGATGCTACTGTTTTTTATGAACCTGTGGGCAGCAATGGAGCACAGCAAGTAAAAATCCCACCACAAGCAGCTAGTTATAGAGTAGCGGGCGGAACATCTGCATTAATCAATGCGATTTACAACAAGCTAGATAGCGCAAATGTTTTACTAAATCAATCTGTAAAATCCATTCGCTACATAAATAATAAAGTGCAAGTTTTAAGTAAAGACACCTTTGAAGGAGATGTAGTCGTTCTTGCGTTACCTCCAAAACTTTGGGGTTCTCATATTAATTTTGAGCCGCAATTATCAGATAATTTAAAACAACTTTCATTACAAACGCACACCTGGATGGAAGACTCCATAAAAGTGGCGATTACCTATCCTACCCCTTTCTGGAAAGAAGCGCAAAAGCCTAGTACACTCTTTAGCAACATAGGACCCGTGACTGAATTTTACAACCATGAAAATGTTGAAAAATCAAAATTTGCGCTTTGCGGCTTTGTAAATGCTTCATATAGCAAACTGAGTAATGAAGAACGTCAAAAGCTAGTTGTAAATCAGCTGGTGAGTGTTTTTGGCGCAAGTGCGCAAGACTATATAGCATATCACGAATGCGTCTGGAGCAATGAGCCACAAACTCATGTAGTATCTGAGAGTCCATTATTTCCTCATCAAAACAACGGCAACCCACTATTTCGTGAGTCTCTATGGAATAACAGTTTATTTATCTCAAGTTCAGAAAGTGCAAAAGAGTTTCCAGGATATATGGATGGTGCAATTTCATCGGCAAATGAAACTGCTGCCAAGATTATAAAACGATTAGACTTATAATAAGTTGCTTAAATGTTTTAAATTATTTTAATCAAAAATAACGGGCAAAAAAAAATGCGACTTCCCAAAGGAAGTCGCATTTTTTTTAGTTGGTCGAATTTTATTAATGTACAGCTACTTTATTTAAAGCGTCTGCAATAATTGTATCGCCTTTTATAATTTCAAAAGTAGATTTATTTGCTACATCGTCATTTAATGTGCGCACTAATGTTTGTGCAACATCATTTCGGCTTATCTCACCTCTTTTATTGAGCTTTTCGGCAAGCTCTATTTTATTTGTTAGTTCGTTATCTGTAAGACTTCCAGGTCTTACAATAGCATAATTTAATCCGCTGTCTTTTAGATATTCATCAGCATTATGCTTCGCTTTCAAGTAATCCTGTAACTCTTCTGCCTCAGAAGGATTATCTGCACCCATGGAGCTTAACATCACAAACTTCTTAATGTTATGCTGTTTTGATGCGTCAATCATTTTCTTTGCACCTTCTTGATCAACCTCTACAACTTTCTTTCCTCCAGATCCTGCTGCAAAAAGTACTTTATCGTATGATTGATTAAAAACCGGACTTACATCCTCTTCTAGATCTCCCATAACCGTCTCTACTCCTTGTGATTCGAAAAAGCTTTTTTGCTCTTCTTTTCTCACCATTGCGATTGGATTGAAATATTGAGATTCTTTTAATAAGTTAACTATTTTTTTTCCTGTGGTACCATGTGCACCTGCTACTAATATCTTTTCCATGACCTCAAGATACAGGCTTATCGCGTGTTTTAAAAAAAACGACTCTCAGTTTAACTATGATTTAATAGAAATGAGTAAATATTTAAGTTATTCATTAAAGTTATTAACACTATGAGGAAACTTTTAAGAGTGCGCTTTCGCGAAAGCGTAACCCTAAAATATCACGTCTTGACACCTCTTAACTGCTTATAAAACCTATAGAAAATTCTTATCTTCGTAACACAACCCTAAAGAAGGAAAAGATGAATAATATACCAAGTGTAGATCTCGCAGATTTTTTAAGTGATGATCCTAACCGTAAAGCAAAATTTGTTCAAGAAATAGGTTCTGCATACGAAGACATAGGATTTGTATCATTAAAGAATCACTTTCTAGATGACCAGCTTGTAGATGGATTATATAAGAATGTGAAGGGCTTTTTTGCACTTCCTGAGGATACTAAGAAAAAGTACGAAATAGAAGGTGGTGGTGGCCAGCGTGGTTACATTTCTTTTGGAAAAGAACATGCAAAAGGAAAGAAAGAAGGAGATTTAAAAGAATTCTGGCATTTTGGTCAAGAAGCAGACGAAGACGCAAACCTTGCCGAAGCGTATCCAGAGAATATTGATGTAGCGGAGTTACCAGAGTTCAATGAAAAAGGTATGGAAGCATACCGCATGCTAGAAAAAACAGGTATTTATGTACTTAGAGCGCTAGCACTATATATAGGTCTTGATGAATTCTATTTTGATCACTGGGCAAATAATGGGAACAGCATCTTGCGCCCTATTCATTACCCACCTATTAGTGAAGAGCCTAAGGGAGCGGTACGTGCCGGAGCACACGGAGACATCAACCTGATTACATTATTAATGGGAGCATCTGCTGGAGGTCTTCAAGTGTTACGTAAAGATGGAGAATGGATAGACGCTATACCTAACGAAGATGAGCTAGTAATAAATGTAGGTGACATGCTAGAGCGCCATACTAATAATAAGTTACGTTCTACCATACATCGTGTGATTAATCCGCCTAAAGAAGAATGGGGAACGGCTCGTTACAGCATTCCTTTCTTTATGCACCCACGATCAGATATGAAACTTAACTGTCTTGATGAGTGTATAAGTGAAGAGCACCCTAAAGCGTTTGAGGATATTACTGCAGGAGAATTTTTACACCAACGCCTTGTAGAAATAGGATTGATTAAAGAATAAATATGGACTTAGGCGACCAATTAAAGAATCTTTTTCCTGATCACACTCCGGAAAAAGATCCTATAGAAAATCTTGATATAGAAGATACACTCTGGATTCAAAATGACCCACTCATCTGTAAATATGAGAAACGTAAAGGCAAACCCATTACAATAATTGAAGGTTATACTGGAGAAACATCAGACTTTAAAATCCTAGCTAAAGAGATTAAGGTCTTACTTGGTGTAGGAGGAAGTTTTAAAAATGAAAGTATTATCATTCAAGGCGATTACAGAGATCGCATCATGAGTTTTTTAAAAGAAAAAGGCTTCAAAACTAAACGTGTAGGCGGCTAGTATATCTATTATTAAAACTGTTGCCATTTTAAAATATCCCTCCGTATTATGAAGAAAACGTTACACGTTACTAATGGTGACAGTCTTAATGACCGCCTATTAACTATGAAAATAGATGGTGATTATGCAGTATGGAGAGAGATGCTTTGTGAGGGAAAAACAATAGTAGACCTTGCGAGTAGTGCTTTTAGAAAAACACGTGTTTCCTTTTTTAAAAACAAATACCCCGAGCAAGCGGGAGATTATGATGAGAAATTTGGTAGTCAGCTAGCAATTATTGCAGATGCTCATCATTACGAAGAAATTATATTGTGGTTTGAATATGATCTTTTTTGCCATATTAATATGCTCGCCTGTATAAGTTTTATAAAATCTCTCGGATATAAAGGAAGTGTTTATCTAGTATGCAGTGGCAGGGTCTCTGGAGAAAAGGATTTATTTGCGCTCTCTCAATTATCTGACAAGCAATTACTGATTCACTATAAAGACAAAGTACTACTCAATAATCATGACCTTTTTATTGCAGATGACTTATGGAGACTTTATTGTGGTAAAGACCCACTTAAGCTGGATCCAAAAAGAGCCAAAGATTCTAATTTTACTTATTTATCTAATTGCATAAGCGCTCATAAAGAACGTTTTCCTAGTGTAATCACCGGTCTCAATACGCTCGAAACAAATATGCTTAGACTCATAAGAAAGTATAATATTAAAACACCACATCAATTATGTGGCTATATGCTCAATTATCAAGGGTACTATGGCTACGGTGATATACAAATCAAAAAAATGATCACTCGCATGTCTCCATTTTTTACGGACACAGAAGGTCGTCTTACCCTCACAGAGAAAGCAAATAACATTCTAGACAATTCATACAATGTTTTTAAAGAAATGAAGTACCCCTGCACATTAGGAGGTGCATCAAAGTATGAATATGTTTACAACAACGATAACCATCAACTTACAAAAGCTCAATAAATGACAATAGCACCATCAGAACTTATACTTAATCCAGACGGTAGTATTTACCACCTAAATTTAAGACCAGAACACCTTGCATCTACAATAATAACTGTAGGAGATCCTGACCGTGTAGATACGGTTACAAAATATTTTGACAGTGTACGTTTTACAACGCAAAAACGCGAATTCAAAACAAGCACCGGAACTTATAAAGGAAAAGAAATCACAGTTATTTCAACTGGGATAGGTACAGATAACATCGACATTGTACTCAATGAACTTGATGCGCTAGTTAATATAAATCTAGAAACAAGAGAAATAAATGAAGAGCACACTAGTTTAGATATTGTACGTATAGGTACAAGTGGCTCTATCCAAGCAGATATTCCTGTAAACTCTTTCTTAATGAGCCGCTATGCGATAGGACTAGACGCCCTACTCCACTTTTATGATAGTAAACATGTACAGCATCCAGCAATCCAAAAAGCTTTTATAGAACACATGTCATGGGCACCAGAAAAAAGTGATCCTTATGCAGTGGCTTGCGATGAGCAACTTGCAGATAAATTTGCTTCAGATAAAATAGTCGATGGATTTACTGCTACAAATATTGGATTTTATGGGCCGCAAGGAAGAGTGTTAAGACTTAAAACGACTGACGCTACCATGAATGACAAATTAGGAACTTTTTGCTTTCGCGAAAACGTGACTAGCAAAGAACTTAAGGTTACGAATTTAGAGATGGAAACTTCTGGAATATATGGCCTCGCAAAATTACTAGGACACCGTGCCGTTTCTCTTAATTGTATTATTGCTAATAGAGCAAATATGACTTTTAGCGAGCAACCTACAGAGCAAACCGAAGCTCTTATCCAGTATACACTTGACGCGCTTACTAAAAATTAATACGCTTTAAGTCAATTTCATTTACATTAAGAGGAGCATTTATTGCTCCTCTTTTAACATAGACTTAATCCTTTCAGGGTGGTGCTTTTGTACATTTGAGTAAATACCCTGAGATGATTAAACTTACCGACGAAAATTTTAGACATAGAGATTTAAACTGGCTTAGTTTTAACGAGCGAGTACTTCAAGAAGCTGAGGATGTTGAGAATAATCCACTGTATGAGCGTCTTAAGTTTCTAGCGATATACTCTACTAATCTCGATGAGTTTTTCCGAGTACGCGTGTCACAGTTGCGCCAACTCAAAAGAGTTAAAAAAGAAATTAGAAAGCAATTATCCCTCAAACCAAATAAGATTGTAAAAGAGATAAAAGCTACGGTACATGAGCAGCAGCAACGTTTTGGTCACACTTTTAGAAAAGTGATCATCCCAGAACTTGAAAAGCATCATATTCACATCCTTACCTCAAAAACCTACACAGATAAGCATAAAATTCTTGCAGATGGCTGGTACACTTCTACCATAAGAGAACATCTTGATGTAAAAAAGGTTGACCTTGGGGATAAGAATGATATTTTTCTAGAAGATCAGTCACTATACTTTTACGTACTTTTTAAGGACACCTCAAAAGTGGGATTTGTCACTATCCCTACCCATAAAGTAGATCGTTTTGTACACCTAGTTAAAGATAATGACGAGCACTATCTTACTTTTATTGATGACATTATTCATTATAAAATGGATACTATTTTTCCTGATGAGCAAATACGTGGCATTTTTGAAGTAAAGATTTCTAGAGATGCAGAGCTATACCTAGATGATGAGCTTGACGGTATACTCGCAGATCGTATTTATGAATCCTTAAAACGACGCCACAAAGGGCAGCCTACAAGACTGCTTTATGATGCTTCTATGGATAAAGATGATGCAAAAAAATTAAGAAAGCTCTTGCGTGTAGGTAAAGTAGACATGATGCCAGGCGGTCGCTATCACAACTTCAATGACTTTTTTCAGTTTCCAGACCCTACAGAAAATCCTGAGCTACATTTTGAAAAACAACCATTAATAAAACATAATGCGCTCGAGAGAGCCACAGATTACTTTAAAGTATTAAAAGAACGTGATCATCTCGTACATTTTCCTTTTATGTCTTTTCATTATGTGGAGCGTTTTATAGAGCAAGCCTCAGAAGATAAAGATGTCACAGAAATAAAGATATCCTTGTATCGCGTTGCAAGTGAATCTCCGCTTACTTCGGCGCTTCTTAAGGCCTTAGATAACGGTAAAAAGGTGTTTATATTCATCGAAGCAAAAGCTCGCTTTGACGAAGAGAATAACATTACTTGGGGACGCACTTTTGAAGAGAAAGGAGCCACTGTTATTTATAGCTATCCGCGTATCAAAGTACATTCAAAAATATTACTTGTAAAGCGCAAAGAGGAAGGTAAAAACCGCCGATACATTTATATAGGTACTGGTAACTTTAATGCTAAGACCTCAAAAATCTATGCAGATCATGGTTTCTTTTCGGGAGATAAGAAATTGGGTAAAGAACTTAACCGTGTGTTTAAAGTACTAGAGGGAGACCTCATTGTACCTCGCAACAAACATTTACTCGTTTCTCCATTTACCACGAGACGCACTTTTGAAAAACTCATTAATGATGAAATCGATTTTGCTCAATCTGGTAAACACGCAGAGATCAAAATAAAAATGAATAGCTTTGAGGATAAGGATATGATTAAACTCCTCTATAAAGCGAGTCAAGCTGGAGTAAAAATCACAATGCTTGTGCGCGGCTTTACCGCTCTTATCCCTGGAGTAAAAGGACTGAGCGAGAATATCTATATGACTTCCATTTTAGATAGATACCTCGAGCATGGACGTATTTACTGGTTTAATCATGATGGCGATGAGCAGTTATTTATGGGAAGTGCAGACTGGATGACTAGAAATCTAGATAGACGTATTGAGGTACTTGTTCCTATCACAGACACAGATTGCCGTAAGGAGTTAAAAGAGATTTTTGACATTCAGCTATCAGATAATGTCAAGGCTCGTATTCAAAATAAAGAAGAGAATAACGCTTTCGCGAAAGCAGAAAAAGAAACACCAAAAATTAGATCACAATATGCTATTTTTGACTATCTAAAAGCGAAGCACAATTAAGCATATGACTACAGTACGAATAGGTGGAGTACCAGAACATTTTAACCTTCCTTGGCATCTAGCAATAGAGGATGAAATGTTTATTGAGCAAGGAGTACATGTACAGTGGATAGATTTCCCAGAAGGTACAGGTGCTATGAATAAAGCTTTACGTGATAACGAGATTGACCTTGCGGTTATATTAACTGGTGGAATCATTAAGGACATCGCAAATGGTAATCCGTCAAAAATTTTACAAATATTTGTTTCTTCTCCATTACAATGGGGCGTTCATGTTGCTGGCAGCAGTACATTACAGTCTATAGAAGAACTTGAGGATAAGGTATGTGCAATAAGCCGCTATGGCTCTGGATCACACGTAATGGCTCATGTACAAGCAGAACAAAGAGGATGGAATACAGATGAACTTAAGTTTAAAGTAATAAACACCTTAGATGGAGCTATTACAGCACTTACAGAAGGTACTGCAGATTATTTTATGTGGGAACACTTTACTACAAAACCTATTGTAGATAAAGGAGTCTTTAAGAGATTGGGTGATTTTCCTACGCCTTGGAGTTGCTTTGTGATTGCGGGTAGAGAAGATTTTATTGCTGAGCATTATGATGCTATTAACGTCGTACTAGAAACCATCAATACAGTTTCGGCAGATTTTAAAAATATCCCTTCTATAGATCGTACGCTGGCTAATAGATATGAGCAACAGCTAGAAGATATTCAAAAATGGCTCACGATGACCACTTGGTCTCAAGAGCAGATCACAAACAAAGAAATTGAGCGCATACAATCACGACTATCAGATTTAAAAATGATTGATAACAAGCTTGAAGCGAGTCTCTTTAAAGCAACACTATAATATTTACTACATACTCACGCAACCTTTCCCATAGATAAGCATCTATAGGGTACAAACTACATATTTTTTCTAATGACCATTTTTTTTAGTGTGATAGCAATCCTTATTGCTATCAATTTCCTCCTATTGCAATTTTCATGTAATGAAGTTACAGATCCTGAAGCAGAGGAAGAAGAAGAATAAAAATTCAACCTTTAAAGCAAAACGACGCCGAAAGCAAATTAAAATTTTCGGCGTCGTTTTTTTATGTCTTAATCTACCATTTAATAGGAGCTTGTCCTTTACTCAGTAAGATATCATTAACTGCACTAAAATGTTTGTTCCCAAACCAATATCCGCGATTTGCGCTTAGTGGTGAAGGATGCCCAGATAATAGTATAAAATGTTTTGAAGCATCTATTTTCTTTCCTTTCTTTTTGGCAAATCCTCCCCAAAGTAGGAAAATAATGTTTTCACGCTTTCGCGAAAGCGTATCTATCACCACATCTGTAAACTGCTCCCAGCCTTGTTTTTGATGTGACCCAGCCTCACCTGCTCGTACCGTAAGCGTTGCATTAAGAAGTAAAACGCCTTGTGCTGCCCATCTATCAAGATTGCCAGATATAGGTGTTTCAATCCCCATGTCTGCCGCTATTTCTTTAAAAATATTTTTAAGTGACGGTGGATGGTTAATTCCTTCTTGTACAGAAAAACATAATCCGTTAGCCTGCCCTGCTCCATGATACGGGTCTTGACCTATAATCACTACCTTAACCTTATCAAAGGGACAATGATCAAAAGCCGAAAATATCTCTTCGCCGGGTGGATAACACGTTTGTGTATGGTACTCCTGTGCTACAAAATCTGTAAGTGATTTAAAATATGGCTTATCAAATTCTTCCCTAAGTTCTTGCTTCCAGCTTGCTTCTATTTTTACGTGCATTATCCGTATTTTTGTTAAGAAGTTTGTTCTTATTATTAGACAACCCAAAGCTATAGAAAAAGAAAATAATTACAAGAGTCGTTTGTGGCTCTATTACGCTTTCGCGAAAGCGAGATCCCTATGATAAAGATCACTAATAAAACATTACAAGATTTAGAGTTTGATACTGTATGTGAGCAAGTCTCAGAGCGCTGTACTACAGACAAAGGTAAGGCAAAGGCACTAGCTATAGAGCCATACCCTACTCCTAAACAAGCAATTTTTGGGCTTCATCAAACTAATG
The DNA here is from genome assembly GCF_003095655.1 of Dokdonia sp. Dokd-P16. Lineage (NCBI taxonomy): Bacteria > Pseudomonadati > Bacteroidota > Flavobacteriia > Flavobacteriales > Flavobacteriaceae > Dokdonia > Dokdonia sp. Dokd-P16. Next base: position 3,322,727 of record NZ_CP029151.1, read on the forward strand.
AATATCTATCTTCTCGCACTGCAGATGCCGCGATACCTAATCATGGTTTTGACAGTCTTGATCATGAGGTGAAGTATCTTGCTATTGAAGATAGTACCTTAGAAAAAGGGAGTTTTAAAAAGCTCGCTAGTATTTCTGAGACTGTAAATATTCACCTCAAATTCTTTAAAAAATTTGAGGAGCTCTACCCTACTTTATATAATACGGTAAGAGAGACAGAATACACTACAGATATTATTGATACCATCACGCGCATTATTGATAAATACGGCGAGGTACGTGATGATGCAACTCCTACGCTTGGAACATTGCGTAGAGCAATTAACCAAACCAAAGGACGCATCAATTCTAGTTTTGCTAGCGCTTTAGGTCAATATGCCGGTTATGGATACCTAGATGATATACGAGAGACTATTGTAGATAATGTGCGCGTGCTTGCTGTTACTGCAATGCATAGACGTAAAGTCAAAGGTTCTATTATGGGAAGCTCAAAGACTGGAAGTATTACCTACATCCAGCCAGAAGCGACATTGCAGGCACAAAGAGAACTTAATAATCTCGTTTTTGAAGAAGATGAGGAGGTAAAACGCATACTCAAAGAGCTCACAAATAGCATGCGACCTTATATTCCGCTTTTTGAGGAATACCAAGAGTTACTAAGTGATATTGATCTGATTGCTGCCAAAATGAAGTACGCCGAAAAAATGAACGGCTTACTCCCTAAAATCACTACAGATCGCGAACTCACTATAAAAGATGCCTATCACCCATTATTGCTTTTAAGTAATAATGCTAAAAAAGAAAAAACCTACCCACAAGATATTCACCTAAATCAAGAAAGCCGCATTATTGTGATTTCTGGACCTAACGCCGGCGGTAAGAGTATTACGCTTAAAACCGTAGGATTACTTCAATTAATGTTGCAAAGTGGGATGCTCATACCTGTACACGAGTATTCTCGCATGTGCTTATTTGATAAAATCCTCACAGATATAGGTGATAATCAGAGTATAGAAAATCACTTGAGTACCTATAGTTATCGCCTTAAAAACATGAATTACTTCTTAAAGAAGTGCGATAAAAACACGCTTATTCTCATTGATGAATTTGGTACAGGATCAGATCCAGAGCTTGGTGGTGCCCTGGCAGAGACGTTTCTAGAAGTTTTTCACGAGCGCGAGGCTTTTGGAATTATTACCACACACTATGCAAATCTGAAGATGATGGCAAATGAAACGCCAGAGATTGTAAATGCAAATATGCTTTTTGATGCGCGCACGCTGGAGCCGCTATTTAAATTACATATGGGAGAAGCTGGTAGCTCTTTTACCTTTGAGGTAGCACAAAAAAATGGCATCCCCTACTCGCTTATTAATCGCTCAAAGAAAAAGGTAGAGCGTGGCAAAATACGTTTTGACAAGAGTATAGCAAACCTACAAAAGGAACGCAGCAAGCTATCAAAAACTACGAGTTCGCTTAAAGCGAAAGAACAACAAGCAGCAAAAGAAAAAGCACAGCTTGCCGAAATAAATGAGAAAGTACAAAGTAAGCTAGAGGCGTATCAAGAACTGTATGACAGCAATCAGCGCTTGATTTATCTAGGTACGAAGCTGGATGGAATCAGTAAAAAATTCTATCACGATAAGAAAAAACGCGACCTCATGGACGAGTTCATGAAAATCGTACAAATAGAAAATAGCAAGCGCAAAAAACAAAGTGCTAAACAAGCAAAAGCCGAAAAAGCAAAAGAGCAAGCCACAAAAAAGGAAGCCGAAAAACACGTAAAAGTAATACGCGAGAAAAAGAAAGAGGCTAAGAAAAAAGAACCCGAAGCAGTAAAACCAAAGGTGACTTTAAAAGAAGGAGATCGCGTGCGTATGTTTGATGGGAAGGCTGTTGGTGTTATTGATAATATAGAAAAAGGTAAAGCCACTGTAGATTACGGGATGTTTACTACAAATGTCTCTCTGGAGCAACTAGAACTTGTACAACGCAAGAAGAAGAATGCAAAATAAAAACATCATCCTTTTTGACGGAGTTTGCAACTTGTGCAACGGCGCCATCACTTTTATCATACAACGTGATAAAAATGATGTGTTTAGATATGCGCCTTTGCAAAGCGAAGTAGGAAAAGAACTTGCTGTAAAGCATCATATAGACCTCAATAAGGTAGACTCTATTATTTTAGTGACTGAAGACAAAGCCTTTGCAAAGTCTACGGCTGCTCTTCGTATTGCAAAACAACTCTCTGGTGGATGGCCTTTGCTTGCTGTGTTTTTAATTCTCCCGAGGTTTTTGCGTGATGCGGTTTATGACTTTATTGCCCGCAATCGTTATAAATGGTTTGGGAAAAAAGATGCCTGCATGATTCCTACTCCGGAGCTTAAGAGTAAGTTTTTAGATTATGAGCAGCCACAATAGTTCGTTCACTCATTGAGATGACCCACTCACTCAATAGTCATTTTATTTCCAATGGTGTACTTATAGATTTGACCAACTATAAAAATCACACCAATGAAAAGATTTACAATATTACTCGTCTTTTGTTTGATAGGTTACGCTTTCGCGAAAGCGTCTACAAACCCACCGCAAACTAAAAATACTAACCTATCAAAAGTAACTGTCTACTTAAGCGGCGCTCAAATAGAGCGCACTGCAGAAGTTTTGGTAACTGAGGGAACAAATAGCTTTCTATTTGATAATCTGTCCAACGATATTGATGAGAGCAGCATCCAGATCTCTGGCTTAAAAAACGCTTCTATATTATCTATTAACTTCGGAATTAACTATCTCACAGAACAACTCAATACGAAGAAAGTAGACAGTTTACGAAGTTTAAAAACTAAACTTGAGACGGATATCCTCAAACTCAACAGTCTTATGAGTGGTTTGCACAAAGAGGAGGAAGTAATTACAGCAAACCAACGATTAGGTAGCAACACCACAGAAATAGACCTAACTAAAATCAAGGAGCTATCTACTTACTACAGAAAACGTGTAACCGAAATTAAAAATGGAATCCTCGATGCTGAAATTGAAAAAACAACCTTACAACGTCGTGTAAATGATCTTACGAAGCAATTTAACGAGCTTAACATCTCAGAAGAAAAAAGTAAAGGACAAATTACTCTAAAACTCAACGGTGAGCAGAGAGAGACATTAAAACTTAAGATCACATATAATGTGAGTGAAGCAGGATGGTATCCAGAATATGACTTAAAAGCAATTGCAACAGATGCACCATTACAATTATCTTACAAAGCCCATTTGTATCAAAAAACAGGAATAGACTGGGATGATGTAAATCTGGTATTATCAACAGGAGATCCTAACACTAATAATCTTAAGCCAACTATTGATACAAAGTACTTACGTTTTGTAAATCGAAATTATCGTAATAATAGTACAACGACTCGCGCATACAATTATAAATACAACCCAACCATTAAAACCATCACAGGAATAGTTACTGAAGATAATGGACCGTTACCTGGCGCAAATGTTATAGTAAAAGGAACAACAAACGGAACGCAAACAGACTTTGATGGAAAATACACACTTCAAGTAAATGAAGGAGAAACGCTAGCGTTTTCCTTTGTAGGCTTTAAAACTAAGGAAATTCCTATTCACGCTAGTATTATCAATGCAAACTTAGAAACAGATAATGCGCTGGACGAAGTCGTAATTACTGCTTATGGTACATCCAGATCTCAAAAAAGTCTATCATATGCAGTTACCACTGTAGAATCTGAAGATATTAGTAGTACTTTACAGGGAAAAGCTGCAGGAGTGCAAATACGCGGGGCAAGTAGTATCACAACGGCTACAGGTGATCAAAAAACAGAAGGAATTACAACAACCACATTTGAAATCAATAAAAAATACTCAATTGAGTCTGATGGAGATGTGACCGTAATAGAAATTGATAAGTTTGAAGTACCAGCAACCTATGAATACTTTGTCGCTCCTGCTATAAATGAGAATGTATTTCTTACAGCTTCTATAAAAGACTGGGTGCGTTATAGTTTACTTCCTGGAGAGGCAAATATTTATTTTGAAGGTAGCTTTTCTGGTAAAACCTATATCAATCCGCTAGAGACTACGGAGGAATTATCTGTGTCACTCGGAGTTGATCCTAATATTATTGTGAAGCGCAAACAGCTAGATAATTTCAAGTCTACTTCTTTTATTGGTTCGCAACGTATTGTCGACATGGCGTACTCAACAACAGTGAAGAATAATAAAAGTACAGGTATCAATCTAAAGATGGTAGATCGTGTTCCTGTATCACAAAACAAGGAAATCAAAGTAGATGATATTGAAACTTCAGATGCTTCTTATGATAAGGATACAGGTTTACTAGAATGGACTATAAACCTTGCACCATCAGATAGCTCTAAAAAGGAATTCAGATACGAACTAAAATATCCTAAACATAAGAGAGTAAATCTTTAGTAATTATAAAAATACGTGTCTATCAAATATAATAGGCTGCTAAATGTATAATTCATTTCACCTTTTCGCGAAAGCGTAAACACCTATAAACACTACACGTAACAAGGTTATTCTATTTCTGGCACGCTGATTGCGAACTAACTAACAAGCGCATACCGAAAGACGGTAACGTATCAACCCTAATACTTTTATATTATGAAAAAGCTATTAATCGCAGTATTGTTTCTAGGAGGAATGACTGCACAAGCAAACACAGTGACAGATCTCGATCACACTACAGAAAGAGGGCCACGTTACAATGTACCACAGTCTATCACATTTACAGAAGGTGGTGTTGAATTTGAAGTTTTTATAAGTGGACAGTTTGATTTTGCTCGTTCTGGAGAACGTTTTCAAATTCGCAATCAAGGTCGCAGAGGATATGCTCAAAGTGCACCAGGTACAACTTACGGAGTGAGTTTTCCATACAGAGGTAACAGCTTTGTAAAATATGATTGTCGCGGAGACATCTATCAAGTAGGCCGTAATGTGATAAACTATAACCGAAAAGGAAAAGTAAATCAAATAGGCACGGTAGCACTTCGTTATGAAAATGGCAAACTAGCTCGTGTAGGCGACATGCACGTTATTTATAACAGAAGCGGCCGTATTGTAAAGCTTTCAAGATTTGCACGCGGAAACAACGCACTTTATAAAGCAAATAAAATAAAAGTAAATACTAAAAATAATAAGCGTCTCAGAGGTTAGAAATAATTCCGAAGATGACTAAACGATAACTTTGGTTGGTTTTTTAAAGCCTCGGTCTGTTTCATTACAGGCTGGGGTTTTTCTATGTAATGAATTAGCTTCTTTTTCTAACGATGTTGAGTACTTTATCCATAGCAACGTTAATGTCGTGGGATAACTTTAGAACATAAGAAATCGCAAGGTAACTTAATGCAATAATGGAACCTTTCAAGGCTATAGCTATTATAGGATGTATACCAAAATCCCAAAAATAACATAGACAAAACACACCTATAATTAGCCCAAAAGTCTTGAGCGAATTCTTTGAAAATGGCTGCATTTTAAATTTAGATTGTACCACAAAAAGTTTAGCAACCGAGTATCCTACTGTGGCAATAAGCGTTGCCACTCCAGCACCATTAATCCCTAATACTGGGATTAAAATCATATTTAATATAATTGCTACAATCACGGCAACCACACCTATTACTAGCACGATGCGATAATAATCACTATTAAAAATGATTGCATTGTTGATCCCAAGGCAGTTATCTAATAGTTTTGAAGCGCTTATAAATAGTACCACATACAAGCCAGTAGCATACTCTGGACCTACAATTAAGTACAAGCTTTTAATGTTACAAACGATAAGGAGAAATAACAAACCAGAAATTACCAGCAAACTCAGGCTACTCTTTTTATATAGCACATTCATATCACTCCACTGCTTTTTATTAAGCATCTCTGCCACCATAGGATACGTAATCTGGTGCATCGCTCTAGAAGGCACACCAATAACCGTAGCGATGTAAATAGCAACAGCATAATAAGCTACATTTTCTATCGCCACATATTTACCTATCATAAACTTGTCTATGTCAATAAGTAAGGTCGCCACAGAACCCGCAATTATGATAAGCGTGGAGTATTTTATAATAGCGATGCGCTGTCTATCAAGTTTTGAAGTGGTATTCGCACGCTTTCGCGAAAATGTGATTACCGGCCTACGTTGCTTGAAGGCATACACCATCATGATGATCATTCTAACTATATAAATTACGACTGTTAGAATTATAAAGGTATCTACATCAATTGCAGATATTGCTAGTAAAATAAGTAGCAGTGTAACCCCTAAGCGATGAAAAACCTCTTTTAAGAAATTACCAAATGTACTTTTGAGCTGCACCTTAGACCATGAAAAGAAAATTTCAAAATACGCCGAAGACAACGCTATTATGAAGATATACCAAACATAACCAGCTACTATCTCATTTTTTGACGAAAGGAAATCTGCTATTTGTTGATGTAAAAAATAAGTGATTCCAGTAAGAGGAATTATTAGGACCAATGGCAATAACAACATCCAACTCAAAAAACGATCTTGATCTTCTCCCTCAAAAGATGAGTAAAACTTGACTATCGTGTTTTGAACCCCAAAAGCCAGAAAAGGCACTAAAATAAAAGCTGTAGAAAGAATAAAGCTCACTAGACCATAATAGGTGTCGCTCATGAAATTCACGTACAGAAACAACGTGTTTACCGCTCCTAGTCCAAAGCCTAAGTAAGTCGTGATAAGATTCTGAAAAGATTGTTTTAATACGATTCCCACAGTTTTCTTTTATAGATGCGCTATTAAATTACTCAGTTGCGCTGTGAGTTCTCTCCTGTGATAGTTGGCTACTTCGTTTTCATTACTAGCATACTTGTAGCCACCTGTAAATAAAGCTTTGATTACTGTTTTCAACTTTTTCTCTTGACTGTAATCTACAAAACTTCCTGTTGCTGTTTTTTCTATAATAGTTCCTATATCTGCTCCCTGCGGCCCTATAGCAACTATAGGTCGCTGTGCGCTTAGGTATTCAAAGAGTTTTCCGGCAATGATACCTTTTGTTTTTTCGGCATTGATTTCTATGAGGAGCAAGGCGTTTGCTTGTCCTTGTAAACGCTGTGCTTCTTGGTGACTTACATAACCAACGAGATTTAATTGTGATTCTAGACCGCATTCCGTTATTGCGTCAATGATTTCTTGACTCACTTTACCTACAAGCTGTATTTCTAACGCTTTAGAAAAAGCTGGTAACTCATCACATAATTCTCTCAACACCTTCCACAACAACTGCGGATTGCGATCTGAGAGCAAGGAACCTATATGAGATAATACAAATCGTTCTGAAGGATGATGCGGAGTGATTATTCTATCATCAAACCCGTTTGTGATAACGGTAATAGGTCTTTTGGTAATTGACTGAAATTCTCTTTTTGTTCCTGGGCTGGTTACAATTATATGATTTGCAGTAGTGAGTACTTGCTTTTCTAACAGCTTGTGACGCGCATTTGTTTTGGCGGTCATTCGCAATTTATCGTGATACCCAATAGTCGTCCACGGATCTCTAAAATCGGCCAACCAATTAAGGCTAGGTTTCCAGTTTTTAAGTTGGTTGCCTATGAGATGTAGGCTGTGTGGTGGTCCTGTAGTGATGATTTTCTCAATATTGTTTTCTTCGATATACATTTTCAAGTACTCCACAGAAGGCGCTACCCACCCTACTCTAGCGTCAGGCACAAAGAAATTACCACGCACATAAAGCATCGCTTTTTGCAACAGACTTTGCTTTCCTTCCTTAGGTAAAATACCAGATGAAATGGTTTTAGTTTGTTTTCGCGAAAGCGTACTCGCCCACCCATACGGCTCTCTAATAGGCTGTTTTATAACCGTCACCTTATCTGAAACCTCAGCAACCAAAGAATCATCTAAAATGGGATAACTTGGATTTTCTGGAACGTAAACAATAGGTTCAACACCAAATTCTGGTAGGTACTTTGCAAACTTCAACCAGCGCTGCACCCCAGGACCACCAGCCGGTGGCCAATAATATGCGATGATGAGTACCTTATTATTCATTAAGCCTGTGCTTCTGTATCACGGTTTTTTACCGTGTAGAATATCCCACCGGCAACTAGTAAGAAAAGTAATAAACTACTTCCTAGCATAATCATCCCTCCGGTTTTTACCACTTGTGGCTCAAAAGTCATCACCACTTCGTGAGCACCTGCAGGCACTTTTATACCTCTCAAGGCATAGTTTACTGGTAAAATGGTAGTTTCTACACCATCTACGGTTGCAATCCATCCATTTTTGTAATAGTTCTCTGCAAAGACCATAAAGCCATCGCTTCCATTTTCTACTTGGTACACGAGTTTATTAGGCTGTATCTCTTTTGTTTGTACCACTGCCGTGCTATCACGTTGCGGTTGGAAGTTTCCTAATTCCTCACGTAAAGCCTCACGGATGAGTACTGTATTCTTTGTGTCTACTTTAGTGAGACCATCAAACTCTGCATTATAATCTGGTACGTACTGTATCTCGTTTACAAACCAAGCAGGACCGTTTGCTTCTGGATTTTTACTAATGCTCATCCCTTTTTCACCATCTTGAAGAATGTATTTTACATTATACATATTGAGAATCTCTGTATTCCCTTGAGCAATCTGTTGAGTGTATAGATCATCAATCGTACGCGGTTGTACGGCAGAATATCCATTAAGCGAATTGAAATAGTACGAAGTATGGCTATTATTAAATCCTCGAGCAAGATCAATCACGCGGAAGTAGCTATCATCCTTTCTGATTTCTTCATCGATAGGAGTAATCTGGAAGTTCTGATCATACTGTCGCTGGGTAATAAAGTTCTCTTCATTTACAGAACGTCTATCTACACCCACAAGATCAAAAACTATGAGCGCACCAATCGTGATTATTGCGATATTTTCTGAAATCTTTTTCTTGAGTGTTAACCACAAGGCTACACCTATAAAAAGCACAAATAATAAAGACCTCAACACATCACTTTTTAATACAGCGAGGCGATCTTCTTTTATGGCATTTAATATTTCTGGTTGCTCGATGGCCATCTGTCCTTCGGCGGCAGAGCGTAGATTAAATAAGCTTCCGCTAAAAAGGTAGAGGATCACAAAAAGACCTGCTAGTGAACCTATAGCGATGAGTAATTTCTTTTGCTTTTCGGCTTGATCAACTCGGTCGTTTAAAAATCTATGTAAACCCACCATTGCTGCAATAGGTAATAACAACTCTAAAATCACCTGTATACTCGTAACCGCTCTAAACTTATTGTATAATGGCACGTAGTCAATAAAGAAACGTGTAATTCCTTCTACGTTCTTTCCCCAACTCAGTACTAAGGAAACAATCATACCTGCTAGTAACCACCAGCGCAATCTTCCATTTACTAGAAACAGTCCTAATAATGCAAGTGCAAAAACTGTTACTCCGAGGTATGGCGGTGCTTCTACAAATGGCTGCTCTCCCCAGTATAATCTCGTTCCTTGAGCATAATAACTTACTTCGTTAGGAGGAACTCCTAATGCACTTAACTTTTTCGCGAAAGCAGAATCACGACCCAAATCGGCAGCGGTACCGGTTCCCATAAAATCTGATGCAATGAGATTGAGAGACTCTAGCTTTCCGTAACTCCACTGCGTGATGTAATCAAACCCAAGACCGTCTTCAACAGCGTCTTTTGCTAGGTCATCTTTTAATAATTGCTCTCCACGTATACTTGTCTTTGCATATTCGGCCGTAGCAAGCAAGGTCGTTGCGTTTGTAGCCAGACCAAGTAGCACTGCTATGACTAATATTCCCGAAGCTTTAAGAAAATGTGGGAGTTGTTTTTTCTTGATAGCGTCTATCAAGTAAGCAATTCCTAAAATCACGCATAATAAACCTAAGTAATAAGTCATCTGGTAGTGATTTGCTTGAATTTCTAGTCCCATTGCAACGGCAGTGAGTAAAAATCCCCAAAGATATCTTTTTTGATAGGTGAGTATAATACCAGCAAGTACGAGTGGGAAATAACCTATGGCGTGCACCTTTGAGTTATGCCCTACGCCTATAATGATTATGAGATAGGTAGACAGACCAAAGGCAAGCGCACCAACTACGGCAAGCTTCCAAGGGACACGCATCACGAGCATTAATGCATAAAAAGAAATAAAATATAGAAAAAGATAATCTGCTGGGCGTGGTAAAAAGCGAATCACACGGTCCAACTTATCCATCATATCATACTCAAACCTCGCTCCCATCTGGTAGGTAGGCATCCCTCCAAAGGCACTATTAGTCCAGTAAGTCTCCTCACCCGTCTCTGCTCTAAAGTCACGATGTTGCTTTGCCATCCCTTCATAGAGCTTGATATCATTTTGATAAATACGCTTTCCAGATAATACTGGATTGAAGTATACGAGTGCCACGACTATAAAGCCAAGTACAACTAGAATATGCGGAAGCAGTTTTTTAAAATCGATGTTCATATTTGTTTAGTCAGTAGTCGTTAGTCACCGAGCTTTCCCCGTCCCTGAAGGGTGGCTCGGTCTAAAATTCTCACCGAGCTTTCCCCGTTCCTGAAGGGTGGCTCGGTTTACTCATTATAATTTTTCTCCCTTTAGGGCTGGGGAAATAAAAATTCCTCATCGAGCTTTCCCCGTTCCTGAAGGGTGGCTCGGTTTACTCATTATAATTTTTCTCCCTTTAGGGCTGGGGAAATAAAAATTCCTCATCGAGCTTGCTCCACCTTTGAAATTCTCACCGAGCTTTCTCCACCCTAAAGGGTGGCTCGGATTACTCATTATAATTTTTCTCCCTTTAGGGCTGGGGAAATAAAAATTTTATTTCAAAGCTGCTACTAGTTCATCTATGCTTACAGTCTCTTGTGAGCCTTCTGTCATATTTTTGAGCGTGTATTGTTTTGCATCCATCTCTTCCTTTCCAGCAAGTACTAAAAACGGAATATTGCGCCGGTTTGCATAGGTCATTTGCTTTTTCATTTGCTTATTGCTCGTCACGGCATCTGGATATAACTCGGCAGAGATTCCTGATTGGCGTAATTTGCTTATCGCTTGCATTGCGTAGCCCGCTTCTTGATCTCCAAAGTTTACAAAAAACACTTTTACACCTTCTGTCGCCTCTTCTGGAAACAAGCCTAGCTCTTCTATCACAAGGTAAATACGATCTAGACCAAACGAGATCCCAACCCCACTCATATCTTTAAGCCCAAAAATACCTGTAAGATCTGCATAGCGACCACCGCCACCTATACTTCCCATCTCTACACCTTCTGGAGCACTTACTTCAAAAATAGCTCCCGTGTAATAGTTGAGTCCGCGGGCTAGTGTTACGTCTAATTGTAGTGTTGCGGTTTGTAAACCTAAGTTTTCTATGGCATCATTAATAAACAATAGTTCGTTAATTCCTTCCATTCCCGTCTCAGATTCTGCAAGCAAAGTTTTAAGTGTTGCTAGCTGATCACCAAAAGTGCCAGATAGTGTAAACAACGGTGCTACCTTATCTATCGCCTCTTGAGTAATGCCTTTTTCAAGCATTTCTTTGGTCACGCCCTCTTCTCCTATTTTGTCAAGCTTATCTAGCGCTACGGTAAAATCTATGAGTTTATCACTTGCACCTATCACCTCTGCAATACCGGAGAGTACCTTACGGTTGTTCATCTTGATAGTCACTCCTTCTAGCTTTAATGCGCTAAAAACAGCATCATATAACTGTACAAACTCTACTTCTTGCCAAAGAGAATCACTTCCTACCACATCTGCATCACACTGATAGAACTCGCGGAAACGTCCTTTCTGTGGGCGATCTGCTCTCCATACGGGTTGCATCTGGAAACGCTTAAATGGAAATACAATATCATTCTGATGTTGTACTACGTATCTCGCAAAAGGTACCGTAAGATCGTAACGAAGTGCTTTTTCTGAGATTTGTGGTGTGAGTGCTGTTGAGTCCGCTTTCGCGAAAGCGTCATCCTTCACTTTACGTAAATAGTCACCACTATTCAATATCTTAAATATCAAGCGGTCACCTTCTTCTCCATACTTACCCATCAATGTGCTGCTGTTTTCAAAACTAGGCGTCTCGATAGGCTGAAAACCAAAACGCTGAAACTGTGTGCGTATGGTGTTCATAATATAGCTGCGTTTTGCAACTTCTTCTGGTGAAAAATCTCTGGTTCCTTTAGGTATAGAAGGTTTTGTACTCATATGATATGTTAGACGTTAATCCTTTACGTTTATATTTTGGTAATCTGGTAATTGATTCTATTTGAATATCACCTTACACTTTATTTATTATAGAGGCTATTGCTCTTGCTTTCATTTTCATGACTTCCTAATCATAGAGAAATACTGTTTCGGAAAATGACCTATTGCATTCACTTTTACTAATCCACATCCTCAATTATTCACGTAGTAAGTGCCTCTTAGTAAACTTATCGATTCTCCTTTTGTTTTGTTGTTGTAATAGTGATGGATAAAGGTTCATCAAAATATTTATAATAAAAATCATAAATCCAAAGACAATATTAATCTTCAGACTATAATAGAAACAAAAAAAAAGCACAAAAATAAATGCCATTAAATGACTAATTTCTGCTCTTGTCATTTCTTCTCTTATTTCGAAAAAATCAGTTTTACTATTTTTAATCTTTATTTTTTGATTAAAAAACTTAAAGAAAGTATTTTCAATAACCCACTTAATCTTTTTAATTCCAATTTTTCTATTAATTCTTTCACTTGTAATAAAATTGAGATTTGATAATTTCGAATAAAACCTTGTTTTCATAAGGATTAAGTTCATTATCATACCTACAATCCAAGATAAAAAAGCAATAGATATTCCAAAACTAATTCCCAGTATTATGTCTCTCATTATTATCACGGATAAAATCAATCTAAATATTGCTTTCGCGAAAACGTGATAAACACCCACCAAAAGCTATTTTACATTAATCATTGCTGAGAAGATGTTTACAGTCAAATCCCTGCAAATCCACTACCAACATTACCAAACGGCATTGCACAAATATCTTAAAAAATGAGGGGTTGCGAGCAAGATTTTGAAACTTTGACAAGACTTCTTAGTTCATTCTCTTTTACTCATGTGAGTCGCTACGCAAAAACAATGCTCTCTAGCCCCGATTGTAGTGTAAATCCCGCAAGCAATGGCGTAGCCATGCTGAGGAATTGCAACGGAAAGCGGGAGGAAACGCTAGCAAATACACAAAACTTAATACGCTCCTAATAGCTAAAACAAAAAAGAATCTAGAAATAATGGTAACGTTTTGACCACTTGATAGTCTTATTGTAAATTGTTCCAACCAATTCTGATCTAAAAATATGTTTTCACTCTTCCGCGAGAATCTTCGTATTGCCTTTGATAGTATCAAAAGTCAGCTTCTTAGAACTGTCTTAACCGTTTTTATTATTGCGATAGGAATTACGGCTTTAGTAGGTATACTTAGCCTTGTAAAGGCGCTTGAGAACACAATAAGCTCAGATTTTGCAAGTATGGGAAGTAATACATTTAACTTACAACGTTATGAGTTTACCTCTAGACGCTCTGATGAGAAGCAAGTCATTAATCCAATTATAGGCTATCGTCAAGTAAAAGAATTTACGGAACAATATAACTACCCTACTGCGCTTACAGCCATCTCTTTTCAAGGAACTCGTAGTGCTGAGGTGAAATATGAAAATGATAAAACAGATCCAGAAGCAAGTGTAGTTGGTGTAAATGAGAACTTCTTAAACAACTCGGGACTCAAGCTAGAAAAGGGACGAAACTTTACTTCTTTTGACATTGATAATAATACGCGTGTTTGTGTGTTAGGGAGTGATTTTTATAAAAATATATTTAAAGATGACAATCCTATAGGAAAAACAATAAGCATACGCGGAACCAAGTTTAACGTGATAGGAATGCTCGAAGAAAAAGGTGCCACCTTCGGTAACAATCAAGATTTACGAGTACTTATCCCGATACAAGTAGCGCGAACAATGTATACTCAAGCTAACATTAATTATAATGTAAGTGTTATGGTAGAAGATGCCGAGTATATAGATAGTGCTGAGGAAGAAGCGATCTTAACCTTTAGAAACATACGCGGTCTCTCACCTGTAGAGGAGAATAACTTTGGTATAGGACGTAGTGATGACCTGATTAATCAGATTAGTGAGATTACTGGTGTACTAGGTGTTGCTGCTTGGGTAATTAGTATAATCACCATTTTTGGCTCATGTATTGCTCTTATGAATATTATGCTCGTTTCTGTAACAGAGCGTACACGTGAGATAGGTGTAAGGAAAGCGCTAGGCGCAAAAAAATCTGTAATTGCTGCACAATTTCTTTATGAAGCGATTATCGTAGGGCAACTAGGCGGACTTCTAGGAATCATACTTGGTATAAGTATAGGAGCACTAATAGCCTCTGTTGCCGGTTTTGTATTTACAACTCCCTGGGGAGCAATCATTGCGGCTACTATTATCACTTTTGTGATTGCAATTCTATCCGGATTATTCCCTGCTATAAAAGCGGCTAAGCTTGATCCAGTAGAGTCATTGCGTTATGAGTAATGCGTAGTAATTATCTAGATAATTTTATTCTTACAATCTGCAATTATTTATCAAAAGGCTATATTCGTATGACCTAACGATTCATGTATGCAACCCATTCATATTTTACTTCTCATTGGAGGATACTTCGGTATCTTAATGCTTATAAGTTACCTTACAAGTAGAGGAGATTCTAACACAGACTTTTTTAAAGCTGGAAAGCAATCCCCTTGGTACCTTGTCGCTTTTGGGATGATAGGTGCTTCACTATCTGGAGTTACCTTTATTTCTGTGCCTGGATGGATTGAGGCATCAAGCTTTAGCTACTTTCAAGTCGTACTTGGGTACACTGTGGGTTATGCTGTGATAAGTCTTGTATTGCTACCACTCTATTACAAACTGAACCTTACCTCCATTTATACTTATCTTGAAGGAAGATTTGGTACGTACTCCTATAAAACAGGAGCTTCTTTTTTCTTATTAAGCAGAATTATAGGCGCGAGTTTTAGACTATACTTAGTAGCAAACGTATTGCAATTACTTGTGTTTGATGAGATGGGTGTTCCGTTTTTTGTAACCGTAACGATTACTATACTTCTAATTTGGCTCTACACCTTTAAAGCAGGTATCAAAACCATTGTATGGACAGATACCTTACAGACACTCTTTATGCTCATCGCGGTAGGTGTTGCTATTTACTTTGTAAGTGACGAGATGGGACTTAATGCTAGTGCCGTAGTGAACCTGATCTCTGAAAGTGATATGAGTCAGATTTTCTTTTTTGACGACTGGAAAAGCGGCGACTTCTTTGTAAAGCAATTCTTATCTGGAGCTTTCATTTCAATTGTAATGACAGGACTTGATCAAGATATGATGCAAAAAAATCTTACCTGTAGAAACCTAGGAGACGCACAAAAAAATATGTTCTGGTTTACCATCGTGCTTACTATTGTAAATCTCGTTTTTCTTGCTTTAGGTTTATTACTTACAGTATATGCTTCTCAAAATGGAATCGATGCACATAAAGATGAACTCTTTCCAACTATTGCCGTAAATAGCGGTTTAGGAATAGGGCTTGCAGTTGTTTTCTTACTAGGACTAATTGCTGCAGCATATTCTAGTGCAGACAGCGCCCTTACATCACTTACTACTTCCTTTAGTATAGACATATTAGAGATTGAAAAGAAATACGACGCCATCAAACAAGTTGCTATACGTAAGCGCATACATATCGCTATGTCTATAGTGCTTATACTTGTAATCATCATATTCAAATATGTGATTGCAGATGCTACGGTAATTGCAAAACTTTTTACGTTTGCAGGATATACTTACGGTCCGCTATTAGGACTTTATGCCTTCGGCTTATTTACAAAGTGGAATGTAAACGACAAGTATGTTCCTGTCGTTGCGATTGCTTCGCCTATTGTAGCCTACTTTACAAGCGCTTTTGCTTCGACGGTTGGGTTTGAATTTGGCTTCTTTATATTGATCTTAAATGGTGCCTTAACGTTTCTTGGACTGCTTATTATTAAGGAATAATGGTTACGCTTTCGCGAAAGCGTGATTAAAAAAAACCTAGTCTTAATATTGACCAGTAGCGAGCATTACAAGGGTACAAGCAGATTCTGTGAGAATACCTTTTGATTGTAATTTGGCAGCAAATAAAGGATTATCTGTTCCTGGATTAAAAATCACACGCCTCGGGTTGAGGTCTATGATAAAATCATAATACTCCTCTTGACACTGTGGATTAAGATATAAAGTTATGGTATTAAGATTTTCTTTGAGGGTCTCTAATTGTGCTACTGCAGTATCAAATGTTATAATATCTGTAGTGCCTACTCTTCCTTCTCTCAACCCTACGGCAATGACAGGAATGTCTAGAGCATCTAAACGTATAATAGCACTGTGCGAGTATCTTTGTGGCTTCAATGAAGCGCCTATGACCATGGTAGCTTTTATCATAAGGTAAAGTTAAATAATAATTATGGTGTAACGTTGACTCAATTAAACCGTCTATAGGCTAAGTTAACTTATTTGTTAGGTTAGTTTTTAATACGTTTTGATGGTTAGTGTTTATTAAAAACAAAACCTAACAAAGAAATCCCGAGAACTCGAGTCTCGGGATTTTGTTTTTGGAGACTTTTCGGGCCAAATAAACCCTCCTAGGTTAAAAAATTGTTAATTCAATCCCTCCGATGAAACTTTGCTTACTTTTTCTCGTCTATGAGTATATACTGTAGTCTCAACACTGGAACTAACTTTTGGTTTTATAAATTATTTGAATTAGCCTTTAAAATATTTTAAACCTGCTTTCTAAAGAGTCTATTAGGTTTTAAAAGGTTTTTGCTAGCGCAGAAACCTTTTTTTATGCTTGCTGTTTTCTATAAACACTAGGTAAGCTCCATTTCTTTACTACAGCGAGTGTTCTGATAAGAATAGTGATACTGCCTGCAATAAGCATCGCATATACTTTAGGTAAGCCAGAAGTTTCAAGTGACAAATAGATACTTCCGCCTAGTATACATACGGTGGCATATATCTCTTTATGAAAAATCACAGGGATTTCATTACATAATATATCACGCAACACTCCACCAAAACATGCAGAAATAGTACCTAGCACTACACAAATAACGGGATGTAATCCTGCTGCACTTGCTATTTGAACTCCTGCCATCGTATATAAAGCAATCCCAATAGTATCAAACAAGAACAAAGAACGTCTCACATACTTAAGCTGACTTCTAAAAATAATTGCAACAATAGTTGCTGCAAAAATCACGTATACAAACGTCATATTGAGCATCCAGCTCACGGGCGTTTTACCAATAAGTATATCTCTCAATGTACCACCACCTACAGAGGTGACAAGCGCAATAATAAGAATCCCAAAAACATCCATTTTTTTGCGCATAGCCGTAAGCGCACCAGATATTGCAAAGGAGATAGTACCTAGAATATCAATAATTGTAGTAATCTCCATTATTGCTGTGTGTAGTAGTTATAATCTGCAAGGACGCGCTCTACAAATTGAATATTATTCTCGTCTAGAGTAGTTACATCCATTTTCTCCCTGAGCCTATCTGCTAGTTTTACAATCACATTGTGATTACCATTACGTTTAGCGTTTAAGAATAGCGTCTTAATAAGCTGCACATCTTTATCATTAAAGACCGTTACTTGAGGATAGGTAGGTATATAATCTACAGGAATATCTACTATGAGACTATCAGAAAGACGCACGCGTTTCTTTTCTGTTATTACGGTAGTTCCTGCTGCCATATCTCCTAAGCGTTGTCCTTTCTCACTTATCAAGATACTTACAACGGCAATTCCCCCAGAAGAACCCGCGATATCAATAATGCGCATAATCCATCGCACAAAATAGCTTCCAAAACCTGGTTTTGAACCATCGAGTTTTACCACTCTTAGTTTCATTGCTGCTTTTCCTGGTGTTTTTCCGTCCCAAAATGTTTCAAAAAGAATAAAATATAAGAAGATAGGCAATCCTAACACCATGTAATAAACCCATAAATCGCCCATAGACTGAGTGTCTAAACCAAATTGTGCAATTAAAAATAAAGAAAGAATCCAATAAGCTATCAAAATCAATCCATCAATTAGATATGCAAGAATGCGATCGCCTATGCTCGCAACATTCTGATAAATACTTACATTTTGAGCGGTTTCTATTTGAAAGTTATCCATATATTCTTTTTCTTTACCTCTATAACAAAGTGTATATGCGTGAGGCTGCTTTTGTCAAGCAAAATAAGGATAAATGGTTAACATTTGAAAGTGTTCTGGTCAACAAAGATCAGATTCATCCAGATGAGCTATCTAGTCTTTACATGGAAGTGACAGATCACCTTAGTTATGCGCAAACATTTTATCCTCAAAGTAAGACGCTGGAGTATTTAAATCACCTCGCCTCTCAGTCTCATCAAATCATTTATAAGACAAAACGTGAGTCAAGCAAGCGCTTTATAACATTCTTTACCGAGGAGTTTCCGCTTATTATGTATCGCTACCAACGACAATTGCTTATCGCTTTTTTAACTTTTTTACTGTTTAGTATTATAGGCGCTTACAGCGCTGCAAATGATGGCTCTTTTGTAAGAGGCATTATGGGTGATGGTTATGTAAACATGACTCTTAGTAATATTGAGAAAGGCGACCCAATGGGTGTTTATAAAAAACAAGGAGAACTCAATATGTTTTTAGGGATTACCATTAACAACATAAAAGTTGCGTTGATGGCTTTTGTCTACGGAATCTTCTTAACCATAGGATCGTTATATATCATCATGCGCAACGCTATCATGCTGGGCAGTTTTCAATACTTCTTTTTTGAGCAAGGCGTAGGTTGGGAATCTGTGCGTACCATATGGATACATGGTACAATAGAAATCTCAGTCATAATCATAGCAGGTTGCGCAGGCATGGTACTAGGTAATTCAATTTTATTTCCTAAAACATACACACGCCTAGAATCATTTAAAAGAGGAATGAAAAATGGTCTCAAAATAGTAGTAAGTACTATACCTCTTTTTGTGATAGCAGGCTTTCTAGAAGGGTTTGTAACAAGACACACAGAAATGCCAGACTGGCTTGCTATTGTAATCATCGCAAGCTCTCTCGCTTTAATCATATTTTATTACGTGTACTACCCTATTAAAAAACATAAAGAAGAAGCTACTAGACTAGCGCTTGTTCCTAATCTTGAAAATTTATAATTAATGACCTTAACTAAACTAGTGGAATTTAGAAAACAGCGTGAGCTAGGCCAGATCATAAGTGATACATTCACCTTTTTACGCCGCAATGCAAAACCACTTCTTAATGTACTTGTGCGCACGTGTGCTATCCCTTTTATTCTCCTCATAGTTGCTGTAGGATTCTATACCAACGCTACGGCAGGCGCAAATTTCTTAACAAGTTTTGGTGATGGATCAGATATGAGCAGCTTCTTCATCTCGGTTGCATGCCTTGCCATTGTAGGTATTATATACAACTCAATGCTTTATGGAAGCGTTTCTGAATATATAAAAGCTTACATCGCTGGAGGTGACGTTCCAGATCCTACTACTGTAGTAGCTACTATTAAGTCAAAAACTGGAACCTTTTTAGGTCTAGGCTTTTCAAACTTATTAATCATACTAGTTGTAGCATTAGTTCCTGTAGGACTAGGTGGTGCCATATTTGCAACAGGATCTGAGGCGGTAGGTGTCTTGGTTGTCATACTAGCTATCTTTCCATTACTTTATGTGTATGTAAAGCTTAGTGTCATCTTTCCTGCACTTATAGACAAGAATCTTAGTATAAAGGAAGCTATAAAAGAGAGTTCAAGCTTGATTAAAAATGAATGGTGGATGACGTTTATAACGCTTATCATCATTGGTTTTTTAATTGGGGTAATTGGCTTTGTTTTTCAAGTTCCCGTGGTTATTTATACGCTTATTAAGACCATAACAAGTGTGCAATCTGGCTCTATGGGTGATCCAGCAGCACTTTTTGATAATGTTTATCTTGTGTTGCAGGTTCTTGCATCTGCAATGAACTATATCTTATACACTATACTCGCTATCTCTACAAACTTCATTTATTTTAACCTTAACGAGCGCAAAAATCAAACGGGAAGTCTTGATCAGATAAACAATATAGGCAGCACTAATGCGTAAACTGTGGTTGCTATGTATGCTGTTTCTATGTTCGCTTTGCGCGAAAGCTACCGCTATACAACAAACTCAAGAAGAAACTACTACAGAGGAAGTCGTTGAAGAGGAAGTAATCTATCCCGAAAACACCTATCATGATCCTCGTGGTATTCTTACTTATGATAATGGAACAGTAACACCGCTTCCCATCTCTGAAAATAGTCTTGATGAGTACAAACAAGACGACGAATTTAATTACAAAGAAGCGACTCCAGAAGATACCTGGTGGTCACGTTTCAAAAGAAAAATTGATGATCTATATAACGCTTTCATACGCTGGCTTACTGGTGGTAACGAAGCAACAGGTGTCTGGGCAGTCATAGTAGAACTTCTACCCTACTTATTAATTGTAGGTTTACTCGTATTCTTTGTATGGCTATTTATGAAAATAGATAGCGGTTCCTTATTAATGGAAAAAATAAAAGCTCCTGAAACGTTACTCTCAGATGATGAGGAGCTCATCCAGCGACCAGACCTTGATCAATTAATAGAACAGGCTATTGCTGCTGGTAATTACAGATTAGCTGTGCGTTTTTATTATCTACGTGTACTTCAGAAAATGAGTACTCAAGATCTTATAGATTGGCAAGTACAGAAAACAAATCATGACTATTTATTCGAAATAGAAGACCTAAACTTAAGAAACCAGTTCAGAAAAGTGACAGATATTTACGACTATATCTGGTATGGAAATTTTGAGGTCGATGAGACCGCTTTCGCGAAAGCAAAAACATCTTTCACCCAAATAAATAATCAGCTATGAGCAATAAATTTAAAGTAATTGCCGGTGTGCTGCTACTTGCTCTTGCACTCGTTATTTATATGGAGTCAAGTACTAAGGAAGATATAAACTGGTATCCAAGTTATACGAAGACAGATAAAATCCCTTACGGTACATACGTTTTACACGATCTGCTTGAAAATAACTGGCAAAAAGATAAGTTTAAGGAAGTACGTATACCTCCTTATGAGTTTATGTCAGATAGCACGGATGCGCGTGGTACTTATTTATTTGTAAATGATTACATCCTCTTTAGTGAAGATGAATCACTCAAACTTTTATCATGGGTAAGTGAGGGTAATACTTTATTTATTGCAGCAAGAGGTATAGGCGAGACTATACTAGATACCTTATCTCTAGAAACTGATCTTTATTATGATTATGATAATTTTGAGCGCAAGCCTCTTGTAAACCTTGTAAATCCAAGTTTACGAAGAGCAGCTCCGTATTATCATGATGTAGAGACCACTGCTGGCTTTTTTGAAGAGGTAGATACCACAAATACGGTTGCCCTAGGAGAATTTGGCCTTATGGTTAATAAAGACACCATAACTGTAGCAGAACCTAGAATAAATTTTGTGAAGCAGGATTTTGGTAAAGGTGAGATTATCATCCATCTTATGCCTGAGACGTTTACTAACTATTTTATACTGAGAGGGGATAATTACACATACACAAAAAATGCGCTCTCCTATCTCGATCAGGATGATGTACTATACTGGGATAATCACTATAAAAATGGTAAAACTATTTATACGAGTCCGCTGTATATATTTTTTCAAAATAGATATTTAAAGTGGGCATATTACATCTTGCTCATAGGTGCCTTTTTGTGGGTAGTTTTTGAAGGAAGACGCAAGCAACGAGCCATCCCTATTATAAAACCACTACCTAACCAGACGCTCACATTTACAAAGACTATTGCCGGCATGTATCTTGACAAGAAAGATCACAAGAGCATCGTAAGTCATCAAATAAGTCATTTCCTAGAATTCATACGCAGTAATTATGCTCTAGACACTAATGTAATAAGTGAAGGTTTTATCAATAAGCTAGCATCTAAAAGTGGCAACACACTAGAGCAAACTAAATTACTGATTAATTATATGGTGGGTTTAAGAGCTAAACAAATCATAAGTCAGGAAGAATTATTAGAACTTAATAAACGTATAGAAGCATTTAAAAATCAAAAATAATGGACGATATCACACCACAAGATCCAGAAAATACAACAGAAGGAATCACTAATGCTACTCCTACTCCATCGCAAGATGTAAATCAAGCAGAAGAAGGAATTGCGTTTACTAATAGAATTCCATTAGAAGAACTACGCAACGCCGCCGAAGCAATACGAGCAGAGCTTGGTAAAATTATTATTGGGCAACACGAATTTATAGAGCTCCTCATTGTTGCTTTACTTTCTGATGGTCACGTACTCATAGAAGGAGTTCCTGGTATTGCAAAGACAGTAACGGCAAAGTTATTTGCAAGGACTCTAGACACACAGTTTGGACGTATACAGTTTACGCCAGATCTGATGCCAAGTGATGTATTAGGAACTTCTATTCTTAATATGAAAACGAGCGAATTCGAATTCAAAAAAGGCCCTATATTTTCAAACATCGTCCTTATTGATGAGATTAACCGTGCACCAGCCAAGACGCAAGCTGCACTTTTTGAATCTATGGAAGAACGCCAGATTACTATAGATGGCACAAAATATACCATGGAACCTCCTTTTATGGTACTTGCAACTCAAAACCCAGTAGAGCAAGAAGGAACATACGCTCTACCAGAAGCACAGCTAGACCGTTTTCTATTTAAGATTAAAGTAGATTACCCTACACTAGAACAAGAAGTTGCCATACTGCAGAGTCATCATGATCGTAAAGGTGGCGCTCCACAGAAAGGTATTAAGGCGGTACTTAATCCAGCTAAGCTTGCAGATTTTAGAAAGCAAACACAAGAAGTCCTTATAGAAGAAAAGATTTTAAACTACGTCGCAGAGATTGTTGTAAAATCTAGAACGCATCCACATTTATACCTAGGAGGTTCTCCTCGAGCATCACTAGCAATCATGAACGCTTCAAAAGCATTTGCTGCTATTTCGGGTAGAGACTTTGTGATTCCAGAAGATGTAAAACGTGCAGTTATACCAGTAATGCGTCACCGTTTAATACTCTCTCCAGAGCGTGAAATGGAAGGAATGACCACAGAACAAGTTATCGATATGATTGTTCAATCTGTAGAAATACCAAGATAGTATTGGCTATTATAAGATTTATAAAAGGTTTTTTTGTTCACCAGCGTTTGTTTTATGCACTGGGAGTTATCGGTGTGCTTTATTTGATTTCCTACTGGTTTAATGGCCTCTTTGGAATTACTAATATCTTATTGCTTTTACTGGTGCTCGCATTTTTTGTGGATGCATTAGTTCTTTTTCGCGCAAGCGGAAAAATAAAAGGTGTGAGAGAGCTACCAGAAAAATTCTCAAATAGTGATGCAAACGAGCTTCCTGTCATCCTTGAGAATAAATATCCGTTTGCAGTTACCCTTGATATTATAGATGAAATACCAGAACAGTTTCAAAAACGTGATTTTAGTAAAGTAATTGAGATACCAGCACGAGAGACAAGGTCATTTTCATATTCCTTACGTCCTACAGAGCGTGGAGAGTATACCTTTGGGCATCTTAATGTGTACGTGAGTACCAAGCTTAAACTTGTAAAACGTCGCTACCGCTTTGAGAAAGACCAGATGGTAAAGGTGTATCCATCTTTTATACAGATGAAAAAGTATGCATTTCTTGCCCTAGACAATAGACTTACTATGCACGGCATGAAAAAAATACGCCGTCTAGGACATACGATGGAGTTTGAGCAAATTAAAGATTACGTCCCTGGTGATGATGCTCGTACCATTAACTGGAAAGCAACTGCAAAACGCGCTAGCCTGATGGTAAATCAGTTTCAAGACGAGAAGTCACAACCTGTATATGCACTCATAGACGCTAGCCGCGTGATGAAGATGCCTTTTAAAGGATTGACACTTTTAGACTATGCAATTAATAGTACGCTAGCATTTTCTAATATTGCCTTAAAGAAAAAAGACAAAGTGGGCATGCTCACCTTTGCAGAGTCTATTAAAAATCACCTTCCTGCGAGTAGTAAGAAAACTCACTTGCAGACTATTCTAGAGGTGCTTTACAATATAGATACTAGGTTTTTAGATAGTGATTACGGTGCGTTATACAACCAAGTAAAACGTAAAATCACCCAGCGTAGCTTACTATTATTGTATACTAATTTTGAGCACATAACAGCACTTGAAAGACAGTTACCTTATTTAAAAGCGCTTTCGCGAAAACATGTCTTGGTGGTTATCTTTTTCCAAAACACAGAACTTGACCAGCTCATTGCAACACCTGCCGAAACACTTCCCGAGGTGTATCATAAAACGATTGCCCAAAAAGCAGATCTTGATAAAAAAGTAATGGTTGCACGACTTGAACAATACGGTATTCAAACCATATTAACTAAGCCAGATGACCTTACAGTAAATACTATTAATAAATATCTAGAGATTAAAGCAAGAGGCCTATTATAATCTGCCGATTTTTGCATTAGAATTCGGATAGACGAAGTCTTCTATATATATTTGTCCCTTAACTAAAATCACAACAAATGTCGTTGTCACCACTTCAAGCCATCTCACCTATTGATGGTCGTTATGCCTCAAAAACAGAAACTTTAGCTCCTTTCTTTTCTGAAGCCGCACTTATCAAATACAGAGTAAAAGTAGAAGTAGAATATTTTATCGCCTTGTGTGAGCTACCACTTCCGCAACTTGAAGATGTAGATAAAAGTGTCTTTACCGCTTTGCGCGAAATTTACCAAGACTTCACTACAGAAGACGCGCAGGCCATAAAAGACATTGAGAAAGTAACAAACCACGATGTAAAAGCGGTAGAATACTTTATCAAAGAAAAATTTGATGCACTTGACCTTGCATCTTACAAGGAGTTTATCCACTTTGGGTTAACATCTCAAGATATTAATAATACTGCAATCCCGATGTCTCTTAAGGACGCGATGAATCAAGTATACATTCCAGAATTATTGGAGGTTGTAGATCATCTTAAGCAGCTTGTAGATGAGTGGGCAAACATTCCTTTACTAGCTCGTACACACGGACAACCTGCTTCTCCTACTCGACTAGGAAAAGAAATTGAGGTTTTTGTAGTACGTATAGAAGAGCAACTTAATTTATTAAATGATATTCCTAGTGCTGCAAAGTTTGGTGGTGCTACAGGAAACTTCAATGCACATAAAGTAGCATATCCATCTATAGATTGGAGAGCATTTGGTAAATCATTTGTACATGACACGCTAAAAATGCACCACTCCTTTCCTACTACGCAAATAGAGCACTATGATCACATGGCTGCATTATTTGATGGACTTAAGCGTATTAATACGATTTTAATAGATCTTGATCGTGATTTCTGGACCTATGTATCTATGGATTACTTCAAGCAGAAAATTAAAGCTGGAGAAGTAGGTTCTAGCGCCATGCCGCATAAAGTGAACCCAATTGACTTTGAAAACAGTGAAGGGAACTTAGGTATTGCAAACGCTATTTTTGAGCACCTTTCTGCAAAGCTTCCTATCTCAAGACTACAAAGAGATCTTACGGATAGTACGGTATTAAGAAACATAGGTGTTCCATTAGGACATACATTAATAGGATTACGTTCTACCGTAAAAGGATTGAACAAACTATTAATAAACGAAGAAAAAATCGCTGCCGATCTTGAGAATAACTGGGCTGTAGTAGCTGAGGCTATCCAGACTATTTTAAGAAGAGAAGGATATCCTAATCCTTATGAAGCACTTAAAGCACTTACTAGAGTAAACAGTAAGATTACAAAGAAGTCTATGGCTGAGTTTGTGGATACACTTGAGGTAAGCGCGGCAATTAAGAAAGAATTAAAAGCAATTACTCCTCAAAATTATACTGGGATATAGTAGTTCGCTTTCGCGAAAGCGTTATAAAATTACAAAAGGGATGAGCACAATGCTTATCCCTTTTTTTTATGTATCAGGAAAATCGCAACTATACTATAAACCAAAGTACCGTAGAGACAATAAGTCCTACGATTGCGATAATTGAAGTCATGACTGTCCATGACTTAAATGTTTCTTTCTCTGTTAAACCTAGGTATTGCTTTACAAGCCAGAAGCCACTGTCATTTACATGAGAAAATATACTAGCACCTGAAGCTATTGCAATCACAAGTACTGCTAGCTGTGGCGCACTAGTTTCTGTTAGTCCTAACAACGGAGCTGTTATTCCAGCAGCTGTAATCATAGCAACCGTTGCACTACCTTGTAACACTCTTACAATAGCCGCAACGAGAAAACCGAAAACCACAGGAGGAAAGAAGTCTCCACTTAAACTTTCGGCAATCATTGTGCCTGCACCCGTATCTATCAATATTTGTTTAAAAGCTCCACCAGCACCCGTTAGTAAAATAATAACTCCAGCTGGATAGAGAGATTTTGTAGAAATATCAAGAAGCTCATCTCTAGTAAATCCTTTCTTAATTCCTAAGAAGTACCAAGCAACTACATTTGCAATGATGAGTGCCACAAATGGATGACCTAGTAAATCTGCTCCAAAAATGAGCCAACTAGGTAAAGTTCCTTCATCAAATAGCGGACTATTAAGTACGGTATTACACACGATTAAGAAAATAGGAATCGCAATTATAAGTAAAATGGTGCCGGCACTTGGTGCATTTGCGGGTACTTCCATTTCGGTCACCATATCTTCTGGTGATGTGATGTGCATTCTATTTGATAAATATCTTGCAAGCAACGGCCCAGCAATAACTGCAGCAGGTAAGCCAGCTAAAAATCCGAATATTATAACATAGCCAAGATCGGCACCTAAAATTTCGGCTACAGCAATAGGTCCTGGTGTAGGTGGTATGAAAGTATGCGTGATTGCTAATCCCGCAAGCAGCGGAATAGCATAGAGCAGTAAGGATTTTCCCGTTTTCTTCTGGAGTGCATATACGATTGGCATTAAAATGATAAATGCTACATCAAAAAATACAGGAATAGCCACAAAGAAACCTGTGAGCATGATTGCCCAAGGAGATTTATCTATTCCAAATTTCTTAAGTAAAGATTCTGCTAGTCGTTGTGCTCCACCTGAGCGCTCTAAAATGGCACCAAATAAAGCTCCTAATCCTACAACAGTAGCAACAAAACCTAGCGTTCCTCCCATTCCGTTTTTTACAGAATCGAGTATAGATTTCGGTTCCATACCAGCAACAACGCCCACAACGACACAAGTAATTAGTAATGCTAGAAATGCTTGTATCTTTAGTCGTAAAATAAGAAACAATAGCACTGAAATCCCCAGTATAACTGCCGCTAGTAATTGATAATCCATAAACCTATTGTTCTATAATTTGTTGTATTTTTCTAATGATGTCTTCTTTTGCTAAGGTCGCTTCCACATGAACACCATAATGGGGTACTTCTAGTGTATCAAACTGCGATTGCAGTAATGAAGGATCAAAGAAATGATTCTTTCTTGAAGCTAGGCGTTTGCTCAGTGCTTCAAAATTTGCATCAAGATAGATAAAGTTTTGTTTTGCTTTCGCGAAAGCAGATTCAGAAAATAGACGTTCTCTATAAACCTCCTTAAGTGCAGAGCAAGCAAGTACCGCTCCTTTATCACTTGACCACTGCTGTATCTCTAGTGCTAGACTATCGAGCCACGGCCATCTGTCGTCATCTTGCAATGGTGTGCCAGATGCCATTTTATCAACATTAGTTTGAGGATGAAAATCATCTGCATCATAAAATGGAATCTTTAATTGCTCTGATAACATCTTACCTATCGTACTTTTTCCGCAACCGGAAACGCCCATAACTATGTATACATTCTTCATTAAAATAAGGTATTTACTCCACCGCTTGCGCTATGAGGAATGTGCAGATTGATTCCTAATGCTGGATTGAGCTTCTCTATAAAGTATGCAGATAGTAATGTAGACTCGACCTCTACATTCTGATGAATAAAAAAGTGAACTTTACGCAAACCTAGACTCACCCAATACGTTAACCGCTCCACCCAAGCGTCTAGCCGAGCATAGTCGCTAGGATGATTTGCTCCTACATATCGTATAAAAGCCTCTCCATTTGTAAGACGCATATGCATAATATCGCGACGCCCAGCGGTATCTACGAGCACATTTGCCATGTTGCGTTCTTCAAGTAAAAGATAAAGACGCTCTGCCACTTCTGGATTGTTAAACCAATCTGTATGACGAAACTCTAAAGCAATAGGGAGATCTTCTGGCCAGTGATTTACAAAATTATCAACCCTGTCAAAATCTTTAGGCTGGAAGTTGTTATGCATTTGTAAAAACACAGTACCAAGCTTTTCCTTAAGGATTGTTGCGTGTTCTACATACTCTGGAATAAAGTCTTGTGAATCTATAAGCCGCTTGCGATGGCTTATCATATTTGTGATTTTAGGAAAGAATTTAAAACCCTCTGGAACCTTATCATACCACTTCTGAAATTGCTCCTTCGGAAATAACCTATAAAACGTAGCGTTAAGCTCTATACTATTAAACTGGCTTGCGTAATAACCGAGCTCATCTTTCGTACCTCTAGGATAAAAGCCTTTAAGCTCTGCTTTATTCCACTTTGCGCAACCTACGTAGACTTGTAATTCTTTGTTTTCCGCTTGCGCGAATGCATTTTCAATAACACCCCTAGTATCAGGATGATCAGGAGGTAATGTAAAATCAATTAACTCTGGTTGCTCAACTACGCCAAATTTCATAAACTCTATTTTGTGTAGCTAAGATAAGGTTACTGATGGAATTGAGGAGAAGACATCGAGATATGACTTTTAATACAAACCGCATTATTTATAGCATACACAAAAAAGCCGATTCATAATTTTATGAATCGGCTTTTTTTATTTTACGCTTTCGCGAAAACGGGCTATTATTTAATATATACTGTCTTTTTATTTACAAACTCCTGAATACCGTCTATGGAAAGTTCGCGTCCATATCCTGAAATTTTTGTTCCCCCAAAAGGAAGATTAGGATTACTCTTTACCATATCATTTACAAACACAGCTCCATCCTCAAACTGCGGAATCAATGTTTCCATACGTTCTTGACTCTCTGTAAAAATGGATACTCCTAGGCCAAAATCAGATTGGTTTACGAGATTTAATGCCTCCTCGTCAGATTTAAATGTAGTAACTCCTATTACAGGCCCGAAGGTTTCTTCTTTAAATATTGTCATCTCTGGTGTTACTCCCGTGACAATTGTTGGCTCAAAATAAGCTTTCTGTCTGTGACCACCTATTAGGACTTTTGCACCTTCGGCAATGGATTTATTGAGTTGATCTTCTAGCTCTTCGGCGAGGTCTTCACGTGCCATCACTCCTATGTAGGTATCTTCTTCCATAGGGTCACCAGATTTTAATTCTGTTACCGCTTTCGCGAAAGCTTCTAAAAACTTGTTTTCAATACTTTCATGAATTATAAGTCTCTTCCCAGCGATACAACTCTGCCCCGTATTTTGAAAGCGCGCTTGCACACACGTTTGTACCGTTTCCTCAAAATTACAATCATCAAAAACTACTAGAGCATTACTACCTCCTAACTCAAGAACAGATTTTTTAATCTCGCTTGCTGCTGTGCTTGCTACGGCAGCTCCTGCAGGCTTACTACCTGTAAGCGTTATTGCCTTAATACGAGAATCTCGGACGATATTTTCAATACGCTCACTACCTACCGCCATGTTTTGAAAACACCCCTTAGGAAGTCCTGCACGTTCAAATACTTTTTGAATATTTTCTGCACTTTGCATTACATTACTTGCATGCTTCAACACACCTATATTACCTGCCATAAGTGCTGGAGCAATGAATCTAAACACTTGCCAGAATGGGTAATTCCATGGCATTACAGCAAGTACAACTCCTATAGGTTCATATCGCACATAACTTTTTGAAGCATCTGTTTTTATCTCCTTAGGTGCTAGTTGTGATGGTGCATTTTCTGCATAATATTCACATACCCAGGCACACTTTTCTACTTCGGCAATGGCTTGAGAGATAGGTTTACCCATTTCCTTAGTCATCATCTCTGCATATTCGTGAGCATTTTTTCTTAGTTCTTTTGCTACATTATTAAGGTGTTGTGAGCGCTCTGCAAAAGTGGTATTGCGCCAAGAGAGAAACGTTTGTTGTGCATTTTCAATTTTGTTTTCTATCTCTTCTAAGTTAAGTGCTTTAATCTTGGCCACTTCAATTCCATCGTACGGATTTGTAGATACTATATTCATAGGTCATTTTTTTATAAAGTTAATACGCGTGTACTGTTTAATGAGAAAGCTTAAGAGCATTTTAACTCCCTTGTACTAAAAGGTCTTAACAAAATGTGAATTGATAAGGTTTTAAGAATAAATGCAGGAAAGAGCAGTATTTTTAGATAACCAATCAAAACTATGTCCTTACAAAATACAAAAACGTCTGTTACCGAAGCATTTCAAGATGCTGTAAGCAATTTTATCGATCAGCTACCACAAATAGCAATGGGTATTCTTATTGTCGTCTTGGGAATTTTAATTGCTGGGTGGATAGGTAGATTTGCTAGAAGAAGAATTTCTGCTAGAACTGAGGATCCTCTAATGAGTAAGTTTTTAGGTACGGCTATTAGATATACATTTATTATTATAGCTATAATGCTTGCACTGAGAGCTGCAGGTCTAGGCGGTATTGCTGCTGGAATCCTAACAGCAGCCGGAGCGAGTGCAGTTGTTCTAGGATTTGCTTTTAAAGATATAGGAGAAAATTTTATTGCAGGAATTATACTTGCCTTTAATAGACCCTTTGATGTTGATGATACTGTTGAGATAGGATCAAACTTTGGTAAAGTAAAAACTTTAGATCTTAGATACACAAAGTTAAAAACCTTTGATGGTAAAGACGTTTACATCCCCAATAGTGATGTACTTACTGAACCTGTTACAAATTATACAGAAGATGGCTTCTTTAGATGGGATTTTATAATCGGGATTGCATATGAGGATAATATAGAAGGAGCAAAAGAAACAGTATTACGAGCGCTAGCTAATGAACCTAACGTAATTAATGATGAGATACATGAAAACTTTGTCATTGAAGATGAACTTGCTACAAGTACAGTAAATTTAAAAGTATTCTTTTGGGTAGATACTAAAGACTTTAGAAAACAAGCTTTGATTACAAAAGGGAATGTAGTTCGCAATGTAAAAGAAGCACTAGAAGATGCTGGGTATTATATGCCTGCAGATATACAAGAAATTAAACTTTATGGCGGCGTGAAAGAATTTCCGCTTAGCCTTCGTCAGCAAGCTGACAAATAATAACTATCTTAATTAAAAATAAATACTATGGAAGTAATATTTGAATACCACGACGTAACTGCAAGTGCAGAATTAGAAGCTTTCGCGAAAGCGGAATTGAAAAAGTTAAGTGATAAATATCAATTTGCACATAGAGCAGATGTTTTTTTTAAAACTGAAAATACATCAAGTGATCAAACTGGAAAAATAGCTGGAGTACAAATAAGTATGCCTGGTCCAAGGTTGTTTGCCGAACATAGCTCTGATGATTTTTACCCATCACTAAAGGAAGCTATAGGTGAAGTAGAACGCCAACTTAGAAAAAAGAAAGAAAAAATGCAGTCTCACCACTAATATTAATCACCATGCCAACTGATATGACACTAGCAACAGATAATAATGAATTAATAGTAATATACTCTTCTGAATCAAGTATTGGGAAACAAACACTTGGTTATGCAAAAAGTAGCGATGCAAAACTCAATTTAATCAATATTGCAGAAGCAGGACTTACTGGAACGCAGTGGAGTGAAGTGGCAGATTTACTCGGTGCGAGCATAGACGAACTAGTTTCTAAAGACCATCCAGATGTAGATGACTTTGCTAAAGATGCAACAATGAGTGATGATCACTGGATTAAGTTTATACAGAATAATCCAAACGCTATTCAAAACCCTATATTAATACAGGGTAAACGAGCAAAGCAAATCACGACACCGTCGCAAGCTATGCAATTTATCGACGTTGACTCTGCCGGTCTTGAAAAACACAATGTAGGTGATAAACCAGAAATATCATCTAATACTGATGGTGAACACCAAGTAAATTAAATAAAATTAGTACAAATATAAAGAGCCACATATTTTATATGTGGCTCTTTTTTTATTAAAAACGTTTAAACTATTCTCCTTTAAAAGTATCTTCATTAAAGTCTCCATTAAAGGTGAAAGACTCTTGTTTTTTTCTTGAACGTTTTTTTGTTTCTTCTCCTTGTAAGTCTTCGGGAAGTTTATCAACATCTCCACCATAATATCCTACTGCTATACAAGTAGCTATATGGTAATTATCTGGGACGTTAAACTCAGACATTGCTTTCTTATAATTGACACCTGCCATTTGATGCAATGCTATGCCCATGTGCTGTGCTTGCGCAGATACGTTACCCATAAAAAGACCTAAGTCATGTAAGGCATGAAAACTCTCTTTATCATCATCATTAGTTTTTTTGTATCCACCTAGAAATAATGCCTGAGCATTTTTTGCCCATGATTGATTGAACTCATCAAGGCAACTAAAAATACGATCAAAAGCAGGAGTACCTTTTATTCCCCATATAATCAACCAGGGTTGTAGATTATTAGAACTAGCAGCCCATCTACCAGCTTCAAACATAGTACGCAGTTCCTCTTCTTTTATCACATCGCTAGAAAAAACCCTTGGACTCCATCTAGTTGCTAAAATTGGTAGTATTTCAAATTCAGTATTTGCTTTTTTCATAACTCTTTTTTTTACAAAAATATTTTTATGAATCAATATAGCTCACTTATTTAATAATAATTAACAAATACCAAAATTAAATTTAGACTATCGCAACAATTAAGGATTTCATTAACAATAATGTAATAAATGCTGTGATTTTTTATCACAAATACTAGAATCTTTACTTTGTGTTAAGTTTGTGATAATAAGGCGTTAATAATTGCTAAATCCCTTGAATAAGACATATATATTGGTATTTTTGCGGCTTGAATATTGTCAAAACAAATACTTTATTATGAAAAAAATTTCACTTGCTATAGTTGCCCTTGTTGGAATGCAATTAGCATCAAATGCACAAGAAACACTTGATACTCCTACAAACGACTTTAATAAGTGGTCTGTTGAGCTTACTGGTGGTGTAAACAAACCTGTAAGACCAGTTGCTTCTGGATTTTACTCAAACACTCCTTCTCTTTATACTGTAACTGGTGGAGCGAGATACATGTTCAACGAAAAATTTGGACTTAAAGGAGGTGTTGCTTACAACAGCTTCAAAAATGATGATGATAGCCGCGAATTTGATACTGCACTTTACAACTTTTCTTTAGAAGGTGTTGTAAACGCTGGTAATATTCTTGGTTTTAGAGAGTGGACAGATACTTTTAATGTACTTGTACATGGAGGTATGGGATATTCTGCACTAACAACTGACGCTCCTGCTGTTGAAAGAGATTTCGGCGATGCAGATCAAATGTTAAGCTTTATGGTTGGTGTAACTCCACAAATTAAACTTTCAAACAGAATCGCACTTGTTGCTGATCTTACTGCTGTAGGTAACGTACGTCAAGACTTAACTTTCAATGGTACTCCAGCTGGAGGAACTAGAGGATTTGATGGTTTTTATGTAAATGCT
Source organism: Dokdonia sp. Dokd-P16 (assembly GCF_003095655.1). Taxonomy (NCBI): domain Bacteria; kingdom Pseudomonadati; phylum Bacteroidota; class Flavobacteriia; order Flavobacteriales; family Flavobacteriaceae; genus Dokdonia; species Dokdonia sp. Dokd-P16. Next base: position 3,356,651 of record NZ_CP029151.1, read on the forward strand.
ACTGCAGGTATTAACATATACTTAGGTAAAGCTGAGAAGCATGCAGATTTCTATTCTAGTGCAAACACTACAAAAGAAGAACTTGCAGACTTACAAAACCGTCTTACTAAAGTAGAGACTGATCTTATCGATACTGATCAAGATGGTGTTGCTGATTACTTAGATCGTGAGCCTAACACAATTTCTGGTGTAGCTGTAAACACTAAAGGTATCGCTGTAGACAAAAATGGAAATGGAGTTCCTGATGAATTAGAATCTTCTTTAGATGTACGTTACGCTAAGAAAGGTGATATCGTTACAACTCAACCAGAAATGAAAACTGGTGGAGACGTTATCAAGAAACTTATCAATGAAGGGTACGTAAATGTATACTTCCAGTTCAATAGCACTAAGCCTGAAACTTATAGCTTAGAGTCAATTAACTACCTAATCAAGTACATGTCTGAGAATTCAGGTGCATCTGCTCAATTAGTTGGATATGCTGACGAAATTGGAAATACATCTTCTAACCAAGGTCTTTCTGAAAGAAGAGCTCAAAAAGTAAAAGATATCATGGTAGCTGCAGGAATTTCTGCTAGCCGTCTTACTGCAACTGGAAACGGTGAAGATGCATCTGTAGATAAAAATTCTGCTCCTGCACGTCAGTTAGTACGTAGAGTTACTTTTAAACTTAACTAGTCGCAAGATTATTTTAAGTGTTAATTGCAGAGCCTCCGATTTATCGGGGGCTTTGCTCGTTAATAAAGTATTGAGAAGTTATGGTATATCAATTGCTAAGCGTCTAATCATTGCTTAACTTTAAATAAAAACAAAGTGTTATGAATGATAGACCAAACGATATTAAAAGGATTAGACCGGAAATACCTAAGGCAAGAGTACATGACCAAATGAGTAGTGAAGAGCGCTTTCAGAATGCTACGCTTAGACCCATCGTAAAGCTTCAAAATCCGCTACTTATAGAAGTATTTAAGTCATACATTATAAAGAGAAAGAATGTCTTTCATAATTTGAGTTTAGAAAAACGACTACTGTATATTGAAAATGCAGTAAATAAGGATATGAAATTTCGTAATAGTGTGCGAGGTATGATTGTAGGTCACTTTACTGTAGATGAATATCTACAATATAATATAGATTCCTCGGCTTACAATAAACGTATCGCCAACTTAATAAGGGAACGCCTCATAAGTCAAGTTCAACTCTTTGACAAACCTAAAGAAACAATAGACATCTTATAGTTATGCAAATACCAACAGACGTACCTAAACCGCAAAATAATAGCCCTATAGATCCTTCATCACCTATAGAGCTATTAATATTTATAGTACTACCAGTCCTGTTGATTATTGTTTACTTCGTAAACAGAAAAAGGGTCAAAAATAAAAACCAGCAGAAATAAAACTAGAGTAATGATTCCCCATTGAGATCGGTAGTCAGCACATCACTCATATAATCAAAAAATGGTCTCAGTAACCTAAAGTGACTCAAGGCTATCTTTGTGAAATCTGGAGAAGTAATTTCTTTATCAGTAAAATTCTTCCTTACTACAAAGTTCTTAAGCCTGATTAAATCAATATTTGGATCATTTACGTCAAAACCTCTAGGTGCTGTCTTGACAGGATTCCATGCATCAAAGGAACCTCCAAACGCTTTCGCGAAAGCGGTATCAGAAAGAATCTCACGTATCTCACTAGCATCCATTTGAAATTCTGTGCGTATACGTTTTAAATCGGCTGGTTCTGGATTGAAAAAACCGCCTGCTATTGCAGATTTATTACCAGGCTCAATTCTTAAATAATATCCACCTCGACGGTGTGCTCCTACTCTACTAAAACTTGCAGAACGATGCACATTATAAGGAGTTTTGTCATTACTAAACCTCACATCCCTATTAATACGAAAGACCTTGAGTTTCTCAATTTCGTCAGTCTCATTAAGTCCATCTACTATAGATGCATAAACTTGCTTTAAGGCTTTCTCACTAGCCTGATAATCTTTCTTGTGCTCTGTCATCCAATCACGTGTATTATTCTCTCGTAAGGATTCTAGAAAAGATAAAGTAGATTGAGGTATCGAAGTAGTCATATATTGTTTTTGCTGAATTACTAAATTAGTTATCTAATAGTAGAGTTGCAATCCTTTACCTTAAGTAAGGGATGCATTATCAAATGTAATGGCATTAAAAAACCATCACATAAATGTGATGGTTTTAATATTGTCAATTTGATAATAAATTATGCATGTTGTAAATCATGCTTTCCCTCTTTAATTTCCTCAATCAACTTTGCATTAAATGCTGGTAAATCATCTGGATTTCTACTTGTTACTAACGCTTCATCAACTACAACCTCCTTATCGACCCACAGAGCTCCTGCATTTTCTAAGTCAGTTTTAATACTATTAAATGAAGTCATTGTTCTTCCTTTTACCACATCTGCCTCAATTAATAATTGTGGTGCGTGGCAAATTGCTGCTACTGGCTTACTTTGCTTGAAAAAGTCTCTAATAAAGATGAGCGCGTCATCATTACGTCTTAATTTATCAGGATTGATAACTCCTCCTGGTAACATTAGTGCATTATAATCCTTTGCACTTACATTATCTAATGTATCTGTTACATCATAAGAATTAGACCAATTTCCATCTGCCCATCCTTTTATAGTTCCAGCTTTCTCACTTATTATATCTACAGTGAATCCTTCGGCTTTCATTGCCTCCATTGGTGATTTTAACTCACTTTCTTCAAATCCGTCTGTTGCTAATATTGCTACTCTCTTATTCATAATCTTTCTATCTTTTAGTTATACAATTAATTATGATACAAAGATACTAGGACACTCTAACTGCGGCCGTTAAAGAGATTATAACAAAAACAAGCTTTGGGTTAAACCTTTATTAATACAATGGACAATCTGTTAAGATTGTTAAATCTGGACATTTTGAAGTAATAATCCGCTGGCTTGAGCAATTCTTGTCAATTTAATATCATTGCTAGCGTCTAGCGTTTTCTTGAAGAAATCTAAATCCACATTACCCTCGCCTATATCAAAAAGCATTCCCATCATTAATCTTATTTGATGCCTCTTAAAACCTTTACCGCTTACGCGAAAGGCAAAACTTTCCTTAGGAAAAAAATTTGCCGTATATAAATCATTGGGCACTATAACAGATGAAGATATATTACCAATAGTCTTTGTTTCTGGGTTAGGCTTATAAGTATATGACCTAAAGTCATGTTCTCCTTCAAATAATCGCGCAGCCTCTTTCATCAACTCAATATCAAGTGATCCAGCGATATTAATCATATATGGAGCAGCAAATGGATGATTTTTTTCTCCGTAAGAAAATAGATAAACATACTCCTTAGCTATAGGAGCATCCATCACATTAAATTTCTTATCTACTTGTGTTATCTCGAGACACCTAATATCTTGAGGTAAATTATCATTAAGGAGCTTGAGAAATCCTTCCTCAGGGAGCGGACTATCATTTAAAAACAACTCAACATAAGCCACATTTGCCGAAACCTTTGCGTCTGTTCTTCCAGAAGCGAGGAATTTAAAGTTTTTACGATCTAATACATATGAAAAAGTGCGTTCCATCATACGTTCTACAGTAAGAACATCTGGCTGTTTCTGCCAGCCATGATAACGAAATCCTAGGTATTGAATCTTAAGAAGGTAATAAAAGCGCTTATCAAACATTCTTCAAAAGTAATTGCCTTACACCAATTAAAGTTTGATAATTAAAAAATAATTGTAAATTAAAACACAATTAATCAAAAACCAATCTCTATGACGACTTCTCAAAAACCCTCCACGCTATTTTGGGTAATAGCAATTGTATTACTCCTATGGAATTTTATGGGAGCAAGTGCTTTTATAGTAGACAATTTCTTTACAGATACACTCACCGGCACTTATAATGAGGAGCAAATGGCTGCTATAAGTTCAACACCTATATGGTCAAAAATATTATACGGCATTTCGACAATAGGGGGTCTCCTTGCTGCTATATTATTGATTACTAGAAGAACAAAAGCTGTTCAAGTATATGCTATATCTCTTATAGCTGTAATTATACATACAGTATACAATATAGGTTTTGCAAGCGCTATGGAACTTTTTGGCGTGGGCGAAGGACTCATATTTCCACTCGTCATTATTGTACTTGCGATTTTTGAATATTGGTGGAGTCGTTATAGCGCATCAAAAGGATGGCTCAAGTAAGCTCCAGCGCACATCATTTGAAGAGCTATCACAATTAATGCGGTAGCTCTTTTTGTTTGTTATGGATTCACAATCAGTATTTTTAACTTATGAAGCATATCAATGGATTTTTAGCTACGCCACCACTTTGGACACAAACAGCATTTGGCCTTTCCCAGTTTGAAATGCCTAGCATTAATCTTTCAACATTCATTGCGCAGCCTATTCCTTCTAAACTTAGATTAGGCCATCAAATTGAATTTATATTCAAACAACTCTTAGACCACACAGAGCGCTACACAGTGCTAGCACACAATATTCAGATTTTAAGAGGTAAGAACACTATTGGAGAATTAGATTTTATAGTAGAAGACCGCTTTCGCGAAAGCAAAAAAATCCACATTGAACTTACCTACAAATTCTATATTCTGGATGACACGATTAAAGAGCCTATACATAGACTTATAGGACCCAATAGAAAAGACAGTTTTTTTACCAAAATGGAAAAAACGAGAGATAAACAGTTACCTCTTATTTTTACTCCAGAAGGTCGATCTACTCTCTCAACAATTAATATTAATCCTGACGAATTAGAGCAACAAACCTATTTTCTTGCGCAGCTCTTTAAACCTTACGGCAAGTTATCAACTATTATTGAGCCACTTAACGAGCAGTGTATTGTTGGATATTGGATACGTATGGAAGATTTCAACAACTGTGATTTTAAGCGATACTCTTTTTATATAGCACTCAAAAATGAGTGGCTGCATGAGCCCCATCTAGATAGAGATTACATAGACCATAAAAATGTACTTAAACTCATAGTTGATAAACATATCGATAAAAGAGCACCGCTATTATGGGTCAAAAAGGAAAATAATATGCTAGAAAAATGCTTTGTAGTTTGGTGGTAAAATTGCTAATTCTTAAGTTTAAAGGAGTCTTAGAGTGCAATTTATAAACAGTCAACTTTCAGTATAAATTATAGTTACTAGAAAAGTGAATTTTTATAATTTGGAATTAAAACAATTCATATTGAAAAAATACCCTTTCGACCCTTCCGTAAAACATCAACTTATTATAGCCTTAGGCATGGCTTTATGGATTTTTACATTTCTATATTTTACGGAGCCACTTGATGTTTCTCAGTTACATGATAGTGAACGTCTATTTATCTTATCACTTTACGGTCTTCTGGGCGCACTTTGCTATGTTACCATACTTCCATTTCAATACTGGCTATTTAAAAAAACTAAAAACCAATGGTTACTCATTAACGAGATTAGTTTTTTTCTTGTGTTTGTTATTTGGTCATTTGTCGTAATGCGTAGTTTTTACATGTATGTAGTAGTACGTGGCGAACCTAATCCATACTCTCTTTACTACTATCTAACTTCTATTTTTCTTCCATCAGTTCTTACTATTTTCCCTATAGTTCTTATAGGACGTTTTGGTTTTGGAAAGTATAAACAAAAGCAGATTGAAGAGCAAAAAATAGAAATAAAAGGTGATGGTAATTATGAAGGAATCAGGTTATTCCCATCAGATTTAATAGCATTAGAAGCGTCAGATAATTATGTAGAAATTCATTTTCAAGACAATGGTGCATATAGAAAACAATTAATTAGAGCTCGATTATCTCACCTAGAAAAATCACTGCCTAGTATGATGAGAACGCATCGCTCTTATTTGATAAATCCATCGCATTTTTTATCCTATAAAACAGAAACTGGTAAGTTAGGTCTCGTTCTCTCGCATGAAATCTTTATACCCGTGTCTAAAACTTTTGCACTTAGCACAAAAGAAGCCTTAAATTTTACCACAAACTAAGGACATCTCACCCCAAAGCACTGTATTTATTGAGTTTGTTGATTTTGTAATTCTAGATTTGTCTCATCAAGTATTTAGAATTAATCTTTAAAATCATCTATTATGAAAACACTTATCACACTTTCAGTAGCCGTTTTTTTTCTTTTTTCAGCTTTCGCGAAAGCGCAATCTACTCAAACGTGCAACTGCGTGAAGGAACTCTCTTTTATTAATGAACAAATAAAGGAAATGACTTCATTTAAGAAACAAATGAAAGGAGATAAACTCTCAGAATACACAACCACCATAAAAAAATTAGAGCGAGAAGTAACTGAACAAATGAATGTGACAGATTGCTTTTCTAAGCTCAACACGCTACTATCTGTTGTAAAGGACAAACATGCTCACATACGCCATATGAAGCCTGTAATCACCTCCGAAATGGTAGATGAGAATGTAGCATTGAACCGTTTTCGCGAAAGCGAACTATTTAAGAATCATCCTAAGACCAGTACAAGTATTGAAGAGCTTATCGCAACATTATCTGAGAAGTCTTTTGAAAGTCTAGAAGGTATTTATGAAAGAAAAGATTCTATGACCGTAGGCGTTATTAAGAAAGGTGATGCTTATGAAGGAGTTGTACTTACCTCTAGTAATAAAGGCTGGATTCCTGGGCAAATCGCTTACAGAATTACTCCAAATGGCGAAAATATGTATGATGTACTTACAAGCGATATTCCAGGCGGTAAGTTAAGATATGTGAGAGGTTTATTACATTCTAATGGACGTCTATGGCATCTTAAAAAAGAAGCAACAAATATGATTTCTGAGGTAAAGCAAGACCAAGCCGACTGGGAATTTAAACAACTTACGCCAGACACGCAGTATGTATATATGGGTACTTTTTCTAATAACGAAGAAAAAGTAAGTGCTTACAAGAAATTTTATGAAGAAACAAAAGATAAGTTTACTGCAAAAAATATTATCGTAGATCTACGTGATAATTCTGGAGGTAATTCTAAATATTCAGATCCATTTTATAAAATATTTAAAAAGAACAAAATGAATGTTTATGTTGTTACAAACTTCTGGTGTGGAAGTAATGGTGAGCAATTTACTCTAAAATTAAAAGGATTAAAAAACGCAAAACATCTAGGACAGAGAACTTATGGAGCTCTTGCTTATGGTTCTAATTATGGAAATCTAATTGAATCACCATCTGGTCATTTTGCAATATACCCTACAGATATGAATTTTCATAAATTTATCAATTATGAATATGTAGGTGTACAACCAGAAATCAAATTAAGTTTTGATAAGAACTGGATTACTCAAACCTTAGAAATTATAGCAAATAACAACTAATTAAGTGTGATAGCTGGTCAACTGGAGAAGTAGTATTGTTGCTACTTCTCCATTGATTTTTTATTTATGTCTGGAGATAAGAGTTTTCTCTACGTCACGTAAATGGAAACCTTTTGCTTGTAATAACACCATGATGTGAAAAAGAAGATCTGCACTTTCATTTAAGAATAAGTGATCATTATCATCCTTTGCTTCTATTACAACCTCTACTGCTTCTTCTCCTACTTTTTGAGCTACCTTATTGATACCGCTATTAAAAAGTGATGCTATATATGAGTCCGCGTTGTCCTTATTATTCCAACGATCTTCTATAATTTCTTCTAGCTCGGTTAAAAAACTGAAGTTACTTTTATTGCGCTCTCCCCAGCAGGTATCTGTTCCTTTGTGACACGTAGGTCCTTGTGGTGTTACCTGGATAAGCAGTGCATCATTATCACAATCGTTCTTAATGTTATCTAGCAATAAGTAATTTTTAGTCTCCTCTCCCTTTGTCCATAGACGTTGTTTAGAGCGACTAAAGAATGTTACTTTATTTGTAGCAATTGTTTTCTCATAAGCTTCATTATTCATAAAACCTAGCATCAAGACATTCTTAGTTCTTGAATCTTGAATGATTGCTGGTACGAGACCATTCTCGTATTTTTTAAAATCTATTTCCATTACTTTTTTTTATGAACGAGTGTTATGATCTCATCGCTATTCCTTGCGAAGTTAACTCTTGTTTTAAATCTGTTATTTCTATTTCTTTAAAGTGAAACACACTTGCCGCTAGTGCTGCGTCTGCTTTACCTTCTATAAAAGTATCTGCAAAGTGTTGCATGTTTCCCGCACCACCACTTGCGATAATCGGTATATTTAAACTTTCAGAAAGTCTTGCTAGTGCTTCATTTGCAAATCCGTCTTTTGTACCATCATTATCCATTGAGGTAAATAAGATTTCTCCTGCTCCACGAGTTTCTACCTCTTTTGCCCAATCAAAAAGATTTAGTTCTGTAGGTACTTTACCGCCTACTAAATGTACTATCCACTCGCCATCTATAAACTTTGCATCTATAGCTACTACGATACACTGAGAACCAAATTTTGCTACTAATTCATTTATTAATTCTGGTCTTTTTACGGCACTAGAATTAATAGAAACTTTATCTGCTCCATTTTGTAATAAGATATCTACATCTTCTACAGATGAGATTCCTCCTCCCACTGTAAATGGGATATTTACTTGTGAAGCTACTCGCAATACTAGGTCTGCAAGGGTCTTACGACGTTCTTCTGTTGCAGATATATCTAGAAAAACAAGCTCATCTGCACCAGTGTTAGAGTACAGCTTTGCAAGCTCTACTGGATCACCAGCATCGCGCAAGTTTACAAAGTTAGTTCCTTTTACAGTTCTACCATTTTTAATATCAAGACAAGGGATAATTCGTTTTGTAATCACGCGGAACGTCTAAAAGATTAGTATTTAAGGATGCAAATTTAAATAAAAGTGCCGCTACTACCCCACAAAATGAAAACTGCTTTTCCAAACTCTGCCAATTATTACCTCATATTCACAAAGTCATATTAAATGTATAATAATGCGGTGTTAAGTAATGCATTACCATCTACAATATCAATTACTTTTAAATTCTAAACATAAAATTTTAAATTATGATTAAGATCATAGGAGTAATAGCGCTTGTTGCAGGAGCAATAATGCTAGTGCTAGGCGTTATGGGAATATTTGGAAGTTTGAGTACAGGGATGAGCCCGTGGGCATTTACTATACTTGGTGTAGTATTTTTCTTTGCAGGGATCTCATTACTTAAACATAGAAAAGATACTGATACTATTGCATCTGAAAAATGAACAAAGCAAAAAATGGTGTAAATTAGTACTTAAAAAACAACCATTATGACAGTACGACCATTCCATCTTGCTATTCCTGTAGATAACGTAGAGAAAGCCAGAGTTTTTTATAGAGATATATTAAATCTACCTGAGGGCCGCAGCAGCGATCACTGGGTAGATTTTAATTTTTTTGGACACCAGCTAGTGATTCATTATAAAGAAAAATCAATAGTAGATGAAGTTCACAATGAGGTGGATGGTAAAGCTGTGCCTGTTCCTCATTTTGGAGTGGTTTTAGAATGGAATCAATTTCAAAAATTTGCTGAGGAAATTGCACCCCACGTTACTTTTGTAATAGCTCCTTATACTCGCTTTGAAGGACTTGTAGGAGAACAGTCAACTATGTTTTTTTATGACCCTTGCGGTAATGCATTAGAATTTAAAGCCTTTAAAGATGATTCTCAAATCTTTGCAACATAATATATGCAATCAATAAAACCTGGATTACTTAGACAAGCCTTTGTTATTTTCCTAATTATACTATTAGGATGGCTTATTTTTAAAGAAATGGCAACCTATCTCTCAGGAGTATTGGGAGCAATCACGCTATTTGTACTAATGCGCAAATGGCAGGGCTATCTTGTAAAAAAACGTAAGTGGAATCCAGGTGTCGCAGCCGGATTGTTAATGACGGCTTCTTTTCTTGTAATCCTTCTCCCTATCGCTGGACTTGTACTTATGCTTACTTCTAAAATAAGTAAGGCTGTAGAAAACAGCGGAAAAGTTATAGATATCGTAAAAACGGAATTATCATCTTTAGAGGCTAGATTTGGGATGGATCTCGCTAGTTCGATAGATACAAGCTCCATTACAGAATGGGTTAGTAATAATCTTCAAGGCCTCGTAGGAAGTACGTTTAATATCTTTATCGCTATAGGAATCATGTACTTTATGCTTTACTATATGCTCACTAATAGAAGAACATTTAGAGAGTCTCTGTTAGAATATATACCTCTTGGCGATAAAAACTTAAAATTAATAGGAAAAGACAGTGTAGATCTTGTAAAGTCTAATGCAATCGGGATACCGCTAGTAGCGCTCTTGCAAGGCGCTGTAGCGCTTATAGGTTTCTTAATTTTAGGTGTAGAAGATCCTTTTTTCTGGTTTGCCATAGTAACCGTTGGTTCTATGATACCCTTTGTAGGTACCGCCTTAGGAATTATACCCGTTTGTATTATCTTATACGCGGCTGGTGATGTTTGGCAGTCTATTGTACTTGCCTTGTACGGTATTATCGTCGTGGGATCTACAGATAATTTATTTAGGCTAGTGATACAGAAACGACTTGCAGATGTACATCCGCTAGTAACAATTATTGGAGTCATTGTAGGTGTCCCTCTTTTCGGTTTTATCGGTTTGATTTTTGGACCTATAGTAGTTAGTATTTTTCTACTTATCGTTAAGATTTATAAGCATGAATATGGCAAAGAGATTTCTAATAAAGAAACCGAAGTACTTTAAAAAGCTGTAAATAGGATGGTTACGCTTTCGCGAAAGCGTGATTAAGATCATTCTTTGGGTTTTATTCAAAATTCCTATCTTTCACTTCCCAAAGCAAACCATCATTACATGCAAATATTAGGCATAGACATAGGCGGAACCGGAATTAAAGGAGTTCCCGTAGATCTTGAAAATCAAGAATATCTAGGAGAACGTTTTAGAATAGAAACACCGCGTCCCGCAAAACCCAAGGCTATTGCAAAGTGTGTGCAAGAACTTGTCAAGCATTTTAATTGGACAGGTCCCATAGGTGTAGGTTTTCCTACAGTAGTGGTTGATGGTAAAGCCATGGCTTACGGCAACATGCATAAAAGCTGGCAAGGTGTTCAAATAGACGAGCTTTTTACAGAAAAAACAGGACTTCCATGCTCTGCTATAAATGATGCAGATGCAGCCGGCCTTGCAGAAGTAAGATATGGTGCCGGAAAAGATCTAAAGGGCCTTGTAGCGGTAATAACCGTAGGAACGGGAATAGGTTCTGGGTTATTTTATAATGGCCAACTCATCCCTAATTTTGAATTAGGTCGTATACCTTACAAGAAAAAACCTATTGAGCAATATGCAGCAAACTCTGTGCGCAAAGCAGAAGAGTTGACCTACAAAGAATGGGCAGAGCGTTTCAATTTTTTTCTTAAAAATGTAGAGTTAATGTGCACTCCTAACCACTACATCATAGGTGGTGGCATAAGCAAGCATATGGGAGAATTTGAGAAATATCTTACTACAGACATACCTATTGTCGCTGCCAAAACCAAAAACCATGCTGGTATCATAGGTGCAGCTTGTGGGTATCTTGATAAAATAGCACGCAAGTAACTTCAATAGCCATTTTCTAGTAGATTATTCTCAGTTTACACTTCGCACGTGCTAGCACGATTTCTTTTGTTTACTTTTAAAGCGTAACAACTTTAAATCAACCAAAAGAATGCGTTTATTACTTACACTTACTACCCTACTATTAAGTTGTCTTAATGCACTTGCTCAAACTGGCAGTGTAGATATGGATTACTACCTTCCTAAAGATGTAACTTATAATCAATCCATCCCTACGCCAGAAAGCATTATAGGCTATACTCCTGGAGAGTGGCATGTAAGCCACGATAAACTTTCTGAGTACATGCGCACACTAGCAGCTGCTAGTGATAGAATTACAATAGAAAACAGAGCTAAAACTTTTGAGGGACGCCCTATTCTTTTACTTACAATTACTTCTCCTAGCAATCATAACAACATAGAAGCCATACGCGCAGAGCACGTAAAACTTACAGAAAACGGTAGCAGTTCTTTAAATACTAGTGATATGCCTATTGTAGTATACCAAGGACTTTCTATACATGGTAATGAGCCTTCTGGAGCAAATGCTGGACTTGTAGCTGCCTACTATCTTGCCGCTGCACAAGGCCCTAAAATTGATGATTTACTTAAAAACACAGTCATCCTTTTTGATCCTTCCTTTAATCCTGACGGTTTACAACGCTTTGCATACTGGGCAAACACCAATAAGAGTATAAACATCAATCCTGATCCACAAGATCGTGAATATAATGAGGTATGGCCTGGCGGACGTACAAACCACTACTGGTTTGACATGAACCGCGACTGGCTTCCTGTACAACTTCCAGAATCTCGTGCTCGCATCAATACCTTCCACAATTGGTATCCTAATATACTTACAGATCACCACGAGATGGGATCTAACAGCAGCTTCTTTTTTCAACCAGGTATACAATCACGTACGCATCCACTTACTCCTGCTTTAAATCAAGAACTCACAAAACAAATAGGAAACTATCACGCTGCAGCACTAGATAAAATAGGTAGCTTCTACTATACAGAAGAAAGCTTTGATGATTTTTACTATGGAAAAGGATCTACGTTTCCAGATATTAATGGAGGTATTGGGATTCTTTTTGAACAAGGAAGTAGCCGCGGTCACGCTCAAGAAACAGACAATGGATTACTAGAATTTAAATTTACCATACGCAATCAGTTTACTGCTATCTTATCCACATTAGAAGCAGCTCAAGGAATGCGCTCAAAATTACTAGACTATCAGCGCGATTTCTTTAATAACGCTCGAGGCGAAAAAGCCAATGGTGCCTACGTTTTCGGGAGTGAGAAAGATGCTAGTAGCTCTTACCACCTTGCCGAAATACTAAAACGTCATAAAATTAAAGTGCATGAAGTAGCTAAAGATTTTACCGAAGGTAATAGCAAATTCAAAAAAGGAATGAGCTATATGGTTCCAAAAAATCAGAGACAAAGCCGCCTTATAAAAGCAATGTTTGAAAAACGAACTACATTTCAAGACAGCTTGTTTTATGATATTAGCGCTTGGTCTTTCCCACTAGCTTTTGGTGTAGACTTCTCAGAAAACGCATCTTTAAATAATGCTGGAAATGAGATTCAAGAGTTATCTATGAAGCCAACGCCAACCGTAGCTTCAAGTACCTATGCATATTTGATGGAATGGCATGACTACTATACTCCTAAGGCACTTAACAGTATCTTAAATAAAGGAATAAGAGCAAAAGTTGGTATGGAGCAATTCAGCTTAGAAGGTGCTACTTATGATTATGGAACTATTATGATTCCTGTGCAAAATCAATCATTGAATCCGCAAGAGTTAAATGCCTTTGTAAATGAGGTAGCTCAAGATGCTCATGTAACCATCAAAGCTGTAAGCACCGGACTTACGCAAGGAATAGATCTGGGTAGTAATCAGTTTAGAGTGCTTAAGCCTGCAAAAGTTGCCATTATTGTAGGAGAAGGCATCAACCCGTACGATGCAGGAGAAATCTGGCATCTCTTTGATACACGTTATAATATGCGTATCACAAAACTCGACACTAAGAGTTTAGGACGCACAGACCTCTCTCAATACACAGATATCATTCTACCTAATCTTTGGGGAAGCGCTATAGATAAAGGCACTACAGAAGATATTAAACAGTGGGTACGTGATGGTGGTACACTTATAGGTTATAAAAATGTAGCCAACTGGTTCAAGGGTAACAAAATGCTGAATATTTCTTTTGAGGAAACAAAAAATCCTGCTAAGAATGTGAGCTTTGAGCAGCGCAGAGATTTTAGCGGTGCCCAGGTCATAGGAGGAGCCATCTTTGAAGCAAAGCAAGATAGATCTCATCCTATTAACTTTGGATATACAGGAGATAAAGTTTCCTTGTTTAGAAACACTACTATTTTTGTGAAAGCAGATTCTACTAGTTATAAAAATCCAATACAATACACAAAATCACCATTACAAGCAGGTTACATTTCAAAAATCAACTTAAAAGCAATCCCAGAAACTAGACCTTTTGTACATCAAAGTACTGGACGTGGAGAGGTGATTTTATTTACAGATAATACAAACTTTAGAGCATTCTGGTATGGTACCAATAAATTATTAATGAACGCTATCTTCTTTGGTAGCGAGATGTAATCGTAATATTTAATTTATTTTAAAACATATCAGTAATCAAAATGAAAATAGATCTTTCTAATAAAACCTCTACCCAACTTCGCTCTAATCTTAACTTGATTACAGTGATTATTGTTGCCTTGCTTATCGTGATATCATTTCTTATTGGTATCTCGATTTACGGGATTACTACAAGAGAAGACTCAAATTCTTTTATAGGTACACTAGTAGTTGGTATTTCTTGCTTAGGTACAGTACCATTGCAGTTTATTATGAGAAAGGCTATCAAAAAAGAATTGAAATCAAGAGGAGAGATTGTTTAAACGTTACGCTTTCGCGAAAGCGTACTCAATTCAATTATTTTTATAACTTTACACATAGTATGATATTATTCACAACATATACATTCATCTCGTGTGCAACGCTGCGCCAGACTTGATATGTTGTCACTATATGATTATAAAGAGTAACAATACAAAAGAGTCCGGCCACCACGCTGGACTCTTTACTTTTATGGTCTAGCGTAGGTCTTTACCATCTAATCTACTATTTATGAAAACACTACTACGCAACTATACAAATACTTTTAAAGGGCTATCTAGAGAAATCTGGTGGCTATCGCTCATCACATTGATAAACAGAGCGGGTGCGATGGTGATTCCTTTTCTTTCTATTTATTTAAATAAAGATCTCCATTTTAGTCTACCAGATGTTGCATGGATCATGACATCTTATGGTCTTGGGTCTTTTGCAGGAGCATGGCTAGGCGGTAAATTATGTGATGTTATAGGTTATTATAAAGTCATCCTTGTTAGTTTAATTTTTACCGGAATAAACTTTTTATGGGTATTGCACGTTGAGACTTTCTGGATAATGTGTTTCTCATTTTTTATCCTCATGGCACTAGCAGATATGGGGCGTCCTGCATTTTTTGTAGCGCTTAGTGCCTACTCAAAACCAGAAAATAAAACACGTTCGCTTACACTAATACGACTTGCTATTAATCTAGGTTTTTCTGTAGGGCCCGCTGTGGGAGGAATTCTCATTGCTACCGCAGGATATGATGCACTATTCTATGTAGACGGCTTGACGTGTCTCTTTGCTGCAATCTTGATGACTCAAGTATTAAATCCTAAAAAGACGAAGGAACTTGATAAAGAGGTCATGATTGAAAACCCTAAAAAACCTTTACTTGACACGCCTTATGTGCTGTTTCTCGTTGCGCTTGCACTATTTGGGATTGTCTTTGTACAATACTTTTCGACAGTGCCATTATATTATAAAGATGAATATAAGCTTGGTGAGGATGCCATAGGACTCATTCTTGCTCTTAACGGTATTTTGATTGTAGTGTTTGAAATGCCACTCATCGCCTGGATGGAAAAGAAAAACCTCTCTAACGTACAAAGCACCATCTTGGGATTACTCATGACAGGTGCTAGTTTTGTGTTATTACTATGGGAAACATGGGTAGGTATTATAGTCATTGGGATGATTATCGCAACCTTCGGGGAGATGATTTCTTTTCCATTTAGTAATAAATTTGCTTTAGATCGCTCAAAGTTAGGTAGACAAGGTGCTTACATGGGTGTTTACAGCATGTCATTTTCGGTAGCGCATATTTTTGGGCACAATAGTGGTATGCAAATCACAGAAGCATTTGGTTTTCAAACAACGTGGATATTTTTAATAGGACTCACGCTTATCGCTTGGCTATTGTTATATATTGTTAAGCGCATGCTTGCAAATGAAACACCGCCAGAACCTGTATCTTTAACTTCAAAATAAGATTTATGAGAATTATTATTATCATTTTAAGTGCACTCTTGGTACAAGCATGCAATACTAATAAAGACGATCAAAACTCATTACAAGATCATATTACAAATGAAAATAACGCTTTCGCGAAAGCGCAACCTGTATTAGATACATCTAGGTACAACGTAGCTTTCTTAATTATGGATGGCACTTTTAATACGGAACTCACGGCGCCTTTTGATATTTTCCAGCACACGATTTACAGAGATAGCATTAAAGCGATGAATGTATTTACAGTTGCAAATACACTGGATCCTATTAAAACATTTGAAGATATGTACCTCCTACCCGATTTTGATTACACGCAAGAAGATACGCCTAAGATCGACATCTTAGTTATCCCTAGCGCAGAGCATCACCTAGATACAGATCTAGATGATGAGACGATGATTTCTTTTGTTCAAAAAGTAGATAAGGAAGCACTCTTTATGACTTCTCATTGTGATGGTGCTTTTGTGCTTGCAAAGGCTGGACTTCTCAATGATAAAGTCTCCACTACTTTCCCGAGTGATATAGATAAAATGAGAGCTAAGTTTCCAGCGCTTGATATTAGAAAAGAAACCCTATTTGTTCACGATGGAAAATACATTACCTCTGCTGGTGGTGCCAAAAGTTTTGAGGCAGCACTCTACCTTACAGAGCATTTATATGGTGCAGAAATAGCACGTTCACTAGCAGGTGGATTAGTGATAGACTGGAATCTCGATACCGTCCCACACACGATTATTCACTAAAAAAGAGCTATGAAAGAACAAAATATTAATACTATTATTTTTGATCTAGGCGGTGTACTTATAGACTGGAGTCCAGAATACGTTTATCTCAAAGAATTTAGAGGAGATCGAGCAAAAATGAATTGGTTTCTTAATCACGTGTGCGCATGGGATTGGAATGTTAATCAAGACGCTGGCTATTCTCTAGAGAAAGCTACTCAAGAACGTATTGCAATGTTTCCAGAATATGAAAGGCTCATAAAAATGTATTATGGTCGATGGGAAGAAATGCTAGGTTTTACTCATGAGGGTACACTACAAATTCTTAAAGAACTTATAGATAATCCCGACTATAGAGTGCTTGCGCTTACTAACTGGAGTGGAGAGACCTTTCCTATTGCGCTTAAAAAATTTCCTTGGTTGCAATGGTTTGAAGGAATTCTAGTCTCTGGTGATGAGGGAACTCGCAAACCTTTTAGAGATATCTATGATCTTATGCTAGATCGTTATAAAATTGAGCCGTCTCAAGCTATATTTATAGATGATAGTCTTAAAAATGTTCAAGGCTGTGAGGTATCAGGAATAACAGGCATTCATTTTACAGATGCACAAACACTTGCGGTCCAACTTAGATCAAAAGGAGTACACGTAACACTATTAGAAAAATAACTATTACATATGATTAAAATATATCACAATCCTCGCTGCTCAAAGAGCAGACAAGGTCTAGCATTGCTAGAAGAGTCCGGAAAAGAATTTGAAGTAATAAAATATCTTGATAATCCTCTCTATGAAACAGCGCTTACGTCTCTTATTGATATGCTTGATATAGCTCCTAAGGAACTCGTAAGAAAAGGCGAATCTATCTGGAAAAAAAACTATAAAGGAAAAGAACTTAGTGATACAGAAGTTATAGCCGCTATGTCTCAACATCCTAAATTAATAGAGCGTCCCATTGTAGTTCTCGGAAAAAAGGCCGTTATTGGACGACCTCTAGAAAATATAGAAAAGCTCTTGAGCTTATAATTTTAAAAATAAATAATATGAAAATAATTATCGCATTAGTACTCTTTGCCTTTGTTGGAATATCAAATGTTCAAGCACAAAGTCCAAGCTTGAGTGCTGTAAATAAAGAAAAAGTAAGTGAGATTGACATGCTTACACAGAAACTCAATCTTAGCTCAGAACAAGTAGCAAATATTTCTAAAACTATAAAAGCATTTAAATCTACAGAAGATAGACTTAGAGCTGGAGGTCTTAGCGCAGCAGATAAGCAAGAAGAACTTGCTAAACTTGCCAAGCGTAAAGACGGTAACATGCAAACGTTTTTAACTAAAGAGCAATATGCTATATACAGCAGTCTCATAAAACAGTAATAAAAAACTACCTCATAATAACATCCAGATGTTCAGGCATCTGGATGTTCTGTTTTACAACAGCTTGTCATCATCATATCTGGAAAGCTAGGATATACATTATTGTTACGTATAATTATGTTATCTTGACTCACTTATAAAAACAAAATGACTCTGTGAGTCCCAATCCCTTTAAAATTATAGGCGTAGGCGCCACTTTCTCCCCTAACCTCAAAGCAAACTTGTACGAGGCTGCTAGACTATGTATTCATTTTAATGCAACGTTAGTAGTGATTCACGTAGGTGATCATACAGATGAGAAACATCACTCTTTTAAAAAGTTACTCACTAGCTTTCATGAAGAAGGTCTTGAATCTGAAATAGTATTTAAGCCTGGAGATCCTGTTAAGGTGATGATAGAAGCTGCTAGTACATTAAAAATTGATTTACTCATTGTGGGTGCGCTACAAAGAGAAAATCTTGTCAATTACTACTTAGGTTCTATCGCTAGAAAAATAACCCGTGGAGCTTCATGCTCTGTACTTTTACTTATCAATCCCTCTGTAACTCGTATTCCATGTAAACATGTGGTAGTAAATGGGCTTGAAGATCCAAAAACAGAACAAACTATAACCACTGCATTTTATGTTGCTCACGGTCTGAGTGCAGATAAAATGACCATCGTAGAAGAAATTACTGAGAGTGAAATTCACGTAAATGTAGATGACGACAACTCACTGCGCCGAGCAAATATTGCTAAGGAAAAACTGCGTAGACGAGAGGAAAGCAGAGTACAGCAAATTATAAATAAAGTTCCTCAAGAAATACAGCAACGTGTAGATGCACGGTCACAAGCCATTTTCGGAAAACGAGGATACTCCATCGGTCATTATGCAGAGGTCGTAAGAGCAGATTTATTAATCATGAATGCCCCATCAAAAACATCATTTTGGGATCGTTTATTTCCACATGATATTGAGCATATTCTCACAGAACTCCCTACAGATGTATTAATTGTACGATGAGTCCAAAAGAGAATTCTATAAATAATTTTTTTAAAACGCTTCCGCGAAATATTTTTTCAGGCTTCGTGGTAAGTCTTATTGCACTACCATTAGGTCTAGGTCTTGCTATGGCTAGTGAGGCTCCACCTATCTCAGGAATTATCACTGCTGTTGTAGGAGGAATATTAGTATCCATACTTGGCGGTAGTAATGTAACTATCACAGGACCCGGAAATGGTCTTGTGGGAGTAGTACTTATAGCAATTACAGCTTTAGGGTTGGAAAGCACATATGCTGCTATTATTTGCTCTGGAGGACTACTTATGTTATTAGGTTTTCTTCGTATGGGAAAACTAGCAGATTTCTTTCCCTCTTCTGCCATACAAGGGATGCTAGCCGCCATCGGTCTTATTATCCTAGGAAAGCAATTCCACATCATGCTGGGTAATAAAATTACTCGTGACGGGAGCATTGACTATCTACTGGAAATCCCAAATTCAATTATTGGCGTTTTCAGCTACACAGATACAGGACTCATCTTTGCTGCTATATTTGGCGTAGGCAGTCTTGCAATCATGATTTTTTATGGAAAAATCAGAAACAAATATTTACAACTCGTTCCTGCACCTATGTGGATTGTGTTGCTTTCTATAGGTTTTAGTTACTATTATGAATTGGTGCTAGGTTTACCTAACCCTATTGCTCAAGAATATATGATTAGTGGTATCCCAGCACTAGGAGATATCGTAGCTGACTTGAAAAAACCAGATTTCAATCCAGTTGGGACTTTTACCTTCTGGACTAGTGTCTTGTCACTTACCCTCATCGCAAGTATAGAATCGTTGCTTAGTATCAAAGCAGTAGATAAGCTTGATCCTCTCAAACGTAGATCAAATATTAATCGTGACTTAAAAGCCTTAGGTCTTGCGACTGTAGGCTCAGGGTTTTTAGGTGGTCTTAACGTAGTTACTGTAATTGCTAGAAGTTCTGTAAATGTAAATAATGGAGGTACTAATAGAAGTGCCAACTTTAGCCACGCTACATTCTTAGTCATTTTTATTGCACTATTTAGTACACAACTTACGCGTATTCCCTTACCAGCTTTAATGGCTATTCTTGTGTATACTGGATATAAACTTGCATCGCCTGTAGTTGTAAGAAAGATGTTTACTATTGGTAAGGAGCAAGTACTTATTTTCTTTGTTACGCTATTAACTACTTTGTTTGTAGATCTTATATCTGGTATTCTAGCAGGTATTGTCATCACATTTGTCATTCATATTCTTTTAAATAAAAGCACAGGGCTATTTCTTAGAAACATGTTTAAGCCTAACGTGTTGATGTTTCAAGAAACGGGAGACAAAGGAGGGAGTAACTATTATGTGAGTGTAAAACACTTTTGCACTTTTTTAAACTTTTACAAACTCAAACAAAAGCTCGAAGCTATTCCCGAGAGTCAAGATGTGGTGGTAGATTTTTCAAAATGTAGCTTTGTAGATCATACAGTCATGGAGAATCTTCACGACTTTCAAGAAGTATTCAGTAAAAAAGGCGGGCACTTTGAGGTTGTAGGTCTCGATATGCATGATACAGACTCTGCTCATCCTTTTGCACTGCGCAAGATGATAACAGTGCCTAAAATGTTTACAAAGAGTAAAACTAAACGCCAAGTATCGCTTGAAGAGCTTGCCCAAAGCTACAATCTAGAATATCATCCAGAAAAAAATGAAGATGTTCATGAGCTTACAGATTTTCTTTATTTCCAAACAAAACATATAAATCACTCATATAACGAGTTTAAGGATAATGATAATGTGCTGCATCTCTTTGATATCATTTACTCCGAAGGAGAATTTATTGCACAAGGAACCGTACGCTCAACTATGATTACGATAGACTTGCCTACTCCTATTCCGTCATTTACAATAGATAAAGAAGGATTTTTAGAGAAGTTTTATGCGATAACAGGTTGGAATGACATTAACATCGATGGCCATACAGATTTTTCTAATCGATTCTTTTTATTAGGAGAAAACGAGTACGCCATTAAGAGTTTCTTTTCTAATGAGCTTATTCATTTCTTAGAAAGTAATCCTTACTACCATATAGAATCAAAAGGAGATCAGCTGCTTATCTTTAATAAAGAGCGACCAGCAACTATTAAAGAAATTAAAGCGTTGCTAGATTATGCTAGAAGATTACAGCAAGTTATCCATAATATTACTGGAGAACTTGTAGCGGTTATTTAAAACAACAAAGCCATCCCGTCAGGATGGCTTTGTTGTTTTATAAAGTATACTGCTTACGCATCTTTATGCATAAAAGATTGTTTTGCAAGTAATACCTCTTCTGTTTCTACATGCTCATCATCCGGTACACAGCAATCTACTGGACATACTGCAGCACATTGTGGCTCGTCATGAAAACCTTTACACTCCGTACACTTATCTGGAATGATATAATAAATCTCATCACTCACAGGTTGTTGTGCTTCATTTGCATCTACTTCTTTACCGTTAGGTAAGATCACATTTCCTTCTAGGTCTGTTCCATCTGCATAGCGCCAGTCATCTGCACCTTCATAAATGGCAGTGTTAGGACACTCAGGCTCGCAAGCTCCACAGTTTATACATTCGTCTGTTATGATAATTGCCATAGTTTTCTTTTTGGGTAACTTTGCACAAAAATAACGCCTAGACACCGATTTGCCAAAACCTATGACGCTTCAACTACGAATTAACGCTTTTATTGAGCTAGGAAAATTTTTAAGTCAGTTTACACGTGACTCCATTACCCAGAAAGAGGGAGTATTACATAACGATCTCTTCTTTGACGGAATGCAGCATCAATTTAAATTAGCCAGTGAAAATAACGGCTGGTTTACTAAAGAAAATATACTATTTGCACTAGAGGGCTGGGCACAATCACTTACTCAAGAAAAACTTACGGAGTGGCTTGATGGTTATGATACCGCTTTCGCGAAAGCGCAATCACAACAAACCGTTGCCGTAATCATGGCAGGTAATATTCCATTAGTAGGGTTTCATGACTTTATGTGTGTATTAATTGCTGGGCATAAATTTGTAGGAAAACAATCGTCAAATGATAGGCATCTCCTACCCTTTCTCGCCAAATATCTAGAATATGTAGCGCCTGCTTTTAAAGAAACCATAAGCTTCACCGAAGATAAATTACCGGCATACGATGCTGTAATTGCGACTGGAAGCGACAACACGGCAAGATATTTTGAATATTATTTTGGTAAAAAGCCTAACATCATCCGTAAAAACAGAAATTCTGTTGCCGTACTTACTGGTAATGAAACAGAAGATGAACTTGTTGCACTAGGTGAAGATATATTTAGGTATTACGGTTTAGGATGCCGTAATGTATCAAAATTATATGTACCACAAGATTACAATTTTGATGCCTTTTTTAAAGCTATTTATCACTGGAGTGATATTATGAATGGTGCAAAATATGCCAATAATTATGATTACAACAAGGCGGTATATCTAATGAGCCTTTTTGAACTCTTAGAGAATGGTTTCTTAATGCTTAAGGAAGATGGAAGCTACGGCTCACCTATCGCGACTTTATTTTATGAGAAATATGAGTCTCTAGAAAGCCTAGTCGAAAAGCTTGAAATAGATAAAGATCGTATTCAATGTGTTGTAGGGAATACAGCACTAAAAGGAAAGTTTAAAGAGCTCACTCCTATTGGAAAAACTCAGAAACCTGAGCTTTATGATTATGCAGATGGGGTTGATACTATTACATTTTTGACAACATTATAGCCAATATTTTATCAATTTATCTGTGGGTTTTTCTAACGATTTGGGCATCTTTGTAAAGCACAAAACGCATAAAAACGCACACCATGAAGAAGCACAACTTTAGCGCAGGACCTTGTATATTACCTCAGGATGTTTTTAAAGAAGCATCACAGGCTATATTAGACTTTAATGATTCTGGACTTTCTATTCTAGAGATTTCCCACAGAAGTAAAGATTTTGTAGATGTAATGGACGAGGCTAGAAATCTAGCACTAGAATTACTAGGCTTAGAAGGCAAAGGCTATAAAGCACTTTTTTTACAAGGTGGAGCGAGTATGCAATTTTTAATGGTCGCTTATAATCTGCTAGAAACTAAGGCTGGTTATATAAATACTGGAACTTGGAGTGATAAGGCTATTAAGGAAGCTAAACTTTTTGGAGAAGTTGCTGAGGTTGCATCTAGTAAAGAGGCAAATTTCAATTACATCCCTAAAGGATTTATACTTCCAGAAAACTTAGACTATCTACACCTCACGAGTAACAACACCATTTTTGGGACACAAATAAAGCATTTTCCAGAGGTAGATTGTCCTCTTATATGTGATATGAGTAGTGACATCTTTTCTAGAGAGATTGATTTTAATCAATTTGACTTAATCTATGCAGGTGCTCAGAAAAATATGGGACCAGCAGGAACTACACTTATTGTAGTAAGAGAAGATATTCTTGGTAAGGTGACTCGCAAGATTCCATCTATGCTGGATTATCAAACGCACATAAGCAAAGGAAGTATGTTTAATACGCCTCCTGTATATGCAGTATATATCTCAATGCTTACTATGCGCTGGTTGAAAGAACAAGGTGGCATAAAAGCGATTGAAGAAATCAATAATAAAAAGGCAACACTACTTTATAGTGAGATAGAACTTAATCCACTATTCAAAGGGTTTGCTGCCAAGGAAGATCGTTCTACCATGAACGCCACCTTCTCACTTACAGATGGTGATCTTAAAGATGCCTTTGATGCTATGTGGAAAGAAGCAGGAATCAATGGTCTAAATGGGCACAGAAGTGTAGGCGGCTACAGAGCTTCTATGTATAATGCTTTATCTATGGATAGCGTAGGTGTACTAGTAGACGTAATGAGCGAACTTGAAAGAAAAGCTTAGATCCACAAGGACAAAACAACAATATTAAACCGCATATAATAGCATTTACGATGAAAGTATTAGCAAACGACGGAATATCACAAACGGGAGTAGACGCTCTTACAGCTGGAGGATTTGAAGTAATTACAACAAATGTTGCTCAGGACCAACTGGAAAACTACATTAATGAAAAACAGATTGATGTTATTTTAGTAAGAAGTGCTACCACAGTACGTAAGGAACTTATTGACGCTTGTCCATCCATAAAAATCATAGGACGTGGCGGCGTAGGAATGGATAATATTGATGTGCAATATGCCAGAGATAAGGGACTCCATGTAATTAATACACCTGCAGCATCGTCTGCATCTGTGGCAGAGCTCGTATTTGCTCACTTGTTTAATGGAGTTCGTTTCTTATTTGATTCTAACCGTAACATGCCACTTGAAGGTGACACAAAATTTAAAGGATTAAAGAAAGCTTACGCAAAAGGAACAGAGCTACGTGGTAAAACACTAGGTGTAATTGGTTTTGGACGTATAGGTCAAGAAACTGCAAAAATTGCTTTGGGAGTGGGAATGAAAGTTATCTTTCATGATCCCTTTACAGAAAAAGCGACAGTTACTGTTCCTTTCTTTGACGGACAGTCAGTAACGTTTGATCTTACTTCTGTATCAAAAGAGGAAGTTTTAAAATCTGCAGATTTTATAACACTTCATGTTCCTGCACAAAAGGACTATGTAATAGGTAAAGCAGAGTTTGATCTTATGAAAGATGGCGCTGCACTAGTAAACGCTGCAAGAGGTGGAGTTATAGATGAAGTAGCACTTGTAGCTGCTTTAGATAGCAACAAACTTTCATTTGCAGGTTTAGACGTTTTTGAAAATGAACCTACTCCAGCGGTACAAGTACTTATGAATCCTAAAGTAAGTTTAACTCCACACATTGGAGCTGCGACTGGTGGAGCTCAAGATCGTATAGGTACAGAACTAGCAGAGCAAATCATCAAAATCCTTAAATAACAGCACCTTTTATAAATGCAGTAAACTCGAACATTTGATGTAAAATTTACTGTTTATCGTCTCAAAACTGTTTATAATCGACAAGATTCTAAAAAAACCATCCAAACGGGTGGTTTTTTTATGTCAGCAATTTTAGAACTTATAATATTTTGTACCTTGACTCTTGTAAACATTAAAAAAATAACAAAGATGGCAGGATTATTAGATTTATTAAATAGTGATATAGGAAAATCTCTTATTAGTGGAGCAAGTGCAAAATCAGGACAATCTGAAGGTGCAACTGCGCAGGTATTAAGCATGGCACTTCCAGTACTTATGGGAGCTATGAAGAAAAACGTACAGACACCAGAAGGAGCAGCTGGTTTAATGGGCGCTTTATCTGGAAAACATGGTGGTGGTATCTTAGACCAACTTGGAGACATTATGGGTAACGGAGGACCTAGTGACGACGTAGTAAATGATGGTGCTGGAATTTTAGGACACCTTTTAGGAAACAAACAACCTGCTGTTGAAAATGCATTGAGTAGTAAGTCTGGTGTAGATGCCGGATCTGTAGCTCAAATTTTAAAAGTTGCTGCGCCTATCCTTATGGGAGTATTAGGAAAGCAAACTAAAGAAAATAACGTAAGTGATGGTACTGGTATGAGTGCTTTATTAGGTAGCATGCTAGGTGGTCAACCTCAAGAAAACCAAAGCTTAATCACTACCCTACTTGATGCAGATGGAGATGGAAGCATCTTAGATGACGTAGCAGGAATGGTACTAGGAAGCAATAAAAAAGAAGGTGGTATCGGAGGCCTTCTTGGAGGACTTTTTGGAAAATAATCCATTAAACACCCCTATTCATATATAAAGAGTGCCTGAAAAGGCACTCTTTTTTTGTTCCCTCATTGAGACGTCTCACTTGCTCATTATAGGTTTAAATAGAGGTTACTGCTTAGTAAGTTTACACGGTCTAATAATTAGTACTATCGTTAATACTACGATAAAACAAACCTGTATCACAGGTAAAACCTTTAACTTTAAGATTATGAAAAAGATAATTTACTTAGCAATTCTTACCGCAACCATAATAGGCTGTGCAACTACAAGTGGTACAAAAGATATAGGCAATACTGCAGATAATGCATCAGACACAGTACGCATTGCAAATGATAGCCTAGAATATGAAATTATTATCATAGAACCAGGCTTCAATACATGGCTAGTCACACAACGCCCTAGAGGATTTTATGGACAGTTTTTCTTAGAAAATAAAAACAGATTTTATGTTACTGAGTATAACAATAGAGTAAATAATATTTCTCAATACGATCCAAATCTATATATCCAGCGCATAGATTACAATTCAAATACCGATTATGGCTATGAAGTTAATTACCTATTATATAATTGGTTTGAATTTTTTCAAGAACGCAACAATCAGAAACTACGATAATCGTATTTTTGCAGCGTTATGAAAGACTTTAAAAAACGCTGGGAAATCACTCAAAACTGGCAATTTATACATATTATTCTTGGCTTGATAGCGGCTCTTTTTTCGGCATATTTAATAGCTCGAGCTATTTATGTGCCGGCATATGACACTTCTGTACCCGTTGCAACGATTTTACTTAGCCTACCTATAGCATTCTTAATTATATGGATAACGCTTTGGCTATTTAAAAAGCTCTATTCAAGATGGGGAGTTACTTATCGTTGGGAGCTCGTAGCCATATTTCTTGCATTTGCTGTAACTGGTTCAACAGCTGGACGTCTTTCTAATCCCTTAATGGATCTTATAGGCTTAAGTAAAGATGTTACAACGGGTTGGATTTATTGGCCTGTTAGAATCTTGTTAATTTTTCCCATTTATCAAGTGCTTTTAGTGATATTTGGCTGGATATTTGGCCAGTATGCGTTCTTCAAAGCGTTTGCTACTAAAATGGTCTCAAGAATGGGACTGGGATTTTTATTTCCAAAGAAAGCTTGAAAAAAGAAAACACCATTATTATAAGACTTATAGCATTATTTACAATGCTTGTTTTCTTGTTGCCTGCTGTAGTTTCTTTTTCTCACAGCACAGCAGACCATGAACATTATGATACCTGTAAATTCACAGGAGATGTGCATGTTCATGAATCAAAACTAGATTGTGATCTTGGTGATTTACATATTGTAAAAGCTGGAGTTTACGCTTTCGCGAAAGCGTACCAATCACCCACCATACATATCTCAAAAGAAGTAGATGTTTTATTACAGACATCATACACAACTACCATCTTAAGTTCCTCAGATCGTGGTCCCCCGTTTTGATAATTATTGAATTACATTCAATAATTATCAAAACAATTTTATATGAAATTTTATTTATGGCTTAGCATTGCCTTGCTGAGTATTACGAGTACAGCACAAGAGTGTACCTATACCCTATCTGGTTATATTATAGACCTGCATGATAATGAAGTATTATCTGGTGCAACTATTATAGTTGCCGGGTCTGAAGATGCTGTGATGACTGATAGCCTAGGCAAATATGTTATTACAGGACTTTGTGCAAACAATTACACGCTACAAGTGTCGCATCCTGCATGTGAAACTCAAATAGTAAAAGTAGATGTAAACAGCAATACTACTCGTAATATCAACATGGAACATCACCTAGAGTCACTAGGCGATGTCGAAGTTGTAGCACATGCTCATAAAAGTAAAAGCCGCACAGCGACAGAAGCTGTTGTAAACCATGATTTTCTAGAAAGTAACAGTGCAGCCTCACTAGGTGATGCGCTTAAAAATCTAAGCGGTGTCACTTCATTAAACACAGGTAACTCTGTAGTAAAACCAGTAATACAAGGACTACACTCTAGTAGGGTTGTTCTTATTACAGAAGGTACGCGTTTACAAGATCAAGAATGGGGTGTAGAACATGCTCCAAATATTGATGTGAATGCAGCTGGAGAAGTAACTGTTATTAAAGGAGCTGCCGGTTTACAATATGGCGGTGATGCTATAGGTGGTACTATCATTATAGAACCAGAGCAGGTGCCTGTAAAAGATACTATTTTTGGGAGAACTATTATTACCGGCGCGACCAATGGTCGTGGAGGTTCTATTACAACTTCATTGATAAAGTCTTATAACAATGGCTGGTACGGAGGCATAAACGGGACTTTAAAACGTTTCGGAGATGCAGAAGCACCAGATTATGTATTAAGTAATACAGCACTTTCAGAGAAAGATATATCTGTACGTTTAGGAGTTAATAAATACCGTTACGGTGTGGAGGGTAGTTACTCGATTTTTGACAAAGAGTCTGGTATTTTACGATCATCACACGTAGGTAATGCTGCAGATCTCTCGGTTGCAATAAATAGCCAAGAGCCATTTGTGGTAGAGCCATTTACATACGATATTGAGGCCCCTAGACAAGAAGTAACACACCAGATAGCAAAACTTAAATCATTCTATCGCTTTGATAACTTTGGAAAATTAAGCGCTCAAGTAGATTACCAGCGCAACAACAGACTAGAGTTTGATATACGTCGCGATAGTGATGACTTAAGACCTTCTATTGATTTACAACTAGAAACTTTTGGAGGGAAAATAGACTTTGATTATACGGCAGATAATTCCATCACTGCAAAAGTGGGAGTATCTGGTAATTATCAAGATCATTTTCCTGATCCGTCTACCGGAGTGAGAAGACTTATCCCAGATTACCAAGCTTTTGATTTTGGTGTATATGCGTTAGGTTCTAAAAACTTTGGTAAATGGACTTTAGAAGCTGGTGCTAGATTTGATTATAACCGCATCAATGCAGAAAAGTTTTATGCAACAAGCTTATGGGAAGACCGAGGTTATGATGTTCAATTCCCTCAGTTTGAGCGGGAAGAATTTCAGAATCAAATCTTTGTCAAACCTGAGTTTGAGTATAACAACTTTTCGGCAACTGCTGGAGCCTCTTATGAGGTAAATGATGCGACTACAGTTTCCTTAAACTATGCGCTGGCTTCACGCTCGCCTAATGTATCAGAATTATTTTCTGATGGATTACACCAGAGTGCTGCCCGTATAGAACTAGGTGATCTAAGTTTTAATCAAGAAGTCGCAAATAAAATTTCATTGAATTTTACAAGATCTACAGATACTTGGAGTTTTACTATTGCCCCGTTTGCAAACTTTATTGAGGATTTTATCCTTATAGAGCCTACAGGCGTACAGCAAACTATAAGAGGTAGTTTTCCTGTATGGGAGTATAGACAGACACAAGCAAGACTGTTAGGTTTTGACATAGATAACAATGTTCAGGTAACAGATCGTTTTGAATTTTCTAACCAGTTTTCACTGGTAAAAGGAAAGGATAAAACTTTAGACCGTGCTTTAATTAATATGCCTTCGGCAAGTACTCGTAATACGATTACATACCATATTCCAGAGGTAAATAACTTAAAGCTGTCACTTGAAAGTAACTATGTATTTCGTCAAAATGAATTTCCAGATACAAATTTTGACGTTTTTATACCAGAAACAAACACTACAGAGTTAGTAGATATAAGTACACCTCCCGATGCTTATCATTTACTCAACTTTAGAAGCTCTATTGATTTTGCAATAAATGAAAAGAGTAAACTAAATGTAGGTTTGATGGTAAATAATCTATTTGACACCTCTTATAGGGAGTACTTAAATCGCCAGCGCTATTTTGCAGATGATCTAGGTAGAAATGTATTATTACAACTTAAAATTAATTATTAAATCTACGCTTTCGCGAAAGCGTAACAACACACAAACAATGAAAAACTTTAGAAATTACACACTTATCGCCCTTACTGCTATTAGCCTTGCAGCTTGTTCTAGTGATGATGATGCAGACATTCCAGAAATTATAAATGAAGAAGAGGTAATCACTACGGTAACTCTCACTCTTCAATCTGGCTCAGAAACAATAGTACTTAGATCACAAGATCTTGATGGAGATGGTCCTAATGCACCTACAGTAACAGTATCTGGTGACTTAGATGTAAGTACTGTCTACAATGGTAGTATTGAGTTTCTGAATGAAACAGAAAGCCCAGCCGAGGATATCACCGAAGAAGTAGTAGAAGAATCTGATGAGCACCAAGTATTCTATACTCCTAGTACAGGTCTTGACGCTGCTGTGACTTATGAGGATTTTGATGGTAACGGTAATCCACTAGGTACTATTGTAACCTTTACTACAGGAGATACAGCAGGTGAAGGTACACTTACTGTAACTTTACGCCACGAGCCTAATAAGCCTAACGATGGTTCGTTAAGTGATGCTGGTGGTGAGACTGATGTTCAAGTAACATTTCCAGTTACAGTAGAATAGTATTTTTACTTTATAAAAAAAATGGATAGCGTTTACACGCTATCCATTTTTTTTTGATATATCTATAAATTATTGCTGTGGTGGTGCTCCTCCACCTTCCTGTTCTGGTTTTTCAAAAAGACTCATCACCGCTCTTCCCAAAAACTCTGTCACATCACCAGCTATAAGTCCTTCTATTCCATATTGATTTACGGCAACATCTGCTGCAAGTCCATGAAAATAAACTCCCATCATAGCGGCTTCCATGGGGTGGTAACCTTGAGCTATATGTCCAGTAATTACTCCCGTAAGTACATCTCCAGTACCAGCAGTAGATAATCCAGGATTTCCAGTAGTATTTATATAAAGTCTCATATCATAAACAGTAATGGTATGAGCTCCTTTAATTACGATGATGACATTATGATTTTTAGCAAATTTTGCCGTTTTCTCTAGTTTATCAAAGTCGTCATCCCACTTGCCTATTAAACGTTCAAGCTCACCTGGGTGTGGCGTAAAAATAGATAATGGAGGTACTTGCTCCATAAGTGATGGTCGCTTTGAGATAATATTAATCGCGTCTGCATCTATCACTAATGGCTGTTTTTGCTTTTTTAAGAAAGACTCCATTGCTCTTACCGTTTTCTCATCGGTTCCCATTCCTGGGCCTATTGCAATAGCATTTGCTTCGGTTTGAAAATCTATCTCTTCAAACACTTTTCCATTATAGTTATCGGTCTCCACCATTACTTCTGGAAGTGCCGTTTGTAATATGGGAACTCCTATTTGCGGTACATAAGCAGTTACAAGACCACTACCCGCTCTTAAAGCAGCTTTACTAGCAAGTTGCACTGCACCCATCTTTCCAAAACTACCACCTATAATTAAGCTATGACCATACATTCCCTTATGTGAATATTGTGATCTTCCCTTGTACATCTGTTGGATTTCTGGTTTTGATATAAGTGTTACATCCGTAGGAGTTTTTGCTAGAAATTCTGGATCTAGTCCTATATCTATGGTATCCCACATATTAATATACTTACCTGTTTCTGGTAAGAAAAAAGCAAGTTTTGGTGACATAAAACTAAGTACAAACGTAGCGTGTACTATAACATCATCTTTATCTGCTCCTCTATCTGTGTACATCCCAGACGGAATATCGATAGAAAGTGTGTAAGCCTTAGACTCATTGATTTTTACAAAAAGTGCTTTTACCCAATCATCTGGACATCTATTTAAGCCTATCCCAAAGATTCCATCTACCACAATATCTTGTGGAGTGATTACTGGAAAGTCTTCGGCACTTTTAATGATTTCTGGCCATTTTTTTACTTCGCTCTTGAGGGCATCATACGCTTTTAAAAAATCTGGAGATCGCTTATCATTACAGTGTACTATATAAGTATCTACATTATAGCCATTCTTAAGGAGTAAACGCGCTATTACAAGTGCATCACCACCATTATTACCTATACCACAAAATACTTTTATAGGCACCGGCTGCCCTTGTAAACGCTGGTTCATCCACTCATAAACGTACCCACCGGCACGTTCCATGAGATTATAAGATGGAATCCCTTCTTTTTCAATGGTTGCTTTATCTGCTTCGTAAATTTGTTTGGCGCTGTATATTTTCATTTAGCTATAATTAGGTGTATTCTTCATCTTCATGAAGAAAAATGTTCTTTAATTCATTAAATATTCACGAAAGTAAACGTCAAATTATCACATTATCAGTATCGTGCTAGAAGTAAGACTAGAATTGTCATATCCTCAAAACTAGGAGTTGCATCTTGTCTCCTTAGGTAAATGTACTACATTTAACATATCACAAACAAGATGAGAACAACACAATACACTTCGATTTTCTTGATTACCACTATTACTATTGGTACGATTACCCCGTTGGGGTTATAGTCGTACATATTATCTATCTATTACTTGCGCGAGCAAGGATCTCTTCCACACACAAATTAATTAGTTTATTCATTCCATTTTCGCTTTCGCGAAAATGTAAAATTGCATACTATGCGCGTATTAAAATTTGGAGGCACTTCTGTGGGGAGTGTTAAAAATATAGAAAAAGTAATTGCTATTGTAAACAAACAAGCAGCGTCACATCCAGTAGCTGTAGTTGTTTCGGCAGTGGGTGGGATTACAGATTTATTACTAAAAGCCGGAACGCTTGCTGCTCAAAAAGATGAAACCTATAAAGATGTGTTTTTAGAAATACACCAAAAATACACAGCTTTTGCAAAAGCACTTACCGAAGGTGATGCCATAGTAATGGCTGATATAGGTGCGCTTATGTCGCACTTAGACGACTTACTCAAAGGTATTTTCTTAATCAACGAGCTTTCTCCTAAAACACTAGACAAGCTCGCTGCTTTTGGTGAACTTACAAGTAGTCGTATCATAACGGCAGCCTTCAACCATCAAGGGATTGAAGCCACATTAAAAGACAGTAGACAACTTATCATTACCGATGGCACTCATACCAAAGCCAGTGTATTGTATGATCGCACTAATGAAAATATCAAGGAATTTTTCGCGAAAGCGTCACAAAACATTACCATCCTAGGAGGATTCATCGCAAGCACTGCTACGGGAGAAACAAGTACGCTAGGCCGCGGCGGCTCAGACTTTACTGCGGCTATTATTGCAGCTGCGCTAGAGGTTGACCAACTAGAAATATGGACAGATGTGAGTGGGATGTTCTCTGCAAATCCGAAGCTTGTAAAACAGGCAAAACCTATACGTGACATATCATATCACGAGGCGATGGAGTTATCGCATTTTGGAGCAAAGGTGCTCTACCCTCCTACTATTGTCCCTGCGCTTAGTAAAAACATTCCTATTTACATAAAAAATACGATGGCTCCAGATGAAGCTGGAACTCGTATAGGAGAGCAAGAAGGAAGTAATGGAAACCCTATCAAGGGAATTTCTCATATAAGTGATGTTGCACTACTCACGCTAGAAGGCGCAGGAATGGTGGGTATTTCTGGAATTTCAAAACGCCTTTTTGAAGTACTCTCTTTACAGCAGGTTAATGTGATACTCATTACCCAAGCATCGAGCGAACATAGCATTTGTATAGGTGTTATGGAAGCAGACGCTTTAAGAGCTAAGACTGCGATTGAAACAGAATTTGCATACGAATTATCTCTACGTAAGATTGACCCGGTGATTGTTGAGACTTCTCTTGCCATTATTGCACTCGTAGGAGAATCTATGAAAAGTCATCAAGGTATTTCTGGAAAAATGTTCTCTACACTTGGCAAAAACAACGTAAATATACGCGCCATTGCACAAGGAGCGAGTGAGAAAAATATCTCTGCAGTAATTGCCGAGAAAGATGTAAAGAAAGCGCTTAACAGCTTGCACGAAGTCTTCTTTGAAGGAAACAGAAAGCAAATCAACCTCTTTATTACTGGTGTAGGAAATGTGGGAGCAAAACTTCTAGATCAGATTAACAGTCAGAAAAAATATTTAAAAGACCACCTTAACCTTAACATCAGAGTACTAGGACTTTCTAATAGTAGAACGATGCTCGTCTCAGAACAAGCTATTGATTTAGATAATTGGGAAGAGGCGCTTGCTCAAGGTGAAAAGGCAGATATTGTACGCTTTCGCGAAAACGTAATTGCTCTCAACCAGCGCAACTCGGTTTTTGTAGATATTACTGCAAATGAACCTGTGGCAATGGCATATGAAGAATACTTGAGAAATAGCATCGCAGTAGTTGCATGTAATAAAATTGCCGCTGCTGGAAAACAAGAATATTACGCAAATCTTAAACGATTGAGCAGAAAATATAATGCTCCCTTTAAGTTTGAAACCAATGTAGGCGCTGGTTTACCTATCATAGATACCTTACAAAATCTTATTGCGTCTGGTGATAGTATTACTAAAGTACAAGCTGTACTTTCTGGAAGTCTAAACTTTGTTTTTAATAACTTTAAAAGTGGTGGTAGTTTTTATGATGTGGTACAGCAAGCCAAAGAAGAAGGCTATACAGAGCCAGATCCTCGTATTGATTTGAGTGGTGTAGATGTAGCTCGTAAAATCCTAATACTCGCAAGAGAAAGCGGACTTGAATTAGAGCTAGAAGATATTGTGAACACACCATTTCTTACAGCAAATAACTTGGAAAGCACAGACGTTCCTCACTTCTTTGAAACACTTAAAGAAGATGCAGCACACTTTGAAAAACTAGTTGCCGACGCTACAGCAGCAGGTAAACGCCTTAAATATGTAGCACAGTTGGACAATGGTAAAGCAAGTGTAGGCTTACAGTCTGTAGGTGCAGATAGTCCGTTTTACAACCTTGAAGGGTCTGACAATATTGTCTTATTTTACACGGCACGCTACCCAGAGCAGCCGCTCATTGTAAAAGGTGCAGGTGCAGGTGGTGATGTTACCGCCAGCGGACTCTTTAGTGATATAATAAGACTTAGATAATAATTGTATGTCTCAAGAAATACATAAAAAAGCCACGGTACAAAGCCTTGATATTCCTACTGCGATACGCGTATTTTGTCCCGCTACAGTGGCAAATGTAAACTGTGGTTTTGATTCGTTAGGCTTTGCCCTCGAAGGTATAGGTGACGAGATGGTTTTTAGAAAAACCGAAAGTCGCGGTGTAACGATCAAAAAAATTACTGGTGACACACTCCCTATGGAAGCTCATAATAATGTTGCTGGTGTAGCGGGTAATGCCATGCTAGAAGGTATTGATGCAGATTTTGGAGTTGAGATAGAAATTCATAAAAAGATACGCCCTGGTTCTGGAATAGGTAGCAGTAGCGCCAGCGCAGCAGGAGCTGTGTATGGTATTAATCAGTTTTTAGAACAGCCATTATCTAATCTTGAACTCACGCGCTACGCTATGAAAGGTGAAGCACTGGCGAGTGGTAACGAGCATGCAGATAATGTAGCACCTTGTATTTATGGTGGTACCACGCTCGTTACTGGCTACAATCCATTTAAGGTAATTGCATTACCTCCCATGGATACGGTTTTCGTCGGGATTTTACATCCTCATATCACTATCAAAACTAAAGAAGCAAGAGAGATTTTACCCACGCACGTGCCTCTCAAGGATGCCATTGCACAATCGCAACATCTGGCAGGCTTTGTTGCCTCGCTCTATGAGTGGGATAAGGAATTATTTAATGAGAGTATCAAAGATGTACTCGTAGAGCCACATCGCAAGCAATTGATTCCGCATTTTGATGAGATTAAAGCGATTTCTCAAAAAAGTGGATGCATAGCCTTTGGTATTTCTGGAAGCGGACCAAGTATGTTTTGTCTCGCTTTCGCGAAAGCGGACATAGATCAATATCTATCTGAAAGTACCGCACTTTATGAACGTAACGGACTTCAAGTAGACAGCTACTCCAGCCGAATTTCTGGTGAAGGTTGTATAGTGATTAAATAGTCATTAGTAATCTACCGCAAAACAAAAGCCCGAGCAATTGCTCGGGCTTTACTAATTAATATAACTAAGATTAAGGATTACTCCTTCTGTCCATACTTCTCTGCATAACGCTTTGCAAGCTTGGTCTGGTGAGACTCTAAACTTATATCACGTCCTTGGATAAATGCTCTCGAAAGAATATTTCCTCTCATGTCTAGTGCATTTCCTTCACTTATGAATAAAGTTGCATCTTTTCCTACCTCAAGAGTCCCAACAGTGTTTGAAACTCCCATTATTTTTGCAGGATTCATGGTAATCATTTTAAGTGCATCTTCATCACTCATACCAAATTGAGTAACCTGTCCTGCATAAAAAGGAAGATTACGCACTTGCCAGTACTCTGAGTCGTATCCTAGCGCTACAGTAACCCCAGCATCTGTAAGTAGCTTTGGTAACTTATATGGTAAATCATAATCATGATCCTCCATAGATGGGAGTTCTTGTACACGTTGTAAAATTACTGGCATGTTTGCCGCTACAAGTTCTGCAGTTACTTTGTAAGACTGGTATCCTCCCACAAGAACTACATTTTTGAGATTCATCTCCTTTGCAAATGCAATCACATCAAGTATTTGCTTCTGATCATTTGCAGAGACATATACATTTTGAGTTCCATCAAAAACACCACGCATCGCTTCAAAAGGAAGGTTTTTTGAGGTGTTTCCTTTTCCATAAGCACGTGCATTATTGAAAAAAGTTTTGATTTCATTTACATCTTTACTGTAATCTTTATTTGGTTTATAACCTGGCTCCTCACCTAACCACCAGCGACCACGGCGCATCGTACTAGGCCATTCCATAAAGATACCTTCGTCGGTTTTATAAGCTGCATCTTCCCAGTTCCATGCATCAAGTTGAACAAGAGACGAAGAACCGGAAATAGTACCACCCACAGGACGAATTTGCGCCATAAGTACGCCGTTTGGTCTCATGCTCTCTACTACTTTAGATTCTGCATTGTAAGCGATAATACCACGTACGTGCGGTATTAACTCGCCTATCTCATCATCATCATTAGATTGTCTCACGGCTGCTGCTTCTACAAGACCTAATGTAGTGTTTGTAGCTATAAATCCAGGATACACATGTTTTCCAGCAGCATTAATTATCTCTCCTTTGGTTGCTGTAGCTCCACTTTGGATTGTACTTATTTTACCGTTTTCAAAAACGATTGTCGCATTTTCTACTACGGTTCCATTACCTACGTGAGCGGTTGCTCCTGTAATAGTGTAGGCAGCAGCTTGCGCTGAGGCCGGTGTTTGTTGTGCGCTTGCAGTTGCTCCTAAAAGGAAAACAACGGCTACTAATAGTTGTTGTAGTGTCTTCATCTTAGTAAAGTGTTTGTTCTGTATCACAATGCATACGTTGTTTTTCTTTCTTTTTGGCAGGTTGCGTTTGTAAGCCTTTATTCTTTTCTGCAAGCATCATTGCAGTAAGTTGTGCTTTCTCGCGCTGTACGGTTTTACGAAGTTCTTCGTCCTTTTTCATATCGAAAAATACTTTTCCTTCTATAATCGTTTTCTCTGCTCTCGCTTTTATACTAAGTGGATGATCCGTCCATATGACAACATCTCCATCTTTACCAGGCTTTAAACTACCTGCGCGATCATCCATGTGTAATAGTTTTGCTGGATTAAGAGTTACCATCTTCCAAGCATCCTCCTCAGAGATACCACCGTATTTGTGGATTTTTGCAGCTTCTTGATTAAGACGTCTAGACATCTCACCATCATCTGAGTTGATAGCAACGGTTACTCCTGCTCTATGCATGATAGCTGCATTGTAAGGAATAGCATCATTTACCTCATACTTATATGCCCACCAGTCTGAGAATGTTGATCCTCCTACACCATGTTCTGCCATTTTATCGGCAACTTTATATCCTTCAAGAATGTGTGTGAATGTATTGATATGGAAGCCAAACTGCTCTGCCACCTTCATGGTCATATTAATTTCACTTTGCACATAGGAGTGACAAGAAATTAAGCGATCCATATTAAGAATGTCTACAATAGTCTCCATCTCCTCATCCATGCGATACGGCTGGCCGCTCTTTTTCTTTGCTTCGTATTCTTTTCCTCTTGTAAAGTAGTCCACAAATACTTGCTCTACTCCCATTCTCGTTTGTGGGAATCTTGAGAAACTATTCCAATTTGCTTGCTTTACATTCTCACCTAGGGCAAATTTGATAAATTTCTTATCTGAAATCACCAACTCATTGATAGACGCTCCCCATTTTAATTTCATTACTGCGCTCTGTCCTCCAATAGGGTTTGCAGATCCGTGTAATAATTGAATAGCTGTAACTCCACCAGCAAGGTTTCGGTAAATATCAGAATCGTCTGGGTTAACTACATCACTCATGCGAACCTCTGCCGTAGAGTTGTGACCAGACTCGTTGATTGCAAATGCAGCAATGTGAGAGTGCTCATCTATAATACCAGAAGTAACATGCTTACCTGTGCCATCTACTACCATAGCACCACGAGCAGAAAGGTTTTTACCTACTGCACTGATTTTTCCGTCTTTTATTAAAACATCTGTATTTTCTAGAATACCTTCTGCTTCATTTGTCCACACAGTGGCATTTGTGATTAAAATATCCTGTTGTGTTGGTCTTGTTTCAAAACCAAACGCCATATTAGGGAAGGTAAGTGGCATAACCGTAAGAGGTTTGTCCTCTTCTTTCTTATCGTCTTTATCATCACTCTTAGCTAGTGCTTTCTTAGTAGAAGTAAAGTTTTTCTCAGAACCATCTGCAAGAATTGCTTTACCGCTTAGACCATCTGCAGATGCTCTTGCTACAAGACGTACAAATTTTCCTTCGTTTTGAGGGAACGTTACTGTTACCCATTCATCGCTATATGAAAATTCGCTTTTTACATCTTCTGTTCCTTTTTTGAGACTAGCTTTTACTTTTTCTGTTGAATTTTTAATCTCAAGCTCATATGCTGCTCCATCAATATTCATGGTATAAACACCGTCAATATTAACTGTGTTCATATCCTTGATTACTGTTTTGTTACCTTGAATCCAGTGCTCATAAAGCTCCGTGTCCTTTTCAAATACTTCTCCAGAAGTAATCATAAAGTTTGCCCACGCACCTGATTTAAGTACTCCAAGCTCACCGCTCTTTCCAATCATTGTTGCTGGAATAGTAGTAAGTGCTTCTAACGCTCTTTCCTTAGAAAGACCATACTTGATTGCCTTCATCAAGTGGTCTTTAAAATCTTTTGGAGATTTATGTGAGAATGTAGTAAGTGCAAATGTTACTCCTGCATCTTGTAATGCTTTAGGGTTTGTAGGTGCTTGATTCCAATGTTTCATATCAGAAAGCGCTACATATTCGGCGGCATATGGGTTTTCCATATCGTAGGCATCTGGAAATTTAAGTGGGAGAATCATCTTACGATTCATCGCCTTCACTTCTCCGATACGCTTATACTCATCACCACCGGCAACAATCACGTAGTCGATTCCAAACTGGTCTCCTAGTTTATCAATACGAAGGTCATCATATAAGCCATCACCTTCAAAAAACTGCGGAAGCCCTTTGTTTCGCGAAAGCGCCTCTAAAGAAAGATCCTTAGTATCTATATTTCCTTTCTCATACCAGTCTAAATCGTGTTGTAACTGGCGTAATAATGCTGTTGCACCCATCTTAGACGATGGGTATGACTGACGTGAGGTTACACTCTTATCAAATGAGAAATACTGACCAAGGCGATCTTCTATCACGCGGTTTGCAGTATTTCCATCATTATTAAGTGCGATAAGCGCTCCTGTACCACGTGCAATACCATCATGTTGATGTGTTGCAACTACGCCAAAACCAGCTTCAAGATACTCAGATGCTTTTTTTGAATCATATGTAAAATCTTGATACCCGTCTTGCTCAGACATAATGTGATCATTCCAGTAACCACCCTCGCGAGAGTTATCATATTGTGAAGCGCGTCCAGATCCTCCTGCACGCTTAGGCTTAGCGATACCAAAATTAGTATAGATGTCTACAAAAGATGGATAGACATGTTTACCATTAAGATCTACAACAATAGCATTTTGTGCGTATGATGAAGATTTGCCTACAGAGACCACTTTTCCATCTTGCACTACAAGTGTTCCTTTTTTAATAGTTTCTGTGGGTGTAGTGTGGATGGTGGCGTTTGTAAACACCGTGTAATTTTGGTTTTTGGACTTGACACCAGCATTTGCTGGAAAGTAATCTTGCCCATACATCGTAAATGAGCAACTTACTAGCCCAAAGACAAGTAATTTTTTAAAGAACATAGGTTGAAAGTTTAGATCCTAAAGATAGCTACCGTGTTAACGTTCTATTAAGGTTTAGGAAACTTTTAAGAGACTTTTAACATCAGAAAGTATTTGGAAAACGCTGATCATAGTTTACAAGCAGCGCTACCATATAGCTATAACTCTTTAATCCACCTGGCTGATTATTAGCCTTTAAGTAATTGCTGTAAAACAAATCAAACAGTGGTTCTAGCGGATTATCCATCGCATCCCAGAAATCTCTAGAATCTTGATAATTTACTAAAATACCAGGATTAAGACGTGCTTTCAAATCTTCTCCTAATTCCTTATCACGGCTGTACACATCATTGAGCGCATAGCGCAACGCAAAAATACTTCCTGAATATTGAAAATATAAATCCTCGTTATTAAGCGTTGCCATCACTGCGATAAAGTTGGCTTCATTTTCCTTTGCAAAACCGAGCTGATGTGCCTGTTCATGTGAGGAAATCACTGGCCATCGATGAGCCGGCACCATTCCATTAACTTGCGCTTCATTAGTAATAGGATTGAGATAACCGCTATAACCCATAATAGAGAGCGGATATCTTAACAGCGAATTCTTTATACTCTTAGGCGGATAACTAAGCTTTGGGAACTGAGTTTTAAGCGTCTCATAACCATTAATCGTTCCGGTAAAGATTTCTTGTAAACAAGCATTTTTACCCTCTGTGTTGTCACAATAGACCACTCGGCTATTTTCATCTTCGGCGAGTTGATTATGAAGGCTATTACTATTTATGATTAACTTTTTTGTAAGTTCTACTAGCTCTTCGGTAGTGTATTCATTATCAATCCCTAAAGATTCATGAAGTGGTAACCTGTTATAATTCATCCCCCAAAGCACGTTAAACGCACCGTATACTATCGAAACGATGGCTAGCGTCTTTAAAAGAAAGGTTTTAAATCCTCTAAACTTGTTTTTTATGAGTAGTACAATTTCGCGCAAACCGAGCACAATAAGCACCGCATACATGATATCACCAAATGAAAACGGCAACCAGCCAAAAGCATACCGTGACGCCTTTGAAATGATGGGATACAATCCGTTGCTATAATATTGCTCAACCAGCTGCGGAAAACTCGCAAACCAGCGAACTAGCAGCATCTGCGGAATCAATAGTAAGCCAACAATCAATAATGTTTTATGGTTTTTCAATGGAAATGCGCTCTTTATAGTCTTCCGTAAATTTATGATAAGTTATTTGATTTGTGAGGGTGTGAGTGGTTTGATGTGATGTGGCGTGCTCACTCGAACTCAAAACATCTTCCCTAACCTTATGCATTCCTCTCAGTCGTTCCTCACTCGTCGGATGCAAGAAAGAGGGGAATTTATTTGTATTCTTACTCGCATGTCAACATCTCCCCTAACCCCTCTTCGAAGAGGGGAATTGAAAAGTTCTTTTTGCGCAGCAAAAAAAACTCAACAACCACAACAGTGTCCCTCTTTGAAGAGGGAGTCAGGAGGATGTAACGCATAGTGCATGAAAATGGCTTACTCAAACGCAAAACATCTCCACTAACCTTATGCATTCCTCTCGGTCGTTCCTCACTCGTCGGATGCAAGGAAGAGGGGAATTTGTTTGTCTGCTCACTCGCATGTCTACATCTCCCCTAACCCCTCTTCGAAGAGGGGAATTAATAAGTCCTTTTTGCGCAGCAAAAAAACTTAAACTCCACAACAGTGTCCCTCTTTGAAGAGGGAGTCAGGGAGATGTTACGCATAGTGCATGAAAATGGCTCACTCGAACGCAAAACATCTCCCCTAACCCCTCTTCGAAGAGGGGAAATAAAGAAGTCCTTTTTGCGTAGCAAAAAAAAACTCAACAACCACAACAGTGTCCCTCTTTGAAGAGGGAGTCAGGGAGATGTAATTCCTAGTGCATGAAAATGGCTCACTCGAACCCAACATCTCCCCTTACCCCTCTTCCAAGAGGGGAAATAAAGAAGTCCTTTTTTGCAAAGCAAAAAAACTTAAACCGCAACAGTGTCCCTCTTTGAAGAGGGAGTCAGGGAGATGTTACGTACAGTACATCAACCAAAACTTCCCTAGAGAAGTAAATAATAAACTTGAATTAAAATTTCAGACTACGAGATAGTAAATTGTATTTTAGTGCAAAAATTAAATAGATGGAGGGAGTTCTTGAGTTTTTAGGTAATATCTCATGGTGGATGTGGCTGATTTTGGTAGTGGTTATTGTTGCTATAAGAGATATATTTTTTAATAAAAAGCATATCATCACGCGCAACTTCCCTGTGGTAGGGCATTTTAGGTATATGCTTGAAAGTATTGGACCAGAGTTACGCCAGTATATTGTGGCCAATAACCGTGAGGAACTTCCTTTTAATCGTATAGAGCGCGGGTGGATTTATGCCTCTGCCAAAAATGAAAATAACTACGAAGGTTTTGGTACCGACCGTGATATTAATCAGTCGCATTATATCTTTATCAATAATGCCATGATGCCTTATAAGGTAGAGGAAAATCACCCTAATGCAAAAGACCCTTACTTCCTTGCGTGTGCAAAAGTGATGGGCGCTGGTAGAAGAAAACGACCATATAGACCTAGCTCTATTATCAACGTGAGTGCTATGAGTTTTGGTAGCCTTTCGGCGAAAGCTGTAGAGTCCTTAAATCGAGGTTGTGCAAAAGCATACGCTTATCACAATACCGGTGAGGGCGGCCTCTCTCCTTACCATAAAAAAGGTGGAGATGTGGTGTTTCATTTTGGAACAGGATATTTTGGTGTACGCACAAAGGATGGCGGATTCTCAATGCCAAAAATGAAAAAACTTGTGGACGAAAATCCACAAGTACGCGCCATAGAAGTAAAACTCTCACAAGGAGCAAAACCTGGAAAAGGAGGCGTACTCCCTGGATCAAAAATCACAAAAGAAATTGCCGAAATACGCGGTGTGGAAGTGGGCAAGGATGTACTCTCTCCTCCTAACCACAAGGCATTTTCTAATGTACCAGAATTGGTTAACTTTGTAGAAAGTATCGCTCATGAAACAGGACTCCCAGTAGGAATTAAAGCTGCCATTGGAAAACTTGATGCGTGGCGCGAACTAGCAAAAATAATGGCAACCACCGGCAAAGGACCAGATTTTATCACCATTGATGGTGGTGAAGGTGGTACAGGCGCTGCTCCACCAAGTTTTGCAGATCATGTGGCGCTACCGTGGGTATATGGATTCTCAGATATTTATAAGATTTTTAAGGAGTACCAGCTCACAGAGCGTGTAGTATTTATAGGCTCAGGAAAGTTAGGCTTCCCAGCTAAAGCCGCCATGGCTTTTGCGATGGGTGTAGACTGTATTAATGTTGCCCGTGAGGCCATGCTTGCCGTAGGTTGTATACAAGCCAAGGTGTGCCATAACAACACCTGCCCTTCTGGTGTTGCGACTCAAAACAAGTGGTTACAACGCGGTATAGACATCCCAGATAAGGCAGAGCGCACACATTATTACTTTAAAAATTTCAAGAAAGAACTACTAGAAATCACTCGCGCCTGCGGCTATGAACATCCTTGCCAGCTCACCATGGACGATGTAGATATTAACCTAGGAGATAAAAACCTTACCCAGACCCTAGCAGATGTGTATGGATACAATAAAGTAGTCGTACCATTTAAAGGAGCCGCTACCCTCATGGCATGCCCAGATCTAGGAGGTAATTATAACAAAGCACAAGTTGCAGACGAAATTGATATGAAAGACGTGCGTTATTAAAAGTACGCTTTCGCGAAAATGTGAACTCAAATCACATAATTACATTAAATATCACAGAAATGCGGAAAACCGTATGTAAATAATAAAAAGGAGTTGTAAGTTTAACAACTCCTTTTTTGGTTTTAAGAAGTGGCTGATGTTTCCAGCAGACTGTTATTTTAATAATGAATATGGGTAATTTTGAAAGCTCTATGCGCAGTGCACAACTCTCAAATTCATTGTATATTTAGAGGAAACGAACAAGACCATAAATTAAAGCAAATCAGCAATACCGACAGCTATCGGGAGCCGCACTCGCTTTATGCAGTGGCCTGTTAGCATACATTTGAACAAATCAATGAACATATTCAATAAAGCCAAATCATTTTTAGAAAAAGACAATTTTGACAATGTTCGAATTGACAAACTAACATTAAATGACAAAAAGTATGAGCAAACTACTGATACTGTTTGGTTT
Source organism: Dokdonia sp. Dokd-P16 (assembly GCF_003095655.1). Taxonomy (NCBI): domain Bacteria; kingdom Pseudomonadati; phylum Bacteroidota; class Flavobacteriia; order Flavobacteriales; family Flavobacteriaceae; genus Dokdonia; species Dokdonia sp. Dokd-P16. The sequence continues at coordinate 3,400,979 of NZ_CP029151.1, forward strand.
GTACCAAATAATATTGAGCAATGTATAAGAGCTACTGAAAAACTTAATATTGAACATATTCATTTACAAACTTATACTCTCGATTTTCTAAATGATAAAAGATTAAAAAATGTCAAAGGAATATACATTCAATTTGAGATTGACGATTTAAGTCCATTAATGAATTTTCACCAATTAACTCATCTTAGAATATCTGAGGATAATAATAAAGTTTTTGATTTTTCGAACTTCCCTAATTTGATATTCTTAAATGGTATTGGACCAAAAAAATATGTAAATTTTGAAAAACTAACAAAGCTCAAACACGCATATATGAGGAATTATAGAAAAAGGGACTTTTCAGAATTCTCAAACTTTCCAGACCTAAGAACACTTGAAATCTATTCTGGTGCTTGCGAAAATTTAAATGGATTATCTGGTTTAAAAAAATTAGAAGAATTAAAATTAGAAAAGTGTCCTAAATTAATATCTCTAAATGGAATTGATGAAACTAATGTTGATTTAAAATTATTACACCTAAGAAACTGTAAAAAGCTTCAAGAAGTTTCATCTTTAAGTGAATTAACAAATATTACTGATTTAATGATCTCGGAAGTGAACGAATTAGATTCTTTCCAGTTTTTGTCATCGTTAACAAAAATTCAAAATTTACATATAAATCCATTATTGATTGGAGTTAAAAAAGATGATTACTACCCATTAGTTGACAAATTGCAGAGTATTGGTAAATTAGAACAGCTTAAAAAATGGGAAAAATTAGATGATTATTTAAATAAAAAGATTGACATTGAACAATTTAAAAAAGAGAAAACATCTGATTTACAATCAATACTCAATCATTTATCAATAAAAGATTGGACTGGAAAATATGAAGATGGTCTTGATCAATACAATCTTAAAAATTGCAAAAAAGCTGAAAAAATAATATCAAAATTAATTAGCAAACTTGAGACAAATAATGATATGAGCGAAAAAGAAAAAGTCGAACATATTAAGTTAAGTGTTTTGGAATTCAATAAACTTAACGATAGTTTAGATGGTTGCTTTATTGAAACAGGAGAAAGGGAAGAACTCTGTGATATATTTGACAACATTGCTGATTCGATAGGAATTGACATACAAAATTATGAAGATGGAATAGCCAGCGAATGGAGAGATTGGTAAAAAAACGTATGCTAACAAAGAACTGAGTTACAAAATAAACCTTTTTAAGCTAATCTCAATCTAAACATTTCATCATAGAATCTTGTTGACGTGATGACAGCACAAACTTGTTTAAGAGTTCATTTGTAATTATGATAAGTGCTAGCGTTCTGCTCATATTGTTCTCTTGCTATTCTTTCTATCATTCACTGTTCCTAAAATCCCAAAACTCTCAATACCGTAACAAAACTGCCGATTTACGTACTAACTAATAACTATGTAAATCTCCAAAACATTATAAACTAAAATCATGTATCCATTATCACTCACCAACCGCATATTATATGGCATTACCATACTCATATCACTGGTGGTACTTATGGATTTTGCTTTACCTGGAGCTCGGTATTCGGAGGATGTGGTTTCCGTATCTAGAAACAAAGAAAAATATTATAATGCTGGTGGAAACTCGCACAACACTTACCAAGTAGTGACTGCTACTCGTCAGTTTTCGGTTTCAAAAGATGTTGCAACCACTTTGGAGGGTAACCAAATTGATTATGCGCTGTCTTTGCTTTTTAAAGAAGTTAATGAGTATAAGCTAGCTACGTCAGAGAAGAGCCACCTCTATTCTTTTAGAGTAGTTTCTGGGCTGGTACTTCCACTGCTTGTCCTTCTCGCTTTAGGCATCAGTTATGGCTTTAAAAAAGACTTAAGCATCTTAGTCTTTGTCTTGCAGGTATTAACTGCAGGGAATCTTGTTATGCTGTTGCTTTAGTGTGCTTTACAGCGTACTATATTTCGTCAATTATAATGATATCAAGTTTATAACCTGTTCTTATCAATGTGCTGAATTAATGAGAAAATGATGTTGAATTGTCACATTTTCGCGAAAGCGTATTTTATAATATTCTGCCTAAATTAACGATTAATAATACAGTCTAAAATCAAGGAGCTTGCAGAGTTTGTAGTGTTTTTGAAACATCTCTTCTACCACTTCTTTAAAGTCTTCATTTTCTTGAAACATATTAAAAAACACTCTATCTATAGTGTCTGTGCTAGACAATAAACTATTGCTAGATCCATAGCCAGAGATAGCACGGGCACCGGTAACATCAAGAAAATATTGCGATTCTTCGTCAGTTAAATTGAGTGCTTTTTTATTTGAAAAATGGATGATTTTACCTGTCATTCTTCCTTCAAAAATTTCGGCAATTTCCTCAATGCTGTAGTAATAATCATTGAGCATGATATTATTAGCCTGGCCTGGCATAATGAGGTAAATGAGTTCATAATCTTTAAAGTTATGATCATCATACACCAGCGTGTTTAGACTTTCCTCCAGCCCTTCTATGGTGTCGCAAGTCTTATAGATACTAGCAATTCCTTGCTTTAGAGCGATATCTTCGAGTGTTGTCACCACCTCTGTGACAACCTCCTGATCGACATCCGGAACTGCCTCGAGACAATAAATAAATTTTTCTGCTGCTACTGTGGGGATGATGCTGGCAAAGATATCCTTCATATTAATTAATATTCTTACACGATCTCCATACTCAATTACAGAGGGATTTATAAGAGATGTTATGTTTGTGCTATAGCTTACAAAAATAAAAGAAAACAATCTTAGCAGCTGTTAAAGACTGTCTTAAAAATGGCACCTATATTCAATCGTAAGAAGCTCATAAATTGTTTGGACATATTCTTAGAATATAATATTATTAGATTAATAAGAACATCATGTGATGAATACCTATGTTGTTGTTTTTATGCTTTCGCGAAAGCATAACTTAATCTTTTTAAGTAATGTAAGTAGTATATAATTTATTTTTAATATTTTTATCTATTAGCTTATCTTATAAGTTGTTATACCCCATCTAAGAGAGATTTTATGCCTAATAATACCCGTATTATAGACGTTAACAAAAAGCCTACTTATCAAGAATTAGAAAGGCAAATAGCTGAATTAAAGTCTGAAAGGAAACAGGGTTATAAAGAGCTCTTTGATAATTCTACAATCTCTATTTGGAATGAAGATTTTACGCTAGTTTTTGAAGAAATAGAAAGGCTCAAAACACTAGAGATTCCAAATATTAAAAAATATTTAAAGAAAAATCCCGACGTACTATATTCTTTAATACAAAAATTGAAAATTAATAGTGTTAATAGGGCTACTTTAAAACTATTTAAAGCAGAAAATAATCAAGATTTTTTTCACAATCTTCAAAATACTTTTGGACACGGAGCAGATAAGGTGTTCTTAAGACTTATAGTAGCAATATGGAAAAATAAAAAAACATTTAATTCTGAAGTAAATTACAAAACCTTGAAGGGTGATGAGTTTGAAGCATTATTTTCTATACGTATTCCTCAAACTTTATTAGAACAAAAAACAGTACCTGTCACAATACAAAGTATCAGTGCGCTAAAAGAGGCTGAATCTGCAAAAAAAGACTCCATCTTAAAGTTACAACAGGCCCAAAAGTTAGGTAAAATGGGAAGCTGGGAATGGGAGTGGGATACTGATACTGCTTACTGGTCTAATGAAATGTATGAAATTTATGGTGTAAAAAGAGGAGAATTTAAACCTACAAGTAATAATGTACGCGACTTAATCTTGCCGGAAGATAGAGCTAAAGTGAAGAATGTGATCAAAAGGCTTTTTAATGATGAAGCTATGGAAGCATTCGAATTTAGAATTGTAAGATCAAACAACGAAATAAGATATTTAAGTATTCTAGGTATAGAAATCATTGGGGGTAAAGCTTTTGGTGTTACACAAGATATAACTGATAGAAAAATAATAGAGATTGATCTGGATGCGGCACAGACGCTAGCAAAAGTAGGAAGTTGGTTCTTTAATATCGCGACTGGTAAAATAAAATGGTCCAAAGCCATGTTTAATATTTGGGGATTTAAGCCTTGCCAAGGTGCTCCTACATATGATGAATTAGTTAAACGAGTTCATCCTGATGATTTGAGATTATGGAATATCTCTGTACAGAAAGCTATCACACTTGGGATTCCTTATGATATAGAACACAAAATCTATCTTCCTAATGGAATAGAAAAGACTGTAAGGGGTATATGTGAGCCCGTAGTTTGTCCCAACGGTAATGTTATAAGTTTGAAGGGGACAGGTCAAGATATTACTGAACAAAAACTTATAGATGCAGAGCTTATAAGTGCTAAGGAAAAAGCAGAAAAAAGTAAAAACCACCTCAATAATATTATTAATAATATAGGAGATCCAGTCTTTGTAAAAGATGACCAAAGTAGATTGCTTATAGTCAATGAAGCGTTTTGCAAACTTTTTGGATTTAAGAGAGATAATATTATCGGTAAGACACTTGCAGAGGAAGTATCAGCTTCTGAAAGAGAATCATTTTTAAGTATTGATAGACAATTAATACTTGATGGAATTGAAAATATAGCCGAAGAATCAATTACCATTAGAGATGGAGAAACTCAAAGAATTTCTACGAGAAAAACGCGATTTATAGATACAGAAGGAAAAATTTTTATCGTGGGAGTTATACACGACATTACAGAGCGTTTTAATACAGGAAATGTTATAAGAGAAGCAAAAGAACGTGCAGAAGAGAATGAAGAACGCTTTCGCCTATTAATGCTTAACCTTGAAGCTGGTGTTGTTGTTCACGCTCCCGACACTTCTGTGGTTCAAAACAACCATAGAGCATCAGAAATATTAGGCTTAGATAAAAACTATTTACAAGGTAAAAATCCTTTTAATGCTGGTTTGGAGTTTGTTAACCCTGATTCCTCTCCAATACCATTTGCAGAATATCCCGTAAACAAAATTGCAGGAAGTAAAGAACCTGTTAAAGATCAAATAGCAGGGCTTATAAGAGCAGATAAAAATGAAATTAAGTGGCTTACAATAAATGGTTTTCCAGTACTAAATAGTATAGGTGAAGTCATAGAAATAGTTACTGTTTTTATTGATATTACCGAACAACGACAAAATGAGAAAGACAAGTTTGCAGCCAAATTATTACTAGATAAAACAGCAAAAGAATTAACCGATGCTCAGGCACTAGCCAAAATTGGAAGTTGGCTAGTAAAACCTTCTGGTATGAAGATGGAGTGGTCTAAAGAAATGTACCATATATGGGGCTTCGATTACAGAGACGGTCATCCAGACTATAAAAAGGTAGTAGAAAGGGTTCATCCAGATGATATAGCTATCCTCAAAGATGCAGTTGACAAGGCGATTAGTAAAGGAACACCTTACAATATAGAATATAGAATTTGTATCCCAAATCAACCAGAAAAAACAATAAGAGCAATATGCCAACCTATAATGGATGATGCCGGAAATGTCATAAGTCTTGCAGGAACAAATCAAGATATCACACAACAAAAATTATTATCTAAAGAATTAATAAGTGCCAAGGAAAAAGCGGAAGAAAGCGATAGATTAAAGTCGGCATTTCTTGCTAATTTGAGTCATGAGATGCGGACACCAATGAACGGTATATTAGGTTTCTCAGAATTATTAAGGAGAAAAAATATTTCTGATGAAAAGAAGGATATTTATTTAGAACTTATAGAGAAAGAAGGGCACCGTCTTTTAAGTTTTATATCAAACATTGTAGATATCTCTAAGATTGAATCAAATATCATAAATATAGATAGCTCCCATGTAAATGTTAATAATCTTATAGATGATCTATTTTCAAAATATCATATAAAATTAGAGAATACAGGCGTTGAACTTCTAGCATGTAAAGGATTTGAAAATGCAGATAGTTTTATAGAAACCGATGAAAATAAACTAGTCCAGATCATTTCTAACTTATTAGAAAACGCAATAAAATTTACGAAAGAAGGTACTATAGAATTTGGTTATTCGTTAAGTGGAGATAACCTTAAATTCTTTGTGAAGGACTCTGGTATTGGGATTGAAAAGGAAGAACAAGAGAATATATTCAACAGGTTTACACAAGGTAGACGAGAGCAAACTCATAATCTCGGTGTAGGGCTTGGATTATCAATTGTAAAAGGCCTCATAAAACTTCTAGATGGTGATGTGTGGATTAATTCTCAACTAGGAGAAGGATCAACATTTTACTTTACAATTCCATATAAAAAAGTAATAAACAAAACTGCTTTACCAAATACTTTTAATGAAACCACCTTAGAGAATGGTGATTTTACGATTTTAATAGCAGAGGATGATAATTTAAGTTTTCTTTATGTACAGGCCTGTCTTTCTGATTATGACTGTACTATTTTACGAGCTATCAATGGTAAAGAGGCTGTTGAGCTAGTGCACAAAAATTGTAATATCGATTTAGTGTTGATGGATATTAATATGCCTATCATGGATGGTAATGAAGCGTTAGAAGAAATAAGAAAAACCAATAAAGAGATAACAATAATTGCTCAGACAGGTCTTGCTATGTCTGGAGACAAAGAAAAAATGCTCAATGCAGGTTTTGATGATTATATTTCCAAACCTATTTCTACAGCACAACTAATTAGTACAATAAACAAACATTTAAAAATAACAACCTAGTATAAATTTCTCATTTATAATAAAAACTCTTTTATTTGGCATAAGTTTTTTTTGTAAAATAAAGCATACTTTCTTTGTTCATAAATACTTCTACTACTTACACCAAGTAGTCTGCTTCACTAAAAATCTTTACAATCTTCCTCTCCCCAAGTATCAAGACTTCTTAAAATAGCTTCTAGAGAAGCTCCTCTTTCTGTAAGACTATATTCTACTCTAGGTGGTACTACTGGAAAGACCTTCCTAACAACGAGCCCATCTTTTTCTAATTCGCGCACGGTTTGTGTAAACATTTTATTGGAAATCCCTGGCACTTTCTTCTGTAATACTCCAGAACGTAATGCACCTTCTATTAAATGAAATAAAACCAGTGGTTTCCATTTGGTACCTATTAAATTCATAGTATAATTAAGCGGACAGGCAATTTTATTACTCATTTATTAAATTTTAAATATCTTAAAATCAATATTTTACTCTTTTAGTTATGTATATAACGTTTTGGTGAGTTATTGACATTAGGATCAATATAGTCTAATTTTGAAAAAAATAAAATTTATGAGCACTATAAAAAATTATCCAAAATCATTTTCTCACATTGGTTTATCTGTTCCAGATATCAAAAAAGCGGTTGAGTTTTACTCAGAGGTTATGGGATGGTATATTATTATGCCTCCATCTATCGTAAAAAAGGAAAAAGATACAGCTATAGGACAGATGTGTATTGACGTTTTTGGCGACGACTGGGAAACTTTTGAAATTGCTCACCTATCTACTTCTAATGGTATAGGAGTAGAGTTATTTTCGTTCCCTCACGGTGTAAAAGAAGCTCCAGAATTTAATCCTTTTAACACAGGACTTTTTCACTTTTGCGTTCAAGACCCAAATATTGAAGAACTCATTGAAAAAATTGTTTCTTATGGAGGAAAGCAAAGAATGCCTATAAGAGAATACTATCCAAAAGATAAGCCTTATAAAATGTGCTACGTAGAAGATCCTTTTGGAATTGTATTTGAAATATACACTCACAGTTATGAGTTAACATATTCTTCTGGTGCTTACACAGAATAAAAACTCATATATAGTTTTAAAACAAAAAGCTCCGCTGTTACCAGCGGAGCTTTTTATAGTTTAAAAAGATTACTACTTAAGCAGCGTTCTCCTTTTTTATTAAGTTAAGAGCACTTCCTTCACGATACCATGCTATCTGAGCATCATTGTACGTGTGGTTTACTTTAATAGTATCCTTACTTCCGTCTGCGTGCACAAGCTCTACTGTAAGAGGCTTATCTGGTGCAAAACTTGCAATATCTATAAAGTTGAAAGTATCATCTTCTTGGATCAAGTCGTAATCAGACTCAACAGAGAAGGTAAGACCTAACATTCCTTGTTTCTTAAGGTTTGTCTCGTGTATACGTGCAAAAGATTTTACAATCACAGCAGCTACCCCTAAGTGGCGAGGCTCCATAGCAGCATGCTCACGTGAAGAACCTTCACCATAGTTATGATCTCCTACTACCACAGTTTTAATTCCCGCTTTCTTATAAGCACGTGCAGTATCTGGTACTCCACCAAATTCTCCATCCATCTGGTTCTTAACAAAGTTTGTTTTCTTACCAAACGCATTTACAGCACCTATTAAACAGTTGTTAGAAATGTTATCTAAGTGACCTCTATAACGTAACCATGGTCCAGCCATAGAAATGTGATCTGTAGTACATTTCCCAAAAGCTTTAATAAGCAATTTCATTCCCTGCATCTCACTATCAAGAATAGGCTCAAAAGGAGTTAATAACTCAAGACGTTCTGAGTCTGCAGCTACTTTTACAATCACACCACTACCATCTTCTACTGGAGCGAGGTAACCGTTATCCTTAACTTCAAATCCTTTTGGAGGAAGCTCCCATCCTGTAGGCTCGTCAAACATAACCTCTTGACCATCTTCATTAAGAAGCGTATCTGTTATAGGATTAAAATCTAGACGTCCAGATATTGCAATTGCCGCAGTAACTTCTGGTGAAGCTACAAAGGCGTGTGTATTAGGGTTACCATCTGCACGCTTTGCAAAGTTTCTATTGAATGAGTGTACAATACTGTTTTTAGGAGCATTTTTTGGATCACTATAACGTGCCCATTGCCCGATACATGGTCCACAAGCATTTGTAAAAATCTTAGCATCTAGTTTTTCAAAGATTCCTAAGATTCCATCACGCTCTGTAGTGTAGCGCACAAGTTCAGATCCTGGATTAATACCAAGTTCTGATTTCATTTTTATTCCTTTATCTAGTGCTTGTTGAGCAATAGATGAAGCTCTAGAAAGATCCTCATAAGAAGAGTTTGTACAAGAACCTATAAGTCCCCACTCTACATTAAGAGGCCATTCATTTTTAGTAGCTTTCTCAGTCATATCCTTTCCTACAGTTGTAGAAAGATCTGGCGTAAAAGGTCCGTTAAGTAATGGCCCTAACTCAGAAAGGTCAATATCAATTACCTGATCAAAATACTGCTCAGGATTTGCATATACTTCTTTATCTGCTGTAAGGTATTCTCTTACATCATTTGCTGCGTCTGCAACATCTGCACGGTCTGTAGCACGTAAGTAACGCTCCATAGACTCATCATAACCAAAGGTAGAAGTTGTTGCTCCTATCTCTGCTCCCATGTTACAGATAGTTCCTTTACCAGTACAAGACATTGCCGTAGCTCCAGGGCCGAAATATTCTACAATTGCTCCAGTTCCTCCTTTTGCAGTAAGAATCTCAGCTACTTTAAGAATAACGTCTTTAGGCGCTGTCCATCCAGAAAGTTTTCCTGTAAGTCTAACTCCTATTAATTTAGGAAATTTAAGTTCCCAAGCCATTCCAGCCATCACATCTACAGCATCTGCTCCACCTACACCTATCGCAACCATTCCTAGTCCGCCAGCGTTTACAGTGTGAGAGTCTGTACCTATCATCATTCCACCTGGGAAAGCATAGTTTTCAAGAACTACTTGGTGTATAATACCTGCTCCTGGCTTCCAGAAACCGATACCATATTTATTAGAAACAGATTCTAAGAAGTTAAAAACCTCACTAGATACATCGTTTGCGTTCTTAAGATCCTTTTCAGCACCTTCTTTTGCTTGAATCAGGTGATCACAGTGTACCGTAGTTGGCACTGCAACTTTATCTTTTCCAGCTTGCATAAATTGTAATAATGCCATCTGTGCAGTAGCATCTTGACAAGCGATACGATCTGGAGCAAAGTCTACATAATCCTTACCACGAGTAAACGCTTTAGAAGCTTTTCCCTCCCAGAGGTGAGAATATAAAATCTTTTCAGAAAGTGTCAAGGGCTTACCTACAAGGTCACGAGCGGCGTCTACACGCTCAGTCATATTTGCATAAACCTTCTTGATCATATCAATATCAAATGCCATATATAATGTATTAGGGTTGTTAAATAGTACCGCTTAATTTTGCGGTTCACGAAAATACAAAATACCTCAAAGAATAACAATAGCTGTAAGCCCCATAGTTAGCCGCCAGAGCGTATTGATAAACCATCTTAAATACTGCGAAGTAATTGCCAGATTCAAAAAAAGAAGTGGCTCAAATTATCAAATTGACAATTTAACCCTTATAATATTTGCTCATTGTAGTATTACGCTTTCGCGAAAATGTGATTTTATTGAATATAATACTACTCATATATATCAAGGCTACCTAAAAAGCATGAAAACCGAAGTAAAATTGACATTCATGATTCCCTTTCAATAATCATAAAATCATATAAAATAGAAATAGCCATTATATCAGGAAATGGATATAATGGCTTAGGATTTTTCGCACCTTAGCGCATAAATATATCGTGATTAAAAGACTACTTCCGTAGGTGTCTCACTGTCAAGATTACAGCATCACTTTTTCGCGAAAGCGCATTAAAATAAGCTTTTGATAATATCTTCTATACTCAAACCTTCTGCTTCTGCCTTATAATTTTTTATCATTCGGTGACGAAGTATACCAGTTGCTACTGCCTGAACATCCTCAATATCTGGCGAGAACTTACCGTGTACAGCGGCATGAGTTTTTGCTCCTAGGATTAAGTTTTGTGATGCTCTTGGCCCCGCTCCCCAGTCTATGTAATCATTTACAATTTGAGCTGCTTTGTCTGTCTTAGGTCGAGTTTTACTTACAAGATTCACAGCATATTCAATTACATTGTCTGCCACTGGAATACGTCTTACTAGCTGCTGAAAGTCTATAATCTCTTGTGCATTTAACAATGCATTTACCGTAGGTTTTGCCGCAGATGTTGTTGCCTTTACCACATCTACCTCTTCTTGAAACGAAGGGTAATCGAGGTTGATAGAAAACATAAAACGGTCTAATTGCGCCTCAGGTAATGGATAGGTTCCCTCCTGTTCTATTGGGTTTTGAGTAGCCAGCACAAAGTAAGGAAGTGATAACGGGTACCGCTCTCCAGCAACTGTCACCACGCGTTCTTGCATTGCTTCTAGAAGCGCAGCCTGCGTTTTTGGAGGAGTACGGTTAATCTCATCTGCAAGGACAATATTTGAAAATATAGGTCCTTTTATAAACTTAAACTTACGAGATTCATCTAGAATTTCAGAACCTAGAATATCACTAGGCATTAAATCTGGTGTAAACTGTATTCTTTTAAAATCAAGTCCAAGAGTCGTTGCTATGGTATTCACCATCAAGGTTTTTGCGAGCCCAGGAACACCTATAAGTAAGGCGTGACCTCCAGAAAATATAGACAAAAGAATCTCGTCAATTACCTTATCTTGACCTACAATAATCTTTGAAATTTCTGCTTTTAAAATCTTGTGTTTCTCTACTAGATTCTTGATAGCCGCAACGTCAGACATAAATATCTTTTATTTTTTTAACCAATTACTTACAAACTCGCAATCACGATTTTCACCGTTGATCTTAATGTAAGTCTCTACAATTTTTTCTTTTTGCCACTTCTCTATTGCAGCAATTTGCTTTTCTTGTAGTGCAAGATCTTTGATTTTGATGTAATCTTTTACGTAATCTGCTTTGTGCTCTTCAAGGCGGTTATCTACCGTGTAGATTAAAAATTGCTTTGTACCAGTTCTTGTTTGATCTGTGTAAACTAGAGATACTTCTTCATCTGCTAGGTTACTTACCTTAGGATAAATATCTGGATCAAGTCTACCTAGTTCAAAACGTTTATCTAGTGTTTGAGGATTAGTAAGTATACCTCCCTCAAATTTTGTTTCTTTCTCATCAGAAAATTCTTTGGCAGCTTCTTCAAAAGTAAGTTCGCCATCTATGATGCGTTTTCTCACTTTATTTACAAGATCTTTTGCTTCCTCTTCTTGGGCTTCTTTAATTTCTGGTACAATTAATATATGTCTAATGTCCTTGCGCTCTCCTTTTGTTTTTTCTACAGTTACAATGTGAAAACCAAATTCTGTCTCAAATGGCTCACTCACTTCTCCATCTTGTAAACTAAAGGCTACATCTCTAAATTCTTTTACTAAAGGTGTTTTACGATCTATCACCATTAAACCTCCATCTGGTCTTGAAGCTGCATCATCTGTGTACAGTACCGCTTTTGTAGCAAAGCTACTTCCATTCTCAAGAATATCTCTACGGAACCCTTTAAGACGGTCTATAACCTTCTGGCGCTCTTCTTCGGTAGCTTTAGGCTCAATTACAATACGTGCAATCTCTAGCTCTACTCCAAAAGTAGGAAGCTCATCTGCTGGTATCTTATTAAAAAATGTTTTAATCTCGTCTGGAGTAACATCTACAGATTCAATTATCTTCTGATTCATGCGGTCAGAAAGTATAACATTCTTTCTAATGCTAAATAACTCGGCACGTAAGTCTGCCATATTCTCTTTTCTGTAAAACTCAACTACCTTCTGCTCAGAACCTAGTTGTGAAGCAAAACGTTGTACCATCTGATCTACCTCAGAATTCACACGGCTATCTTGCACTACGATACTATCTTGAACAGCCTGGTGTGTAAGAAGTTTACTTTCTAGCAAGCTTCCTAGAACTTGGCAAGATGTAATATCTGCCGAAGCTTGACCTCTTTGCTTTATCTCAATAAGACTTTGATCAATATCACTTTCTAGAATCAAATAGTCACCTACTACCCCAGCTACACCATCTACCTTAAATTTCTTAAAGGGAGTTTTTACAGTATCCTTTTGAACCGCTACTGTTGTCTCAGTTACCGTTGTAACTTCTGGAGTTACTGTTGTTTCTTGTGCAAAACCTAGCTGTGTTGCTGCAAGCAGCACTACTATATTAATTGTAAATTTCAAATTGTTTGTTTTTAATAGCATCATCCTTAATCTCCTTTTCAAGCTTTTGTATAAGCGCTAATTTCCTTTTATTCTTAATAATTTGATTGATTGTTGGTCTTACATATTCCAACGGTGCATTTTCACCGCGCTCAAGCGTGCTTTTTACAGCTACCAAATATAATCCTAATGAGTCTCGCAGTTGTAAGAAATTTGTTTTTTTTAACAAGTTGTTTGCATTCTCCTTGTTTATAGCATTTATTTGATCAATAACGACACGTCTTTTTATCCAGACTGAGTCATTCAAGAAAAAATTCTTGTATTGAAACTTTAGTGAATCTAAGGCATATTTATCCTTTTCATCAGTACCGGTAAAATAAGATTTAAGCAATTTTAGATTTTGATAATCCTCATCTACTTGAATAAATTTAAACTGAACTAACGGCTCATTAAGTAAAAAGTTTACTTTATTGTTCTCATAAAAATTCATTGCCTCGCTGTCTGAAACAACACTATCTAATTGCTTATTAATAAGTGCATCTTTATAAAAACGCGTGTACAAATCACTTCGATATGATGAGACGAGCGCCTCAAACTCTTCTTGATCTTCTTTTGGTAAATTTCTCAATGCTCCATCAAGTAGTAGCTGACTTGTAGCCCAAGTATTGATGTAATTTTGAACAAAGGCCGCGCTATCACTCACCACATTTTTTGCCATGACATCTTCAATAGTGCGCTTTGACAATGTATGATTATTCACCCTAGCGACTATAGTTTCTGTGTCATCACTTTTAAAATAGCGACAACTCACCATAGACAGTGAGACTATTGTAAACAAAAGAAACACAGCCACTCTAGTGTTTTTAATTCTCATATTTCGTTATTAATGTTTTCAAAACTTCTTTATTTACAGTGATTGTGCTTTTATCTCTTAAATCCATTACAAACTTATTTTCCAGCTCCTTCTGATAGTCACTTATAACTACGCCTCTTACGTCCTTTAGCAATTGATCTTTTGCCTCTGTGATGGTAGATACGTTATAAACTATAAAATTATCTCCATCTTCTATTAGATCACTCACTCCTTTAGATAGATGATGTCCTTCTGGCAATTCTTCTTGAGTTAAAACTCTACTAGATAATAGCACAGGAGTGTCACTCTTACTTTTTAAAGATAATACGGCTTCGTCTGGCGAGATGCCTTTAGAAATAATTTTTCTATAATTTTTTGCTAAACTCTTACTTTTTGTAGTACATACTGTAGCCTCATAAGTCTTTACACTTCTATAATCTTCTTTATTTCTTAAGAAGAATTCTTGTAGACCTATACTATCTTGCTGAGCTTTTTTCCAGATATTAGTTTCCAGTAAATCAAATAACAATAAACCTTCTTTGTATTCTTTTAATATATCGGCAAAATCCTGATCTTCCTCTTCCAGGTGCTCCAAATGATAATTTTTAAGTACAACACTAACAAAAGATTGAATTCCCTCTTCTACAAACTGACTCCTAGACCTAAAATTATTACGTGGATACTTCGACAATAAATAGTCGGCTACCATTTTATAGGTGTATGTAGCTTTCTTTTTACCTAAAGTAAATGCCACATTACTTAATGCCGGTTCGTTATTAAGAACAATCTTAGTTTCAGAATATTTCTCTGGGAAGAGACTTTCTAAATATGATTGCAATCCTTCATCAAGAACTACATTATATCTATTTCTCAACTTATTGTCTAACTTGTCTGATATTACTTGTGCTCTAGCATCTCTTGTAACTTTATTGGTAAGTGCAACTCGAGCATCCAAATAGGTTGGCATAGGAGTTTTAGACAATAATTTTATGATATGCCATCCAAATTCAGTTTTAAAAGGTTGCGAAACAGAACCAATGTTTTCAAGTGAAAATGCTGTTTTTTCAAAAGCAGCACTACTCAATTGTCCTTGCTCAAACTCTTCTAGCTTCCCTCCTTTTCTGTATGACACCCTGTCGTCACTGTAATTTAATGCTAGTGTCTCAAAAGAAGCGCCCTCTTTTAATAGCTTAGATACCTCATTAATTCTTTGCTCAGGAATAATTGTACTATCATTTTGAGTTAAAGCCACCATAATATGAGCAACCTGCACTTTCCCTGCTGACTTACGAACGGCAATAGGCTGTACAATGTGATATCCAAAACTGGTTCTAAAAGGCTTAGAAACTTCATTAATTGCGGTATTATAGGCAGCATTCTCAAATGGATACACCATTTTAAAGGCTTTAAACCATCCTAGATCACCTCCATTCTTTTTAGCAGATGGATCTTCACTTAACGCTCTTGCTACTTTTTCAAAGTTTTCACCATTAATTATACGTGCTCTCGCTTGAGTAATGTTTCGGTAGGCCACTAGCGTATCGCTAGGTGAAGCATCAGGGCTCACTCTCACAAGAATGTGACGTGCATTAAGTTCATTTACAGTTCTATCGTAAGCTTCCTTTACAAGCTCTTCTGTAACCTTGACGTCATTGAGATAGTTTTTTGCAAGTTGTGCACGATAAGCAGATAACTCATCTTGATAAGACTTTTTATTATCAAGTCCCAATCTGTAGGCCTCTTGGACTTTGAGTTTGTAATCTATAAAAAGCTTTAGATAATCTTCTGGAGCATTAGACTCATCTTCTTTTATGAGTTCGCTATTTTTCTCATAAACCCTCGTAAACTCTTCACTATTAATAACTTCATTATTTATGGTAAGAAGAATATCTTTTTGAGCGTGAGCAAACGAAAATCCACAAAGGAAAATAAGCAATAAAAAAAGGTGCTTCATAGTGTATTAAGTATGTGCAAAAATAAGTATTATGAACTGTTGTACCATAGCAACGAGATTATAGAAAATTTAGTACCTACTGAGCTAGGTAGAACATATATGCTATATTTTTGCTAGAAATTAAATCAAATTATGTCTACTGAAGAACGACTTAAACTAATCTGGGATTTTAGAGGTCCAGACGCACACAAAATTGCTTTGCATCACGAGATTCACTTAAAGGAGTATGCAGCTGCACAGGCATTAAATACACCCATAACAGGTACTCAACAAGTTACAGAAGACCACAGCATTGCATTTTTAGTGGTAGATAGAGAGGCGATGAAGCCCGTAAGAGATGCGCTTAAGCCTCACCGCGGGCAGCTATTTACTTAAAAATAACCACTTGGCATAGATATTGTCTTCTATCACATATATTTGCACGCGCAAATGATAATCTTAATAAATACTATACAATGAAAAAAATCGTACTTGGAATGTTTGTAGTGCTATTTACAGCAACCGCTTTTGCTCAAAGCAAAGTAGGAACTGTAGATGCCGACTTTATCCTCACAAAAATGCCTGAGCTTACAGGAGCAAATGAAAAAGTAAAAGCTTATAATCTTGATCTTGAAACACAAATGAAAGCAAAGATTGAAGACTATGAAGCTAAGGTAAAATTATACCAAAGCGGTCAAGCAACTTTTACAGATGCAGACAAGAAAACTAAACAAGGAGAAATCATTGCTCTTGAAGAAGATATCTCAAAATTTCGTCAGAATGGTGCACAGCTTTTACAATTAAAGCAATCTGAAGTTGTACAACCACTTTACAAGAAAATAGGAGAAATGGTAACTGTAGTAGCAAAAGAACAAGGTTACTCACACATTCTTACTATAGGTAACAATAACAACTTTGCATATGCAGATCCAGCAGCAGATATTACAATGGCTGTTCTTGCAAAACTAGGAATCACAGTAGAAGAGTAATCTTCCACTACACTTTATAAAAAAGCCGCTTCTACTAGATAGAAGCGGCTTTTTTATGTGATTACTTGTCAAGTATACTCTTAATGTCTGGCTTAAAATAATTAGGCCCCTTAAGCACTTTTCCATCTTCACGATAGATAGGCTTACCATCTGCTCCTAGTTTACTCATATTAGAACGCTGTATTTCATTAAAGACCTCTTCAATTTTATCTTGCATCC
The DNA here is from genome assembly GCF_003095655.1 of Dokdonia sp. Dokd-P16. Lineage (NCBI taxonomy): Bacteria > Pseudomonadati > Bacteroidota > Flavobacteriia > Flavobacteriales > Flavobacteriaceae > Dokdonia > Dokdonia sp. Dokd-P16. The sequence goes on from NZ_CP029151.1 coordinate 3,417,944, forward strand.
CATGCTCGATGATTGTTCCACATAATATGTAAAGCATATCCCCTAGTGCATCTGCCACCTCTACGAGATCACCAGCGTTTGCAGCTTCTAGATATTCTTCATTTTCCTCTTTCATGAGGTTAAAGCGCAGCTCATTTTTCGATAGCGGGAGATTTGCAGTAGGTTTATCTTTTCGATCAAGACCATAAGTGTCATGAAATAATGTTACGGCGGCTATTTTATTTTTCATAAAGGATTTTGTTTTGTTACGCTTTCGCGAAAGCGTACTCAGTCGTATTTTTACAACTCCTAAAATACTTTAAATGTTTAGTACTGGTCAGATTATATTTGTTGTTTTTTTTATTGTGGCTTTCATCCTTCTTATGGTATGGAGTTACAGGAAGGATTTATCCCTACACAAAAAGCAATACAAAGGAAGTAAGTGGGTGCTTGTAGGATTTATGGGTTTTATAGCGCTACTTGTCATTATCAAACTGGCTCTCAAGCCATAAATTATATAACTGCGCCATGCTGTAAAAGCTACAGCTATAAAATATAAAAGCCCGCATGTAGCGGGCTTTTATATCGAAAAGAGACGAGTGTTATGCCTTAAACAATGGTCTATGCCCCATCATCTCGTTTACACTTGCTGCAACGTTTGCAAGTACTTCATCATTATCGTGATGTTGTATTGCTTTATCTATAAAGTTTGCAATCTCGTGCATATCACCTTCTACAAGACCTCGAGTGGTCACTGCAGCTGTACCTATACGTATACCAGAAGTAACAAATGGTGACTTATCATCAAATGGTACCATGTTTTTATTTACTGTAATATCTGCTTTTCCTAGTGCTTCTTCGGCTGCTTTTCCTGTCACATCTTTGTTGCGAAGGTCTATAAGCATCATGTGGTTATCTGTACCTCCAGAGATAATATCATATCCTTTAAGTACAAGTGCATCTGCTAGCATTGTTGCATTTTTCTTAACCTGCACCATATAATGTAAAAACTCATCTGTAAGTGCTTCTCCAAAGGCGATTGCCTTTGCTCCTATCACATGCATTAATGGCCCTCCCTGGTTACCTGGAAAAATACCACTATCTAATAATGAAGACATCATTCTTAGATTTCCATTCTTTAATTTGATTCCAAAAGGATTTTCAAAATCTTTCCCCATCATGATCATTCCGCCGCGAGGTCCTCGTAACGTTTTATGCGTCGTAGTAGTTACCACGTGACAGTGTGGGATAGGATCTGCAATGATTCCTTTTGCAATAAGTCCTGCTGGGTGAGCAACATCTGCTAGAAGGATTGCACCTACTGAGTCTGCAATTTCGCGAAAGCGTTTATAATCTATCTCACGAGAGTAAGCAGAAGCTCCAGCGATAATCATCTTAGGCTGCTCCTTTGTTGCTATCTCTTGAATTTTATCATAATTAAGTAGTCCCGTCTCCTTCTCTACTCCATAAAAAACTGGATTATATAAACGTCCAGAAAAGTTTACTGGAGATCCATGAGTAAGGTGACCACCGTGTGCAAGATCAAAACCTAAAAATTTATCTCCTGGCTTTAAACAAGCATGGAATACTGCTGTGTTTGCTTGTGATCCAGAGTGTGGTTGTACATTTGCATATTCCGCTCCAAAGAGTTCCTTTGCGCGCTCTATAGCAAGTGTCTCCACCTCGTCTACTACTTCACAACCACCGTAATATCTTTTTCCCGGGTATCCTTCGGCATATTTGTTTGTTAACACAGAACCTGCAGCTTCCATTACTTGGTCACTTACAAAGTTCTCTGAAGCAATAAGCTCAAGTCCGTTTAATTGGCGTTCTTTTTCTTCTTGGATTAGGTCAAAAATGGCAGTATCACGTTGCATAGTAAAATTGTTTGTTAAAGTGATACAAAAATACTACAAAGACTTTTTAAGTATGCGATAAATCCTATATTTGAAGAGAGAATTACAAACAACTTATCAAAATATAGACAATGCCACTATCTGCTAACGATCCCTCTAGAAAAACTTGGCTCGAAACGCCAAAAAATACAGATTTCCCAATACAGAATATTCCTTTTGGTGTATTCTTAACTCGTGATGACGTTATTACAATAGGGACGCGTATAGGAGATTACGCAATAGATCTTGGTGCTTTACACCAGTTAGGTTACTTTGAAGGTATCCCACTTACAGATGATATCTTTTTACAAGACACGCTCAATGATTTTATTGCAGATGGTCGTAAAACATGGAGACTAGTACGTAACCGCATTGCCGAAATTTTTGAAGAAACCAATGAATCTTTACGTGGTAATCAGAAAGATCGAGATGTTGTAATTTTTAAAATGGAAGAAGTTGAGATGCAATTACCTGTACAAATAGGTGATTATACAGACTTCTACTCAAGCATAGAACACGCTACAAATGTAGGGACCATGTTCCGCGGTGAGGAAAATGCTTTGATGCCTAACTGGCTGCACTTACCTGTTGCTTATCATGGGAGAAGTTCTTCTGTAATACCATCGGGAATTCCGGTACACCGTCCTAATGGTCAGAAATTACCTAACGGAGCTACAGAACCTATATTTGGCCCATCAAGACTAGTAGATTTTGAACTAGAGATGGCTTTTATTACTACAGATGCAAACATTTTAGGTGAATCTATCACTACTGCAGATGCCGAGGAAAATATATTTGGACTTGTACTCTTTAATGACTGGAGTGCTCGTGATATTCAAAAATGGGAATATGTGCCACTAGGGCCTTTCCTAGCAAAAAACTTTGCCTCTTCAATCTCTCCGTGGATTGTAACACTAGATGCGCTTGAGCCTTTTAGAGTAGAAAGCCCTAAGCCTAAAAAAGAATTACTTCCTTACTTACAATATGAAGGAAAGAAAAGTTTTGACATTAATCTTGAAGTAGCATTACAACCAGAAGGAAAGAAAGAAACTACGGTTTGTAAATCTAACTTTAAGTACATGTACTGGAACATGAGCCAGCAACTAGCACACCATACGGTAAATGGATGTCCTGTAAATGCTGGAGACATGATGGGAAGTGGTACACTTTCTGGAAAAACACCAGACTCTTACGGATCTATGCTCGAGTTATCATGGAGAGGAGAAAAGCCTATTAAACTTGAAGAAGGTGGTGATCGTAAGTTTATTGAAGATAATGACACTGTAATTATACGTGGTTACTCTAAAACAAAAGATTATCCTCGCATAGGTTTTGGCGAAGTTTCGACAAAATTACTTCCTGTATTTGAGCCTAAAACTAAATAGTGAAGCGTCTATAAATGATTAAAACGATTGCTTTATACTTAGTCATGTTACTAGCGGTAGCCTTTTATGCTAGCGCCTTTTACTTAGGCTATTTACTTCTTACTCTCATCTTTGGTAACCTTATAAGTATCGTTATCATCTTAAGTTGCGCTGCATGGTACTTTGTAAGAGACTTTAGAAAGAAAAGAAGAGCAAGATTGCTTTAAATTATAGAATCACGCTTTCGCGAAAGCATATAAAACAAAGAAAAGGTTAGCTGCACAGCTAGCCTTTTTTGATTCAGGATATTAAGGAAAGCTTTATAAACATGTATAGCAATCACCTATTATAGCAGAAAATTCTCGAACAACTACAAATATTCTTGTTGACAAAATAAAAGTTAAATACCTGATTGATTATGTTATTTACCAAATCCTTAACTATCTAAAGAAGGAAAACCGTATAGATTTGAAGTTCTAACTAATTTTATAATTCATTCATCATGAAGCAATTAATCACTTTATCATTACTATTATTTTGTGCTACTATGTTTGCACAAGAACAGTTTGAAAAATCAAATTTTTCAGAATTAAAATTAAACGGGCTCTCTACCGCCTTAGGTACAATCGAAGTAGAATTTGAAAGAACCATTAATGAAAACTCTTCTTTTGGGACATCATTATTTACCACTTTTAATGACTCCGGCGCAGCTTTTTCATATGATTATGACAGTGGTATCACCGGTTTTTATAGACGCTATTTAAGCAAGAAATATGCAAGCGGACTTTTTGTCGAAGGATTTACAATGTTTCACAGTACCAAAATCCTTGAGCCTAATGCTACACCAGATACAGATAATAATTTACTTCTAGGTTTAGGCGCAGGTTACAAGTGGATTTCAAAAGAAGGAATCATTTTACAAGCAAATTTTGGAATGGGAAGAAACGTTTTTGAAACCAACCAAGATAAAGTGAGTGGTAGAGCTGGAATCAGTATAGGCTATCGTTTCAAGTAATTTTACTAAAAAACGATGCTTGTAAAAATATGTCTATGTTAGATGTGCACTATTAACTCTACAGTAGCATCTCGCAGGTATAAATTTTACAGAATCACGCTTTCGCGAAAGCGTAAAAAACAAAGAAAAGGTTAGCTACACAGCTAGCCTTTTTTGATTCAGTCTGGTGCTAAAAAATCTACAAGCAAGTATAGCAATCACCTTCTAAAGCAAAGAGTTGTTGAATTTCGCTAGGGTTTAATGCATTTTTATACACTCTAAGATCATCTACATGACCTAAGAAGTCCTGGCCCAGTGTATATTCATTTAATGCGCTACTGCCTATATCAAGCGTGGCGCTGATTACCTCATTACGTAGAATCCCGTCTCTGTAAAGTTTTACAGTATTTGTAGCATCTACGGTAATTGCTAGATGATGCCAGTCTGTATTCATCCAGTCTACATCTACCTCATTGTTCCAGTCTTCATCTATAATTTCAAAATTATCAGTAAAAAACACTGGTGTATTCAAGGTAGAAACACCTATGGCAAATCCTTCTTGACTTGCATCTGTACCCTTCTGAAACATAATTTCTAGATCTCCAGAGGTTGTGTTTTGCATTTTAAACCATACACTCACAGTATACTCTTCACCTTGTACAATACTATTTTCTGCAGTGACAGGAATAGTAAAAGAATCTTGATTAAAACTAATGGCGCAGTGATCTGACCCATCCCTATCCACTACACATTCATTTGCCGCAGCGCTGTTTACGTAACCACTTATAAGCTCTACGGGATACTCAGATAAAGGCATATAAATCACAAGATCATTAAGATAATCTTGCGGGTTACTACAACAGTCTACTACTGTAAGATTAATGAAAATAATTTTAAACTCACTAGCATCACTTAAAAGTGTAGCTCTTACCCAAAGCAGCTCCGGACTAGTAGCTGTGGTATAATTAGTAGGATTTGATATTGCGTTCGTTTGATTGCTGGCATCCTCTTGGGTGCGGTAGTAAGCGATGTCTACTTCTGAGGTGTCACAACCTAAAAGTGTTTCTGTTAAATCAAAGGTAGCCTCACCATCTTGACCATTATCGCACACGTTAAGTACAGCACTTACAAAACAATCTAATGGCTCTTGAAAGCAATTTCGCTGGAGTGTCATTACATCATCACCTTTCTCCAATAATAGCGTCTCTTCATCACATTGCGTTACCGTCCAGTTCCCTCCTATTTCTGAATTTAAAATAGGCAGATTATAAAAGCTGAGTCTAACACCTGCTGCTGTTGTAGATGTATTCCAACCAGCATCTGCAATTACATTAGTGTCAAAATATAAAAGGTAATTATTTGCACCAAAAGAAAATACATAGTTACTAAGTGTATCCTCATTATTAAAAGAAGTTATTTGCCAGTAACAAGTCATGAGAAAATCATTTACCTCACTCTCTACACATACATCTTCCTCAAAATAATAAATATCCTCTTCATCACAACTTAAAGAAGCCTCTACAAGCGCAGATGATAACGCACTATGGCTTGACATCTCCTCGGTACTATCATCATGAGCTCTCATCACAATAGGAAAGTTTACAGCTGCTACAAGATTAGTTTCTTGCATGGTATTTACAAATGATAGTAACTCTCTATCGCTTTGTACACTCACTACATTTGTAATTGTAAATTCTGGATCAAAAGTGCTAAAGCCAAGCGGATATACAAAATCGACGCACTCTATATCTGCATCATTCTGGGTAGCTTGTCCACAAGTTTCTACAAGCTCATCGAAGGCGGACTGTGACGCAACAACTACTTGCTCATGTGTAGCCGTTGTTACTGTGATAGGAAAGTCAATAGTATAATCGTCTGCATTTCCTTGTTGCTCAAAAAGTTCTGCTACCGTTTCAAAGTCGTCAGTGTGGTTTACTACAACATCTGCACTATTTATAGTAACCGTAACTGGCAGTATAAGTTCTAAGCAAGGTGCTCTATCAATAATATCATCATGAGAGCCATCATTAAGAGCAACATTATACATTAATTGCATTAACTGTGCGCTAGCGTTATCCTCTATCCCTCCTTGAATTGTGCTTTCTTCGAGAAGATCATCTTGACAACCTATAGTCATACACAATAGTGCCAGCAACATTAGTCGCTGTAAATGTCTTAATAATGAGTATGATATGGTTTTCATTTTTTTCTGGCGTACTGCAATAATAAAACAACTTTAAAGAAAAAACTCCTACCCCATTTAAGTTATTATTTACATTTCTCTATTATTGCACTCGATGAAGAAAGAAGATAACAAAGGTGTTTGCCACGAGACTATATATAATAGAGTCTTTAAAGCGCATTCTAAAAATCTGTTTAATTTTCTTTATTACAAATTTGGGAACAACTACAATCCCGAAGATAAAGTACAAGAGGCCTTTATTAAGCTTTGGGAAAACTGCGCAAAAGTTTCTGAAGAGAAGGCAAAAAGCTATCTATTTACTATAGCAAATAACCTCACGCTTAACGCCTATGCACATCAGAAGGTGGTATTAAAATTTAAAAAGAATACCCCTAAAGATTATACAAATGAGACTCCAGAATTTGTACTTGAAGAACAAGAGTACCAGCAAAAACTTGAAAAAGCGATTGCAAATCTCACAGAGGCGCAGCGCACAGCTTTTTTACTAAACCGCGTAGAAGGAAAAAAGCACAAGGAAATTGCAGCGCTCTTAGGTATCTCTACAAAGGCAGTAGAAAAAAGAATTTACGGCGCTTTAAAAAAATTAAAAATAGAAATCACAGAGCTCAGGTAGGAAATATAACAACAACCTTGTTACATATATAGTAACGCTATGGAAAAAGAACAATTAATAAGTAAATGGCTCGATAACGAGCTTAGCGAGAGTGAGCTTCAAGCTTTTAAAAATCTTGAAGAGTACGATGACTACACGCGTATTTCTGATACCGTTAAACATCTAGAGATTCCTACTTACAACGTAGATAAACAACTTGAGGCGCTACATACACGTGTTAATGCTAAAAAATCTAAAGTGATTGCGTTAAAACCTTTCTTACGTGTCGCAGCAGTACTTATCCTATTTATAGGGGTTTACTATGCACTATCACTGAGATCTTCTAGTTCTGATCATTACACACAAACTGCTCAAAAAGAGTCCATCACTTTACCAGATAACTCCACAGTAATGCTTAACGCAATGTCTTCACTTACTTATGATAAAGATACGTGGGAAGCGCAACGCAATGTATCTTTAGAAGGAGAAGCTTATTTTAAAGTGGCAAAGGGAACTACTTTTAATGTGAAAACTTCAAATGGAACCGTAACGGTATTAGGGACACAATTTAATATCAAAAATAGAGATGAATATTTTGACGTAATATGTTATGAAGGTTCTGTAAAAGTAACAACCACAACTCAAGAAGTAATATTAAAAGCTGGAGACCGCTTTCGCGAAAGCGTACTTATAACAGGAACTACAATCCCAAGCACTCCAAAATCACCGTCTTGGATACGTAATGAAAGTTCCTTTGAAAAAACTCCCTTAAGAGAAGTTATTGCAGAATTAGAAAGACAATATCAAGTACATGTTAATGTAGACGAAGTATTTGCTCAAGAGCTTTACACAGGAACATTTACACACGATAATATAGATATTGCTCTCAAATCTATAAGTCTACCTTTTAATTTAACCTATACCAAAGAGGAAAAAAAGGTAACTTTAGCTCGTGATTAAAAAAGTTTTCTCAATACTTTTTCCTATAATATTCTTTTTATTTTTTTCTGATGTAAGATCTCAAGAGAATAATAGCGAGAGAATACCTCTAGTTGCTGTTTTAAAAAGCATCGAGACAAGGTATGACGTAAGGTTTTCATATGTAGATGAACTCGTTTCTTCCATTAAAATACCACGTATTTCAAATGATAAAACTCTTGACGAGGCGCTCCTTTTTATAACCAACTATACAGGCTATGATTTTGATAAACTTAATAATCGTTTTATAGTTTTAAGAGATCTCAATCGTCCTAGCGAAATTCAAGAACTCGATAATATTTACATTGCTTCCCTACTTACTTCTGGAATATCTAAATCTAGCTCTGGGGTTACTATAATAGCTCCAAAGCAATTTGGTATTCTCCCTGGAGTCATAGAGCCAGATGTACTACAAACAGTCCAAGCCTTACCAGGAATTATAAGCACCGATGAGACCGTATCTGATCTAAATATACGTGGAGGAACAAATGATCAAAACCTGATACTTTGGGATGGCATTAAAATGTATCAATCTGGACATTTTTTCGGACTCATATCTGCATTTAATCCATATTTAACTAAACGAGTTGAAGTCATAAAAAATGGCACAAGTGCACGGTATGGCGATGGTGTTTCTGGAGTACTCAAAATAGGACTAGAGGACAGCCTGTCTAATGAAAAAAGTGGAAGCATAAGTGCAAACTTGCTGCATGTAAAAGGGTTTGCTAGACTACCGCTCACAAAAAAATCTACTTTACTCCTATCTGCTAGAAGATCTCATACAGATATAACTGAAACGCCTACATACAGCAATTATACGAATCGTATTTTTCAAGATACAGATCTAGAAATGAGCGAAAATCTTCCCGTTTCTGCATCAAATATTAACTTCTTTTTTTATGATATTAGTGCAAAATACATCTACAACATAAGCGATCGTGATTACCTAAGTGTAAGCGCTACTACACTGTTTAACAAGTTAGAATACAATGAAAACACTACGGCTGCAGGAGTCTTTGCTCGTAGTGGTATAAATCAAGGAAATCGAGGTTTAAAAATTAAATATGCAAGACAGTGGAATCCACAATTTAAAACTGATCTTAATTTATATGCATCAAACTACAATCTAAAATCACGTAATTTTAATATAGAAAATAACCAGCAACTTGACCAAGAAAACGAAGTTCTTGACTTAGGTTTCACATTAAATACACATTTAAAGCTGAGTGATAATTTTAGGTGGGAAAATGGGTATCAATTTACAGAGATAGGAACTAGAAACCTCGCACAAACTAACAACCCGATATTTTTTAGAAATGAAAAAAATGTTACTCGCACTCAAGCCCTATTTACAGAGCTTTCTTTTCTCTCTAGCAACAATACCACACAATTTACTGTGGGCTCCAGAGCAAGCTACCTAAAGCGTTTTAACAAGCTTATTGTAGAGCCTAGACTACGTTTTAGTCAACGGTTTTTAAATTACTTTAAGATAAGTGCTCTTGGCGAGTTTAAAAACCAATCTATTTTTCAAATTATTGATCAGCCTAATGATTTTTTAGGACTTGAACGAAGAAGATGGGTCGCGGCAAATGAAGATAACTTACCTATATTAAGAAGCAAGCAAGCATCTGTAAGCCTAGATTACACTAGAAATAAATGGTTATTTAGTGTGGAGGGATATGTAAAAGAAGTCGCAGGAATTTCCTCGAGAAGCCAAGGTTTTCAGAACCAATTTCAATTTACAAATGCTACTGGATCCTATGATGTTACAGGGCTTGACTTTCTTACAAGCAAGCGGTTTAAATCTTTTACTAGTTGGCTCAGTTATTCCTATTCAAAAAACAACTATACTTTTGACGCACTAAATGAAAGCCGCAGATTCCCTAACAACAAAGACATTAGACATTCTGTAAGCGCAGGAACTTCGTATAGTCTGGAACGTTTTAAACTTTCGCTAGGATTTAATTGGCGCTCTGGAACACCATTCACACGCCCACAAAATCAAAGTATTCTACAAAATAATCAGATCGTTTATGAGAGACCTAACTCTTCATTATCAGATAGCTTTCTGAGATTTGATATCTCTACCATATACAATTTTAAAATACTTAAGAATGATGCTCAAATAGGCGCATCTATCTGGAATCTGTTTAACAACAATAATATCCTAAATACCTATTATCTTGTTGACAGTGAGAATGAAGTGCAGCAAATGACTGTAAAATCACTGGGCTTTACACCAAACCTTAGTTTTCAGTATAACTTTTAGTAAGTAATTGCGGCTGCTACGTGCTTTCCAGCTAGTTTAACTCTACCATTTAAAAAGTCTAGCTCGATAAGAAAATTACATTGCACTACTACGCCTCCTAGTTGCTCAATAAGAGCTACCACGGCAGCAGCAGTTCCTCCTGTAGCTAAAACATCATCATGCAATAATACTTTATCTCCAGGTTTGATAGCATCCCTATGCATCTCAAGAACATCTGTACCATATTCTAGAGCGTACTCCTGTGATATTTTTTCGGAGGGTAATTTATTAGGCTTTCTTACGGGCACAAATCCAGCGTTTAGTCTTTTTGCTAATAAGGTACCAAAGAAGAAACCTCTCGCCTCGATCCCTACTACTACATCAATATTAGTTTCTGGAACGAGTGTGTATAAAATCTCTTCCGCTTTCGCGAAAGCGTTTGCATCACCCAACAGTGGAGTTATGTCTTTAAAAGTAATTCCTTCTTTAGGAAAATCTTCAATATCTCTTATGTAATCTGAAATTTGTATCTAGTAAAGTTACCATTTTGAATTAAATCCTTTGAGACCGCTATCTTAATTATTAATTCTATTTGTGTAATTATTTGACTTCAAGTTTGATAGAAAAATATCAAAAAATAATTGCAATATTTATTTGATTTTATTTGTTTAAATGAAACAAACAGTTGTATATTTGCACCCCGAAACGAACGAGTAATTGTTCTTTTCAATTAGGCCTCGTGGCGCAACTGAATAGCGCACTTGATTACGGCTCAAGAGGTTACTGGTTTGAATCCAGTCGAGGTCACGAATAGCTTTGCAAAAAGCACCATAACTGCGCTAATCCTAGGATTAGCGCAGTTTTTTATTTTATATGGTTTTGTTTAATATCATTTAACTGCAAGCTTAATGGCAGTTATTAGGTAAGTAAAAATAAGAGTGGCAGTTTTTACTGCCATTTACTTAATTTTCTTATTTAAAATCCACTACACACTGATATACAGTCATTTAATTCTTATATTAACCTAATGACTTTATTATGCGTACTTCAAAAACCTTTTCTATTAGTTTCTGGCTAGACACTAAAAATGCAAAAAATGACGAATGTCCTATTTATGCACGTGTCAATGTCAATAAAAAGAGATTGAGCATCAGTCTCAAAAGGAAAATTCCAATCGAGAGTTGGAACTCAACTACTAAAAGATATCGAGGAAACTCTTCACAAGCAAAAGACTTTAATCGTTATTTAGAACTTTCAAAGTCAAGATTATTTAATTGCTATCAAGAATTACTTAATGAAGGAAAAGTGATTACCAGCAAAGCAATCAAAGATCGCTTTCTTAAAGACGATAGTCAATCTCATTCACTGCAAGAGCTTATTGCCTACCATACTAAAAAAATAGAGAGAACATTAACTCCTGGAACTATTAAAAACTTCGGAGTAACTGAGAAGTATATTAATAAGTTTCTGATACAGGAAAGGAATAAAGATATTTTATTAAGTGAATTAAATTTTCAATTTCTTTCTGACTTCTCTACATTTTTAAGTGCCTACTATCCTCAAGGCCATCCAAAGGCAATGAGCCATAACACGGTAATGAAGCATATCCAGCGTCTACGTAAAATGGTAACACTAGCATATAATCTAGAATGGATAGATAATGATCCCTTTAGAAGGTGGAAAATGACCTTTGAGAAGGTAGACAGAGAGTTTCTATCAAATAATGAGTTACTACTTATTAAGGATTATAAATTCAAATCCATGCGCTTGGACCGCGTAAGAGATCTGTTTGTTTTTAGTTGTTATACTGGCTTGTCTTTTATAGATATAAAACAATTGACTAAGGACAATATTTGGTTAGATGATACTGATACATGGATAAGTACATTTCGCCAAAAGACGAATACTAAGATTAAAATTCCTGTATTAGAACAAGCGCAAAGTATACTTGATAAGTATGAAGTTCACCCAGTCACTCAAGTCTCAGGTAGTTTACTGCCTATTATTACCAATGAAAAAGCAAATCTCTATCTCAAAGAGATAGCTAGTAAAGTAAATATCGAAAAAAACCTAACCTTTCATATGGCTCGCCACACCTTTGCTACAACCATTGCCCTAAGTAATGGTATGCCTATTGAAACTGTTTCGAAGATATTAGGTCACTCTAAAATTACTACGACTCAGATTTATGCTCGAGTAATGGATCATAAGATTAAAGAGGATATGGAGGCCGTTCAAGCTAGAATCAATAGCAAAACAAAAGAGCTTCAAGCAACTTCAATATCTAGAAATGTTATTGATACTTCCCCGTTAAATTTGTCTGAACTGACAAAAGATGAACTTATTGTAAAATTAAAAGAGGCTCTTGAACAGGCTAATAACTAGTAATTTCTACTTACATGCAGCTTATAATCGCTGTATTAACCTATTCATCAGATTAGTGTTTTTTGTGAGGATTCTACATGAACCCGTCATTCCCTCCCGATAAGTGATTTTCTTATTGGTTGTTGTATTTAAAGCATTATCAAATGACGCTAATACCACATAGTTAGAATCCTCATTAAGTACCGAAGACATTTCAATCACCTTACCTTTTAAAAAACCAAACTGCCTTTGTTCATAGTTATCTAAATCTATTTCAACAACCTGACCTAAACTTATACTACCATAATTAGTTGGAGGAATTTCTATTTCAGCAATAAATTGTCGGTTTTCATTAATGTTCTCTATTATGAAAATCTCTTTATTTGCTAGTATTATAGAATGATCGCTAAGCCTGTCCAGAAAATGAACTCTTCCTTCTGACTTAGCTTTAACCAGGTGATTATCCTCCCAAACTTCAATGGCAGCAATAAAATTCTCGATACTGTGATTAAAGGCACTTTGTCTACTCTTATCTACTAAATGATAATTAAGTCCTGCTATCGCCCTATCTGAAAGTAATACGGAAGATTGCAGTTGGCTGTTTGAGATGGCAACGATGTTGTCATTCAGCTTTTGTCTAGCAAGTAGTGTTTCCTTCTTAGTTCTCTCATAATCGATTGCCGATACTATTCCTTTGTTAAACAACTGCGCATATCGCTGTTCATTTTGTTCGGCAAGCGATAATTCTAATAAGACTTGATTTTTGGTATTCTCCAATACATCTACATTAATACTTCTCTCTTTATGACGATTGTTGAGCTTGTTCAGCTTGGCTTTGTGAATATCAATCTTTTGAGAATTGATATAAAGAAAGTAATTATTTTGAAGTATGTCCAATTGTTTTCTCAATGAACCTAGCCTTAGTGTATTGAGAGTTCTAAAACTCTCTTGATTGAGATTAAGATGTAAACCAACGAGTTGTTCGCTTTCGCGAAAGCTTAAACTATTCAATATTTGTTTTGCTAAACCTACATCTTCAAAACTTGCATTAGAGCGCAAAACTAGTAGAGTTTGATTTGCTAAAACCACTTCTCCATTATTAACAAGTAACCTCTCTATAGTTCCGCCCATTCTCGACACTATACTTTCAGGGGGGACTAACGTCGTTATTTTCGCCTTTCCTTGAACAATAACAGGGTATTTTACTAATAGAGAAAAGAATAATAGACCTACCAGTATGAAAACAATGAAAATATAGCTACGTCCCACAAATGTTATTGGTATAGATTCTATAAATTCTTTAGACTCTATATCTGACTCTTCTATAAATGTAGTTTGCCCTCCCATTATTTGCTTAGCTGTAGTTGATCCTTGATAAGGTTATAATAATTAGCTCTTTGAGCTACTAGCTGGGAATGGGTTCCTTTTTCTACAACAGCACCATCATGTAGAACAATTATTTGGTCTGCATTAATTACTGTACTCAATCTGTGTGCAATAATGACAACAGTTTTATTTTGAAAAAAATTTGATAATCTATTTGTAATTATGCGCTCGTTATCTGTGTCCAGCGCGCTAGTAGCTTCATCAAAAAACAAATAGTTTGGGTTTTTATAAACTGCTCTAGCTATCAGAATTCGTTGATATTGACCACTACTTAAACTCATAGATTCTTTGCCTATCATGGTGGATAGACCAGAAGGAAGATCATTGACAAAGTTTTCCATATTTGATACTCTCACTGCATTTTTGAGATTTTCTTTATTGACATAATTATTACTAAGAGTAATATTATAGCGAATTGTATCATTGAATATATGACTATCTTGAAGGATAACACCGCATTGAGATCTCCACTTTCTATGAGATAAATGATGTAATGATGTTTCTCCTAATCGTATTGTTCCTTTGTAAGTATCGTAATAACGTAAAAGTAATTTAAGTAAAGTGGTCTTCCCACTCCCACTATGACCTACAATAGCCGTAACCTTGTTCTTTGGAATTGTGAGACTCAAATTTTTAATCGTCCAATTCTTTATTCCTCGATATCTGAAACTAATATCTTCTAACAGAATATCATCAAGCTCTAACAGCTCATTATTGACTTTTGAGAGTTGTATTTCTTCTTCATCAAGATTATGTATTTCTGCTATCCTATTATATGAGATTTGAGCATCTTGAAAATCCCTTGAAAAGTTAATTAAAAGATTTAATGGCGTATTTAATTGTCCCACTATATAAGAGATAGCCAGCATAGCACCTAGAGTAATTTGTGAATTGATAACGAGCTTTGCAGCAATTACAATAATTACTAGATTCTTGATTTCATTTAAAAATCCGGCTCCTGCATCTTGATATTGTGTAACTTTTAGTTCGCTTACATTTAATTTATAAAGTTTAGCTTGAATCTGTTCCCAAGACTGTCTCTGTGCTCTTTCAATACCATAAAGCTTAATGTCTTGCATTGCGTTAATAAGCTCTAGCATTTTACTATTATCCTGACTCTGTACTTTAAATTGTTTATTATCAATCAATCTCCTTTTTTTTAAAAAGAATATAATCCATAAACAATAGCATAAACTACCAACAAGAAATAATGCAAATATTTGAAAACTGTAATAAGCTAATACAACACCCAAAACCAATATTGTCACAACAGAAAATATAACATCAAGTGATGAGACTGCCACAAAGTTCTGTATTCTTCTGTGATCATTAATTCTTTGTAATAAATCTCCAGTAAGTTTATTGTCAAAGAATGAAATAGGCAATCTCATTAACTTTCTAATAAAACTAGAAACCATGGCAACATTAACTCTCACGCTTATATGAAGTAAAATCCAATTCCTTGTAAGTTGGATAGCCATACGCCCCAAATAAAGAAATATTTGAGCTCCTAAAATAATATAAACAAAGTTTAAGTCTTGCCCTCTAATTCCAATATCAACTATACTTTGAGTTAGAAAGGGTACTAATGCTTGTAATAAACTACCAATTAATAGACCAATTACTAACTGCCATATGTATTTCTTATACTGAACCATATAGCTAAAGACAGTTGTCTTTGATGCTATTCCAAAATCTTTTGAATTGTTACTTGTCCTAAAACCTATGGGCTTCTCAATCAACAAGGCAACTCCTTCAGGTTTAACTTCATTTGAGTTACCCCAGTGTCGTTTAAACACATTTTCGTCAAGCTTGAGTAATCCCACTGACGGATCTGCTATTAGGTAAGTTGTTTTTCCAAATTTAGATTGGATTCCATATAGTACTACAAAATGATTTTGGTCCCAATGAAGAATCATCGGAAATGGTGCCTTTTTAATTTCAGCTAGTGATAGCTTAACCACTAAAGAATTATAGCCAAGCTCTTCAACAGCTTGAGAAAGAAAATGGAGATTTGTACCGTTGCGATTAGTTTCTGAAATATCTCTTAGCCTCTGTAAGCTAATTTCTTCTCCGTAATGTTTTGAGACCATACGCAAGCAAGCTGGCCCACAGTCTTTAGACTCAAGTTGTGAATAGAAAGAGAAATTTTTCACATTTAGATGATTGCTTTTGCAAATACTAATCTTTTAAAACAAAGTCTTGGTGACCTGTCTGCCAAAAAGCAAAAGAAAAAACATCTGCATACTCTTGATAATATTTTATTTTCTCGTCGACTGTTCCGTGACCAGCGTCTTTGTCTATGCGAAACAGAATTGGTTTGCTAGAGATAGAAAATTCTTGAGCCCTTGCAGCAAATTTGCCTGGCATCCATTTTGGCACTCTTGGATCATTTTCTCCTGCAGTGAGGAGTATGGCAGGATATTTAATATTCTTTTCTAAACTTAAATAAGGATCCATATTTATTAATCCACTTACTTGAGCAGCATCTTTAATCGTACCATATTCGAGCATATTTGATCCTCCTCCTCCTTTTCTTGCTTCACTTCTCAGAGGATTCATAATTGGAACTTCTGCAATAGCTGCTGCAAATAAATCTGGTCTATCCGTAACAGCTTTTCCAATCATTATCCCGCCGGCACTAGAACTATAAATTGCAATTTTATCCTTTGATGTAAAACCCTCATTTATCATATATTCTGCAGAGGCAATTAGATCTTTCCAAGTATTCTCTTTTTTATTCATCATTCCATCTTGATGCCATTGCTCTCCTTTCTCACCTCCTCCGCGCACGTGAGGAATACAGAGTATTCCACCAAGTTCTACCCAATGTAAAAATGTCGTAGAGTAAAACGGCTCTAAGGATGTTCCATATGATCCATATCCATAAAATAATGTTGGACTAGCTTCTTTAGGTTTTGCATCTTCATTGTAGATGATAGATAATGGAACCAATACGCCATCATGTGATACTACTTCTACTTCTCTTGATCTTATATTATTAAATTCAGGATAACTGGCTTTATCGCTTAATGGACTTAATTCAAAAACATTAGATTGAGTATGATATAAATATCGTTGATTATCCATTGTCCATCCTGATAAGCTTATGAAAATTGATTGTTCGTCTGATGGATTATTTTTTAATGAAATTGAACCTACATTCATAGGTAGTTCAATATTTAAACTTTCTCCATTTACACATTTATATAACTTTGAAGAGACGCCATTTTTTGTAGTTGTGAAATAAATTTCGTCACCATTAATTATAAAGCTTTGTAATATTTCGCCCTCGACTGGTTTGCAAATAAGTTCTGCTTTCGCGAAAGCAAAGTTTTCACTATTCACTTTATAGAGTGCATTTGATTCGAAATCTCGATTACTCTTAAATATATATATTCCTTTAAGAAAGCGTCCAGAATCAGTGTATAACAAATCATCTTTATCGTGTAATTTGGTCCAATTTGGAGTCCCTTTTGAAAATTCATTAATATCAGAAACATACGCTTCCCAAAAATTTTCAACGGTTGCTATGTAACCTATTATATATGGGTCATTACTGTTATAAAGCTTCGCTATAGGATAAACTCCCTTAGCATCAATATGAATATCTTTTTGAAGCCCTGTCCCAAAGACTCTTGTTAGAGATTTACTTGAAGCTCCTAGCCTATAAAGCACACTGTAATTGAGGTCTGATTCCTGCTCACCAAACTGTAAAAATGTAAAACCAGAATTGTCAGGTAACCAGGAAATACCAAGAAAGGATTCTGGTCTTGCTCTGGATATAACATCTGCTACTAGCGATTGATTAGAAACAGTCATGACGATTAAATCTGATATTTCCTTACCCGAGTTAGTGATGGCAATTACCACCTTTTTACCATCCCAAGATGGTTTAAAATAACTAATCACATTATTATCCACTTCACTATTAAAAGCTTTTGGATCATACAGCAACACCTCCTTGGCTTTATAGCTCTCTTTAAAGTAAAGACATGCTATATTTTCATTCTTTGTTCTCTTTAAATAGAAATGATTCCCATTTGCAATTATTTTGTTTTCAATTATAATTTCATCTATTCTATCCTCGTAAGCTATTAAAGTCTTGAGCATTTCATCTCTTCCAGAAATTCTATTTAATGTATTTATAGCAAGCTTATTTTGAACGTTGTACCAATCAGTATTGATAGTATCATTTTCATTCTCAAGATTCTGATAAGGATCTAATATAGTATGTGAGAAATACGTATTAGTGCTATCGCCTTTCTCAATAATGGGATATGTGAGAGCTATTTCCTGAGAAGAACAAGAAATACTAGCAAAAAAGAATACCGTGAGTATCCCAATTTTTGAAAGAAAACACCCTAAGTTATTTCTCAACATAGAGTGTTTAAGATTTTGACATTTAGTTTGCATTGCCGTGTCTAGGTGGTTTGATTTTATCCTTGTCGATGGTTCCATCGGCGCCAGTACCGCCAAAGATCTTTTCTGGATTCTTGATTTCTTTGTTTTTGAAATCATTAATTGATGTTGTTTTCATAATAGAGTGTTTTAATTATTCGATTACAAATTATGCTATTTTAATAGCAAACAACCTTAAATAACTCTATATGAAGTCGTTATTTATAAATTACGTATTATCAGCTACATCTTTTTCCCGCATCTTCTTCAAGTAAAAGGAAGGTTTCATCTGAGTATACTTAAAGAACGCCTTTGAAAAAGCTTCGCTATTTTTAAATCCTACTTCTTCACCTAGTGCCTTAATTTTGTAGTTGATCAATATAGGTTCTTCATCTAACCGCTTTAGTATATGCTCAACTCTGAGATCATTAATATAATTAGAGAAGTTTTTTCCTTGTGTTTTATTAATGACACGTGATACGTAAGTAGAATTTGAACCTATTTCTTTTGCCAGCTTATTCAGGGATATATCTTCATCAGTGAATCGTAGGTTCTCTTCAAAAATTTTCAGTTTTTCAACTATTAACACCTCAATCTCGTCTGCAATCGAAGCTTTGCTAGCTAGCGTGACAATTTTATGGTGTTCTCTTTTGGTTTGTAGTTCTTTAAAGAGTCTTGCATTTTTTATACTTCTTCTATAGAAGTATACTAAGGGTATGATCAGAATAATTAAACAAATTCCAAATACATAAGACATTATGGATGTGCGCTTATTTTTACCATTAAGCTTTGCAATTAAATCTTTCTGATCTTCAATGAGTTCAGGGGTCTCATACTTTCTTATAATTGTTTGGTTTAAATATTCTCTATTCCTAGCAAGGGAACTGTCAACTATTAGAAGCTGTCTTATGTAATCAAGTTCTTTTCCTGGGGAGTTCTTCTTACGATAATGAGTAACCAAATACTCATAAACCTCGCGCAGTTCCGGATACTCTTCATTATTTTTTCTGAAAATAGAATCTACTTTCTGATAGTAGAAAATACCAAGTGAAGATTTATTGTTTCTAAAAGCAACTTGCCCCAAGTAGTAATTTGTAATTGATTCCTTAAATGGATCCATAGGATTACTTTTTAACTTTAAAAAAGCCCTCTGTGATTCAATATAATTTGATGTTAGATACAAGTTTACTGCTTCAGCGTGTCGGAAATCAGACAAAAAATGAGTGTCTTGACCTTCGGTTGCTTCTTGAATTCCTTTCTGAATATAAATATTTGAAGAATCGTATTTCTTGTTTCTCTGATAGGAGAGTGACAAATTATATAACGTAATTAAATAATCTTCCCTATACTCACCATCTGATATTTCTAATGACTCTAAGAGATCAAAGTGTTCTTTATAGATTTCAAGAGCTTCTTCATAATTACCCCAGCGGTTTTTAAGAGCTCCTATGACCTGAGTTATTTCAATAAGTTGATAAGCGTTCCCTTTTTCTTTGGCAGAGTCGTATGCCTTTAAATAATTATCAAGTGCACTTTCATAATCACCTATTGCATAGTAGTTATAACCTTTTAATGAATAACCAATACTAGGATATGAATCACTATTTACTTCAGACGAGTATTGAATAATACTATCGGCAAATAAGATGTTTTTTTCTACTGTATAAATTCTTGCTAGAAGATCAAACGAACGCACCAACTCAAGCTTATTCTTCGAACCTTTTGCTTTTTGATTATAAGCAATCGCAATCTTCTCTGCCGTCTCTGTATTCTCAAAATTATTCCAAAAATCGTCCATTAATACCTCGAAAGATTTGCCCTTCAAACTATCTAAGTATTTGGTGTGGCTTTTCTGGCCTAATAAAATAAGCGTAGGAGTGAGTAATAACAAAAGGATGACTAATAGCCGTAAATGGAACATTTGTTCTTATTCTAAGGCATCAAAAACAGCTAAACAATAATGGTTTTAATCGCTGAATATATGCCTCTGGTATAGAGTATGGTTATGATTGTTTCTGTAATTTAATTATTATTTTAAAAGTTTTATTACATTTTAAACAATAATCACTTGATTATCAGGCATTTTCTTACAAAAATAATAATTCGGACGTAATTCATAAATAACGATGCTCTTTAAGCCCTCGTTTTATAAATCAATAGTTTTGGTCGTACTCACCCTATAAAATATGTGGACACTTATATTAATTTACAGCAAAACTAAAATTGGTGACAATTGCATCTATCTTACAGGAATTTCAAATTAATCTAGTCGATAAAAGAGATTTAGAAGAAGATAAATTACGTCAAGTTTTGGACTTGATGAATTTGAGCCAACAGTGTCTTTGTAACTTAAGAGATTTTATAAGCAGAAATAATTTTACCTCTAGTCAACAAGAAATTCATTTTTTTAAAACCCAAAAACAAATACCTCAAACAGAACTAGTTTTTCAAGCGAGCTTAAAACACTTTATGTTTAACATTCCACAATGTGAAAAAGAATCACAGCTTTCATTTTGTGACAAAGAACTCAAGAAACTTAATTTATATTTCACTAAACATAATGAGTTTATAAATTATATGCGTCTAGGCAGAAAAGATTTAGACTTTTACTATTTCATTAGACCTTCAGAAGTTGTTGGCTTTGAATACTCAGAACCCTTTTTTAGAGATCCTATATTTTCATCAAGTAGAGATTTATGTTTGAGCAGATTAACTGCATATAAGCGTTTTGCAGACTTCATAATAGATTATAAATCTAAGTTAACTCAAATCTCTAGTCATAAAGCGTTAAACAAATCTTGTCCATCTAATTTAGAATGGACAGGATCTAAAGCAGCAATTACAGAATTAATTTATGCGCTACATAGTAATCGAATCATTAATAATGGTACGGTTGAAATTAAAGAAATCGCTAGAGCATTTTCAAGTATGTTTAATTATGAAGTGGGCGACATCTATAAAACCTATTCAGAAATAAAAGCACGAAAAATGAGCAGAACAAAATTTTTAGACGATCTCTCGGTTAGTCTTCTGTCTCAAATAAACAATTCAGAAAGTTAAAATTAGTCCCGTACTCGGTTGACCTCCTGATTTAAAAACTATAACGGATATTTATTAAGTTACGCTTTCGCGAAAGCATAACACACCCTACAAAACACTTTATAAATCACTATTTACCAATGTGTTAAACTTTAACCATAGTAGGGTCAAACTAGTGAACAAAACTAGATAATAAGCAACAGATTTGTGGAATAGAAGTCAAATCAGGTCAAAGAGTAGCAATGAGAAACGAGAGTGTTTAAGTTGGCTCTTTTACCACAATCCACTTTATCATGCCAACAAATATTATTACAACAGACGATTTAAGGGAATTCAAAATGGAATTGCTCGATGATATTAAAAAGCTACTATCCAAAAAGGGTTCAGGTAACCTCAAGAGATATCTCAAATCTTCTGAAGTCATCGAGATGTTAAGAATAAGCCCAGGTACATTACAAACCTTGCGAATTAATGGAACCCTTCCTTTTACTAAAATAGGAGGCATTCTCTTTTACGATAGTGAAGATATTGGAAATATAATGGAAGCTAATAAAGTTAAAATTAACCAAGGATGAATTATATAAAGCTTCTAAACAGCGCTTTTGAAAAATTCTACACGGATGATCGCCTTAATCCATCTCATATTAGCTTGTACATGGCTCTTTTTCAAGAGTGGAATAGTAGTCGTTTTTCTACAGAATTCTATGTAAGTAGACTGCACGTCATGCGTGCTGCAAAAATAGGCTCTAAGTCTACATATCATCGATGCATTACAGACTTGGATTCTTGGGGCTATCTCTTCTACTTCCCTTCCCATAACCCATATAAGGGTAGCAAATTGAAGATGGCCATTTTATGTTCTACTACTGAAACAGTACAGGGACAGTACAATCCCGTATTAGAACAAGTTGCAGCACAGTACCATCCCAAAACTGTACCTGAAACAAAACAGCACAGTCCCAGTTATGAACAAGCTCAAGACGAGTACCGTCCCATGAATGGACAAGCACTGGTATCTAAAACAAACAATACTAAACAAGAAAACTTAACTAAACAGTCAAAGGACTGGCAGACACTTATTTCATTTTTTGTAGATAAAGGTTTTGATGCCGTAGAAGCAAAAAAATTCTATCAATACTATAAGCAACGAGAATGGAAAACAAGCGATGGAAAGCCTATTCGTGATTGGCGTGCACTTGCTATTAGCTGGATGGATCGCGCAGAAATTTTTGCATCAAAAACAAAACAAAACCTAAGTCAGGTGTCCCAAATACAGGACAACTTGCGAACCACTAAATACAAAGATTATGGACAACCCCTCTAAAATCATCGAAGGAGCTGTTGAATATTCTATTGGTAAGTTTGATGGAAAAAGTGTCGTTTATGATTTTCCTAAAATCTTAATCTATCTCAATGCAAAAGGAAAACTCCTTTTTGGACAAAAATTTAAGATCTATGAGGAAGACAAAGATATTTTGCTCAAGCTCTGCTCCTATTTTATCAAAGATAAAGTTAACTGTAAAGCATATGGTATTGATCTAGAAAAAGGAATCTTACTTAGTGGCCCCGTAGGCTGTGGTAAGACTAGTTTAATGAAATTATTACGCTATATCGTACCGTTTCAGAGACCTTATGAGATAATTCCATGCAGGAATGTTGTTTTTGGTTTTAATTGTATCGGATTCAAGACCATCGAAGATTATGGTAACACTAAATTCTTTTGCTTTGATGATTTAGGTATAGAACCTGCTGGGCGCTTCTATGGTAAGGATTTGAATGTAATGGGTGAAATTCTTCTCTCCAGATACGATCTCTACAAACAAACAAAGCATAACCTAAAAACACACGTAACTACAAATCTCAATGCAGAAGAGCTTGAAAAGCTTTACGGAGATCGAGTACGCAGTCGGATGCGAGAACTATTTAATTTAATTGCCTTCGATGAGAGAGCTGTAGATAAAAGGGTGTGATTTATTTATCACGTATCATTTTGAATATGGTTGACACTATTTCTAGAATACTATTGACGAGTGATACAAAGAACTGATCCATAATTATAATTTGATGTGATTATTTAAACTTCTATAAATTGCTTTTGCAATATGTGTTGGGCTCTCATCATTAGAAAGAAATCTCTCCTCATCCCAATTACTCAAAAATCCCAACTCGATTAATATTGCAGGTACATGAGAGTTACTATCTCTCAGTATTTGAAAATTTCCAAACTTGACTCCCCTACTCTCAAATCCCAATATTATTTTAAAAGACTTCTGCAACCTATAAGCAAGCCAAGTAGCTTCATGAGAATATTTAGATTTCTCATTGGAAACATAAACTTCTACTCCTCTCGCATTTGGATTATCGGAATGATTACAATGCAAAGACACGAATAAATCTGCCTTTATTGTTTTAGCTAGTTTCGTTCTATGTGATAACGAAATTAAAGTGTCACGATACCTCGTGAGATAAATATCAAGCGGTTCTCCTAATTTCTTATTAATGGCTACTATTTCTTCCGCTATTGAAAGAACAATATCTTTTTCAAGCACTCCATTTGGTCCAACCGCACCAGAGTCAAATCCACCATGCCCAGGATCGATTACAATTCTTCTTTTTTCATTTTCGCCTTGAGCTAAAACAACACAAAACTGAAGTAGTAAAAACACAAAACTGACGTTTTTGAACACTTTTTTCAATTCAGATTTTCTTTTTTCAAGCATATCAAAATCTATTCTCATTATAATTTGAACTCATTTAATATCAAATAGATGCAAATGAATTTAAAATTAATTTTAATTACAAATAATTGATTTTCAGTTATTTACAATCAAATATATGTAAATTTCAATTATCGAAAACAAACTAAATATCTAAAGCATTTCATTATGAAAAAATCAATTTATCTAGCAACTTTTCTATCGTTGTTATCGTCGTCACTTTTTGCACAAATAGGAGGTATTGAAGACTCTGTAAATGATGTGGGAGATACCATAAGAACCATTTTTCCCATTCTCCTAGGTGTAATATTCTTAGTAGGCTTTCTATTTAATGCAGGTCACTTCTTTGGTGAAAACGCAGATCTTAAAAAAGGAATTACAAGAGTCCTAGTATTTGTACTTATAGCAGGAGCTGTTGTAGGCATATTTACTTATTTGATAAGCATCGTTGTGTAATGAAGCGCTTTGAAATTTATAAGAATATTAGAAAGCGGGCAATCATTTTTGGATTGCCCATTTCCCTATTTGCTTTAATGATGGTCTCCATTCTAGCCTCTTTACTGGTTATCATCTTCTCATTCAGTTTTCCTACAGTGATAGGTGCAATGTTTTTAAATGCTGCATTATATATCGCCCTAGGTCGTGTTAATAGCAAACCTCACCTATTCCAAATCGGCAATTCCTTTCCTCTAATTATCAGCAATAAGAAAAACTCAACAATTGATTATGAAGAAGATTGACTTTGCTGGATACAATCCAATCGTAGATATTCAAGACAATATCATTTTTGCAAACAACGGTAATGTCGTGTTGTGTTATGAAGGAATTCTTCCAGAGATTTACTCGCTATCTGAAAAGGATTTTGAAGATATGCACGGCTCCTGGTTTCAAGCGCTCAAGTCACTACCTACAGGCACTGTTGTTCATAAACAAGATATCTACTTAAAAAAAGATTATGACGCTAGTGAGTTGCCTAACACCACCTTCTTAGAACAGGCAACACATAAGCACTTCACGGGAAGAGAACATATGTCTCATCGCTGCTTCATTTACTTCACTCTCACAAAAAATAAGACGCTAAATAATGCCAAGTATATTAATCCATTAAAGAAAACTGAAAAGGGAGTTGTTCAAAAAATGGACAACTCCGTTTCAAGATTTATAGGAGCTGTTAATGATTCTATATCATTCATTAATAATAGTAGAAAGATGAAATTTATTTCGCTTAAAGCGAAAGAGATACAGGACCTAACAAACGATTATTTTAATGGATTCAATCAAGGCTTTGATACAGATATACTATTAGAAAAGAAAAGCGTCAATATAGGCGAAAACTATTTTGATGCCCTTGCCATCAATAGCGAACTGTGCTTTGGCGAAAGTGTACAGAGTAGCAAAACCAATGAGAAATTCACGTCTGACGATTTTGTATTTCATCAAGGGTTTATTGATGGTCTAGGGCTTACGCTTAATGAGAACCATATTGTTAATCAGATTCTATATCTAGACGACAAACAAAAATGGCGAAAGCTCCTTGACAAAAAAGTAGAAGAGCTTAATAAAAGTTCCAATTTTGGCTCTCAGAATAAAGTCGTTCTCAAAAAAATTGAACATATCTTAAACCAAATCAATGCCGATGATAATGCTCGAATCATACGCGGGCATCTCAATGTAATATACTGGGATAAGAATCCAGAAAACCTTGCGCAAATAGGTTCTAGAATCAAAACTGAATTTAAAGAACTTGATATCATTCCCTATTACCCTCGTGGAGAAGAACGCAAAAATTACATTTTAAATAGTTACTGCTGCTTCTCTTCTAATTTCTCAAACGCAGATTTATATGTAACAGACCTAAAACACGCATTATGTTTATTTATAAACAACACAAACTATAAATCTGATGAAACTGGGATAATCTTCAACGATAGACAGTACAACATTCCTGTATTGAAGGATGTTTGGGATGAGCGTAAAAAAAGAATTAAAGCTAGAAATTTTGCCATTTTTGCTCCTACCGGTGAAGGGAAATCATTTTTGGCGAATAATATACTCCGACAGTATTTTGAAAGCGGAGTACGTTTAGTCATTATTGACTTAGGAGGTTCTTATACAAAATTTGCAAAGTTATACCCAGAGCAGTACACCGTATTACGCTATGAGAGCGGTAAAAACTTGGGCATCAATCCATTTTATATTAGTCATAAGGATGATCTTTCTCCTGAACGTTTAGAGGATTTATCCATCTTCTTATTTGAGCTATTTGGATCAGATTTAAAAGTCACAAAAGCACAATCTGTATCCGTTAAGAAGATTTTACAGCACTATTATAGTAATATCCTTGATAACCACTCTCTTGATGGTTTCTATAGTTTTATAGAAGATAATCAAGCTCATCTACTTAGTGATTTAAAAATCCATCCTGACTACTTTAATGTCATAGGCTTCTTGCATGTGATGTCAGAGTATGTTGGCGATGGTCTATATAGTTTTCTATTTGAGATAAGTGAAGACCAAACCTACAAGATTGAAGACAAGCGCCTCATCGTTTTTGAACTAGATGAAGTAAAGGATAATAAAGAAATTCTTTCTGTAATGCTTAAGCTCATTAAATCTGCAATCCAACGAACCATATGGAAGAATCGTGCAGAGAAAGGTATCATACTATTTGATGAGTTTGCAAAGCAACTGAAATTTGACAATGTCCTCGAAAGTGTTGAATTCTACTATCAAGCCATACGTAAGCAAAATGGAGCTATTGGGATTATTCTACAATCTATCAACCAACTACCTGATAATTCTACTTCTGCTAGTATTCTTGAAAATACTCAAGTAGTCTACAGCCTTAATAATGAAAAAGGGTATGATGAATTAGTAAAACGGCTGAACCTCTCAAGCCACGATCTTAATCAATTAAAGTCTATTAGAAATAACCTTACTGGCCCTCGAAAGTATACAGAGATGTTTATCAAGATTGGAAAGGAAAGTAACATTTTCCGTCTTGAAGTTCCAAAAGAAGTCTATGCAGCCTACCTCACTGATGGTAAAGAAAACGAGGAAATCATGAAGCTTTTTGAAAAGCATCTCGATATGCAAAAAGCAATTATTGAATTCACATCTAAAACATAATATTATGAAAGTAAAAATTATCACATTGGCAATAGCTGTTCTTTTCAGCTTCAACTTGAAAGCTCAGGGAGCTCCTGTGTATGACAACACGAACTTTGTTAGTCTAGTAAAGTCCCTTATCGAATCTGCAAAACAAACATCGCAACTATTAAAAACTGTACAGTTTTTAAAACAACAAAAAGAGAACTTAGAAAAGGTTAATAGCGTAATTCAACAATTAAAAGCTGTGCAGGAGATCACTAATAATAACCAGCACCTCATTAACGTCATGCAAGATGACTTATATGAAATTTTGAACTCCCCTTTTATCAAGGCTGATGAGATTACAAGAGTTTCAAATTCCTTCAGTTCAATTGTAGAAAATTCACTAGACACCATGGACTTTATCGACCAGATATTGTCGAGTGACTTCCTCAAGATGAGTGATGCAGATCGCGCAGATATTCTCAAACAAAAGGAGCTTGAGTCCAAGGAGATGGTATCTAATATCACTGTCAAAACTAAACGCTATCAAGACATCATATCATTTAGGAAAATGCAGGATAAGATTAATAATCGCGAAACAGGTTATTGATATGACCGATTTACTCCTTGTAGGTTTTGGGTTAGAATATGTGGATGCGGTTTTCCAAACCATCCAGAATAGTAGCTTCTCTCAATATACAATTGCAGGCATGAAAACTCTTGCTATACTCTTCTTTCTTGTCAATATACTCAAGAAATATAATGAAGGAATTGCAGACAAGGATGGTTATTCTTGGGGATTAAGTCCTGGAGAACTTGCTAAAAATTTTGCTATTGTAGTGCTTGTCATATTTTCGACGCAAGTCTTAGGCTTCTTTGATGCAATCTTAGTGTCTGTAGAAGGTCAGTACAGAAGCACGGCTCCTGCATTACTTCCTTTACAAATGCAAGACATACCCATCGAGGAAGATATAAGTCTAATCGATGCTGCTACAAACGCAATGACCCTTCTATACGAGCTTCTAGTAACTCCGCTCTACGGTTTTAAAATGCTAGCATTTATCGCAGGGATGATTTTGTGGATATTAGATCTCTTTATCTATCCCCTATTTCTAGCAGAACGCTTTTTCCTTCTTGGCATTATGCAAGCCTTCTTTCCTCTTGTGATAAGTCTCGCTGTATTTGAAAAATTTAGGTCACTGGCTTATAACTTTTTTAAACTATACGCTGCTGTCTATATGCTTGTCCCTGCATTCTTTCTTGTCAATGTATTTGTAAATGCTATTTATACAGAAATCAACTCCAATTTCTGGAGTGAGCTTTTTGGAACAGATACCGCTCAAGGTTTTTTTGCTCCGGTAGTTCAGCTAGGCTCTGTAGGTTTTATCGTTTTTCTCAAATTCAAACTCTACAAGCGTGCTACTTCATTCACGCTACGTCTATTCAGCAATTAAATCTGTTATACTATGAAAACACCTTATAAGAATATAACTTCAGTGCTCAAGCTCAACCGTATTATTGTACTGAGTGTAATTGTATGCTCACTTGCCTCAAGTTCCTTCTCACTATGGATGGCATATAATACTAATGAGAAAGCGCTTAACAATGCTTTTGCAATCAATACAGATGGAAGTGTCATACCGCTTAAACTAGTCACGCAGAAAGCAAATTTCCAAGTAGAAGCCCTGGCACATTTAGAACTCTTTCACCGCTATTTCTACAATATAGATGCTAGCAACTATGAGATTAATTTAGAAAAGGCTTTATGGCTAGGGAATAGCTCTGTAGACAATATTTACAGGCAAAAGAAATCTGATGGCGTATACAACAGATTATTACAATACTCTCTTGTTCAAAAAGTGTTACAAATTGAGTCACAATTAAAAGAAGAACACGGAGCATACACTTTTACTACAACCACCTCTTTTGAAATAAACCGAGGTACCATCGTAGATAGTTATGAACTCATAACTACGGGCTCATTAATAGTTGTGAATAGGAACTTCCCCAATAATCCTCACGGACTTTTAATCACAGATTACTTTGAAAGTAGTCTAAAAAAAATAAACAATGAAAATTGAAAAAAACAAAATCGTATTTGCCTCAGTTCTTGCTGTCATCTTCATATTCCTTATAGCATATTCAATGCTATTAATGGGAGATGATGATATGGAGAGTGACAATCTTGAGCAATATCTTATCCCAGATATAAGTGACAATCAAAAAGAATACACTTCCAAGTTAGATGCTATTAATGATTTAAAAAAAGTCCGCGAGAACAACGCACCCAGCATCTATGATGAAAAGCTTATTGACTCACTAGGTTTTTACGATCCAGACTTACCCGAGAAAGAAAAAGAGCGTATCGTAGATAGCATTTACAATGCAGGTAACATAATCTATTCAGATAGGAATTACAGCAGTATAAAGGCAAAAAGAAATATTACAAAAAAGTCAAAAATTGATAGCGCTGAACAAGAAAGAGAACGAAAGATTAAAGTTAAAGAACTAGGTCTGGAGCATCAGCTCTTCTTTGCTGCAGCTCCAAAGCCCAATGTATCAGACAATTCAGGTACGACAGATAAAGCTATCTATGTTGTAGTTGATGGCAGCCAAGTAGTACAATCTAATTCTCGCATCCGTATGCGATTAATAAAGGATGCTATAATAAATGATAAGAGAATAGCTAAGAATACCCCTATTTATGGCTTTATAAGCTTCCAACCCAATCGGGTGCTTATATCTATTGAGGCTATAAATCACGCTCCTACTAGTTTAAAAGCTTTTGATTTACAGGATGGTAGTGAAGGCATCTACATAGAGAACAACTTCCGAGCAGAAGTAACTAGTGAGGTCGTAGAGGATGTGCTTCAGGATATAAATATTCCTAGCGTTCCACAAGTGAGTGGTATTACAAAACTCTTAAAACAGAAAAATCGTAACCTAAAAGTTACCGTACTGAACAATTATAAATTAATCCTTAAACCAAGCTTATGAAAACTGTGATACTTATAATGATCGTTGGATTTTCCGCTTTCGCGAAAGCGCAACAAACCTTACCACTAGATACCATTTATGCAAATGAATTTAAGAACGTAGCTCTCTTTTTTCCTGAACCAATCCGGCAAGGAATTACAGGCTCAGACAATTTTGTATTTACCTTCAATAGAGAAAAAGAACAATACTTTGGTTTACTGCAGGCGAAGCCAGGAAAAGAAAGTAATCTACTGGTAATCAATAACAAAGGCGCAATTTTTTCGTATCTTATACGCTATAAATCAGCACTTAGCAAGCTTAATTACTTTGTAGAAACATCAGAAAGTATAGGTAATGAAAATCCAAAGCTTTCAAAGGTTGACCAAGCTATAACAAAAGAAGCAGATATTAATAATAATAATACGTTCTACTACAATAAGTTTTGTGCCTATTTATTAGAAAAGAATCAGAGAATAGGAAGAATAAAAAATGTCAAAGAGAATATCGTATTGAGTGTCGAAAATATCGTTTTTGATAAAAATGAGCTTTACTTTGAAATACAAATCGAAAACAATTCAAGCCTAGATTATGATCTCAATTTTTTAAACCTCTCTATTGAAACGAGACAAAAAGGAAAGAAAAAATCTTTGCAAAGTATTGTCATAAAGCCCATGTACAAATTTGGACTACCATCCAGAATTGAAGCGAATCAAAAAACGAAGCTAATTTATGTCGTTCCAATGTTTTCGCTGAGTGATGACAGAAGAGCTGTATTAGAATTAAACGAACTCAATGGAGAACGAAATATTAAACTTAACGTATCACATAGATTTATTAATAATCCTAACTAATCCATTATGAAATCATTTATCGCCGTTGCAATCTCTCTCTTATTTATCTCCTGTTCTGAAGATGTAAACCTCTCCCCTTCTAAAACTGCAGAAATAGTAGTTGAAAGCTTTTATCACAGAGATAACAATACCTTGAAAAAACACACTACAGCAGAAGGATTTACAAACCTAATGAGCATTCAAAACTTGTTTCTGAAAGACAAAAATTCAGCTACAGCATTTAAGCTTATAAACGAAACCGTTGATGGCGAAATTGCTTGGGTACAATACTCCGTCGCTTACGACCCTAAGCCAAGTGTTTTTAAGTTAGTAAAAGAAAATGGCAGCTGGAAAGTTACTCATAAAGGACCTCGGGATAACGGGCCTTTTTGATTACTCAAACATCCCCCTAACCTCCTCATAAATTTGCTCAAAATTCTCTGCAAGATCAATTTCACTATACTGCGTTAAGCCATCAGGAAGCCCGCGCTCTATTTTCTGTAAGCTAAATTGCACTCGTTTATCCTTACCATCTGCATAGGTTATAAACTCCCCTTGCTTGAGTCTAAAAAATATGTCTGCTCTTATCTTAGGTATCTCCTTTTCTCCAGTGGTTACTCTAGTATCAAAATCTAGGTTATGTCCCCTACTCACACTCTTGGTGGGGTCTTTGATGATTTCAAAAAAGCGTTCATAATATTTAGCGGTATCAGGATCATTCACTTTACCAAAGAACTGATACGACAGATTACTTAAAATTGCTTTACTCGCTTTATCTCCATACATCATATCATTTTGAATCTTATCCTGCATCACATATACAGTGGCTATATCATAACTTCTAAGCGTCGCCGGAATGCGATGCATATTAAGCAGGCGTATCGTAGGAGCCTCTTCCATTAATAGAAAAGAAGGCTGCTGTTTCCTAACACTCATTTGCTTTGTGATGGTATGTATAATGGTCGCAATCACAGGAGCATATGAGCTTTCATATTTTGGATTATTGACTATAGAAATTACTGCACGATTATCTCCGTGATTTAAGTTTAGAGGAACTTCATCTGCAGATAGTGTCATAAAGATTCGCTGTGTGCTTATTCGCTTGAGTGCATTGGCCAGAGTGCTCTTTACTCCTGCTGTTTGTCGTTCTGAGTCTTTACCACTTATAAATGCATCTGCCATAGCTCTAGAAGTAGTATTACTTTCTAGAAAATCAATCAGACTTGGGGTATCGAGTAGCTGGTAGACGGCTATTACGTGGGGCAATGTGCAATACTGAGGATAAGATACTTTTAGTTTCCAGATTAATCCACCTATCAAGCCCTCTGCTGCGTCATTGAAAAATTTAGTAGTACCCGTTGCTCCAGATTCTCTTTGCTCTAATAAATTCTCAATAAGGACACGAGAAACCTCATTCACGCTCTCCTCGTTCTCTAAGTATCTTGGAGCTATAGGATTTACCCGGTGGATGATTTTATCAAAGGAAATGATCTTAAAAGGGATATTACTATCCCTATAAAGTGGATAAGCCATTTCTGTCAGTTCAAAATCCTTATAGTCGTGTATGATTCCACAAAAGTTTTCTTTTCTAAAGTGTTTTAAAAATCCATACACTACACTCTCCGTTTTACCACTTCCTGCAGAGCCAATAATGGACACCCCACGCTTAATATTATCGATCTTAAATTTCCCTCTATCCGTAAGGAAACTCACTTGATATTTGCTGTCAGTAAATTGCTTCTTCTTAGATGTATTCCAGAAAACATATCCTATTACATTGAGAAGTAGCAAAGGACAAACGTAGTACAGTAAAACAAGTAGGACTTCAAATTGGTCCTTCAAGAACCAATACAAACCAGCAATTCCTATTAAGCCAATAATAAAACCATAACGCGAGAGCTTATTGACAGTAAAAGTAAAAAGTGTAAATAAACCAATCACGTATACTATGGTTGTGAGAGTTTCAAATTCCATAACATTCATTTTTTATATTCCTATCGAACTTGAGCGTATTGCCACTTCTGCCCCTCGACGTAATCTTTTGAAGATTCTCAATGCAAGTTGCGCTTGGCTTGTAGGGATTGTGGGGATTACCGGAACACCCGTAGCACTCATTAACTTAAACGCAGCAGCTTTTTCGTTAGGTGGTAATTGGAATAACGCTGCCATATAAAGGTTTGGGTTTTTTACGAAGTCCTTCCTAGCTTTGTAAGTCTCAGCAAAGTTGCGTTTGTATGCAAAAGTATTGTCAAATGTTTTTTCCGCTTTCGCGAAAAAGGCATCTCTATCAAAACCCCGTTTTACCATCTTACCGTTCATTTCTATCTCAGAAGATTTATACTTACTTCCAGGGGAGAGACTATATGAGTTAGACATATCCTTTCTACTTACTATGATGTGAATATGGCTCTGCTCTCCTCCTTTTTGCATTCCCTGAACAATTCTTTTCCCATCTTGTTGATGTGGAGCTTCCTTTTCCAATTTTGCGATTTCACGTTTTAATAGTTTTACATTCCCTTCCAGTGTTCCGTTTTCTATTCGTCGTATTTCATTTTTTAATTCCAGAATTTTAGAAGCAAATGGTTGGTTCTCTTTCACTTCGATATCGGTACCCTTAAAGCTTCGTTGATGTTCTATTTTAGCAAAATACTTTATGTCATTTACGATCACAGGTCTCCCATTAATTTCACGATTAAACGATGATGCATAATCCTTCATTAGCTCTCGCGTATATCGCTTTAAATCTTGAGAATTATTTGCTAATTTTTGTAATTCATATTTCGATGGGCTTACTGTGATTGAGTAAAATTTAGGTTCTCTTTTCTTTAGTTTCGCTCCATTTCCATCGATCTCTTTTACTACTTCTTCTGCAGAAATTTCCTCACCATATTGATTAAAGAAGTGTTCCATTTCTCCAGGATTTAAACCTTCATTTTCTTTCTCCAGATACCCCACAAAATCTGCCGAACTTTGAGAGTAATCTCCGCCTAATTTCTGAGCTGTAATTGATACGTACATAGCGCTCGATTTTAATCGGTATTTGTTGAATTCTGCTTTTCGCGAAAGCGTACTTGCTTTTTCTCTACTACATCATTTTGAGCATCATAGACTTCAAATAACGACTGCATCATGACAGCGGTAGGTTTAGTTTGTGTCTTCTCAACATCACGCATGATGGCAATTACAGCATTGATACGCTTTAATAATTTTGTTTCAATAGTCCTTCCAGTAGGCCCTAATTTTTCCTTTGGAGAGATCTCATTGTAGAAGAAAAAATCGAGCATGTGCTCCATAGTTTCCGTATGCGTTTTGAAGTGTGTTTTGGAAAATGTTTGAAAGCGCTTCGCTACTTTTCTTTTGAATCTAATTGTGATGAATGAGTCCATTTCTTTCGCTTTTTTGGAGATTTGACGTAAATCCATCCCTAATTACAAGTGCTAACAAGGCATTTGACGTAAAACAGCGAATTACGAAAGAACTAACAAATTATAAACAGCCGTATTTACTGGTGTTTATAAACAAAAAGGAGTGTTTAACATCGCGTAGCGTGTTACCCTCTTGCTACTCCTTTTCGTCACGCCCAAGCGTGACAAAATTTCGTACAATCTGGATCAAAAGCCAATTGTTATTTTAGGAAAAAAATTCCTAGTATGTAAAATATAGATGGATACTGTTACCGGCGAAAGTGTAATAATGGATAACAATATGTAATAATTCATGCTGAATATCAGCAAACTAAAGATACTAAATTTACTTTACTAAAAGTGTACAATAAAAAAAGCTCCAAATAAATGGAGCCTTGTTGATTTACTTCTATCCTCAAATTGTAAACACATATTTATAAGTATATAAATTCCGCTGTGCTTCTTCTTCTATTGTTTTTTCAAATGAAGTATTATGTTCTTGGATGTATTTTCTAATATCTTCTCCAAACTTCTGCTTTACATCCTTTCTAGAATTTTCTAAAATTCTATGCTTCGCGTCCTCATTTAAGTCGTTAAAATTGAGATGTATCATAGCTCAATATTCATTAGGTAACATTAACGTACCATCTACAAAAAACAACCGTAATTCATCCAGTGGAAAATCTGTAAAATCATAAGAATGACTTTCCAAAATATTGTCATTCCCATCTCCATAAGTAATGATTGCTTCCTTTTTTAAAATGTCTTGTTGGCTCGTTTTAAAACGTTTAAAGTCTATAGTAATAAAGTAACTTTTATCAAGTAAACTTTTACCGATAATGGAGGAGTCTGTAAGTAACCAAAAGCAATTTGCTTTATTTACTAAATGAAGTATTCCTTCTGTATATTTTGTTCCAAACAATGGGAGCGTATATATATTTTCTGAACCAGAAAATTGTTTTAATTCGAGCTCTAATTCTTTACCTTGCGTGTTCATAATTTTCTACTTTAATCTTAGTTAATAATGAAAAAGAGAGCGCATCCTTCGACGGTTACGCCCTCTTTGCTTTATAATATTATTTGTCATTTTTACTACCTAATAATAGAATTTCATCTGCCACTACTTCTGTAACATAGCGTTGGTTTCCATCTTCCGTAGTATAAGTCCTAGTTTTGAGTTTTCCCGAAATCCCAACTTCCTTACCCTTTACGACATAGTTCTCTACAATTTCTGCAGTCTTTCCCCAGGCTACCACCGTATGCCAGTTAGTATCTGTTTGCTTTTCGCCTTTAGCATCTTTGTAATTCTCATTTGTAGCTACCGAAAAACGGGCTACCTTTTTCCCACTTTCTAGATTTGTGATTGTTGGCTCTTGTCCTACGTTCCCGATTAACTGTACGTGATTTTTAATAGTGCTCATGATAAAATATTTAAGTGATTAATAATTCCCCTACTGATTTGAAATAACTCAATTTTAAGGGGTGTTTGTTCTTTTCTTCTGTGCATAGCACAATGGATCAAGTGGGTCTTGTCCAGACTTTTCGTAAATAAATCAGGAGTGTTTGCGACGTAGTAAAACCCTTGGGTTTTCAAGGAAGTAGAAACCTTATTTTTTACTAAAACTCGTATAGTCTTGACAAGTTCCATAAGGACATTAGCAATTCTCTTAAATCCGGATGTGTTTGAGCGTACCGACAGTTAAGCGAGATAAGCAGCTGGATTTATTTTAGAATTGGTTATGTCGTGCCTGTTTTTCGCTGTACCGAAAAACAACTAAGGCTTTATCCATTATAAACCCCTTAAAATCTGCAAGGAGTTAGTTTGATTTTTAAGAAGTTTTGAGGAAGCACTCAAGAAGGGCTTGCCAAAAATTATGTAAAGAAAATTAAAGTAAATCCTTTCCGTTTAAAGGCGGACGCTATTCACAATATTCGCTCAGGAATGAAGTGTTCCTATCGAGCTTGTGAGAATGGATTAACGCAATGGAAAGCTAAGATTGGGGATTGTGTCCAAGATCTTGTAGTGAAGCTCTTTTTCTGTAGTGAAGCTTTCGCGAAATGAAAGGGAATGGGCTGAGCGGATTATTAATACCCATCTATCTCTTTTGGTAGGATTATAAAGCGGACTTAATTTCTAAGATGGAGATTGAGAATGAAGCCCTTCGACTTCGCTCAGGACAGGCTTTTCTGCCATTTTTAGGCAGGTTCAGCGTAATGGCAATCGGAATCTTCGACATTTTGTCCAAGACCTTGAAGTGAAGCTCTTTTTCTGTAATGAAGCTTTCGCGAAATGAAGGGAAATGTGCTGAACGGATTATTAATATCAATCTATCTCTTTTAGTAGGATTAAAAGCGGACTTAATTTCTAAGATGGAGATTGAGAATGGAACCCTTCAACTTTGCTCAGAACAGGCTTTTCTGCCATTTTCAGGCAGGTTCAGTGCAATGGCAATCGGAATCTTCGACATTGTGTCAAAGACCTTGAAGTGAAGCTCTTTTTCTGTAGTGAAGCATTTGCGAAATGAAGGGAAATGGGCTGAGCGACGTTACTTATTTCAAACCTAATAACATCTAAAATCACCGAACTCTATAATTTTAAAGTTTTAGTTTTGAGAGATTTGAAAGATTTATATGATTTGTCGGCATACATGTATTAGCTTATATTTAGAATATAATTTCAATCTAAATCACGACATAAATGTATGCTATATTTGAATACATTTGCCATTGCAAACTCTTAATAAATAACGAAAATGAGCAATACCAATCTAGTACTAACTAAGACAGATAAGAAAATTCTTAATATGATGTCAAAAGGTTTGTTGTACAATGAAATATCCAAAAAACTAGCTGCTGACAGTAAAGGACCTAAAAGCAATTCTTATATCGAGAAGCTGATTAAGAAGCTCAAGAAAAATTACAAAGCCAAAACATCATTTCAGTTGGCTATACTGCTCTACGCTGATGGTGTTCTAGATTAGACTACTTAATTTGATCAAGCAAGGGTTGTAATTCAGGATATTCAACTTTAGTAATGGCGTCTTCTCCATCTAGATGGTATTTACGGCCATTCAGTTCTTTACTTACAGGATAAGTTACTAAGCTTTTATCCTCATAGGCATAGTTGAAAAATGACTCTATATCTTTTTGATTCAGATTGGGGTCTAGCCAATCTTTCTCATTTGATTCGTCTAGTAATACTACCTGGCGCTTCCCTCCTTCTTTATTGTGTATTGCTGCAAATAGTGGACTTGCTTCTCTTGTTAGCAATGTAAATGTGACAAAACCACTTCGGGTTATTGTATAAATCCCAGCAATGCTTAAATGCTTTTGATCTTCTCTTTCAAAATAAAATGGATAGCTAGTCTTATCAAGTTTGTGAGGTTCATAAAAACCTGTTACTGGAACTATACAACGTTTGGTCATTATGGAATCTTTATATAGCCAGTAATCAAATGCCTTTTCAGATTGAGCATTGAGTGCTCCTCCCGTATATCGTCCTAAACTTTTATAATAATCGTTCACATCATTTCCAGTCCATTGAGGCTTGATGATACCCCATAAGGCCGGATGCAGTAAACCTGGCTTAGGGCATATGTCTAAGCCGCTGTCCATACCTATGATAAGCATAGGCGGAAAAGAAAAACCATTTATATGATAGCTCGTAAAGTCACCATCTTCTATATCGAGATTAGGATCACGCTGCACATTATAGCGTTTTTCCATATCAGGAACGGTTAGTTTATTTGAGGTCTTGTAACACATAGCTTTTTCTTTAATACTCCTTCTAAAGTTATCATTTTATAGATTAATTAATCTATAACTATATAAATTAATTTATAAGTTTATAAGTCAACTGCCATTCTGTAGTAGTCAAACCAGCTTTCTATTGATGTCTATGCGCCAATAAAATTGGAGGTTTACCGTCAAATGGATTTCCCTGACCACCAATGGTTCTAGATCCCTCTCCCATAGTGGCAGCTCGCCGTACTACGCTATCACCAAATCGTTTGCGCAGTTCATCCATTGCATTGTAAAGATTTACTGTTTTGTTCGTATTCTCAAACATATCAATTTGATAGTTTCCTTCTGCTAGTCCAGCAAATCGTACACCTACAAGTCTTATTAATACTCTTCTGTCATAGAGCTTATTAAAGAGGTCTAACACGGTAGGAATTAGAATATGATCTGCAGCTGTGTGTGGTATCTTAAGTTGCTTAGAATAGGTCTGAAAATCAGAATAGCGAACTTTCACTGTGATTACTGAGGTAAGTTTATTTCCGCGCCTTAATTGATAGGCTAGGTTTTCTGCCATAGCAGTTATTGTTGTAGAAATCACTACTTGATCAAATGTATCCTTTCCATAAGTTCGCTCACTAGAAATTGACTTACGCTCATGAAATGGTTTAATGGGACTATCATCAATGCCACAGCAACGCTCCCAAATCGTTCTTCCATTTTTACCAAAAACAGAAATCATACGCTCCACTGGCATTTGTTGTACCAGGCCTACATTTCGAATTCCTAGAAGTGAGAACGTTTTAAAGGTCTTATCCCCTACCATTGGAATTTTCTTGATGGATAAAGGGGCAAGAAAAACCTTTTCTAGCCCATTGGCAACATTCATTTGATTGTTCGGTTTTGCTTCTCCCGTGGCTACTTTGGAAACGGTTTTGTTTGCAGATAGTCCAAATGAAATAGGTAATCCTGTTTCTCTTATAATTTTCGCCCTGAGCTCTGTAGAAAATTTGTAGCAGCCAAAAAATTTATCCATTCCAGTGAGGTCTGCATAAAACTCATCTACACTTGCCTTCTCAACGATTGGGAGTGTTTCCATAAGTATCTCTGTGACTTCCTGGGACATCTTTGCATAGGTACTTCCGTTGCCACGTATATAAATCGCATGTGGGCATAGTTGTCTAGCAGTTTTCATATTCATAGCGCTATGCACACCAAACTTGCGTGCCTCATAGCTTGCTGCCGTTACCACACCACGATTTCCAGTCCCTCCCACAATAACAGGTTTATTGTTGAGAGAACTATCTAGCCTACGCTCGCAAGAGACAAAAAAGGCGTCGAGATCGAAATGAATTATCGCTTTATTCAAATTTAGATTTTTTCCAAAATTATGGAAATATTCCAAATTTTAGGATAGCTTTGCACCCTCACTTATCAACAATGTATCTCAATTGCCATTCATATTATTCGCTACGCTATGGAACTTTTTCGGAGGTTACCTTGCTTGATCTTGCGCAAGAAAATGGCTTACAACAACTTGCACTTACAGATATCAATAGCACGAGTGCATGCCTAAATTTTATTAAAGATGCCCAAGAAAGACAGATGCATGCTGTGGTGGGTGTAGATATCAGAAATGGTATTGATCAGCAGTACGTGATATTGGCTAGAAACAATGAAGGTTATCAGGAGATTAATGAATTTTTGACGGAGCATCTTCATCAAAAGAAGCATTTTTCTGAGACCGCTCCAGCATTTAAAAACTGCTATACCATTTATCCTTTTGAAAAAGCGATGGGATTGAAGTTTGACCGCTTTCGCGAAAGCGAATATATAGGCATTGCCATAAGAGACCTCAATAAACTACCATTTTCACCACTTGCAGGATTACGTGATAAAATGGTGATTCTAAAGACAGTTTCTTTTAGAAATAAAGCAGATTATAATGCGCACAGACTCTTGCGAACTATTGATTTAAATACGCTTCTAAGTAAACTTCCTGTTCAAGAACAAGGAGACCCTGAAGACAAGATGATAGCTCCAGAAGTATTGCGAATCAAGTATCAAGACTATCCAGAATTACTATTCAATACGGATAAGCTTTTGAAATCTTGCAAAGTCAATTTCTATTTTGATGATCATCGTGTAAATCAAAATCAAATCATTTACGGAGAGAGCAAAGAGGATGATGCGCGGATGCTAGAGGAGCTTTGCTATTCCAAGATTAAGATGCGCTATAAGAATCCTTCTCTTGAGGTTTATGAACGTGTAGAGAAAGAACTTACAGCCATAAAGCAAATGGACTTTGTTTCCTATTTTCTTATTAATCATGATATACTTGAATATGCTAGATCACAAAACTATCCACACATAGGTCGTGGTAGTGGCGCAAATAGTGTGGTTGCCTATATCATTGGGATTACTAACGTTGACCCTATAGAACTGGATTTATATTTTGAACGTTTTATCAATGTCTTTAGAAGCAGTCCGCCAGATTTTGATATTGATTTTTCGTCCTTTGAACGTGATGATGTAACTGCTTATATCTTCCGTAGATTTAAAAATACTGCGTTGATGGGAACTTATGTTACTTTCCAATATCGAGCTGTCATTCGCGAACTAGGAAAAGTATTTGGTGTCCCTAAATTTGAAATAGATAATCATCTTAAAGGCTATAAAAGAAAGCAAAGCCAAAGCAGCGATTACATTGACCTCATTGATAAATATGCGCATTATATTCATGGGTTTCCTAACTACTTAAGTGTACACTCAGGTGGTATTATCATTACTCAAAAACCAATAGCTTATTACACCAGTACGTTTATGCCGCCTAAAGGTTTTCAGACGGTGCAATTTGATATGAATATCGCTGAGGAGGTTGGCATTTTTAAATTTGACATTCTCGCACAGCGAGGTTTATCTAAGATTAAAGATTGTATTGAGATTATTAAATATAATCAACCCGATGTGACGTTACCAGACATGGAAGATGTTGAACAATTTAAAAATGATCCTGAGATAAATAGACTGCTCAATACCGGTGATTGTATGGGTGTGTTTTATGTAGAATCACCAGCGATGCGCACACTAATGACGAAGCTGCAAACTAACGATTATCTAAATCTCGTAGCTGCAAGTAGTATCATACGCCCTGGAGTTTCAAATGGTGGAATGAA
This sequence comes from Dokdonia sp. Dokd-P16, assembly GCF_003095655.1. Classification (NCBI taxonomy): domain Bacteria; kingdom Pseudomonadati; phylum Bacteroidota; class Flavobacteriia; order Flavobacteriales; family Flavobacteriaceae; genus Dokdonia; species Dokdonia sp. Dokd-P16. Next base: position 3,459,321 of record NZ_CP029151.1, read on the forward strand.
GAATGAATTCATCCTTAGACATCGCATTCCCGAAAAGCGAAAAGAAGCACATCCAGTGATGCTTGAAGTCCTCCATGATACCTATGGGGTAATGGTGTACCAAGAAGATGTTCTCAAAGTGGCCCATAAATTTGCAGGATTATCCCTCGCTGAGTCCGATATTTTGAGACGTGGCATGCGTGGTAAAGTCAAGAGTAAAGGGCAGTTTGAGCAGATTGAAAAAAAGTTTAAAAGCAACTGTCTTGAACGAGGTTATACGAAGCAGCTCACACTAGAAGTTTGGGATCAAATAAAAGCATTTGCGGGTTACGCTTTCGCGAAAGGTCACTCTGCATCTTACGCAGTAGAAAGTTATCAATCCCTATACCTGAAGAAATACTTCCCTCTAGAGTTTATGACGGCAGTGCTAAACAATGGTGGAGGATTTTATAATATTGAAACCTATGTACATGAGATAAAAGTACAAGGAGGAACTGTCGCTGCACCTTGTATTAATAATAGTGAGCACGGAAATAGGATTATAGGTAAGACAGTATATCTAGGAATGGGAATGCTCAAGACGCTCTCTATGCGAGCTGTTCAAACCATCTTGAATAATCGCAACTTCAATGGTCCCTACAAAAGCTTTGATGATTTCTTGGAACGAGTGAATATCGGCTTAGAACAACTTATCATTTTGATTCGCATAGACGCCTTTCGATTTACAGGTGTGGATAAGCATGTGCTACTATGGGAAGCACATTTAAAACTAGAAAATAAATTGCCACAGCATAGTGATCCTGTTTTATTTAGTCCAAAAAAAGTGAACTATGACATTCCAGAAATAACGTCTGAAGCAGTCGTTGATGCTTATGATCAGATAGAGTTATTATCGTTTCCACTCTGTACTTATTTTGAATTATTAAATGCTCCTTTGCCTACAGATTTCAAAGCAGCGGAACTTCATAATCATATAAATAAGCAAGTCGCTATATGTGGAAAGCTAGTCACTGCGAAAGGAACTCCAACAAAGGATAAACGCTTGATGCACTTCGGTACCTTTCTCGATATTGACGGAACTTTTTTTGATACCGTTCATTTCCCCATTATTTCAGAGAAGTATAATATTCAATCTAATGGTGTTTATTATATAAAAGGAAAAGTAGTTGACGACTTAGGCTGTGTTGCCATAATCGTAGATTTCATTGAGCGACTTCATATCATCCCAGATCCTCGTTTTACCGATGTAGGCAGGAATGTGAAGTTGATGTAGATTCAATTCTATAACTACAATAAACTTTAACGTTAGTAATATTTGGCTTAAAATCAGCCGCATCCCTCTAATTATCTATAATGCTAGATTTCTATAATTCTAATTTTCTATAATTATAGTGGTTATGGGAAAATCCGTATTTTCCTATTATTTATTAATAGTATATTTAGATTAAACAAACAAGACCGCAAATTGAAGCAAACCAGCAATCCCGATAGCTATCGGAAGCTACACTAGCTTTATGTAGTAGCCTGTTAGCATACATTTAAAATAAACGATGGGGATTTTCAACAAACTTTTCAGCAAAAATAATTTTGATAATGTCAGAATTGAGAAATTAAAACCAATAGATGAGAAGTATGAAATACAAACTGATACTGTTTGGTTTGAACCAAATAACATTGAACAATGTATAAGAGCCACAAAAAAACTAAACATTGAGCATATACATTTACAAACTTACACTCTTGATTTTTTAAGTGATATCAGGCTAAAAAATGTTAAAGGGATTTACATTCAATTTAAAATAGAAGACTTAACCCCATTAAAAAAACATAAACAATTAACTCATTTAAGAATAAGTGAAGAAAACAAAGAGACTTTCGATTTCTCAAACTTTCCAAATCTTATTTTTCTAAACGGAATTGGACCAAAAAATTATAAGAACTTCAATCAACTTACAAAACTTAAATATGCATATTTACGCAACTATAAAAAAAAGAATTTTGTAGAATTTACAAATTTCTATGATTTAAGAACAATTGAAATTTATTCTGCCTCTGTTGAAAATCTAAATGGCCTATCCTCTCTTCATAAATTAAGAGAACTAAAATTAGAAAAATGTCCAAAATTAAAATCTCTAAATGGAATAGACAAAACAAATTCAGATTTAGAAATAGTACAGATAATGAACTGTAAAAACCTAACAGATTTATCAAAATTAGGTAGCATACAAAATCTAAATCATTTAGTTATAACAAGAGTTTTTGAAATAGAGTCATTTAAATTTCTATCTACATTACCAAACATTGAAAAATTATATGTAAAACCCTCAAGTGTCGGAGTTAAAAATGACGATTACTATCCCTTTGTTAATAAACTAAAAAGTATGGGGAAATTAGACCAATTAAAAAACTGGAAAAAACGAAATGATTATTTGGACAAAAAAATTAAAATTGGAAAAAATCAAAAAGATAAATTATCCGAATTACAATTAATCCTCAAAAATCTATCTATAAAAAATTGGCACGAAAACTATAAAGATGGACTTGAACAGTATACAACAGAAAATTGCCAAAAAGCTGAAGATATAATATCAACACTAATAGGAAAACTAGAAAGTAACGGAAGTCTAACTAAAGCTGAAAAAACTGAACTTATTAAATTAAGTGTATTACAATTTAATGAAATTAATGATAGTTTAGATGGTTGCTTTATTGAAACTGGAGAAAGAGAAGAACTTTGCGAAATCTTTGACAACATTGCGGATGCAATTGGAATTGATACGCAGGAATATGAAGATGGAATTGCGAGTGAATGGAGAGATTGGTAAAAACGTATGCTAACAAAGAACTGAGTTAAAAAACAAGCCAACTTCAGCTACGCTTAGCACAAACTTTAAAGCTAATCTTAATCTATAATTTTCTTTATAAAATCTTCCATACTTTATACTGGTAAAGGTTTGTTTTTAAGAGCTTGTTTACCTCTGTTAAAAGTGCTAGTTTTTCTCTTCATTTATACTTCTTACGCTTTCGCGAAAGCGTACTTCTTCAAATCAACTTTGAAACCCCTACGCGCGGCGCACAACTCTAAAATTCATTGTATATTTAGATCAAACAAACAAGACCGGAAACTAAAGGAAACCAACAATCCGGATAGCTATCGGGAGCCGCACTCGCTTTATGCAGTGGCCTGTTGCCAGTTATTTAAGAAATGACCGAAATTTTTAAGAAATACTTAGTAATAGAATGGTGGATTCCAATATTATTTTTTGGAGTATCTATATTTCTCTTCTTGAGTGATATGATTTTATCGAATACGGATTTTGGATTTTACATTCTGATGTTGTCGGGATTAATACTATTTATTTCCACTATTTGGCAATTGTTTAAAGGGAAAAAATTAGTAGCCCTTTTACAATTCTCTATTTTGATAATACCGATATTATTTTTCGGCTTTATGCTTGTTGTATTTGCTGGAATGATGAACAAACCTGATAGCAAATTGACTTTAGAAAGTATTGAACCACTCATTAAGGAAAAAACTGATTTGACCATTCCAAAAGACTTTGAGATTTTGGAAAATATAATCGAACATACAGAAGGAGCTTTTGATTCTGATTACTCAATCGGTCTTAAAATTAGATACCAAGAATCTGAAGAAAAAAATATCACGGAACAAATACACAACGGAATAAAATTTAAATCTGAAAATGGAATTTGGAAACGCTATAAAAGTGGATTTGATTACGAGCATAACGAAAACGAATTGAATAGAGCCGAACCGTTTTATTTCAAAGTAGATACTTTATCGAATACAATTGAGCTGAATTTAATGCACTTGTGAGTAAAAACTACTGGCAATCGAGTAGACGGCTCCGCTAGCAACTAGCAGAGTGCGCCTCTCACACCACCATACATACGGGTCTCGTATATGGGGTTAGTAACTTATCTGTTAGATTGCTCTTTTCAATAGTCAACATTATTTCTAAATTTATCGGTTTCACGGATAGACCTAAAGCGAACCTTCTTAAAACAGATATTGTAAGGAATGTGAAGTTGATGGAATTGGAATAATATGAATTACACCTATTTTGAGAGTTCAAAAATGCTTCTCTCTACAAGTGACTTGTGGAAGACATTAATGAAATCGCTGTCGTCTTTAAAATGCGACTTCGTTAATAATTTATGTTCGATGTAAATTGAACAAGTTTCCTCTTGAAATGGCCAAGGGGTAACTTTAATACTTTTATCCTTGAGATATAGAAAGACTTTTCCAATATCTAAAGAATCATTTATCTCAAATTTACGATCTAAATCAGGAAGTTCTTCAGTACAAATCATTAACGATAATCGATCACAAAAGCGTACAACTCCATACATCCTCTCAAAAGTGGTGTCGTCTATTTTATGTAGAGACTTGGCATTTTTAATAGTCTCTTTACATAAAGTTATAATACTCTTTTTATTAATGTCTCCTTTATGAAGAAACATAAGGTGTTCAGCTACTAGTGCCCCAACAATGATAGAACGATTTGAAGCCTTGCGAACCATGCTCTCGATTTTACTGTAAAGTTCTTTTTTTGAAGAAGTAGCTTCTCGAAAATCAATAGGTAGATTCAAATTATTAATTCTTTCCCCTGAATTGAAATCAGTTTCCAAAGTTTCATGATTAGAAATCGCTAAGAGTGTCTCTAGCCAATATTCTGTTCGGAAATTTTCTTTTAGAGCTTGAGCAATTTGAGTAGCTAAAAATGCATGATTTGTTTGAGTTATTATTCTCCATCCTTCGTTTGTATTCTTAACTATCATAGTCTCAATTTTAGTCACTAAAAATACTAGATGATAGATCTAAAATTCATAAAATTAATATCCTTTAACCCTGTCTGTTAAATAGATGCAAATAATCCTTGTGCAAAATCATATATGCTAATACAGTTGTACTTTTAAGATCATCAAATAGAAAATTAATATTATATCAGACGTATGATTGATTTTATCAAGACTAATAAAATGTCACTACTTGGGGGTGTGATTACTTTTTGCTTTTTGGCAGTTGCAATATTTATATTAGGAGATATAAGCGGTTACGAGGCTAAGAAACTTATTGAATCATCACTATCAGGAATTAATATGCTGTGTAATACTATTATACTCGCATCTGCTACCATTTTAGCACTATTACTAACCTTATTGGGTATTAGTACTAGCTCAAAATCTAAACTAAAAGCAGCGCACTACAAGCAGGTTCTTAGTATTGCAAAATTCGATACCATTGTATTTATAAGCTCATTAGTTCTTTTCCAACTATTTAATATCCCTATCACAGAATCTCAAAATTTACCAACTCATTGGTTTAAGTATGTCTATTGGATAACACTCATTTGTTCTTCTTTCATGAGTGGTATGATGGTCACTGTAATTTTATTGCTTTATACAACTGTCACTAACATCATCACCATAGTAGGACTTGGAAAAGATCATTACTTAATTTCTGAGGATGATATTGAAGAAGAGGAAAATGAATAATGTTTTTGAGCGTTTATAAGATTTGGTAATTTGATCGATTTCCTTTGTATCCTTTTGTTTAGAAGTAATTTGACTACTTGAATATCAGGGGCATAAACGTAGATTTCATTGAGCTCCTTTATATTACTACAGATCCTCTTATAGTGATGTGGGAAGAAATGTGAAGTTGATATGAGTAAAATTAAACCAATAAAAAAGCTGAGCAATAAATTATTGCTCAGCCTTAAAATTATAAATAGATAGTGTAATTTATTTATCTCTTAATAAGAACCTTCGTCCCTTGTACTACACCATTTACAGTTGGCTTTAAGAAGTAAAAACCTCTATGTAAGCTCCCTAGTTGTAGCGTAGTGATTGATTGCCCTTCAGAAATTGTTGCATTTTGAGAAAATACACGAACTCCAAAAATATTGTATAATTCGAAAAACACTTCGGTATCTATAGAACTAGTGATTTTCACATTGGCATCTTTAATTACCGGATTAGGAAATACTTTAATCTTAGAAATAACAATTGAAGAGTTATCACAAGACCCTAAAGTTGCACCTTTTCGTAAAAACACCCTTGCAGCATAACGGCTTACACAAAGTGAACGCCCTTTGTAACAGAGCTGAACGCGTTGTATATATGGGTTATTACCGCAAGTAACATCTTCGACAGTAACAGTAATTTCCTTTGCAGTCTCACATCCATTATCATCCATTACAGTAACCGAAACAGTACTCGTTGCTTCAGGACAAAAAGTGATACTATCTGTAGTCTCGCCTGTACTCCATAAAATGGATGTGTCACCATCAGCCACAATTTCAGAAACTGATAAAGTAGTGCAGTCTGACCCGTAACCTTTGTATATAGTCACATCGTCAGATACTGAAAAGGTTATCTGAGCAGGGCTAGATATATTGATGTTCTCAACAAGAAGTTCATCGTCATTACTGTCGGTAATAATAACTGAGTAAGTACCTTCAGTTAAATTCTCTGCAAAATTTTCTGTTTGACCATCACTCCAAACATAGTTATAAGGAGCAACACCTCCAGTTATAGAAACGGTTGCAACGCCATCATTTGCACCAAAACAGGTGATGTCAAATGCTTCAATAGCCGCAACTTCTAAAGGCTCTATAGTATCAAATATAAATCTAGCAGAAACAGGAAAGTGATCTGACGCTGTAAATGCATAATCTTCATCATAAAATTGATATCCTACAGATGCACTGCTCTCAATATAATTATCAAAAAGTTCATTTGTAATTGCAATGTGGTCAATCATATTTTCTCTAGATACAAAAGATCTAAATCCAGCATCACTTAATACACTAGTTACCACATTGTAGTTCTCTGGATCCTGTACATAAGCGATAAAAGATGATTCTGTTGTAGGTACTTCATCTGCAACTGTCTCATCTACATCATCATTGTAATCTCCCAAAAGAATAACTTTTCTATCTGAAAATTGTACATCTAAAGAATCCTTAAGTACTTCTACATCATAACGACGCATATCATACCTATTTTGAGATTGAGTACTACCATTTGCACGAGCATGTAGTGCTATTAAATCTATTTGTTCTGTGGTACCATTGATAGTAACATCTGCAGTCATTAAGAACGGTAAACGTCCACTTGCATAGAAACGATCTGTAGTACTAGGGTAATCTACTAAAGCACTATCATCACCTCCATTATATAATGGGTGTATAGTAGCTAATAGTGCTTGTGTTTTTACAGGATTCACCGTAGCAGTTTTGTAAATAAAACCAAGCTTTTGAAAAGGTGGTGTTCCCGTAGGATTAGAAACAGCATCAGAAAGAATATAATCGTAGCCTTCTAGTCCATCCACAAGCTCTGCAAAAAGAACATCATCTGCTATTTCTTCTACAGCAATAACATCTGCATCTAATCTTCTTAATACTGTACGTACGCTATCTCTCTGTATTTCGTCAGACATAGGTCTTCCTGCTGGCGGAGCATTATTTTCATCTCCAAACCACTCAATATTCCACGCGACTACATCAAAGCTATCATCTCTTGAAACATCAGAAGTTTCATCTGGACTTTCAAAAGGAGTAGCGCAAGGTATATCACTTGCTAGTCTAGGTAATAATTGGAAATTATCACCAAAGCGACCTACGACCCCTACAATATCACAACTACTAGGTTGTGTTAATGTAATTAGTGAAGATGCATTCCCATCTATACGCAACTGACCAGTTCCACTGCTATCTGTAAGTTCAAAATTAGAATTTCCAAAAAGTAAATCTCCTTCATTAGGAAAGCTTGCATCAATAACACGCACCAACTGACCTTCATAATCAGATAATTGTGATAAAGTGATAGTAATAGGCTCTATAACACTTGTGGATGGAGCGTTTATCTCTACAATATTAACAGGGCTTATCTGAGCAAGGTCATTAAACGAACTTCTCGTACCTGTAACTGTGATAGAATCACCGATAGCAAATACATTTTCACCATGAACAAGATTATCAAATATAGCAATCCCACCAGTTTCATCTTGAATAAATGCCGGACCATTAAACTGATCACTTACTGTTAAGATTCCAGTAGTTGTTACGGTATCTCCTTCCGCGGTTGCTCTCACCTGTGCGATTGTAAGTATTTCACCTGCTGTAACAACAGCGTCATTTGCCCCTCCTGGCGTAGGAGTTTGAGCAATATAGTTTGCTGTATTTCTAGCACCTCCTTGTCCATTTGGAATTCTCTGTAATGACTCTGAGTCTTTACTTCCATTTGAATTTTCATTTAGTTGTTCTTGTCCAGAATTTAATAACACAATTAGTTCTTGATCTGTATCATCATCTGTTCCATAAACAATTGCATCAACGAGTCCATCAAGGGTTACTACTAATCCATTTGGAAAATCTACAGCGGTTCCCTGATATAAACCTATAGCGTCTGCTCCATTTTGAAATGAATTGCCCGGAATTACTAAATCTACATTTAGAACATCTGCATTTCCTAATACAAAGTATCCTTCTTCATTTGTAGTAAACCCTTCTAAGTCAAATGTATTATAAACAGCATCTCCATTTCCATTATAAGCGACAACAACAAATCCAGATAGAGAAGTGTTACCCTGTCCACCATCAAAGATTTCAAGAAACTCTTGAGAATCTGATCCCGCAGTGTCTGCATCAAGTTCATTAATGACTAAAGTAATTGGTTCAGTAGCATTACTATTTGTGGCTCCAGGAGTAGGTAATGCATTCACGTACGTTGCAGTTTCGCGTAGACCACCTGATCCATTTGTAAATCGTTGTAGAGAGAATGTATCCTTATTACTTAACTCATCTTCATTAAGTTGTTGCTGACCTTCTTTTAGAAGTATGAGCAAACCATCATCATCGGCATCATTAGTATCGTAAACAACGGCATCTTGCAGGTTGTCAAGATCTACTAGACTTCCACTTGCAAAATCATTGGTAGCATCTTTATAAAGAGCAATAGCGTCTGCTCCGTTTTGAATCCCATTACTAGCAAAAACAATGCTCGCAGAAGCTATTGATTCATTTCCTAATACAAAAAAACCATTGGCATCTGTAGTGAATCCATCTAATGAATAAGATGCATAACTAGTATCACTAGAACCGTTGTAAAATACTAACGTATATCCATCAAGAAGCGTATTACCCGTTCCTCCGTCATATAATTCAACAAACTCCATGGTGTCTGTACCAGTATTGTCTGCATCAATTTCATTGATAAGTAATACTGCATCGTTTGTTGGTTCTGAAGTAACTATACTATTTTCAGAATTTGGAGAATTAATAGCTTCACCAGCAGATGCTATTGCACTAGGAAAACTTGGAAGTCCAGCGCCATTAAAATTATTTCTAATCCAGTCTGTTGTGCTACCCGTATTAGTTCCGCTAGGAATTCTTGATGCACCACCTACTGTGAAAGTACCTCCATCAAAATCATTAGCTAGTACCACATTTGCATATGAAAAATCTCCATCTCCTCCATCGCTTATAGCCACACCATCAATAATTTCATCCCAAGAAATAACATCGATTAATCCATCTACATCCAAATCAATGCTATCCCCTACACTACCTGTAAAGTTTGTAACAAGTAATATCGTTTGAGAACCATTTTGAAAAACATTGATTTGAAAAGGTGTGGTAAAAAGTCCATCTGCAGTTGTTGTTCCTAATGGGAATACAGAAGTAATATTACCAGCTGCATCTACATCACCTTCAATGATTAAAATTGAATACGTAGATAAGTCTTCATTAGCACCTGCAAGCACCTCTATAAACTCGTCTGTATCAGATCCCGTATGATTAAATACAAATTCATTGATCACAGGCGTGATTATCAAAGTCCCAAAAACTTGATTGATATTTACCGCTCCAAAGGTATTTCCTTGTGTAATCTCCCAAGTGAAATCTTCCGCTTCTGTACCATTACCAGATAGAGAAAGTGAACTTTCGGTTGAAGTATCTGCTCCTTCTACTACACCTACATCAATACTAGTAAGTCCATCTGCAGGGCCGCCTACAGCAGTAAGCTCTCCTTCATAAGATAAAAACTGAATAACGTCACCAGCTGCATCTACAAGAGCAATACCGTCTGGAGCACCATTCTGAATTCCTGTAATTAAAAAATTTACAGTTCCAAAGCCATTTTGTTGATTGGCTATTACACCTGAAAGATCTATAGTTCTATAAGGTTCGTTATTTGAGCCATTGTATAACACTAATGACCATCCTGCTAAATCCGTTCCCTCGGGACCAGCTAATTCAATTCCTTCATTAACATCGCCCCCAGCGTTGTCATAGTGGAATTCATTAATAAAGACACTTTGAGCATTTACATTGACACTACAAAGTGCCAGCATAAAACACAAAAGTGCGTTGAGTAATTTTGTTTTCATAGAGTGAGTTTTAAGTTATGATTTCAACAAATTTACAACCATACTCAACACCCCATGTTTCTATATTGTTAAGGCTTAAAGGAAAGAGGCATTACTATGTTTATATTTTTATATAAATAGTAATAGGGTGAGCATTGTGATTTTATTTTAAGCAAAAAAGCATCAATACTGGAGATATAATAAGTGATTTAAAACCCCAATAATCTCCTTTACAATTATGAAATTTAAACTTTAACATTAAAATCATGTTGCTCATTAATCAACGGAAACCCCTCTATTTATCTATAATTCTAGATTTATAGAATTCTAAATTTCTATAATTATAGCTTTTATGGGAAAACCCGTAATTTGCTACAATGTATAAATAGTATATTGAAGTACGTAAAATCTTAATCAGCTATATAACTGACCTAATAAATTATAAAATCTCTCAAATTATGAGTAAACCAATTACACCTAAAGATAATTCAGCTAATCACAATAATGCTAATAAAGGAACAAATGGACAAAATAAACAACATTCACAAGTTCATGGAAATAGAGGTAAACAACTAAACCCAAATCAAAAATCAAAGAAATAGTTTGATGAAAGAGAGAATTAATAGAATTCTTCACGCTCTTAATGAAAACCTTTTTGAACGTGAAGAAATTGTAAAACTCACATTGCTTACTACAATTGCTGGCGAAAGCATCTTTTTATTAGGACAACCAGGCGTTGCCAAAAGTTTGATTGCAAGACGAATAAAAGAAGTATTCAAAGATGGAAATTCATTTGAGTATTTAATGAACAGATTTAGTACACCTGATGAAATTTTTGGCCCAATTGCAATATCTAAACTCAAAAAAGAAGATAAATACGAGAGAATTACTGAGAAATATCTGCCAACGGCAGATATTGTATTTCTTGATGAAATATGGAAAGCGGGACCTTCAATACAAAACTCATTGTTAACAGTTATAAATGAAAAGGTTTACCGAAATGGACAACAAGAAATTCAAATACCTCTTAAAGGTTTAATTTCGGCTTCAAACGAATTACCCGCAACAGGAGAAGGTTTAGAAGCACTTTGGGATAGATTCATTATTCGGTACCTAGTAGAAAACATATCTGACCCAAATAAATTTAACATATTCTTATCGACCGAAAATATTGGCTTTGATGCAACTATTGATGAAATAGATAAAATAACAACTGCTGAATTTGATGAATGGAAAACGAGTATTGGTAAGGTTAAAATATCTGACGAAGCCCTTAATGTAATTAACGTAATTAGAAATTACATTATAAAATATAATGAAAAAGAAGATACTAAGAAAGCTATATATGTATCAGATAGACGCTGGAAAAAAATAATAAAAGTTCTGAAGACAAGTGCTTTTCTCAATGATAGAGAGAGTATAGATTTAATGGATTGCTTTCTGATTGCTCACACCATTTGGGATGAAGTAGAACAAATAGATATTGTGAAAGGCTTTGTTACAGACGCTATAAAACTCCACGGTTACTCTTTAAAATACAGTCTTTCAATGTTTTCTAACGAAATTGAAGACCTAAACTTGGATATTGAAAATCAAATAAGTGCAAAGAGGGAGATAATATACTATGAACCAAAAGTAAAAAACATTGATAATAAAGAATATTTTGAAGTAATAGATTTTAGTCCTTATTCATATTTATTGAAAACTGACTATGTGAAACTTTCTAAATCACAATACCAAACATATCAGTTGTTGTCAAGAAACTTATATGACAGAAGAAAATATGAAATAAAACTAATCAATCCCACAACCATAAGAATAAGAAGTCTTGATAGTTGGGACAGTAACTACTCAAAAGGTATAGATTATGAATTAACCAAAAATCGTAAATCTAAAACAGAAATTGTAACACAAAAACCTCATAACGCAATAATTACAGCATGGGACAAAAAAGTCTCAATTATTTCAAAGGAAATAGATAAAATAATTAAGACCATTGAAGCTTTTAAAAATAAAGATTTGGCTTCACTGAGAAATAATATTTTCATTAATCAAAAGTTAGCGGCGTTAGCAGAATATAATCTAAACCAAACTATAGACAGCTTTGCATTAGAAAAAATAAAAGTTGAAAATCTTAAAAAGGAATATGATGCACTCTAATAACGAAATATTTACTCGTTTTATAAAATTTGGAACCATTTCAACAGAGAAAGAGCGCACAAAAATTACTGAAATTATTCAAGATTGGATTTATGTTCCTGTGGAGATGTCAAATATTAGCAAGATATATTTGGAAGTTATTAATTCATTTATAACAGATGATAAAATCTCATCTATTTTAAAAAGTCAACCGCACTTAAAAAATGAATTTATTAAAGAATTGTTTCAGCTTTTAGAAAGAATTGAAACTAATATTGTCAGTGAGCATAGTTTTAAAAAAGAAGAGAAGCTCCTCGAACAATTTGACAAGCTTCCAATTGGTCAATTCGATGATGAATTAAATTTAATTAAGGATAGTAGCATTCTCGGTAAGTCTCAAATTAACAATTACAAAAGTGCTCTAAATTTTGTGATCAATGAGAAGAAGAATACAAAGGTTAAAGAATTTTATAAACTCCATGGAAATATAGCTAAACAATGGGATTCATTGATAAAAAAACAATACAACACTGCAATTGGTCAACAACTCTTAAAAGCGAACACAGCCCCTGCTGAACATCAACTTAAAAAAAACTTCGATAGTCTAAAAATTGAAGATTTCAAAACTGAATGGGCAAATTGGAATACTTATAAAGATTTTTTAAAAAAGAAATACAAAAAGCGAGATTTTGACATAAACAAATATCAAAGAGAGTTTGAAAGTATAATAGAGAAAGAGGTGCAATTAGATCCAGAAGTCTTGAAATCTGTAAAAAGTACCTTGACTAATCAATGGAAAGATAAACTATCATTTGAGAAACTTCAGCAAAAAATTAGAATTATCGATGACGCAAGAATCGAATGCTTAAAAGAATTATATATTAAAATTGATTCCTTAAAAGAACTTTTAATAGTACTAACACCATTTATCTATGAAACAACGGATTTAGGTAGACTTTGGAACATGTCTACTGGAAACTGGCAAAGAGTAGATTTTAATTTACTTGAAGAATATGCTCAGAAACTAAAGGAAAACAAGGATTTACAAGAAATTGCTAAGTTATTAGGGAAATTTCGAAAAGCAGAGGCTCAATTAGAGGAAGAAGAGTTTGAAGAGATTGAAGTTATTTCAAGACTGAAAATAAATAATTTTGGAAAATCTGAACTTATAGGAATAACCGAAAGCGACGATCTCAATAATCTGTTACCAGTTGAACTAGCTCTTTTTAGTGACATAGAAACTGAAAGTATTTTTTACAAAAGATTTGCAGAAAAAAGATTACAAACCTTTAGGTATGTTACTGAAGAAAGAGATTACAATCAAAAATCTGTAAATAAAAAACGAGCTAAAGAAATTGAAAAAGATAAAGGACCATTTATTATAGCGGTTGACACCAGTGGCTCAATGAATGGCACACCTGAATTTCTAGCGAAAATAATGGCCTTCGCAATAACGAAGATTGCTGTTAGGGAAAAACGAAAAGCTTTTCTTATTTCATTTTCAACAAATGTCGAAACATTTGAGCTTACAAATATTAAAGATTCCTTAGTCAAGCTCATTGACTTTTTACAGATGTCTTTTCACGGTGGAACTGATGCATCTGAGGCAGTCCTAGAAGCAATAAACCAAATGAAAACTGCAGATTATGAGAAATCAGATTTACTTATAATTACAGATGGAATTTTCGGAAACCTTGATGATGACGCATTAGACTCAATTGAAAGTTTAAAAAAGAATGGTAATAAATTTAACTCGCTAGTAATTGGCAATAGCTATAATAAAAAAGCATTAGGTTTTTGTGATAACGTGTGGCAATACGACCCACGACACGATGAACTAAAAGATTTAATCGTAACAATAAAAACTATAAATGCATAATGGCAATCACTAAAGGAGCCCAAATAAGGTATTCTATTCTAGACAGGTGCTTTAGCAATCCAGCAATAAATTACACCAAAATAAAGCTTTTGGATACAATCAATTCCAAACTTATAGAATTAGGCTACGATGGTATTGCTTTAAGGCAAATGCAGTATGACATTGCATTTATGGAATCTAGTGAAGGCTTTGGTATTGAGTTAGCTCAAGGCCTTAATGATGGAAGAAAAAGAATATTTCGCTATGCAGACCCAAAGTTTTCTCTAGCTGATCATCCTCTCAACCAGTCAGATCAAGAGCAGCTTAAAACAACACTATCTATACTTTCTAGATATAGATATCGAGAAGAATTCGAATGGTTAGATGAACTTCTTCCTCGTATAGAAGCAGCTTTTGAATTTGCACATAATGATTACAGCTCACTTATAAGTTATCAATCCAATAGAGACTATGTAGGACAGTCTTGGGTAGGGAAAATTTACAATTATCTTATTCAAAAGAAAGTACTTGAAATCACCTATAGGTCATTTAATCAAGAGCAGTCGGAAAATCGTATCATACACCCCTACCACTTAAAGCAATTTAATAATCGATGGTTTCTATTTGGACATCAAATTTCTGAGAATGGATATTCCGGGTTGACCACTTTAGCCTTGGATCGTATTCTTGACATTCTACCAAATGACAACAAATTTATTGAGACACATATCGAGTGGGGAGATTATTTTGATGAAATGATAGGAGTATCTAAAAGTGATGAAAAACCTGTATTGATCACCTTACGCTTTCGCGAAAGCAGAATAAAATATATTGATACAAAGCCTATACACGGTGCTACCCAAAAGAATGTTACTACAGACCCGTCTGGGCTTACCCGAACTATTGAAGTAATTCCAAATCGGGAATTGTATCAAAAACTACTGTCATTTGGCGAAGATGTCACAGTGGTTTCTCCAGAATCTGTTAAACAGAAGATGATAGAAAAAATCCAACAGATGAAAGAAAATTATTAGTATGCAAAACCACTGCATACTTCAATTCGAAGTTTGTATTGTATTTAAAAAGTAGCTCTATGAAAGATCAAACGACGATAAACTGCCCCGATTGTGGAAATTCTATTGATGTAAATGATATTTTAAAACATCAGTTAGAGGAAGGAATAAAAAAAGAGTATCAAGAGAAATTAAATCAGAACCAAATTGAATTAAAAAAAC
The DNA here is from genome assembly GCF_003095655.1 of Dokdonia sp. Dokd-P16. Lineage (NCBI taxonomy): Bacteria > Pseudomonadati > Bacteroidota > Flavobacteriia > Flavobacteriales > Flavobacteriaceae > Dokdonia > Dokdonia sp. Dokd-P16. The sequence goes on from NZ_CP029151.1 coordinate 3,474,931, forward strand.
AGAAAGAAAAGCTCGATGCGGATCAACAAGAATTTCTGGCGAAAAAAGAAAAAGAGAATGAACTTTTCCTTGATCGGCTAGCTGATGAGAAAAAGAAAGTTGCCATAGAAATAGAAGAAAAACTTACTAAAAGGTTGAACTCTGAAAATGAGAATAGACTCAAGTCTATGGAAAAAGAACTTGCTCAAAAATCTGAACAAGTCAAAGAACTTCATCGAAAAGAAGCGGAGATATCCAAACTCAAACGAGAAAAAGATGAGGCTGTAGAAGCGGCTAAAGTAGAGCAACAAAAGGAACTTGACAACTTACTGAGGGAAGAGCGACAAAAAATCTCCAAAAAAGTCGAAGATGAAAATGAGCTCAAATTTAAAGAGCTCCATAAACAACTAGAGGACCAAAAGAAGCTTACTGAAGAAATGAAACGCAAGCAAGAACAAGGCTCTATGCAACTTCAGGGGGAGGTTCAAGAACTTGCTATTGAAGACTGGCTTGAATCCAATTTCCCTCTAGACACTATTGATGAAATAAAAAAGGGAGCTAATGGTGCAGATTGTCTTCAGATCGTAAACACACGCGAGCAGACTGGTTGTGGGACAATCTATTACGAAAGTAAAAGAGCGAAAAATTTCTCTCGTACCTGGGTGGAAAAATTTAAAGATGATCTAAGACAGAAGAATGCAAATATTGGTGTCATAGTTACTCAAGTTCTACCAAATGGTATGGATCGTATGGGGATGATAGATAAGAACATTTGGGTGTGTACATATCCCGAATTTAAGGGATTAAGTGCTGCATTAAGGCAGACAATAATTAACGTAAGCAATGCGGTAATTACACAAGCGAACAAAGGCGATAAAATGTCTATGCTTTATGATTATCTCACAAGTCCTGAGTTTAGAATGCAGATAGAAGCTATTAAAGATGCATTTGTAGATATGCAAACAGATCTCAATAAGGAAAAAGTCTCTACTCAAACACGTTGGAAAAGAAGACAGAAGCAAATAGATAAGGTAATTCTGAATACCACAGGAATGTATGGAAGCATTAGAGGGATTGCCGGGAATGCGGTACCTCTTATAGCAGATTTAGAAGAAGACCTAGACGTCCAAGAAGATGAAGGTAATTAAAATCGATCATATGGTACTACCTACAAATAATCTTCAATGTATTACTATATTTGATAAAGTACTTCTTTTAGCTCAAGAATTCTCCCATTTAGCAAAATTTTACATTACAAAAAATACAAAAAGTGAATAAACCAGAGTCAAAATATAATGCCAATTTTACTGCAGGTGGATTATTGCATAATGAGTTTAATGCCTTAAAGGATATAATACTTTTAGACGATTTTGATAACGCAATTTCTAAAGAAATAGAAGAAAATAATTTGATGAGCATTGATACCCGAGCTTCCAGAAAAAGAATATCTCAAGAGGTTGTTAGGAGAAGAGAGGTTGCTCCGAAAAATTTTTGGACTTTTTTCTATCAATTAAATGAGCGTGAGCAAAAGCTAGGGCTTTTTTATATTGCTTTAAAAACGTATCAAATTTTATTTGATATTCATCTTGATGTAGCAGTGAAAAAGTTTAAAACTACTAGGACTTTAACTACTTATGATGTTACAATGCGATTAGATGAAATTGCATCTAAAGATGATTATGTAGGAAGTTGGTCTCAATCTACACTAGAAAAAATAAATACGAGATATCGAAGAGCATTACAAGAGACAGAACTTTATGAAAATGAACAACTAATGCGAAGTCCAATTGAAAACAATGAATTTTGGGAGTATTTCAATACTAGTGGTGAAAACTGGTTTTTAACAGCTTGTTTTATAGGTTTATAAGTATGACAATACCAGAATTATATACAAAACTCAGTGATAAAGATTTTCAGGATCACGAAACAGGAACTTTATTCTTTCCTGCATACATGTATATGTATGATGCCACTAAGGAGTATGAAATAGAAAACGAGATTTTAGATATAAAAAATAGATTGCATCGTCCTAATAGTTATTTAGATGTAATGGTGTTAGATATATTTGAAGAATTTATAGATTGGTTAAAGGAAACAAAATTTGGTAAAGTAAGTAAATATGATTTTTACTTAACTCACGAGTTGCAAAAACAAGAAGCTGTTAGAAAATCATTGGATAAAGATGCTTATGATGATCGATTTCTGAAGTTTCTTGATGATAAAATCCAAAACCATTTAGCTAATTCAAAACCTTATGAAGTATCATATGTCTTGTGCAAAGGATTTGGGAATGCTTATCCTTATATACGTGCTAGTCGTTTTATGAGCAATTTTGAAAAATACGTTCGAGGATTTAAAATTATTCTATTTTATCCTGGAAAAGCAAAAGAATACTACAGTCTATTTGGATTACTAAGAGATGAAAATTTATACCGAGCAATTAAACTGATCAACTAGAAAGATGAAATTAAAAGAAATATACGAAAGAGATATCTTTCGAGAGATTAACCCTGCTGTAACGGTAAGTGATAAAAAGGAAAAAACGGTTGACGCCGAAATCAAAGAGTATGTCTTCACAGATGAACTTATTGAGAAGCTATTTCAAATCCTGAATACAGTATTAAATAAGAAGTTAGGTAAAACGGGTATTTGGATTAATGGATATTATGGATCTGGTAAATCTCACTATATCAAATATGTTCATTACTTGTTAGACCCTCAAACCTCAGACCTTGCTTTTGAATACTTAGAAAAAGCGGTGAAGTCTTATGATGCTACAAGGGCGGGGAGTAATGATGATATTACTCAAAATAACATAAGGTTATTAAAAAACCGTGTGGACGGTTCCTCTTGTGACAATATTCTTTTTAATGTAGAAGATGAAACTGATGATAACGATCAAGAACGACTGACACGTATTTTCCTTAATATGTTTAATAAGTTTAGAGGCTTCAATGCAAATGACATTCCTCTAGCGCTGTTATTAGAAAAGCCGTTGGCTCAGCAAGGAAAACTAGAAGAATTTAAAAAAGAGATAGAAAAAGAGACTGGATTTAATTGGGATATAGATGCAGCAGATGTAGCATCATTTCAATTACAAGATGTTTTAGACATTGCTAAAAAACTGTACCCTTCTTTTGATATTGTTTCTTTACACGCAAAGCTTTCAAATCCAGAAAGCTATAAAATAGGTATCAACGCTACGTTAATCCCTGAACTAAAAGGTTTCCTCAAGGATAAAGATAAAAATTACCGACTTCTCTTTTTGGTAGACGAAGTTTCACAATACATCGGGACTAATAAAGAAGTTTTGTTAAACTTTCAGAATATTATTGAGCGAGTAAGTGATGATCTTAATAATCAAGTCTGGATCGCTTGTACAGCACAGCAAACACTTGATGATGTAGGTTCTGGGGTAGATGGGATGAGTGATTTGCAAGATGAATTTGGTAAAATTCTAGGTCGTTTTGACACACGTATATCTCTACAAAGTAATGACGCTTCTTACATCACACAGCGCAGGGTTCTTGATAAGAACAGTGCAGGTATGGAATATCTTGGTAAACTGTACCAAGAGAATAAAGACTACATCGAGAATCAGTTTAAGATTAATCACGACTTATTTAAAGGGTACCGTGATGAAGAAGAGTTTGTGATAGGATATCCATTCATTCCTTATCAGTTCAAACTTATTGCGCACGTTTTTGAAGCGTTTCAACAACTAAAGTTTGTAATTAAGGAGGTTAAAGATAATGAGCGTTCTGTATTAGGAATTACACATTTCACAGCTAAAAAACACGCCGAAGATGAAGTTGGTGGTTTTTTACCATTTGATGCCTTTTTTAACAAACAGTTCCGTACTAACTTAACAAATAGAGGTGCTAAGGCTATAGAGAATGCATTCCAGTTATCTTATGTGAAAGAAAGCGAATTTGCACAACGTGTTGTTAAGGTGCTTTTTATGATTTCCAATCTTTTAGAAAATCAACGACAAACATTTCCTTCTAATCTTGAGAATTTAGGTGTTCTCTTGATGAATACAATGGATGCGAATAAAATGCAAATTCAAAAAGACACTTTAAATGTGTTAGAAAAATTGCAAGCAGAAAGTATTATACGACAAGAAAAAGGAAGTTATTTCTTTTTTAATGAGGATGAAATGGATGTCCAAAACCTTATTAAAGGTCAGGTCGTAGGTATGGATGATCGTCTCAAATATTTTGATGAGATCTTTAGACCTATAATTCAGATCAATCAAAAATTTGCTTTCGGACAGAATGACTTTAAGATGGGATATGCCATCGAAGGAAAGGAATTTTTACGCAATGGAGATTTTGATTTAACAGTGCTATTAAATGATACCACACCGCTTCAGCAAAAAGCATTAGATATTGATAAAAAGCAGCTCGTGATTTGTCTTAACGAGTGGTATACCGATGATAAAACCTTTAAGACAGAATTTGATTGGTATTGTAAAACAAACAAATACTTTATCAATCAAGGAGGATCTTCTACAGGTGAACGATCCCAAACTAACAGTAATTTCCAGTCTAGAAATAATCTCCTACGAGATAAGCTGTCAAATAAGCTACGAGATAAAACTATTGAAGCAAGATACTTATCACTCAACCAAGTGATCGAGTCAGATCAAGTCAATGGTGCTACACCTAAAGATCGTATGAAAAATATGATCGAAAAGCATCTTGATGGTATTTACAAAAATCACAAGCTCAGTCAGGAGTATGCTAGAAATCAAGCCGATTTAAAACGTTCTGCAGCAGATAATCAGATACCTGTAGATTTACTAACTCCTGCAGAGCAGCTTGTAAATGATTTTATCTCAGCAAATAATAATCAAATTACAGTACACGATCTCATTGCTAAGTTTGAAAAAGAACCATTTGGTTGGAGATTTGAAGCAGTGTTAGATGTACTAGTGCAACTGGTTAAAAAGAAAAAGCGTGAGTTTGTCTACAAAGGACAACCACGTTATCCTGTTATTGATTTTATCAATAAAGCAGTTTCTACAGCAGAGCGTATGTCTTGTGAGGTAGTAAGCGGTGAAGAGATTGATCAATCCATTTTAGATAGTGTAATCAAGTCATACAAGGAGATCTTTAATGAAACATTGCCGGCTACTACAGATAAAAATGTATTGTATGAAAACCTTCTTGATGCATTTGAGAAGAAACTAAAATGGCATAACGACCTAGAAGATATTTATTATGGTAAATACCCATTTGGTAACTGTTTTAAGACTGGTGCGCAACAAGTGACAACTTGGTCTCAAACGAGAAATATTAAAAAGTTGTTCTCAGATATTATAGAGGAACAGCCACAGGCCAAAATACTTTTTGACCAGACCAAGGGAATGGAAGATTTCCTGCGCAGAGCATTTAAAGAGTATCAAGAAATTGCAGCATTCGCTAGAGAAGAAAACGATAACGTTAAAATGCTTGCAGAAGATGATCTTGAGAAAGTAAAAAAGATTAATACATTTCTAAAGGAAGAAGATCCTAGAAATGATTTCCGTCATATACGTAAAGCTTACGATGAAGTTAAAAAGGCGCTTAATGTTAAACTCAAAGAATTAAAATCTGATACAATAGCCTTGTATGAGCAAGTTTTTGATGAATTAGATAAAGAAGCTAAGAAAAAAGAGGTAGAGCCAACTGAATATGCAGACCGAGGAGCTATACTTAAGAGATTAAAAAGTATTGATTCGCTATCTGCTTTAAAAAACAAGTTTCTTGAGGTACAAAACTTCAAGTCTCAAGAGCTCAAGAAGATAATTGCTGCTGTTCCGTCTACAGGTGGAGTGGTAAGGGAAGCTAAGACGTATTATATGAATGGCAAAGCGAGTACTATTGATACCGAAGAAGAGCTAGACGATTACCTCAAGCAAGTTCGTAAAGAGATGCTTGCCCTGTTAAACGATAATAAAACCATCATTCTTAAATAAATGAATACAAAGACATTTGCACAGCAGGCACGTACATTATTAATGGATGGTGTATCTAGAAAACTGATCTATTGGGGTTTTAGTCCTAAGGGAGAAATACTAGAACAACCAGACGCTGTTTCTGGTGGTTATACCTTTAGAGGTGATGCTTTTGATGATGATAACGTTCCAGAACTCTGGCAGTCGCTTAAAAAAGCGGTACAGAAAAAAGGAATTGAAGTTGTTGTAGAAGAGGCAGCCTATACGTGGTTTAATCGATTAATGGCGATACGTATTCTTGCCAAAAATGGGTACGATTTACCACAACTGGATTTTGCAGATGGTCTTAACAATACACCTATACTCTTACAAAAAGCGAGACAAGGACAATATGATTTTCTCAATGCAGCAGAGAAAACAAGACTACAACGTATTATAGGCGATTATAATAAAGAAAATGATGCTTTTGCATTATTGCTGGTAGGCTATTGCCACTCACACAATACACTTAATAAAGTCTTTGGAAAACTAGACGATTACACAGAGCTACTCTTGCCAGATAATATGTTGCAAGATCAAGGTTTTTTAAGTTTATTAAACACCACAGATGCTATAAGCGATGATGAGTATAAAGAAGTAGAACTCATAGGCTGGCTCTACCAGTTTTACATCTCAGAACGTAAAAAAGAAGTTTTCACTTCCTTTAATAATAATAAAAAAGCCGAAGCTAAAGACATACCAGCTGCTACCCAGATTTTTACACCTAACTGGATTGTAAAATATATGGTAGAGAATACCGCAGGTAAGATTTGGCTAGACCATAAACCAGATAGCCCTATTAAAGACCAAATGAAATATTTGGTTATTAATGAAAATAATGACGGTCACGCTGAGCCTGTCGAAGCGCGTGCGGCAAAATCATTGATCGCAGACGTTGAAGAGTTAACACTTATAGACCCAGCCTGTGGCTCTGGTCACATTCTCGTAGAAGGCTTTGACTTGCTCTATAAAATGTACCAAGAGGAATACTACACACCAGAAGAAGCAATACAGACCATTTTCTCAAAAAATCTCTACGGACTAGATATAGACGATCGTGCAGCACAATTGTCCACTTTTGCGGTCTTATTAAAAGCAGCACAGGTATATCCAGACGTATGGAGTAAAGACTGGCAATTGAACATCTATCCAATGCCAGAAGCAAATGCTTTTAGCACGCAAGAAATTACATACTTTCTTGGCGAAGATGGAAAAGACTATATAGAAGAAGTAGAGAAAGCATTACAATTAATGCAACAAGCTAAAAACTTAGGTTCTGTAATGCAATTAAACCTGAGCGAGGAATCTATAGAGTTCATTATAGAACGATATGAGTACTTGCAAACTCAAGAGCATTTAACTTTTGAGCTACAAACCATAAAACCTAAGCTAGAGCAATACATCCCTATATTGATAACGCTTTCGCGAAAGTTTACTGCCGTAGTGGCAAATCCTCCATATTTATATCAAACAAATATGAACTCAGGTCTTAAAAAATATTTGAGTAAATATTACCCTATTTCAAAAGCAGATCTTTTTGCTGTATTTATGGAAAGTACGCTTTCAATGACTTTACAACTGGGCTTTATGGGAATGATAAATCAACACTCTTGGATGTTTTTATCATCTTATGAAAAACTAAGAGAAATGATTATTGGAAATTATAGTATTCAAAGTATGCTGCACCTAGGTCCAAGATCTTTTGAAGAATTAAGTGGCGAGGTAGTACAATCAACAGCTTTCATCCTTAAAAACAGTAATAAAATAGATAAAGGGACATATTATAGATTAGTTGATTATCGAAATGTTCACGAGAAAGAAAAAAATTTTATAATCCAAAATAATAAGTTTTCTGGTATTCCTCAAACTTATTTCAATCAAATCCCTGGAAGGCCAATAGCCTATTGGGCTAATAAAACATATCAAAGAATTTTTTCTGTATCTAAAAATCTTGAAGAGATTTCGAATCCTAGGCAAGGGATGAAAACTCTAAATAATAAAAAATTTATACACTTTTGGTCAGAAGTTAGTTTTAAAAAATTGAACCTAACCGCTAGATCATTATCTGACACAAATAATAGTATTTTCAAATGGTACCCTATAAATCACGGTGGAGCCTATCGTAAATGGTATGGAAATAATCTAGAGGTAGTTAATTGGCAAAACGATGGAAAGGAGATTAAAACGTTGGCTAAAAGAAAATATAATTCAGTAACTCGTACTGTTACAAATCTAGCTTCGTATTTACAACACGGTATTTCTTGGGGTACGATTGCCTCTGGTTCAGCTTCTTTTAGAACATTCCCTAAAGGCTTTTTTTTCTCCAATTCTGGACAGTCCTTAATTCAGACGAACATTAATGATCAAAATTACCTTGTGGCACTTTTGAATTCTCGAGTTTCAAAATCCATTTTAGACATTCTTACGCCAGGTATGGGGTTTGAATCTGGATATTTAAAAAAAATACCAGTAATCAATGTAAAAGATTTTAGTTTTAAGCGAGTGGAAGAAGTTATTTCAATTGCTAAAAAAGATTGGGATTCACGAGAAATCTCCTGGGATTTTGAGCAAAGTCCATTATTAAATAATTGCAACTCTTTTGCGAAAGCGTATCAAAAATGGGATGAAGAGGTAACCCAAGACTTCTTTGAATTACAAAGTAATGAAGAAGAACTCAACCGCATTTTTATAGACATTTATGGCTTACAAGATGAGCTCACTCCAGAAGTTGCATTAAAAAACATTACCATTTTACAAGATGAGCTTTCTGGTAAAGACCTAGAAGCACTAGAACCACAGTTTAGAGAACAAGGTGCTACAGCTGTTGAGCTGCCTATTAATAAAGCAGTAGTGATGCAGCAATTTATAAGTTATGCCATCGGTATATTTATGGGGCGTTACCGTCTAGACAAGCCAGGTTTAAATATTGCGCATCCTAATCCTACACAAGAAGAGTTGGCTTCCTATTCTTATAATAACGGCCACGTAATTATAGATGAAGATGCCATTGTACCATTAATGGGAACGAGAGCCAATTTTAAAGATGATGCCTTGTATCAAATACAAGAGTTGTTAGATACCATCTGGGGCAAAGAAACGAGAACAGAAAACTTGAACTTCTTACAAGACGGTCTCAATAAAGATCTAGAAAAATACTTGCTTAAAGACTTCTGGAAAGACCATTGCAAGGTTTATAAAAAGAAGCCTATTTACTGGTTATTCAGTTCAAAAAAAGGAGCTTTTCAAGTACTCGTATATATGCACCGTATGAATGCCTTTACCGTAGAGAAAATAAGAGCTAATTATTTACTTGAACACTTAAAGCATCTCAATACCAGTATTGCTGCCTTAGAAAAAGAAGAAGCAAACCTTACCACGCAACAAGGCCGTAGGCTAGATCAACTACGTAAGGACCTACGCGAGTGTGAAGAATATGATATGCTATTAAAAGATGCTGCAGATAATCAAATCGTTTTTGATCTAGATAATGGTGTGACGGAGAATTACAAATTGTTTGATGGTGTAGTTGAAAAGATAAAATAGATGTTAAAAGAAAGAATACAAGACTATTTTAAGAACAATCCTAGGTTGAGGGTACTCTTTTTCTTTGATAAAGATCAAGAATACCTAGAAGAGGTAGATGCGTTAGATCTGCAAGATATTCATATAGAAAAATATAAAAATACGCCTTTTAGCACTAAAGTAAAATTACTCACAGAGCTACATACAGAAAAGGTATTCTTGTATCTAACACTTGCCTCGCCAGCTACGCAAGATGCCTATCACAACTTTCCCTTAATGGGATTATTACTGGCAAATAAAGAATTGCAACTGGATAATGTAGGAGAATTTATGGAGCGTTTTGCACTAAAACGCCATCAGAAAAATCTAGTAGCTCGTTATATATCAGAGCTTAAATATAGTGGTGTGCAATCGGTTTGCGAGCCTATATTAAACACCTCCAATTTTAATGAGACGGCACTACAGCGAGCGCTAGTTTCTGCTTTTCTTAAATTTAAAAAAATTGAATCTTGGTCTATACTTTCAGCTCGTTTATTGGTGGTAGCCAATAAAGAAGATACCAATGAAGCGGTGCGTTTTGTTAAAAAAGTATCTTCATTAAATTTTGAAGACACGGTGCTTCATAAAATAAATGAATGCACTGGCTATGCTATCCAAGAGTTATCTGTTGCTCAATTACAAAAGACCGCTCAAAGTGTACTTTATAATAATATTACACAAAATATTAGTAAGGTAGAAAAAGATCCTTATCGTAATCTTAAAGTAGAAGATCCTACAAAAATCACTCAGCTCAACCAGCTTCTGTATGAAGTAGAGCGTAATCCTAACTTATCACAAGACTTTGTTACTACCTTATCCAAAGCAGAAATACACATCAAGGGTGCAACCTTATTGCAGGTGTATGGTGTGGATGCAGACTTTGCTTTTTACACAACTGCGATGGTCTGGGATATAGTAGACAGATTACAATCTACCTTGAGGGAGCATCCTGAGTACGCTTTCGCGAAAGCGGAACACATACAAATAATGCAACCTGAAATGGCTATGCCCTTACAGCATATGCTTAAATGGCTGATATATACGGGAAGAATGTTTCAAGCGATAGATAGCATACAAAGTTATGTGCTTAATAAACCAGAACAATATGTAGAGCAATACACAAAAAGCTGGTCTACCATAGATAGATTATACCGTCTGGCTCAAAATGCTTTTAAGCAATTAGATACGACTGCAGTTCCTGAGACTATTGACACAGATAATCTCTATCAAGATCTAAATGTAACTTACGAGAAACATACCGATACACTTAACAGAGAGTGGCTGCAGTGTTTACATCAGTTCAAGTTTGACTATAAGGCATTACCAGTGCCTAAACAATATGATTTTTATAATAAGGAGATCGCACCACAAGATCAAAAAGTTGTAGTCATTATCTCTGATGCCTTACGCTATGAAGTAGGTGAACAATTATTATCTGAGTTGCATTCTGATACTAAAAACACTGCAGAGTTAAGACATATGCTTGCCTCCATACCTTCTAAGACTAATGTAGGTATGGCACAGTTGTTACCTAGAAAAACTATTGCTTTTAATAATGGATCTATTGAAATTAATGGTATCAATAATTCTGGTATTCCTAATAGAGAAAAGGTTATACAAAGCACTCAAGAAGATGCACTTGCGCTTAGTTATAGCGATTTAGAAGATCTTGATCAAGAAGAAAGAAGAGCAATTTTTAAAAAACGGCTGGTTTACATTTATCACGATATTATTGATAATACTGGAGACACAATGAGTTCAGAGAGAAGGACTTTTGAAGCTGCCAAAGAAGCAATTTTAGAATTAAAGTTGTTCATAAAGAAACTTCATAGTTCTTACAATGTTGCAAAGGTCTTCATAACAGCAGATCACGGCTTTCTTTATAATGACCGCAAGATTCAAGAAAAAGAAAAGGAACGTTTGCCAAAGCGAGATATGGTACAATCCCATAATCGCTACTACTTAACAGAAGATAATATGGAGCCAGAATTAGGTTATTCTATTCCTTTAAGCGCTACGACAGTTTTTGAAGAGAACTTATTTGTGACCATCCCAGCTTCTGTAAATCGTTATAGAAAACAAGGCGTAGGTCATCAATTTGTTCACGGTGGTGGTAGTCTACAAGAATTAGTAGTACCACTTATAGAAAGTTCTAGAAAACGTGAGAAAGTTACTAAGAGAGTAAACCCTATACTTGTGTATAAAGGCAAATTAAAAATTGTCTCTAATATTTTACGTTTGAATCTCTTACAAGAAAATGAAGTTTCTCGCTACGAAAAGCAGCGTAGTGTAACTATAGGTTTATATAAAGACGGCACGCTAGTAAGTAATCTAGAAGAACTAGATCTAAATGCCACAGGAATGTCTCCTAGTGAGCGTATGACACGTATAGAACTCACATTATCTAGTGAGGGAGCTGATGCTACCTTATTTAAACTTAAGGTTTTTGATAAAGAAGATACACTCAACCCAATTATAGAAGAGCAAGTACAAAATAACACCATCATAACACCAGATTTCTAATGGAACTAAAAGATAAAATAATACAACATTTTGAAGGTAAGGTGGTGCGTAAAGATCTTACAGCACTGGTAAAAGGAAACAATCCTGTACCTGCGTATGTACTTGAATATTTACTTGGGCAATACTGTGCAATAGATGATGAAGAGATCATCAATACAGGTATTGAGAAAGTAAAAAACATAATTAAAGACAATTATGTGCACCGTTCTGACTCTGAGATTATCAAAGCAACTATCAGGGATACTGGTAATCATAAGATCATAGATAAGGTCAATGTTTCTTTAAATGATCGTGCAAACATCTACGAAGCTGAGTTTGCTAACCTAGGTTTGAAAAAAGTGCCAATTCCAGATTCAATGGTAATGAGTAACCAAAAGCTATTGAGCGGTGGTGGCGTTTGGTGTATTTTAAATATGGGTTACTCTCACGCAGAGGATACGCCTATGCGATGGATTATCGTAGATCTTAAACCTATACAAGTAGCAAATGTTGATGTACAAGAATATATTGACTTGCGAAAGGAGTTTACCACAGATGAATGGCTAGACTTGATGATGCACAGCATCGGTCTTAATCCAGAGTATTTTAATAAAAGAGATAAACTTATACAGTTATCAAGATTAATTCCTCACGTAGAGAACAATTATAATTTTATAGAATTAGGTCCTAAAGGAACTGGTAAATCACACATATTTTCTGAGTTATCTCCTCACGGTGTATTAGTATCTGGTGGTGATGTAAGTAAGGCCCGTCTGTTTGTAAATAACACAGGAAATAAGATTGGATTAGTAGGCTATTGGGATGTGGTAGCCTTAGATGAATTTGAGCAAGAAAAAGGTGGCCGTACTGATGGAGATCTAGTGAAAATTATGCAGAATTATATGGCAAATCAGAGCTTTAACCGTGGTAAGGAGACGTATCAGGCTACAGCATCAATGGCATTTGTCGGTAATACAAAGCACAACGTTCCTTATATGTTGAAGAACTCACACTTGTTTGAATCCATTCCGGACGGTTATATAAAGGGTGCTTTTTTAGATAGAATGCATATGTACGTACCTGGATGGGAAGTTAGTATTCTTAAAAGTTCTGTATTCTCAAATGAATATGGTTTTATAGTAGATTATCTTGCTGAGCTACTGCGAGAACTTCGTAAGAACGATTATTCAGGCATTTTACATCAAAAAATAACCTTAGATGGTTCGTTAACCACGAGAGATAAAACTGCGATCTATAAATCCTTCTCAGGGCTTGCTAAGATTATATATCCAGATCAAAACATTCCAGATGATGAATTATTAGAGTTGTTAGACTTTGCGGTAGAGGGAAGGAAACGAGTAAAAGATCAATTGTATATCATTGATGAAACATTTAGAAACGAACCAGTAACCTTTAAATATGTAGTAAAATCAAGTCGTGAGGAATATGAGCCAGAAACATTAGAAAATTTAAACTATAATGCAGCTATTGAAGTTAAACAAGAAGAAGCAGATGAAAGTGTTGAAATTAATTATAGAAAACCAGTTGTCTTAAAAACTGGACAAACCATTCTAAAAGATAATCAAACTGGCATATCGTATAAAAAGCTATTTGGAGATCATTTGGTTGGAGCAACAAATATTACCATCCAAGATCCATACATTCGATTACCATATCAGTTTAAAAACCTTTTAGAGTTTTGTTCTATGTTGGGATCTTTAAAAGATCCAGAGCAATTGATAAATCTAGAAGTCATTTCATGGAACAATGAAGAGTTTATAGAAGATTCAAAGAACTATTTTCAGGAATTGTCTGAAAATTTGCAAGAGCTAGGTATACATTTAACCTATCGACTAGAACAGCATCACGACAGATACATAGCAGCAGACAATGGATGGAAGATTACTTTAGGTCGTGGCCTAGACATATTTGAAAAAAGAGAAGGTCGATTCAATATCGCCGATCTGGATCAAACAAAACGCAAGTGCAAATCTTGTGAAATCACATACTTAAAATTGTAATAATGAAAGACCTTTTGATTTTAGGTAATACTATCGAAAACATAAAATGTGAAAGTTTTAAAGATTCTGAAACTGGAAGAATTAGAGTGCGACCATTAAAAGGTCAAGGTTTACCAACAAAAATAGTAATCGAATGTAGCTCATCAGAAAGAAAAGCTCATCCAATCGGCACTAATTTTAAAACTATTAATGTCAAAGTTTGTAAAAAAGCCGATGGCAGATTTTATTTGAGAGCTAAAAATCAATGGATTGAAAAGATTTAAAGTAAATCTCTTATGACCAACTATAATGAACAACTTAAAAGCTACTGGAAATCTAAGGAACTGGTATTTATAGCAACATTTAAAAGAATTAATAAGATAGCCGGTTTTTTTAATCATTTTACGAATCCTGTTAGTAAAATGAAACTTTATTACCCGGAATTTGATGATATAGAAGTTTTAGATAAACGAGTTTCATTTTATTACGGTAACAACTCAACTTTATCGGATGGAGCGTATTATAAAGTAGAGCTAGAGCATACGAATAACCCTAAAGGAAAGAACAACCCGTACGCCTTAGAGATAAAATCTGTTTCAGAATTAAATCAAAATAAAATTGAAAAGCTTCTTTCAAAAGAGAATAAGCAAGCTTCCTTTGATGAAAAATATTTTGGACTATATCATAAAACATCAGAATCTTTTGCCTGCTTTAATAATGTAATGTTTGCTGAATCTGGTGAGATTTTGATGTTTCAAGGAGAATCACAAAAAGTATATGTATCACCTAATCTTGATTTAAAAGAAGGTAGTTACTATCAATTTGCTTTTATAGAAAACGAAGATAAACTACCAAGTGCTATACCCAAAACAATTGAAATATTAGATAAGAACCCTTACCAAAAATACATTCAGTTACGTTTTGAAAGATTGGACAACCCTGAAGCAAATAAGATGATTGCTAATCTTATGCGTGAAATTGGTAAAGGGATGTATTCATCAAAGCAACGGATGATTTTTGAATTGCTTCAAAATGCGGATGATGCACCAGGAAAAGAGAAGGTGGAATTTCACATTGATATAAATGGGGATTATTTTTTTGTAATGCACGATGGAGCACCTTTTAATAAGGATGATGTTGAAGCAATTACCAGTGCAGCTGAAAGCACCAAACGTGGTGATAGTAAAAAAACAGGTTATAAAGGAATTGGTTTTAAGTCTGTGTTTACGGATAGCACAGAAGTGTGGTTAAAATCTGGTGGCTATCAATTTGCTTTTATTCGTAACAGTCCTTTATATCAAGAATTTGATAGTTTTTATTTTAGTACTGAAGAGTACAAAGAATACCCTAAGCTTTTGCTTAAAAAAAAGGAAATGTATAAAAACCAAAGAATAAAATTCAATGGTTCAAAGGACATACCTTGGCAAGTAATACCAATTTGGCATAACAGTTTACCGAGTGAATTTACGGATAGTAACTTCAACAACTTTAACAATCCAGTTCAGTTCGCATTAAAACTTGGCGAAAGCAATATAGAGGAATATAAAACCGCCATTGATAATATTACAAAACGCCCACAATTTCTACTCTTCTTAAGAAACACCTCAAAATTCAGGTCTCCCAAAAATGGAGTTACGGTTCTTAGGAATGATGCTAATCACGCTATTGAAATTATTAAATCTAAAAGAGCTGAACCAAATCAAGTTTTTCACTACACCAAGCAGATTTTTGAAAATATAGAAGTTTCAGATGAAGCCTTTCAACAATTAAGCATTGGTTTGAAAAAACAAACAAAAGTCAATGATTATAATGAAATATTATATTACTTCACTGATTTAGAAGGTAGAGAAATTGAATCAATACCCCCTAAATTGGCCTCGGCAACGGAAACTGAAATCTCTTTTGGCATCTCTTTGATTGACAATAAAATCTCTCCCGAAATTGAATACATAAAAGGTTTTCCTAAATACTCAAGTTTGTTCACTTATTTACCAATGGAAGATACGAGGTTTCAGCTACCCTTCTTAGTTAATGCCGATTTCGTACCCTCTTCTGATAGGCAGCGTATTCAAGGAGACAACCTATGGAATAAATATATAATGATTAAGGTGGCTGAGAAGCATATAGAAACCTTGGCATATTTTGCTCAAAAGTTTATCAATCACAATGAAATCAATAAGACATATTTATCCTTACTCTTAAAACATACATTGTCCGAAGATGATACAGCTCAACAAATTATAGATAGCTACAACACAACTTATCTTGATTCAATCAAAAATACTGAGGTAGTTGTTAATGATGATAATCAAACACAATTGTTGTCAAGCACCATCCTTGATGATTCAGGGTTGATAGAATTATTTGGTCAAGAATTTTTCTATGAAATAATCAAAACAGATAAAAGACTACCCCATTCTAAACTTGAATACAAATACTTAAAAGAATACGAATATCTAAATGTCGAAGTTGTCGATTTGGAAATATTGGCTGCTCAATTTACCCCTGATATTTGCGAAAGTTTAGGCAGCATAATAGCCCAAAACTCTTTGTATAAAAATCCAGAATTATTGATATGGTTAAATAAATTGGTGAAATTTATTCCAGATGATTTTGGAAAAATACCTTTTATTGTACATAACAACGCACTGTTTTCTTTGGAGCGTTTACTTGATGAATCTGATGCTTGGTTAATAAATGAGCATACTTCAGAATATAGCTTGCTTATTGAGGAGTTAGGATATAATACTATCCAACTATACCTTGACCAGTATACAAACATTAAAGTATACCTGCATAGTCTCAATGGATATATAAACGATAAAACACTTGCTTACGAGAGAATAGCTTCAAATGCCAATATTTATATATTGCCGGTTACATCAAAACTAAAGCTACTTGACTTCTTTCAGAACAGTGCGTTTATGGTTGGCATTGGTGTAGATAAATACTTTGGAAAGTTAAAATTATTTATAGATGAGAGGGACAATCCCCGTCCTATAAGGCAACTATTAAGTCGTGATGAGGATTTAGGGGTAGAAAGTATTAATAAATTTAGAATAAAGGAGACAGAGTTTAACAGTCTCACAGTTGATATACAAAAACAGCTAATAGCCAAAGATGAAATATTCACATTCTTTATTCTGGATGAAGATTTGTTTGAAGAATGGTCGCAAGAGTTTGACACAGAAACCATCAATAATTACGTAAGTGATTTAAAGACTATATACAGTTGGATTGATAATCCTGACGACATTTCTAGTGCTCAATGGGCTTCAATTTCGTGGCTATATAGAGATGATGAGGTTAGATTTGAAACGTCTGATAAGGTGTATTGGTCAAAAGCTTTTAAGAATTTACAAGCTGATAAATATGAAATAATAAAGACGGTCTTTCAAACGGCTGAGCTAAAGATACTTCCTGTTCAAGAATGTGGGGCTTTAATAAAAGCATTCCAGATAAAAACTGATGACAGTTCAGATATTGATTGGTCAGAGGTTGAAGAACTTGAAATGCTAGTAGCAAATACACTATTAGATTGGATGGAAGATGATGGTGGATTTGGAGACTTCTTTAAAAACTATACAATTGTTGAAAATAGCAAGGGCAATTATAAGATTCAAGAAATTGAAGCTATACATATTTTTGACGGTTCAGATAAAGACTTAAAAACATATATTCAATCGAATACAGAGCTTTGTCAAATATTTAAGGAACTAGATAAGAACTTATGTAGTGATAATCGCTCAAAACTTGGTTTACTTCAAGGCGATAGATTAATAAAGACACTCATTGAATCTGGTGAATACAATCAAAATTTAGCATTACACCTTCCGTCTAATGTTTCATCTGAATTGTTGCATAGTTTTATTGCTAATTTAAATGAGTTTAAACTATTAACATCTTCCGATTATGGAGGAGACACCCCAGAACATTTCATTATTAGTCGTTTACTAAAAAATGTAGAGGGTATTAATGAAATAGCCCCTGAGCTTCAAAACACAATTGATATACTAAGGGGTAAAACCTCTATCGATGGCAATCCATTATCTAATTATACGATAAGTGACCGTGTTTCATTTGATACAAAAGACGATAGAAAAGTATTAAAGCTTTCCGATATCTTGACGGAATTTCAAGGGGAGTCTGATGTGCTGGACAATGTAAAGGAATCGTTTACTTCTATAACTCAGAAAGCAAAATTACGAGAGTTAATCTTTAAGACAATCCCTTTATCTCCAGCTGAAATTCACGCCAAAATAGAATCAGAAAATAGTGTTTATTATACCGTTTATCAGGTGGTATTTCAACTTTTGGATAGGAAGTTCGGTGGTAATCGTAACTGGTCTAAACAACGATTTGATGAATATCTTATAAAACAAGCAGATGAAACAAAACTCCACAATTCCTATGGTAAGTTTTTAGATGCACTATTAGAGTTACCATTTTCTGAATTATCAGATTTCTCATTTCAGGATTTAAATCTAAATAATTGTGTTGACAAAAATTTTGCAATAGAATCTGAGCGTATTCCTAACTGGCTTGAAGGGTGGGTAAATATAGATGCAGTTAAAAGATTAGCATTTATATCTCAACTTGGATATAACGGGACAGATAGTGCTATTGTAAACCTTAGAAAATCATTGAAGTCCAGCGATAGTGGAATTGTTGAAGTGCATAGTTTTTATTCAGAATCCAAAAGCAACCTACAAATAATTTGGAATACAATAAATTGGCTATCCAAGTATAAATCAGAATTAATCACAAGAAATAAGGAGATTATTAAAACAGTAAATGATTTAATATCCCCAAAAATAAAAAACTGGAATAATATAATAGTCCCTGTTATTACGGGAATTAATGAGCAAGGCATTAGGTTATATGAATTGATTGAAACGCCTGTTACAAAGAATATTTATTTTCTATCAGAAAACCAAGAATACGATGATGTTATTTTTGAAAAAGTGAAGTCAACACAAAAAGATGCGGTTTTTGTGGATGGTATTTGCGGTAAAATGGTTAAACATTTTCCAGTAGAAAACATTACGTTAACCGAGTCTATAGATGAACATGAGCTTCAAGAAAAATCTACACTTTGGGAAGAACCATTTTATAGGAAATGGGAACATAGTAATGATTACCATATTTACATTTATGATGGTGACGAAATACCATATACAAGAATCTTCAACAATATAACCATCAATACATTTACACGAGGGTATAACATAGAGGATAATCGTAAATATTACGTCACTAAATTCCGGAAAAATGATATTGTTGAGAGCTTACCACCTTCATTCCCTGAGGATAAAAGACTTCACCTTATAAATTGGGAAAGAAAAACATTAAATAATCCTGAGCTCCTTAGTGAAGAACTCGAAAATCCTTTTAAAAATATTACACCCGATGATGAATACTTTATACGGGGCATCATAAAAGGGGATTTTGAACTAAACGAACAGCTTGATGCTAATACAACAGCAAAAATTAAAACATTAATGGCTATCAAAGGCCAGTATGACGCGACTCAAATATCAGATAAAGGTCGTTCCCTTAAAGCAGGTACTGATGAAATAATTGTCCGATCTGCACAAAATGGTTTAATGTATCTAAATATTTATCATTGGATTCGATTAAGTGAATCAAAAGTTAGTTTATCGATATACACTAAAAACCAAATCGAAATATTTAAAACACAAAAAGATTTAATTAATTATACCAAACCACAAAATAAGTTTGGTATAGTGAGGATGCCAAATGAATATGATATAAAGGATTATAACTCTCTTGATAATATAACAGATAAAGGAAAATGGCATTACGTTTTCATAGTTAATGAGAATACTAAAGCAGCACAGAGCTATAAAGAAGTAATGAACCTTGACGACTATAATTTTTAGATATGAAGCGACTCACCAAAGAACAACAGATAAAATTTTACGAAGAAGAAATCAAGAAAATTCTTTATGATTACAAAGCTTATCTTGATTCAAAGTGCATTGACTTAATTAATAAGAATGAATTACATGTTGGCTCTTTTGAATATATTGATGAAGTAAGAAATCAAGTAGTATTCTCGTTTCCTAAAGAGAAACTACCCAAAACAAAAATCCCTCTTACAGCAACTAGGCCGAAATCAACCGATGTTCTAGCCTCAAATTTTTATGATTTCAATTACAGCCTGTATCGCAAAAATTATGTTGCGACTTTCAGTGAGTGCTATGGTGTTTATTATCACGAACAGGAAGGTAAATTTAATATAGGGTTCAATAATTGCGACTTGGAGTTTTTAAACTCACTGTCCAAAGGCGATAAAATTGTGTTTGGCATATCTGAACCACCCTTAAAATACTATTTCAATCTTATACAGATTACCAAGAATGATGTTAAGTCGGAAATGGTAGGAGAAATACTAAACGGTACATTTCATTTAAACGATTTCAAACCGGTTCATATTGACGACTCCTTAGACTTAATTGCCAAATACAAATCTGATTTAAAGAATAACAATACATTAATAATACAAGGCCCCCCGGGTACTGGTAAAACCTTTTTCATTTCAAGGCTACTGGAAGTCTTAAACAAAGAAAATAAATCGATTCTTGTAGGGACTTTAGCCAATCGGTCATTGATCGAATTGGCAAAGAAGTATTTTAAATTAGCTACAGCCAATAAGATGGTTGTTTATAAATCCAATCTTACGCTGGAAGAATCAAAAGAAGTTAAGTCATTAAAGCCAATGCCAAAAGATTTCCTGCCTGCGGCTGGAAGTATTCTGCTTACGTCATTCTATAAAATGTCTAGCATTGCGGTTGAAAATATTAGTAGCCCTGTCTATGATTATATCATCATAGAAGAAGCAAGTCAGTGCTTTTTGGGAACTATTGCAGCGGCAAAACTACTTGGAAAAAAAGTAATTTTAGTAGGCGATCCAATTCAGTTACACCCAGTAGTAAATCAAGATAATCCGGAAAACATTTCACCCAATATTGACTTGATGCTGGAATCTTTTACTTACTACGCATCCACTATAAATTGCCCAAAGTATAGGTTTACAACAACCTACCGTTTTTCTGAAAATTCCTGTTATCAAACAAATACATTTTACGAAAACAGTCTTAAATCAAAGTCAGAAATTCAACAAGGGAATGAGATATTTTCCCGAATACCAAATATTTACAATAACAAAGGCGGTTGTTCATTATTCTATTATGATTCAACAAATTTGAAAAGTATTTATGATTTGTTGTTAGGTCAAATAAATGTCTTACTTCAAATAAACCCTAAGTTTGAAATAGCGATATTATCATCCACCAAAAAAGGCGTTAAGTTACTGAGAGATAATTTGCTTCATAAATTGAAAGATAAGCAAGACCAGATACTTATTAATACC
Source organism: Dokdonia sp. Dokd-P16 (assembly GCF_003095655.1). Taxonomy (NCBI): domain Bacteria; kingdom Pseudomonadati; phylum Bacteroidota; class Flavobacteriia; order Flavobacteriales; family Flavobacteriaceae; genus Dokdonia; species Dokdonia sp. Dokd-P16. The sequence goes on from NZ_CP029151.1 coordinate 3,496,349, forward strand.
GTTGACAGCGTACAAGGATTGACAATAGATTTCTGCTTTTATTTTGGTTATTCTGATGGGAGTCCTGCATTTTCATTCAAGCTAAACCGTTTTAATGTGGCAACAAGCAGAGCACGGTTCTGTACATTAATCCTATTAGATGAAGTTTACAAAGTGGTTAAGCCTTACAAAGGCTTCGTTGCAGAGTTTATTTCCAAGTGCGATCTTAATCACGTCATTGAAATACCCGTTTTAGATGAAAGTATTAACGAGTCAAATCAACCAAAATCGACTGGCTTAAAAATAATTGATAAAATAGACCTGTCAAAGTTTGAAAAGCCAAAAAAAGAAATTAAAAAAGATAAAGAAAACCTTTACATAATTGATACTAACGTATTTGTAGATAACCCTGATATAATTAGTAAAATTGACAAGAAATATGATGTCGTTCTATCGGCAAAAGTAATTGATGAACTAGATAATTTAAAGTCTAAATTAAACAATGAAGGTAAGATTAATGTTCAAAAAGCTTTAAAATCACTTAACAATAATATGGAATTGAGAAATATAAGGATGGAAATGTCTGACTCAACGTTATTACCTAATGATTTTAATAAGCGATCACCAGATAATCTTATTTTATCTGTAGCATTAAAGTTTAAGTCTGCAAATCCAATTATATTGACATCAGATAATGGTTTACAATTAAAAGCAAAGGGTATGAAAATAACTACAATTACACTCAAGGAATTTCTTAATCAATTAAAAAGAAAATAACTTATAATTAGATCAGTATGTTTTGTGAAATACCTAAGGCATCCAGTTAAATGAAGAAACAAATCACAGAAGCCATAAAAAACTTCGATATCGATAAACTCGAGACACTTCTTGATGACAATAAATCCTATCAAGATGTGTCAAAGGCGCTATTTATAAAAACCCTTAATAAGAAGTTTAAGTCAGCTAAGAAAGATGGTTGTAACTCCTTTGATGACATCTTTTTCGGAATATGTACTTCTTGTAACAAAGGTTGTGAAGCGATGACTTTTCTTTCTAATTCTGGACACTACTTAGATCTTTTTATTGAAAGTAAAGATGGTGAGACAGCTGATGATATATACGTATGTAATAAACTCACAAATTTTATAGACTTAGAAAAGAGTGTCGATTTAGGCTTTAGCTTCGGTGTTGATGAGAAATATGATTTTAAGCCAGATGCAGAGTTCTTGATCCTGAAAGAACAATACGAACTGTTGTTAACAGAAGTCAGCAAACTTGATGGGATTATTAAACTGGATGATCTTAACGACTGGTACTTTAATAACTTTGAGTATTTAAGCAAAACAATTAATAGTCTTGATCCATTTGAATGTCTTGCCTATGATGTTTATAATAAAGCGGCCAACTTGACTTCTCAAATAGAGCGTGTATTTAAACTGTCGAAAGCCGCAACTCAAGCATCTGAGTCTCTCATAGATTATCAATTCTGTATTTCTGAAAAACAAAAAGTAATTTGGTTTTTTCAGAACCAAAAGTACCATTATGGGGCTATATATGATAAACTTTCAGATGACTGGAGAACAAATTCTACCATTAACTATGAGCTAGACCCAATCAGCTTTATTCTGGACATAAGTGGTTATGAGTATGTGTTGGATTATTTTATCATACTAGATAATCTTTATGATGAGTTGATGGAAAAATATAAACCTTTACCAGAGCACTTTGGAGCTTCAGAAAGTGGAAGTATTGAGTACTCGTTAGAGAACTATTTGAGATTGCATAATAAGCATTTAGATGTAGTGAAGGAATACGGAAGAAAAGGGTATTAAGTCAATTTGTAATTATTAACTGTTCTATTTCTAAGGATGCCTGCAAAAAAGCTATAGCTTATTTGAAATTATAACTATCCAGATTATATTTCTAAAGCTTTTCAGATAATCAAACAACGATTTATGGATCTCTTCAATCTGTTTTGTGTGAATCTTAGTTTAAATACAATTACCACTATAATGTTGAAAAACCTATTCTCTTAATCTCATTATCCTTACTAAGCCTCTCCCCTTCACACAACTCCACAAGTGTAGATAATATATCAATACTAGGCTTTAGCACCCTAGCCATTTTAAACTTGCGTACAACATTATCAATTTCCCCACCACTTAGGTCATAATTTGCAGCAAGTAGATTTACTGTATTCTTAGGGAGTTCTTTAAGTTTAGCTTTCCAGATACCAGCTCTTGCTTTTACATCTGGTCGTTCAAAGTTTACTTTAAATAGAAACCTACGCTCGAATGCACTATCCAAGCTCCCTTCAAGGTTTGTAGTAGCAAATAGAATACCTTCAAAATCTTCTAGGCAGTCTAAAAAGATATTTTGAATAGCATTATCAGCTTTATCTGTGCTTTCTTGCGCTTTTGCATTTCGCTTACCTAGTATAGCATCTGCTTCGTTTAAGAGTAAGATGGGCGTTCTTTTTTCTTGCTTACAAAGTTTTACATAATCTTTAAAAAGTCCTTTTACGAGCTTCTGGCTCTCTCCATACCATTTAGATTTAAGTGTGCTCAGGTCTACTTTCCACATGGTTCTTCCAGTGGCTTTGGCTATCTGATAAACACCTTCTGTTTTTCCTGTCCCTGGCGCTCCATAGAATAGTGTACAGACTCCTGTTTGAAAACCTTCGGATTTTAAAGCTTGAGTGATTTGCAAATATTTAAGTGGTTTAAGAGAAGCAGTGATGTTTTCTAATTGCGCTTTCGCGAAAGCGTTATAAAACATTTTCTTTTTATGAATGGCCGTTGGCGCAATAAGATCGAATGTTGTCTCCTTGAATCTTAACCTAACAGGTATACCATAGGGTGCTAACTCTTCCCTAGCCTTTTGAGTTAGGCTTACAGTCGTAGATGATAGAAAATTACTATCATTAAGCTCAATATAATCATATCTAAGAAGTTCATTACTTCCATCCTCTATTGTGGCCTCATAGCGTATACGCTGGGCTCTATCATCAAAAAGTCCTTTACTAGATTGAGAAATTGCACAGCTCGTATCACCTTCAATATTTTGAGCGATTATATATATATACACTAGCAAGTTAGTGTCAGAAACTTTCAGTTTTTTAAAATATTGAATTATGGGTTCGTCAATATTCCTAGTCATTTTTATACTTAGTTCTACTCTTAAGTGAGATGAGGAAATTTCATCATCATCGCTAGCATTTATATGAAGTTTAATATTGTCTATAAATGAAAGTGCATTAAACGCTTGATCTGGCTCTTTCTTAAAGGGTTTATTTTCCAATAAGGATGAACGCAATGCTTTTGAAATTGTGAAGTTTGAACCTATTTCATCTAGTCGTGAAAACGCATTACGTTTAGCCTTCAGAAAACCTCTTTTGTGCAAAGCAATAATCTCATCCTTATATATATAAAACTCCATTGGGTTACACTTGAGATGCTTTGCGAGATCTGCTTGGTCGGGATTTCTACCAGTACTATTAAGCTCAAAAACTATCACAAGTATAATAGATTGTATACGTGTTATGTTATAGTACTTTTCTACACGAATCATGCACGCTTCCTCACTGGTTAATATAGTATTGCTTAGTTCGCTTCCTTTAATTTTTTTTGATATCTCAATAATATCTTGAAGGATTTTATTTGCCATTTGCTTTTAAGTTTTAGACAAAACTCTAGTTATGGTACGCCATTACATGTCGTAGGGCAATAAAACTTAATTACGACACCATTTGGCGAGGTACTATTCTACCATTGTATCACAAAAAAACATGAAATGAGGAATCCCGTATGTAACCCAAGTACAAATACTTTATTTTTAGACCGACATCTTTTGACGAGGTCACCAATTACATTTGATATTCTTATGGCAAAATATTCATTACTCAAACGATTATCATGCATAATGCATATTGTAAAGACCTATGAAGGGATTACGAAAAATGAAATTCTCGACAGATTATCTCTAGACTATGACTTAGAGATAGGCGATCGCACATTTGAGAGGGATATTAAAAACTTGCGAGATGATTTTGGTCTTACCATAGCTTATAGCCATGTCAAACGAGGATACATTCTTGAGGAAGATGCAACCTACATAAGCAAATTTGTAAAATTTGCAGAGTTCTCATCTCTGGCAGAAATATATGATCAAGGTTTAAATGATTATTCCACATTTCAAAAAATTGTTATTCCAAATGACAGTTCGCACCTAACAGGCATTCACAACATGAGTAGGATAATACGAGGCATTACGCTTTCGCGAAAGCTATCCTTTATTAAAGAAAACTATTATCACGAAGAGAGAAAAGAATATATAGTAAGCCCTCTGCAATTAAAAGAATATCAAAACCGCTGGTATCTAATTGCCGTTCCAGAAGGTTATGGAGAACTGCGCAACTTTGGGATTGATAGGATATCAAATTTACAGTTACTAGACACACCTGCAGAAAAGCTAAAAGACTATGCAACTCAAATCACACAATACGATGACATTGTAGGTTTAAATTATAATGGGGCTGACAGAATAGAACGTGTCATTCTTAAAGTAAGTAAAAAGCAGATAAAATACCTACGTAGTCTACCACTGCATAGAAGCCAAGTTTGCATAGATGGCACAAGCAGCGATTGGGGAAAAGTGACTTATGACCTAAAACCAAATCACGAGTTTAAAATTGAACTTCTCAAGATGATGAAAGAAATTGAGGTATTAGAACCTAAGTGGTTTCGGGAGGAGATTGCTGGGGATATTGAGGAGATGATGAGGAATTATAAATAAATTTAAAACTAATGCCATGCCTGATGAAAAAATACACAATTTACTCTCCCATATAGGAGGTATAACAAAGAGTTATGATCGTCTCAACAAACTAACTGGAGAGCGCTTAAATCTCTTTTCTTTATTACGGAAAGAATCTGATGAAGTTAGATTGCACTCTAGATTTATTGCAGAGTTATTAGACCCTCAAGGAAAACACGATCAGGGAAGCCTATTTCTAGATTTATTCCTTGAAGCTTTTGAGATAGAAGATATCAATTCGTCAACATCTAAGTTACACGTGGAATTTTATATCGGTGTCATTTCGAAAGACCGTAAAAGAGGAGGAAATATAGATATTCTAATAGATGATGGAGTAAACTGTGTTAAAATTGAAAACAAAATCTATGCAGGAGAACAACATAATCAACTGCTACGGTATCACAATTACAAACCAGGACACTTAATATTTCTAACACTTTATGGTAATGCAAGTACGAATCATAAAGAATTAATCGAAATCGATGTACACTACGAACAGAGATCATATCGAAACGATATTTTAAACTGGCTCAGTCGTTGTGTGGAAAAAGTAGCCTTGATTCCTAACCTCAGAGAGTCTATTGTTCAGTACCAAAACCTAATTAAAAAATTGACCAAACAAAATATTAATTACCAAATGAATTCAGATATAACAAAGAAGATCACAGACAATCAAGAAAATTTTGAAGCATACCTAAGTATACGCAGACTGGAAAATGACAATAGTATTTATAAGCAAATAATTAAGAAAACAATAATTCCATTTTTTGAAGAATTTGCAGGTCGTAATAATTTAACCCCCCACCTGCTTGAGAAAAGTCTTTTAAAAGAACGCGCACAACATTCAGGTTTCTTTTTTGATAATGAATTTTTACGATCAATAGGACTCAAATTAGGTGTTCAATTTGGCAAATCTAATAATCGTGATATGTACTATGGTTTATCTTTTTATAACCCTTCGATACAAGATTCAGAGTTTTTTAGATTGGTTTTTGACGAATCAAAAAAAATACTTCCAAAAACAAGAAGAACAGATTGGTGGCTTACTTCTAACTATTGGGATGAGTTTTTAGATTGGTCAGATATTGATACCCTTTACAATATAGCCTATGGAAGCTTCAAAATTGAGTTTGAAGAAAATATGTGCAACTTGTTAAGACTAGTGGAATCACTTTACGAAAAAACAAATAGTGCCAACTAAACATTAAATAAGAAAATACTATGCTAAGTGCGCTTACTAGAGGAAAATTTAAGATAGATAGTAACTTAAAAGAAGATTCATTAACAGCTTCAGTTTTAGAGTATCTTCTACTCTTGCCAGATACTATGGTATGGGATTTAATAAGAAAAGCTAATCCTCATAACTATGACTTGAAACCATATATTGGTAAGTTAATACGTTATCAATTTTGGCCAAAATGGGATACCACTGACATTCCTGATGTTGATAATAAAAAATTTATTGAACCAGATGTAATTATTGAATTTGAATACGCAGATGTTATCATCGAAGCTAAGCGTTATGATATGAATCAACAAAATCAACTTCAATGGGAAAATCAAATAATAGCATACAACAAAAATTATGTTGATGATTCTCAATCTAAAAAAGAACTTATCTACATAGCATTAGGGGGAGTAAAAGATTTAAAAACAACACAAATTAAAATAAGTACTGGTGAAACAGTAAAAATTCAAAAACTACAATGGAAGCAAATTATGCTTACAATATATAAGTATATAGAAGCCATCGATTATAGTAAACATATTATTCCAGAATCTGTATCGTATTTAAGAATCCTAACTACTATAATTTCAGCCCTTGAATTGCACGGATATTATTTAAATAATCATTTATGGATTGAGGATATATCAGTAACAAAAGAAAATATTACAAAATCAACACAAAATATTCTATTATGGAAACCAACAAAGATTTAGAAAATACATTAAAAAATGTTCGCACTGCTTACAGGCTTTTGTTCGAGTATCAAAAGCGAATTATTGATTTAGTTGATTATAGTTTTAAACACTTTGGTAGAACGTTCACAGAAAGTTACCCTAGATTTAGTACAGAACAAAATACAAAGGCAGATAAAGATTTGTATGGAAATTGGGATACTAAAAACCTCTATATGCACGATTTTAGATCAACCACCTACAAGTCCGATGAAAATGAATATAATCTAGCAATTTTAGTTGTTTCTGATACTGGTTATTTTATAAACCACAAAGATAGTCTAACATTAAATAAACCTAAATCTCTTGTTGAAAGTGATAAGAAAAATTTTCAAGATTTTCAGGCTGTTGATCAATCGGAAACGAAATTAATCTTTATAGCAGGTAAAAACTTATGGACCTTTGAAGGTCCTTTCAGTCACTCTTTTACTAATCCTGAACTAGTATTAAATAAAGAAGGCGAAAATAACAAGGGAGATGACAAAATGATTTATAAATCCTATAATTTATCTGCATTTGGAAATGAAGATATGACAAAACGCCAACTGTCAGATTTTGAAAAATATTGTGAGGATAAGGGAGTTCTTGTACAACACCCAATTACTAAAAAAAACAATATCAATGACTAAACCCCGCTACCTCACAAAATCCCGTTTTAAAGTAGCCCTAGATTGCCCCACAAAACTCTTTTACACTCGTAAAAAAGAGTACGAAGACACAAGCGAAACCGATAGTTTTCTAGAAGGGCTGGCTCAAGGTGGATTTCAAGTTGAAGAACTTGCGCGTATGTATCATCCAGAGGGAATCGCCATTCTAGGTTATGATTGGAACTACGACAAACTTGCGCAAGAGACTGCTTTGTTATTAGAACAAGAGAATGTGACCATATTTGAAGCGGCGTTTTTAGTCGATGGATTATTTATAAGGGTTGACATTCTTGAGAAAAAAGGAAATACAATTAAACTCATAGAGGTCAAAGCAAAATCTATAGACAGCACCTCACACCAATCATTTATCGGGGGAAAAGGTGTTTTGGGCTCGTGGGGTGCTTATTTATATGATGTCGCTTTTCAACAGTTTGTGATACAGCTATTATATCCTAACTGGAAGATTGATGCGTTTCTTAATCTTGTCGATAAGAGTAAACAAGCAACAGTAGATGGTTTGCACAGTCATTTTCAAATAACCCCTAATGTAGAGCAGCGCACAGGAGTTACAGTCACCGATGGTCTTACACGAATTGATATTGGTGAGTCTGTTCTCGCCACGATTCCTGTTTCGGCAGAGGTAGCTCATATTTTCGAGAACAATCCGCTCCAAGAAGGGGTTTCCTTTGAAGAATTAGTTTTTATGTATCGTGATGCATATAGAGATGATATACAACTACACACTCCTATTGGTGGACATTGTGGAGGTTGCGAGTTTAGACTTAACAATCCGCCCGAGGGAAAGAAAAGTGGTTATCACGAGTGCTGGATGGACCAACTTCCGTTACTTCGTCCAGACTTAAATATTACCAAACCTGAGCAATTAAATATTCCTATGGTTGCAGACGTGTGGAACTTTCGAGGAAAGAAAAGTGTCTTGGAGGACAATCGTTTTTTTATGAACGAACTCACAGAAGATGATCTCAATATCCAAGCAACTGCTTATGGGATGCATTCTTCTGAGCGTCGCTGGATACAAATAGAAAAAACAGTACATCAAGACCCTACTATTGCAGTAGATGTTGATAATTTGAGAAGTACACTATCACAATGGAAATTTCCATTGAATTTTATAGATTTTGAAACGTCTGCTGTCGCGATTCCATTTTTTAAGGGGATGCGACCTTATGAGCAAGTAGCTTTTCAGTTTAGTCACCATATCGTTTATGAAGACGGCCGCGTGGAGCACGCCTCGGAATATATCAATCTAGAGCCTGGTGATTTCCCAAATTTCAAGTTTATCCGGGCATTACAAAGATCACTCTCGGCAAATGATGGAAGCATTTTTAGGTATCACAATCACGAGAATACAATCGTAAATAATATTTATAATCAACTTAAAGATTCGCAAGAGCAAGATAAACTCGAGTTAATGCACTTTATACAAGCTATAAGTCACAACACAGGCTCCTCGGTAGACAGATGGTGCGGAGACCGCGATATGATTGACCTATATCAAGTAGTTTTAAAGAATTACTACCATCCGCAAATGGGCAAGTCTAATTCTATCAAAGCAGTCTTGCCTGCTGTTTTAGAAAGTAGCGCTTTTTTAAAATCAAAGTACGGACTACCAATCGGCGAGATTAATCTGACGAGCTCGAATTTTCACGAAAGTGATATCCTTTTACAACTAGATGAGAATGGACTACCCATCAATCCTTATAAATTGTTACCTGCTGTTTTTGACGGAATTTCTAATGAAGATTTAGAGCGTGCAATTGCAAATTCTGATGAACACACCTTAAAAATAAGTGATGGTGGTGCTGCGCTTTTTGCTTACGCGAAAATGCAACACACCGCAATTTCTGATCTTGAAAGAACACAAACCAAAGAAGCTTTACTGCGCTATTGCGAGCTTGATACCCTAGCAATGGTGATGATTTATGAGCATTTTAAAGAGTTGTGTAAAGTATAGTATCAATAATTTAATATTTAACTAATTATGGAAAAAGTAAATTTCATTCAAGAATTTAAATTCATTACAAAAGAGCTATCATTGAAGAAAGTGCTTAAAAAACAATAAAAATTACATTTAAAAATGATCAAAGTTTTACTCATAGATGATGAGCCTCATGCACACGGATTATTAAAAACAATTATTGAAAAATATTATTCTTCAGCTCTAGAAATAGCAGGTATTGCCGAGTCTGTTGAGGAAGCTAAAAATATAATTTACAATGGTAAAATTGATTTAGTATTTCTTGACATACAGATGCCGCAAGAAAACGGATTTGAATTATTTACTCACTTCCCTACTCCTACTTTTGATGTGATATTCACAACAGCCTATGACTCATATGCTATACAAGCATTTAAGTATAGTGCCATTGATTATTTACTCAAACCTATCGACAAGGAAATTTTTGAGCAAACGCTACAGCGATATTTATCTAATAACACAGTAAAAAGAATTCAAAAAGATCAAATATCAATGCTCAACGAATACATGAAGCATGTAGATGAGGGAAAAAAGAGAATACGCTTTAATACGGCTAGTAGTATAGAGTTACCATTAGTAAGCTCTATACTTTATTTTAAAGCTGCAGGAAACTATTGTGAAGTGTACTTTCGAGACGGTTCTAAGATTGTTGTTTCTCAATCTTTAAAATCTATAGAAGAAAGGCTTCCATTATCACATTTCTTCCGCACGCATAAAAGTTATATCATTGCCATAGATACAGTTGTGAGGTATGATAAGATTGACAAATATGCAGTACTAATGGATGGATCACAAATAGATATATCTCATAGACGTGAAAATCAATTTATAAAAACGGTCCTTGAAAATAACTAACCTACCCATCTTTTTCATTGCTCTATTTGGATTTCTGTGTGCAGCACAAACCTCTCCTTTTACACAATACAATACTTCATCTATATTGCCTAACAACACGGTGCGAGCCCTATATGTAGCACATGATGGGGCACTCTGGATAGGAACAGATAATGGCTTAGTTCGTAAATATAATACTACAATTAATTCATACTTTAAAGAAGATGGTTTACCCCTGAATAATATTTGGGCTATTACAGAGGATGCAAATAATGAGCTCTGGGTAGGAACTTACGGCGAAGGAATAGCCCACTATGATGGTGAAAAGTTTACAAAAATCTCAAGCAAACAAGGGCTTATTCATAATGAAATAACACATCTCTTTAATTTCCAGAATAATCTATACATAGGTACAAGCAACGGAGTTTCGATAGTATCAACTGCTAGTAAAAAGGTTATAGCGTCTACAAAAGCTACAACAGATGAAGTTATCCGGATTTCAGGCTTCTTTGAATTTAACAAAGAAGTATATGTAACCACTTATTCTAGTGGGATTTTTAAACTTTCCCGAAAGGGGAATCATGTTGATCTCCAAAAAATTTCAGATCATTCATTTATATATGCCGCTCACCAAAGAAACGACTCCTTATATCTGAGTAACAAAAAGTATATTTCTGTATTTGCAATTAACGATGTTATAAATAAGAAAATAATTGCCCCGAGAATTATAGAAAACCAATCTATTGTTTGGGATTATGTAGAGACAGATAAAGAAACATTATACGGCGGAGCCTGGGGAATCTTTGAAGATGATGGCGGTCTAATAAGATTTAATAAAAGTCTCACAAACAGTTCAAAAATTTCTGAATTACCTAGTAGTGCAGTACTATCCTTGAGCTATGACAATCTGCTAAAAAATCTTTATGTAGGAACTAAAGATGCAGGCCTTTTTGAATTTTCAACTAGCTCGCCTATTGAGAAAATTCCATCCTCTCAAGAAAAAATGGTCGATATCTCTTATTTTAAAAATCAATCGATTCAATTATTTACAAGTGGCTTACAAATAAATGGAAAATTTATAAACTCATCTTTTTTTAAAGAAAAACAGATTAATTACGTCCGTAATAATCAAAACAAGCTACCTAAATACGAAGATTTCTTTTACGAGTTGGAATACGATACCCCAGCTGAAAAAATTGTTTTTTATAATATAAAAACCTCTGAGGATGCCCTATGGATAAACACTAGTATTGGCCTTTACAAATTCTCTCCTTACGGTGCGTTTGAATCTTACCTTCCATTACACACACTCGTATTCGATTTCGGACCAAGTGATGAACTTATCGAAACCAATCCATACCACGGCTTACGCGTTTATAACAATGATGAAAAATTAGACTATACGTATTATCCATCAACATTATTATCGACACCTACTGATGTTGTAAGTACTTTAAAAGGCAAAAATAAAACTTATTTACTCTCAGTTTTCAAAGGATTATTTACCTATGATGGAACATTTAAATCACTTCTAGCAACCGATGTTTGGAAAGAAAAGAAATTGCGTCATATAACAGAATTAGAAAATAATATAGCTGTCAGTAATGAAGCTGGAGATGTTTTTATAATAGATGACACAAAAAACACTTTTAATGTTATTAGAACCATCCATCAGAAAGAAATTAGAGGTAATACGATTTTCTTTTTAAATCACTATAAAGGATGGCTTATTGTAGCAACCGAAAAAGGAATAACATTTAGTAGTGGGAAAAGGCAATTGTTTATAAACGAAGAGCAAGGAATTAAAAATCCAGTTTATGCATCAACAATTTATAATGACCAATTATTACTTGCCTCTGAATTTGGGAAATACACTATTGATTTAAATAAGCTTTTAAATACCCCAAATAAAATTGATGGAATTTTTATAACTAGCCTTAATATTAATGACTCTATAGTATCAAACATATCTCCTAGGTTACAACTAGAATATACAGAAAACAATCTATCTATTGCAATGGAGACTAATGCACATCCATTTCCCCAAAAGCTCACTTATTATTATCGAATAAACGAAAACTCAAGTTGGCAAAAATCAAACAATCAAAAGATTGATCTTCGTTTCTTAAAGCCTGGCGCGTATAACATCAATGTTCGAGTAAATGATGCTTATACAGGGCAATTATTTGAAGGACAACTATTATCATTTACAATTGCGCTACCATTCTATTTAAAATGGTGGTTTCTACTCCTCACGGGATTATTCCTTATGGCGTTAGTATACTTATATTTTAATAGAATACGTAAAAGGCAACTTATTCAATATGCCTTAGAAATTGCGACGACTAAACATATAGAAGAGCTTAAAACGGAGGCTTTACTAGCTCAAATGAATCCTCATTTTATTTTTAATGCGCTTAATTCCATACAACATTTAGTAATGACTAATGAGAATGAACGAGCTTCTGTATATCTCAATAAGTTTTCGAAATTAGTTCGAGCAAACCTAAACAACGCACAACGTCCTTTTACAAGTTTGAGAGAAGAGCTAGACTACCTAAAGGTATATTGTGAAATCGAAAATGAAAGGCATGCTAATAGAATAGCTATTGTCTTTAATATAGACTCGCAGATTAATCCATCAGAAGTTGAAATACCAACGTTAATTTTACAACCTTTTTTAGAAAATGCATTTGTACATGCTTTTCCATCTTCTATTTTGAGCCCTATGCTTGAGTTAACTGTTACTGTATTTAATGCTCATCTTATTAGCTATGAGATTAAAGACAATGGTATAGGTGCCCTATCTAAGTTAAAAAGAAGTACCACTACCTCAAAAGGAATTTCTTTAATAAAGGAACGATTACACTTTTTAAACTATGACGTAGAAACTTCCCTAAACGTCGATTATAGCGAAAACGGCTCGACTATAACACTTCTTTTATGATAATACGTTAATCCTTGTTGTGATTACGATAGTACATTGCTTAGATTTTGAGAGTTGAATGTTGGTAGATTGCGAATTAATCAACTCAAATCATATTTATGAATAAACATTTTTTAATGTCAAAAATGAAATCGTCAGGAACTGCCTATTTGTGTTTCTTCCTTTTCGGTTGTCAATATGCCTACTTAGGTAAATGGGGGCTGCAATTTTTATATTGGTTTACCCTAGGAGGAGTCGGTATATGGGCATTTATAGATTTATTTCATATTCCAACCAAAATCAGTAATCATAATATGATACTATCGAGTCAAATTGAAAGTATTGAAAGAAGAGAGACGGAAGAATCTCATTCAAGAAATATTGCAATGATGGCTGCTGCTACTGGGAATAGAAACGCAATCAACTAATAAATAAATTAAGTCCTAAAGAAAATACATTATGAAGAAATTTATAGTATTAATTGTATCGTTGATAACATTTGGTAGCTGTAATTCAATTGATGATAAGGTAGCAGAATATAGAGCCATTAAAGAAAATATAGACGAAATTATGCAAGAAGTCTCTGATGGTACAAAAGATCAAGAATTAGGAATAAGAGAGATGACCGAGTTGCAGCTTGAACTATTAGAATTTGATCAGGAAGTTACTGACCTCTACACTAGGGAGGAAAAAATTAAGAGAGAAATTGATGTAAAGCGAAAAGAAGATAAAAGGGCTGCAAAACAAGCTGCGAAACAATTTCGAATAGATTCCCTAAGGCAGGAAAAAGAAAAAAAGTTAATGGAAGCTGAGCTCGCTAAACAAGAAAAAGCTTATGAAAAGCAATTAGAGGAGCAAAACAGAAAAGAGGTAGCTGCTATGATTGCAGCTGAAGAAGAAGCTGAAAGAAATTTATATATCAGTGAGCTAAATGCAAAAGGGTTATTTCTAGTAGAGTTTGATAATAGAACATATGAAATAAATGAAGAAGAATGGTTAAACTGGAAAGACTCTGAGAATTATTCGTTTAAAAAACAAGCTGATGAACTAAGAATGATGGTAAACTCAATGGGAAGTGCAAAAGCCAATGGCTTAGCTCAATCAATGTATAGAACATTATCAAAAGGTATTGGAAGAGAAGGAATTACTATGAAAGCTCTCCAAGGTATTCAAACTTACGATTTCTTGACAACTGGAAAAATAAACTTTGAGTGATATTAAACGTTGAAAGAGATTAAGAATAAAATATTGTACAGTTATTATGGGAAAATCTAATAATGTAGAGATTACTAAGGATTTCGATTTTATGAAAGTGGTGAATTTTGTATCACCATCATTTGAAACAGTTGAGAAGGATGTAGCTGAATTAAGAAAAGGAAAACCCAATAAATCAAAGAAACAGCTCTCAACGATTTATGCTAACCGAAATAGAAATAAATATACATCTGTAGGAATAGTTAGTGCATTACCGAGTACAATACCTGGACTCGGAACTGGTATCCAAATCGCAATAGAAGCTGGGACAATTTCTGGTGACCTACTTTTAATGTTAAGATGGATGGCTTCAACTTGCTATGGAGTAGCAATAATTAATGAGAAGGATATAAAATCAGATTTTAACCAAGAATTTGTGAGGATTCTCGGGTTATGGTGCGGAGTCATAGAAGCATCTAAATTGGCAACGGAAAAGATTGCAACGAAAGTAGCTGTTACAACTTTCAATAGAAATGTAAGCGGTAAAACGCTTGCAAAAATTAATCAACGAATCGGAACAACAATTTTTACAAAATATGGAGCAAAAAGAGGGGGGATAGCTCTAGGAAGATTAATACCATTTGGAGTTGGTGCAGCTATTGGTGGATCATTTAATTACTTTACAATGACTAAGTTCAAAGGTTCAGCTATAAAATATTTTGAATCTGATGAGTCTGTAGAATTTACACTAAAAGACATAACAGAATAATTTTTTAAATATTTAATGAATAGTAATGAGCAACCTAAACACAACCTGTCCAAAATGCGGCTCGGAAGATGCCTACCATAATGGAGTAGAATACGAATGCCCAAAATGCGATCACGAATGGTCTAATTCCTAATCTCTTTACTGCTTTGAAGATTTAGGGGATTTCAAATGCTCAACGCTAGTCGTTGGGCATTTTTTTTGCTTGCAGAAAGCACTTTATTAATATCTCACAACAAATTCTAAAAAACCGTCTTTTTAGAAACTCATCTTACTTTGAGTGAAAACTTTCACCTCAAATACTAATAAAGCATTTCCAATAGTATTCTAATTTTATGATTACCAGCAGTTTCACATAAATATTATTTAGTTAAATTTGAAGTAGATTGTATATCTAATGTTAGAAATAGCTAGGTGTGGTAGCTATTCAGGTAGTTGAAATTTATTAAAACATAAAACTCCTTTGTTTATAGGGTTTAGCGCGATAGGGTTTGAATCCAGTCGAGGTCACGAAAAGCTTTGCAAAAAGCACCATAACTGCGCTAATCCTAGGATTAGCGCAGTTTTTTATTTTATATGGTTTCGTTTAATATCATTTAACTGCAAAATGTATGGTAGCAATTGCTACCACAAAGCATTTTCGACCTATACAACCACCTTTAATCACTGATATACAGTATTTTAAATAATTAATTGTAAATTGATCGCTCAATCATATGTGCTTAAAAAAACACGTGATATTCATTACTAGATTATAGGTTTCTTAACAAATAAACATCGATAACTCGATTATTATTTCTTAAAGTCAACTCTATAATTAGATTTGAATACATTTGCTATTGCAAACCCTTAACATATTATCATAATGAGCAATACGAACTTCGTAATGAGCAATGCCGATAAGAACATCTTAAAAATGATGTCTAAAGGCATGACCCACTTAGAGATTTCTAAGACACTAACTGCTAACAATGAATCACCTTCTAGTACCTCTCACATTGAGAAACTAATTATGAAGCTTAAAAAAAGCTATAAAGCTAAAACATCGTTTCAGTTAGGTATACTTCTTTATAAAGACGGAATTTTGAAATAGATTACGTTATTTGAACAAGTAAAAGACGGGAGCTTTGGATATTGAACCTAAGCATTTACTACTTCCCTACTTTAAAAGATTTGCACCCATACAGTTTCCTAAAAAAACTATATGGGTGACTTATCTCTTTCACTTAGTTTATGTCTATATCTTTAAATAAAGAGATCATATAAAATTTAAAAAATATCTAACCACAATTCTCAAACTAAGATTGAGTTACCACCCAATAACCATCTGAAATTATATGGTTTACAAAAGATGACATCTACTTACTCTGCTCAATGTGTGTGTGTGTGTGTGTGTGTGTGTGTGTGTTATTTTAACAGTGTTTCTAGTTCGATAAACTTAACGTTGACGTCCATCTCTTCCTCAATTGCTAAGACACCATTAAATTCTGGATTAAATTCGAAGGTTTTAAAGTAATATCGTTGGTCCTTATAAATACCGTAATCTTCAAAAATTTCTAGTCCCTCTAATTCCTTCAACGAGCAATCTACTGTTTTAAGCAAAGCTTCCTTCCTAACCCAATACCAGTAGAATCTATCTATTGGGCTATTGTCCTGCATAATAACTTTCCACTCTAAATCCGTGAAGAGGTATTTAAATAATTTCAAATCTATATCCTTCCTCTTCTCAATATCGATGCCCACCTGAAAAACGGTACCAAAAATTAAAACTACGTACCCATTACTATGTGATATTGAAAAATTGACATTAGTAAAACTTGGTTTTCCCTTATCAGAATACTTGATATCTTCTATTGAAAAACTTGAATATTCACTTTCTAAAATTGCTCTTTTCAATAGTAATCTTCCCGTTATAAAGCTTAAGAAACTTTCCTTATTGAGATACCTTAATGCCCTATTTACTGTGGACTCAGGTAACTTTTTTAATAATTCCTCATCAGTGAATTGCTGACTGTTATTAGAAAAATTAACGATCCAAATTTCTCCCATTTTATTATTGTTGAAAAACATTTATGATAAAATCTCAATTAGTCTCGTTTATAATTCCTTTTTTTGTGGTACCAACTAATACTTTTTTGGTACCACTTGGTCAAATTTAGGAAAACAATATGATTACCAGGGAACATATCATAGAGATTACAACTCAACTGTATTTAAAAAATGGAGTAAAATCTGTTACCATGGCAGATATCAGTAAGGAGTTGAGTACCTCTAAGCGTACTATCTATAATCACTTTATAGACAAAACTGATTTAATGCAAGCTTGTGTAGAGCAATATCTTGCAGGAATTAGAACTAAAAATGACGATATCATTAATACCTCTAGCTCTGCTATTGAAGCAATGGGTATGATTCAGCAACAGATTTTAAAAAGAGCAAATTACAGCAACGCAAACTTTTATAAAGAGGTACTTAAATATTACCCTAGTATATTAAAAGACTCCTATAAAAAGAATGCAGAGTTTGCTTTTCGAGAGTTACTCTATTTATCTAAATGGGGTGTAAAAGATGGGTTATTCAGGAAAGACTTGGACCCAGAAGTTACGATGGCTACAGTTCAAACTCTTTTGAAATTATGTAATAACAACAAAGTTTTTCCATCAGAACATTTTTCTAAAGCTAGACTTACCGAAGGTATTATGGTTGCTTACTTGAGAGGATTATGTACTGACAAAGGTCTTTTAGAAGTTGAAAAACAAAAGCATCTTTACTTAACTATAGAATAAGAAAATATGGACACTATTAATAGTTCACTCAAAAAAACGCCTGTAGCAATTATTGGCTTATCTGCTATGTTTGCAGATGCAATAAATGTAGAGCAGTTTTGGAATAATATTATCAGTCAGAAAGATAGTATAGTAGATGTTCCTGCATCGCGTTGGAAAATAGAAGATTATTACGATGCAGATCCTATGGTTGCAGATAAAACATACTGCAAGAAAGGTGGTTTTATTCCAGATGTAGACTTTAATCCAATGGAATTTGGATTGCCTCCTAATATTTTGGAAGTAACAGATGCCTCTCAATTACTAGCTTTAATAGCTGCTAGAGATGCATTTGAGGATGCCGGTTATGGTAGAGAATCTGATAAGTTTACAGCGTTATTAAAAGAAAAAACAGGAGTGATTCTCGGTGTAGGTGGTGGACAAAAATTGATTACCCCACTTACTTCTAGATTACAAGCTCCTATTTGGGAAGCTGCTTTGAGAAGTAGTGGAATAAGCGATACAGACATTCCTCACATTGTAGATAAAATGAAGAAAGCATATATAGGATGGAATGAAAATTCTTTTCCAGGTATGTTGGGTAACGTTATTTCTGGCCGTATTACAAATCGTTTTGATCTAGGAGGTATTAACTCTGTAGTAGATGCTGCTTGTGCCGCATCACTTTCGGCTGTAAAAATGGCTGTTTCTGAGTTAATAGAAGGAAGATGTGATATGATGTTAACAGGAGGAGTTGATACAGACAATTCTCCTTTTATGTACATGTCGTTCTCTAAAACGCCAGCATTCTCTCGTAAGGGAAGTATTCGTCCATTTGATACCGATTCTGACGGTATGTTGATAGGCGAAGGTGTAGGAATGCTTGTCTTAAAAAGATTAGAAGATGCAGAGCGTGATGGAGATAGAATTTATGGTTTACTTACTGGTGTAGGTTCTTCTAGTGACGGTCGCTATAAATCAGTTTACGCTCCCCGTCCACAAGGACAAGCGCTAGCTATGCAACGCGCTTATGATGAAGCAGGATATGATGCCTCTACCGTAAGACTAATAGAAGGTCATGGTACTGCTACTGGAGCTGGTGATGCTGCAGAATTTGAATCTATGTCAATGGTTTTTGGTAAAAATAATGCGACAAAAAATAATATTGGGATAGGTTCTGTAAAATCACAAGTAGGACATACCAAAGCTGCTGCAGGTGCAGCCGGAATGATTAAAACAGCCTTAGCGCTATATCATAAAGTTTTACCTGGCACTATAAATGTTACAAAGCCGCATGACAAATTTGGAATAGAAAACTCTCCTTTTTACGTAAATTCAGAAACAAGACCTTGGTTTAAAAATGGGATTCCTCGTAGAGCGGGATTGTCTGCTTTTGGCTTCGGTGGTGTTAATGTCCATTTTGCAATGGAGGAATATGAAAAGAAAAATTCTTTTACAGATAGAATACATCAATCTTTTCATAGTATCTACATTAAAGGAGCGAATACAGAAGACTTATTAACGCTTCTTAAAAATGCTCATACTTCCTTAAATAGCAAAGAGGGAAACACTGCATTTTACAATTTAAAAGAAATTTCAAAGGAAGGCACAGCAGAACAAAGTGAAGCTCGTTTAGGTTTTGTAGCCGAGTCTCTAATTGATTGTATATCAAAACTAGAAATTGCAATCAAACAATTAGAAAGCAATAAGAATGCTTGGTCTCATCCTAGAGGCGTGTTCTTTAGACCTAATGGAATTTCAAGCACTACAAAAGTTGCCTCATTATTCTCAGGTCAAGGTTCGCAGTATGCAAATATGGCAAAAGAAGCTACTAGTAGTTTTGAAAGAATACAACAAACAATTGCAGATTTTGATGCCAAAAAGGGATATGATCTAGCAAATAAAATATATCCAAAACCTGTATTTACAGAGGAGGATAAAGCTATTTTAGAAAAGAACATTACTAATACTGAGTTTGCACAACCTGCAATCGGGGCTATTAGTTTAGGGTACTATAATGTGTTCAAAGACGCTGGTTTTGTAAGTGATATGGTAGCTGGTCATAGTTTTGGTGAACTCACAGCTCTTTGTGCATCTGGTGTTATAAGTCAAGATGACTACATGACACTTGCTATCGCACGTGGAAATGCTATGGCAGGTAAAAATACAAGTGGTGACGCTGGTACAATGCTAGCAGTAAAAGCATCGGCTTCAGAAATCGAACCTTTGATTACCGCTATAACAGATGTTTCTATTGCCAATATCAACTCTTCGAGTCAAATAGTATTAGGAGGAACCACAGAAGGTATTGCTAAAGCTAAGACACTATTAGATAGTAAAAATCACCGCTCTATCTTATTACCTGTCTCTGCAGCCTTCCACACAGATTGTGTAGGACATGCTCAAAAACCTTTTGAAAAAAGTATAGAGACTATAGAATTTACTAGCCCTACCATTCCGGTATACTCAAACTCTACTGGAAATTCTTATCCAACTGAGCCAAGTGAGATTAAGAGAATATTAGGGCAGCATATTTTAAATTCAGTTGACTTTAAAAGCGAAGTCGAAAATATGTATGCTGCAGGAGCGAGGGTTTTTGTTGAGTTTGGGCCTAAGTCTATTCTTACAAACCTGGTAAAAGATATACTGGCAGATAAAGAGCATTTTGTAGTTACAACAAATGCAAAAGCAACAAAAAACAGTGATTTACAAATAAGAGAAGCAGCAATACAACTACAAGTACTAGGGTGTAAATTAAATGCAATTGATCGTAATGCACGTCAAGAAAAGAAGCCTGTAATTCAGCCTAAAGTAGCCGTTAAAATTGCAGGAAACAACTATGTGAGTCCAGCAACGCAAAAAGCCTATAAAGATGTGTTGAACAACGGGTTTAAAGTAAGTGGCGCAACAGATATTATTAAAACTGAAGAAGAGATTAAGGAAATAGAAGTTATCTCAGAAGTGATAAATGCAGTTCCTACATACACAAGTGAAGAAGATCCTACAGACCAAGAAACAGAAGAAGATATGATGGTAGATGTTATTAAAAGTGCCATAGAAGGCATCAAAGAGAATCAATCTAAAACATTAGATATGTTCCAAACTATTTTGATGGAACAAAATAAACAAACCGCACAATTACTAAACTTATTATCTGGAAACCTTGCCCCAGATGAAAATATTCTAGAAGCTCCTACAGCTCCACTATCTATTGACACTCCAGCTCCTGAGGCTCCTGTCACAAAACCAATTGTGACTCCTACAGCTGTACAACCTACCGTAGTAAACACTGCAGCACCCCCTGCTTCTGCACCTGCAGTAGACACTGCCGCTCCTGCCACTGGTAACTCAGAAATGCTAGACCTTATGCTAAGCGTTGTAGCAGATAAAACAGGATATCCTGCAGAAATGTTAGAACTAAGCATGGATATGGAAGCAGATCTAGGAATCGATTCTATTAAACGTGTGGAGATTTTTGGAGCAATTACTGAGCAATCTGATAAATTGTCTGACATCAACCCTAATGACTTAACTGAGCTTAGAACATTACAAGAAATTGTAGATTATATCTCTGCAAAAGCAGGAATAAGCACAACAGCAGCTCCAGTTTCTTCAACTATAAAGGAAGTAGTCGCAGCTCCTGTTGCTGTTCCAGTAGCACGAGCGACACCAGCTGCTGGAAATTCAGAAATGCTAGACCTTATGTTAAGCGTTGTAGCTGACAAAACGGGATATCCTGCAGAAATGCTAGAACTAAGCATGGATATGGAAGCAGATCTAGGGATCGATTCTATTAAACGTGTGGAGATTTTTGGTGCGATTACCGAGCAATCAGATAAACTTTCAGACATCAACCCTAATGACTTAACAGAGCTTAGAACACTGCAAGAGATTGTAGATTATATCTCTGCAAAAGCAGGAATAAGCACAACCGCAACTCCAGTTGCCCAAACGGAAAAAGAGGTTGTTACCGCTCCTGTTGCTGCTCCTGCAGCACAAACGACAACAACAACTTCTAGCAACTCAGAAATGCTAGACCTTATGTTAAACGTTGTAGCAGATAAAACGGGATATCCTGCAGAAATGCTAGAACTAAGCATGGATATGGAAGCAGATCTTGGGATCGATTCTATTAAACGTGTGGAGATTTTTGGAGCGATTACCGAGCAATCAGATAAACTATCAGACATCAACCCTAACGACTTAACAGAGCTTAGAACATTACAAGAAATTGTAGATTATATCTCTGCAAAAGCAGGAATAAGCACAACGGCTGCAACAGTTGAAACAGCAGTCACAGCTTCTCCAGAAGTAGTTGGCACCGATTTATTCTCTACTCCTATTGTTGAGACAGCAGCTTCTACCGAAGGTAATTCAGAAATGCTAGACCTTATGCTAAGCGTAGTAGCAGATAAGACGGGATACCCAGCAGAGATGCTAGAACTAAGTATGGACATGGAAGCAGATCTTGGTATCGATTCTATAAAACGTGTAGAAATATTTGGAGCAATCACAGAGCAATCTGACAAGCTATCAGACATCAACCCTAACGACTTAACAGAGCTTAGAACATTGCAAGAAATTGTTGACTACATCTCTGTAAAAGCAGGTATTTCAAGTAAAAAAAAAAGTCTGAGCCTAGCTTAACTACAGAACAAAAAAACAAAGTAGGTAAGGACAATAAAATTCAACAAGAATTCTCCTTACCTACTAATTTTCATGGTGTACCAAGAAAATCAATTGGCTTAAAGTTTATTCCTAGAGTTGATGTTTTAGTGCAAGATATTCCTGCTTTAAAACCTGTTGTCATAACAGATGAAGGAGGTCCTCTTACACTTGCTTTAAAAACTAAATTAGAAAGTGAAGGACATCAGGTTATTGTACTTCAGTTTGACGCAATTAATAAGAATGCATCCATTAAAGATGGAATTTTGATTGCCCAAATAAACGATCAAAATATTAAGAACGCTGTAGATACCATCTTAGCCAATAATGAAATTGGGGCTTTTATGTATTTACACCCACATTTCACCTTTTCTGGTCATAATTTTACACAGCATTTTGCTATAGAACGCACCTTATTAAAAGCCACATTCTTATTGGCTAAATATTTACAAGCTCCATTAAATGCAACGAGCAAAACACAGCGTACAGCCTTTATGACGGTTTCTCGTTTAGATGGGAAATTTGGTATGGACCAGCGTTCAGATATTTCTATCATCGCAGGCGGATTGTCAGGATTAACTAAGTGTATGAACTTAGAATGGTCTCCTGTTTTTTGTAGAACCATTGATGCACAGCCCGAATTGTCCCCAGAAGAAATTGCCGATAATTTATTTTTAGAATTACACGATGCAGATGTGCGTTATGTTGATGTAGCCATTAATGAAAAAGGCAGAATGACTTACGAGGTCACTCCTAATGAAGTTGCCGCTACAGATGATTATTTACAAACGGTTACAGATAAAGATGTTTTCTTAGTTGCTGGAGGTGGTAGAGGCGTTACGGCAACTTGTATCAAGGAAATGAACGCAGCTTTTAAGTCTAAATTCATCTTACTAGGTAGATCTTCTTTAGATTTTGAATTACCAACATATGCTTTAAAAGAAAATAACCCTGCCAAGCTGAAGAACGCTATTATGCAGGATTTGAAAGCTAGCGGAGAGAAAGTTTCGATTAGAGGGTTAAATAGTCTATTCAATAAATATGTTGCCAAAAAAGAAATAGAAGAAACTATTGCTACGATCAAAGCAGCTGGTGGAGATGCCATATATGTAGCTGGTGATGTGACAAACTTAACCATCAAACCAGAGTTGCTAAAGATAGAAAAGCAGTGGGGTAAAATCACAGGCATCATACACGGTGCCGGCCGACTGGCAGATAAACTCATTCAAGATAAAACAGAAGAAATTTTTGATAATGTCACTTCCGTGAAATTGGACGGTTTATTAAACCTTCTAAAAATGGTAAATATAAATGAGTTGAAACACCTCATTATGTTCTCGTCTGTTGCTGGTTTCTACGGAAACGTAGGACAATCTGATTATGCAATGGCAAACGAAATATTGAGCACTGCTGCACATTTATTTAGTACAAACCACCCTAACACTAAAGTTACCGCAATAAACTGGGGAGCTTGGGAAGGCGGGATGGTGAGTCCTGAACTACAAAAAATGTTTGAAGAGGCTGGTGTTTCTCTAGTAAATCACCCTGGAGGAGCTGCTCGTTTTGTTCAAGAATTAAATGGTGCATATCATAACCAACCTCAAGTGATCATCGGTGGTACATTGCCAGCTGGTATTTCAGATATTTCTGGAGATCTAAAAACGCATACGATTCGACGGGATTTGAGCCTCAAAGAAAATACGTTTTTACAACATCACGTAATTCAGGGAAGTCCTGTATTACCTATGGTAAATGCTACGGCTTGGATGGCAGATTCTTGTGTGAAATTATTTCCAGATTATAAACTGGCAAGCATAGAAGATGTAAAACTCTTCAAAGGAATTGTTTTTGACGGGACTGAAAAGGAGATGTATTTCACGAAAGTGAAAGAACAATTAAAAACAGCAGACACCATAATCTGTGAAGTAAGCTTGTACAGTAAAGGAGCAAAACTACCACTCAATCATTATAGAGCTACAGTTACGCTTTCGCGAAAGCGTACTGAAAAACCAACATTCAAAACACCAAAACTAGTTGAGAATAAAATAGACGGAGCTACTTTTTATAAAGATGGTTCGTTATTCCACGGTGCATTTTATCAAGGCATAGAGGAGGTTATTGCGATGGATGAATCGCAGGTATTATTAAAGTGTAAAGCTCCTGCGGTTTCTTATGAAGATCAAGGTCAGTTCCCTAGTACAAGTTTGAATGCCTTCTTTTTAGATATTCAATACCAAGGAATGGTGGTGTGGGTACAAAAATATCATAATGGCGCTAATAGCTTGCCATTACAGACTTTAAAAGGGAAGGTTTACGGAGAAATTCAAGCTAACAAAAGTTACTACGTACACATAAAAATCCAAGAAAATACGGAGACGAAAATGGTTGCAGATTGCACCGTTTATGACGATAACGAAGATGTTATTTTTTTTACAGAAGGTGCCGGATTAACTGTTTCAAGAGAATTAGTTTGGTAAAATTTATTTCTCATGTATTGCAATAATCGTCTCAAGTAGCTACAAAAAATGAAAGAAAAAATAGCAATTATCGGTATGTCATCCCTTTTTCCAGGGTCTAAAACACTTCAAGAGTTTTGGAACAACCTTATGGATAAAAAGGACTTAACTGGTATGGCAACAAAAAACGATTTTGGCGCAGACCCTGAACTCTTTTATAATAAAAACAAAGGTGTTATAGATAGCTGTTACTCCTTACGAGGAGGGTACATACGTGATTTTAAATTTAATAGTAAAGACTTTGGCTCTAAAGATTTAAGTGATTTAGACCAAATGTATCAATGGGGTTTACAGGTAACCAAAGATGCTTTACAGCACGGAGGGTATTGGAAAAATACCGAAGCCTTAGATCGTTGCGGCGTTATTTTTGGGAATTTATCGTTCCCTACAAAATCGTCACATAAAATTCTTGCGCCTGTCTATACACAAACACTTGAAAAAGGAATTAAAACCTTGTTGAAAGTCGATGATTTTGAAATGCCAGCAACGGAATTTCAGATTCCAGAAAACAATCCTATAGAAGGAGATGTTTCAGAATTAGTGAAGAATACCATTGGTTTGAAAGGAACCAATTTTGACCTAGATGCCGCTTGTGCTTCTTCCTTATATGCCATAAAGATGGCGTGTGATGAGCTGCTAACTGGCAAATCAGATATGATGCTGGCAGGAGCTGTTTGCTCGTCTGATCAGTTGTTTATCCATATGGGTTTTTCAATTTTTCACGCTTATGCGGCACACGATAAAAAATACTCGCCGCTAGATAAAGATTCTGCTGGACTCGTATCTTCTGAAGGTGCTGGAATGATTCTTTTAAAACGTTTATCTGATGCAGAAAGCGATGGAGATAACATCATAGGTGTTATTTCTGGAATTGGATTATCAAACGATGGTGCAGGTAAATTCTTATTAAGCCCTAATCCCAAAGGACAAACATTAGCCTACGAAAGAGCCTATAATGGCACGATTAAAAAAGAGGATACTTCTTATATAGAATGTCACGCAACGGGAACTCCGCTGGGTGATGTTACAGAAATCAATTCGCTTGAAACCTTTTTTAGTAACAATCCAGAGAAAGTACGTTTAGGTTCTGTTAAGTCAAATATGGGACATATGCTTACGGCTGCGGGAATGCCTAGCTTGATGAAAGTTTTACTTTCTATGGAGCATGATATGATTCCTCCAGGGATTAATATGGAAACGGCGATCCAGTCTGAAAATGGTTGGTTTTCACGTGAGCAAATCATAGAAGAACCACTAGAATGGAAAGCAAAAGATAAACAAGCTGCTGTAAATTCATTTGGTTTTGGAGGTACAAACGCCCATCTGGTTGTAGAAAGCTATCAAAAAAAGGAAATTAAAAAGCATCAGGATATCTCTTTAAAAGAAATGGCCATTACCAGTATGGAAGTTCATTTTGGAGATTGTGATAATCTGGAAACGTTTTATCAATCCATTTTTAATGGGAAACAGCACTTCTCTGTAATGCCATCTACGAGATGGAAGGGTTTTGAGAAAAATGAAGAGCTGCTTACTACTTTTGGCCTGGATACTAAAAATCCTATTAAAGGAAACTTTATAGAGGACTTTGATATGGATTTAATGCGCTATAAAATCCAACCTAATGAGATCAGCACGATGGAGCCGCAACAAGCGCTTATTTTAAAAGTTGCAGATCAAGCCATTCAAAAATCTAATTTACAAAAAGGAGAAAATGTAGCTGTACTTATTGCTATGAATCCTGAGCTTGCGATACACCATTATCTAGCGCGTTGGGACAGTCAGTGGCAATTAGACAAGGCATTGAACAGTGCAGGTATTACACTAGAAGAAACACAGAAAGAAACATTACTTGCCGAGTGTCGCAATATATTATACCAGATAGGCAACGTACAAACGCCTAGTCAGCACACCAGCTTTGTAGGTAATATTATGTCGAGCCGTATCTCTGCTTTATGGGATTTTAATGGGCCATCTTTCACCATTACAAACGGTGATAACGGAACAACAAGAGCTCTCGAAGTAGCGCAGAATATGCTCTCTCTAGGCGAAGTAGATGCTGTGGTTGTAGGAGCTGTAGATTTTTCGGCTGGTATGGAAGCAGTCTTGTTACATAATCTAGTAGATACAGTAAATCAAAATAAACAACCTAGCTTATCTTTTAATGCAGATGATTACGGATGGTTAATAGGAGAAGGAGCCTCTGCTATCGTATTAAAAGCAAGTAACTGCATTGATGAGAAGGATACGGTATTTGCAAAAATTGAAGCTATAGGAGATATCGCAACCACTGAGAATATCGCCTTACAAGAACTTGTAGCCTCTGGATTTGACCAAGAAAATCAATTGGAACAAACACAGCTACTAGCCAATAATCCTACCAGTAAAATTGCCTTAGGATCTGTAAAAACAAACATTGGCCATACGTTTGCAGCGGCTGGACTCGCTTCTATTGTAAAAACAGCCTTGTGTGTATATCATCAATTTATTCCGGGAATTCCAAATTGGCAATCGGCAAAGAATGATGCTTTTAAAAACAGTAATTACTACTTCCCTAGCCTATCACGACCTTGGGTTAATGAAACTGAACAGCCCAGACAAGCGCTAGTTAATTTGAGTCAACATTCTCGTGTAAAATTATCAGAATTTACACAACCTAAACCTCACAACATTGACAATTTCTTGGAAAAACATTTATTTGTTTTAAAAGGAAATTCGCCAGCAGAACTTAAGGAACAGTTACAACAACTTAACGAAGACATACTTACTAATGACTTAGCTTTTGTTGCACAAGCTTGTTTTGATAAAGCTGCAACCACAAAAGCAACCTACAGTATTGTTCTTATTGCGTCAACCACAAAAACGATAGCGCAAGACATCGTTTTTATTGATAAAAAACTCGAGCAGTCCTTTGCAGAAAATACAGATATAAAATTACCTAGCGGTTCTTTCTTTAGCCCAAATCCGAGTGGTACAAAAGGCGATTTGGCATTTGTATATCCAGGTTCCGCAACTACTTATGAAGGCTTGGGGCAAGATTTATTTCAGTTTTTTCCTAATCTGTTAAGTGATTTTGAAAATCGTATCCCCAACTTGAAAGACTTCTTTGGCTTGGACTATTTATTCCCAAAAAAGCAAGACAGCGCTACGCCTTCTCCCAATATTCAAGGAGACGCTATCTCTATGATGTCTGCAGGGGTATTGTACTCGACCTTATACACGCATATATTGACCACTTATTTTGGTGTACAACCTAAAGCTGCGATGGGTTATTCTATGGGAGAATGTAGCTCCATGTGGTATTCCTTTGGTATTTGGAATCCAGGTGAGGGAACAAAAGTTTTCCGCAACTCCCCAATTTTTAAAAACAAGTTTTCTGGTAATCTAGAACTCTTAGCCGAAGAATGGAATATCAGCTCAGAAGAAGCAAAAGCAAGATGGCAGAGTTGGATTTTACTGGAAACTAAAGAAAAAGTAGCAGCACAAATCTCAGCTTTTGATAAAGTGTCCATCACTTTTGTAAACTCCGAAAAAGAATTAATCGTTTCTGGTGATAAAAGCCAATGTGAAGCACTGATTGCTGTGCTTAATTGTCCGTCGGTATTGGTGCCTTTTCAAAATATTATCCATAATGAGTTCTGTAAAAAAGAGTACGATGGATTGATTGAAATGCATAATTTCCCATTAGAGAATAAGCCAGAAATTGATTTTTACTCTAGCTTAACAGGAGAGAAAATCCCTATGGATTCACTCAAAATCGCAGAGAATTCAACGAAAGTGTGCTATAAAACCGTTGATTTTCCCGCTTTCGCGAAAAAAATGTCTAGCAACGGATTTAGCACATTTGTAGAACTTGGTCCCAATAGTACGTGTACTGGCTGGATAAAAGATACATTAGATCAAAATAATCACGCCGCTTGTGCGATTGATAAAAAAGGCACAAGTTCTATACAATCACTATACGAGTGTCTAGCACAATTAATCTCAAACGGAATCGACATTGATTTGAGCTTGCTATATCCTAATAATAATCAAGAACCCATTAAAAAACGCTTCACTAAAAAAGTAACAACAGGTGGTACGCCTGTATATGATGTGTTATTATCTGAGGAGATGAAGCAACAGTTTGCCACAATCAAACGAAAAGAAAAATCAGCCTCTCTAGAAACAACTAAAGATGCAAGTATACGCTTTCGCGAAAGCGTAAAACCAACCACCACACATAGAGTAGAAAAAATAGCTAGTATGATAGATACAGAACAGCCAAAAACTGCGACTAAAATCGGAGAAAATGGTTTAAAATTACAAGATTACAACGACCCAAATCATCTAAAAGATAAAAACATCATTTTTACCAAAGAGGATCTTATTGAATTTTCTGAAGGAAAAATTGGTAATGTTTTTGGAGCAGAATACAATGTAATTGACCAGTATAAACGTAGAGTAATGTTACCTATGGATCCTTACTTATTAGTAAGCAGAGTCACAGGTCTTGATGCCAAGCTAGGAGAGTATAAGCCGTCTACCATGCAAACCGAGTATGATATTCCATATAATTCTGGATATGCGACAGATACACAAATTCCTTGGGCAGTCTCTGTAGAGTCTGGACAATGTGATTTGATGTTGATTTCTTATCTAGGAATTGATCTTGAAAATAAGGGAGAGTATGTGTATCGCCTTCTAGATTGTACGCTTACTTTTCTAGACGATTTACCTTTTGAAGGACAAACATTACGTTATGACATTTCTATCAATTCATTTGTAAGAAATGGTGGAAACTTATTGTTTTTCTTTAGCTACGAGTGTTTTGTAGAAGATCGTATGGTCTTAAAAATGACGAACGGTGTTGCTGGTTTCTTTACTGATGAGGAATTGAGTAAAGGAAACGGAGTGGTATACACAGAAAGTGAAAAGAAAGCACTGGCAGGTGTAAAAAAGAAAAAATTCATTCCTTTTTTGACCACCAAGAAAACTTCTTTTGACATAGAAGATTTAAGACATCTCATCAATGGAGATGCTCATAAATGTTTTGATGATATTTGTTATTTCCCTAATGGCAGAAATGAATCTATACGTCTAGCTCCAGAAAAAATGTTGATGCTAGACCGCATTACCAAAGCAGATGTGCACGGAGGAGCTTATGGATTAGGAGAAATTATAGCAGAAAAAGACCTGAGTCCAGACGATTGGTATTTTCCTTGCCACTTTAGAGATGACCAAGTGCTAGCAGGTTCTTTGCAAGCAGAAGGCGGCGGTAACTTATTGCGCTTCTTTATGATGATGCTAGGACTACAACGTCTTAAAAAAGATGCTCGTTTCCAGCCTATTTATGGAGTGCAGCAAAAAGTACGATGTAGAAAAGAGGTAACGCCTAATGATAAAAAACTAGTGTACCGCTTAGTCATAAAAGATATCGGGTTATTACCTGATCCTTATGTAATAGGTGATTTGGAGATTATTGTAGACGATGTGATTACCGTACATTTTGAAAATCTAGGATTGCAGTTAAGAGAAAAAGACAATCCAAAATACTTAGAGGAACCTAAAAAAATAACCGAGAATGTACTTTTAAACGAGAACGATATTGAAACATTTGCTTTAGGTAGACTTGCAGATTGCTTTGGTCCTGAATATGCCGTTTATGACAACAGGTCATTATCGCGCCAACCTAATACCGACTTGCAAGTTGTAAGTCGTGTGATTAAAATAGACGGTGAGCGTTTTGATTTTTCAAAACCAACAAATATTTGGACAGAATACGATGTGCCTCAAGATGCCTGGTATTACAAGCAGAATGCATCGATGACGATGCCGTATGCGGTATTGATGGAAATTGCACTACAACCTTGTGGATTACTAGGTGCATATCTAGGAAGTACGCTACAGTTTCCAGACAAGGATTTATATTTTAGAAATCTAGATGGTGATGGAGAAATGTTTGACTTGCCAGCTGGCACAGATTTTAGAGGAAAAGTAATCGCAAATAAATCGACGCTAACATCTTCTACCTCATTGGGAGGTTTCGTGATCCAGAAATACCTATTTGAAGTATCTGTAGACGGACACGTGTTTTATAAAGGATTTTCTTCATTTGGATTCTTCCCTAAAGAAGCCTTAGCGCAACAAGTAGGTCTCGATAAAGGAGAAGATGTTGCTCCTTGGTATGTGCAAAACAACTTGATCACCAAAGATTACTTCCAAATCAAGCTTGATTCTCTATATGCAAAAATGAAGTTGTATAAAGAAAATGATAAAACAAATACCTTCCGCTTGGCCGAAAATCAACTAGATCTATTAGATAGTGGTTTAGTAGTTAAAAATGGAGGAGAGTTTGGCAAAGGATATATCCATTGTTCTAAAGCAATACATACCTACGACTGGTTCTTTACCTGTCATTTTTATTCTGATCCCGTGATGCCAGGATCTTTAGGCGTAGAAGCAATCTCACAAGCGATGCAATTATTTGCGTTACAACAAGATTTAGGTAAGGATTTTAAAAATCCGCGTTTTGTGCAAGTAGAGAACAACAAAACCGAATGGAAATACCGTGGTCAAATTAAAATTAATGTAGAGAATATGCATCTAGAAGTGCATTTTAAAACCATCGAAAAACGAGATGATACACTGGTATTAATTGCAAATGCCTATCTCTGGAATGAAGGTACAAGAATTTACCAGTTGACAGATTTGGCACTAGGGATTCAAGAGGGATAGGTAAGCGAACATCTCCTCCCAGCCTCCTCTTCAAAGAGGAGGAGCTAAAAAAATATAGAATTGATTTTTTGTTTTCCCCGGCCCTAGAGGGAGCAAAAATTAAGATGATGAATAAGCCACCCTTTAGGGCTGGGGAAGGCTTATTCGAAATCTAGTAGTTTGAGTACGCCTTCGCGAAAGCGTAAAAAATTAGAATATTGAACCGATTTTCGTTTCCCCTGCCCTGAAGGGAGCAAAAATCAAAGATGAAGAATAAGACAGCCTTTAGGGCTGGGGAAAGCTTATTCGAAATCTAGTAGTTTGAGTACGCTTTCGCGAAAGCGTAAAAAATTAGAATATTGAACCGATTTTTATTTTCCCCGGCCCTAAAGGGAGCAAAAATCAAAGGTGAAGAATAAGCCACCCTTTAGGGTTGGAGAAGGCTTATTAGATGATTAATTTATAAAATAACACAGCTCTGTAAGATTTTCAAATAAGTGCTGAAATAAAAAATAAGAAATGATTGACTTAAAATGGATAGGATCTCCAAGAGAGATTTCATTTGACATCCAAGGAATGTCTGAAAAATTAAAAAATACTGCCACTCCTTGTTACATTGTTGAGGATTTATCTGGTCGTACAGGTGTAACAAATACGGGAACTATTCAGTCTGAAGGGAAAGGATTATTTTTAAAAGCCATCGTACCCGCATTTACTGCTGCCGATTTTGGAGACACTTCTTTTAAAGAAGATTACCAGTTAAAATACGCTTATAAAGGAGGCGCTATGGCAAACGGTATTGCCTCTACAGATATGATAATCGCTTTAGGAAAGAACGAGATGATAGGTTCTTTTGGTGCTGCTGGGATGATTCCTGCTCGTGTTAAAGAAGCCATTGCAACTATACAGACAGCTTTACCTACACAAGCTTATGCGTGTAACCTTATACACAGTCCTATTGAAAAGGCACTAGAGGAGGGCGCTGTAAATTTATATATAGAACATGGTGTAAAGGTGGTAGAAGCTTCGGCTTATATGAACTTATCTGAGCAAATTGTAAAATATAGAGCGGTAGGTTTGAGTCTTGACGCTCAAGGCGAAATTGTGATTGGCAATAAAGTAATAGGTAAGGTTTCTAGAAAAGAAGTCGCACAACGTTTTATGTCTCCTGCTCCGCTTCAATTTTTAGACAAATTATTGGCTGCCGGAAGTATAACGCAAGAACAATATGAGCTTGCTCAGAAAGTACCTATGGCAGATGATATTACGGTAGAAGCAGACTCTGGTGGGCATACAGATAATCGTCCTCTGGTCGTGTTGTTTCCTATCATTTTACAATTGCGAGATGAAATACAGGCAACCTACAACTACAAAAAGCAAATTAGAGTGGGCGCCGCCGGAGGAATAGGGACTCCAGCCTCTGCCCTAGCTGCTTTTTCTATGGGAGCTGCTTATGTAGTAACTGGATCCATTAATCAGGCCTGTGTAGAGTCTGGAACTTCTGATGTTGTGAAGGAATTACTTTCTAAAGTTGCCTCTACAGATGTTACGATGGCACCAGCCTCAGATATGTTTGAACTTGGTGTAGAATTACAAGTGTTGAAACGTGGAACGCTCTTCGGTGCTAGAGCAAAGAAGTTATATGAAGTCTATACACGTTATGACGGGATTGATGATATTCCTGAAGAAGAACAATTAAAACTAGAGACAAAAACTTTTAAAATGTCACTAGAACAAGTTTGGGATGGTTGTGTAACCTTCTTTGAAGAAAGAGATCCAGAACAAATAGAAAAAGCACAAGGAAATCCAAAACGTAAGATGGCCTTAATTTTCCGTTGGTATCTAGGCTTGTCTTCCAACTGGGCAAATGCAGGAACTCCAGATAGAGTGATGGATTATCAAATATGGTGCGGCCCAGCGATGGGAGCCTTTAATGAGTGGACTAAAGACTCTTACTTAAGCGAAGCCAAAAATAGAAAAGTAGCAGATGTTGCTACTCATTTACTAGAAGGTGCAGCTTATCTACATAGAATCAATACCATTAGAGATCAAGGGGTAGATTTACCTCTTGAATTATTGCAGTTACCAATTAATCATAGCTAATTATTTATAGCTTAGAAAGCTAATAGAATCTCCAAAACTTATATTATTGTTTTGGAGATTTAGTTTTTCTCATTAGCAATTTTGATAAGTTTCACTATGTTACTTTAATAGTTTTAACAGCCTTACTCTAAGGGTAATATTTATATTTGCCAAAAATTCCGCTTGCAGCGCTTAAGCACTATCATATTACTCATCTGCCTTCACATGCAACCATTGGTTAATATTTCCATATGGGGAGATTATTTACTTAATCAAGAGTATATAAAGGAGTTTTTATGCATCAACAAAGAAAAACCTAAGCTTAGTTGTAATGGTAAGTGTTATTTGATGCTCCAACTAGAGGATCAAAAATCTGAGCAAGAAAAGGAGTTTCCTCAATTTGTTCTCAGAAAATATGAATTTGTTTTTTTTAGCTTTCGCGAAAGCGTAAATCATCAAATTGAAATATCTGATAAACAAGATAACTTTTCTTCGCATAAGGACTTTTACCGTATGCAAAAATCTTGGGATATTTTTCATCCTCCACGTGTGTAATTAATTATATAAAAATTGACGTGGTCTTATTTTATGAGACCCTAGACTTTTTATGCCTATTTGTATAGGCCAACAATTAATTACAATCTAATGAATAAAGTATTTTTGGCAGCCCTTGGGCTTTGCCTCAGTGCGCAGCTGTGT
Organism: Dokdonia sp. Dokd-P16; assembly: GCF_003095655.1. Lineage (NCBI taxonomy): Bacteria > Pseudomonadati > Bacteroidota > Flavobacteriia > Flavobacteriales > Flavobacteriaceae > Dokdonia > Dokdonia sp. Dokd-P16. The sequence continues at coordinate 3,530,888 of NZ_CP029151.1, forward strand.
CTTGCGCAAAGAATAACAGGTACCATCACAAATGAAAGCGGTATTGAGCTACAAGACGTAAATATTATAGCTCTTACTACTAATCTTGGTACTACTACGGATAGTAGCGGAAATTTTTCCCTAAACCTTAAATCAGGAACTCACAAATTATATATTACATACTTAGGATACGTCTCTAAAACGATACCGATAAACACTCAAAATGATGCACTAAATCTCACTATAAAACTTATAGAAGATCAATCAAAACTAGACGAGGTCATTGTATCTGCTAGCCGTGAACGCCAACTTAGATCTGAAGTTCCTGCAGCAATTGGTATACTTAGCAGAGCCTCTATAGATGAAACTAAGGCAGTAGGAATAGATCAATTAGTAAATCAAATTCCTGGTGTTTACATGTCTACATCAAGAGCAGCTAGTAATGAGCAACACTTTATGGCTGTAAGAAGTCCTATATCTACTAGGGCGCTTTTTTTATATCTTGAAGATGGATTACAACTGCGTCCTACATCGGTTTTTAATCACAATGCTTTACTAGAGTTAAATGATCTAACTTATGATAGAGTTGAAGTTTTGAAAGGACCTGCCTCTAGTATATACGGTAGCGAGGCTATAGGTGCAAGTTTCAACTTTATAACAAAATCTCCTACTCCTGAACTTTCTGGGACTCTGGGTTATCAAGTAAATGATATAGGCTTGAGTCGTTATGAAGTGGAGCTGTCTAACTACACAAATGACAAGTTTGGTTTTTATCTAGGAGCGCACTACGTGACACGTAATAATGGCCCTATTGAGCATAGTAATTATGAAAAATTTGCTGTTACTTTCAAAACTGTTTATGACTTTTCAAATAGGTTAAAATGGACAAATGTATTGAGCTTAGTAGATTATAGATCAGATATGACAGGATCACTTTCTGAGGCAGATTATACAGGAGGCAACTTTGAGAGTGATCAAACATTTACTGAAAGAGATGCGCTTGCTTTTAGATATAGAAGTACACTTGCTGCACAATGGAATGAAAATAATAACACCACCTTTAATCTAGTGTTTAGAGATAACAAGATGGATCAAAACCCTTCTTATAGAATAAGACAGTTTAGAAATATGGGGCAATTAAATGGTGCTGGCTCTGGTGAGGTTAATACGAATACTTTCAATAGTTACATGGCTCTGGCACAACATAAAATTAATTTTGGTTTTAACAACTCGTCATTAATTGTAGGCGGAACTTTAGACTACTCACCACAAGATTACCAAGCCTTGAGCACATCTGTAAGTGTAAATCAAGATACAGGTCAAAACACTGATTTTACAATCAATGAAAATGACTTTATCTTAAACTATAATGCAGATATTTTAAACTATGCTGGTTTCTTTCAGTTTGAAACCAACATTCTAGAGAGGCTCAAAGCAACAGCCGCACTTCGATATGATAGATTTCAATATAATTATGATAATAACATAGTAGATGCCGAAATATCTACTTCAAAAGACACATATGATAACTGGGCTCCCAAAATAGGCTTAAATTATAATTTTGAAAACAATAACGGATTGTATCTCAATTACTCAAGAGGTTTTACTCCTCCACAGGTTTCTACATTATATCGCAATCGCAATGAGTTAAGAGATATTAAACCTAGTACTTATGATAATTATGAGATAGGAGGATATGTAAAAATTAATAGTGAGTGGAAATTGGATGGTGCAGTCTATTTACTAGAAGGTAAAAACACGCTTATTACTTTGAGAGATGATCAAGATATTTTCTTTAATACTAATGCTGGTAAAACAAGCTCATATGGTATTGAGTATGGGATTACATATACGCCGTCAGAAAAAATATCTTTTACGCATAGTGGGAGTTATGCAAAACATAAATATGTACGCTTTTTTGACAATGACATCGATTACTCAGATACCGATAGAGAAACAGCTCCTAATTTACTTGGATCAACAAGAGCTACTTATAAACCCTTTGCAAACTTTGCCATAACATTAGAGCATGAACTTGTGGGTAGTTATAATACAAGTTTTGAGAATCAAGTATTAGGTGATAATGACCAGTTAAGTACATCTACTTATGATGGGCATAATATTTTTAATGCTTTGATATCCTACAGGTACAAAAATTTTGAGGTATGGACTCAAGCACTCAACATTTTTGATGATTTATATGCGGCTAGAGCCTCCTTCAACCAGTTTAGCGGTGAGAACAGTTATACTATTGGAAACCCTAGAGCCTTTCACATAGGTGGTCGATTACATTTTTAATAATCTATAAACTGTATCTGTCACTTTACACAAGTGGCAGATACATCAATATATATGAAAAATAAAAAAATAAATCAGTGGTTATGGAAATGGCACGTCATTGCAGGACTTATAGCCACTCCTTTTATAATACTCCTAGCCATTACTGGAGGTATTTACTTATTTAAGGATAAGTATGAAAAGCCACATAAGGAGCGTATTACTGTAGTTACTCCTAGTAATTATCGCTATAGTTACGAAGAGCAACGCAAAACGGCAGATGCTATTTTAGGTAAACCACATAACGCTATGATAGTAACATCTAGTGACTCTCTAGCAACGGAATTTGTTTCTGGTAGATTTGGTCATAAAAAAAGTGTTTTTATAAACCCTTATACCAATACACAAACTGGAATGATTGCTGCTAGTGATGGATTGATGTACAAGGTGCGCAAACTACACGGAGAGTTACTTATAGGAACTCCAGGCACACTTGCAATTGAGCTTATTGCAAGCTGGATGGTTGTTCTACTCATTACGGGTATTTTTATATGGTGGCCTACTCGGGGATTTAAATTACAAGGTTTTTTCATCCCAAGATGGAAGCAAGGAAAACAAGTATTATTGAGAGATATACATGCTATTGTAGCCTTTTGGATCTCAGGACTTTTACTACTAGTATTGGCAGGTGCTTTTCCTTGGACAAATATTGTGGGGAAAAACTTCAAAACCATTCAAGAAATTACAGATACAGGATTTCCTACCTCTTGGCATGGTATAGGTGTGGGTAAACCTTCTAGTGATAAAACAATAGCACTTGATCTTATGGTAGAAAAAGCTGCTACGCTTCCACTGGAGGGTACTATAACCCTTGATTTCCCTAAAGGTCCTGCAGGTGTTTACAGTGTGGGTAATACTTATTATCAAGAGTTAGAAAAACAGCAGAAATTTCATTTTAATCAATATACAGGTGAAGAGCTCCTAGCGCAGCAATGGAGTGATGTGGGTATTTTAATGCGCGGCCGTATGTGGGTTATGGCTTTTCATCAAGGTCAATTTGGACCATGGAATTGGTATTTAATGCTCGGTGTAGCGCTTTTTCTAATCGCTTCAAGTATCGCAGCTATACTATCCTATTTTTCAAAAAAACCTAAAAACAAATGGATTTTGCCTAAAACACCTAAAAATTTCAACCCTTCTAGATTTGTCATAGGACTTATAATTCTTTTAGGGATATTATTTCCTTTATTTGGACTTTCAGTCCTATTAATACTGATTTTACAAAAAATCAAAGTAATTAGAAATTAAAATAAATATATCTTCACAAGATATACTAGTAATCAAAAGGCTCTTTAAACATATGGTTTATAGAGCCTTTTATATATACTTTGCTATAGTTTTTTCATATTACAAACTTGCTTGTAAAGCTATTGAGCAAATGTTTTATCATAAATATATTATCACCTTTTATCATGTACATTTATAGGTGTGCCTTTTAACTCTAGTACACATAAAAGAAGAAAGAAGTCATAAAGAAAATAATTATAGATTAAATTTTTATAGTTTGTTACCATATAACATTGTCTTATTCATTAATAAGACTACTATTTTTTTAGTACGCTTTCGCGAAAGCGTGACTACCACAAGTAGTACTGTTTCACATAATAACTTAGAACTATTCTTATAAATCTTCATGATGCAAAAAATCCTCACTGTCTCATGACAATGAGGATTTATTATATAATCTATACGTAACCTTAGTATTGCTTCATCTAATAGAAGTAACAATAACAACAACGTACATCCTAGATTTACTAAGCGGTTTACGTACAGAATTAATTCATTAATCAATATATACTTCTAGAAATTGAGCATCTTTTGCAAAGAAAAAAGCTTCTTTAGTATTTGCTGGAAGTAAAACGGTCTCACCTTTAAATACAATTTCTGTCTTATTATTTACGGTTACAGAGGCACAACCCTCTACACACATAAGTATTACAAAAGAATCTAGATTTGCATAAGACTTTTCATAGGCTTTGTTAACTCTCAATACATTGGTTGTAAAGTAATCACAAGCAACAACATTTGACGAGGTATTACTATTTGCTTTACATTCTTTCTTACACTCCTCATAAAATTCTCTTGTTGCAGCCACAGACTGGTCAAGGTGTAAATCTCTTTTTTGACCTTCTTTATCTTCGCGATCCCAGTCATATACTCTATATGTGATATCTGAGGTTTGCTGTATCTCTGCTGCGAGTACTCCTGCTCCTATAGCATGAATCTTTCCTGCTGGGATAAAATATGCATCACCTCTTGTTACTTTTTCTTTATTAAATACATCATATACGTTATCTCCTGTTACATCACGTAAGATTTCTGTATTTGCATTTTTATCTTTAAGGCCTAATATGATCTCTGCTTCTTCTTCGTGATCCATGATGTACCACATTTCGGTTTTACCGTATGAGTTATGATCCCTTTGTGCCATCTCATCATCTGGGTGTACTTGTACAGAGAGATTAGTTTTTGCATCTAGAAACTTTATAAGCAAAGGAAACTCATTTCCAAATCGTTCATAATTTGCAGCTCCTACAAACTCGCTTGTGTGGTTTTCTAAAAGAGAAACTAGTGATTCTCCTTCGTATAATCCATTTGCTACCTGTGATATATTTCCTTCTACTCCAGATATTTCCCAGCTCTCACCGGTCGTGTCGCTAGTACATTTCTTGTTAAGTACTGATTGTAGTTTAGATCCTCCCCAGATTTTTTCTTGAAGGATAGGCTCAAATTTTATAGGATAGATGTTCATAATAGTAGATTTGATGTGGATAAATGATGTTTTATAGGGACTAGGAAACAGTAATTATTATGCTGCTATAGAAAATTCTTGAGACATAGTATCTAATGCAAATTCTGTAGGGATTGCGCTGGCTGCTGTGTTGCTTTGAAAAGCATAGTTCATCCAGATTTGTGTAAGATTCATTGGGATTTGTAAAGCATCTTTCATTCCTAACTTAGAATCATCTACATGTACCCATCTCATAAGTGGTTGCTCAAAGATGTTGTTCATTGTGTTTTCTTTTCCTAGGTAGCTCTTAAGACGTAAGAAGATCTCAACATCAAATAACCATCTGCTAGTAAAAGCATTGTCATATACTACAGGCACGATACTTCTTGTAAATACTTTTGCTCCACACTGCGTGTCTCTTATAGGTAATCCTAAGATTAATAAGATAAACTGCTTCACAAATTTTGAAAACATGTTTCTCATAAAGTTACGTTCTATCGTACCGCTTCCTAAAGCGTTTCTAGAACCGAATACTACGAGCTTTCCCTCAGTCTTCAGAGTTTTAACGAGGTCCTTAAAATCTCTGAAGTCTGTTGAGAGGTCTGCATCCATAAATCCTATCGTAGAGATAGTAGACTTGCTATATAAGAATCTAGCTCCTGCTCTTACAGCTGTTGCTTTTCCTGAGTTCTTTTTTACATCTACAATGCTTATTGCATTAGGCGCTTGTTCTTTCATACTATAAAGAACCTCTAGCGTTTTATCTTTACTTCCGTCGTTTACAAAGCATAAATGATAATCGCTGTTTTCTTTAATGAATGACACAAATGCGTTTGTGTTAAGTCTCTTTTCTTCGTTGTAGCAAGGGATGATTATTCCAGTTTTCATAATGTGTGTTTTTGTGTGTTGTTATTGTTTTACAGTACAAACATACCTCGCTTTTCTCGTTGACAGCCAGTGTTTTCGATGGCTAGCGGCTTACTATAGACGGTTACCACTCGTCGAAGGTTAAACCATTTATCGAAAGAACTATCTTTGATTCAGAATATTAAAAAGGGTATCTTTTCACTCCCAAACAATGCAGTCAAAAACAAACAAATACTTAGTAAGCGCCGTGCTCCTTGGAATGATTTTCCACGGGACGGCTATGTTCTTTACTGTAGAGCGCACATATGATGCGCTTATACACTTGTTTTTTGCAAATCATTATGCAACGAGCTGGTTTGAGCCGTGGAGTTATAGTTGGTATACCGGCTTTACCGTTATGGGCTATCCGCCACTGGTACATCAAACCATTGGTGCCCTGTCTTATATAGGCGGACTCAAATTTGGGATGTTTACGGTTGCACTTACAGGCGTTGTGCTATTTATTACTGGTGTCTATCGCTTTACCAAAGTCTTAATACCTAATAAAAAGGTTGCAGGATATGCTGCTTTAATGGCCGTTTTTAGTTCGTCCTTTGTAGAAACGCTTCACATTTTTGGGCAACTACCTAGTATTATAGGTATCTCCGTATTAATGCACTGTCTTCCCGAAATCTATCTATGGGTAAAGACAGCACGCAAACGACACCTATTTAAAGCCCTTGCATTACTTTCGGTTACTGTTACTTCACATCACGTTACACCTATATTTGGGATGGTCTTTTTTATATTTCCCTTATTAGGTATGGTGGTAATGGATGCTGCGAGAGAAAAGGTGAATAGTACAAAGGAGGTTACTGTTATCGCTTTCGCGAAAGCGGTATGGACCCACTTAAGGCGTATCGTTATATTTGGAGCTTGCTCGCTCGTACTTATCGTAGGTTGCATTTTTCCATATTGGGTAAACACAAAAAATAATCCCATCACACAGGTACCTATTCCGCATGGATCTAGAGATAATTTTCTTGAAGTGCTCTCCTCTGGTTTAGTATTCTTTGTGATTCCTTGGGGACTTTTGATGTTCTTACTTCCTTATTTTTTCTATAGGTACTACAGTAAGAGACTACTTTTTTTTGGGATATCATTTACCTTGTTATTGATTTTAGGAACCGGTGGAACTACTCCCGTGCCTCTAGCAATGCTGGGAGAAAATGCTTTTAATATATTAACCTTAGATCGCTTTACATTATGGGCATCTATCATGGCGTTGCCCGTTTTTGGAGAGTTCTGTTATCGCTTTGTAGAAGGTGATTACAAAGCCTACTTACAAGAAAAGTGGGGAACATTAGTACATAGAGCGTCTGGAGCATTCTTATCATTCCTCTTCATCTTTATTGCCATATTCACGATAACCTTAGGAAAGTTTAGACCGAGCCAGCCAGATGCTATAAAAATGACGCCTATTGTAAACTTCTTAAATGAAGATGAGCATTATAAATGGAGATATTTACCTCTAGGTTTTGGAGACCAAATGGCATGGCTATCTGCGCAAACTAAGGCTACTACGGTAGATGGTGATTACCACTCTGCAAGAAGATTACCAGAGCTTACCACAAGAGCGGTGGAGCGTCTCGAAAACTCAAAATATAGAGGTATAGAGGGTATAGGATCGCTACAACAGTTTCTTACAGTACCAGAAAAATACCATTTGAAGTATGTCTTTTCAAACGATAAGTTTTATGACCCTCTACTCTATTTTGCTGGTTGGCATAGATTGAGCCTACTAGAAAATGGTATCATGGTATGGGAAAAAGCAGGTATCGCTCCTTTGCCAAGTGTTTTGCCTAGAGAAGATGCTCCGCTAGTTTTAAAGCTCATGTGGGGAATTATACCATTTACCACAGTGATCATTGCTTTTTTACTTCATTTGGGTTCGCTGTGGACACGCTCCTTTAAGAGAAAAAAAGAGCTGCCATTATACTTTGCCTTTGCTCCAGTTTACAAGCGTGCACCGTCGCTATTGTATCGGGCATCTGTGGTGTGGACCATCATCTTACTGATTGTGATTGCCTTTGGCGGATATTTATTTTATGTAAAAAACACCACCCAACTTTCGGCTAACAATGTGGTTACGGCATATTATGATGCGGTAGATTTTAAAGAATTTGAGCGAGCACATTCTTATCTAGATCCAGATAGTGACAAGAAACTATCTCAATTTATGTTAGAAATTTCTGTCTCAGATGGTTTATTAAGTTCTTATGCAAAGTTGGATAGTCTATACATAGACATTATCCCTAAAACAGATACCACTGCTTTAGGAATTGTAGATGCTACGTGGATTACACCACTTAAAGAAATTGAAACTCACGACGAGTTACAACTACTTAAAAAGAGAAGTAAATGGTATATCGTTCCTAAAACTGTAGATCCAGATATACCGCCAGAGCAGCTTCTCATACAGAGTGGAACTAGATTTTATAACCACGGAAAACGGGCTGTAACATCAGAGCAAACTTTTCATGAGGATGTACTCAAGCAACCAGTTGTAGAGGTGCTCTCTGCAAGACTGGTGCAACTAGATACAACCTATGCTATCGTAGGAGAAATTCAAAATGTAGATAATATCCCTGCAGATATTTCTGTGACGGGAGCAATCTACAATGAGAATAATGAAGAATTAGCCAGATTTAATGCTAAGGATGTAGTTAAACATAAATTGTTACCTAAAGAGACTACACTTTACCGTATCAATTTTGAAGGTATTGCGTGGGCTTCTGCCACAGAAGAAAAACCGGCTACCTATGAACCAGATGCTTTTACAGACGTTGATCTTACAGACATCCCTGTAAATTTTGAAGTACAAGTAAGCGCAAATGTTGCTACCACAGATTTATATCAAGCAGTAGATCTTTCTAAGGTGCAGCAAGAAGAAAATACACTTAATGGTTTCCTCTTCAATACAAGTATAGAAGAAGCGACCATACCACAACTGCTCATAGGCTACTATAACAAAGAAAAAGAATTGCTATGGGTAGAAAGTAGGTATATAGATGAGAGTGTGCGCCAGCAACGTAAAAGACCATTTTCTGAGCTATTATACTCAGATATCTTACCTACAGAAGTAGCCTCTGGATTAAAAACAGCTTCTGTAAACGGACTACCTAACCAGAGTATATCTGATAAGGTGGTGCCACAAAGAAACGCATCTGGAAGTGAGCAATCATTTATACCTATCAAAAATATGCCGTATGCATATATTACAATTACCACTAACAACTATGTGGGTAATCCAAAATGATAAAACGTAGCACATACATATCGTCCTTTGCTATCGTTGCACTATCGCTGCTCACAGTGTTCTGTTCTTGTGCAGATAAAGCTGCAGTAAAAACAGTGCAACATACTGCCATAACTTTAGAGGATATAGGTAATCAAACAGTTACAGATAAGGGATTGTATATACCAATTATAACAGGCAGTGCACTAGATGAGCAAACTGTTTATCTAATTCTATCAAGTACCTACGCCACCATCGTTATTGAACCCGAAATACTAGATAATACAGAACAGTTTTACATCCCGCCTAGTTTTACTAAACGAAGCGGTGTCGTGAATTATAGCCTTTATAGTACTGAGAACATCACTCAAGAAGGTCAGTTCACCTTATTACCAGACACAAACCATTTAGGCACTATTGAGACATATCTTGGTCCGCGTAGTATTGTTGCAAATGTGCGCGACTACACCATGCTGGTGAGTATCCCGACAGACACACTAGATAACACGCTACCGGACAATACTCAGGTAGCACTTAAGTCACAATTTAAGTCAGCGGTTACTACTACTACGCATCCTATATCTTCTGGTTTTGTGTGGAAACGCATTTCTTCTCCGCTACGCACAGGGAGAGTGAGCACAGGGAGTACGCTTGAAAATATCTCGTCAAAAGAACTCGTAGCAGATGTGTTTCCAGATGTAGCTGAAAATTTTCAGATAGAAGCAAATAATAATCATAACTATGCAGATGGCAACGAGATCATCAGCTTTCAGAGTACGCAAATACGCGATGAGCATGGCAATGTGATGACAGATGGAACGCTCGTTACTTTTTATATGACAGATGCTACAGATGCCCACTGGCAGAATAAAGCGAGTACGGTTAATGGGTACGCTTTCGCGAAAGCGTTACACCCACAATCACCCACCACATGGAATGTAAGAGCAGCCGTGACGGGTATTGCACAAAGCAACTCCATAACACAGCAATTTGAATCCATCATTACCTCCATCCCTACTCCAACAATAACAGAAAGAAACTTGACCATAGGACCGCTTACAAGCTACTTAGGACAATTGGTACAAAACGGAATTGACGTATCTGTCACCATAGGAAATGAAACCCGCAACGGACAAACGAAAAATGGTGAGGCTACCTTTTATCTAAAAGAAGAAGATTATCCTACTGGAACATATGACATTGTAGTTCGTTGTTTAGGACTAGAAAGTAACACCCAAATATCAATAGATTGAAAAGTAACAAAACCTTATATCGCATTTTGATTTTGGCTGGATTTATTCTCATAAATTCAGGTGTGCTCTATGGCATCAGTCAGGTGATTGCTTTTTTAAACACGGGTGCAGATAGAAGTAAAATGCTACATCTGGATGAAACAAAAGACCGTCATTATGTGCCAGAAGTTACTTGGGAATCTATTGAAAACCCTGGACGACCTATGGAAGAAGCAAATCTAGCGAGTATAGAAGAAGACTATCTAGATGCTTGGTATGTAAAAAACAGGGCTTTTTACACAGGAGAAGATGCAGGGATTTTTGACCATTATACAGAACGCGCTCGAGGAAAAGTACTTGACTTACTAACACTTAATAATGAAACAAACACCTACATAGAAAGTACTACACTTACTCATCACCTCTCTGTAGAATTTTATAGTGCAGATGGTACTCTAGTAGTGCTCACAGATCGCAATGTGACTGGTGTAGAGCGTGTTTTTAAAAATGAACAATTTCTCGTACAACGAGCTTTTAATAATGACTATAAAATTATACTGCTGCTAGAAGATGGCTTCTGGAGGGTACGTCATTTTGAAAAAGTAGCCTCACATCCTGCCGAAATTAAAAATGAAATTATCCCTCTAGATCTTGCTATGCTGGAAGGCATCAATTATTACCCACAAGGAAGTCCTTGGGACACCTTTGGCCCTACATTTAGTAAGGACACACTCGCTACAGATTTTAAAATTATTAATGATCTTAAACTTAATTCCATAAGAGTTTTTGTTGGTTTTCAAGATTTTGGAAAAGCAAGTGTTCCTAAAGAAAAGCTTGAGAAACTCACCTCACTTCTAGACGAAGCAGAAAAAGCAAAACTCAAGGTTGTGGTTACACTTTTTGACTTTTATGGAGATTATCGCATCCAAGACTGGACGATAACAAATGCACACCTTCATAGTATTGTATCACATGTAAAAGACCATCCTGCATTGCTAGGTTGGGATATTAAAAATGAACCTAATCTCGATTTTGAAAGTCGTGGGGAGCGCGAAGTATTATCGTGGCTGAGTCAAACGATAGATTATCTCAAGACTATAGATAATACACATGCAGTAACTATAGGCTGGTCTTCACCAGAGGCTGCGCTACATCTTGAAAAGCAAGTAGATATTGTCTCTTATCATTATTATAAAGATCTTGAGGATCTTGCAGCAGCTCACAAAGTACTCACAGATGCAACTAGCAAACCTGTGGTTCTGCAAGAATTTGGTCTTGCAGCTTATCACGGATTATGGAATCCTCTAGGACCTGATGAGAAAGATCAAGCCGCATATTTTAAGGAGTTTTATATAACCCAGAAAAGAGATAGCTTACACTATCTCTCTTGGACACTTTACGACTTTAGGGACATACCGACTGAAGTGGCTGGTAGATTACCGTGGCGAAAGAACAAACAGGCTTTTTTTGGAATTGTGAATACACTTGGGGTGAAAGACGATGCCTATTTGATTATTAAGAACCGGTAATTATGCTACCTTCAATATTACTTCGTTATTATTAGTACTTCTTCCTGCAAAAACATCTAGGTACATCTGAGCGATACGGCTCATAGGTAATGCTGTTGCTGCTTTGTAATTAGCTTTTGCTATTTCTGTTCTATATGCTTCATTCATTACTAGGTTTTCTATACCAGATGCAAGACTGTGCATACTTTCTGGATTAAAGAACTCACCTCTATACCCTTCTTCTTTTACTAAGATGCTTAAATCTCCCAGATCTGGCATTACTACTGCTTTACCATAGCTTCCTGCTTGGTGCAACACTCCAGAACTTCCAGTAGTAGATGTGTATGGAAAAACTACCATCGCACTCTCTGAAAATATTACTGGTACATCTTCTTCTTCTACATAACCTGTAAAAGTAAGGTTAGGAACGTGCTTATATATCTCTTGTACTTCGGCTAGGTATCCCGGTGTGTTAGGGCTATCTGTTCCCGCAATTACGATTTCAAGATCGCGTCCTGTGTTTTCTCTTACCTTTTGTACAGCTTCTATAAGTATTTCTACTTTTTTATAAGTTCCAAATTTTCCAAAAGTCATTATCTTAAGAGGACCCGGAGCAGCTTGGTAAGACGGTTCTAATGGAATTTCAAAAGTACCATGAGGGATGAGTACGCAATTTTTTGCGTTATATTTTTCTTCTAGGATAGTTACATACTTGCTTATGGTAAGTGCTACAGTATCTGCTTTAAGAACTACACGAGTAAGCATCTCTCCAATAAAGTTATACGCTTTAATTTTAAGTTTATTAGATGTAAATCCTGCGCTATCAAGATCTACAGTTTCCATAATATTATGAAGTAATACCGTTGTTTTTACTCCCATTAACTTAGAAACCCAAGGAGAAAACAGGCCTAAAGCGGCCGCTACTTTTTTATCTCCAAACTTCATAAACTGTAGGTTATAAAGTACTGCATCTGGCTTTGTAGCTCTTACTGCCTTTGCAATAGATAGTACATTAGATAAGCTGTTAAATTTCCAGCACTGCTTTACTGTGATTGCACATCCATCTTCTTCAAAAGTGATATCTGCTTGTTCTGGAGTTACATCTGTAAGAAGTACAAGTTCTGTTACTTCTTGGTTTTGACGAAAGTGCTTAACTAAATGATATGCATATTCGTTTAAAGTTACTTTGCTCGGTGGATAGGCCGTTACGATTGCTAATTTCATGATATATAGATTTGATGTTGATGTTGATGTAGTAGTATTCTTTTTGTTATGCTGCTGCCTGGTAATAGTTGGCTTCATTATTAAGCTGTGCGTATAATTCTTTTACTGCTGGCTCTGGATAGCTAAAAAACTTAAGTGATTTTTCTTCAGAGATTTCAGCTCGTAAGTTTTCTAAAACTCTTACTAGCTTCTTAGTTCCCTTTTTCACCTCACATAGGTTGATGATTACATTATCTTGTATCGTAAGTAATGCTTTGAAGTAACCTTTTACTTCTTGAATGTGTGTGCTAGATACTTTTCCTTTGATACAAGTTACTCCGTAAATGTTGTTGATTTCTAAAGCCATGATATTTATTTTTAAGTAGTTATGTTTTTTTGATAGTACAAATATGCGGCTTTGCTTTCGCGAAAGCGGACGAAAAACGTTTACTCGACCATTAGTGTAGACGAATGGTATTTGACCTTCGATAAACGATTTTTGAAAATGGGCGGATTATCACGTATTTGCACCAACAGCCTATATTACAGCACTTAAGAATGCTATCAAAAGTGTTCTTTTATCAATGTAGAATACATTAGAAGGACGACGCTGGACGGCTATTTTCAGTTTTATAAAGTATTGGTAAAACAAAACCCTCCTATCAAAGCAATAGCTTATACGAGTGCGACTCCAAGCAAAGGTATTTTCTTGGTAGATTCCTAAATGGATTAGGCCTTTCCGTTTCGGTTCTGGTTTCTTCCAGTGATGCAATATGCAGGAAAGCCTACACAATAAATACAACTTTACAAGATAACTTTACTTACGCTTTCGCGAAAGCGTACTTCTTCAAATCAACTTTGAAACCACTACGCGCGGCGCACAACTCCAAAATTCATTGTATATTTAGATCAAACAAGCAAGACCATAAATTAAAGCAAATCAGGAATTCCGATAGCTATTGGAAGCGACACTCGCTTTATGTTGTGGACTATTAGCAACTATAAAACCCAAATTATGTCATATTACATTATAAAGTCAATAAAAAAATCTGAAAAATATATAATATCTAATTCTCAAGTTCTAGGAAATTACGACATAGACACAAATCTTATTGCCGAAGAAGATATATCAAAAACGCAAGAAATTTATGGGGGACTAAACTCAATATTTACAATTAGAGATGATAAATTTCGAGGAGATTATGGGTTTTATAATCTATCCGAGTTTGATTTTGTTGAACGAGCAGCATCTCATTCTACTGGAGATTTTATGAAATTAATTAATGAAAAAAATATTCAATTAGCATTTTGCCCTAAAAAAGTACTGACAACAATAGAAAAATTGATGGGAGTAATTGACAATGTTGAAAATGAATATATCAAAGAATATAACGAAAAAGAAAGCTTGAAAAATTTAATAAAATTGACGAAGGAATCAGTCGATAATGATGAAGTCCTATGGTGTTATTATGAATAATTTACAGATGCTCATAGAGTATGCGGCACTGCTAGCAACTAGCAACCTAACAGCATACTAATGGAACAAGGCGTAACCACTGCCCTTAGGGGACTCGCACTCTCTAATTAAATAAACTACTATTAATAAATAGTCTAAAGATGCCCATACTGGGCACACAAAAAACCCTCTTATCAAAGCAATAGCTTATATAAGAGGGCAAACTACAATCTGGGGGTATATTTTACTTTACTTGCATTTTCCAGAAGTAAAGTAGTTGTGCGATAAGTAAACCACCCATCGCTGCAACTTGGGCTAACACAACTTCAAACAAGGAATCGTGGAATAATATGATTAATACTATTTGTAACACTCCAAAAATGGCCGCAATTACAATAGGCTTATAATGATCAAGGGATAAATAGTAGTAGGCAAAAATATTAGATAGAGCAAAAAAAGAAGTAGCAAGAGCGTACCAGCCAAGTAAGGGAGCAATTGCCATATATTGATCTCCAAAGAGGACCTGTACAGCAAATGATGGGAATAAAAACGTGAATATTACAATCGCACTTGCAAGGGCTGTGATGTATCCTACATACTTCATAAGTACTGGAACAGAGTTTTTACCCTCTTTACGCATGGTTACTACGGTAGGTAGTAATAACATCACAAACATCCAGGTCACAAAATATACAACACGGCCTATAAGAGCTAGTGAGGCATATAATCCTGCATCATAAGATGGAAAAAAGTGCTTTACTAATAATATGTCACTGTTATTACAAATGATTTGGGTAAGCTCGTAACATGCTGTAAGTACAAAAAACTGAGTTACTGCCTTACTTTCTTTTGAGGTAAGCGCTGTCTCTATCGCTTTTTTTGAAGTGAGCTTCTTAAAAGGAAACACTCCAGCGATAAAAGAAATTGCTATTGCTGTAGATACTGCTACAGAGGATTCTATATTAAAAAACAGTAAGAAAGCAAAAGTAAGAGCGAGTCTACATACCATCTCTAGCTGATACGTGACAGAGAGTTCAATAAAAGATTTGCGTCCTTGCAGATTGCCACGATTTACACTCATAACAAAATAAAGTGGGACTGCTATTCCAAAAATGGTAAACATTATAGGTGATGCCGTTTGAAAAAGTGACTGTAATGATGTTGCAAAAACTACAATCAACGCTCCGAGTATAATTCCAAAAGTCGTCGCCTGTTTATAAGCTCTTTTTACAAATGCTTCTTGTTTTGAAGCGTCAAACTCTGTAGTAAACTTTGCAACTGCGAGTTGGAAAGTCATCGCTACAAAAGATAATACTAGAAGTAATGTTATCAATATAGCAGCATCTGCAAAAGCTCCAGGTCCTAGTACTCTACCTAAGCCTAAGTTATAGAGGTAATTTCCTCCATTTACTACAAAGGCACTGAGCATAAATATTTGCTCTGGTGAAAGTGCTTTTTTGATTTTTTGTTGGATTGCGATCATGATTAATAAGTCATTAGTTGGATAACTGGCTTATCAACCTTTCTATGCACTACATTTAATGTAGCTCCTGTTGACATAGTTCTTGCGTTGTGCACTATTCTTAATGTGCTTTTGTTGTTTATTACTGTAAGTCCCATAATAGTTTGTTGTTTGATTCTGGTACAAAGATGCAAGCAATTAAGAGGCTTTCGGTTGAAATTTCGATGAGCACATTTTTACTATAGACGAGTGGTAGGATTTCTTCTTTAAAGTAGCTTTTGTGGTTGAATCGCTTTCGCGAAAGGTTTACTTGTTACTATATAAGGAGTGGTTCTTAGATTGTTAGAGTTTACTTCATACTCATACGTGAAGCATCTTCTCCCAATCTTTATAGACTTCTGATTCGGGTGTAAAACATCTCCTCCCAGCCTTTCCCTTTTTCTTACTCAGATGTGAAACCTCTCCTCCTAGTTTTTGTGGACTTCGCACTCACACGCAAAAAACATCTCCTCCCAGCCTCCTCTTCGAAGAGGAGGAGCAAAAAATGAAAGCCCCTCTTAGAAGAGGGGTTTGGGGAGATGTCGGCAGCAAACTTCTCACTCACACGCAAAACATCTCCTCCCAGCCTCTGTGCATTCCTCTCGGTCGTTCCTTCCTCGTCGGATGCAAGAAAGAGGAGGAGCAAATAGTGAAGCCCCTCTTCGAAGAGGGGTTTGGGGAGATGTTCGCAACAGTAAGAATTTATCAAACCTTATAATAAATGGTAGGCACATTTGAGAAGATGTTAGCTGCCTAATATATTAAAAAACCTATTTTATTGATTTACATATATTTACAATAAAAATTAATGCAAAGATTGATTCCATACCGTAGAGACTTAAAAGAGCGAGCTAGGGAACTGAGAAAGAATATGACGCTAGCTGAATTAACTTTGTGGGATAAAATTAGAAGAAAAGCAACCGGTGCAGAATTTCATAGACAAGTGCCTCTATTGGATTACATCGTTGATTTCTATTGTCATGAAATAGGTCTTGCCATTGAATTGGATGGTGTCATACACGATAATCAAGTTATGCAAGACGGACTGCGTCAAGGTCGTCTGGAAGAAAAAGGTGTGCATTTCTTAAGATTTACAAATGAGGAAGTATTTAAAAATATAGATGCCGTTCTTATTGCAATAGAAGACAGCGTGCAGGAATGTTTGTAATTGACTTAGTTGATGCTTTTCTTACTCGCACGCAAAACATCTCCTCTCAGCCTTTCTCTATTTTTTACTCAGACGCAAAAAACATCTCCTCCTAGCCTCTGTGCATTCCTCTCGGTCGTTCCTTCCTCGTCGGATGCAAGAAAGAGGAGGAGCAAATAGTGAAGCCCCTCTTCGAAGAGGGGTTTGGGGAGATGTTGGCAGCAAACTTCTCACTCAAACGCAAAACATCTCCTCCCAGCCTCTGTGCATTCCTCTCGGTCGTTCCTTCCTCGTCGGATGCAAGAAAGAGGAGGAGCAAAAAAGTGAAGCCCCTCTTGGAAAAGGGGTTTGGGGAGATGTCGGCAACAGTAAGAATTTATCAAGCCTTAGAATGAATGGAAGGCACATTTGGGGAGATGTCGACAACAAGTACTTCAAGAATGAAAGGAAGAAACAACTTAATAGATATTGTCATCATAACTACCCAAGACTCATCACTACCTTATTTATACCGTCCAATCTAAAAAACATCATAAAAGCCTAAAAATTAGATGGTTCTTGACTTAATATTGAATATTTTTATTACCTATAAACTCAAAACTACCCTTTACCAGATCTTAACCTCCACCAGTCGACGATAAGTGTCGATGAGTTGCAATTATCTTCAGATTGAAATCTTGATATATGACCATAACTTGCAACTGTAAAACAAATGTAATGAGAATAGCAACATTAATTATCGTCTTCCTTTTAAGTGCAACAGCATACGCTCAAGATATGTCTGCAGGTTTCACTTTATTAGAAACTGGAAAATATGAGGAGGCAAAAGCTTTTTTTGGAGAAGTACTTAATGACTACCCAGATAATAAGACTGCAAGACTTTGTTACGGTCGTGCTTTAGGACTAAGCGGCGATAGCGCAGAAGCTAGATCATTATTTACAACGCTAAAAGCAGATTACCCAACAGATTTTGAAGTGGGTTTAAACTATGCAGAATCTCTTTTATGGGATAGCGATTTTGGCGCAGCAAAGGACTTTTATGAAACCCTCGTTGCCAAAGACAGCACGAGCTTCTCTGCCCTACTCGGCTATGCAAACACGCTTTCTAACCTTAAAGAATATGACGCGGCAATCGCTTATGTAAACAAGGCACTTACCGTACAACCTGGCAATGCCAATGCTGCAGTGTCAAAAAAGTTTATGCGTTTAGGTAAGGCAAACCAACTCACAACTGCCTTTCAATATGATGCTGCAATACAGTTGCTTAAAAATGCTCTTGAGGATATGCCTAACGATGAGCAAATCATAAGCGCACTTGCAAATACGTATATCGCAAAGAAGGATTATGAGAATGCAAACACGATGTACAGCAAGCTGTCAGACACCTTAACTTCTCAGGTAGGAAAGTCATTAGTTGCTCACTTACAGAAGGACGACAAGCTTGCTTTATCACTAGCTCAGGAGAGTATCGCTTTCGCGAAAGCGGACACTACAAAAATCATTACCGCAAACGAGCGCTACATCCAGGCACTCATATGGAACGGAAAATACGCCACGGCAAGAACTGCCATTGCCGATCTAAAAACGACATTCCCTACAAACCAGCGCGTTGCAGCACTCAAAGCTACGCTAGGGATGTACACTGGGACTTTCAAGAAAAGTATTGAGGTATATAACGATATTCTTGAGAAGGATAGCGCGTCTTTTGATGGAAATCTAGGGATTGCAAATGCGTACCGTGCGCAGGGGAATCTGGATGAGGCTTACGCTTTCGCGAAAAATACCTTAACCTTCTACCCTAATCAGAAAGATGCTACTGGGTTAATGAAAACTATAGAAAGTAGCCTTGCTCCCGTGATCGAAACACGAGCTGCCTATACTTCTGATAATGGCGATAACCAAGCTTATTCTGCTGGAATGACAGCTACCCTACCATTTACAAGTAGATTTAAAACGGTGTTCTCATATAACTATAGAACTACTGAAAATATGACTACAAATACAATGGCATATAATACAGATGCATCTATAGGTGCTCATTATAGAGTGATTAATAATACGTGGTTAGAAGGTACCCTAGGGTTTGTAAAAGCAAATGCAAGTGAAAATGAATACACCGATGTAAATGGATCTGTTTTTGTAAAATCGAGACCATTGCCACTGCAATATTTAGAGATAGGATACAGCAGAACGTTACAAGATTTTAACGCAGCGCTACTAGACGAGAAGATATTTATGAATAACTACTCCCTTAACTACAATATGGGAACAAACATTAATTTAGGTTGGTATTCTGGTCTTATGCATACGCAGCAAACGGATGGCAACTCTCGTAACTTACTATTCACTTCTTTATACTACAACTTTACAAAAAACCCAACGCTTAAAGGTGGTATCAATTACCAGTATGTAGGTTTTAAAGATCAAGTACCTACGCTTTACTTTAGCCCATCAAAATACCAAGCAGTTGAGTTGTTTTTAGATCTTACTGGCCAGGCAGGGAAGTGGAGCTATGCAGCAAACGCTGCTGGAGGTTTACAAGTAGTAGAAGATGATGAGGCTACTACCCTATTTCGCTTAGAAGCAAGACTTCAATATGCAATATCTAACCGTTTTCAAGTAGGTGCTTATGGTAAGTACAGTAACATCGCCTCTGCAACCGCAGCAGGATTTGAGTTTATGGAAGTAGGCTTAAAACTGAGATGGCAAGTGCTTAAAGGTGGCGTTGTGAAGATGTAATCTTGAAGACTATCCACTACTAGTGTAAATATTTAAAAACGCCTTTTGGGGCGTTTTTTGTTGTTATAATACTCATTCATATTACAAGCATAATGTTTGTTTTGAGAAACATAGAACTACAATATTCATTGTATATTTAGTGTAAACAAACTAGACCGCAAAGTAAAGCAACGAAGCAATTCCGATAATTATCGGGAGTCGTCCTTGCTTTATGGGATGGTCTACTGGCAACAATATGAAAAAAACATCTGTAATTCTAATTTTGACCATTTTCAGTTTAAACTTATTGACTGCTCAACAGACAATTTCGGAAATTGAAAAGTTAGCTTCAATTGGAAAAATTTACGGGTTTCTAAAATATTATCATCCCGAGGTTGGAAAAGGAATTTACAACTGGGACGATGAATTTATCAAATATCTTCCAAAAGTTTTAAAAGCAGCTGATAAGAACGACCTATCAGCAATTTACATAGACTGGATTAACAACTTGGGTAACATAGACGTTTGTAAAAAATGTAGCTCTGAAAAAAATTACTTCGATAAAAACTTTGACTTATCCTGGTTACAAAACGAAAATCTTTTTAATGATAAGCTTTCGTCAAAATTAAAATTCATTGAAAATAACAGAATTCAGAAGGAAAACTTTTATGTAGAAATACAACCTGTCGGCAACATAAAAGTTACTAACGAACCACAATACAAAAATTTTGAATTTCCTAACGAAGAATATAGATTATTGGGTTTGTTTAAATATTGGAATATAATAGAATATTTTTATCCATATAAATACATGACCGACCAAAATTGGGATTCTGTTTTAAGACAAATGATACCGAAAATTAAAAACGCTAAAAATCAAAGTGACTACCAAAATAAGATTAAAGAACTTGTCGCAAAACTAGATGATACACACGCTTGGATAAGTTTCTCTGACGAAAGACCTATGTACCTTCCTGCAAAGATTTCCCATATTGAAAATAAAGCGGTTGTTTCAGGTTTTTATAACGATTCCATTGCTAATCTCAACAACTTGCAAATAGGAGACATTATTTTGAAGATTAATGATTTAGATGTTAGAACAGAAAAAGACAAAAACCTAAAGTATGTCGCAGGTTCCAATAAAAACATTAAAACTAAAAACACTTACACTAAAATTTTCAGCGGTTCAGAAAAGGAAATAAACCTAACCATAGACAGACAAGGGG
This sequence comes from Dokdonia sp. Dokd-P16, assembly GCF_003095655.1. Taxonomy (NCBI): domain Bacteria; kingdom Pseudomonadati; phylum Bacteroidota; class Flavobacteriia; order Flavobacteriales; family Flavobacteriaceae; genus Dokdonia; species Dokdonia sp. Dokd-P16. The sequence goes on from NZ_CP029151.1 coordinate 3,552,070, forward strand.
AAGTTAAAAAAATCAAAGTAAACAGATACGATTTTAATGATTTTAACTATTGGGATAATTCTAAAGCAATTAAATCAAAATTGGTCACTGACGAAGTTGGCTATATAAATATGGCAAGCGTTAAAGGCAGAGATATTGAAGATATTTTTAAATCATTTGACACTAAAAAATCTATAATAATAGATTTAAGAAATTATCCCGCCTTTATTTATTATAGATTTTCTAGATATTTAAATACAGAAAAAAAGGATTTTAGTAAAATTTATAGTCCGAACATTAATTACCCTTCAAGATTTAGCTACACAGATAATCTACGAACAAACAGTAGTAAAAAGGCTTTTAAGGGAAGAATTATATTGTTAGTAAATGAAGAGTCTTTGAGTAGGTCTGAATTTACGGCTATGGCTTTTCAAACAGCTGACAATATAATTACAGTTGGAAACCAAACTGCAGGAGCTGATGGAGATGTTGTTGTGTTTGAATATTTAGGAGGTTACAGAACGGCAATTTCAGGAAATGGGATTCTTTATCCTGACGGTTCGGAAACACAACGAAATGGAATAAGAATAGATGTAGAAGTTAAATCGACAATTAACGGATTAATTAATGGTCGTGATGAAGTTTTGGAGAAAGCAATCGAATTAGCCTCTGAATGAAAAACTGTTGCCAACAAAATAACTGAGTTAAAAGTTGACCTCCGCTTCCCTCAATAAATACCTCTAAAGTAATCTTTATTTTCATCATAAGCTCTTCCTACATTTATTATGGCAAAAGCTTGTTTTAGGAGCTTATTTGCGATTGAGATAAGAGCTTTTTACTTCTCGTATTCTCGTTATTCTTTCTAGAAATCGCACTAATCACTATCAACGTTAGAAAGAGCTCCTCGCAATACGTAACTTCAAAATTGATTAGATTTTTAGATCAAACTAACAAGACCGTAAATTAAATGAATTCAGCATCCCTGGTGGCTATTGCGAGCCGCCCTCGCTTTATGCAGTGCCTGTTGTTTCGAATTAAAACTCATTCCACAGAAAACTTAATTCGAACGAAATTTATTGAAATATATTTAATAAATTTGTATCCAAGTAGATACAGTATTTATGTTCTTTATTGAAAAAACATCTGAATTTGACAAGTGGCTGAGAAAGCTAAAAGATTTTAAGGCTAAGGCTAAAATTATATTCAGAGTTCAAAAATTAGAAACTAATGAACATTTTGGTGACTGTAAACCAGTTGGCGATGGAATTCGAGAAATGCGGATTAATTTTTCGAAGGGTTATCGTGTTTATTTCAAAGAAAAAGATGGAAAAGTAATAGTGCTTTTAATTGGCGGAGATAAATCTACTCAACAAAATGACATTGCGAAGGCGAAAAGTATTTGGAAAAAATTAAATAAATAAAAAATGGGAACTTCAAAATTTGAAATAGCTGACTATTTGGAAAGCAAAGAAATGATTGCGGAATATCTAAATACGGTTTTAGAAGAAGGAGACAATGCAGATATAATAAATGCAATTGGGCACATAGCAAAAGCAATCGGAATGACAAAAATTGCGGAAGAAACTGGTTTGAGCAGACCGAGTTTGTATAAAGCACTATCTGATGGAGCTAAGCCTCAATTTGCGACAATTATGAAAGTATTAAAAGCAATCGGAGGACAAATTCAAGTGAACCCGATGTCAGTATGAAAAAATAATGACCACAACAGAGAACTGAGTTAAACCAAGTCTCCTTCAAATTCGCTCAATACAAGCTATTAAGCTACTGTTGATCTTTCATTCGCGGTATCGTGTCTTCCTGATTTTATGACAGAAAAACCTCATTCATTATTAATAATAACTATTATTTTAAGTATTAAATCTTTTTAGTTCATTGTCAATCCAGTTTTCATACCAATCGATAAATATTATTCTGTCTCGATTTTCATTGTAAGGGTTAGGATAAATTCCTTGTTCGTTACATCTATCATCAACCCATAAATTACCATATTCTTTTTCATTGACTACCAAGTTCATGGAAACTCCGCAACCCAAATTTGAAACTCTCAAAATACCATTCACCCATTTATTTTGATAATACTCTTCATCTTTTTGCTCCAAATATTCATCTTCGTTTTCCTCAGTCACTTCTCCAAAATCTAGATTCCAATGTTCTGTATGAGGAAAAGGTTTGGATAAGTCATTTAAGTCACTCTTGTGTTTATAATCAAGATCAGAAAAAAGTCCGTTTTCAATAGGTTCCAATCCATAATACGGTCCAGCTCCACCATTTCCAATTTCCAGCAAAAATCCTCTATAATCAATAGGTAATTTTATTTTGTTGCGCTTCTCAAAATCGATTACCTCATTTTCTGATTTTGTTTTATTAAACAAGTACTTATGTTGTTTAGAACCAAACACCTCAAAATTCTTGTCAAACAGTTTTAATTGATTAAATTTTACCTTTATGCGATTTATTTGATCTTTTATTGAGAAATTCTATTCAATTACTGACAACTTGTAGGTTCAAAGACTTAAATCTAAGTTTTTTTTATTGTTAGACTACAGAGAAATACTCTCAGTCATAGCATAGCTCAGAAGTTCTTTTAAAGACATGAGGCTTGTAATATTCATTGTATATTTAGATTATAGAAACTAGACAGCAAATTAAAGCAAACTAGCAATCCCAATAGTTATTAAGAGCCGTAATTGCTTTGTGTAGCGGTTCTTGGGTAAAAATTATTATAAAGATATGTTGAGAATATTAAGCGAAAATAAAATACGTGGAATAACTAATATCTTAAATGGACTTGAAAACCAAATTATTGGATATGGGCAAGGTCTATTTTTATTAGAAGATGGAAATTTCACTGAGATAGACGAAAATATAATATGGTATGCTATTAAATATAAGGACTTTTTACTTTATCAATTCGAAAATGGAGCGAATATAAATTACTTCAATCTAAAAAATAAATCTAAAGGCTTAATAGAAGCGCAGAATACATTTTTATTTAAAAATATTTTATTTGATAATCAATTATTAATTAGTGCTAGACCTAAGAATCTTATTCTAAGAGAAAACTTAGAATTACAGGTATCTGAAATCATTGGAAGGATTCCTAAAATTATTTATAAACAATACAGCTTAAAAGTTTCCTCTTTTATTGAGTTAATTGATAATTCAAATAATAGTTCTGTATGGAAAACAGAATTTAGTGATTTACTAAAAAATATAAATGCTAAAACATACGGTCCAACACAATTAATAGGTAATAATTTTTTTTTCTTCTTATACGATAGTAGTAGAAAATCTTTAGATAAAAGTACTTATTGCTTAAATATTGATAATGGAGAATTAATTTGGAAAAACAATAAATTCGGTGGTTGGCTCTGTAATTTTAATTCTAAATTATATACAATTGTAGATAATGTACTTCAAGTCCTAGATTCAAATAATTTTAAATTAGAAACTATAAATCTTATTAATTGTTTGTCTCAACTTGATGTAAAATTTGATGGATGGAAGAAAACATTTTTTGTAAGTAATACTAAATTTATAGTTGAAAAGGGGTATTTATACTTCACAGAAGAAAGAGGGGATAGATTTGGAATTATTAATCTTAAAGAAAAAAAACTAATCTCATTTGCTAAATTAGAAATTGAGAATAATGAAGAGACATTTATAGGAAAAATAATGATTGATAATAAAAGAATGTACATCACAGATTCAAATAACACTCTTCACGTATTTAAAAAACCAGAGGTTACATTTTCTAACAAACAACTCTATTAAAACACAAGCCTAGCTCAACTCCCCTCAGTAAGCACTTCTAAGCTAATCTTAACCTATAATTTTCGCCATTTGATCTTACTGCTTCGTTGAAGGTAATGGCTTATTTTGAGAGCTTACTTATCACTGCGATGAAATCTTTTTATTTCTCTTACTTGAGGTATGCTTTCGCGAAAGCGTACTAAGTAATGTAGTATTATCGCGCAGAAATACATTTTACCCCACCCCACAAAAAAAGCCACCACCGTCCCCGGTGATGGCTAAACATCAATCAAATCAAATCAAAAAACTACTTATCTTTTTATGACAAACTTGCCACTGTGTTGTTGTGAGGCACTATCTATTATTTTATAAGTGTAGATACCTGTTTGTAAATTTGGAGCATTATAAGCTGCTGTTAAGCCTCCGTTATTCGTTGTTATTTCTTGTGCATCTACTATGCGCCCTAGCATATCTACTACTGTGATTTGTACTGTTGCACTTGCTTGTGGTAAACGTATTGTAGTCTGCGATATAAATGGGTTAGGGTAATTTATTAATGCATCTGCTACCACTATATTTTCGTCTGTTGAAAGTACTTCTGAGTTTGCAAATTGTATATCATTAAGCTCCATTTCTTTTGTAACCATCGTTCCATCTTGAGATACCATGGTAAATACTACTGTTACTAGATCATTAAGTAATAGCGGTACTCCCGATGTACTTGTAAAATTCTCAAATGAGATGTCAAAATCTTGATTGCTTTCTGTAAGTACTATCGTTGCTTTATACTGGTCTTCCCAGATTTCTATGCTTTCCTTTACAAAGGTAATTTCTAAGTTTCCTGTTCCCTTTGCTGTCATCTGTAGTGCATTAAATATACTTACGTCTACTGCTTGAAATCGTGCTGTAAGTGCTCTATATGCCGCAACATAACTATTTGTAGTTGCTGTGAGCGACAGGTTACGTTCTATAGCATAAGTATCATCTGCATATGTTTGTTCGTTTTCTGAAATTTCATAGATTACTACATCTGTCCCTTCTTGAGATGCATCTACTCCCCATGGTCCGTCAGATAAGAATAAATCATCTGGAGTATTAATCCCGTCGCCTATTCTAAAGCCTATGTCAAATAAGTATCCAGTATCTATGGTTACTTGTGTGATGTAATTTTCGCCAAGTGAGATGCTAGAGGTTGTTGTTACAATCTCGCTTGTTTCTGTTGCTCTTATTCCTGCGTCAAAGATTACACTTTCGGTTGCGTTTGTATTGATAATTTCTAGTTGTAAAGCTCCGTTGTTATAGTTTCCTTTTTTTACAAAAACCGTAGGTGGTGCTGAGGTACTATATGCTGTTACTGGCTTTTGTACTTCTAGAAGATTCAAAACTTGTTGTCCTAGCTTGTGTAAATCATCAATCGAGTTTGCCCATATTTGGAAGTTGTAAAATGTCACATCATCTTCATAACTATCCAGATTCCAGTGGCTTTCTACAGCAAACTCAGTCTCGTTGTTTACCATTTTCGCCGAAAGGCTTAAAACAAATTCTACACTACCATCTATATTTTTAATAAGTGACTTAATAAATTGTTGATCATTAATTGCTATCGTAGATACAGATATAAGCTCTGCTCCTAGTAAACGATCACAGATATATTTCGTGTGCTCATACACGCCATTTTCTGTCTTAAGTGCAAGAATAGATGCGGTTGAGAGTTCGCCTTTTATGTAATCTACAGCATAAACATCTGTTGCATTTGTGATACCTACTAGATCTGTAGGTGTAGACTCTACTACATAATCCTCATCAATCTCCTCTAGTGGGATAAGATCTGCAAGCGTAAATGCTTGCGCAGTTCTTACGGCGTAAGTGTCTTTCTTATCTACTAGCGGTGCAAGGTCTTTATTAAACTCATAACTCTCCTTTGCACGATTAAAATTACGTTTTGCGATGGCGTTAGAGAGTCTATTATTACTTTCTAATCCTCCTTTATTTCCTGTAGATGCTTCTGGGTCTATAGTTGCACACATCCCGTATCCTGAGCATGATGGATCTTCACAATCTATGAGCCCGTCACCGTCATCATCAATGCCGTTATCACAAATTTCTTGTAACACCGGTGCTGTAGGGCAACGTGCGCCATCATTACTTGCACTAGATGGTCCAAAGGCAAAAAGATTTGAATCTATAACTCCTATCCCATCAAGGTCTTGAACACTTTGTATTACATAAATAGTCCCTGTTTGATTTGCAGATACGTAGAAACGTCCTGATGCATCAAAATAAACGGCTCCATAGGTGTAGTTAAGTCCTGATAAGATAGGTACAATACCTAAAGGTTGCACTTGTCCATTTTCTGGGTTAATTCTATATAATATGTTCGTTCCTTTCTCTACAGCATACAACTGATTATCTACTGCATTAAATGCCCAGTCGTGTATATTTAAACTTTGTGATAATGAAGCCGTAGAAGTAAGCTCTGTGTATGTTTCTGACGCTGGATCAAGGTCTACAGTGTAGTATGTACTCCCGCCAGATTTAAAATAATATTGTCCTGTAGCGCTTATGTCACCTACATATTTATTGCCAGAAGGTAATGCATCTATAGTGATAGTAGTAGTCTCAAAGTTCTTACCTATTTTGACAATGGATTTTGATGGGCTTGATAAATATCCCCAGATGTACCCATCTGCTGGATTGTATGCCGCTGCGTTTATCTTTCCTGCTGTGATATCTTTTGCTGCTAAAAAAGAATTTCCAGAAGCAAGGTCAATAGCGTACACATCATTGTATTGAAATAAGTATGCACTATAATCACAATTAAAAGGGACATCTTGTGAGCTAGCTGTAAATGAATACAGCAGGCAACTTAGTGCGATTAATTGTCTTGTAAGAGAGTAGAAATTTGCTTTCATATTGCTTCTATTGATGTGATTATAGAAACAAAATTAGGCAGTTTATACCCTGATTTTCAATTTATTCGACCGTACTGGTCTATGTATCGTTGAGTGGTAATTTACTGTAGACGAATGGAATTTATTGTTTTACAGCAAGTTAAGTCGCTTCATAAGTTCAGGTCTGTTAGAACGACTTATTGGGATTACATCTCTAGCTATCAAAACGCTATTATCTTCAATATCAACTATTTTCTTAATGTTAATAATGTAAGAGCGATGTATTTTTAAGAAAAGACTATCTGGTAGTTTTTCCTCTATTTTCTTAAGTGTAGAATGTACAGTATAATTTTTTCCTTCAGTTTTAATAAGTACGTAGTCACCTTTTGCTTCTACGAGAAATATTTTTTCAAACTCAATCTTTATAAGACGTCTATCTATGTTTACATACATCTCCTTTTCTGAGGTCTCTTCTTGCTTTGATTCTTGAGGAGCCACAATATTTTGTACTACTGGAGATTTAAAGCTTTCAACTTTTTGCATCGCCTTAAGAAATCTAGGTAGGGTTATAGGTTTTACTAGATAATCTACAATACAATCATACTCAAAAGCTTCTATCGCAAAGTCACGATCTGAGGTAGTAAGTACAATTTTAGGCGGATTTTTAAGCGAGTCTATAAAGTCAAAACCTGTAAAATCTGGCATGTGTATATCTAAGAATATGAGGTCAATCTCGTTCTTATTTAAAAATTTGATTGCCTGCATCGCGTTAGGAAACTCATCAATTACATTGAGTTCGTCTACCTGGCTACATAAGTGCGATACGATAGTACGTGCCGCAGTTTCATCATCTACAATAATACAGTTCAACATATAGATATTTTGTGATTTAATATGCAATTTACAGATTATAAATCTTTTATAAAATGGATTACAGCGGTTAGAATGCTTTCAAATTCTTCTTTTAAGGTTGATTTTCCTTCTTTAAGCTCATCTTCATAAGCAATGGCGAGTTCGTACCCTTTTTCTAATCCTACGATACCTAGTTTGTGTTTAATCTTATGTACATTTTCGGCCGCTTTCGCGAAAGCGGAATCCTTCATATTACCTTCATACTCGGCAATTTCTTGAGGTAATTCTGCTTGTACAACGCCTATAAGTTTTTTTTCAAAACCTGCGTCTCCACCTGAAAGTTCTTTGATATAATTGAGATTGGGCTGTTCCATATCATGTAGTTTGAGGTAACGTAAAATAAAATGTAGTTCCCACACCTTCTGTGCTATCTAACCATATTTTACCATCATAGAAGTGTACGATTTTCTTAACAATAGATAATCCAATTCCCGTACTTTCAGAATCATTCTCTAGCTTTTGAAACACTTGAAAAATCTTGTGGAAGTATGCTGGATTAATTCCTTTACCATTATCCTTGATTTCAAACTGGAAATTATCATCAAGGTTTCTTGCTATTACTTCTATAAGTCCTTTAGGCTTATCTATACTGCTTACAGCATTACCTATCAAATTTTGAAATAACTGCTGGATTTTAAAACGGTCTGCAAGAATAGTAGGTAGCTTATGTATTTTAATAGTAATATGCTCTGGTAGATGCATGAGATCTACGGTTTCTTTTACCAGAACATTAAGGTCTATCTGTCGTTCTGTGCGTACTTCCTTGTCAATAGAAGAGTAATTTAAAATACCTGTAATAAGGGCATCCATTTTTTCTAAATGGGTTACTATAAGACCAATTTGAGTTTTTCCCTCCTCGCCTATGGCGTCTCCATAATCTTCTTTGAGCCAACTTACTAATGCTTCAATACTGCGCAATGGTGATTTGAGATCATGAGATACAATGTGTGCATAATCATTGAGCTCTTGGTTTTGCAATGCTAGTTCTTTTACTAGTAATTCTTGATCTCTATTTACTAGGATAAGTTGCTCTGCTTGCTGGCTTATATATTCGGCTAGGTTTGCGTCGCCTATATCAATACCTTCATCATCATCTTCACCAAAGGGTTGTACTGCATTTATAACAGACTGCAAGCGTATCAATAATCCTTGCTGTCTTTGTGACTCTTCTCTAAGTTGTTTATTTGCTTCAAATAGCTCATCTGAGCTTAGTTTCATGGCTAGTTGTGTCAACTTAAACTGATTGTCAAAATTATCATATGATCCTCCCACGGCATCAAAAAAGACCTGCATATCCTCACGATCTTTAAGATCGTCAGGAAGATATTTACGTATTTGTCTTTTTAAGAGTGGGTTCATCTATTCGCTTATTAAAGTGATAGTCATCGTTTGATTATGCAATTTGCAACTACGTTCTCCGTAAAATGGTGCAATCTCTCCATAAGAGTACATACCACTTATCACTACATCATCCCCTATCACACTCATCACTTCCTCGACCTCTTCTTCAATGCGTTGATCTAGTACTAATTTACGTCCTATACAGCTTATAAGCAATGCTAATTGTGGCGGATTATTCCTTCCCTCCATAGCCCTCAATGCTGCGGTTTCTGATGCCGAAGCGATACTATCCATATTTGTCATCATAAGTTGTACCTTAGATTGCTCTGGCACATCTCCTGCTAGAATCATCGCGTTTTTATCTTCATCTATATTTAAAATCGTACGTACAAATGACTGGTCATTTTCTGCACTTTTTACATTGAGCGGATAAATAAGCGCAGATCCTGGTAAATCTTGTGCTTTATCACCTAGGTAGGTTTTGTATAAATCTAATGCTGGTTTACCATCTATCTCGTATAAGATATTACCATCAGATTTTGTGATCAACCTTTCTGGTCCAAAAGGTGTCCACCCACCATAAATAGAAAATGACGCTTCAAAGGTTTCTCCATAAAAACCTATGACTACAATCTCGCCTTCCTTTGGTGCTTCATTATAAGAGGCAAGTGTTTTTTCAAAACGTGCATCATCTCCACAAAGTCCGCCAGTAATTAAAACATTAGGCAATGCTCCTTGCATTCCCTTGGTGAGGGCAGATCCATTTACAAAACTCCCCTCAGATAATACAAATACATGCTTAAGGCCTTCTACAGTTAACTTCTTTATTATTGTAGATCCCGCTTTTTCACTATCGTCTCCTACTTCATGAATATTAAATGTTTGAATCTCAAAGGAAGACTTTTCAAACTCTATTGCGGTTATTGTAATATGTTCATCATTTACTGCACCAGCTACAATCTCACCACTAGAAGATCCAAAAACTAAATGCCCCGAAGGAAATAAGTCTCTTACTTCCTCAAAAACACCTTCCTTTTCTAGAAGGAAACGATTTCCTAGAATAAGCACCAGCGGATTACTAAGTGTTATGGATTCACTTAAATAGTGCCATGAACCAGACGAGTCGCGTTGTAGTTGTACTGTTCTCATTATATTATTTTTGTAATGTAAAAAAGAAAGTAGTTCCCTCTCCTACGTTGCTCTCTAACCATATACTTCCTTTATAAAGGTCTACTATTTTCTTAACAATAGAAAGTCCTATACCCGTCGAGTCTTTATGGTTATTGAGTGACTGAAAAATTTTAAATATTTTATCATGGTATTCCTTAGGAATCCCGATTCCATTATCCTTAACCGTAAAGGTATAATGTGTTTTGTTTTCTGTGTATCCTACTTCTATGTGACCTTCTTCTTTATCACAATAACGTATAGCATTACTCATCAAATTCTGAAATAACTGTTGTAACTTGACTTTATCTCCATTTACCGTAGGTAAATCTGGATGAATATACAATGTTATATGTTCTGGACAGTGAAGTAAAGTTTCTATATCTGCTAGTACTTCTTGTAAATTTACTTTTTCTCGAGGGGCATTTTCAGATCCTACACTGGAGTATTCAAGAACATCAGATATAAGCTGTTCCATCTTTTCTAAAGTGGTGTCTATCATCGCAAGATGACTCATTGTTTCCTCTGTAAGCACACCTTCATTATCATCCTTAATCCAATTTACAAGTGCATTTATACTCCTAAGCGGACTTTTAAGATCATGAGAAACTACATGTGCATACTCCTGCAGCTCATCATTACTTTTTTCAAGCTTCTTTAAAAGATTTTCCTTTTGTATCTCTAAACTTTTGAGCTCTGTTATATCGAGGTGTATTCCTATAGAGCCTATGACTTTGCCATTTAAATTATAGTTTGGAGCACCACTTATTAACCAGTGTTTAAATTCACCACTCTTAGTTATAGCCTGCACTTCGTATGAATTTGACGCTCCGCTCAACCTATCATTATTCTCTTGAGTAAGCCTTTCTTGAGATGCTGGTGTAAGTAGTATTTCCTTTGCATTTTTCCCAAGTATTTCCTCTTCCGTATATCCAGATAATAGTTCAAAACTATTATTAACCATCAAAATTTCATTATCAAGATTTACCTCAGTAAGACCCAAGTTCATATTTGCAATAATGTCACTATATTTTTGACGTTCTGCTTCTATGCTTTCGCGAAACTTTCTTCTCAAGGTAACATCTCTATACGTCCAAAGGTGACCTTTATAAATACCTTCTTCATAAATAGGAATAAAATCTCTCTCCAAGATACGACCATCAACTAATTTAAGCTCATCAGATAGCGCTTGTTCTTTTTTTCGTGTAAGCGTATTAATTCTTGATACAAATTCTTCTGGATCCTTAAAAAGATGTTTGCTTTCTGTTGCTGCATTCTCACAGTTTACTCCGATGAGTTGTTCTGGAGTAGCAGTAATATTAAAAAAATCGCAAAAGCGATTATTTGTGATTACAATATTTCTGTGCTCATCTTCTAAAAGTATACCACTTTCTAGGTTTAAGATAAGCGCAGATAATCTATTTTCTGAATCTACGAGACGTTGCTCTGCAGCTTTTTCTTCAGTAATATCTCTTACAATACCTTGCGCTGCTATAGGTTGTCCATCTGCATTAAATACAATACTTGCATTAATATGAACCAACTTAATAGCTCCTGAAGCAATAATAATTTTTATTTGAAAATCTGTTATTGCTCCTTTAGAGGTTAGGATTTCAAAACCCTCGACAACTTTATCATTTTCGTCTGGGTGGACAATATCCCAAAGATTGAAGTTATCTTCTAGGCTATACCCTAGAAGTTTTATGGCAGCATCATTCATCTTGATAACATTGCCAGATAACTCCATAACCACGTAAGCATCCACAATGTTTTCAAACACTCCTTCAAGTTCAGAAGTGCGTTCTTTTACAATATCTTCCAGTTTTGAGTTTGAAACTCTCAACTCCTCAGATTTGTGATATAATTCTAATGACTTTTCCTCAAGAATACGCTCGGCTTCTTTTCTAGCGGCCTTTTCACGCGCTAGTGCTCTTTCATACATCTTGATTTTGGGGTCACTCATATGTTGCTATGCTGAATTTTACTTCGGTTCCGTTTTCTTTTAATTTTTCAACTAAGATAGTAGCTTTTGTATTAAAAAACTCAAAAGTTTTATTCATTAGTCCTCGACCAAAGGCATGCATGGCTCTGCTTGACTTATAGATCATTACGAGACTTTCCGGAGTCTTCTCTTCTATGGTAAAAGTAGGCAACTCTGCATCTGGATAAATCTTTCTAACCTCTACATGTATGTGGTTTTCTATAGATGAAAGCATCTCTATTGGATCTGTATATTGCTTTAAAAAAGATGGATAACTTTTTTCTACTACCGTAAAAAAATGCTCTCCATAAACCAGTAATAAATCATCAATTACAAGTCCCGTTTCCTTACTTAAATTAGTAAGTAGGCTCACCATCTCTGTAAAGCTATAGGTTCCTACTGCTGTATAAACACCATTAGAAGGTAACTCAGATTCATTAAGAATGGTGTCAACCATTTCTAAACCAAATTTTGTTTCAACAAGATCTAAAAACTCTGTAAATACAATTCCTTTCATTATGCTTTGATTAATTCATTCATACTCCAGTACTCTAAAGCCGATTTTATTTTTTCAACGTAGTGATCGTATTTTAAAGGTTTAATAATATAACCTGCCACTCCTGTATCATAACAGGCTAGTATATCCTTGCGGTTGCTTGACGTCGTGAGCATTACTGTGGGTAAAAATCGTAAAATTTCGTCTTTTTTCAAAATCTTCAAGAACTCTATTCCGTTGATTTTTGGCATATTGAGATCTAAAAATATTACATCTGGCAATACCGTGTGATCTTTAAGTATCTCAAGTGCTTCCTCACCATTTTTTGCTTCTATGAGCTCATGGTTCATTTCTAGCTTTGCTATGGCTCTCTTGAGTTTCATTACCTCAATGGCATCGTCCTCTATGAGCAGTATTCGTAATTTTTTTGTCCCCAAAGTATTGATCTTTATGTTTCCAAAGTTGGTCAATTAAAGTCAATATTCTTCAATAATTAAGTCTAACGAGTCCTTTACTGTAGACGGACGACGTTTAAGTGTCGACGAGTGGTAATTTACATGTATAATTTATTATTTATTAATGAACTACTATCTCCGTCCATATATAGTGTTTTCTCAAAAGCTGATATTCATCATATTCTCTGTTTTTACCATATAGTAATTTTGAAAAAACTCAAAATCAATGTGTACCCTTATATCAAAGTACAATGTGGCAGGACCACGATATACAAGTTACCCTACTGTTCCTTATTGGGATCAAGATAACTTTTCACTCACCCAGTGGAAGAATACCTTACAAGAAAGCTTTCGCGAAAGCAATACTTCACAAGGAATAAGTCTCTACATACATCTACCTTATTGTGAGAGTATGTGTACTTTTTGTGGATGTAACAAGCGTATTACAAAGAATCATGATGTTGAGATTCCTTATATACAATCTGTACTTAAGGAACTTGCGATGTACGTAACTTTACTAGGAGATAAGCCGGTAATTAAACAACTACACTTAGGTGGAGGAACTCCTACATTTTTCTCACCAGCACATCTAGAACGTCTTATGGACGGGATTTTTGCGCTTACTAAAAAGGCTAGCGCTTTTGAACTCAGCTTTGAAGGGCATCCTAATAATACCACAAAAGAACACCTTGAAGCACTGTACAATAAAGGATTTACCAGAGTATGTTATGGAGTTCAAGATTACAATACAACGGTACAAAGAGCAATAAATCGTGTGCAACCTTATGCACACGTGCAAAACGCTACAGAAAACGCTCGTGCAACAGGTTATGAATCTGTAGGGCACGATATAATATATGGGCTACCGTTTCAAACCCAAGATGATGTTATAAATACCATAAATAAAACCATCTCTCTTGAGCCAGATCGTATCGCTTTTTATAGCTATGCTCACGTGCCATGGATAAAAGGTAACGGACAACGCGGATTTAAGGATGGAGATTTACCTAGTGCAGACCAAAAGAGAATGCAATATGAAATAGGAAAAAAAATGCTCATTAAAGCAGGATACGTTGAGATAGGTATGGATCACTTTGCGCTTAAAACAGATGCTTTATTTGAAGCCCAGCAAGCGGGAACTATACATCGTAATTTTATGGGATATAACGCTAGTAAGACACAAGTTATGATAGGCTTAGGAGTATCTGCCATAAGTGATAGCTGGTATAGTTTTGCTCAGAATGTAAAAAATATAGAAGAGTATCAACAACTTATAGAAGATGGGATTTTACCTATTTTTAGAGGTCATATCCTCACTGAAGAAGACCTTATCATCAGACAACATATTCTTAATTTGATGTGTTCTTTTGAGACTTCCTGGGACGATCATCAAGGGAACTTTGCTGAGCTTCCAGATGTACTGATAAAATTAAAGGAATTAGAAAGCGACGGACTTCTAAAAATACATGCAAGAAAATTAATTGTTACAGAAAAGGGACGTCCATTTGTGAGAAATATATGCCTTCCGTTTGACATGCGATTACAACGTAATAAACCGGAAACTCAGCTCTTTTCTATGACGGTTTAAAAATACCTCAACATATACTAAAAAAGGGAAGCATTACTGCTTCCCTTTTTTTATGCTCTTGACGATTAGTAGACCTCAGCAAGTTCATGATTATCTATGCGAACTAATACGATCTTTCTGGTAGGTAAAAAGCCATTGTAAGGATATAAATAGGTCGAGACCTTTAAAGACTAAACTGTTTAATAAAGTACTTGTATACTCTCTTATGATTTGTAATCCTTTACTTTTCATCAGTTTTAGATTTTTTTGAGTCTCCCTTTATCATGTTGAGTACGATAAGTACAAGGGTGATACATACTAGCGCAAATACTCCTATGAGTAGTGCTCCCATTCCCCAGTCTACGAGAAGTATTAAAAAATGTTCCATAATTATAAATGTTTGGTTGTTATTAATGACAAGAATGTTGTGCAGCGACCTTTTCTACACTTACCATCTTTGATGGTGATACGTACGGTATACCAAGGCCAAGACCGCGTACTATAAATAAGACTCCTACAATGACTACAAAAACAGGAATCATCTTAACGATGCGCTGCTTTGCTTTTCCTTTTAAAAAATTACCTAAATAAATAGCAGTGGTCATTAATGGAATGGTACCTAATCCAAAAACTGCCATATACAATCCTCCTTCCCAAGCACCACCAGAAGCAAGTGCTCCAAAAATTGCCATATATACAAGTCCGCAAGGCAACAGCCCGTTGAGGTATCCTATAGTAAAAAACGTACCTGGATCTTTTTTCTTAAGAGCGGTTCCCATGGAGCTCTTTACTTTACCAACTGCCTTATATAATGGCCGTGAGAAGTTGTATTTATTAAAAATTTTAGTGGGTATGAGAATAACTACAATCATAAGTACACCTATGATTATAGATAGTTGCTGCTGGATGCCAAAGAGATTAAAACTTTTACCTACAATCCCAAATACTAAGCCTAGAACACTGTAGGTGAGTATACGACCCGCGTGATAACTCATCAATTGGAAAGCTCTTTTTACAGGATTTTTACGATCTACAGGTAACATAAATGCAATGGGGCCACACATTCCCACACAGTGGAAACTGCCCAAAAGACCAAATATAAGTGCAGACCACAACATTAGTAAACGATTGACTTTTTATACATGTATTCCTCTTCACCGTCTGTCCACGCTATGATAATGTTCCATCGACCGTCTATCAGCTGATTGTCAGGTATGAGCAAATTAGATCCTGAAATAGCCATAGGCACTTCAAAATCAAGTTGCTGATTAGACGGTCTGTATAGAAACACTGTTCCTTTATTTGTACTTTCTGAAATAGACGATGGGAAGGTGAGTAACCATCCCTCTGGCGTGCGTTTTCCGCTAATCTTTCCTACGAGATTACGCGCATTAGTCTCTGCATCTATTTCGGTTTGATATGCCATTTCCTTAGCATAATACTCTTCTGTCACAAGATCATGGCTATAATTATCGTCTGTACTCATGGTGATTACCATGTACAGGATAAAGCCCATAAAACAAGCCATCGCCACTACAATTCCCTTTCCCCAGTTCCATTTCATAACTCTTGTCTTTTAGTGATTTCTTGATTATTCTTCAGCGCTTCGATCATCAACTTTGCACTGCATGCTTCGTTAGTTCCTGGCTGTCCTTTTTTACAACCATCACAACATTTTTTATGCTCTGTACTCATCGTTTATTTGTTTTGCTTTCGCGAAAGCGTACTCTTACTTATAACTTCTAGGTCCCAGAAATGCCGTTGTTGTCGTCTCAATAAGTTGATCGCCGCTGTACACTTCTATTTCCAAACGTTCTTTATCACTTTTAATACCGCTTGCATTGATTTCAATAAATAGCGTTCCCTCTGCTAGTCCCTGCGCATCTACACGGAAACTATTACCCGAAACTACTTCTATAGTCCCATTATGAGAGCGTAGTTCAAAATGTACATCTTCTATCTCATCTACCGTTTTATTAACCAGCTTAAAGGTGTAGACATTACTAATCATGTTATTGTCTTTGTGCTCATAAAGTTGGCCTGGTAATCTGAGAATGCGAGCTTCTACATCATTACGTAAAAACAACATACCAATGAGTACCGCAGTAAGTATACCTAGTACGGCAACATACCCCTTAAGGCGAGGCGTAAACTTAAATGGTGCCTTCTTTTCAATATTATCTTCACTGGCGTAACGTATAAGACCTTTAGGGAGATCTACTGCTTCCATCATATGGTCGCAAGCATCTATACAAGCGGTGCAGTTTACACATTCTAGCTGTGTACCGTTACGTATATCTATACCGGTAGGACATACATGCACACAGGCAAAGCAATCTATACAATCTCCTTTTCCGGTAGATGGTCTGTCTTCATTTTTCTTAAACTTCGCTCTTCCTTCTTCCTTCTCTCCACGTTTATGATCATAAGCAACGATAATAGATTTATTATCTAGCAACACTCCTTGTAACCTTCCGTAAGGGCAGGCTATGATGCACACCTGCTCTCTAAACCATGCAAATATGAAATAGAAAACTCCAGTAAATATGAGTAGTGATATTAGCGTACTAACGTGCTTAGATGGTCCGTCTGTGATGTACCTAATAAGCTGATCGCTACCTATGAGATACGCAAGAAATACATTTGCAATTAGAAATGAGATAATAAAAAAGATAGTCCATTTTAAAACTCTCTTTTTAATTTTCTCCTTATTCCACGGCATTTTCTTAAGACGTATTTGTTTACCACGATCACCGTCTATCCAGTACTCAATACGACGAAACACCATCTCCATAAAAATAGTTTGCGGACAAATCCAACCACAAAATATTCTACCAAATGCTACCGTAAATAGGATGACAAATACCACCCCAATAATCATCATAATTACAAAGAGATGAAAATCTTGAGGCCAGAATGGATACCCAAAAATATTAAATCTACGCTCCAGCACATTAAACATGAACAGCTGGTTCCCTCCTACTTTTATAAATGGTGAGCTAAGTAAAATAGCAAGCAATACATAGCTTACGTACTTGCGGTACTCATACCATTTCCCACTCGGCTTCTTAGGAAATACCCATGCGCGCTTCCCTTCCTTATCAAGGGTCCCCATGGTATCTCTAAAGTTATCTTTTCCTTGCTCTGCCATTATATATTACTTAGATAAGATTAACAGAAAAATACTGTCTGTATCACCTATAATCTCATGGGCTACCTCTAATGGTATTTCAAAAGTCTCATAGGTGTCTATAGATTTTGAGAAAGTCGCTGTTCTAAAAGTGACCGCTCCTTGTATAATCAAGATTTGCGCTTTGCTAGGTGCTGTATGTTTTTCTAGTACAACATCCTTTTTAAGTCCTATTGCTATAATTTTAGTCTTATCATTTTCATAATAAGGCTTCATTATTGGAGCAGTACTTGAACTTAATGCAATCGCTATATCTTGAATCATCCTTCTATTATTTAGTTACTCGTTAATTGCACTGCTGTGCTATCTGTAACAACATCCTTTACTGGTGCTGCTGGTGCATCTGGATTTACCCATAACTCACCTTCTGCTTCCTTAGGCTCTGCAGGCATGGTGCCTTGTAAGCTTAACACGAAGCTAGCTACCTGTGCCATCTCTGCTGCTTTAAGTTCGGACTTCCAAGAAATCATACCCTTACCATCACGACCACCTTCTGAGATAGTTTTAAAGACATTTTTAATTCCTCCACCTAGAATCCAGTGTTGGTCTGTGAGGTTAGGTCCTATACCTCCACCACCGTCTGCTTTGTGACAAGCAATACAGTTATTTGTAAAAATGGCTTTACCGGCATTAATATCACTAGCATCTGTGAGTAGTGTTACCGTGTTTACATCTACGAGATCTTTAGCTGTTTTTTTCCATTCTTCTATTTCTGCCTTTGCTTCTGCTACAGCAACTTCATATTCTTCGGCCTGGTTATAATCGTCTAGTAGTTCAAAACGTACTAGATAAATTACCGCAAAGACTATAGATGCGTAGAACATATATACCCACCATGGCGGCAAGTTGTTATCAAGTTCTTGTATACCGTCATAGTTATGATCCAGTATAATCTCATGCTCTTGAGCTATCTCTTTACTTCCTAGAGATGCTTTATACTTCTCTTTAATCCACTTAAACTGATTTGCTTCTGCAAGTGCTTGCTCCTCATCAAACTTTGCTTGTGCTTGTGGCTTAAGCGTATTGTAAAGGACATTGCGCAGCGCAGCCATGCTCACTTCTCCTGCTGTATAAAAAAGCATGATTACGCCTAGTATAGCCCAGACCCATGGTTGCTCTAGAAATACAGAAGTCTCCCCTGTAGTCCCTACGTAATCTATGAGGAAATATCCTAATAGTGAAAAGCCTAGTATTCTCAAAAATGATGCTGTCGTTCTCATTCTTCTATAGTATTTACGTTGAGTGTATCATCATTAAGCGGGATGTTACTTACCTCTGTGATGTGTGCTTTTTTGGCTGTAAATACCCAAAAGAATAGTGCAGCAAAAAAGATGAAAAATATGAGTAATGACACTATAGGATAGATCTCCACTCCATCTATATTTTCTAAGTTTCCTTTTATAAATTTAAACATGGTGCTAGTCGTTTAAGATGGTTGATGTTCCATCTGCGTTTTTAACTTTAATATCTGTTCCTAGTCGTTGTATGTAAGCTATAAGAGCTACCACCTCACGGTTGCGCATCTCTACAAAGTCTTCACCGTTTTCTTCGGCATACTTTTTATCTGCCTCATAAGTTTTTGCAAAGTCTGGATCTGAGTAGAGGTTTTTCTCTATTGCTATTCCTTGCGCCGTCATAGACTCTTGCGCATTTGCAATATCTTCTGGAGTGTACGGGACACCTAAGGTTACCATCGCTTCCATCTTTGTCTCTGTAAGATCTTTATCTAGCTCTCTACGCAATAACCATTTATAAGATGGCATAATAGAACCAGACGAAGTACTCTGCGGATCATAGAAGTGATTCAAGTGCCAGTTATCACTGTACTTTCCTCCTACACGCATAAGGTCTGGACCCGTACGCTTACTTCCCCATAAAAATGGGTGATCATAAACATATTCTCCTGCTTTTGAGTATTCTCCATAGCGCTCTACCTCGCTTCTAAATGGTCGTACCATTTGAGAGTGACACCCTACACATCCTTCTCGTATATAAATATCTCTACCCTGCAGTTCTAGTGGTGAATATGGCTTCACACTGGATATCACTGGGATATAATCATCTACAATAAGTGATGGTATAATTTGCACCATACCTCCAATAAGAATAGCGATAGTTGCAAAAATGGTAAGCTTTACCGGGCGTCTTTCTAACCATGTATGGTAACCTTCTTTTGAGGTACGTTTCTTAGTTACTTTAGGTAAAGGAGCAGCCTCTGCAAGTTCATCTGTAACGTTGCTCCCTGCACGAGCAGTCATAATCATATTATAAACACCTATAAGGGCTCCTACTATAAACATACTACCACCTATAGCACGCATCCAGTACATAGGGATAATCTCACTTACTGTTTCTAAGAAATTACCGTAGGTAAGCGTTCCATCTGGATTAAATTGTTTCCACATAAAGGCTTGTACAAAACCTGCAACATACATAGGTAATGCATAGAGTATAATCCCTAACGTTCCTATCCAGAAGTGGAAGTTAGCTAGTTTAGTAGACCATAATTTTGTCTTGAATAATTTTGGAACCATCCAGTATACCATACCAAATGTGAAGAAACCGTTCCAGGCAAGTGCTCCTACGTGTACGTGAGCAATAATCCAATCACTAAAGTGAGCGATTGCATTTACATTTTTAAGCGAGAGCATAGGCCCTTCAAAGGTTGCCATACCATAACCAGTAATCGCAACAACCATAAATTTAAGAACAGGATCTGTACGTACTTTATCCCACGCTCCACGGAGTGTAAGTAGTCCGTTTATCATTCCTCCCCATGAAGGTGCAAGAAGCATGATGGAGAATGCTACACCAAGATTCTGTGCCCAGTCTGGCAATGCAGAATATAATAAGTGGTGAGGCCCCGCCCAGATATAGATAAATATAAGTGACCAGAAGTGTACAATAGAAAGTCTGTAAGAATACACAGGTCTATTTGCCGCCTTAGGTACAAAGTAGTACATCAACCCTAAGAAAGGAGTGGTTAAGAAAAATGCAACCGCATTGTGACCGTACCACCATTGTACTAGCGCATCTTGCACTCCAGCATATATAGAGTAACTTTTAAGAGCACTCACTGGCAGCTCCATACTGTTTACAATATGCAATACCGCTACGGTTACAAAGGTTGCTAGATAAAACCAGATAGCAACATACAAGTGACGCTGTCTTCTTTTAAGGATTGTACCTATCAAGTTGGCTCCAAAAGCTACCCATATAAGAGCAATCGCAATATCAAATGGCCATTCTAGCTCTGCATATTCTTTTGATGTGGTAAACCCTAGCGGAAGTGTAATTGCAGCTCCCACAATGATAGCTTGCCATCCCCAGAAGTTTACATTACTCAGCCAGTCTTTCCACATACGAGCCTTAAGCAAACGCTGCGAAGAATAATATACCCCTGCAAAAATAGCATTACCTACAAAGGCAAAGATGACTGCATTAGTGTGTAACGGACGTAAACGCCCAAAACTCAACCACGAGATGCCGTCTGTTACATTAGGGAATAAAAACATAAAGGCTAGAAGTAGCCCTATACTCATTCCCACAATGCCCCAAAACATCGTAGCCACTATAAATTTTCGTACGATTTTATTATCGTAATAGAATTGTTGTACTTCCATAGTTTGATTAGTTACTCTTTTATTTGGATGGATTTTTCAATTGGCTCAGGAGTTGTTGGAGCACTTTTTTCTTTTACTAACTCATCGTCAAAAAGCATACGCACAGATGGCGTATAGGTGTCATCATATTGCCCTTTTCTTACAGACACAATAAATGCGGCAAAAAAGACGAGAGCAACAACAACGCTGATTGCGAGAAGCATATAAATAATACTCATACCTACCTGAATTATGATGTAAAATTAAGATTGAAGTTGTTTTTGAATTATGACAATTGTCAGTTTTAGATAAATTGTTTTGGATATGCTTACGCGAAAAACTGCTACTCTTCTACCGTATCCGTTTCTTTAAAAAGCAATTATTATATATCGACTTGTCATCATGAGCGCGGCACTTACACTTCCACATATAACAATGCCACCTGCGCACTTTGTGATATTTTTTTAAGCCTATTAAGTATAGGACTTGCACTAGTGGCGGCGCATGGACAACTCATCATGAACTGTTGTTCAAAACGAGTAATTACTCTTATATACATATGTAGCCTAGCAGCAATAGTCAGACTTACCGTACTACAAGCGGAAGATGCCCCTTTAGAGTCATTCTGTAAACTGTAGATTCGTTTTTCAGTATCTCGCACCCAAGTATCAAAAACCGTTTGGTCTGCCTTTTTATGTGCAGATTTATGAAACAGCCCCATAAGATCACGCTCGGTGTAAGATGGTTTTTCAAATGCTATTTGAGCTAGTTGATATGTATCCTGTATACTAATAACACTGTTCATATTAATGTTTTTTTGAAGTGAGATTTCCTCCCATAAAATGGGTGGCAATGGTTGTAAATAAGACAATACTGATAGAGCTAAGCGGCATCAAAATAGCTGCCACTACAGGAGCAAGATTACCTGTAACAGCAAATCCCAAGCCTATGAGATTATAAAATAATGAGAATATAAAAGCATACTTGATGATGCGCACTCCTTTGTGTGAGAGTCTTAAAAAAGTAGCTATATCTGTAAATCTTGAAGCGTCTAGAATCCCATCACAAGCTGGCGAAAAAACATTTACATTCTCTGAGATAGAAATCCCTACATGACTCTGCGCTAGCGCACCAGCGTCATTAAGTCCATCACCCACCATTAAGACATTCTTTCCTTGCTCTTGCAAGCCTTTTATAAAGTCTAATTTATCTCCAGGTTTCTGGTTGAAAAGTAGTGTCGCATTCTCTGGCAGTATCTGTGATAGAAAAATACGTTCTCCAGCATTATCTCCAGAAAGAATAATAATCTCGTAGTTACTTTTTAATTCACTAAAAAGTGACTGTACACCTTCCCTGTACTCATTATAAAAAAGGTAGCATCCTTTATACTCATTATCTGTACTTATGTGAACAGCAGTACGCCCTGCCCCTGCCGAAGAAAGAGATCCTTGTGTAGTTGCTACAAACCCGTAAGAACCTACTTTAATCGTATGATTATTATGCGTTCCTATAATGCCTTGTCCTATCTCTTCGGTAAAGGAGTCAAGTGTTTTTATATCATGAGATTCTAGTAAGTCATAAAGCGATCTACTCAAGGGATGGTTTGAAGCTCTCAGTGTGCTAGTTAATAGCGATTCTTCTTCTGGTGTAAGCGCTACACCTTCATAAGAGATTACACTTTTTGCACTCGTGGTAAGTGTTCCCGTTTTATCAAAGACTATCGTATCTATGTGAGCAAGCTGCTCAATAACACCGCTGTTTTTTAGATACAGTTTATGTCTCCCAAAAATGCGTAGTATATTTCCTAAGGTGAATGGTGCTGCTAGCGCGATAGCGCAAGGGCAAGCCACAATGAGAACTGCAGTAAATACTTGCAGCGCCTTTGATGCATCTATAAATAGCCAGTAAGCCGTTGCAATGGCAGCAATAATGAGCAAACTCACTGTAAAACGCCTACTTATACTATCTGTGAGGGTTTCAAAAACAGTCTGTCTTCCTTTTGAGAATATTTCGTTAGACCATAATTGTGTGAGGTAACTTTGCGCCACTGGCTTCAACACTTCTACTTCTATGGATCCTGCTTGTTGTCTCCCTCCAGCAAATAACTGATCACCAGATTTTTTGGCTACTGGTTCTGCTTCTCCTGTGACAAAGCTGTAATCTATAAGTGCATTTCCAGTAATTAAAACGCCATCTACGGGTAATAATTCGCT
Organism: Dokdonia sp. Dokd-P16; assembly: GCF_003095655.1. Lineage (NCBI taxonomy): Bacteria > Pseudomonadati > Bacteroidota > Flavobacteriia > Flavobacteriales > Flavobacteriaceae > Dokdonia > Dokdonia sp. Dokd-P16. Next base: position 3,575,638 of record NZ_CP029151.1, read on the forward strand.
GTTCCGTATTAAAATTCGGTCACCTTTCTTGAGATCATATACTTGTGTTTGCTCTTCTTTTCTTGAAGGTTGCGCTTTCGCGAAAGCGTTATCATCCTTATATAATCGTGTTACAGCAATAGGAAAATACGACTTATAGTCGCGCTCAAAAGAGAGGTATGCATAGGTCTTTTGCTGAAAGTACTTGCCCAGCAATAAGAAGAATACAAGTCCCGCCATACTGTCAAAAAATCCCGAACCCCAATCCATCAAAACCTCTACGGTAGATCTTATAAATAGTACAGAAATACCAATGGCGATAGGCACATCGATATTAAGTATATTAGACCGCAAGCCTTTATATGCAGACACAAAATAGTCACGGCCAGAATAAAAGGCAACCGGAATGGCAAACAAGAGCATTAACCCTCTAAAAACATATTTATACTTATCTAGCCAAAACTCACTTACCTCAAAATACTCAGGAAATGATAAAAACATAATATTTCCAAAAGCAAACCCAGCCACGCCTAGCTTATACGTCAAGCTCCTATCTACCGTCTTTTTCTTCTTTGTGGTATCATCTAGTGAAATGTAAGGCTCGTAGCCTATCCTTGCCAGAAGGATCACCAGATTTTGTAGTGACAACTCCTGAGATGAGTATGTGATTCTTATGGTTTTCTTAGGGAAGTCTACTTGTGCGGTTTTGACCGCAGGATTCAATTTGTTTAGATTTTCTAGTACCCAAATGCAAGAGCTACAGTGTATGGTAGGAATTAATAAGGATACAACTTGTGTTCCTTGCTCATCAAACTCTAAAAGTTTGGCAACGACCTGTTCATTTTCTAAAAAGTCAAATTTACCTTCTTGAAGTAGCGGAGAGGTACCTGGCGTATTCTCAAGGTCGTAATAATACGACATATCGTTATCGCTCAAGATATCATACACCGTCTTGCAACCGTGACAACAAAAGGATTTTTCTTGATGGTGTATCACCGTTGTACAGGGATCACCACAATGGAAACAATTATCCATAATTTTAATTTGCTCAGACTTATAAAAAGTCCATTATACCTACAGCAAATTTGAGATTATGTTGGTTTTTAAATTATGATAAATATCAGCTTTAGGTAAATTTTTAAGTGAACGCTTGTGTTTGTATAAGCTTTGAAATTGATTCTTCCATTTATGTGCAAAGCTGATTTATATCATCTTTTACACATCAAGATTCGGTTATTTTTGAGCTATAATTAAACTAAACAACAATGAAAAAGCGCACTCCTATTTCTAGCATAATGACCACAAATCTGGTTACTTTAAAAACAACAGATTCCTTAGAGCATGCAGAGCAACTCTTTAAGGAACATCAAATAAGACACATTCCCGTAGTAGAAGGAAATCATATCATTGGGATGTTAAGCTATACAGATCTACTAAGAATAAGCTTTGCAGATGCAATAAATGAAGATGAGCAAGAGGTAGATACTGTAGTTTATAATATGTTTACCGTAGAGCAAGTAATGGCAAAAAAACTTGTAAGTGTTGCTCCAGAAACTACAATCAAAGAAGTAGCACAAATTCTAGCAAATAAAGAATTTCACGCGCTTCCTGTTCTTCAGGAAGGTACGCTAGTAGGTATCGTAACTACTACAGATTTAATTCAGTTTTTACTCGAGCAATTTTAGAACATAGCTCTATAAAATCAAAAAGAGGATATTGCTGTGTGCGATTATCCTCTTTTTCTGTGCTCACTTTTAAATAGTTACAAAAATTATTATCTTTAGTAGAAAAGATAATTATGAAAATTACAGCGATGCATTGGGTAGCGATCACTACCCTACTTTTGATTACAGTCACCATTTTTGCCACAATGAATCTAGCTTTTAACTGGGTGTTTTATATCACCATGCTAGGTCAAGCGTCTGTGGTTGTAATAGTTTACAAAGTTCTTAAAGACAATTATGTTACAGATAAAACCTTTGAGGATAGATATGAAGACTTCCCGCAACGAGGACGCTCTTAAAATTTAATAGTTTTATAAAAATTACGCTAGCATCTTGTGGTATTAAGATCACAGGTTGCTAGCGTTCTGTATTATACTCTTACTAATCTACAGGTCCTATTATTAATAATTCTTGCTCTTCAAGCGCCCATACTAACATGCTTATATAATCTTTGATTGCCTTGCGATCATTATCTGGCTCTGTAACATCTATAGATCCTTTCCAGATTACCTCTCGTTCTTTTGTAGGACAAATACAATATAGTGCGCTCTCAGCGTGATATACAGTATATTTTTGCATTTCCTCATCCTCTACATATAGCTCTTGACTTGCGTAATAATCATCTTCAAAACCATTGAAACTCTTATCCCAACTACGATACGACTGTACTAGTGTTACTTTATCCTCTGCCCCTAACACTTTTGAAATTAAAATGGCGTCAAATCCTTCTGAGAGCATTGCTCTTTCTAGATCTCCTAGCTCTTCTTCTGTGCGTGGACGGGATGTAAATTCTGGATTAAAAAAAGTTTCACTATTTACAGCATTAACTCCTTTTTCTTGAAGCTGGTCTACGAGTCTTTTTTCAAAAAGCTTTCGGTTTTTTATATCGCTGGTCATTGCGAGCACAAGCACTTTTTCTGCTTGAAAAACATCGATTTCAGGATTTTTCCAGTTTTCAATAAGTTCAGAACTATTACAACTTTGTAATAAGCTTATTAGACAAATACTTACACATAGTACTAGGGTTCTCATAATCTTTATTTTAGTTGATTTGTTGGTGTTTACTCTTTGCAAAAACAGTTTTCATTGTCGTAAACACTTCTTCCTTGAGAAGATTATATTTATCTACATAGCTCTCAATTTTCATTTCAAGTAATAGGTGTGCATCTTGAAATGTACGCTCTGCTTGAAAATCATCTTTCCCATCAGTAAGTACTTTGATCTCGTTGAGATGTGTGGAAATTCGATCTTGTAGTTTAACTATTTCTTTTTCTAAGTTATCAAGTGCTACAGCAAGGTGCTTTGCATGTTCATACCCAGTTTCGGCAAGTAAAGTGAGTGTATGTTCTGTAAGTAATTCTCCAAGGAATGCTTGTTCAACATGTATGAATTCGATTTGTGATTTCCACTGTAAAGTTACCTCGTGAATCACTTGAGCATCATTCCACTCAAGATATTTGAACTTATATTGGTTAAAGAATGAATGTTTCATAATAGGCTGGGATTTTAGTAAAAGAGAAAATACGCTTTCGCGAAAGCGTAAAAAAACCACTCCTGATTCCCCTCTAACCAGGAGATGGCTCTTCAAAACAATCCTCATTCATAATGAGGATTTATTTTATTGTTACGTTATTTCTTTTTTTGTCTTAAGAATATTACCGCAATAGTTAAAAATCTCACTCTTAGTTTTATTATAAGAATCAATAAATTGTCTGTATTGTTCTTTGATTGTCAAGTGCTTTTCTTGAAAAAAAACATCACAAGAAACGGTATCGCACTCTAGCATCCCGCTTAACTCTGCATCATGTTTTACAAGTAGAACATCAATACTCTTGAGTAATACTTTAATCTTAGAAACCTCTGTTTTATAATGCTCTAAACGCTCAAAGAGATTAGGTGTACTAGGCTCAAAAATGTAAGAATGTGTTAGATTTTCTATAAATTGAATTTCGTCGCTTGCAAGTGCAACATTAGATTTCCAGACTTTTACATCTTGATGAAACTGGTCTATTGTGAGTGGCAGTGTCGTTTCCATACTTAAAGAGTTTTACGTGTTAACTAGTTTAAAAGTAGCGCACTACAGCTACTTAAACTATGACATTTATCAGCTATAAAGCTGTTACTCATTTACATTACACAGAAACTGTATGTCTTTCAATATTTTTGACTTTCTAGTTTCTGAAATGCCTAAATGGTCGAGGTAAAAACTATCTCCTAGTAATTGTTTACAGAGCACAATATCTCTACCAAGTAAAAAGTTTTTTTCTCGCTTTGTAAGAAGTGTAGAAACGGTGATAGGATATAACCCTAAAGTGTCTATGCGATCCTTAAGCCCGTTATTTTTAGGGTAATCCCAGCTCAATAAAGTAAGACCTGCGCAGGTTCCATAATCTATAGCATCTTTTGTAAACCTGGTATTTGTCACTACCCATCCTTCGGTACTTATGCTTGTACTATTTTTTAATGTGTCTATAATATCATTATATCTAGCATGTATGTACAGTAGGATTTTTACATTGCAATTATTTCCTTCTTCACCGTGAAATTTACACTCTACGTAAAGCGTTCGGTTGTCTTTACTCGCCACAACATCCACTTCATGCTGTACACATTTTCCATCCACAAGAACTCCTACTTCGGTATCATAGCCGCTATGCTTTAACACCTGCCCTATAAATTTTTCAAATGGAAAGCCTGTAGGTCCAAATTCATAAATGGCTTTCTTTAATTTATATTTTGAGGCAAAAACAGATTTCTTCTTTTTGAGCAATGCAAAGGCTTTATTGTAAATTTCTTTAGTAGATATGCCTTGATAAAGCTCATCGCGAACTATATTAAGAATGTGACTTACGTCATTTTCTCCAGCACCGCTGCGATGTAATGAAGCTTTTAGTTTATCTAGTGAAAAATCTACTTTTTCACCAGAGGACTTCTTAACTTGGATAGACTTTTTAATCACGAGTAAAGCTGGGTTTATGTTATCAATTTATTTTGCAGCGACTTAGATTTTTTAAATAGTGCAATTACGCTTTCGCGAAAGCGTAACAATCACATCATTAATTGCGTAAATCATGCATCACTAATAATGGCACTTTGCTGAACATACCGAGCTCCTTGATCATGGGTGTGGTAAACACACTTCCAAAGAAAGCGTGCTTTCTATTAATAATTGCAACCATATCACTGTCACGGCTTTCTACAAAGTTTCTCACACCAATAGTAGCATCTACTCCACTCAGATGATGAAAACTAAACGATGCATCCTCAAGACACTCTGCAAGCAACTCTTTATTTGCTTCTTGCTGTTTACTCAGATTTTCATCTGGATTTACATAAAGTACACAGATATTTGCCTCTTGCAGATTTGCAATAGCAGTGAGATTACTAAGCTCTTTACGCTTATAATGAGTTTTATATCCTGTAGGCATTACAATCTCTTTGAGACTGGCTACTCGTACATCTAGAGGTACTCCCATCACAGGGCAATTGCGTAGTTTTTCCATCGCGAGAATGGTACTTGTACCAAAAAGAGCTCCCCTACTATTACTTGCTCCTTTAGTACCCATCACCACTAACTCTATGTCTCGTTGCTCAATTATAGCTTCCATCACCTCCATAAGACCACCAAACTTTGTGATGATTTCATACTCATGCTTAGGGTTAGTATCCCTAAATTCTATCATACTCACCAGCTTATCCATGTGCTTCTCTGATGATGTTTTTGCACTCTCATAAGACGGTGTTCCAGGTTCTGGAACCATCAAATCACCTAAGTTGTAACCCTTAGTTCTATAAGTATTGAGAACAATGAAAGAACACTCTTCATGCTTAAAAAGATCTGCTGCATAGGTGAGCGCGTTCCAAGCATTTTTTGAGAAATCTGTAGGTATTAGAATCTTCTTTTTCATCTTGTAAGTGTTTGATTATTAATTAAAAATACAGGAGTACAACTTTAAAAACTATGATATATATCAGAATGATTCTGGTAATATAAGTAAGGGTATTTCTGAGTGAAAACTAACCTTATCTACAAATGATTTATTAAAGAGTTTCTTTAAAAACCCGCTTTTATGATACATCAATACTAGTAAATTGATATCATGTTCCTTAATAAAAACGCCTAGTGCATCTTCCATCTTAGTCGTACTAGACAACCAGTGCGTAGTGTAAGAAACGTCTTCTAGTTTGTGCTTAAGTTTTCTATAGTTAGTCTCTACAGTCTCTCCAGGACTCATTTGATTATAAATATGAGTGATGTAAAGATTGGATTTATGAAGTCTTACTAATTCCTTAATGATTTCTAGTGGATACTGAGCATAGTCAATTTTGAGATCTGTAGCATAAGCTATATCTGTAGGCGTAGCGTAAGTTGCATATTGTGGCACAACCACTACTGGAATAGGTTTTACCTTATTTATAAGCTTTACAGTTTGTGTACCCAAGAAAACTTCTTTTACTCCAGAAGTACCTTTTGTACCCATTACAACTACATTTATAGTATCATTTATGATACATTTATTTACCATTTTGTATAATGGTTGTGCTCCAGTCATCAGGTTTACAACGAGCGATATACCATCGCTATCTAAGATGATTTTATTTTTTAAAGTGTCAAGCTTCTTTAGACTATCGGCTTCTAGTTCGTTGTATAATTGCTCATTTCTACCTATATCTATACGACTCGTATTTGTAGAAAATAGGTGTTCAAATGAGTGTAAGAGTGTTATTATGCATTCCTCATTAGGATACAATCTAGTTGCATAAAATAATGCGTTGTAAGCGTTTTCAGAAAAATCTGTTGGTACGAGTATATGTGCCATAGTATTAGTTTTATAGGTCTAAACTAATACCGAAATTGCTCTTATTCTATGATAAAAATCAGTTTTGGGCTGGCAATATTAAAAACGGTAAAGTGGTATGAAAAGACATTTTCTTTATTATGGGCTCACGCATCAAACTATCAAAAAATGTTTTAGGATAATCAATCATCACCAGTAAATCAATGTCTAATTCGTTATCAAATACATTAATGCAGTTTTCAAGTGATGAGAATTCTGGGACTACGTGAAATCTATAATCTACCTCAGCTAGTAAATCTTCTAGATCTTGTAAATGTTCTTTTTTATTAGCAGACAGTACATCTTTTTTATACACCTCCACCATTCGTATGGTAGCCTTCCATAGCTTAGTTAATGTTATAAGTGGCTGTAACTCTTCTTTACTATAGCCTCTCTTAAAATCTGTAGCAAACCCAATACTTCCTGGATTTACAAAAGCAGCTTGCTCTGGAATTATGAGTAAAGGTATTCTTTGTCTCATGGAAACAATATCATACGTAGTACTTCCCATAAAAATCTCCTTGAAACCGGTAGCTCCTTTTGTACCCATCACTATAAAATCATAAGCTTGACTATCAAGAGATGCAATACCTTCCTTAAGGTGCCCCGAGTAGCTTATGGTTTTATAATAGAACGTTGTACTCTTATCTCTACTTAAAATCTCTGACCGAAATACCGATAATCGCCCTTCAGAGTCGTCTTTTAAATCCCTGTAAATTTTAGAAAGTGCCAGCGGACTTTTATTACCTAACAATTGTAAAGCAGAAGGCTCGTAGCTATTAAATAATGTAAACGTTGTTTCTTCTCCCTTAAATAAATACTGTGCGTACGTAAGAGCATTAAGTGCGTTATCTGAAAAATCTGTAGGTATTAAGATATGTCGCATTATAGTGTAGTTTTAAAAGGAGGTAAAATCATAAAAGGCACAGAGGCATGGTGCACAATATTGCGCACGACTGGTGTAAACAAGAGATTTTCAAAAAAGCTATGCTTATTGTGCACCAGCACTAGTAAATCTATGTTGTGTTTAGACTGAAAGTCTGCTACAGCTTCCAGTACATCCATTCCATCTGCAACTTCGTTAAGGTGTGCATCTCTCTCAAAGTACTCATCGAGCAACGCTTTATTTTCTAGTTGCTCATGATCTAATTCAATTCCGTAGTAGGCATTTAAAAAGATGAGTCTAGATATATGCTTTCTACACAATCCTTCTAGTAGTGAGAGTCCTACTTGATTAGTTCCCGTGCGATAGTCTGTTGTAAATAAAACATCTTTAAGAGCCCTAAATCTATAGGTATCTGGTACTCCTATCACGGGTACTTTTGCATCCTTGACAACCTGCATAGTTTGAGATCCTACAAAAACTTCTTTGAGACCAGACGCTCCGCTAGTTCCCATAATAATAGCATCTATCTCTGAGGTGGCAACTATCTCATTTAATTCTAATGTGAGTACGTTATAACTTGAAATGGCCGTAAATGTGTGCTTACTATTAGGGTATGCATCTGTTACTCTTAAAATAATCTTATTAAGATTCTCAAGAGATGCTTTTTTATAAATCTCTCCTAAATCCATATTAAGAACTGTATGACTATCATAAATGGTAGTCGTATATAATGCTACAGGCGTATACGTGTTTAACACATAAAAAGTACAAGGTTCATTTATAAATAACTGCACCGCATACTCAAGTGCATTATAGGATGCTTCAGAGAAATCTGTTGGTATAAGGATACGTTTCATAAGTCGAAAGTTTAGCGTGATAAATTCTGTAAGATTAAAAATGGAATTTTAGTATTAAGACCTACTTTATTAATAGTAGATGTATGTAATAATGTTTCCATATAAGTATGCTTTGAGTTTACTAGCACCACCATGTCAATCTTGTTGCTACTTATGTGCTCATTTATAATTTGAGCTATATCTCCTTCGTCATGGCGTGTGTAGGTTTGTTCGCTTTCGCGAAAGCGGTATTCCCAACCACTCTTTACATCTTCTTGTCTAAGGGATAATCTATCAAAGTTTGATATGTATAGTAAGTGCAACTCAGAACGAAAACTCTTTGCCATACAGCTTACGAGCTTTAACTCTCTATTTTTATAAGGAATCAATAATTCTGAAGGAAACAAAATACGCTCTGGTCGCTCATAATTGTACCCTAACGGAATCCCTAGCACGGGGCATTTGACATATTTTACTACTTGAAGGGTGTTACTGCCGTACGTGATATTACGATTTGCCGTCTTGCCTTGAGAACCCATTATGACTAGATCTGCATTTTCACTATTTACAAGACTATTGACCTCATCTACTAAGGTTCCAAATATCGCAAGTGATTCCACCTCATGTCTAGGATTAGGCTCTAAAGCCATAGCTTGTTCTAAAACTAAGGCAAGAGATACTTCTGTCTCCTTATGTTTAACTGCCTTATATTCTTCTAGAATATCTCTTGAGAGAACCTCTTTATTCTCATAAACTTCATCTGCATACGTATGAACTAAAATGAATTTACTTTTTTCATATTTAAAATACTGTTGCGCACAACAAAGTGCATTAAAAGCATTTTTTGAAAAATCTGTAGGTACGATAATAACTCTCATAGTAGTAAGTGTTTATTGATACTCAAAACTAGAAACTTAACACTCCGTAAACTATGACTTTTATCAGCTCACTAGTTACTCGTGTACTATTAGAAACGGAATATTTTTGTGATAATCTTTCTCTTCTGAAAGGGCTGGAGAAAAAAGTACATTCTCAGAAAGATTTATATTTTTTGCAAATAAAACCACTAAGTCTACCTGCTGTACATCTACAAAAAATTGCAAAGCTTCATCCATTGTTCTTTCCATTATAAAATGAAAACTATGTGGTATGTTGTGAAAAGAAGTCTGTAGGAAGGTTTTATTAGTTTGCTGTGTTTCACTAAGCGCATTACCTGTTTTCGATAATTGTAGAATATTGAGGTGTGCACTTGTGCGCTTTATAAAATTATTAATCACAGAAGTGGGCTCTGCCCTATGATTAAAGTTATAATCTGTAATTAAAACTACCTGCTCTGGACTTTTACAATGAAACTCTCTGGGAACAATAAGTACAGGGCATTTTAAACGCGTGATTACTTCTCGCACATGACTTCCTTTGAGTACATCGCAAAATATATTTGGGTAGCTAGTACTCATCACAATGAGATCTATGTGATTATCTGCAACTGCTTTACGCATACCACCTATAAAATCACTTTTCCATCTGAGCGGTTCAATAGTTTGTCCTCCAGCTATTACTTTGTCTAATTTCTTTATCCAAGAAGTAAGTTGCTGTGTGGGAGGTTCGCAAATAGTTGCCTCTCTATCTGTGCTGTAATCAAGCTCTTCAGAAAAGAAAAGATAAAAGCGAACCCTCGGACTTTTATATAAGTTTATTGCACATAAGGCTGTGTTCCATGACTGGCTTGAAAAATCTACAGGTATAAGAATATGCTTCATGAGTACTATATATAATAGCACAAATGTATTTTACTCTTGAGCCATAAAATATGACAAAAGTCAGTTTACACGATTTAGTCTATCATCTCAAGTCCTTCTACATCAATCAACCTGATGTTGCGACCTTCTATTTCAATAAGACCTTCTTTTTTAAAACCAGATAGTGTTCTTATTAAACTCTCTGTAGCGATACCAGCAACACTAGCAAGATCATTGCGAGCTATTCTTATTCCTTCTTCTGGTTTTTTATTAAGAATGGCAGCAAATTGCAAGATAGTTTGTGCTGTCTTTTTACGCACAGAGCTGTATGCCATTTGTAATAATTGCCCCTTTATCTCTGCAAGGTTGTCTGTAAGAAGTTCCATTAACTCTAAGGATACATTCTTACTTTTCTCAAGTACTTCTTTTAGTTCGTTTTTACTCACTCCCACAACAATGGTATCGTCTATAGCCGTAGCAGACTCGAGGTAAGCTATATTTTCAATAAATGAGGTAAAACCAAGAAAATCATCTGCTTTTAAAAGACCGGTGATAAGCTCCTTTCCACTTTCATCCATCTTATGAGTTTTTACCACACCTTTGAGGATGAGGTAAATCATGTTAGAATGTTCTCCTTCCTTATAGATTAATGCACCTTTATTAAAGCTTAACTCTCCACCCTCGTCATCAAAAAAGTTTTTAAGCTCATTGAGACTCCGCAGTGAGTCTTCCTCCTTTACTGTTGGTTCTTCTTTTAATATGTTATTAAGTATGGTTGCCTTTGCGATTCTACTTTCTATGGCACTTATAAGTTCTTCTTCTTCAAAAGGTTTTGTGAGATAATCATCTGCTCCCATATCCATTCCTTTTCTAATTTCCTTATGCTCTGTCTTAGCAGAAAGAAAAATAAATGGAATATGGCTCGTGCTTGAGTTACTAGATAGTGCTTCTAGTACTCCATAACCGTCTACCTCAGGCATCATGATATCACAAACTACTATTTGTGGTGGATTTGCTATAGCCAGATCAATACCTATACGACCATTAGGAGCCGTCGTAACTTCATAGTTAGAAAGCTCTAAGAGTTCTGCAGTATTCTCACGCAGCGCCATATCATCCTCTATTAAAAGTACTTTTTTCATAATTTATGAGATTGGTATTAGTACTGTAAATGTAGAACCTTTATCTAACTCGCTTATAAAACTAATGGAAGCTCCTAGATTTTCTAAGTGAGTTTTTACAATATTAAGTCCTATACCTGTACCTGCATTTAAGAGCGCATTTTCTGCTCTAAAATATCGATTAAAGATAAATTTTTGCTCGTGTTCTGGTATCCCTATTCCTTGATCAATGATCTTAATCTCGAGACCGCTAGATTGCTTTGTGAGTTGTATATCTACAATAGTTCCTTCAGATGAGTATTTGATGGCGTTATATAATAAATTACTAAGCACAAGTTCCATGATTTTTTCATCAAAATTTATGATGTACTCATCTGCATCTGTTGGGTACTTAATATGCTGTCCATCCTTGAGATGCATATTTGCATCATAAATCACCTCATTAAGCACTTTACTCAGAGGGAAAGTTGTGTATGAATAATTAGTCTTTCCAGTCTCAAGTCTTTCTATAGAAAGAAAATCATCTATAATCGTATTTAAGTATTTTACTTTGTTCTGTATGGTCGTTAAGTGTTTTACTCTTTTCTCTTGTTGATCTTCCTTAGTATATTTTCCAGCTAGCGTTGCAGATGTTAAGATACCACTCAATGGTGTTTTAAACTCATGAGAGACAAGAGACAAAAACTTTGTTTTGAGTTCGTTGAGTTCTTTTTCTGTTTGTAAAGCTTCCTCAAGCTGGTGTGTACGTTCTATTACAGTTCTTTCTAGCTTGTCGGTATAATTTACGCGTTCTGTTATGTCAAGAATAATAGCGACAAGTGTATTTGTATCATCAGCATTAGATGGTTGCAAGTGTATTTCTACTGGATAATGACTACCATCCTTGCGTTCATGTTTTGTTTTAAATATCAACTTCTTTTCATCTCCCTTAAGTAGTGGAGCGATATACTCACGAAACTGTGTTTCTGTAAATTCTGGTTTAATATCTACTGGAGTCATTGATGTGAGCTCATCGAGTGTATATCCTATATTTTCTTGAGCTCCTACATTTGCATTGATAAAGCGCAGGCTAGTTGCATCAAATATAAAAATCTCATTAAGTGACTCGTTAAAAATATTTGCCCACTGTCTAAGTTCTTTTTCAGCATTTTTACGCACAGTAATATCTGTTACAAGTGCCATTACATAGTGCTTATTATGTAATACAAAAGGATTAAGACCCGCTTCTACAGGGACCTGCCTTCCATCTTTGCACTGGCCATATAAATCACGCCCCATTCCCATCTCACGCTTGTCACTATGATTCATAAATTTATCAAAGTGCCCTTCATGCTTTTTATGAAAACGCATAGGTATTAAGGTATCTAAAGGCTTGCCTTCTAATTCCTTTTTATCGTACCCAAAAATGTCCCGTGCAGACTGATTTGTAGCCACAATCATTTGTGCTGCGTTTACCACTACGATACCTTCCGACGCTCCTTCAAAGAGAATCATAAAAGCTTCTTCAATACTTTCTTCAAAAAATTCCATACCCATAAAAGTACAAGAATAATGAAGTATGAAGTAATGAAACTAAAAATTAATAAGTACCAATTAAAAAGTTTGATTTACGGACTATTAAGAAACTTGCACACGCCCTTTTAAAAGCACTTTCGTTGATTACTCAAAGAGCTCCTTTATGATTTTTACGCTTTCGCGAAAGCGTACCAGAAATATTTCCAGATATACTATTCTTTCAAATTAGAAAACTGATGAATATCATAGTAAACCAAGGATGCCAAAACTACATTTACTTCATAAAAAAAACATATGAAAATATACCTCGTTGTCATAACACTCTTATTTATTTCGGGTTGCAAAGAACCTACAGATAAACTGAAGAAAACACCATTAAATACCGAATCTCAAAAGGAAGCCGGATTACTCGATCCAGACTCTGCAGATTCTCTCTATCTCACAGATAAAGACATTATGGAAATACAGGCTAAAAGTCAGCTTTCAAAAAAAGAAGCGTTGATTAAAATACCAGATGATCGCACGATTTTAAAAGCCGTTGTAGAGTCAAAAAAACTATATAAAGAGGCAGACGATTATCTTCTAGATTACACCTATCCTTATCTTAACGAGACTGTAAACCCTAAATACAAGGCGTTTAATGAGTATATGGCAGAGAGCTACTCAAATGTAGAGCGCACTGTAAATGAGATTCTTGAAGACAAAGAACTACTATGCGACACTTTAAGTATTAAACGTTTTAGAGATAAGCGCATTATAGATTTTAAGCTACATGCAAATGAGAGAAATCTTGTAAGCATACTGCTCTATAAAGAAAATTATTACTCAGGAATGTTGCACTCTACTTACATGTTTGATTGTCTTAATTACAATGTAGATAAAGAGGAATTCATTTATTTTGACGACTTTTTTATCGCTGGAGCAGAGAAGAAAGTATTTGATTTAATTAATCAAACCATTTACGATCAAATTCACTCTGGCGAAATGTTTTATGACTGCTGGGAAATATCTGATACCGATTTTAAGGCTTATAAAAATAACTTTGTAATTAACGATAACGCTATTGAGTTTTACTTTGATGACTGCATCATTTGCCCTTCATACACCGGCCAGTATAGCGTTGTAATACCGCTTATAGAAATTATGCATCTTATAGAACGCTATCAACAACCTTTGTTGCTAGCTTCAAGATAATCCATCTTAAAGCCAAGCATAAAAAAGGGTGAGTTTCTCAAGAAACTCACCCTTTTTTATTGGAAGTTGTGTTACATTTTGAAAGTAAACACTGGTAGTGTTGAGTGATTTGCTATATTCTCTGCGACGCTCCCAGCAAAGAAATGTGCTAGACCTTTACGACCATGCGTAGGCATTGCAAGTGCATCTGCTCTTACTTTTTCCGCATATTCATAAAGTCCGCTTTCTATGGTATAACCGTTTACAATCACAAGATCTTCTTGATGTAATTCTGTCCCAAACTCTGCAGCACGCATAAAGGCTGCCATAGTTTCTTCTATCTCCTTTGAGCTTTTAAAACGATCTGTAGGGAGATTCACATATACAAGATGGATACGAGCCTCCATTTCTTCAAATAGCGGAATAGCATCTCTATATGCCTTGATATTTTCTAATTTAAAGTCACAAGCAATAACAACATTCTTAGGTATAAAAGAGGTCATTTTTTCTTTAACTACTAGCACGGGAATTGTAGAACTACGTACCACTTTCTCAGTATTTGACCCTACAAACTCTTCGCGCATTCCTTTTACTCCGTGAGATCCCATAATTATAAGGTCTACTTCCTGCTTAGATGCCAGCTCGTTAATATCCTGAAAAATGGTATGATTTTGCACTTCTTCAGTGACTGTGATTCCTTTCATATAAGGTTTGTCTCTAAACTCTTTAAACTGCTTTTCGGCAAGTTTCATATGGAAGACAGCTTGGTTTACTCCTTCGCTTTCATCCCTAGGAAGAAGACTATCTGATAAGCCTAACATATGGAGCAATATAATCTCTGCGTTGTGCGCTTTCGCGAAAGCGGAAGCCGTCTCAAGTGCATATTCTGAATGTGTCGAAAAGTCTACAGGTACTAATATCTTTTTCATAACAATTGGTTTAGTGTGTGTTTAATATTCATTTGCGCTTACTGAGTTGTTTATCTAGGTCTGAGATGGTTTCTTTCATGGCCGTTTCAAAATGTACTGCTGTTGTAGTGGCAAATAATCTAGGCCCAGGAGCACTTATTTCTATCTCACATATTTGATGCGCAGCTGCAGAAGTATTCTCCACTTTAAAGTATACCTGAGCTTTTATAAGTTGTGGATACTTTTTATTGAGTTTATTGAGATGCTCTACCGTAGCAGCACTTAATGTATCACTCTCTTGAATTTTTATGTATTGAAATGTAATTGTCATAATATGTAGTGTTTACAGTAAATCTAGAAAGAAAGAGCAATGCATACTATGATAATTATCAGCTACTGTATACTTACTTTTTATCATCATTAATCCTATTAAAAACTTCTTCTCAATGCTGCTGTAATTGAGATATTACCAAAGGATACATATCGATATTCTCCTGCTTCTTGAAATCTATGTGAAGAGTTTCCATAGCGCACCTCTGGAAGCACATGCCAGTTCCCTAAACTTATAATTTTCATCCCTAGACCTAGATGAGTACCAATTGCGGGATCTGTTTTAATAATAAAATTTCCTTCTGTACGCTCTGTATCTACCGTCATAAGCGTTAACCCTGCTCGTACATAAAAAGGATTTCTCTGTGTTTCTATAATTGAAAATGACACCATTCCTCCAAAGAGGAAGCCTTTTTGTATAAATTCTATATCAGATTCTTCAAAACCTTCATCCGTGTCAAAACGATTCCAGATAAGACCGCCGTATACATCTGTACGCTTACCTATAGATAATACTCCTGTTACTTCTAGTCCATTCCCTATACGTAACGGTTGATTCAATACTTCCCGAGTAGGAATATGTAAAGTAGGGCGTAGCTCTACACTCCATACTTGAGCATAACTAGAGACTGTAATCAATAATAAAATGAGTAGTATTATATTTTTCATATCTCTTAGTTATTTGATAGTTATCACTACTCAAAGCTATTGTGTATGAATATTGCAAACTATGACAATAATCATATTACACAGCTTGCGACAGCATTATATTTATCATGTACTAACCTAGTAGGTGCGCAATCATCACTTCTATAAAAACTGTGCCTATGGAACTTCCTAATGATATTGTTTTAAGACCACGTTTTACGCTTGAGTATGATGTGCTTCCAGAAACGATGCTATGTGCTTATGAAGATGTAGGGGCAATCTCAAAAGACTTTGTAGTATATCGAGCAGATGATCATATTTTTATAAGTATCCAAAAAAAAAAACAGCATTTCTGGTCTCCACAACTACATCTTGAAATCTATAAAATAGAGTCGCAACCTACCGTAATTAAAGGGGTTTATGGACCTAGCCCTACGGTATGGACGCTATTTATGTTTTTTCATTTTCTAGTTTTCATTTTATTTATGGCAAGTGGAGTATGGTTGTACACAAACGTCACTCTGCAATTATCTTATGCATTTCCATTATTAGGTATGATACTTCTTTTTCTTGCTTGGATTGGTCTTTATATTGCAGGTCGAATAGGAAGAAAAAAAGGGAAAAGAGAAATGTATCGTTTACAATCATTCATGTATGCAACACTGAATAATACGTTGTGACATTACTATTCTTTATCTTTATATCTCATAAAAAATCTCAACATGCATATACACGATTACTCTAAAGATCATTCTATCCTTAACCAGTTTATTTATGAGTTGAGAGACCATGATATTCAAAAAGATGCAATGCGTTTTAGAAAAAACATTGAACGTGTAGGAGAAATTCTAGCTTATGAAATGAGTAAATCATTAACGTTTGAAACTAAGAAAGTTCAAACTCCTTTAGGTGAAAAGGAAATGGGTTTACCACAACAAGACATTGTGTTGTGCTCTATATTACGAGCGGGATTACCATTACATCAAGGTCTACTCAATTATTTTGACGGAGCAGAAAATGCATTTATATCTGCCTATAGAAATCACCCTAATGATGATGACGAATTTGAGGTTATTGTAAAATATCTAGCGGCTCCATCACTTGAGGGTAAGACGTTAATCCTTACAGACCCTATGCTTGCAACGGGTAAGACGCTCAAAAATGTGCTAGATGCATTAAAACCTCATGGCACACCAGCACAAATACACATTATCTCTGTAATAGGATCTCAACAAGGAGTAGATTATGTTGAAAAGGAATTTCCAGAGAGTACCCATTTGTGGATTTCGGCTATTGATGATGAGCTTAGTTCTAAGGGATATATCATACCAGGTCTAGGAGATGCTGGAGATTTAAGTTATGGTGTGAAGTTGTAAGTAAATCTTAAGATATCCCATTACACGGTTTGCTATCTTAGCATTATAATAAATCAATCATGAATATAGGTCTTTCCTTTTCTGGAGGCGGTATCAAAGGTGTGGCTCATCTGGGCGTACTCAAAGCATTATCAGAACATAATATTAAACCTACACATATTTCTGGCACTAGTGCGGGAGCGATTGTGGGCGCATTATATGCTGCTGGTCACGACTGGGAAGTGATCTATGATTTTTTTAAAATAACACCTGTTTTCTCCATAAAAAGATTTGCTAGAAGGAAACCTGGCTTTTTAGATTCCTTGTTATTTCACAAAGATCTATCGGCATATTTCTCAGAAGATAGTTTTGAGTCGCTACAACTTCCTTTATCCATTACAGCCACTACGGTGATTACTGGCCAACTGCGCACCTTTGAATCTGGTCCTTTAATTAATCCAGTTATCGCATCTGCTTCTTTTCCAGGGATTTTTACTCCCATAGAGATTGACGGTGTTCATTACTTTGACGGCGGTGTGATAGATGACTTTCCTATAGAACCACTTGTACCCAAATGTGACCTTATTATCGGAAGTTATGTAAATCCGTTGAGTGCTATTGAAATAGGAGATTTAAAATACTCATATCAAGTACTTAACAGAGCTTATGAAATCAACTTACATCAAAAAGGGCTTAACAAGTTTAAAGACTGTGATTTATTAATATGCCCAGAAAAGTTAGCCAAATTTGGCACTTTCAGCATGCGCAGTATTCCAGCTATTTTTGAGATTGGTTATGAAGAGGCTTGTAAGCAACTGGAAAATTCTGATCTTTTTAAATAGATTTTCAAGATTTTTTATAGTTTTTATAACGCTTTCGCGAAAGCGATACATCAACACCCATTACTTTTTTAAGAAATCCTCACTCCTTCTAACAGTTGGTCATTTAGTTTGTTATCTCCGTCGTCATGAAGTACAGACATGTCTCCAGTACTTTCTAGTACAACGGCTCGTACCTCATTGTAATCAAGTACATTTGCCTCCCTTAGTTTTGCAATGAGATCTCCTTCACCTACGTTTGATTTTTCTAAGTTTTTATAAAGAATCTTTCCGTCCTTCATTAACAACAGCGGATCATTAGTAGCAAGGTTTTTAAAGAATACACTCTTCCTTACTAATAATGCAAATAAGGTTTGAAAAGCAATAATACCTCCTAGTGCGATTCCTCCTTTAAGAAGTGACTGATCTGGGTTGAGAATAATGGATGCAAGCACAGAACCTACGGCAATGGTTGATGCAAAGTCAAAGCTTGACATCTTTGCAAATGTGCGTAAACCAGAAATTCTCGTGATAATAATCATCACTGTAAATATGGCTATAATTGATATTAATACTTTACCTAAAATGGGCATTGATGCGGTGATCCAGTTTTCCATTAATTTATATTTTTAAGATTAAAAAAGCCCTCTTGTGAGGGCATAATTTAGTGTTTACTGTGGTTTTACTTTGCGTTTACCATCCACTCTACTCCAAACTGATCTGTACAACGACCATAATGAGCATTCCAGCTAGTTTCTTGAAATGGTGAATTTACTTTTCCTTGCGCGCTTAATGCCTCAAATGCAGATTGAGCCTCTGCGGTATCGCTATAATCTAGACTCATACACACCTTATTACCTGAAGTAAGTGGTGTATCTGGTGCTGCATCATATGCCATAAAGTGAAATCCTTTTCCTTTAAGTTCGGCATGTTGTAACTTGTTGCGATAATGCTCTGGGATATCTGTTTGTTTTCCTTCCCAAGTCTCGCGGTTTACAACCTCTCCTCCTAGAATTCCTTTATAAAAATTTAATGCCTCTTGGCAATTTCCGTCAAATGATAAATATGCTTGTGCTTTCATAATAATTGGTTTTATATAAATTTAAAAACATAAAACCGTGTCTCAATACACATTATAAAAACCTAAAGAATATTTTAACGGGAAGCGTGAGAATTGTTAAGGGTGGCCGCAGTAATTAACGTTAGATTAAAGGTAATATCTGTTTTAAATTATAATCCCAGCAACACATACTTTCATGCTAGCCTTGCAGACAGCGCCATAGAATTGAGAATACCTACAACATTTGCTTCAAAAGGATGGTTTGCTGTAATTGAGAGATATTTATTTATCTCGTTAATCTCATCACTCCCTAAGCCTACTCTAAAAGAACTATTGTACGATGAGAAAAATGGACGATCAATCGTGGTATTAAACAGCTTTATAATATTTGTATGGCGGTCATCTGCTTGTATTCTTTCAAACAGCTCATTGATTTCATTTTCCTCTCCTTCTAGTATTTGAAAAAATCGATTTGATGCACTTATTAGAACACCATTTACACTGTGGTTAATATTGTAATTTTGAGATTTTTTTAGAAGTATACTTAATTTCGGATGAGTCAAATTTGATGTATGCTCACTGATATAACAAACCGTTTTAAACCTCTTTGGGCTGCGTCTAATCCATTTAAAAAGTTCGCCTAGTATCATATTGCTACCCAAGGTAGCAAAAAAAAAGCCACCCGAGGGTGGCTTTTTTCTTGCTTGATAAGGTCTAGAATAAATCTTCTATCTTCTTAATATCATTTACAGATTTTTTTACCTGTAGTAATTGATTTGTGAGCACGCTTGTAATTTCAACTGGAAACGCTTGGTTTTCCATCACTTCGTTGTACTCATCTATACTCGCTTTATCTCCACGTATGCACTCTTCAAGGATTCCCTCGTCTGAGTTTGAGCTAAAGGCATCTTTAATACTCATCCATGTTCTATGGATACTTCCTTTAGTGCTTCCAGATGCTTTTGGAGTTTCATTGAGCTTTAAAATAATGTCACTTATCTCCGTGGCAAATGTTGCTCTTGTTGCTGCCTTGTTCTTGAGGTAGTCTTTTAAGTAACTATTTTCTGCCTTGAGCATTGCTTCTTTATATCCTTCCTCTGCATCGTAATTCTTTTCTAGAATTCCTTGTAAGTTATTTACGATATCTATGTGAGATTGTTCTCTTGCTGCTTCTGCTGTTGTCTGTTTCATAATTCTTAGTTTTAAAAGTGTCTCTTAGTAGAAACACATGATTAGTTAAAATATGTACGTTATCGGTACATCGTAGCAATATTATAAATGCTACTATTCTTCGTTTTGATTAAGATCTCTGGATGATGGTTTATCTCTTCCACCATAACCTAATCCGTTAGGACGCTCGTTTGTATCCTTTATATCTGTCTTCGTTATTTTATCCTTTTCCATCTTTTTTTTTATAAAATTACGAGTGATTCTTAATTTTAAAATGACTTTTAATCTTATTTAACTCCATGTGTTAGAGCACTCTTAAAATGACAGAAGCTGAAATAGGCAATAATCTGCCACGTAAAAATGGTATAAATATCTCAAAGAAAATCCAACCGTAAATAGCTCGCACCTTCTATATACAAGAAGATACATGAGATAATAAAAAATGTCATTTAGCAAAGCTAAAAACAGTAAAAAGGCAGTAAAAGTTGGAAATTGAAGCGTGTTATCTTAAGAAATTTTTAATAACTCCGCGTTTTTTAAGGTGTGTGAGGATACTTCTGCTGGTGTAATAGGTGTGTTCTTGAGGAATAAGATACGCCTCAAGGTCTTCTATGGAATTTACCGTCTCTTGATTTGTAATATATCCATATCCCATATAAATCCCATCAACCACAAGCACAAATGAGCGCTCATTACTAGTTCTCCCTATGAGATCTAGGTAATACGTTTCTTCTTTACTATTTAAGGTTTCTAAAGCCTTGTATACTCTTGCGTTGTATATTTCTTTTGGCTCTTCTCCCCTACATACACCCTTACAAGCTTTACTAGAGCATGAACCAGCAGTGCGCTCTACACCCATAAATCTTGGACATAGCGCGTGCATTATTTGTAATAGTTTGAGTTGCTGGATTACAGAATCTCTATTGAATGAAACCGTGTGGCAGGAGTCTGTATAGCTCTTTTCTGTAGGTACAATTCTCAATATTCCTTTGGCATCTATTTTAGATTCCACAATCCATGGGTTGTTGGTCTCTATTTGTTGCGAATTATAAATCGGTGCAAGCTGTTTAATCTCTGCCGACTCTTTGAGTAAAGCGATTAACTCGTTTCCGGTTTCAACATATTCTACAGCGACGGTTTCTTTGCACAGGGTCTTTTCAAAAACTAACCTGCTCTTAAAATGTGAAATCACACGCTTTTTTAAGTCGACTGCTTTTCCTACGTAAATCACTTCGTCGGCGGCGTTTCTAAAGTAGTACACGCCGCTTGTTTTAGGTAAATGATCATATAGGTTTGTGGTAGCGATGGTGTTGTTTCCCGCTTTCGCGAAAGCGTAACTCTCAACATCATCAACACTAGCCTTAGTTTGAAACAATTGAGCAAGTCCCCGTGCATTCATCCCAGGTAACAAAGAATCATACTCCACCGAATGAACAGCTGCAGTTTCCTCAAAAGATAGTTGTGCAGCGCTGCTACTCTTTCTGGAGGAAGTAGCATTAAAAATAAGGGAAGACTTCCCTAGTGGATATCCAATCTCTCTAAAAGAACTGCGTAATAATTGTTGAGAGAAGTTGTCAAAATATGCAATCTCACAGTCTTCTAAATTATCGATGAGTAAACTCGCGATATCTATAAAAGTTGGCGCGTTTCTAAGTGCTTTATTTGTAATTCCATAAGTGAATTCTTGATCTGGAGATAGTACTTGAAGCGGTTTGATAAGACTTTCATGATAGTACAGCTCCTCTTCATCATCAAAAACGACCACAGAAAATGCAATAGCGCTCGCTATTTTTAAATTATTGCTGTTAGTTTGTACATCTAAGAAGGCTCTTCTCAATATATTGAAGTATAGGATAAAATCCAAAATTATGAATAATTTCCTATCTTTGAAAATAAAAAAACTGCTATTATAGATTCGTATAACACTAAGCAACGTGAGGCCATCACTTTTGATGGTAAACACTTACTACTACTTGCAGGAGCAGGTACTGGTAAAACCAAGACTATTGTAGGTAGAGCAGAGTATCTTATTCAATCTGGCGTACGTCCAGAGAAGATACAGATCCTCACATTTACAAAAAGAGCTGCAAGCGAGATTGTAGAGCGTGTAAAAGCAGGATTGCCTGCTGGTACAAGCGGCGCAATTAATGGTAGCACCTTCCATAGCTGGTGTAACCAGCTTATTGTTAAGTTTCCAAATCTCTTTGGTGCGGCAAGTTTTACGGTAATTGACCCAGATGATCAGTTAAGTTTGATGAAAATGGCTTGCGGAAATGCAAGTGAGGAATATGGGAAAGTAAGAATTAAACCGCAGCAGATTCTCGATATATTTTCCTTTGCGCGTAACACAAGAAGTAATCTCACAGATACTATACGTAAGTTGCTCTATAAGGGAAAAGATGACCCTCAAGTGACGGAAGATATTGCAACACTTCGACCACAATTAGAGCATCTTATAAAGGAATACCAACTACAGAAAAAGCGACAGCAGTACCTAGATTATGACGATTTACTGCTTGTTATAGCAAATAGACTGAATAAAGATGAAAAAGCAAGAGAGATTCTGGCTTCCTCCTACGAGCATATTTTAATAGATGAGATGCAGGATACAAATCCGCTGCAATGGTATTTATTGAAGCCTTTTGAGCATATCTGTCACCTATTTTGTGTGGGAGATGATGCACAATCTATTTACAGTTTCCGTGGCGCAGATTTTAAGAATGTTCACTTATTTAAGGAACGTGTAGCAGATGCTACGGTAAAAGTACTGGACAAGAATTACCGTTCTACACAGGAGATACTAGATATCTCAAACTGGTTACTAGAAAAATCACCTGTACAGTATAATAAAAAACTGATCTCAAGCAGAGGACCAGGAAAAGTGCCTGTGATTTTGAATGTGAATAACCAATTTGAAGAAGCAAATTATATCGCTAATAAAATTCTAGAAGCCTTTTCTAGTGGCGGAAGCTCCTTTTCTGATTTTCTAATCTTGAGCAGGTCGCAATACTATACAAGACCACTGCAAGCAGTATTTCTTCAAAAGAAGATTCCTTATCAAACCTTTGGCGGAAGAAAGTTTCTTGAAGCTGCTCACATAAAAGATTTAGTGGCGGTATTGAGAGTAATTAACAATCCGCTAGATGAGATTGCGTGGATTCGCTTTTTTACATTCATCCACGGTATTGGTGCTGTAAAGGCAACCTCTTATATGACTGAGGTGATGCAAATCGCACCAGAGGACATAAGACCAGACACCTTCACCTCTATCATCTCTGGTACCGAAGGAGAAAAAGTATCTAAGTTTTACAAAACTGTTTTTGATAATAAAGGCAACGTAAAGCTAGCCATTAAAGAATTGTACAGCGCAATGGAGTTTGATCTTGCTATGAAGTATAGCAAAGACTGGACAGAAAAACGCAAAGGCGATTTTCCTGTACTAGAAATGCTCTCTGAAAACTATGCGACGCTTGGCGCTTTTATCTCAGAAGGGATTCTAGATAATGCTGCACATGTTTCAGGTCAAAATACTTTAGAAGGCAGTAAATTAACTACCACAGATCATCAAGATCACGTCACCATCTCTACCGTACACTCGGCTAAGGGTCTTGAAGCAGACGTTTGTTTTGTGCTTAATGTATCCCCTAAGTCCTACCCTTCCTCCTACAGTCTAGGGAATCTAGATGAAGTAGAAGAAGATAGACGCGTGCTATATGTGGCACTCACCAGAGCAAAAAATGAACTCATTATCACTAGAGCGACAGATTCCATTAACGCCTTTCATCATAAAACGGATACGCAAGAAGAACTAGGAGAAAATAGCGCCTACTTTCTAGAAGAGCTTCCAGATCATCTTGCTAGTCAAACCTCTCCAAAAACTACATTTACTGCCTATAAAGATGCCGCCGTAAAGAATGATATTGATTTAGATTTGGGTATGGATTTTAGTTAATCTTATAAAATTCGCCATTCAGAATTAGGTTATTTGATCCTATTTCTAAGAAGAATTATCTTTCAATCAATTAGATTTTAAGATCAAATCTCTATGCAAGTAGCTTTCTTAAAATATCCTCTTTATAAAAAAGAGCGCTTATCCTTCTCGTAGTAGCGCTTTCGCGAAAGCAAAAATAATTAAGATTCTTTTAACTTCGATTGGTTCGGTTTGTTCCGAACTAACGGTTAATTTTGCCGCGTATTTGAATCTCGTCTGTTTCTTTGATGGAGCAATGGGAATAAATTAATAAATAATGGCAGATATAATTTGTAAAGAAAAAATGTCACTTGTTGAAAAACTAGGTGTACATATCGAAAAGCGAGAGCAACTTGCTCCGGTAGCGGCTCGCATACTATCATATACGATTCTTACAGGAAAGAAAGGATGCACTTTTGAAGATATGGTCAATATACTATGCGCTAGTAAGAGTACGATCTCAACTCACCTTAATCACCTTCAAGATCTTAACAAGATAGAGTATTTCACAAAAACGGGTGATCGTAAGAAATACTTTATCATCAATAAGGATATGGTGGTACATCATGTAGATAACCTTATGAATGAGTGGAAAGAAGTACGAGAATTACATCAAGAAATCAGGACCTACAAGGAAACCGTAAACAGTCAGAATACTGGAGACGATTCAGAAAAATTTGACTTGAATTTTCATAATGATTACATCAAATTTTTAGATGAAGCTACTGCTTCTATAGAGATACTAAGAACAAAATTAACAGACGACAAATTTGAAATATAAAGTACCATGAAAAGATATACATCATTCACCCTGCTTGCACTTGTTGTGCTATTTATCACAATAAGTTGTGGAGGTAATCAAGAAGATACCGCCGCCGCAGCGCAACAAGCTCCACCAGCGCCATTTCCTGTAATGAAGTTGCAACCTAAAACTGTAACAGCTTACCAAGAGTACCCTACAAGTCTTGAAGGAATTGTAAACAGTGCTGTAAGAGCAAAAATCTCTGGATATATACAGAAAGTACTAGTAGACGAAGGTCAAAAAGTACGTAAGGGTCAAGTGTTATTTAGACTAGAAACGCAATCACTTAATCAAGATGCTGGGGCAGCAAAAGCAAGAGTAAATGTAGCTCAGGTTGAAATTGATAAGTTAACGCCATTAGTAGAAAAGAATATCATAAGTGCTGTACAATTAGAAACTGCAAAAGCTAATCTTGCGCAAGCAAAAGCTAATTATAGTAGCATCTCTGCAAACATAGGCTATGCGACTATTAAAAGTCCTGTAGACGGTTTTGTGGGTGCCATTACTTATAGAGAAGGTTCGCTGGTAAGCCCAGCAGATCCACAACCACTTACCACCGTAAGCGATATAAGTAAAGTATATGCTTTCTTTAGTCTTAATGAGAAGCAATACTTAGATTTCTTACAGCAAGCTGAAGGAAAAGATCTTGCCGAAAAGCTAGCTAACTTTTCTAACGTGAGTTTAATCCTTGCAAATGGCACCACCTATTCTGAAAAAGGTACTATTCAAACAAGTACAGGGCAAATTGACCAACGCACTGGTACTGTAAGCTTAAGAGCAGTTTTTGACAATCCTAACCAATTACTAACAAACGGTAATAGTGGAAAGATTCAAATACCAACGATATACGAGGATGCAATTGTTATCCCTCAAGAAGCTACCTATGAACAACAAGGAAATATCATGTTCTTTAAAGTTGATAAGGAAAACAAAGTAGCTACTTCGATACTTAAAGTAAAAGCGATAGTAGATAACCTATATGTTGTGGAATCAGGTATCGAGCTCACAGATACTATCATCGTTTCTGGTGTAGGAAAATTAAGAAGCGGCATGACTATCACACCTCAAGAAGTTCCATTTGAGGAAGCTACTAAGCCTATACAAACGCTATTTAAGAACTAGGTTACCCTAAAAAAATACAAGACATGTTAAAAACATTCATTGAAAGACCCGTGCTTTCAACGGTAATTTCTATTATCATAGTGGTACTTGGTGCTATAAGCATAACTAGCTTACCTATAGAAGAATACCCAGATATTGCGCCACCTACCATAAAAGTACTTGCTTCTTATCCAGGAGCAAATGCCGAAACGGTGCTGGAAAGTGTAATCATCCCTATTGAAGAGCAAATTAATGGTGTAGAAGGGATGACCTACATCACCTCTACTGCCTCAAATAATGGTACTGCTGAGATTACAGTATATTTTAATCAAGAGATTGACGCAGATATTGCAGCGGTAAACGTACAAAACCGTGTTTCTAGAGCTACACCGCTATTACCACAGGAGGTAGTACAAACAGGAGTTACGACGCAAAAGCAAGAAACAAGTGCTTTGATGTTTATCTCCATGTATTCTGAGAGTGAGGATTATGATGCTACGTTCATTCAGAACTATTTAAAAATAAACGTAATTCCAGCGATGCAGCGTATAAGCGGTGTAGGTGATGTAAGTTTATTTTCTCAGCAGGATTATGCAATGCGTATTTGGTTAAAACCTGAGAAGCTTGCTTCATATGGACTAATTCCATCAGATATCCAGGCGGTATTACAAGAGCAAAACTTAGAAGCTGCAGCAGGATCTCTAGGAGAAAATAATGGAGAGGCTTTTTCATACACACTAACCTATAGTGGCCGCTTTAAAGAGCAAAAGCAATATGGTGACATTATCATCAAGGCATTAGGAAACGGACAGTTTTTACGTCTAGATGATGTGGCAACTATTGAGCTAGATGCACAGTCATATGCTGCAAATGCAGAAAGTTTAGGGAATCCATCCGTTTTTATGGGGATTTTTCAAACTAAAGGATCTAACGCAAGAGAGATTATTGAAAACATTAAAATAACACTAGAATCTGTAAAAAATGATCTTCCAAAGGGTTTAGATGTTTTTGTTCCTTATGATACTAGTTTATTCCTAAACGCATCTATTGAGAAAGTGCTTACTACATTATTAGAAGCATTTATATTAGTATTCCTCGTAGTGTTTTTATTCCTACAAGATTTTAGATCCACACTTATTCCAGCGATAGCGGTACCTGTTTCTATTATTGGTACGTTTTTCTTTCTAAGTGTCTTTGGATATTCTATTAACTTACTTACACTGTTTGCACTAGTGCTCGCCATTGGTATTGTAGTAGATGATGCGATTGTTGTAGTAGAGGCTGTACATGCTAAAATGGACGAAGGGGAAAAAGATCCTAAAAAAGCGACACTTACTGCCATGAATGAAATCTCTGGGGCGATTATATCAATCACCTTAGTAATGGCAGCTGTATTTATCCCAGTTACTTTTGTTACGGGACCTACAGGAGTATTTTATGAGCAGTTTGGAGTTACGCTCATTATAGCGATCCTTATTTCGGCGGTAAATGCTTTGACGCTGAGTCCAGCGTTGTGTGCGTTACTTTTAAAGTCACACAAAGATGATGAGGAACTCAAAGGAAAAGGTCCTTTACAGCGATTTTATACCTTATTCAATAGAGGTTTTAACGCTACAGTAACTAGATACGGTCACTCGCTATCATTCTTATACAGACAAAAATGGATGCCTGTATTACTATTAGCACTTGCTATCGTAGGTATTGTTTGGGCATCAAACACAACTCCTACAGGTTTTGTACCTAATGAAGATAGAGGAATTATTTTTGCAAACATTGAGCTACCTGCAGGATCTTCACTTGATAGAACAAATGCTGTTACTACAGATTTATATAATCGTATAGATGGCCTAGAAGGAGTTGTAGCTGTTAACTTTATTAAAGGTAGAAGTTTATTAAATGGTGCAGGAAGTAATTATGGTTTTGGTATCATAAAACTAGCAAATTGGGATGAGCGTGAAGACCCTTCATTATCTGCCACTGCAATCACAGGTAAACTTTTCGGACTTGGTGCAAATATTCCTGAGGCTAAAATTATTTTCTTCTCTCCTCCTAGTATTCGAGGATTTGGTAACTCATCTGGTTTTGAAGTGAACTTATTAGACAAGTTTGGAGGTGAATTTAAAGACTTAGATGTTGCAAATAAAGAGTTTGCTGCGGCATTAATGTCGCACCCAGAAATTAAGTATGCTCAGTCTTCTTTTAATACAGAATATCCGCAGTATGAGATGGAGATAAATGTACCGCTTGCTAAAGAAAAAGGAGTAGCTATTAATAGCATATTCTCCACGTTACAAGGTTATATAGGAGGTATTTATGCATCAGATTTTTCAAAGTTTGGAAAGCAGTTTAGAGTATATATTCAGGCGTTACCTGATGATAGAGCTGGTGTAGAAGATTTAAATAGCATGTATGTAAGAACTGACTCTGGAGAAATGACTCCTATCACGCAGTTTGTAAATTTAGAGCGTGTATATGGACCACAATCTGTTACTAGATTTAACCTCTTTAATTCTACTTCTATTACTGGTGCTACTAATGATGGCTTTAGTACTGGAGACGCTATTAGAATAATAGATGAAGAGGCTGCAAAGCTACCTAACAATTATACTGTCGCATATTCTGGTCTTACTAGAGAAGAGGTAAACGCAGGAAATCAGACCGCATTCATATTTGGATTAAGTATTCTCTTTGTATACTTCTTACTAAGTGCTCAATATGAAAGCTACTTATTACCATTTGCCGTAATACTTTCTTTACCATTTGGAGTCTTTGGAGCATATATAAGTACTAAGCTGTTTGGTCTAGAGAATAATATCTACTTCCAGATTGCCTTAATCATGCTGATAGGGCTGCTCGCCAAGAATGCTATTCTTATTGTAGAATTTGCGCTTGCTAGGCGTAAAAATGGAGAAGACATCGTGAGTGCCGCCATAAACGGCGCAAAGTCAAGACTACGACCTATTCTAATGACCTCCTTTGCCTTTATTCTAGGATTAATGCCACTAGTACTTGCCAAAGGTGTAGGGTCTGAAGGTAACAACTCTATAGGTACAGGTGCCGTAGGCGGGATGCTTATAGGAACCATTCTAGGGGTATTTGTAATCCCAGTCTTATTTATATTATTTCAGTGGTTACAAGAACGCATTTCTAGTAAACCAGCAGTACAAACTATTGAAACACAAGAATAATGAAATCACCTATCACATATAAGAATATAAGCAAGCCTATACTTCTAGTTGTTGTGTCTTTCATGCTACAAAGTTGCTTTGTAGCACAAGACTATGTACAGCCAGATATTACTGCAGAGACAGAGGCATTGTATAGAACAGACAATTTGCCTACAGATAGTATTTCTGTAGCAAATGTCTCTTGGAGAACCTTATTTACAGATGATCAATTGCAGTCGTATATTCAAGAAGGGCTTGAAAATAACATGGATGTGCGTATCGCTATACAACAGATGATTGCTGCACAAGCTTACGCGAAACAAGGAAAGGCTGGTTATTTACCTACAGTGAATGTAGGCGCAAATTTCACACACCAAGTACTCTCTGAGAACACGCAGTTTGGTCAGTTTTTGACCAATAGAGCTACAGATCAATTTGATATCACAGCAAATCTATCTTGGGAAGCAGACATCTGGGGAAAAATAAGAAGTAACCAAAGAGCTACGCAAGCAGCATATTTGAAAAGTGTAGCGGGTCATCAAGCTGTAAAAACTCAGCTTGTTGCAAGTATCACAAACACCTATTATAACTTACTTGCTCTAGATGCTCAGATAGCCATCACAGAAGAAACGGTTGCAACTAGAGAACGTAGTGTAGAAACTATAAAAGCATTAAAAGATGCTGGACAGGTTACACAGGTGGCAGTAGATCAAAACATAGCGCAGTATAACAACGCAAAGGCACTACAAGTAGACCTTGAGACAGCACTTTTTAAAACAGAAAATGTACTCAGTATTTTATTAGGAAAACCTGGACAGCGTTTTGAAAGAAGCTCACTAGATAGCCAGGTGCTAGATGAAGAATTAAAACTAGGAGTACCAGCATCACTATTAACTAATAGACCTGATGTAATGGCAGCTGAGTTTGATCTGATTCAGTCTTTTGAGCTAACTAATGTTGCAAAGAGTAACTTATATCCTTCATTGCGATTAACCGCAGCAGGAGGTTTCCAGAGTCTTGAGATTGATAAGCTACTAAGTGCAAATTCATTATTTGCAACAGTCATAGGTGGATTAACACAACCACTCCTGAACCAGCGAAAGTTGAAAACACAGCGCGAAGTTGCAATTGCACAACAAGAACAGAGCTTACTAGCATTTAAAAAGACATTGCTTGTTGCGGGAACTGAAGTATCAAATGCCTTATTTGAATATGAAGCAGAAACAAAAAAGTTCCAATTTATAAATAAAGAAGTTACTGCACTACGCGCAGCAGAAGCCAACTCTGAGGAGCTCTTAAAAAACGGTTATGCAACATACCTAGATTTGCTTACAGCAAGACAAAGTGCTCTTAATGCAGAGCTTAATATCATCGAGAGTAAACTACAGCAGCTTGTATCTATAGTTGATTTATACGAAGCCTTAGGTGGCGGATGGAGATAAAAGTATAAGATGGCTACTAAGGAAATCTTGCTACAGCATGCTATTACTAAGTTTACACAGCTTGGCAGCAAACATGTGACGCTAGATGAGATAGCAGATGATCTCGGGATTTCTAAAAAAACGATTTATACGTTTTTTAAAACAAAAGGAGATTTAGTAACTGCAAGCGTGATGGCACTACTTGACGAATATCAAGAGAATATTAATGTTATCACTGATTGTAAAAGTACAGATGCGCTTTTAAAAGTAATTTTAATATACAAAAGAGGGTTTGAGTATATAGCATACTTTAAACCCTCTTTTCTTTCTGACCTATCGAGATATTATCCTAAGGCAAATAAGGCATATACTGTATTTGTAGAGAAATTATCTAAAGTAACTGTTTACAATCTTCTAGTACAAGCACAAGACACAGGTAACATAAGAAGTGATATTAATGTGTCGCTAGTAGTAGCCATCTATTTTACTAGAGTAGATCTCTTGGTGTTAGGTAACAATAATCTGATAGCAGTATATGGAAAAGAAGCAACCTTTTATCATCTTGTAATTTCAAATCTAAGAGGTATTATCTCACCCACGTATACAAATGAGTATTTTAAATCTTGTGGTAATTAACTTTTAATGCCGCAATCACAAAGCTTCGGCGATATAGCGCTAGTTGAAAGACAAACTTACTATAAGTCATTAAACAGCATAAATATCATCTGCTCACATGTTCCCGAAAGGGAAAAACTCATCTATTTTGTGCTATCTTCTTCACTATTATCTTGCTGTCCTTCTAGTGTTTTTCTAATGTGCTCGCTGTCCCAGTGATTATCATAAGCTACAATCCCTCTATTAAAGTCTTCGTTGAGGTAACGTTCTTGCTTTTCTAACTCTTGACGAGCGACAAAAATATAGCTATCTGTACCTTTCTTTGGTTCCTTGGCAAGTCGTCTCAAAATAGCTTCATCGTATTTTATAAAGTTCTGGACCTGTCTATTTAACGTATACTTTCTAAACCCTAATTTATGCAATGCATCACTAGCAAGGCTGAGTGAAGTATCTAGGGATTCTCTGTAAATATTTTCTATACCTAAGTTGAGTAAATCATAGGCGTCATCCCTATTCCTTGCTCTAATCATAAGTTCTACATGGGGATACTTTTCTTTAACAAGCTTTGTGACTTGCTTTGTTACCGTAGGATTATCTATAGCACAAATTAGAATTTTTGCCTGTGCAATTCCAGCAGATTCCAATAAATCTAAGCGCGTGGCATCACCGTAATACACCTCAAAGCCCATCTTGCGAAGAAAATCTACACGGTTTGAGTCTTGATCAAGAATGGTTGCCTCTACGCCATGAGACCTCAAAAAACGGCCAATTGTACTCCCAAAATGCCCAAAACCAACAAGAATCACATTCTGCGACTTTGCGATGTGATCCATAGGTCGTTTTATAGACTCTTTGGTTCCTATTCTAGGTAATATAAAACGCTCGTTTATCATCCCTGTGATGGGCGTAAGTGACATGGTAAGCGCTGTGATTACTAGCATCATATCCATTTGATCTTGCTCTAGCAATTGCAAGCTGAATGCGAAAGAAAGCAAGACAAATGCAAATTCTCCTATCTGCGATAAGCTAAAGGTGAGCAGCAGTTTCTGATCTAATTTTAGTTTAAAGATCCATCCTGTGATAAATAATACGATCGCTTTTAAAACTACAATCGCGATCAAAATCCCGCCTATGGTGAGCGGATTTTTGGCAATCACAATAAAGTTAATGGAAGCTCCTACGGCCATAAAAAACAGGCCGAGCAGTAAGTTTTTAAAAGGCTCAAGGGTACTTTCTAGCTCATGTTTGAATTCGCTATTAGACAGTACTACTCCGCCCAAAAACGCACCTAGCGCAGGACTGAGACCTACATATTCCATTAAAAAAGAAATAGAAAATACAATCAATAATGCAGAGGCTATAAGTAGTTCTCTTACTCCTGTATTTGCGACTTTACGCAGCATAGGTACAATTAAAAATTTACCGGCAACTATGATAATAACTACAGAAAGAATAATTGCAAGCGTTTGAAAACCGATAGGCAAACCATCTAATAAATTCTCAGACGCTCCATGACCTTCACCACCAGCCACCGTTGTGGCAGTAGAGAGCAGTGGCAATGCACCTAGCATGAAAATTACAATGATATCTTGAAAAAGTAAAATAGAAAATGAGGATGCTCCATAAGTGGTATCCATCATCCCTTTCTCCTTTATGGTTTGCAAAGCAATTGCTGTAGATGACAGTGCTACGGCCATGGAGATTACAAGAGAGACTTTCCAGTCGTAGCCTAGAGAGGTGAACAAGAAATAAGTTAGTAGCATGGTCCCTCCTACCTGCAATCCTCCCATACCTAGGATGGTCTTGCGCATGTTCCAGAAATTCTTAGGCTCAATTTCTAAACCTATTAAGAATAACATAACCACCACACCAAACTCTGCAAAGTGTAATATATCTTCTCCCTCTTGACCTATAAATCCTAATACGTAAGGGCCTATGAGTACGCCTGCTAGTAAATAACCTATTACCGAACTTAATCCTAATCGCTTTGCGATATACACACAAATGATGGCTCCCGTAAGAAAGACTATGGCTTCAAAAAGAATACTTCCTGTCATAACTTATTGGATATTTAACTGTGGGAGGTCATTTAAGAAAACACAATTTGCTACTTCTGGTACCATTACCTCCTGTTGAAGTAACTGTAATAATGACTTATAGCTGATTGCGTGACTATCTAATTGTGTGTTACTCAATTGGTGTGTTCCCATGACGGTAAATGGAGGATAATACTGCATCCCACACAAGGTTGCTGTCTGCTCAAAAGGTCTCAAAAATTCATTAATGGTAAAGCTATTACTTCCTTGTGCACAATACACTTCTTTTGAGCCACCAGTAGTAATCACATTGAGACAGGTTTTTCCTTTGAGTGCAATACCATCAGGTCCATATGCCCAGCCAAACTCTAATACCATATCTATCCACTGCTTCATTAAAGGCGGACAACTATACCAATATAATGGATGGTGCCAGATAACAATATCGTGAGCAATAAGTAAATCCTTTTCGGCTTCTACATCAATATGAAAATCTGGGTATTGTTCATAAAGATCATGAAAAGTAACACCCTCCATATCTTGAATGTAAGATACTAGTGACGTATTTGCCCTAGATTTTTCAAATTTAGGATGTGAGAATAAAACAAGTATCTTCTTCATGTATGTGTACCGTTAATGTTGGCGAAAGCCAACTAGTAAGAATTATAGTAATCCTTAAAATGCGTAATGTGAATATTGAAAAAACTAACGCTTTAAGCTTATAGCACGTTTTTATTAAATATATCTTCTAGCACACTCGCTGGATCTTCACATAAACCAGGATGCGTTTTTGAGCTTTGTATGATGGTGCTTCTACAAGCAGTAAGCCATCTAAATCTATCTGAAAGTTCCATCGCGCCTATGCGACCTCCGGCAGGTGTACCTTTGCAAACAAGTTCCCAGGCTTCTAGATATGCTTGATATTTTTTAATGTCTACATCTGTACAGAAGGCTTTCCACTTATCTGGACATATATGATACTTTATTCCCAGATACTTTTTCTTTTTTGAAAACACAATGACACCTACATTAAAGAACTCTTCACGTTCTACTTTAGGTACAATTCTAATAGTGGCATACTCAAAGGTATATTTATCTTGCATCCTCTCCTTCTTTTACTAAGATATCAATTTTTGATAATCTAGAATTAATAAACTCAAGGTAAGCTGCTCTCATATCACTAGGAGTCATGGTATCAAACTCAGATATTAACCAGTCTTCTGGTATATTTGAGATGATATCTTCTAGTTTTTCTTGCGTTAATAGCTCCTTTATTGCGATTGCCGCTTCTGGTAAGCGCGTTGCTTTCTCAAGCAATACATGATCTTTTACTAGCGGGAAAGTACGCTCTAGGTGATTTTTCCAATTTTTCCAATCATGGTGAAAATAAAAACTTGCACCGTTATCAATCACCCATATCTCATTATGCCACTGCAAGAGATTTGTATTTTTTGCTGTTCTATCTATATTACTTATAATACAGTCTAGTAACACTATTTTTGAAGCAGTAAGCGCATCTACCGTACTAACCAGCGGATCATAAGTAATCGCTTCTGATAAGAAATGAAGCCCAAAGTTTAAACCAACGCTAAACTTCAATAAATCCTGAATCTCCTCATCTGGCTCTGTTTTACTAAAAGAGTCATCTAGATTCATAAACACAAGCTCTGGAACATGGAGTACTATCGCTCTTGCTATTTCTCCTCCTAGAAGCTCAGCTATAAGTGCTTTCTTACCTTGGCCCGCTCCTCTAAACTTGAGCACATATAAATAATCATCATCTGCCTTTACTAAAGCTGGAAGTGATCCTCCTTCTCGTAAAGGTTGCAAGTATTGCACAACATTTACGGTTCTTAATTGTAGCATATCCATATACAGTATTCTCTTTTCTGAGGTTGTCCCCCTTACTGCAAATTTAAGTGATTACTTATTGGTCTTCCCTACTAATATTGTGGAGCATTTTTAACACACATGTGAACATATCAACTTTTTTACAAGTATAATTTATTCAACAAACCACGTAATTTTAACAGTTTTGTTTAATTACGCTTTCGCGAAAATGTAAATCTATAATTCAAGGTTAATTAAATATGATTTGTTTTGCTGTTTATTACTTGTAAAATTCTATCAAATGCTAATTTATAACGTTTAAGTGTTAATTAATTCATATTAGCTGTATTTAGTCTTGCAAATACAAAAACAATTTAATAATTTTCCTACACATTAAACTTGTATAAATCAACATTCTACAACCAGTTTTGTACAAGTAAAAGTTCTTAATTACACAAATACCTAACGCTAGTCTTAAACAAACTGGTGGCAAGTATTACTTTGATTAAACGGACTCTTATACGATTAATCAAATTTGAATTTTATTGTTTTTAATGATGTGTACTCGACATTCATTAGTTAGATGTTTTATTAAAATAATTTAAAACGACTACCATGAAGAGAAAAACTACCTATCCATTGCCCTTGAACAGCTTCATAGTAATTTTATTACTTGCTTGCTTCTCAATGAATGCACAAGAGCAATCATTTGCAACCACTATTCTCAACCAAGAAAATGTTGACAATGCAAATCTATCTGTAAATGAAGACTTAACAGACTTTGCCGAGGTTAGAGCAAACTCTGGAACACTTTTTTTTGGTGCATATGATGGTGTACTTGAGTTAGCATACGGAGAACTACTGCCAGCAAATACCACATCATATATTAAAATAGAAACAGAAGATGACTTATTACCTTCTTTACTAGGTGGTAGTCTCGGTAATTTACTTGCAGATGTGTTGGGGATTGTATTAATAGGTAATCAAGAATTTACCGTAAAGGCATTAAATGGTAATACTACCGTGCTAAGTGCAGTATCATCAGACCCTAATACATTTAGCGGTGCTAGAACACAAATAGTGACCGATGCACAGGGAGATTATTATATAGCACTCACACCAGACCAACCATATAGCAGTATAGAAATTACAAATAGTATAGGTTCCTTAATTGGACTAAATCAAGAACGTTCTTTGAAAGTTTATGGAGCTTTCTACGGCGCAGATGCACCTATTTGTAACACTCCTTCATTTACCTCATTTGACGGGACTGGGCTTAATCTAGATTTAATAAATCTAGGAGGCGCTGGGGTCACAAATATTGAAAATGCAATTGATGGAGATCCTACAACATTCTCAGAGTTAAGTTTGGGAGTATTATCAATTGCTGCAACGATAGAACAAGAAATTTATTTTCAAAATACAACACAACCCACAGAAGATTTTAAAATTCGCCTTGCTGTCGATCCAAGTTTATTAGCACTAGGAGTGGCAAATAATATCCAATTTGAGGCCTACAACGGAACAAATCTAGTTGCAACAAGAGACTTAGGTTCGTTATTAAATCTTGAGCTTATCAATTTATTACAAAGTAATAATCCGGTAGATATAGGTTTTGATGTTTCGGCTCCTGTAGATAGGATTGTAGTTAGTTATTCTTCATTATTAAATACCTCATTGAGTCAGCGACTTGATTTATATGATGTTTCGGTGACTCCTGCTATTCCGGAAATTGCTGCAGCATCTAAAAATATTACCTTATGTGAAAATAGCACTGCAGATCTTACTGCTACTACTGATGCTACAAACTCACAAATAAATTGGTATGATGCAGAGCAAGGTGGGACTTTACTTGCAACAGTAGATAGTGGTGAAGCTTTTACGACCCCATCATTAACAGAAAGTACTACTTTCTATGCTGCTGCTACCGCAAATGGATGTACTGTAGCGTCTGTGAGAACTGCTGTTTTAGTGACCATTAACCCTACTCCAAGAGCTTCAGATATTCTAGTAGCAGGTTTTGACTCTGCTATATGTTTACCAGAGGTATTAGAGATTGTACCGTCAAGTACCATCTCAAATAACTTCAAATATTATTTTGATCCTAATAAAAATGTAGAGATTACTAATGGGCTTACTGCAGATGGAATCATCTATGCAATTAATGACAGTAAGCTTGAGATCACAGGATTAAATGAAGCAAATAATCCTGATAATATATTTATTTCAACCATTGAGCCTGCTACTGGTTGTGAGAATAGTCCTGGTGATTTGAGACAAGTGTCTATAATTCTTGCAAATACCCCAAATATCTCCATAAATCTCACGGAGAATATTACCGCAGATGATGTCATTAATAGTATTGAGCAAAATAATGATATTACCATTTCTGGTGTAGTTACAGGAGATGCACAAGAAAACGATGAAGTAACTATTACGGTAAATAATACAAATTACACAGCATTATTGGATGCAACCTTAAGCTTCGCTACAGACATTCTAGGCGCAGAATTAGTACTTGACGCAGATTCAACTATTGATGCATCGATAACGGTTGTTGGTACTTTATGTACTGCCACAGCTATTGATAGCGAGGCTTACACAGTAGATATTAACAGTCCAACTACTCCAACGGTTAATCCGCAAGTTACCAATGACACCACACCGCTCATTACTGGTACAGGAGATTCTGATGATGAGCTGACTGTAATTGTAAATGGTGTTACCTATACCGAAGGTGATGGAAACCTTACCGATAATGGTGATGATACGTGGAGCCTGCAAATTCCTGATGGAAGTGAACTACCAGATGGAACGTATGATGTAGATGCTTCTGTGGAAGATACTGTTGGGAATATTGCTTCAGATATAACAACTGATGAATTAGTAATTGACGCTACTGCGCCTACAACTCCAACGGTTGCAGCACAAACTACGAATGACACCACACCATTGATTACAGGTACAGCAGATTCTGATGATGGGCTGACTGTAATTGTAAACGGAGTGACCTACACCGAAGGTGATGGAAACCTTACCGATAATGGCGATGATACATGGTCTCTACAAATACCAGATGGAAATGTACTACCAGATGGAACCTATGATGTAGATGCTTCTGTGGAAGATGCGGTTGGGAATACTGCTTCAGATACAACTATTGATGAATTAGTGATTGACGCTGCTGCGCCAACTACACCAACGGTAACAGCACAAACTACGAATGACACCACGCCGCTGATTACAGGTACAGCAGATTCGGATGATGAGCTAACTGTAATTGTAAATGGAGTAACCTACACAGAAGGTGATGGAAACCTAACCGATAATGGTGATGATACGTGGAGCCTGGAGATTCCTGATGGAAACGAAATTCCAGATGGTACCTATGATGTAGATGCTTCTGTGGAAGATACGGTTGGAAATACTGCTTCAGATGCTACAACGGCTGAGCTAGTAATTGATGCTACTGCGCCTACTACTCCAACTATTACAGAACAAACTACCAATGACACCACGCCATTAATTACTGGTACAGCAGATTCGGATGATGAGCTAACTGTAATTGTAAACGGAGTGACCTACACCGAAAGTGATGGAAACCTAACTGATAATGGTGATGACACTTGGTCTTTACAGATTCCTGATGGAAGTGAAATCTCTGATGGAACCTATGATGTAGATGCTTCTTTGGAAGATACCGTTGGAAATATTGCTTCGGATACAACAACAGATGAATTAGTAATTGACGCTACTGCGCCAACAACGCCAACGGTTGATCCGCAAACTACGAATGACACCACGCCGCTAATCACAGGTACTGCAGATTCTGATGATGAGCTGACTGTAATTGCAAATGGAGTTACTTACACCGAAGGTGATAGTAACCTCATCGATAATGGTGATGATACGTGGAGCCTGCAGATTCCTGATGGAAGCGAACTACCAGATGGAACTTATGATGTGGATGCTTCGGTGGAAGATGCAGTTGGAAATACTGCTTCGGATACAACAATTGATGAATTAGTAATTGACTCTGCTTCCCCAACGACGCCAACGGTTGTTCCGCAAACCACAAATGACACCACTCCACTAATTACAGGAACAGCAGATTCTGATGATGAGCTAACAGTAATTGTAAATGGAGTTACCTACACCGAAGGTGATGGTAACCTCATCGATAATGGTGATGACACTTTTAGCTTGCAGATTCCTGATGGAAGTGAATATTAGATGGAACGTATAATGTAGATGTTACTGTGGAAGATGCAGTTGGTAATACTGCTTCGGATACAACAACTGATGAATTAGTAATTGACGCTACTGCGCCAACAACGCCAACGGTTGCAGCACAAACTACGAATGACACCACACCATTAATTACAGGTACAGCAGATTCTGAAGATGGGCTGACTGTAATTGTAAATGGAATTACTTATACTGAAGGCGATGGAAATCTTACCGATAATGGTGATGATACGTGGAGCTTGCAGATTCCTGATGGAAACGAACTAACAGACGGAACTTATGATGTAGATGCTTCTGTGGAAGATACGGTTGGAAATACAGCTTCGGATACAACAACAAACGAGCTGGTAATTGACTCTACTGCACCAACTACGCCAACGGTTAATTCTCAAACTACTAATGACTCCACGCCATTGATTACTGGTACAGCAGATTCTGATGATGAGCTGACTGTAATTGTAAACGGAGTTACTTATACTGAAGGTGATGGAAACCTTACCGATAATGGTGATGATACGTGGAGCTTGCAAATTCCTGATGGAAGCGAACTACCAGACGGAACGTATGATGTAGATGTTTCTGTGGAAGATGCGGTTGGGAATACAGCTTCGGATACAACAACAGATGA
This sequence comes from Dokdonia sp. Dokd-P16, assembly GCF_003095655.1. Classification (NCBI taxonomy): domain Bacteria; kingdom Pseudomonadati; phylum Bacteroidota; class Flavobacteriia; order Flavobacteriales; family Flavobacteriaceae; genus Dokdonia; species Dokdonia sp. Dokd-P16. The sequence continues at coordinate 3,615,556 of NZ_CP029151.1, forward strand.
ATTAGTAATTGACGCTACTGCGCCTACAACTCCAACGGTTGTTCCGCAAACCACAAATGACACCACTCCACTAATTACAGGAACAGGAGATTCTGATGATGAGCTGACTGTAATTGTAAATGGTGTTACCTATACCGAAGGTGATGGAAACCTTACCGATAATGGTATGATACGTGGAGCTTGCAGATTCCTGATGGAAGCGAAATTCCTGATGGAACCTATGATGTAGATGCTTCTGTGGAAGATACGTTGGGAATACTGCTTCTGATATTACTACTGATGAATTAACCATTGACTCTGCTTCCCCAACGACGCCAACGATTACTGCTCAAACCACAAATGATACCACTCCACTGATTAATGGTACAGCAGATTCTGATGATGAGCTGACAGTAATTGTAAATGGAGTAACCTACACCGAAGGTGATGGAAATCTACCGATAATGGTGATGATACGTGGAGCCTGCAGATTCCTGATGGAAGTGAACTACCAGATGGAACGTATGATGTAGATGCTTCTGTTGAAGATGCTGTTGGAAATACTGCTTCAGATACAACAACAGATGAATTAACCATTGACTCTGCTTCCCAACGACGCCAACGGTTACTGCTCAAACTACGAATGACACCACGCCATTAATTACTGGTACAGCAGATTCTGATGATGAGCTTACAATAATCGTAAATGGAGTAACCTACACTGAAGGTGATGGAAACCTTACCGATAATGGGATGATACGTGGTCTCTACAAATACCTGATGGAAACGAACTACCAGATGGAACTTATGATGTAGATGTTTCTGTTGAAGATGCTGTTGGTAATACGGCTTCGGATACAACAACAAATGAATTAGTAATCGACGCTGCTGCGCCTACTACTCCAACAGTAACAGGACAAACCACAAATGACAACACGCCACTGATTACAGGTACAGCAGATTCTGATGATGAGTTGACTGTAATTGTAAATGGAGTTACGTATACCGAAGGTGATGGAAACCTAACCGATAATGGTGATGATACGTGGAGCTTGCAGATTCCTGATGGAAACGAACTACTAGATGGCACCTATGATGTAGATGCTTCTGTGGAAGATACAGTTGGAAATACCGCTTCGGATATAACAACTGATGAATTAACCATTGACTCTGCTTCCCCAACGACGCCAACGGTTATTGCGCAAACTACCAATGACACTACACCGCTGATTACAGGTACAGCAGATTCTGATGATGAGCTAACAGTAATCGTAAACGGAGTGACCTACACCGAAGGTGATGGAAACCTTACCGATAATGGAGATGATACGTGGAGCTTGCAAATACCTAACGGAAACGAAATACCAGATGGCACCTATGATGTAGATGTTTCGGTGGAAGATACTGTTGGGAATACAGCTTCGGATATAACAACTGATGAATTAACCATTGACTCTGCTTCCCCAACGACGCCAACGGTTATTGCGCAAACTACCAATGACACTACACCGCTGATTACAGGTACAGCAGATTCTGATGATGAGCTGACTGTAATTGTAAATGGAATTACTTATACTGAAGGTGATGGAAATCTTACCGATAATGGTGATGATACGTGGAGCTTGCAGATTCCTGATGGAAACGAACTACTAGATGGAACTTATGATGTAGATGTTTCTGTTGAAGATACTGTTGGAAATACTGCTTCGGATATAACAACTGATGAATTAGTAATTGACGCTACTGCACCAACGACTCCAACGGTTACTGCTCAAACTACCAATGACACTTCTCCGCTGATTACTGGTACAGCAGATTCTGATGATGATTTGACTGTAATTGTAAGTGGAGTGACCTACACGGAAGGTGATGGAAACCTTACCGATAACGGAGATGATACTTGGAGCCTGCAGATTCCTGACGGAAACGAACTACTAGATGGAACGTATGATGTAGATGCTTCTGTGGAAGATATTGTTGGGGATACGGCTTCGGATACAACAACTGATGAATTAGTAATTGACGCTACTGCGCCTACTACTCCAACGGTAACAGCACAAACCACAAATGACACCACACCGCTGATTACTGGTACAGCAGATTCTGATGATGAGCTGACTGTAATTGTAAACGGAGTGACCTACACCGAAGGTAATGGAAACCTTACCGATAATGGTGATGATACGTGGTCTCTACAAATACCTGATGAAAGCGAACTCCTAGATGGAACTTATGATGTAGATGCTTCGGTGGAAGATGCTGTTGGAAATACGGCTTCGGATATTACTATTGACGAATTAACCATTGACGCTGCTTCCCCAACGACTCCAACGGTTCATTCACAAACTACGAATGACAACACGCCATTGATTACTGGTACAGCAGATTCTGTTGATGAGCTTACAGTAATCGTAAATGGAGTTACTATACCGAAGGTGATGGTAACCTAACCGATAATGGTGATGATACCTGGTCTTTACAGATTCCAGATGGAAGCGAACTACCAGATGGAACGTATGATGTAGATGCTTCGGTGGAAGATACGGTTGGCAATATTGCTTCAGATACCACAACAGACGAGTTGATAATCGATACGAATGCTCCTAGTATTCCAACGGTAATCTCTCAAGTAACCACAGACACCACCCCAATAATTGAGGGAACAGCAGATTCTAGTGATGCATTGACAGTGACCGTTGACAACACAACCTACGTTGAAAATGACGGACATCTTACAGATAATGGTGATAATACATGGAGCTTGCAAATTCCAGGAGCTAATGATATTGCAGATGGTGTTTATGATGTGCAAGCCACCACTGAAGACATGACTGGAAATTCGGCGTCAGATGTAACTACTAACGAGTTGACAATTGACACGACTGCTCCTATTCCGCCTACGGTGACTCCTCAAGAAACAAGTGACACCACGCCAATGATTACAGGTACAGCAGACTCTGATGATATGCTTTCAATCATTGTGGATGGTAATTCATATATGGAGAGTGATGGGAACCTAACAGACAATGGTGATGATACATGGTCTTTACAAATACCAGATGAAAATGAACTTGGAGATGGCACGTATGATGTGCAAGCCACTGCAGAAGATTTGGTAGGTAATACAGCTTCAGACACTACTGTAGATGAGCTTACCATACAATCAGGTATCGTAACGACAGAAAATGACCAGCAACTTTTTTGCGAAAGCGAAAATCCAATAATTGCAGATATTCAGGTTAATGAGACTACTGTAAATTGGTACCTCAGTGCTTCTGGTGGGACAGTTTTAGCTACCGATACTGCATTGATGAACAACACGATTTATTATGCGGCACTTGTTACAAACGGAATCGAGAGTGCAAACAGGCTGGCTATTACAGTTACTATTATCAGTACTCCTACGCCTACTACCACCGCAAGTATACAGTCATTTTGTATAGATGCTATGGCTACCGTAAGTGATATTTACGTAAATGAACCTGATGTAATATGGTATGCTCAAGCAACAGGAGGCACTCCAGCTGCAGATACACTTTTAGTTTCTGGTAATTATTATGGAGCTTTAGTAAATAATGGCTGTGAGAGTAGCACTCGTCTAGAGGTGAATATTACGATAGATGAGACTGCTACAGCAAGCATTACGAGCAGTACTGAAATGACTTGTGTGGGTAATGAAATCACTTACCAGACAGAAACTGACATGAGCGGTTATTTATGGACCATTTCTTCTGGAGGAACAATCATCACTGGTGGTGATCTCACAGATGATTTTGTTACGGTGATATGGAACGAACTTGGCGAGCAATCTGTTGCAGTAAATTATGAATCTTTAAATAGCTGTATGCCTCTAGCAGAGGCTACTCTAGACGTGGAAGTTGCCACTTGTTCTGATCTTACGATTCTTAAAACGGTAAATAATGCCCTGCCACAACTTAATACGGAGGTTGTGTATACCATCACTGTGACTAATGTAGGCGACACAGATTTTACAGATGTTGAGGTTCAAGATATATTACCATCCGGACTGCAATTTATATCTGCGGCGACAGATAGTGGAACTTTTGATAATGCAGTGGGTACTTGGATAATTCCTGAGGTGATGGCCAGTGCTACTGTAGTGTTAGAAAAACGGCTGTAGTACTCGAGGACGGAGATTATCTAAATATCGCGACCATCACGCAGTCTAGCCCTATGGATAGTGACTTTACTAACAATGTATCTCAAGTTGATATCACGCCTAGTTGCATTAAAGTGTTTAATGAATTCTCACCTAATGGTGACGGCTTTAATGACACCTTTACCATACGCTGCATCGAATCTTACCCAGAAAACAACTTGAAAATTTATAATCGAGCTGGAAACATGGTGTATGAGATGGATGGATATGCAAATGTGTGGAGAGGTACTTCTACTTCTAATGGTACTGTTAATAAAAATGACGGCCTTCCATCATCTACTTACTATTACATTCTAGACTTAAAAGATGGTAATGAGCCGCTTACTGGCTGGGTATACATTGCACTTTAATAACCTAACTTAAAAACAACGAATATGTTTAAAAATATATAAGATTTACTTAGTACTTATTATGTGTTGTGTAAGCATACATAGCAATGCACAACAAGCGCCTAACTATACACAATACATGTATAATACCATGGCTATAAATCCAGCATATGCAGGATCTTCAGAAGGGTTAAATGTGGTGGGAATATATCGATCGCAGTGGGCTGGTTTTGATGGGGCGCCAGAGACGTATAACCTCAGTGTTGAAACGCCGCTTACTGATCGCGTTGGTATAGGTGTAAATGTCACAAAAGATGTAAACGGTCCTGCAGAGAGATTCAACTTTGATGGTAATTTCTCTTATAATATTCAGTTGGATAGGGATCTTAATTTGGCATTTGGGATAAAAGGAGGTGCTCAGTTACTCAATGTTGACTTCTCAAAAGGGGAGTTTGTAAACCAAGGCGATCCCCTACTCACAAATAACATTGATAATAGACTACTCACTACGCTGGGCGCGGGTGCATTCTTATACAAATACAACTGGTACCTGGGTGTCTCTGTGCCAGATTTCTTTAACGATGAGTATTATGATAATGTGGAGGAATGTCGTGGCAGATGAGTTGCAAACGTACCTAACTGCAGGTTATGTTTTTGGCATAAGCGATAACATCCGTTTTAAACCCGCTGTGCTTGTAAACTATGTAAATGGTAGTCCGCTGCGATATAACCTTTCGGCAAATTTCCTCTTTTATGACAAGCTCACCGTAGGTGCTAGTTATCAAGTGGATGCTGCGGTAAGTGCGCTGGCTGGTTTTCAAATTTCTGACAATTTTTTTAGGCTATTCCTTTGATTATGCTACTACAGAGTTCACAAATTATAATGATGGAACCCATGAAGTTATTTTAAAGTTCTCTTTATTCAAGAAAAAGGGAATGTCATTCTCACCTAGATTCTTTTAATATCAAACTACTATGAAGAAATCACTATATATTTTTCATGATGTGCGTATGTTCTAGTTATGCACAGAATGATTTAAAAAAAGCAGATGAGCTTTATGAAAGACATATGTATGCAGATGCTGCAGTGCTTTATGATCAGCATCTTAATGACTCAAAAAAGGTAGCGCCTGCAACCTGGCAGCATATAGCTGATACGCATTACAATCTCAAAAATTATGAACGTGCAGAGATTGCATACACAAAAACCTTTGATGCGTTAGGATACACGATGGAACCTGCACACATTTGGCAATATTTTGATGTGCTACGCTTCTTAAAAAAGTATGATACGGCAGATGATTTTTATGTAGGCTATTTAAAGCTTTCCAAAAAAGACAAAGAGCTCAACAGATACTATGAAGAAAAGTCTCGGTTTAATGACATTATAGCAAATGACACGCTCTACCAGATTAGAAACCTCGAGATTAACTCTAGCTATGCAGATTTTGGTGGTTCCTTGTATAAAAATAAGCTGGTATTCTCAACAGCTCGCAATGATGAAGAAAATAAACTCTATAAAAGAGATAACACCCCTTACCTATCGCTATATGAGGCCACGATAGATAGTACTGGTTCATATTCTAATATTAAACTTTTTAGTGAGGATCTAGAGACGCAGTACCACGATGCAACTGCAACCTTTTACAATAATGACCAGACCCTCGTATATGCATCAAGTGCACAATCTGGCTCACGTAAAATTTATACAAAGAACAAGAGAAACTTCTTTAAGCTCTACCGTGTGCAGATTAATGATGAAAAGTTTGATAAAGAGGAACTCCCTATTAACGGGAACGGCTATTCCATAGGGCAGCCTTTTGTGACTATAGATGGTAGTCAGCTGTATTTTGTGTCAGACATGCCAGGTGGTTATGGCCGTGCAGATATTTATGTATGTGATATACGTGAGGATGGCTCGCTCTCTACCCCTCGCAATCTGGGCGATGCGATTAATACTCCTTATGATGACTTTTTCCCTTTTATAAAAAATAAAGAACTCTATTTTGCTTCTAAAGGTCACGTAGGTTTTGGCGGGCTTGATATTTATAAAGCACAGCTTAGAGATGGTGTGTATAGCAATGCACGTAATCTAGGCCTTGGTATTAATAGCAATGCAGACGACTTTGCTTATGTGGCTAGTAATACAAAGAATGAAGGATATTTTAGCTCAAACAGGGAAGGCGGCAAAGGCGATGATGATATTTACTCCTTTGTATATGATCAAGGAGAGTGCTTCCAGACCATAGAAGGAACCGTTACAGACGCACAATCTGGAGCACCGCTTCCAGAAGTAACCATCATTGCTTATGACACTAACAATAACCAAGTAGCCGAAACACTTACAGACGCTGCAGGAACCTACACCTTGCAGATGGGTTGTAACATTAGATACAACTTTAAGGCGTCAAAAATAGGCTACTCAAAAGATGAGCTAGACTTAAACACAGGTACTGAGCCTAATGGGCTTATTAACTTTGTAGATTTTAAGTTGGCTAATCTTTCAGACATATTCATTACAGATGGTGAGGTAGAAAAAATTAAAATCAATCCTATTAATTTTGAGTCTAACCGTTTTGCGATTAACATATTTGCCGCACAGCAGCTCAAGCGTATTATTGATATTATGAACGAGTATCCAGACCTCGTTATTAAGATAGAATCCCACACAGATCAACGTGGTGGAGCGTCGTATAACCAGACCTTATCAGAAAACAGAGCGACTTCTACACGTGACTATTTGATTAAAAATGGTATCACGAGTTCGCGCATTGAGAGTGCAAGAGGTTTTGGTGAATCTAGGCCTATACACATTTGTGACGAGGCAGACGATAGCTGTACAGAAGTGCAGTATTTAGAAAATAGACGATCAGATTTTATTGTGGTTAGAAGATAATACCACAGGCACATGTACCCCGCTTAAACCTCTCATAAGCCTTTCTAGTACTCAACGCTAGTGAAGGCTTATGTATGTATATACCCTCATGATCTGTAGATAAACGTAGTGCGCAGTTATTACGCTTTCGCGAAAGCAAACCTGTCTCAATCCATTACGCTTTCACTACGTAGGTGTATAGGCTTCCTCTCTATATGGTCATCCTAAAAAGTGCGCCAAATGTATCTTGAGACTCCTTTAATGTAGAGTTAGTACGCTTTCGCGAAAGCGTATCATAAACACCTCTTATATCGTACGTCATTTGCAAGCTAGGGCGCTATAAAAGATGCTATATTTAGGGCAGCATTCATCTATTCACGCGCTATGAAATATACCCTATTCCTCCTCACCCTACTCTGCATACTCACGGGATGCACACAGCAAGAAGCGACCTCCAAAGAAACCGTTACTGCCTACTACAAGGCCGTTGCCGAAGGAAATTATAAGGAAATGAGCCGATTGATAAGCG